>NZ_CCXK01000015.1 GCF_000821305.1 Clostridium culturomicium | reverse complement strand
TGTGTAATTTTGAGAGAATATTTCTCTTATAACCAAGATAATCTGGTGATGATGCTCTTAATGGATACACCCGTTCCCATACCGAACACGAAGGTTAAGCATTAAGAGGCCGATAGTACTGCACGGGAAGCTGTGTGGGAGGGTAGGTGGTTGCCAGGTCATAAGGCTCCTTGGTCAAGCGGTTAAGACACCACCCTTTCACGGTGGTAACAGGGGTTCGATTCCCCTAGGAGTCACCATATATGCAGATGTGGCGGAATTGGCAGACGCACTAGACTTAGGATCTAGCGCCTTAGGCGTGGGGGTTCGACTCCCTTCATCTGCACCAAATAAGCGGGTGTAACTCAATGGTAGAGTGCTAGCCTTCCAAGCTAGTTACGAGGGTTCGATTCCCTTCACCCGCTCCATTAGCGTCTTTAGCTCAGCTGGATAGAGCAACGCCCTTCTAAGGCGTGGGCCAGGAGTTCGAATCTCTTAAGACGCACCATATAATGGGATATCGCCAAGCGGTAAGGCACCAGACTTTGACTCTGGCATTCGTAGGTTCAAATCCTGCTATCCCAGCCATAAATGGTTCGCTAGCTCAGTCGGTAGAGCACATGACTTTTAATCATGGTGTCCGGGGTTCGATCCCCCGGCGAGCCACCAAAAGCACTTCATATTGAAGTGCTTTTTTTATTGTATCAGTATAAATTTATAGGTATATTAAAAAATGCAGTAAAATATAAAAAGAAAATTCATTTTATTTTATCAGTTAAGTATGTTATCATATACTTAACTACATTATGTAAGAAGGAGAACAAATATGGAAAATAAAATATTAGCTACAGTTAATGGTAAAGAAATAACAGAAAATGATTTAAATATGGCAATGACAAGATTCCCTCAAGAGAATCAAGCTTTTTTTGCTACAGAGCAAGGTAAAGCTCAATTATTAGAGCAATTAATAAGCTTTGAATTAGTTTCTAAATATGCAGCAGATGAAAAATTAGATGAAACTGAAGAGTATAAAGAGCAATTAGAAATACTAAAAAAAGATCTATTAATTCAAGCAGGAGTTAAGAAAGTTTTAGATGCTGTTACAGTAACAGACGAAGAAGTAAAAGCTTTCTATGATAACAACCCAAATATGTTTAAAGGAGAAGCAAGCGTTAGAGCTAAACATATATTAGTTGATAGTGAAGAAAAGGCTAAAGAAGTTAAGGCTGCTATAGATGGAGGCGTAAGCTTTGAAGAGGCTGCTCAAAAAAATTCTAGCTGTCCATCAAGCTCACAAGGCGGAGATTTAGGATTCTTTACTAGAGGTAGAATGGTTCCTGAATTTGAAGAAGCTGCATTCGAATTAGCAATTGGTGAAGTTAGTGAGCCTGTTAAGACTCAATTTGGATACCACTTAATTAAAGTTGAAGAAAAAACTGCAGAAGTAACTAAGAGCTTTGATGAAGTTAAAGATCAGTTAAAGGTAAATTTATTAAGCCAAAAACAAAATGCTACTTACCTTAATTTCGTAAATAAATTAAAGCAAGAGCAAGATGTAAAAATGGGTCAATAAAAAATATCAAGAAATTGTTTTGGAAGGATATAATCAATAGAAGATTATATCCTTTTTTATATATAAACATGAGATAATAGTAATTTGTATATAAACAATACCTAGTGTATCAATATGAGTATTAAAGAGAAAAAGCAAGTATATTGAAGAATTTGACCTATATTTATCTAATATAAAGTTTTATTATATTTTTATATAGAATAAATAATGATAAGATATGACTTGTCGCTGAGAGACACGGCAAAACAAAAACAACAAACTTGAAAAACTCATTAAAAAGTTTTTAAAAAGTTGTTGACAGGTGCGAAAGCCTCTGGTAAAATAATAAAAGTCGTCGGAAGTAAACGACGAAGAAAAAGAATTGGTCTTTGAAAATTAAACAGAGAAATAAAGGTAAAACCAGTTAATTTCGATAGAGATAATCTATCAATAAATGACTTTAACAAGTCAGCGAAACAATTAGAGCGCAGCTCAAACTTTTTAAATTGAGAGTTTGATCCTGGCTCAGGACGAACGCTGGCGGCGTGCCTAACACATGCAAGTCGAGCGATGAAGCCCTTCGGGGTGGATTAGCGGCGGACGGGTGAGTAACACGTGGGTAACCTGCCTTGTAGAGGGGGATAGCCTTCCGAAAGGAAGATTAATACCGCATAACATCTTTTTATCGCATGGTAGAAAGATCAAAGGAGCAATCCGCTACAAGATGGACCCGCGGCGCATTAGCTAGTTGGTGAGGTAACGGCTCACCAAGGCGACGATGCGTAGCCGACCTGAGAGGGTGATCGGCCACATTGGAACTGAGACACGGTCCAGACTCCTACGGGAGGCAGCAGTGGGGAATATTGCGCAATGGGGGAAACCCTGACGCAGCAACGCCGCGTGAATGAAGAAGGCCTTAGGGTTGTAAAGTTCTGTTTACGGGGACGATAATGACGGTACCCGTGGAGGAAGCCACGGCTAACTACGTGCCAGCAGCCGCGGTAATACGTAGGTGGCAAGCGTTGTCCGGATTTACTGGGCGTAAAGGATGCGTAGGCGGATGTTTAAGTGAGATGTGAAATACCCGGGCTCAACTTGGGTGCTGCATTTCAAACTGGACATCTAGAGTGCGGGAGAGGAAAGCGGAATTCCTAGTGTAGCGGTGAAATGCGTAGAGATTAGGAAGAACACCAGTGGCGAAGGCGGCTTTCTGGACCGTAACTGACGCTGAGGCATGAAAGCGTGGGGAGCAAACAGGATTAGATACCCTGGTAGTCCACGCCGTAAACGATGAATACTAGGTGTAGGAGGTATCGACTCCTTCTGTGCCGCAGTTAACACAATAAGTATTCCGCCTGGGAAGTACGATCGCAAGATTAAAACTCAAAGGAATTGACGGGGGCCCGCACAAGCAGCGGAGCATGTGGTTTAATTCGAAGCAACGCGAAGAACCTTACCTAGACTTGACATCTCCTGAATTACCCTTAATCGAGGAAGCCCTTCGGGGCAGGAAGACAGGTGGTGCATGGTTGTCGTCAGCTCGTGTCGTGAGATGTTGGGTTAAGTCCCGCAACGAGCGCAACCCTTATCATTAGTTGCTACCATTAAGTTGAGCACTCTAGTGAGACTGCCACGGTTAACGTGGAGGAAGGTGGGGATGACGTCAAATCATCATGCCCCTTATGTCTAGGGCTACACACGTGCTACAATGGTGAATACAAATAGATGCAATACCGCGAGGTGGAGCCAAACTATAAAATTCATCCCAGTTCGGATTGCAGTCTGAAACTCGACTGCATGAAGCCGGAGTTGCTAGTAATCGCGAATCAGCATGTCGCGGTGAATACGTTCCCGGGCCTTGTACACACCGCCCGTCACACCATGAGAGCTGGTAACACCCGAAGTCCGTGAGGTAACCGCAAGGAGCCAGCGGCCGAAGGTGGGATTAGTGATTGGGGTGAAGTCGTAACAAGGTAGCCGTAGGAGAACCTGCGGCTGGATCACCTCCTTTCTAGGGAGTCGACATAAGGTTAATCCCTTATGAAAACTACTGGTACTTATTACTCTGTTTAATTTTGAGAGACTAACTCTCAAAATATAAGTTTGAAAAACCGAAAGGTTTAAAAACTTGAATGTTCTTTGAAAATTACACAGTGATATATATTGTTAAACCTTTAAATTAATTTAAAGAAACAATTTCGTCAAGAATTTTAATGAATTCTTTGTAGAATTATTGAAGTCTAGNAGTAGCTAGTAGGAAAATCCGCTAGCCGAATCTGAGGTGTGATGGGGAAGCCCTACGGGGTGAAGTAACTGATTCCACGCTGCCAAGAAAAGCCTCTATGGAGGAAGCAAGTGCCCGTACCGCAAACCGACACAGGTAGGTGAGGAGAGAATCCTAAGACCATCGGAAGAACTGCTGTTAAGGAACTCGGCAAATTGACCCCGTAACTTCGGGAGAAGGGGTGCCTACGCAAGTAGGTCGCAGAGAATAGGCCCAAGCAACTGTTTAGCAAAAACACAGGTCTCTGCTAAAGCGAAAGCTGATGTATAGGGGCTGACGCCTGCCCGGTGCTGGAAGGTTAAGGGGAATGCTTAGCGCAAGCGAAGGTGTGAACTTAAGCCCCAGTAAACGGCGGCCGTAACTATAACGGTCCTAAGGTAGCGAAATTCCTTGTCGGGTAAGTTCCGACCCGCACGAATGGCGTAATGATTTGGGCACTGTCTCAACAGCAAATCCGGCGAAATTGTAGTACCAGTGAAGATGCTGGTTACCCGCGATTGGACGGAAAGACCCCGTAGAGCTTTACTGTAGTTTAGCATTGAGTTTCGGTATTGTCTGTACAGGATAGGTGGGAGACTGAGAAACATGGCCGTCAGGTTGTGTGGAGTCAACCTTGGGATACCACCCTGACAGTACTGGAATTCTAACTGGAGGCCATGAATCTGGTCACAGGACATTGCTAGATGGGCAGTTTGACTGGGGCGGTCGCCTCCTAAAAAGTAACGGAGGCGCCCAAAGGTTCCCTCAGAACGGTCGGAAATCGTTCGAAGAGTGCAAAGGCAGAAGGGAGCCTGACTGCGAGACCTACAAGTCGAGCAGGGACGAAAGTCGGGCTTAGTGATCCGGTGGTACCTCGTGGGAGGGCCATCGCTCAACGGATAAAAGCTACCTCGGGGATAACAGGCTGATCTCCCCCAAGAGTCCACATCGACGGGGAGGTTTGGCACCTCGATGTCGGCTCGTCGCATCCTGGGGCTGAAGTAGGTCCCAAGGGTTGGGCTGTTCGCCCATTAAAGCGGCACGCGAGCTGGGTTCAGAACGTCGTGAGACAGTTCGGTCCCTATCCGTCGCGGGCGTAGGAAATTTGAAGGGAGCTGTCCTTAGTACGAGAGGACCGGGATGGACAGACCTCTGGTGCACCAGTTGTCACGCCAGTGGCACAGCTGGGTAGCTATGTCTGGAAGGGATAAACGCTGAAAGCATCTAAGCGTGAAGCCCACCCTAAGATGAGATTTCCCATAACGTAAGTTAGTAAGACTCCTGGAAGACTACCAGGTTGATAGGTGAGGGGTGTAAGCATGGTAACATGTTCAGCTGACTCATACTAATAAGTCGAGGGCTTGATCTAATAAATTGACGAAACAATGTTCACTGTGTAATTTTGAGAGAATATTTCTCTTATAACCAAGATAATCTGGTGATGATGCTCTTAATGGATACACCCGTTCCCATACCGAACACGAAGGTTAAGCATTAGGAGGCCGATAGTACTGCACGGGAAGCTGTGTGGGAGGGTAGGTGGTTGCCAGGTCAGGTGTGGCTCGATAGCTCAGTCGGTAGAGCAGAGGACTGAAAATCCTCGTGTCGCTGGTTCGATTCCTGCTCGAGCCACCAGTTTGGCGCCATAGCCAAGTGGTAAGGCAGAGGCCTGCAAAGCCTTTATTCCCCAGTTCAAATCTGGGTGGCGCCTCCAAAAAGACCTTGTAAAGTAATTTACAAGGTCTTTTTCTTTTTATTTGATACTTTTATAAAGTTCAGAAGTACTTTCACATATTAAATCTTTGCGTTCGATTAGATCTAAGCCTGTAATAGCTAATGCTTCTATAGCTTTCCATATGTTTTCTTTTGAGAATTCTGATATAGTTGCTTCTTTAAATTCTAAAGAAGGACACTTAATAGAAGAATCACTTACTATGTTAATTGATGGATAAATAGTCGCTGTAGTATGGCTTACTGTTCCGATACCAACTGGATAAAGCATCATTTTACCAGATGTTATGTTTATCAATCCACACTCCTTAAGATTAGATTCAAATAATTTGTTTATTACATGATTATCTATTAGTTCTTTACAAGGAAGTTCAAGTAAGGATAATTTACAATCGATATTCATGACCTCTTCAATACATTTAATATATTTTCGAACATTAGATTCAATTTTTTCTCCAATACAATAATTTTTAGTTTTAATTTCAAATCTTACTTTTGCTGATGATGGATATTCATTTAATGCATTATCACATATTAGTTGTAAATGATCCATAAAGCAGTGATTGCATGTATCTTGGATAAGCTGATTTATAAAATGTACATTCTGAAGACATACATCCAGTGAAGATAGATTTGCTTTTCCATTTTCTAACCACAAGTTTGAGTAAGCTAACTCCATAGGAATTGAAGATAATGAAATATTATTTAAACAAGTTACATTATCAGCATGAGGAGCAAAAATAACATCTGTTTCCTCAAATACTTTTTCTCTTGTCATTATAATTTCAGCACCATTTGAATATTTACCAGGACAGCCAATTATAATTATCGAGCCTCCAACTTTATCAATTACATGACTTAAGCCTATTGCAGCACCTATACTCATAGCAGCATTAGCATTATTACCAAATACGTGACCAGATTCATCTCCTGTACTATATTTGCAGATAAAGCATACTTCAGGATGGCCAGTTCCTATTTGAGCTTTAAATGATGTTGAGATATTTTGAAAGTTACTTTCGACTTTAAAATTATATTTTCTTAATAAGTTAGTTATATATTCGCAAGATTTATATTCATTAAAACAATTTTCGCTAATATCATATAAGTATTTATTTAAAGAGAAAATATCCTCTTTTATGGTGCATAAAAAGCTTAGGATGTTTTGTTTCAAAGAAAACCCTCCTTAATGTTTATTTATATAAATATAGATTTCGATGATTTACTACATTAGTATATCCATAAAAATTATGATTTATAGGCTTATTGGAGAATTGTATATAATTATAGAGTGAAATAAATTTTTGGGACAACATAAAAAAAGCCCTTCAATTGAATAAAATATAGTATAAGAGGCGAAAATTTAGATGGTTCTAGTTAAATAAAATTTAGTTAAATTTTATTTTAATAAAAGTTTTTAATAGCTAAAAGCCAAATGATAAATTTTGAGGGGGATAAGTATGTGTAGGACGTGTATTATATGTAGAAAGCCTCTAAATGATGGTATAATTGTATATGGAAAAGGAATTTGTGAAAGCTGTGAGAAAAGGCTATTGATAATAGATGAAGAAACAGATTTCTATGATTTCTATAAAAACTGTATAAAGAAAAATTTAGTACGACTTATACCAAGAGGAGTGAATGAGAATTGCCGAGATTACCAATAGTGGATGCACTATTAAGATATAAAGAGGAGAATAATAGTTATTTTGCTATGCCGGGGCATAAATGTGGAAAAGCATATGAACAAACAGACGAAGGAAGGCTTTTTCTGAGCAATATGATTGATTTTGATGTTACAGAAGTTGACGGTATGGATAATTTTCATAATCCAGAAGGCATAATTAAGGAAGCCCAAAAGGAATTAAGTAATTATTATCAAAGTAAGAAATCTTACTTTTTAGTAAACGGAAGTACATCAGGAAATATGATAATGATTTTTTCTGTGTTTAATGAACATGATAAAATCATTGTAGAGCGTAATTGTCATAGATCTGTATATAATAGTATTGTTTTAAGAAAGTTAAAGCCTATATATATAAGAAACAAAATCAGTGAGAGTTATGATGCTCCTTTTTCTATTGATAAGGAGCATTTGTTTTCTGTTATGGAAAAGAATAAGGATGCAAAGGGAATATTACTTACATATCCCAATTATTATGGATTATGTTCTGATTTAGAAGAGATAATTGAAAAAGCTAGAGAATACAAAATGAAGGTTCTTATTGATAGTGCTCATGGGGCACATTTTGGAGTTTCAGAAGAATTGCCTGTTAATGCTGTTTCTTTAGGAGCAGATATGGTTGTTCATAGTGCGCATAAAACTTTACCAAGTCTTACTCAGACATCATTTTTGCATTTGAATTGTGAGGAGCTAATTGAAAAAGTAGATTATTTTACAAGTGTATTTTCAACTACAAGTCCGTCTTATTTATTTATGGCATCATTAGATTACAGCAGATACTACTTACAAAAGTATGGTACTGAAGCATATGAAAATCTAATAAAGTTAAGTGATGAGTATAGAGAGAAGATAAATAGAATAGGAATTTTTCATGTCATAGGAGAAATGGATATAAATAAAGAATTCAGTAATGAGGAAAGTTACTGTAGCAGAGTGAAAATAGATAAATCAAGGTATATAATTAATTTACCAAGAGGATATAGTGGTCATGCTTTATCAGAGTATTTAAAAACACAAAATATTCAAGCTGAGATGAGTGATCATAGGAACGTTATACTATTATTTGCAACAAGTCATACAAGAAATGATTTTGAAAAACTATATGGAGCTTTAAAGAGATGTAATGTTAGTTTAATTAAGGACGATCATACTATTCCGGTGGATTGTCCTATTCCTATGATGAAAGTTATGCCTTGGGAAGCTATTGAGTTAAAAAAAGAAAGGTGTATGGTGGAGGATGCTTTAGATAAAATATGCGGACAAGCTATTGTTCCATATCCACCAGGAATTCCACTGGTAATGCCTGGTGAATTAATCAGTCAAGAAGTGGGTAAAATTATTAATTATTATATAGAAAATCATGTTACATTACTAGGAATTGAAGAGGGAATGATAACGGTATTAAAGAAATAGAATTTAAGGGTACATAGTATTATACATATTGGAGGAGTTTATAAATGAACAAGGGATTATTAATTGCACTAGAAGGTCCAGATGGTAGTGGAAAGTCTACTCAAATAGCACTATTAGAAAAGTATTTTTTAGATAAGGGGATTGAAGTAGTAAGAACAAGGGAGCCTGGCGGAACTAAAATAAGTGAGAAGATAAGAGAGGTTATTTTAGATAATGATAATAAAGAAATGGATGATATGTGCGAAGCGCTTCTTTATGCAGCCTCTAGAGCACAGCTTGTAAGCCAAGTTATTAAACCAGCAATAGCTGCAGGAAAAGTAGTTTTATGTGATAGATTTGTTTATTCATCTATAGTGTATCAAGGGATTGCAAGAAATCTTGGCGTAGAAAAAATAAAGTCAATTAATGATGCTGCACTTAGTGGATTAGAAGCAGATTTTGTGTTTATGATTACAATTCCTTATGATAAAGGCATTGAAAGGAAACGAAATCAAAAAACTTTAGATAGGTTAGAAAATGGTGGAGATGATTTTCATAAAAAAGTTTTTGAAGGATATACAAAAATTAGTGAAATATATGATAAAATAGAATTAATAGATGGAGACAACACTATTGAAAACATTCATAAGGAAATTATAAGTAAGGTTGAATCCATTGTTAAGATATAACACGTAGGAGGGGTTTAAGTGAAGCTAATAATTGCAATAGTACAAGACGATGACGCTATGGACTTAGTTGACATTTTAACAGAGAATGGGCTAAGGGTAACAAAGCTAGCAACTACGGGGGGATTTCTTAAAGCTGGAAACACAACATTAATGATTGGTGTTGAAGCTGAAAAAGTTGATACTGTTTTAGGTTATATTGAGGAAATATGTAAGGTTAGAAAACAGCTTGTATCATCACCTTCTCCAGTGGCTGGTTCTACAGGAGTATATATTCCATATCCAATAGAAGTAAATATAGGTGGTGCAACTATATTTGTTGTTGATGTTGATAAGTTTTTAAGAGTATAATATACTTAGGCTGATACGATGTACAATAGGCTTGGCTTATTGTACATTTTTCATATAAAAGAAAGTAGTTAAGCTAAAGCGTATTATATAAAAACCACAGGAGGAGAGCCATGATAGGGCATGAAAAGATTAAAAATAATTTAATTGAAGCTATAGAAAATAATAAATTTACTCATGCTCATATTTTTGTTGGAGAGAAGGGTATAGGAAAAAGTATTTTAGCAGATGAGATTTCAGCTAGGTTGCTAAATCTTAATCATCCGCGTGATCATGTTGACATTATTCATTGGACGCTTGATAAGGGAAAGAGTTCTATTGGTGTTAATACAATTAGAACAATAATAGAAGAGTGTAACAAGAAACCATTTGAAGGCGATAGGAAGGTTATAATAATTGATAGTGGGGATAAGATAACTTTTCAAGCTCAAAATGCATTTTTAAAAACAATTGAAGAACCGCCAGCTAATGTATATATATTTATATTATGTGAGGAGCTTGATGGAATTTTAGATACTATAAAATCAAGATGCTGTATACATAAATTAAGACCCTTAGCAGATAAGGAAATGAATGATTTTATGACGAGCAAGTTTCCTGATTTATCAGAAGAGGAGCTTAAGTTAGCAAAGGCTTTTGGCAAGGGTGTACCAGGTCAGGCTGAAAAGCTTATAAAAAATAAAGATTTTGAATTAATAAGAAGTACAATTTGTGAGTTGATTAAAAGAACAAAGGAAATTGATAGTGAAATTTCACTAAGCTATGAGAGCTTTTTTTCAACCTATGGAAGTATGGAGGATGACATACTAGATATAATTATAACTGTGATAAGAGATGTTATTATATATAAAGAAATTGGAGATGAGGATTTATTAATTAATAGTGATAAAACTTCAGAGATCAAAGATTTGGCTAATATATTTTCATCAAGTAAATTAAATGATATGATTAGAATTGTAGAAGAAACACGAAATACTCTAAAAAATAATGTAAACTCATCATTGGCATTTATAACAATGGTTTTGAGAATGCAGGAGGTTTAAAATGATAACAGTAATAGGGGTAAGGTTTAAAAAGGCGGGAAAGATATATTATTTCAATCCTGGTGAGTTAAATATAAAAAAAGGTGACTTTGTAATAGTTGAAACAGCTAGAGGAATAGAATTTGGAGAATGTGTAGTTGGTATAAAAGAGCTTAAGGAGGGAGAAATTGTTGCTCCTCTTAAGAATGTTATTAGAAAGGCTACAGAAGAAGATATAAATTTAAACATTGAGAATAAGTCTAAGGAAGAAGAAGCTCTTAGAATATGCTTAGAGAAAATTAAAGCCCATGACTTAAGAATGAAGTTAATAGATGTTGAGTATACATTTGATAATAATAAAGTTATATTTTACTTCACAGCCGATGGAAGGGTTGACTTTAGAGAGTTAGTAAAGGATTTAGCCTCAATTTTTAGAACTAGAATAGAGTTAAGACAAATCGGGGTAAGAGATGAAGCAAAAATGACAGGTGGTCTTGGCCCTTGTGGAAGAAGCTTATGTTGCTCTACATTCCTAGGAGAATTTGCTCCAGTTTCTATTAAGATGGCTAAGGAACAAAACCTTTCTTTAAATCCAACTAAAATTTCAGGAATTTGCGGAAGACTTATGTGCTGTTTAAACTATGAACAAGAAACTTACGAAGGCATAAGAAAGAGACTTCCTAAGGTTGGTTCTATAGTTAACACACCTTATGGAAAGGGTGAGGTTGTTTCAAGCAGCGTAGTTAAAGAAGCTGTTAAAGTTAAGGTAACATTAAAAGAAGGCGAAGATGATATAAAGGCTGTTGGAATTAATGAATTAACATTAATATCAGGAAGCTTTGAAGATGTTATTAATGATGTGGATATAAAAGAACTAGAAAAACAAATCGAAGATCCATCGATAATTAAGGAACTATTTAAAGAAAATTAGGGGGATAGATATGAAGAGTACTCTAAAAATTTGTGATATGATAACATCAAAAGATGTCACAAGGATTAAGAATGCTATATCTACTAATGAAGGTGTAATTGCTTGTGGTATTCACAAAGCAAAGAAGGAAGCAGAAATAGTTTATGATAATAATTTTATATCTATAGAAGAGATAATTGAATCTATAGAAAATGAAGGATATATGGTAATTTAATTTTAAAACCTAGAAAAAGCTTTTAGGAAGATTGTAGTTTGAACTGCAATCTTCTTTTTTTATAAAAAAATATAAAAAAATATTAAATTGACATTCCAACATGTATAATTTTTACCATTTTGGTCCATAAATTAAATATAATTCATTAATTTTATGAGAGGTGTTAATAATGAAATTTAAAAAACAAATAGGAATAATTATAAGCTGTATAGCAATATTAGCTGTAGTATTTCTTGCAGTTAGCTACATTGGAGATAAAGACAATACTGCTTCAAATAAGAACGATTCAAACGTAATTGAAACAGGATCTAATACTAATGACAAAACTGATAAAGAAACAGCTAATGAGACATCTAATGATGAGACTACTACAGTAAGTAAAACAGATGATGAAAAAGAAACAGCACAAAAGGAAGAAGATTCTAAAGTAAGTGAAGGTATTAAAGAAGGGTACTATACTGTTAAAGAAACAGATACATTATTTAGTATTGCAAAAGCTTATATGCCTAATTCTGATCCAACAAAGGTAGTAGAAACAATAAAACAAAGAAATAATTTAACTGATGATGTAATTTCACAAGGGCAAAAGTTAATTATTTCTTATGAAACAGCATTAGAAAATCAAAGCAATGATTCTAAAGATAGTGCTACTGCAACAGGAGATCATGCAAGTCATAAGAGTTATGTTGTAAAAGAAGGAGATACATTATTTAGTATTGCACAAAAGAATATGACATCAATGAATGTTATGGATGCTGTAGAAGCTATAAAAGCACATAATAGCATAGGAGATTCTGATGTTATTAAGGTAGATCAAAAAATTTGTATTCCAGCCTCAGAGCAATAGTTTATTAAAGCTTTGAATTGGAAGATAGAAATAAAAACAAAAAATATAACTAAAGAGTCTGTTAGATAACTAATAACTGTGCAAAAAACAAACGAATAAAAACAAATGAATAAGAATTAAATATAAAAATTAAATATAATGATTAAAAGTATTAAAGGTATAATCACTAGAGAATGTAGTGTGTTATATCTTTAATACTTTTACAGAATCACAATCAGCGTAAATAAAGTCACTATCTAAAGTTAAAAGGTATTCAATGTTATTACATATGCAGGATGCCAAATGGGTTGCATCATTTATAGAGAGCATATTCTTAACCATTAATTCTTTAGTTTTAATCATACACTGTTTATTAATATCAACATAGGAGTACTTAACTGTGTTTTCAAGTTGATTATGCATGGCAACGGCAGTTTTATAATATATGCTAAGAAGATCACGTTTTTTAGTATTTTTAGATATATTGTCAAAGTATTTTTTATAAGGTATCTCTCTTAATTTATCAATTCTCTTATCCTTTATGATTTTTTTATCATATTTACTGAAGGAGGATATAATATCCTTTATATTAGTTTGAGAGTTAAATGGATTTCTTTTATCCATTTTATGACGTATATCAAGCATAAAAACCCTATACATAATTTGATTTAATACTTCAGCAGATATTATATTTGTTATAAATAGTTTGGTTTTTTTATTTATTAATATCCTAAATACTTCAATGCATTCTGCATGATGAATGTCATCATCATATACTAAACTAAGTAAAAAGGATGCATCCAGGAGTATGGTAGTATTGGAGTTAAAATCTATAGAGTTAAAAGGATATATTAGTATTTCCATAATGCAGTCCTTTCCGTTATATTACTTATATTAAGTTTATTAAGCTTATTGAATCCTTATTACATGTAAATATATAAATTAATCATTTTATATAATATGATTGTCATGAATTAAGTGCATGTATAATTAGGATTTTAGTGGAAACAATATTAATGACAAGTAAATCATAAATATAAACCCTTAAAGCAATATGCAGATGAAGAATTTATGAAGATAAATTTAAAGTCGACATATTGCTTCCCCCTATATGTAATATAGATTCCTTAAGTATGTAAATGCTTAAGGAATTTTTACGTTATACTAAATTCAATATAAAGAACTGTTGTAAGATGTGAGATACTTTCTAAAAATGTTCCATAAGATGAAAAAACAAAGATATTAGTATATAATAGGAGAGATACTTTAAGTTTGTATTTCAAAAGGATTCTACTGTTGGTTAATTTGATTAGATGAAATTTGACAGTGAAGATTTTTGAGTTAGTTACAAAGAAAGTAGCTTGTTGAATATTTACTAAAAGGTTTGTAATAAGAATAAGAGGCTTCATTATATTGGTTTATAATTTAAATAAGTTGATAATAAAGTAAGGATGTAAGAAAGGAATAAAAAAATGAATCTTGTTAGAGATGATGAAACTTTAGATGATTTACAATTGAAGGGAATACATATAATACAAAAAAAGAAAGGCTTTAGATTTGGAGTAGATGCAGTTTTACTCGCTAATTTTGCAAAGGTTAAGAAGAATGGAACAGTCATTGATTTATGTAGTGGAACAGGAATTATTCCATTTATTATAAAAGGAAAAAGCCAATGCGGGCTAGTTAGAGGTATAGAAATACAAAAGGAATTTGCAGAAATGGCAAATAGGTCTTCAGAGTACAATAAATTTGAGGATGAAGTTAAATTTATTGAAGGAGATTTAAAGGATAAAAAGCTGCTAAAAGAGTTGGGAAGAGTTGATGTGGTAACTGTTAATCCACCGTATAAGCTTCATAATGCTGGAATACTGAATGAGACGGATAGAAGCACAATAGCAAGACATGAGGTATGTTGTAAGCTAGAAGATGTTATTTCTGCAGCGAGGGACTTATTAAAGGATAATGGCAGGTTTTTTATGGTCCATAGACCTGAACGATTAGTTGATATTTTATCATTAATGAGAAAATATAAAATAGAACCTAAAAGATTAAGATTTGTACACCCTAAGCCAGGCAAAGCACCAAACATTGTCTTAGTTGAGGGTCAGAGAGATGGCGGAGAATTTCTGAAAATAGAAGATCCATTATATGTACACCTAGAGGATAATTCATATTCTAAAGAAATCCAAGAGATGTATAATTCACAGTCACTGGGGGTATAGAAAGTTATAACTAGTCTGAAGAGTATTAGGAGGAATAGAGGATGAGTGGAAAATTATATTTAATACCTACTCCAATAGGGAATTTAAAGGATATAACATTAAGGGCATTAGAGACATTGAAAAGTGTAGATTTAATTGCATGTGAGGATACTAGACAAAGCTTGAAGCTATTAAATCACTTTGGAATAAAAAAGACATTAGTTAGCTATCATAAGCATAATGAAAATGGTAAAAGTGAGGATATAATCAAAAGGTTATTAGAGGGTCAGAATATAGCAATTATTAGTGATGCAGGAACACCGGGAATATCAGATCCAGGTGCAGTAATAGCTAAAAGATGTATAGAGGAAAATATTGAGTTTGAGGTTTATCCAGGAGCTACAGCAATAACAACAGCTTTAGTATACTCAGGATTAGACACAGATAAATTTATCTTTGTAGGATTCTTATCCAGAGAAAATAAGGATAGAAAAGAAACTATGAACAGCTTAGTCGATAGACAAGAAACAATCATTTTATATGAAGCACCACATAGGATTCAATCAACATTAAGCTTTATAAGAGAAGTTCTTGGAAATAGAAGGATAGCTGTATGTAAGGAGCTTACTAAGTTACATGAAACTATTCTTAGGGGTACCGTGGATGAGTGCATAAAGTATTATGAGGAGAATGCACCTAGAGGTGAATATGTAATTGTTATTTCAGGAAAAAGCAAAGAAGAGATTATAGAGGAGAAAAAACTTCAGTGGGAAGAACTTACAGTGGAAGAACACATAATGAAGTTTATTAGTGAAGGGAAGAATAAAAAAGAAGCTGTTAAATTAGTTGCAAAGGAAAGAGGCTTACATAAGTCCGAGATTTACAAGTATTCTTTAGATTTGTAGGGTTGATTTATAATATTTTTAGTAATTAAGTTTATTTTTAAGAATATATTTAATATATAGCCATATGAATATATATGGCTTGTCTTATTTTTTGAAGTAAAATACTTGTAGTAGGTATAAATATAGTGTTATAATTGTAAGAGAAAAGTAAGAATTAGAGGGGGGGATTTTTTTTGAAAAAGAAGAGCATATCACTAGTACTTGCTTTAGCTTTAAGTTTTGCATCGATTAGTACTGGTGTGCTTGCTGACCCATATAGTGATAAGGCAGCATACGAGCAGGAATTAGCAGAAAATAAAAAGAATTACAAAAGTGCCCAAGAGCAAGTTGATGAGATTCAAGCTAAAATACAAGAAGTCAACTCTAGAATGGAAGATATAACTAGTGAGATAGAGGGTTTAGAGAAAGAGATTTCGGGTGTTCAAGGTAAGATTGATGAGAGCAACAAGAAGGTACAAGCTACAGAAGAAGATATAGAAGAAGAAAGTGATTTATTTGGTAAAAGAATGAGAGCTATGTATATCAATGGATTGGATAGCTATGTAGAGGTTCTTTTAGAAGCAGATAGTTTTTCAGATTTTTTATCTAGATTAACTAATATAAAAACAATTATTAATCATGATACTATGGTTATTAATAACTTAGTTGAAAAGAAAGAAGTAATTGTAGCTGAAAAAGCTGTTATAGAAGAAGAAAAGGCTAAATTAGATGTATTACAAGCTGAAAATAATGCAAAATTAGACGAGCTAGAAGCTCAAAAATCAGAAAAAGAAGTAGCTCTTTCTGAAGCAGAAAAAAATAAAGATTTATTTGAAGCAGCTATGAAGGAGTCAGAGCAACAATTAAATCAGACTTTAGCATTAATTAGTTCATACACTGGTGGAGGAAATGACAGACCTAATAGAGGTGATAGTTTTGTACCACCAAGCGCAACAGGTAATGCTATAGTAGATTATGCTATGCAATTTTTAGGTGTTCCATATGTTTGGGGCGGAAGTAGTCCAAGTGGATTTGACTGCTCAGGATTGACAAGCTATGTTTATAGAGCTTGTGGAATAAGCATAAATAGAACTGCTGATGCACAGATGCATCAAGGTACTTATGTTCCTAGAGATCAATTACAACCTGGAGATTTAGTATTCTTCGGTTCAGGTGGATATGCATATCACGTTGGTATATACGTTGGAAACAACAGTTATTTACACGCACCACAAGATAATGAAGTTGTAAAAATATCAACAATGGCATATCGTCATGACTATCTACAAGGTAGAAGATATAACTAAGAGTTATTTGAGACCAGCAACAGTGTTGTTGGGCTTTTTATGTCTTAAAGTAAAGAGATGCTTCTTTAACGTACATTAAGTTCACCTTTTAGTTATATGAACTTAATGCTTTCAATGAACTGAAAGGTAGTTTCTTATAAATATATACGGATGAAATAAAAAAACGTTACGGGTTTCGTAACGTTTTTTTATCTATTTTCCTTGTTTCTTTAAGTCTGAAAGACAGTTTGTACATATATTTTTGCTTTTGTAGTTAACTACATCACGAGCATCACCGCAGAATATGCAAGCTGGCTCATACTTTTTTAGAATTACTTGATCACCATCAACATATATTTCAAGAGCATCCTTAACATCTATGTTTAATGTTCTTCTTAATTCCACTGGAATAACAATTCTACCTAGTTCGTCCACTTTTCTTACAACACCTGTTGATTTCATAAAAATTCCTCCTATATTTTCAATCCAATCAATAAAAATATGTTTTATATTCCATATTATTGAATTTAATACCATATTATTAATAATAGTACAAAGATATTTAAAAGTCAATAAATTTTGATAAATTTTCTTGTTTATATTACAAGAATTGTAATAAATGTGATGTCGGTTAAAGCTGAATTATAGTCTATTATGCATACAATGTATATATTTATAAATTATGTAGAAAGTATTACAGGATTATCGACAAAAATGGAATAATATATTAAATGAAGCTCGTATAAGTTATCAGATGATGGAGTAATTTGTAGTTTTAAGAAATTTGAAGGGAAAACAATAGGAATATTCATAGTTATATACAGTAATATCTGGATTTATACACAGCCCATCTGTGGATAATGTTAATAATTTTTGTGGATATCAATTAACTTTAGATATATCAACAGTTATTTTAAGATTATAATTAACATTGATTGTTGATATATTACAAGTATTTTTAAGTAAAATTGTGTTTAATGTTGATAAAGATTGTTTAGAATTAATATATGAAGGTATATGTT
The DNA here is from genome assembly GCF_000821305.1 of Clostridium culturomicium. GTDB lineage: Bacteria > Bacillota > Clostridia > Clostridiales > Clostridiaceae > Clostridium_J > Clostridium_J culturomicium. Next base: position 506,433 of record NZ_CCXK01000015.1, on the reverse strand, counting down.
TAAAATCATTCAATTTAAAATTAGATTTAATTAGGTTATATAATATGAAATTAGTAGTAAATTATATATAATTAATTAATATTCTAGAAAAGGGGCTAAGATGTTTGTAAAAATATAGGTTATAATTTATAATAATCTTAAAGAATGTATATATAATTTAAAGAATTTCATAAACTTTTATTATAGATTTTAAGCTTAAGTGAGGTGTAACGATGAAATATAATGAAGGTAATAATAAAGATATTTTTGATGATATACTATTGAGAATTTCTGAAATAACAAATGAAACTACAGATAAAAGTTCTATCTCTTATGATGATTTACCACAGTATGATTTATTTTTATCACAAGTAAAAGATTATTTAAATGATAGATTCGATCAAGATAATTTTACAAATAGCATTCTTCAGAATTACATTAAAAGTGATGTAGTATCAAAACCAGAGGATGGAAGAAAACGAGGTTATACAAAGCTACATTTGGTTCAGTTAGTTCTTATTGCAAATATGAGACCAATTTTGACAACAGATGAAATAAGAAGTGTATTTAGATTAGCTTTCAATGATATTAATAGTAGAGAAGATGATATTTTATCATGGGAAGATACTTATAAGATGTTCGGAGAACTTCAGGAAAAAAGTCTTGCTATGGATTTGAAATTTATAGCTGATGAAGAGGCTAGAAAAAATATATTTAATAAATACCTTGAAAAGTATGAATTTAATGCAGAAGAAAAAGAAAGAATAATGATTTTTTTAGTGGTTATGAGTTTAGTTGCTCAAGCTAGTAATATAAAGAAATTAGTAACTACTTTAGTTAAAGAATATGGAGATAAGTATAATTAAAGGAAGCTCCTTTTCATATACATTCAAAGGAGTATGTTCCACTTAGCCAAATCAAAGATTTGGCGTGTCACTAATATGAATAAAAAAATCATCTCAGGTAAAAACATAATATTAAGTGTTTATAGAGGAGATGATTTTATGAAGTCTATTTATTTAAAAGATATTATAAATACAATGGATTCCCAGGAAATAAATATTGAACTGATTGTTAGAGAAAAAAATGTTGGAGTTAACACTATAGAATATATTTTAGGAGATATAACAGGAGATATTAAGTATAATTCAAAGACAAATTTTGATGCAGGAGAGATAGTAACAGCTGTTTGCAAAAATAATGATATAAAAAATGCATATAAATATGAAGGGAATTATACCTTAAAGGATTTCATGCCATATTCACCTAAACATATAGATACAATAATGAAGGAACTTGAAGAATTAACAACTAATACATTTACTGACCAGGAAGCTATTAGATTAGATAATTATTTTTTTTCTAATAAGGGTTTTATTAAGTTATTCTCAACAGGTATAGGCGGTTTTGGACATCATATATATATTGGAGGATTAGCTGAGCATACTTTAAATGTAGTTTATTGGACAAATAGCTTAGCTGAAAGGTACCATTGTAAATATAGAGATATAGCGGTGTTATCTGCAAAGCTTCATGATATAGGTAAAATATATGAGTATAGCCATGTGGGAGCTTTCAAAAGTACTTTTAGGGGAGAGATGGAAGGTCATATTGTTATAGGAATTGAGATGATTGAAGAGGCTTTCAAAAATGATAGCTTTAGTTATAGTGAGGATTTTAAAAATAGAGTTAAAGGATGTATAGTACAGCATCATGGAATGCCAGAGTATGGATCTCCAAAGAGTCCCAATACAGAAGAAGCATATATGGTACATTTTGCTGACTACATTGATGCTACTATGAGTAAAATCTCCAAGTTGAAATCTGAAACGCCAGAAAATAGCTGGTCAGCATTTAATGAGGAGTTGAAAACAAAAATATTTATATAAACAATAAAGGCTGTCTATTATTTAGACAGCCATTTTTGTTTAATGAATGTAGCTGAATAAATTAACTACAGCTGCTTTCACCAAAAGCCTTTGAAACTACTTTAAAGGTTTCTCCAAAGAATGTTTTTTGGTAAGATACTGTACATTCTTCAAAAACAAATTCTTCATCTTGGTTTGCTACAAAATCTATTCCATCTACATTTACTAATGTATCATCTTCCTTTTGTTCATCCAGAACAACACCTAACTTTGGGCCTCCTCAGCCAAAACCTGCAATAGTTAATCTTACAGCTGATTTGTTTTGTTCTTTAAGAGCATTAGTTAAAGCAGTTTTTGCTGCATCTTCTAAATGTATTTTCATGTAATATTCCTCCTTAATTTGATATAATATTATAAATTAACATAAATTGAAGTTAATTTAATTCAAAACACATGTTACATTGGAGAAAACATGTCTAGTAATAATAATTACATTTTACTTTCTTTTAATTTACAATTCAATAAAAATATTTTTGTAATAGAATAGTTTTAATATAATATAAATACGTAGAAATACATATTTAAATATGTTGACATACTTATTTTTTTAGAGTAAACTGTGATTAATAAGTTTGTGTTATTCAAATCAAAGATTTGGAAGTCCACTAAAATTTAATATAAATCCTTTTAAATACAGTACAGAGATACTGGCAAGGGAAGAATGAATAGATTGTATTATAATATTATTATGCACAGAACTATGAGTAGGATGTGTAGAAATATAAGGTTGTTTATGATGCAATTTGAAATTGTTAAGATATGAATTGATTTCAAAGCTTTCCTTTAATTAGGAAAGCTTTTTTTATTAAAGTAATTACCTTTAAATTATCCCAGAGAGGTTAAAAAGGAGTGTTTTAAATGTTAAAAGGAAAAAATGTAATTGACCCAATGGATCTTTCACTAGAAGAGTTAGATGAAATTCTTAACTTAGCGGATGAGATTATTGCAGAGCCTAACAAATTCACACATGCATGTGACGGAAATGTATTAGCAGCTTTATTCTATGAACCAAGTACAAGAACGAGATTAAGCTTTGAAGCAGCAATGTGCAGATTAGGTGGAAAAGTAATAGGATTTTCAGAGCCTAATGCAAGTTCAGTAGCAAAGGGTGAAAGCATAGCAGATACGATAAGAACAATTGCATGTTATGCAGATGTGGCTGTAATGAGACATCCGAAAGAAGGGGCTCCAAGAGTTGCAGCACAATATAGTGATATACCAGTGATAAATGCAGGGGATGGCGGACATCAGCACCCAACTCAAACTCTAACAGATTTACTTACAATCAGAGCAACTATGGGAAGATTAGATAATCTAACAATAGGATGCTGTGGAGATTTAAAGTTTGGTAGAACGGTTCACTCTCTAATAAAGACTTTAAGCAGATATGAAAATAATAAATTTATTTTAATATCACCAGAGGAGCTTGAAATACCTGAGTATATAAGAAGAGAAGTTTTGGAAAAGAGAAACATTGAGTTTAAACAAGTAAGAACCATGGAAGAGGCTATGGATGAGTTAGATATATTATATATGACTCGTGTGCAAAGAGAGAGATTTTTCAATGAAGAAGATTATATAAAATTAAAAGATACTTATATATTAGATAATGAAAAAATGAAACTGGCAAAGAAGGAGATGATAGTTCTTCATCCACTACCAAGGGTAAATGAAATTTCTTATGAAGTAGATAATGACCAAAGGGCTATTTATTTCAAGCAGGCTAAGTACGGAATGTTTGTTAGAATGGCATTGATTCTAAAGCTATTAGGAATTTATTAAGAGTGTAATGGAGGAATGAGCTATGTTAACTATAAATAGTATAAAAGATGGTATTGTTATAGATCATATCAAAGCTGGCGAGGGAATAAAAATATTTAACTTTTTAAACCTACATGAGGCAGACTTCTCAGTAGCACTTATAATGAATGCTTCAAGTGAAAAATGTGGCAAAAAAGATATCATAAAAATTGAAAACAAAATAGATTTAGATTTAAAAATTCTTGGAGTTATAGATCCAGATATAACAATAGATATAATTGAAAATGAAAAAATAAAAGAAAAGATAAAACTAAAGCTTCCAGAAAAGGTTGAAAATGTTATAAAGTGCAAAAATCCTAGATGTGTAACATCTATAGAGCCAAACATAAAGCATATTCATTACTTAGTAGATGCGGAAACTAAGGAATATAGCTGTCACTATTGTGATGATTTACAAAGGATTAATTCATTATACTAGGAGGAAATTGCATTATGGATTTATGTATTAAAAATGGAACAGTCGTTGACTGGAGTGGGACATTTAAGGGTGACATATATATAAAGGACGGAGTTATATGTGAACTTGGGAGAGAATTAATAAAGGATTGTACTACAATAGATGCAAATGGATTAGTTGTGATGCCTAGTTTTGTAGATTTACATGTTCATTTTAGAGAACCAGGATTAACATATAAAGAAGATATTGAGACTGGTTCAATGGCAGCTGTAAGAGGCGGATATACAATGGTAAATCTAATGGCGAATACAAATCCTGTATGCAGCACCATGGAAACTGTAAAGTATGTAGAGGATAAAGGTAAAGAAATAGGGCTTGTTGATATAAATCAGGTGGTATCAATAACAAATGAATTCAGTGGGGATGATATAAGCCATCTTGATAAATTCGAAAAAGGTGATATTAAGGTAATATCAGAAGATGGTAAGGATGTTATGCATAGCGAAGTTATGCTCAATGCCATGGTTAAGGCAAAGGAAAAGGATATTACGGTAATGTGTCACTGTGAAAATCATAACTTATCAAGCATTGATATGAGGCTTGCAGAGAACACAATGACTTGGAGAAATATAACACTTGCTAAATATGCAGGTTGTAAGGTTCATTTCTCACATGTCAGCACAAAAGAGTCTATGGAATATATCATAAAGGCAAGAGCTAAAGGTCATAAAGTTACTTGCGAAGTGGCACCTCATCATTTAGCCTTAACAGATGATGAATGCAACTATAGAGTAAATCCTCCGATAAGAAGCAAAGAGGATGTAGATTACTTAATAGAAGCTATTAAGGCAGGAGATGTAGATGCAATTGCTACAGACCATGCACCACATAGTGAAGATGACAAGGAAAAGGGAGCCCCAGGGATCTCAGGAATAGAAACTTCCTTTAGTGTATGCTATTCAAAGCTAGTAAAAGAAGGTCATATAAGCTTAAATCAGTTAAGTGAGATAATGAGTAAAAGACCAAGTGAAATTTTAGGTGTAAATAAAGGGATGATAGACATCGGATATGATGGGGACTTAGTACTTCTAGATTTAGATAAAGAGTATGAGATAAATAGATTTGATTTTGTATCAAAGGGAAAAAATACTCCATTCCAAGGTAAAAAGGTTTATGGAGAAGTAGTAAAAACAATTAAAGGCGGAAAGATTGTTTATTCAAACAAATAGATGAGGAGATATGAAGATGATTATAGATAGATTATTTAAAACAGTAGCAGAAAAAGGACATGTTTGTGTTGGGTTAGACACAGACATAGCATATATTCCAGAGAGCTTTAAAGCAAAATATGAAAACATAGGAGATGCGATATTTGAGTTTAACAAAGCTATAATAGATGCAACAGTGGATGTAGCTGCATGTTTTAAACCACAAATAGCATATTATGAGACTTATGGAATAGATGGATTAAGAGCTTACGCAAGAACAATGCAGTATTTAAAGGAAAAAGGAGCTCTTTCTATAGGAGATATAAAAAGAGGAGATATTTCTAGAACTGCAGAGATGTATGCTAAAGCTCACTTTGCAGGAGAATTTGAGGCTGATTTTATAACTCTAAGCCCATACATGGGATTAGACAGTATAGAGCCATATCTTCCATACCTAAAAAGTAATGAAAAAGGAGTTTTTGTTTTAATAAGAACTTCAAACAAAGGAAGCAAAGATATTCAATATGTTGAAACTGCTGGAGATAGAAGAGTTTACAATGTTGTTGGAGAGTTAATAAACAACCTTGGAAAAGAGTACATGGGAGAGTGCGGATATAGCTCAGTTGGTGGAGTTATAGGATGTACTCATGTTGATGAAGGAATAGAAATCAGAAAAGATTTAGACAGCACTTTCTTCTTAATACCAGGATATGGTGCACAAGGTGGAAAAGCTGAAGACGTGGCACTTTACCTTAAAGAAGGAAATGGCGGAGTTGTAAACTCATCTAGAGGCATCATGCTTGCATATAAAGGTAAAGAAGATGGAGAAACAAACTTTGCTAAATATGCAAGAGAAGAAGTTATAAGAATGAGAGATGAAATCTTAGGAGCAATAGCTAACTTAAAGAAATAGATAAATTAAAATGCCATACAGTATTTGTATGGCATTGAATTAAAATAGGTTATTAGGAGATTACGATATGGGAAAAAGTTATGAATATAATGTGTGTAAAGTAATAGAGAATAAGAAAATTTCCGAGGGAATATTTAAACTTACTGTTGAAGGAAAGTTTGAAGCAAAGCCAGGACAGTTTTATATGCTAAGAAGTTGGGACAAGGAACCACTATTATGGAGACCTATTAGTATTCATAATATAAGTGAAAATTCCATAGAGTTTTTATATCAATTAGTTGGAGATGGAACTAAGCTTTTAAGCAAATTAGAAGCAGGGGACGACGTGAAGGTTGTTGGACCATTAGGAAACGGCTTTAATTTAGATGAAATTAAAGGAAGAGTAGCGGTTGTTTCAGGTGGAATTGGTGTTGCACCGATGAGATATCTGGTAGAAGGAATAAAAAAACATACTGAAGCTGAAGTAGAGGTATTCTCAGGATTTAGAGATGAGGTCTATGGAATAGAAGAAATTGCAGCTTTAGAGACTTCAGTAAAGGTATCTACAGAGGATGGAAGTGTTGGTACCAAGGGATTTGTTACAGCGCTATTTGATCCAAAGGATTTTGATTTAGTTTTATGTTGTGGACCAGAAGTTATGATGTATAACGTAATTAAATTATGCAGAGAAGCAGGTACTAAAATATATATATCTGAAGAAAAGAAAATGGCTTGTGGAATAGGTGCATGTTTAGTGTGTACTTGTAAAACTGTTAAAGGAAATAAGAGAACTTGTAAGGATGGTCCTGTATTCGATGGGGCTGAAATAGAGATTTAAAGGAGAGATTATGCTTAAAGTAAATATTTGTGATGTAGAATTTAAAAATCCGATAATGACTGCTTCAGGGACCTTTGGATTCGGGGAAGAATATGCTGAGTTTTATGATTTATCAAAGCTTGGTGGAATATGCAGCAAGGGTCTGACTTTAAATGAAAGACAAGGTAACTATGGAATCAGAATAAAGGAAACTACAGGTGGAATGTTAAACAGTGTGGGCCTTCAAAATCCAGGAGTTGATACTTTCATAGAAAGAGAAATTCCAAAGATGAGAAACTACAATACTAACATCATTGCAAATGTTGGTGGTGGAACTGTAGAAGAGTATATAGCAATAATAGAGAAACTTAATGATAAGGATATAGATATGGTAGAATTAAATATATCATGTCCTAATGTTAAGCATGGTGGAATGGCACTTGGAATAAAAGCGGATGTAGCTCATGATGCTGTTAAGGAAGTAAAGAAGATATGTAAGAAACCACTTATGGTTAAATTATCTCCTAACGCTGAGAACATTGTTGATATGGCAGTAGCATGTGAAGAAGCAGGTGCTGATGCTCTATCTCTTGTAAACACATTCCAAGGAATGTCTATAGATTATAAGAAGAGGAAGGCTGTATTTGACAATGTCTATGCAGGGTTCTCAGGGCCAGCTATAAAGCCAATAGCCTTAAGAATGGTACATCAGGTTGCAAAAGCTTGTAAAGTGCCTGTAGTGGGACTTGGTGGAATTACAAATTGGGAAGATGCTATAGAATTCATAATGGCAGGAGCTACTGGAATTCAAGTAGGAACTGCAAATTTCATAAATCCATTTGCACCAATAGAAATACTTGAGGGCATAGAAAACTTCTTAATTAAAGAAGGTGTTAAGGATATAAATGAAATTATAGGAATTATATAGTAAAATATAAATTGAATAAACAAATGATTTTATTGGGAGGAATAAATTATGGAAAACAAAATTATAAATATATTAAAAGAGTGTGATGCACTATTAGAGGGACATTTCTTATTATCATCAGGAAAACACAGTAACAGATACTGCCAATGTGCAAAGTTACTTCAACACCCAGATAAAGCTGCGGAGGTTTTAGCGGTAGTTGCAGAAAAGGTTAAAGATTTAAATGTAGATATGTTGGTTGGACCAGCTATGGGTGGAATTATTGTTGCATATGAATTAGCGAGACAACTTGGAAAACCAGGAATATTCACTGAGAGAAAAGACGGGGAAATGACTTTAACAAGAGGATTTGAAGTTAAGCCAGGTCAAAGAATATTAATAACAGAAGACGTTGTAACAACAGGAAAATCTTCAATGGAAGTTGCTAAAATATTAGAAAGCTATGGAGCTGAAGTTATAGGTATTTGCTGTATAGTTGACAGAAGAGCTGCTGATTGTGAAGTAGCACTTCCAATCTATAGTGCAGTTAAATTAGAAATAGAAAGCTTTGATAAGGAAGAATGTCCATTATGTAAAGAGAATATTCCATATGTTAAGCCAGGAAGCAGAAATATAAAATAAGATACTATTTATTAAGTTTATAATGTAAATAAGATAACAGCCTAGAATTCTTTCATGAGAGAGTCCTAGGCTGTTTCATTTTAGGGAAATAATCTATGGGAATTATTAATTACCAAATGTCTTAACAATGCAGTGAAAGATTTAATTGATTTCTTACAATTTGAAGTCATAATTTGAAGAAAGTCATAATAATATATATCAGTAATTAACAACTTTTGTAAGGAGAGGCAAGATGATTAATAAAATTCCTGATGTAATATATGATAAGAATGGAAATCGAATTAGGGTAATAAAGGCAAGTGAGATTTTCTTTAGTAGCAAAGGCCGAAAGGGATATGTACTTCATATTGAAAGAGAAGAGAGGATAACAAGTATAAGCGAGTTTGATTTGACTGAAGAGGATGGTAAATATATAATTACCAGAGATGTTTTGAAAAACAGCCATGATTTGTAGTTAGTGTTAAATATATTCAGATGTAAATCGTATAAGCATATACTTTAATTTATAAGCCACACTAGTAATAGCTATTTAAATATTATGAAGGATTATTATAAATGATATGTGGAGGCTTATAGGATGAAGAAAAATAAAAACTGTTTTTTAGTAAAGTGTTTATTGCTGATATTAACTATAAACTTATTTATGATTACAGGATGCAATGAGCAAGGAGACAAAAGTGACAGTGTTGGCGCGGGGCCAACTATTGAAGATATGGGGAATGCAAATATTGATAAAGATAAGGATGAAGTTATTAAGGATGCTATTAGGATGAGTGAAGGCTTAATGCTTAGATTAAATGATATATCAGGAATCACTACATCAATGGTGTTTATTAATCATGAGGCAGTATTGGTGGCAGTAAAGCTTGAAGCTGGTATAGAGCTTTCAACAGAATTACGTGATGTTATATCAAAAGAGGTATATGAAATATATCCAGAGGCTAAGACTATAGCAATAAGTGATGATGAGTATGTTTATAAATCTATTGATAAGTTATTAAGATCTTATAAAGAAAATGATCCAGTAGAAGAATTGTTGAATGATTTGAAGGAAATAATAAAGGAATTATAAAAAATAGGTGGAGTAATCTTAGAACAAGATATACTCCACCTATTTTTTATATTATTAAAGATTTATAAAATCAATGTTATTTGACTTTGTGAAGTAAGCATATAGATTGAGATGAAATACCTTCTTCAGTACCAGTGAAACCTAGGCCTTCTTCAGTAGTAGCTTTAATATTCACTTGATCAACATCTATATCTAGTATTTTACTTATATTTTCTCTCATAAGCTGAATATGAGGAGCCATTTTAGGTCTTTGAGCTATTATAGTTGCATCTATATTACCAATAGAATATCCTGAGTTACTTAAGAGGGTTTTAACTTCCTTTAACAATTCAAGGCTGGAAATCCCTTTGAAATTGTCACTAGTATCCGGAAAGTGTTTTCCTATATCACCTAAGGCTGCAGCACCTAGTAAGCTATCCATTATAGCGTGTAATAGAACATCGGCATCTGAATGGCCAAGAAGTCCAGTTTCATGAGGAATTTTAACCCCTCCAAGTATTAAATCTCTGTTAGGAACGAGTTTATGTACATCATATCCCATACCAATTCTCATATATAAAAACCTCCTAAATAAGAACTTGAATATTATTTTTATTTTATTAATGTAAAATAAGTTTAACACAGTATTAGTAGTATATGTAGTTGATTTAGAAATTTACTAAGCAATAACTTTGTAGAAATAGGGTATAATCTGTAGGATTGTGTGGAATTATAAGCATATAATTTTTAAGGTAAAAAGTGGGCGTATAAAAAGTTATAAACATGTTATACACATTCCTGTGGATAATGTGGGTAAGTTTAATGAAGATTTTAAAGTTGAAATTGGTGAAAAATCACAATATTCTTTAAAATATTAACTTTTTTATAAATTTTACTGATATCAACATTAAATTCACCATGTTATACACAAGCTATATGTGGATAATGTTAATAACTTAATAAAAATGCACACATATATTCTTGCTTAAGTATTAAAATTTTTTTAGAATGTGTATAACTATATAATTACTAACAGTGGCTGTTAGTATATTTTTATGTAGAAATTTGCAAAATAAAAGCTAGATTTAAAGCTACGAAAAGCTTTAAATCTAGCTTTTTTTATTCATGAGTTTTTTTTGAGCTCTCAGTAAGAGCAAGAAGTTCTTGAACTTCCTTTTCAGAAAGATAACGCCATTTTCCTATTGGAAGAGAGCTTAAAGATATATTCATAATACGAACCCTTTTTAAGCTGCTTACGCTGTAACCTAAGTATTCACACATTCTTCTGATTTGGCGGTTTAAGCCTTGGGTTAGTACAATATTAAAGGTGCATTTTCCTATTTTTTTTACTTTACATGGTTTAGTAATTGTATCTAAAATAGGTACTCCACCTTCCATAGCAGCAATAAATTCTTTAGTGATAGGTTTATCTACAGAAACAACATATTCCTTTTCATGGTTATTACCTGCTCTAAGAATTTTATTAACTATATCACCGTCGTTAGTCAGGAAGATTAAACCTTCAGAAGGTTTATCTAATCGCCCGATAGGAAATATTCTTTCTGGGTAATTCATAAAGTTTATAATATTCCCATCAACATGAGTTTCTGTTGTACAGGTTATGCCTACTGGTTTATTTAAAGCTATATAAACTTTATTTATTTTAGGTTTTATTGCAATGCCATTAACAATGACCGTATCTGTATTACTTACTTTAGAGCCAACAACAGCCTTTTCTCCATTGATGGATACTTTACCGGCTTCAATAAATTTATCGGCTTCTCGTCTAGAACATATTCCGCTTTCGCTTATATATTTATTTAATCTAATTAGATTTTCAGTTTCCATATAATTGTCACCACCTAAAATTTCAACTTTTTATTAATCAAAGGTATTATTGTTACGGTTTACTATTACTTCATAGTTGAATTGATAGGCATATTCCTTGAATTTAGTAAAGTCTATAGGCTCTTCACCTTTATCTTTAGTAACATAAATATGTATTTTACCCATTGACCAAAAGTCTTGAGGCGGTAATATTTCTTGTTTATAAGCTAAATCAAAAAGGAGAATAAGACCATCATTCACTTCATTTCCTTTGATTGAAGTAAACTGTTCATTAGTTAGCGCAATGTCACCAACATCAGTAACACTAATAATTTTATTATTATTCACACCAACTTTAGTATTACCATCAATAGTAACAATAAAGCTTGAAGTTGCAGAAAAGAAAATGAAGTATAAGGTTGTCGTTAAAAGTACACATATAGCTATTATTATAGAAATAATTTTGACTTGATTTGTTCTATCTATATATTCAATACCTGTATAAACTCTTCCTTTAATAGGATCCATTTCATTTCTTTCCAAGGTTACAAACTCTTTAGTATCAGTTACAATATAAACTTTTTCTTCATCAAAGTTAATTACTTTACCAGTTATCTTCATACTAATTACCTTCCATACCTTTTATATATCAAATATTATTTTACAATAAAATCATAATATTTGGAAGGATAATGAAGATAAACTGATTAAAGTATTGGTGAAAGCAATCTATAAACAGATTCCTTAAACCTAACCAGAGGTGTCCTTTTATCATATAATTCTTGAGTAAGAAGTGTGCTGCTAAGAATATCCTCCATAAATGCCTGGTCAATTTTTCTCGTTACGGTTTCATCATATATTATAGCGTTAACTTCAAAATTTAAATTAAAACTTCTAATATCCATATTTGCTGTACCAACAGTACACATTTTACCATCAATAGAAACCATTTTACTATGAATAAAACCATTATCATAAGTGTAGCAATGAGCACCACATTCAACTAGTTCCCAGATATAAGATTTAGACGCCCAATGAATGAAGGGGTGATCAGGTTTGCTTGGAATTATAATTTTAACTTCAACACCAGATAAACATGCAATCTTCAGAGCTGTTTGAATACTTTCATCAGGTATGAAATAAGGTGTTTCAATATAAATACTATTTTGAGCCTTATTAATAAGTTTTAGGTAGGTATTTCTAATTGAGCACCAATCAGAATCAGGACCACTAGAAATTATCTGCACAGCAGTTTGTGCTGTGTATTGTTTTTTAGGGAAATATTTTTCACTCATAAAGAAATCTTGATTACTTGCAAATCGCCAGTCCATAAGAAAGCGAACCTCAAGATAGTTTACCGAATCACCTTGTAAGTGAAGATGTATATCACGCCAGAAGCCAAATTTTTTAGATAAACCTAAATATTCATCTCCGATATTAAGCCCTCCGATAAAGCCATGCTCTCCATCTATAACACATATTTTACGGTGATTTCTATAATTAATTCTAATATTAATATATGGGATAAAGGGCGGGAAAAAGCAATACACTTCTCTACCGGCTTTTTTTAAGGGATCAAAAAAGTGTCTTTTATTATGAAGACATCCCATACCATCATATAAAAGTTTAACTTCAACTCCATGTAGTGCCTTATCTACTAAAAGGTTAAGAATTTCTGTACCTAAGTTGTCATCTTCAAAGATGTAATATTGTATATGAATAAAATTTTTAGCGCTTTTTATGCAGTCGATTAATAGTGGAAATTTTTCTATACCATTGTTAAGAACATCAACTTTATTATTATTAGTAACTACGAAGTTATCACTGGCTAAATTTAGATTAATCACATCGTGAAATTCAATTAGAATAGGGTTTTGGATCATAATAGTATCATCATTAATGAGCTTTTTTTGTTCATCAGAAAATCTAATTAAAATGGATTCCTCTTCTTTTTTTAATACAAAAAATTTCTTGTGTCTTAAATCCTGACCAAAGAAAAGATATAAAATAAAGCCTAAGATTGGAACAAAAAGCATTATCATTAACCAAGTCCAAGTATTATTCGCATTTCTACGTTCGAATATAATTACCACTATAGCAAATGCAATATTAAGAATAAAAATGAAGTTGAGTATGTTTAAAAACATTGTGTAACTATCCATAATAATCTCCTTGTATATGGAAAAAATGTATAAAAGTATAATGCGTTTTATTTTAATTTTATCATACTAAACAAAAAATACATACATTCAATATAAATTTGCTTTAATTATATTCTGCATAATATTATAATTAAATTTAGTGTTTACTTTAGATTAAAATCTATGCTATAAAAACAGTTTAAATATAGCAAAGTTCATACTTTGAGGTAGTGAAAGGAGAAGCTATGAGAAATATCCTAAGGAAGAATGAAGTTAAGAATTATTCAATGATAATGTTAGGAATAACTATATTAGCTATAGGGATTAATGTGTATTATTCACCACAGCAATTGGTTACAGGAGGGGTATCAGGATTATCTATTGTATTAGATTATGTATTTAGCATTCCGCTTTGGTTAACAAATATAATTGTTAATTTACCGTTATTTATTATTGGGATTAAGATTAAGGGAATGGAATTTGCCAAGAAGGCTATATTTGGCACTTTATATGTATCTGTTGCTCTTTGGTATACAAGCTTTATTCCACCAGTACATTCAGATTTACTTATAGCAAGTGTTTTTGGTGGATTATTTGTAGGAACAGGTGTTGGATTAGTTTTAAGGTCATCAGCATCAACAGGGGGAACTGATTTATTAGCAATAATATTAAAACATTACTTAAAAAAGGTTCCTATAAATCAAATACTATTATGCATTGATGGTTGTATTATTGTTATTGGACTCTTTGTTTTTGGTGTTGAAAAGGCCATGTATGCGTTAATTTCAATATTTATTGTATCTAAAGTTGTAAATACTTTAGTTGAAGGAGTTAATTACTCTAAAGGGGTTCATATCATCTCTGATAAATCACAAGAAATTTCCGAAGTATTAATGACTCATATTAATAGAGGAATTACAAGTCTTAACGGAAAAGGTGTTTATACAGGAAGAGAAAGAGATATACTATTTATTGTTTGTTCAACTGAAGAGTTAGTAGAAATTCAGAAGCTGGTTAGAGAAGTAGATGATAAGGCTTTTATAACAGTTACTGATGTGAGAGAGGTAATGGGACGAGGGTTCACAGAGCCACAACATGATTAACATTTTTAAGTTAAATTTATATACGTTTATATTTAATTTAAAGGAATTTAGATGAAAGCCTAGAAAAGATTATAGAGGGAAAATTTAATTCTAGGTGGTGTATCGAAATGAAAATAAAATTACAAAGGTATAAAGACGTAGAAGGTGCAAATATTTCGAAAGTAGTTATGGTGTTTGAAGATACGGAAACTACGTCTTGCGATGGTTTAAAAGAGATTTTAAGGTGCCTTAAGGAAGAAAAGCATTTTAGTGGAAAAAAGAATGAAATATATACATTGACTAATGTAGAAAATAATCGTGTTGTAAAAAGTATTCTTATTGGATTAGGGGAATATAAACATCTCAGTATAGATTTAATAAGAAATGTGAGTGCTAAGGTTATGAAGGAAATAACAGCACAAAAAATTACAAATGTAGCCATGTATATAGATCAATTTACTAGTAATACTCCTGAATTAATAAAGGCAATGACTGAAGCTATATTAATGTCTGCTTATAGATTTGATAAATATAAGAGTGAAAAAGTATCAGAAGTGTTGAAGGAAGTAACTCTTGTAGTAAATAATGAAGCGGATATAAATGTATTAATGGACAATGTTAAGGAAGGACATGCTATTGCAGAAGGAAACTTGTTAGCGAGAGAGCTAGTTAATGAGCCAGCTAATATTTTAACTCCAGCAGAGCTTGCAGAAAGAACAGTAACAGTAGGAAAAAATTGTGGATTTGAAGTAGAAATCTTTGATAGAAAAGAAATAGAAAACTTAGAGATGGAGGCTTTTATTTCTGTAGGTAAAGGCTCTGCTAATGAGCCTAAGCTAATAGTTATGAGGTATATGGGAAATCCAGAAGATAAAAATAACATATTAGGGTTTGTAGGAAAGGGGTTAACTTTTGATGCTGGTGGATATTGCCTTAAAACTGCACCTACAGTGTGGCAGATGAAAACTGATATGGGTGGTGCCGGAGCTGTAATTGGAGCTATGTCCTCCATTGCTAAAATGAAGATAAAGAAAAATGTTGTTGCAGTGGTCGCAGCCTGCGAAAATTTAATTTCAGGAACAGCATATAGACCAGGTGATATTATAAACACTATGAATGGCAAGACAATAGAGATTCTTAATACAGATGCTGAAGGAAGATTAACTCTAGCTGATGCAGTAACCTATATCATCAGAAGAGAGGGCGCATCTAAAATTATTGATATAGCAACACTCACAGGAGCTGTAGGTGGAGCTTTAGGTAATGTAGTAACTGGAGTTGTTTCGAATAATGATGAGCTTTACAGTAAACTGGAGGCAGCTTCTAAAAAATGTGACGAGAAGGTATGGAGATTCCCAGCTTTTGATGAGTATAAAGCCTTGCTAAAGGGAAATAATGCTGATTTAGCTAATATTACTGCACCTGTTGGTGGTGGAGCAATAACTGCTGGACTATTTGTTGGAGAGTTTGTGGAAGAAAAGCCATGGGTTCATCTTGATATTGCAGCAACTGCTTTTTCAGAGGGAACTCCTAATAAAGAATATTTTACAAAAGGTGCAACGGGTATCGGTTCAAGACTTTTATATGAATTAGCAAAAATAGATTAAAATAAGAAGCACAACTACAATTTGATGTAGTTGTGCTTCTTTTATGTAAACAATTAGACTATAAAATACCTTCATTTTTTAGAACTGCTTCTATTTCACGAACCTTATTTGATAGAGATAAAAAGTTTTCTTTAATTATCTCATCAGATATAGAGTCTGTTTGGATAGTTTCTTCTAACTTCTCAATAGTAGAAAGGGCTTCATCAATTTCCTTTTGCGCTTGCTTTAAGTTGCTTTCGTTCATAAAAAATCTCCTTTTAAATTAAATTCTATTTACTTCTATCTTAAATGTTATCATTGAGAAGATTTAAATTCAACCCAAATATGTTTTTAAAGAAGGGTTTATTGAAAGCTGTGTGAAGCGGAATTTGGAAGTGGTGCATCAATTTTGCTGCTATGAAGGGTATAAACATCACCATTAATTAAATCAACTACTTCGACTAAACCACTGTTATCATAGATTTTTCTTATAAAAATTTCTCTATTGTTATAAGTAGCAGTGGCTCCAGGACTTTGATTTTTCATTTCAATAATTTTATTTAAATCCACGCACATATCCTCCTTATGTTGTTTTTTATAGTATTTCCCAAAAGGAAAATTTTATAATTAAAAATATGAATTAAACAAATTTCTTTAAAATTAAATAATGGACAAGTATTCCTCATATACATGGTTTAGAAACGAATAATATTAATGGGTATTATCATATTAAATTGAATAGTAATAAAGTTTTATGGGGGGTACTTGGAATGATTAATGTTATATGGTTTGGAATTTTATTTATAGGAATAGTTTTTGGACTAGCATCTGGTAATGGTGAACTTTTATCTAAGACTATTGTTACAACAACTGAGGATACTGTACAGTTAATTGTTCAATTACTCGGGATGATGTGTCTTTGGTGTGGCGTAATGAAAATTGCTGAGAAAAGCGGGTTAACAGATAAATTAGCAAAGGGATTGAAGCCAGTGCTTAGGTTGATTTTTAAGGAGGCTGGTCAGGATGATAAAGCTTTAGGTGCAATTGTAATGAATATTACTGCAAATATGTTTGGTTTATCAAATGCGGCAACACCTTTTGGAATTAAAGCTATGGAGGAAATGGATAGATTAAACGGTCATAAGGAAAAGGCAAGTAATGATATGGTTTTATTTTTAATATTAAATGCAGCATGTATTCAATTTGTACCAACTACAGTAGTTTCAATTAGAGCAGCTGTTGGGTCAGCAAATCCAGGAGCAATAATATTGCCAGCATTATGTGTAACTACTTCAGCTTCAGTAATAGGTATAACCTTATGTAAGCTGTTACAAAAGCATTTTTAGGAGGAGAAGGCTATGGGTATATTTAGTTATATATTAAAGGGAATAATTCCAATAATTATAGGTGCAGTAGTATTGTATGGGATAATAAAAAAAGTAAAGGTGTACGAGTGCTTTATTGAAGGTGCAAAGGATGGAATGAGTGTGTGTCTTAGGATTTTTCCATATTTATTAGCTATGCTTATAGCGGTGAACTGCTTTAAGGCATCTGGAGCAATGGATTATTTTATTAAATTAGTAAAACCAGGTGTGAATTTAGTTGGAATACCTCCGGAAATAGTTCCATTAGTGTTAATAAAGCCTTTATCAGGAAGTGGTGCAGTAGGAGTCTTTACAGATTTAGTTAAAAGTTATGGTCCAGATTCATATTTAGGATTTTTGTCTTCAATTATTATGGGAGGTACAGAAACAATTTTTTATACTCTAACAGTATATTTTGGTGCTGTTGGAATTAAAAAAATTAGACATAGCTTATGGGTAGCTTTAATAGTAGATTTATGTGCAGTTCTGATTGCAGTAAATTTAGCGGCATTTTTAATTAGATAAAAGGAGCTTAAGCTGATGCTTAAGCTCCTTAGTTTTTAAAGTATGTTTTCGTTATTGATAGGTTTTAATTTTTTATTATAGAAAATATAAAGTAAGCTTCCGTCTACAGTCCATTGAATTAGGCAGATAAACCAGAAGGTTGTAATCGGTGATTCAAGGATATATATGAAGATAAATACTAAAGGTAGTCTTATAAGCCAAGAGGTAAGAAAGGCTATTTTAAATGGAGTTTTAGTATTACCATACCCTTTAAAAATACCTCCAACAATCATTGAAATTGCAATCATTGGCTGCTCTGCGGCAGCAATCATAAGACAAGCGGCTCCAAGAGTGATTACTTCTGTGCTTTCACCACTTATAAACATCCTAATAAGTTGTGTTGGGAAAATCAGAAATAACAAAGTAAACACAAGCATAACACTCAGACCAAGAATACCAGCAGTTCTTCCATATTCACGTGCTTTTTTATAATCTCCTTCTCCAACCTTGTTTCCGACTAGTGTCGTTGCAGCTACGGCAAATCCCCATCCAGGCATGAAGGAAATATTCTCAAGGGTCAGGGTTATTTGATTTGCTGCAAAGGCGACTGTACCAAGATGCATAATCATCATGCTGGTTAATAGGCGTGCGATACTGTATGCAGCCTCCTGCATGCCGGCTGGAATAGATAATAAGGTTATATCTTTAAGTTTGAAACCACAAAGCTTTTTTAAGTATTTAGCATGAATTTTTATTTTTGATTTTTTATAAGTATAGATAGCTGAATAAGTAAAACCAGCTATGTTGGCAATAGTTGTGGCTAGAGCTGCACCAGCTACACCTAATTCGGGAAAGCCGAACAAACCAAAAATCAGGATTGCATCTAGAGTTAGATTTACAATAAGCATTACAATTGATACCAACATAGGTGTCTTTGTATTTCCATAAGATCGGTTTACAGCTGCCAACATACTGCTAAGCATATTAAAAGGAAGTCCAATACAAACAATGTTGATATATACTTTTCCAAGGCTTATGATGCTTGGCTCAGCACCTGCTATTATTAATAATTTCTTGCTGAAGAAAAAAATAAAAATAGTAGTTATAAAGCTGACGATAGCACCTAATCCAACACCAATGGTTGCATATTCTTCGGCGATATTATATTCCTTAGCTCCATATCGTCTTGCAACTATAGAGGTAATACCAACAGATAAGCTTTGAGCAACAAGGATATTTGTGAAGGTGTAGATAACTTCGCAGGATATTCCCACAGTACTAACTGCCAAATCACCACCATATTGTCCGATCATCATGGTATCTACAGTCCAAATCATAGTATATAACATCATTTCAACAACTGCTGGTAATGATAGTTTTAATACATCTTTTACAGTAGATTTATTTAAAGATAGATTATTTCTTATAAATTCCAAAATTGATTCCCCTCCTTAAGAAAAAGTATAATGATATATCATATAAAGTGATAAATATCGAATATTCATGGTTTATATTTAAATAAATGTAATTTAATACAAATACCACATATATAATCATAATTCATATTTGAGTAAAAAAATAGGTGTGGAATGAAAAATAAAGTGTTAATAAAATATTTTATTATGGCAATAAGATTATATCGTTGACATATTATAGCTATAGTATTATTATTTAAGTGACACTCTAAATCTTTGATTTAGATAGTGGGAGTTAAGTGAATGTCCAAATTTATGATTTGGTTATAGGAACTTACTCTTTGAGCATTCCACCGAATGAATATGAGGAGGAGCTTCAATTTTAAATTTTAATAATGCTATGAAAAGAAGAGTACTGAGGGGAATTTTCTACAGAGAGCTAGAAAAGGTGAAAGCTAGCGTTAAGGAAGCTTAGGAATATGGTCTTGGAGCAGATTTTCTGAAGCTTAAGCCTAGGAAGATAGGGCAGTCACCCTTACATGACAAAGTAATAAAAATCCATTGGATGGAGTTACTTATTAAGGTATTTTTCGTGAGAAAGGTATAAATTAGAGTGGTAACGCGTATATAACGCCTCTATGTAGAACATATTCTACATAGAGGCTTTTTATTTTTAATTAGATAATTTTTATAAATTTAGATAGAACTAGAGGAGGAAAATATATGTCAAAGAAACCATATTATATTACTACTGCAATCGCATATACTTCAGGTAAACCGCATATTGGGAATACTTATGAAATAGTTTTAGCTGATAGTATAGCAAGATTTAAAAGATTACAAGGATACGATGTTCAGTTCCAAACAGGAACAGATGAGCATGGTCAAAAAATTGAGTTAAAGGCTCAAGAGGCTAATATTACACCACAGGAATTTGTTGATGGAGTAGCAGGACAGATTAAAGGAATCTGGGATTTAATGAATACATCTTATGATAAATTTGTTAGAACAACTGATGAATATCATGAAAAGCAGGTTCAAAAAATCTTCAAGAAGCTTTATGAGCAAGGAGATATATATAAAGGTCATTATGAAGGAATGTATTGTACACCATGTGAGTCTTTCTTCACAGCATCTCAATTAGTTGATGGAAAATGTCCAGATTGCGGAAGAGAAGTTGAGCCAGCTAAGGAGGAAGCTTACTTCTTAAAGCTTAGCAAGTATACTGATAGATTAATCGAGCATATAAATACTCATCCAGAATTCATTCAGCCTGAATCTCGTAAAAATGAGATGATGAATAACTTCTTATTACCAGGATTACAAGATTTATGTGTATCAAGAACATCATTTAAATGGGGTATACCAGTAGATTTTGATGATAAGCATGTTGTATATGTATGGCTTGATGCCCTTTCAAACTATATAACAGGACTTGGATATGATTTAGATGGAGACCATTCTGAGCTTTATACAAAGTTCTGGCCAGCTGATTTACACTTAATTGGTAAGGATATTCTTCGTTTCCACACAATTTACTGGCCAATAATGTTAATGGCCCTTGATATTCCGCTACCAAAGCAAATCTTTGGTCACCCATGGCTTTTACAAGGTGATGGAAAGATGAGTAAATCAAAGGGGAATGTTATATATGCTGATGATTTAGTAGAATTCTTTGGTGTTGATGCAGTTCGTTACTTTGTCCTTCACGAAATGCCATTTGACAATGATGGTGTGATAACTTGGGAGCTTGTTGCAGAAAGAATCAATTCAGACCTTGCTAATACTTTAGGAAACCTTGTTTCTAGAACAGTTACAATGGTTGAAAAGTATTTTGAGGGAGTAATTCCAGCACCAGTGGTTAAGGAAGCTGTTGATGAAGAGCTTATTTCATTAGCACTTGCAACACCTAAAAAAGTAGCAGATAAAATGGAGCACTTAAGAATTGCAGATGCTTTAGATCAGATCTGGAACTTAATTAGAAGAACAAATAAATATATAGATGAAACAACTCCTTGGGTTCTTGGAAAAGATGAAACTCAAAAGGACAGACTTGCTACAGTGCTTTACAACTTATGTGAAAGCATAAGATTTGTATCAAGCTTACTTGTACCTTTCTTACCAGAAACAAGTGTAAAAATAAATGAGCAGCTTAATATTTCAAAAACAGATTTAGAAAGCTTAAATTCATTTGATGGAACTGTAGCCGGAACTAAGGTTAACAGAGGTGCAGCTATATTCCCAAGATTAGATGTTGAAGCTATAGTTGCTGAAATAGAAAAAAGAAAAGCAGAGCAAGAAAAGGCAGAGGCAAAGAGAGAGATTACTCCAATCAAAGAAGAAATAACTATAGACGATTTCGAGAAAATTGATTTAAGAGTAGTTAAAGTTTTAGAGTGCGAGCCAGTTAAAAAGGCTAAGAAACTTTTAAAACTTAAAGTTGACTTAGGTGGAGAAGTTCGTCAGGTTATATCAGGAATTGCAATGCACTACAAGCCAGAAGAGTTAGTAGGTAAAAATGTTGTTCTTGTAGCAAACCTTAAGCCTGTAACTTTAAGGGGCGAATTGTCACAAGGAATGATTTTATGTGCTGCGACAGATGATGATTCTAAATTATTTGTAGCAGATCCTGGCGAAATTGAGTCAGGTTCAATAGTGAGATAAAAAAAGAATACAAGGGTTCATCATAAAGTTTATGATGAACCTTTTTTGTGGGTAAAATTTATAGTATGTGGTAAAATATTTAACATATAAAGAAGAATGGAGAATGATTATGATATTTGATTCACACGCACATTATGATGATGAACAATTTAATGAAGATAGAGCAGAATTATTGAAGTCACTAAAGAACAATGGAGTTGTTGGAATTATTAACTGTGGTTCAAGTTTAGAGGGACTAGAAATGTCAGTAAAGCTTTCGCAGGAGTATGACTTTGTACATGCGGCGGCTGGAATTCATCCTGAAAATGCAGATGAGTTTAATGAAAGTGTAAAAAGAAGAATAGAAGAGCTTTCAGAAGCTAAAAAAATAGTTGCAGTAGGTGAGATTGGATTAGATTATTATTGGGAAGAGAATCCACCGAAGGAAGTTCAAAAACAGGTGTTTAGAACTCAAATGGAAATAGCTAAACAATATAACCTTCCAGTAATAA
Organism: Clostridium culturomicium; assembly: GCF_000821305.1. Classification (GTDB taxonomy): domain Bacteria; phylum Bacillota; class Clostridia; order Clostridiales; family Clostridiaceae; genus Clostridium_J; species Clostridium_J culturomicium. The sequence goes on along the minus strand of NZ_CCXK01000015.1, from coordinate 483,717 downwards.
TTCATGATAGAGAGGCCCATGGAGATACTTTAGCAATAATGAAGGAGTATCCAGGGGTTACAGGTGTGGTTCATTGCTTTTCAGGAAGTGTTGAATTTGCAAAAGAATGTATTAAACTTGGATATTATATTGGAGTTACAGGTGTTGTTACCTTTAAGAATTCAAAGGTTATAAAGGAAGTTGTTAAGAATATACCAATTGAAAGGCTTTTAGTTGAAACAGATTGTCCGTACATGGCTCCAACGCCACATAGAGGCAAGAGAAATCAATCTGATTATATAGAATACATAATGAAAGTAATAGCTGAAATTAAAGGTTTGACTGTTGATGAAATAAGTGAATTTACAATATTTAACACTAAAAGCTTGTTTAAAATTTAAAAATAGTATATAATCTAAAATGTAACTACTATAACACCTGAAGATTTATCAAATAAAAGATAGAATAATTGAGCTATAAAATGCATATGTATATTACAAATAAGCGATTATCACCTTAATAAACCTAGAAACCATATTGATAATTTCTGATAGCTATCATTTTATATTTTTTATAATATGCATTACTATGCATATAGTTCAATGTGTTGACGATTGGAGTGCTAGTTTGACATTAAATATGACTTAATATATAATAGCGAAGTACTCTTGTCTGAGGGAGGTAATCTTTATGATAAACAATTTCAAAGATAAATTGAAGAATGTTTCTTCAATTTGGCCAAAGACGGTGTTCGTTGTTGTGTTAATTCTATTAAGTGCCACAGTAGCAATGTATAGTTTGAAGAACACTATAGATGTTGTAATTGATGGACAGACAGTAGAAATAACTACGCTATCTAAAAATTTAAAAAATATTCTTAAAGACAACGGCATAACAGTTGCAGATAAGGATAAGATATCTGTAGCATTAGACAGCAAAATTAACGATGGTGACATAATTTATATTGATAAAGCAGTTAATGTTGAAATAGTTATAGACGGAGATATTATGCCTATAACTTCTGCTGAAAAAACTATTAAGGACATGCTAACAGCGGAAAATATCACTGTTGGTGAAGAGGACATGATAGAACCTTCAGTAGATCAAGCTTTAAAGTCTGGAATGACAATTGAAATTACCAGGGTAAACAAAGAGCTTGTAACAGAATTTCAACCAATTGCTTTTGACACTGAAACAAAAAACAATTCTGAACTTAAACAAGGAATAGAACAAGTAGTACAAGAAGGATCTGAAGGTGAAAGAAAAATCATAACAGAGGTTGTGTATGAAAATGGAAAAGAAGTTAGAAGAAGAGTTGTTGAAGAAACAGTAAGCAAAAATCCTATAAATAAAGTTGTTGAAATAGGTACAATGGCGGTTGTAAGACCTTCTCGTGGTGATAGTAATGTAGAATACGCATATTCAAGCGTTTTATCTTGTGAATCTACAGCTTATACCGCAGATAGAGGAGACTCAGGTACTATAACAGCTACAGGAGCTACAGTAAGTCGTGATCCAAATGGATACAGTACAGTAGCAGTTGACCCAAGAGTTATTCCATTAGGAACTAAGCTTTACATCGAAGGATATGGACTAGCTATCGCCGCAGATACAGGTGGAGCAATTAAAGGAAATATAGTTGATGTATACTTTAATACCTATGAGGAATGTGTTAGTTGGGGTAGAAGACAGGTTAATGTATATATTTTAAAATAGGAGCATATGCTCCTATTTTTATTTGTCTATTATTTTTGTATAAATTTAAAGAGGCTATGATATAATTACAATAGATTGATCACAATAAAAATGATAATATAAATTATTTACGTAAGCGTAAGCTATATACATATAGGATGATATCGGAGGATAATATGATTAAGGAAGTAATAGTTGTTGAAGGAAGAGATGATGTAACAGCAGTGAAGAGAGCTGTTGATGCAGAAGTAATTTCAGTTAGTGGGTTTGGAATAAACAGTAAGATAATTGATAAAATTAAAGAGGCAAACAAGAGACAGGGTGTGATTGTATTAACAGACCCAGACTTTGCCGGCGAAAAAATAAGAAGAATAATTTCTAAAAGAGTTCCAGATATAAAACATGCATATATAACTCAAAGTGAAGGGCGTAAGGGGGATGACATAGGTGTTGAAAATGCATCTCCAGAAACAATAATAAAAGCTTTAAATGGTGCTAAGTGTGAATTGAAAGAAAAGAGAACTGAGTTTACTATACAAGATATGCATTTCTTTAAGCTTACAGCGGATAAGGATGCTAGAAAAAGAAGAGATGCAGTCGGAAGAGAATTAGGAATCGGTTATTGTAATACTAATCAACTTCTAACTAGATTAAATAATTATGGTATTTCAAAAGAGGAATTCATTGAAGCAATGAACAAGATAGATAAGGAGATATAGAATGAGCAGATTAGATACAAGAGATTTGGTTGAAAAGTATAATTTTAGGTTTACGAAGAGTTTAGGACAAAACTTTTTAACTGATGAGACAGTTTTAGATGATATAGTTAATGGTGCAGAAATATCTAAGGATGATTATGTTATAGAGATTGGACCAGGTGTAGGGACTTTAACTAAGGAGTTAATTCAAAGGGCAAGAAAGGTTACAAGTATTGAGCTTGATTCAAAGCTTATACCAATATTAGAAGCTGAGCTTTCAAGTTATGATAACTTCAACTTAATTCATAAGGATGCCTTAAAGGTTGATTATAAAGAGCTTATTGGGGATGAGAAAAATGTTAAAGTTGTTGCTAATCTGCCATACTATGTAACAACACCAATTATAGCTAATTTATTAAACGAAGAATTAAACATAAAATCTATCACCATAATGATACAAAAAGAAGTTGCGGAAAGAATAAATGGGGAACCATGTACAAAAGAGTATGGTGCATTTACTCTGCTTTGTAAGTATTATTGTGATACAAAGATAATAAGATTAGTTCCACCAAGCTGCTTTATACCTTCACCAAAGGTTGATTCTATTGTTATAAGATTAGATAAGTTAGATAAGCCAAGGGTTGAAGTTGAGGATAAAAAATTATTCTTTAATATAGTTAAACAGTCATTTAATATGAGAAGAAAAACTTTATGGAATAGTACGAAGAGTTTAGGTTTAGAAAAAGACTTGCAAGAGAAAGCTTTTGCAGATGCAGGTATCGAGCCAACAAGAAGAGGTGAAACTTTAACTATACAAGAATTTGCTAATTTGGCAAATGCAATTAAGAATGTGAAATCTAAATAAATTTTTATTAAAACTCCTTTTACTATTGTAAAAGGAGTTTTTTATCATTTTTTATTTATATGCCTCATATATATATTGTATAAATAAAAATGGAGGTAATAGTATGCCGTCTAAAAAAAGCTATAATAGATTTTTTATCATATTGCAAGAAGATCAAAAGGGGTATGGAGTGGATATAAATAAAACCCCATCAGGCTATGCAAAGCTTGAAATGAGAAATGATAGGGCTAAGACGTCTTTTTATGTTCAAGATATTAAAAAGCAAAATGGACCATACTATATGGTTTTGATAGCCCAAGGGATTGGTGGCACTAGAGAACTTATAAATCTTGGACAGATTAATATAGATGAAGGTGGAAAAGCTGATGTTAGCAGTGAGCATGAGGCTAGCAATATTGCAAATACTAATATTAGCATGGACAAAGTTCAAGGAGCTGGAATCTGTAAAATTAATGGAACCAGAATCAATCCTGTAATGGTTGGTTTCATTTGTGGTGAGGAGTTAAAGAATTGGGCTACATATCCTATTGCAAAGAGTGGCGCAAAAGTTACAAAAACAACAACTATGAAAACAACAAAAACAACTACAATTATTGAAGTGCCTTCAGAAGAAATATCTGAAAAAGAAGTTAAGAAGGAAGCTACAGTAGTTGAAGAAAAGAAAAAAGATACAATAGAAGATAGCCGCTATAGAAAGGAACCAGAAGATGAAGATTCAAATGAGGTTGCTAAAATTGAAGAAACAAGCAACGTAGAAGATGAACCAATAGTAGAAGGTGCAGCTCAAGACTTTGATGAGTATGAAGAGCAAATTGAAAGATTAAAAGAGTATAGAAAAAAGCACAATTCAAGGCAATGTGATGACGAACATGAACATCATGACCATAATGATAAGGATGAATATCCAGTTGGGCCAATGGGAGAATTCTTTAAGAATGTTATAAGGGGACTAGAGAAGGTTGGAAGAAAGGATAGCATTAAAAATTGCACATGGTATAAGGCACATGTGGAAAATTTAGATGCAATGTATTGTGAAAATGATTATAACAAGTATTCAGTTATATTTTATCCAATGATTTGTTACTACCCATATATAGCAAAGTATAAACATTTTATGATTGGATATAAGTGTGATGATGAGGGTGTGCTTAAATATATAATTTATGCAATACCTGGGACAAGAGCGTTAATAGATCAGCCATATGAAGGTAAGACTGGATTTGTAACATTTATGAGTGATCCTGAAAATAGTGAAAAAGGTCATTGGTTGATGTACTATGATGTAAAGAAAAATTCAGTGGTTGTACCTGTGAAAACATCAAAATAAGTATATGGTATGTATATAAGCAGAGTAAACTCCTATTTTTAAGGGAGTTTATTCTATTTTTTGAATGTAGTACATAATATATAGTAAAAGGAGGGGGACAAAGGATGTACGTAGATAATGGGGGAAAAAAAATAGGACTAGCTTTGATTCTAGTAGGATTAATGATAGTGATTATAGGATTCGGAAAACATTTTGAGGAAAGCTTAAAGGTGGCAACTTTGACTCAAAATAATATGGTTAGCTTTAAAGATTATGAAGTTTTAGAGGGGGAAATAAAATACAAGCTTCCTATAGATTGGATATGCGCAGAAAAAGTAAGCATAAACAGCAGTGAAGTCTATAAAAATGAATTTATGTCAGAAGATACAAATATTTATGGTTCAATAGAGGTTGTGAGTGGAACCAATGGTGTTGAAGAAGCAATGGAACAATGCCTTGCAGGGATTAAAGACATGGGAATAAATAAATATGACAGGGATACATTAAGAATTAATAAAATGAATGTTGAAACTGTAGAGTATGATATAAAGTTTACTAATAATAGTGTTAAGCATGCATATGAATATTATGTGCCTTATGAAGACAATATGGTTAAGGTAACCTTTATTATTAGTGATGAAAAATCCAGAGAAAATACTAATGTAGTATTTGAAAACATAGTAAAGACTTTTTCTTTTGATAATTAGTGTTACATTTGCTTTCATTGGGAACAAATATTATAATAAACATAAGAAAACTGAGAAATGCTTGAGGGTGTTTTCAAGATGGAGGAAAGTTGTGAGGAAATTTAGGAAATCTTTAGCTATAATAATGTTAATGTCAGCTATGATGATTCTTTCTGCCTGTAGTGTAGGTGGTAATGAGGATTTTGAGTATATGAAGCAAAGAAATATTATGCAGGTAACTATTCAAAGTACAAGAGATAAGAAATATAAGTTTTCAGTTACGGATACAAACCTTATTAATGATATATATGAAATACTATCTAGTTCTACAGTTGTTGAAACCAAATCAGAGCTAGAACCAGATTATATTTTAGAGATATATGAGAGTCCAACAGAAGTTAAAACATTTAATTATGTTGCAGGCTTAGATAAAACAGATGGAGCTAATTTATATGATGGAGATAGTTATTATATTGTATCTAAGAGATTAGACACTGATATCATTAGAAACTTCACTAACATTAGAAAACCAATTGATTTTGAAAGTGTGTACTACAATTCAATAATAAATTGTTTAAGTCAGTATAAAGATGATACTAAGACTAAACAAAAAATTGGTGTTGATATAATAAATGATATAGAAATATCAAGATTCCAGATTTCTACAGATATTGAGAACTTTAAAAAGCTTCTAAAGAAAGAGGAAATTAGTTATATTAATAGTGAAGAAGATAATCCAGATGCTGAGGTTATTGCAAAGGTTAGAACAAAAGGTTTTACAAGTAAAAAGTATAAAGCTGTTGTCACCTTTGAAAATAAGACAGATGGAACTAGTGTAGAGTATTATATAAATTGTATATATAGTGATGGTCAGTGGAGTATAAAAGCTACAGATACTAAACCAGAAGAGTTTTAACATAATATACAAAGCCGCAGAGAAAGTTATTCTTTGCGGCTTATTTATATTTAATATAATTTTTATTAAGTATTCATAGATTTTTCAGCTCTAGGTGGTACTAAGTGCTTAGTTAATCTATTTACATCAATTACAGAGCATATTCCCATACAAATAGCACAGTTTAGTAAGTTATAGCTTCCATTGTACACAAGAGAGTAAATAAGCGGTGTCATATTATAATCAGCTGCATAGCTGCCCCAGAAAATAACTCCAGCAATATAGTTAAAGATAAACATTACGAGGAAGCCAGCACCAATTGCTAAAAACTTATTCTTCTTGAAGAAGCCAGAAAGTCCTATAGCCATGAAGGGAAGAGTGTAGTCAAATAAAACTTGAATAGGATGCAGTATATAAGCAGGTCCTATGACAAAGTTTAGTACACTATAAACAAAGCCAGTAAATATTCCAATTATCGGTCCATAGATTAAGGAAATTAAAATTATCGGAAGCATTGCAGCTAAGTTAGCACTACCACCAAAGGGAAGTTGAAATAGCTTAATAAAGCTTAAGATTACTGACATTGCTACGGCTAGAGCTATGTGACTAATAAGTCTTGATGAAAAATTGATTTTTTTTACTTTAATAAATACACAATATAAAATTAGTATACCTACTAAGGTTGCGATACTTGTCCAACTGGACATGATGCCTTGGATGTTTTCTAAAATTCCACTTAAAAATTTCATGAGAAGTCCTCCTTTAAATTTGTGCTAAGGACTAGTAAAAAAACCGTGCTCATAAAGAACACGGTTAAATAACTAAGTATTAACTTGCGGTTATTAATCGCTTCCCTACGCTAGCATTATCTAGGTCAGGTAAAGGGTTAATGAAAATTCATTTCTCAGCCTATGGCACCCCTAGCACTATATTTTATCTTCAACAATATTTTAACATATTTACATAAAAGTTTCAATGTTGAGTTAAAAGTAGTCTATATATTTTTCATTAGGTGTAGATTCAATGGTTGTTATGCTTACAAGATTATCAATAGTTATGTCATTAGGCAAAACTGAGAATGGAACAGATTTTGTTGTGCCATCTTTAAATTCGATGGTAACACTAGATTCCAGTATTTCTTTAATTTTTCCAATCATATTAAAACTCCTTTGTTAGAAATAGAATATTATTAGTATTTAATATTATTCTATAAATATTCAATAAAAGGGTTTATTTAATAATAAAAGGCAGAAATAAATTTTATAATTTATTTCTGCCTTAATGGATAGATAATACTATTTATAGTTTTGTAACGTTTGATGCTTGAGGACCTCTGTCACCATCTACTATTTCAAATTGAACTTTTTGTCCTTCTTCAAGAGTTTTGTATCCATCACCTTGAATGGCAGAGAAGTGTATAAATACATCTTCACGACCTTCTACAGACAAAAATCCAAACCCTTTCTCGCTATTAAACCATTTAACTGTACCTACTTCCATATAAATCTCCGCTATAGCTAAAAAAACACTAGCTACCCTCTTCAACATACTCAGTTTTGCGATGCTACTCCTGTTGGTCTCGTACTCTAGGGTTATAACCTTCAAAAGCGAAGGATTAGCGGAATCTCCTTTCAAAATATTTGACCATTATCTAATCTAGATAACAGTTATAGTTTTCTCAATAAGAAGATTTTTATACTATATTATTTAATTATTCTTTTGGCAACATAGTATGCGTTACTATAGTATGCTGAGTTAAGATTTGAAATTCTTACAACATCACCAGGCTTTGGTGCATGGATGAATAAATCATTGCCTTTATATATTCCAACGTGAGAAATATCATTAGGATCAGACTCATTAGTTGTGAAGAATATTAAGTCACCAGGCCTTAAATCGTTTCTATTAACAGTTTTACCTTGGTGTACTTGATAGTAAGTTGTTCTCTCAAGGGTTATGCCCAATTGCTTATATACATACTGAACTAAACCAGAGCAATCAAAACCAACTGGAGTAAACCCACCCCATAGGTATGGAACTCCTAGATATTTTTCAGTTTCAGCAACAACGTTAGCACCGGTATATATGCTTTCAACAAGAGGTGTTTCTCTTACAAGAGGATTTGTAGAATCACCTTCATTAGCTACAGTTACGTAACCTTCGCTTACATATCCAGTAGTTGAACCTACCTGTACTTTATACCATCCAGAAGTATAAGAAATTATCGGAAGTCTACTTCCATATCTAGCAGTTGATATTATAGAATAATTAGTTCCAGCACCTGAACGTACATTTAAAGCATCTGCAGTAACAATAGCAACCTTACCATTTACGTCATGAGATGGTTGGTCAGGAGCAGGAGTTTCATTTGAACTAGAATTTATTTTAATATAATCTGCACTTACGTAGCCGTATGTATTATTATATTTAATTTTATGCCAACCGTTAGAAGTTTCAGTTATTTCCACCTTTGCCCCAGATCTTAAAGTACCAACAATGCTATTGCTTGTACTAGCACCAGAACGGACATTTAGTACATCAGCATTTACAGTTCCTGTATTTATTACAGTAGAACCATTGTTTGAGGAACCAGAATCTGATGGTGGAGGAGTAGGAGTTGATGTAGAACTAGTAGTGATGTAATCAGCACTTACATAGCCTGTCCCACCATTAAATTTAATTTGATGCCATCCATTTGATGTAGAAAGAATTTCTACTTTAGCACCGCTGTAAAGTGAACCAATTATTTTATTACTTGTACTAGCACCAGCTCTAACGTTTAGAGCATCAGCATTAACAGTTCCAGTAGAAGTTACAGCTCCAGCTGAATCAAGTTTAACGTAATCGCTAGATATCCAGCCTGTTGAATTATTATAGCTTACTTTATACCAGCCACTACTCATTTCGATTATAGATACCTTTGTATTTTGTTTCAAAGTTCCAATAATACTGCTAGAAGTATTAGGATTTGCTCTAACATTTAGAACATCTGCAGTTACAGTACCAGTGGTAGCAGAACGAGATGTCAGGGTAGAGCTATCACCTGGGTCTGCTAGTGCGACAGTTTGAACAGAAGCAGCTATGGCAGCACCGGCAGCTAATGTTCCAAGGACTTTTAAAGTGTTATTTTCCATAAAACTACCCAACCTTTCAAAAATAGTTATCTTATTATAATAAATACCGTTAATACCTAAATTATATTCCGACTTAGATGGAAATACAACAAAATATTACAATAAAATGGATTAGAATGTATTTGAATTAATATATTCTTCATGAGCAATGTTTTTTCATTGATGTGGAAATTTCTGATTAATATTTATGGAAGGCATAAATTTACGTTAGTCAAATTAAAGATTTGGAGGAATATTTAAGGAAACTCCTTCTCATGTTTATTCGAAGGAGTAAGTTCGCATTAGCTAAATCAAAGATTTGGATGTTCACTTAATGAAAAACATTGAATAGATGAAGGGGATAAATTATAATTAGTATGAAAATCATTTTAATTACATATTTTATATGGAATTATATTCGATCTTGGGGATTAAAAGGAGATGAGTATTATATTAAATTTACAAAATAATGACACAAGAGATGAGATGGATATAAAGAAAGTCAGTGTGGTGAAAAAGGTTGTATACATGGCTATGTTTATAGCAATTACTGATGTTTTATCTAGATTCTTATCAATACAGCTACCTTTTTTAAAGTTTACATTCTCATTTATTCCAATAGCTTTAGCTGCAATGATATTTGGACCAGTATATGGTGGACTTGTAGCAGGGATAGAGGACTTAATAGGAGCAATGTTATTTCCAACAGCAGCATTTTTTCCTGGGTTTACTTTAAGTGCTGCTCTGGTTGGTGTTATATATGGACTAGTCCTTTATAAAAAACCAAAAACTACAACTAGATTTATAATTGCAAACACAATAATAGCAGTAGGAGTTAATATTATTTTAAATACATTATGGCTTGTTATCATGTATAATAAGGGTTTTATAGCATTAGCAAGTACTAGAATTATTAAAGCATTAATAATGATACCAGTTGAGGTTATAATGCTTAAACTTTCATGGAGATATATTGGTGAAAAATTAGAGAAATCAATATAAAACTCTAAGAAATAATCTTAGAGTTGAAGGAGTCTTACTTGATTTCTAGCTGGGGGAAGTTCATCTAAAACTAAAGTATTCGAGTTTAAATTCATAGCATTTTTCATAAGTGATATGAATTTTTCTATTCCTTCACCAGGGAAGCTTAATTGAGACGTTTTATAATGCATAGGAATCACAAATTTACTTTGGATTTTTCTACACAAAGAATAAGCAACTTCAGCATCAAGAGTAAAGTTACTACCAATGGGAATGAAGAGGACATCGATGGAGCCAAGCAAATCTATTACGTCATCTGTTAGCATGTGACCAAGGTCACCGAGATGACAAAGTCTGAAATTGTCAGCTTCGTAAGTGAAAATTATATTACTTCCTCTTTTAAGTCCGTTTACTTTATCGTGGTATGAGGGAAAGCCTTGAATTTTAATGTCATAGGAATCATAAGTTCCAGGGGATGTTAAAGATAAAAAACCTGGATTAATCTCTTTAGTGAAATTGTGATCAAAGTGATTATGACTAATTGTTACGATATCTACAGAACCTTTATATGGTGAATTTCCAAGTGCAGGGTCAAAGGGATCTATTAAGATTTTTGAGCCCTGTGATGTTTCAAGAAGAAAACAAGAATGTCCAAGCCAGGTGATAACCATACTATTACCTCCAAATAATTAATATATTTTTAAGTATGAATAGTATCGTAATTTTTATTCAAGAATGCAGTAAAAGTAATGTAAATATTAAAAGGCTTTACATTGAAAATTTTATGTAATATAATTAATACAAAAATAATTTTACCGTAAAAGAATATAAAGGCTAAGAATAGGAGAGTACTTTAATTACAAACTTAAAGAGAGTGGGAAAATGGTGGAAACCCATAGGGAGAGTTAAAGGAAAATCACCTAGGAGCCGAGAACTGAAATAATAAGAGATAGCTTCGTTTGATTTTGTTTGAAGGGGTACTCATAGAGTAAGTTTTTCCGTGTTTCTGCGTTAAAGAATAGGATATGTTAGTATCTGAATTGAAAGCACTGTAGGTGGTATAAGCGAATCAACTTCGTCCTTTAGTAGGGCGGAGTTTTATTTTTAATCTATTATATTTGGAAATAGGTAAAATAAAGTTAAGTTTTGTTAAGAATAGTAACAGACGTACGAATAATGTATAAGGAGGAAGAAAGGGTATGTACAAGAAAATCGATAACACAAAGTCATTTATGGATATTGAAAAAGATATACTAAAGCTTTGGGAAGAAAAGAATGTAATCCAAAAGAACTTTGACTTAAATGATGATGGTGAATTTTTCACATTTTATGATGGTCCACCAACAGCGAATGGTAAACCACACATAGGACACGTTATAACAAGGGTTATGAAGGATATTATTCCTAGATATAAGGTTATGAAAGGCTATAAGGTTTTAAGAAAAGCTGGATGGGACACTCATGGACTTCCAGTAGAGCTTGAAATTGAAAAGAAGCTTGGAATCTCTGGTAAACCACAAATCGAAGATTATGGTGTAGAGGCTTTCGTTACAGAGTGTAAAGATAGCGTATTCTCTTATGTTGAAATGTGGAGAGAAATGTCTGAGAGATTAGCATACTGGGTTGATATGGAAAATCCATATGTAACTTACCACAATGATTATATAGAATCAGTATGGTGGGCTTTAAAGAGAATGTGGGATAAAGACTTACTATACAAAGGTCACAAGGTAATGCCTTACTGTCCTAGATGTGGAACAACTTTATCTTCTCACGAGGTTGCTCAAGGATATAAGGATGTTAGAGATAGTTCAGCTTATGTTAAGTTCAAGCTTAAAGGTGAAGATAAATATATATTAGTATGGACAACAACTCCTTGGACATTACCAAGCAACGTTGCTTTAGCAGTAAATAAGTCTTATGACTATGTTGAAGTTTTACATGAAGGAGAGCACTTAATTCTTTCTAGAAGCCTATTAAATAAACTTAATGGAGAGTATGAAGTTATTGCTGAATTCAAGGGAGAAGAACTTCTTGGAAAAGAATATGAGCAAATGTTCAAGTTCGAAACTCCAGAAGAAAAAGCTTTCTATGTTGTTCATGGTGATTTCGTAACATTATCAGATGGTACTGGTATAGTACACATAGCACCTGCATATGGAGATGACGATAACCAAATTGGAAAGAAATATGGTCTTCCATTAATAAACTTAGTTGATGGAGAAGGTAAATTTGTACCTGCAGTAACTCCATGGGCTGGAATATTTGTTAAGAAGGCTGACGAGAAGATATTAGCATTCTTAAAAGAAGAAAATATTCTTTATAAGAGTGAGAAGTTCTTACACTCATATCCACACTGCTGGAGATGTGACACACCACTTCTTTACTACCCAAGAGAGAGCTGGTTTGTTAGAATGTCTTCTGTTAGGGATCAATTAATAGAAAACAACAACAAGATAAACTGGATGCCTGATAACATCAGAACAGGAAGAATGGGTAAATTCCTTGAGAACGTAATTGACTGGGGAATTTCAAGAAACAGATACTGGGGTACTCCACTTCCAATATGGGAATGTGAATGCGGACATAGAGAAATGATTGGAAGTGTAGCTGAGCTTCATGAAAAAGGTATAAATGTACCTGAAGGAATAGAGCTTCACAAGCCATACATTGATAATGTTAAGCTTGACTGTCCTCACTGTCATAAAGAAATGACAAGAGTTGAAGAGGTTATTGACTGCTGGTTTGATTCAGGTTCAATGCCGTTTGCACAGTACCACTATCCGTTTGAAAACAAAGAGTTGTTTGAAGCTAACTTCCCAGCACAATTTATATCAGAGGCTGTTGACCAAACAAGAGGATGGTTCTATACATTACTTGCAATTTCAACAACAGTATTTGAGAAGAATCCATTTGAGAACTGTATCGTATTAGGTCACGTTCTTGATAAAGATGGAATCAAGATGTCTAAGCACAAAGGAAATGTTCTTAGTCCATTCACAGTACTTGAGAATGAAGGAGCAGATGCTTTAAGATGGTACTTCTATACAACTAGTGCACCATGGCTTCCATCAAGATTCTATGAGGATGGAGTTATTGAAGCACAAAGAAAGTTTATCGGAACGTTATGGAATGTATACTCATTCTACGTGTTATATGCTGACTTAGATAAGTTCAATCCAATGGATTATAAAGAGTTTAAATCTGAAAATGTAATGGATAAATGGATGATGTCTAAGCTTAACACTTTAGTTAAAAACATCGATGAGCATTTAGAGAACTACAGAATTACTCAAGGAGCTAAAGAGCTTGAAGCTTTCGTTGACGAGTTATCTAACTGGTATGTAAGAAGAAACAGATCTAGATTCTGGGGTGAAGAGCTTACAGAGGATAAGATTGGAGCATACATGACTCTTTACAGAGTACTTACTACTTTTGCAAGAGTTGCATCTCCATTCATACCATTTATAACTGATGAGTTATATCAAAATTTAGTTGTTGCATTTGATAAGGAAGCACCAGAAAGTGTTCACCTATGCAGATGGCCAGAATACGTAACAGCTGAAGTTGATAAGAAGTTAGAAGAGGAAATGGATACTGCTTACAAAATAGTTCAGCTTGGAAGAAGTGCTAGAAATGGTGCTAACATAAAGAACAGACAGCCACTTGGCAAAATGCTTGTGTCTGTAGCATCACTTCCTGAATACTATGGTGACATCGTTAAGGAAGAGCTTAACATTAAAGAAGTTGAGCTTGGAGCTGACCTTTCTAAGTATGTTAACTTTGAGATTAAGCCTAATCTTCCAGTACTAGGAAAAGCTTATGGTAAGATGATACCAGGAATAAGAAAAGCTATTGGCGCTATGAACCAAATGGATCTTGCACAAAGAATAAATAGTGGAGAAATAGTAAAAATAGATGTAGATGGAACTGAAATAGAGCTTAACAAAGAGAACTTACTTGTGACAATGCAAGGTCTTGAAGGATTTGCATTTGCAGGTGAGGGAGAGCTTGGAGTAGTCCTTGATACTAATATTTCTGAAGAGCTTAGAGAAGAAGGACATATAAGAGAAGTATTAAGTAAGATTCAAAATATGAGAAAAGAAAGTGGATTCGAAGTTTCTGATAAAATTTACTTATACTTTGCAGGAAACGAAGCACTTGAAAGTATCATAAAGAAATTTGAACAGCAAATTATGAGAGATACTTTAGCTCTAGAAGTAACTTATAATAGTGAAAAAGCTGTAAATGAAGTTAAAATAAATGGAGAAAAGTTACTTCTTCAAGTAGAGAGAGCTTAATAAGCTTATACAGGAGAATAATTTACTACATTATAGGAATAAATAAATTTAACTAACTGAATTTGATTTTCAGTTAGTTAAATTGTATAATTAAGGTAAATATAATTTAGGGGTATAAGAAAGAAGAGGGGTGAAATAATGGCAGCATCAATTAAGGATGTAGCAAAAGAAGCTAATGTTTCCATAGCTACAGTTTCGAGAGTTCTAAACGATATAGACGTTGTTAACCAAGAAACAAAGCAGAGAGTTTTAGATGCAATTGAGAAGTTAGATTACAGACCTAACATTTTAGCTAGAAGCCTTAAAACTCAAAGGTCAAGCACTATAGGAATTATAATTCCTGATATATCAAACTCACTTTATCCAGAAATCGTTAGAGGTGCAGAGGATTTAGCTAGTATATATAATTACAACATAATGCTTTGTAACACCGATTTAGATAAAAATAGAGAGAAAGAAAGCTTTAATATTCTTAGAGAAAAAATGGTAGATGGAATAATCTACATGGGAGATTCTCTAGATGCAGATATAAAAGCTGCAATTAAAAATTCAGGAATTCCAGTTGTATCTGTAGGTACAATGGATGATGAAGACGAAGTGCCAAGTATAGGTATAGATAGTTATTCAGGAGCAAAAGAAGCTGTTGAATATTTAATATCACTTGGAAATAAAAACATAGCATATATAGGTTATGATAGAGAAACAGCTTTAGAGCATGAAAAGATTTATGCTGGATATAGAGATGCTATGTCAAATGCTGGACTTTTAAATGAAAACTTAGTTTATCGCGGAAACCTTAAGTATGAACAAGGAATTGCTGGTATAAATAAGATTACTGAAAGTCAACAGGTTGATGGAGTTATTTGCGGCTGTGACCAAATGGCTATAGGTGTTATAAATGCATTAAGAGAAAAAGGAATAAAGGTTCCTGAAGATGTTAATGTAATCGGATTTGATAATATTGCACTAGCTGCAGTATATCATCCAAAATTAACTACAGTAGCTCGTCCTTTATATGACATGGGTTCTGTTGGTATGAGACTTCTTATTAAGCTTATTAATAAGCTTCCTATAGAAGAAAGCTATTACAGATTACCATATGAGTTTGTAAAGCGAGATTCTTGTAAGTAATTAAATATGAATATAAAAAAGGTGGATTTTTAAATCCACCTTTTTATTTATCTTTCCATATCAATAGTTTCAGCAGAAGTACAAGCTGAGTTATCTGCCACATTTTTTATAGTAGAGGTCTTACTTTCCTTTAAGAAGGCTGTTCTACTGAAGGTAGGGGTTGAAAATACACCAGCACCATTAATACAGCCGCCATTACACATCATACCCTCAATAAAGTTTCCAGGAAGTCTATTTATTTTAGCAAGGGTTAAAACCTTTTTAATCTCTTCAGGGCCTGAAACCTTAAGAGGTTTAAAGGTAGTGTCAATATTTTCACTTCTCACATAGTTTTCTATTGAAGCTGTTAAACCACCAGCGATTGCAAAGCCACGTCCAAATACAGAACCTTCATTAATATCCATCTCATCACAAAGAGCAGGATCAATATCAAAAGCATCAAGCATTGCAGATAATTCTTCAAAGGTAAGCACATAATCTACTGCACCTGCAACCTCTGGTCTTGTAATTTCAGCTTTTTTTGCTGTGCATGGACCTATGAATACTATTCTTAGCTCAGGGTCTTCAGCTTTTAATAAACGAGCAGTTGCTATCATTGGAGATATAGTTTTTGAAACCTTAGAAATTTCACTAGGGAATTTCTTTTCAATATAATTTAAGAAGCCTGGACAACAAGAATTTGTCATATAGGTATCTTCATTTTCCATTCTTTCTAAGAATTCTTTAGTTTCATGTATGGTAACAATATCAGCACCACAAGATGCTTCTACCATATCTTTAAAGCCCATTTTTAATAAAGCAGATTTAATTTGTCCTAGTGAAACATTAGGACCAAATTGTCCAGAAATAGATGGAGCAACAATTACTGACATTGGTCTTTCACGTTTAAGGCGTTTTGTAACAGGAACTACGAAGCTTTTATCAGAGATAGCTCCAAATGGACATGCATTCATACATGCACCGCATTGAATACAGTCTTCATTATTTATAATAGCTCTTCTGTCATCGTAACTTACACTTAGAGCTCCAGTTGGACATGCAACTTTACAGGGCCTAAGAACCTCAGATATTGCATTATAAGGGCATGCCTTTTTACACAAGCCACATTCCTTACAGAAGTCTTGATTTATATAGGCTTTACCACCAACTGTCATCATTGCATTAGCAGGACATACTTCCTTGCATTTATGAGTAAGACATCCCCTACAGGCTTCTGTTACTGTATATTTATTTATTTGGCATCTATCACAGGCAGATTCTATTATGTACATTATTTGATCTGTGTATCGAATATCTATAAGCTTACTGTATTCATCATCAATTGGCATATATCCTGCTGCAAGCTTTGCACGCTGATTAACAATAGCTCTTTCTTTATATACACAGCAGCGATAAGTTGGATTACGCTTGTCTATAATAAACTTGTGAATATTAAATATTTCTTCAGTAGTAAGGTTATTATTCATTGCAAGAATAACGATTTGTTTAAGAACCTCATGTTTAATTTTTTTTAACGTAGTTTCAAATGTGAACATATAAACCCCCTTGATTGCTGTATATTCAAAATTATCTAAATTAATTATATCATTAAAAAAGAAAGATACAATAGAGATATTGTTAAAAAAATAACTATCATTATTATAGTGTAATATATTCTACCGGTGAAGAGTAAACTAATACGAGGATTAAATGTAGTAAGTTTTATATAAAGGAAGTGTAGCAGTGAATTATATTTCTGACAAGGCTGTAATTGGAGAAAAGGTTGCAATAGGAAAATTTTCTGTAATAGAAGATAGAGTTGTAATAGGGGAAAATTGTATTATTGGACATAATGTTGTGATACATGAAGACACAATAATAAAGGATAATGTAAGAATCGATGATAACACAGTTATAGGAAAAATACCCATGAGAAGTGTAAATAGTATTTTTAAGGATGAGGATAAATTAAGTCCTTGTATAATAGGTGAAGGTTGTTTAATTGGAGCTTGTGTAATTGTATATAGAGGGGCAGAGATTGGGGATAAAACTTTAGTTGCGGATGGAGCTGCAATTAGGGAAAATGTCACTGTAGGAGAAAGAACCATTATAGGAAGAGGAGCGACAATTGAAAATTTCTGTACTGTAGGCTCTAATTGTAAGATACAAACTAATGTATATTTAACTGCATATTCAACAGTAGAAGAAAACGTATTTATAGCTCCGTGTGTTGTTACTTCCAACGATAATTATGCTGCAAGATCTAAGGAACGATTCGGAAAATTTAAGGGTGTTACTATTAAAAGGGGCGGAAGAGTTGGAGCAGGGGCTGTTATTCTTCCAGGAAAAATTATTTGGGAAGAAGGATTTGTAGCGGCAGGAGCACTAGTAACAAAAGACGTTCCTACCCGCAAAATAGTTATAGGAAGCCCTGCAAGGGTATTAAGAGAAGTGCCTGAAGATCAACTATTAGAAAATCAGTAATATAAAATATGGAAAAATACATGGTTGTATAATATAATTTAAATAGTATCTTATTGCCTATAATTAAATTTTAACATAAAAGATAATATAAATACGAAGTTGGAGGGAAAAGAATGGAGTACAAAAATAAGTATGATTTATGGATGAATTCAGCATCTATAGATGAGAATACAAAAGAAGAGTTAAGAGCTATTTCAGATGAAAAAGAGATAGAAGATAGATTTTATAAGGATTTAGAGTTTGGTACAGGTGGACTTAGAGGAGTAATAGGTGCTGGAAGCAACAGATTAAATATATATACTGTTGGAAAAGCAACTCAAGGTTTTGCTAATTACTTAAACAATCATGGAAAAAGTCCTAAGGTTGCAATTGCGTATGATTCAAGAAATATGTCTGCAGAGTTTGCAGAATATGCTGGAAGAGTTTTAGCGGGAAATGGTATTAAGGTTTATTTATATGATAAACTAACACCGACTCCAATGCTTTCTTTTGCTGTTAGAGAACTAGGCTGTGATGGAGGAATAGTATTAACTGCATCACACAATCCTAAGGAATATAATGGATACAAGGTATATGGAAGCGATGGGTGTCAGGTTACAGATGTTGCGGCAAATGAAATAATAGGATACGTTAATAAGGTGGATACATTTAATGACGTAGTAGTTATGGGTAAAACTGAATCTATTGAAAATGGATTTATAAATTACATTGGGAATGAGATGTATGAGGCTTATATTGAGAGAGTTAAAGGTCTTACAATAAGAGATGAATTAGTTGAGGAACATGCAGCAGATTTAAAAATAATATATACACCTATCCATGGAACAGGAAATATTCCAGTTAGAATGATATTAGATAAGCTTGGATACAAACAAGTTGAGATTGTAAAAGAGCAGGAGCTTCCTGATGGAAACTTTTCAACAGCACCATATCCTAATCCAGAGGATAGCAAGGTATTTAAATTAGCATTAGAAATGGCTAAGGACTTTAATCCAGATATTATTCTTGGAACAGACCCTGATTGCGATAGAATTGGTGCGGTAGTTAAAGATAATAGCGGAGATTACAGAGTATTGACAGGAAATCAAGTTGGAGTTCTTTTAACTCATTATATTGTTTCTTCTTTAAAAGATATAAATAAGTTAACTCCAGCAGGAACTATAATAAAGACAATAGTTTCAACTGATATGGTTAAACCAATCTGTAAGGATTATGGTGTTAAACTTGAAGAAGTATTAACTGGATTTAAGTATATCGGTGAGCTTATAAAGAATTTTGAAAGTACACCAGACGAGAATAAATTCTTATTAGGATTTGAAGAAAGTTACGGATACTTAGCAGGAGACTTTGTTAGAGATAAGGATGCTGTTGTAGCAGCAATGCTTATTTGCGAAATGACTCTTTACTATAAATCAATAGGAAAAACTTTATATGAAGGTTTAATTGATTTATATAATAAATATGGATACTATAAAGAAAAACTTATATCTATAGAATTAAAGGGTAAAGAAGGACAAGAAAAGATTGGAGAAATTATAGAATTCTTCAGGAATGAGGATATTAAGACCTTTGGTGATTATAAAGTTGCTGTTAAAGAAGATTATAAATTAAGTACTAGAATAAATATTGAGACTAATAGTGAAGAAGAAATAACTCTTCCAAAATCTAATGTACTTAAATTTATATGTAATAATAGCTGTTATTTTGTAGTTCGTCCATCAGGTACAGAACCGAAGATGAAGATTTATTTAGGTGTAACTGGTGAATGTGAAAAGTCAGCAGAGGATAATCTTAAATACCTAGAGGAAAATGTATTAAAGAGTATAAATAGCTTGCTATAATTGCATTTTAAAGTATTGTTTTAGTGAGTTTAAATTGCTTTGCCGAATTAGTATAAGGTGAGGCAGTTTAAGATAAAAAGATGTTGAACATTAAAGGTTCAACATCTTTTTCATTTAAGGGATAGTTATTACTGGCACTTCCTTGAGGTCTTCATTGAAGTCATTTATAGTCGGTGAAGTTAAATTATCTTTATTATTAGAGGGATTAGATGTTTTAGTATTTGAGCTATCTTCACTATATTCATATTGAGGAGTATAAACAGGTTGATTAGCATTTAAAAAGATCTTGTTATCGTTAAAAATATATTCAAACATCTGCTCTTCCGTATAGTCAGCATCGTACCATAGATAGTAAGTTCCGTTTATTTCAGCATCATTACAATATTCATCTCTAGGGAAACGCTCCTGCTCTATTGTAGCTGTACTCATTGATAAAACATTAGCCGCAAGAGTTAAAATTTGTTTGTTTGATAAGCTGGTTTCAACATAAGGAAGAAGGTTTTTGGACATGCTAACAAGTTCCTTAGGGCCAGCTGATGATATTTTATTAAATATTTCATTTAGGATTTTACGATGTCTGCTTGTTCTATCAAAATCGTTATGGGAAGTATTACGGATTCTACAATATCCAAGGGCTTGAAAGCCATCTAAGTGATAGGTGCCAGTGGAATTAAGTTTAACAGGCCTAGGATCAGAGCCAATTAGGCTGTAAGCACTTTTAAGATGTTCAGTTAAACCATCCAACTCTTCTTGAGATAAATTAATATCTATGCCATTTAAAGCATCCACAATTTCAACAAGTTCATCAAAATTTACTTTAACGTAATCTGTAATATTTAATCCAAAATTTTGATTTAAAGTCTTAATGGTAAGCTCTGCACCACCATAGGCATAAGCGTGATTAATCTTATCATTGCCGTATCCTGGGATGTTAACATAGGTGTCACGCATAATTGATGTGATTTTAAGCTTGTTATGTACAGGGTCAAGAGTACCTATCATTATTGCATCGCTTCTACCTGAGTCTTCACTAGACTCATCTACACCCAATATTGCGATATTAACTATATCTGCAATTTCGTCAACTTCAAGACGCTTAGAAACATCATCACGGACTCCTAAGTTAGTCCTATCGAGTACACCTCGGCTTATTTTAGAAAGAAAACTGTTTCCTGTTAAAAAGGAAATACAGATAATTGTTATTATAATTATAAAACAAGAAAGTATAACTTTAGAAAAAGTTTTACTAGGTGAATCTTTACTCATAACGTACCACCTCCGTTATAAATTATCGTCAATAAAATATGTTTTAAACTTTTTAATACGATGTTTATTAAGAATAATAACTAAAAAAAGGTAACTCATGGTACTTGCTTTCAGCGAAATGAGCTCATGTTAATTAAACAAATAGGGAGACAATCCTAAGGGAAACATATGAGGTGGAAATTTTCATTAACACATTTGAATTTATATTCATACTATGTAAGGAAACAATTAAAAAGGTGATAGGCGTGCTATATGCATTAATATTGGCAGGAGGAAAAGGCACAAGGCTGTATCCTTTGTCAAGATCTAACAATCCAAAGCAATTTCTAAAGGTTTTGAATGAAGATAGTTTTTTGACCAACACTGTGAAGCGTATTGAGCCATTAGTTAACAAGGAAAATATATTTGTAGTTACAAACAAGGAGTATATAGATAAAATACATGAGGAATTACCGCAGATTAAGAAAGAAAATATATTTGTAGAACCAAGCAATAAAGAAACTGCAACCTGTATCGGTTTAGCTGCTGCTAAGCTGTCAAAGATGGATCAGGATGCAGTAATGATAGTATTACCATCAGACCACTATATTGAAGGTGAAAAAATATTTACTGACACAATTAAAAGTGGCGTGGAGCTGGCAGAAAAGAAGAGAGGTTTAATAACTGTAGGGGTAAACCCTACAAGGCCAGAGACAGGATATGGTTATATTGAAATGGGTGATCCAGTTACAAATAATATGGATACTTATAGGGTTGCTAGATTTACAGAGAAGCCAAATATTGAGGTTGCTAAGGATTTTATATTAAAGGGAACTTATCTATGGAATTCTGGTATGTTTATTTGGCGAGCAGATGTATATTTGAGAGAGATGCAAAAGTATTTACCAAAGATGTATACTTCAATGAGTGAGATTTATAAACATGTAGGTGAAGCTGACGAGGATGAAGTAATAGAGAGAGAGTATAAAGTAATTGATGGTATTTCCGTAGATTTTGGAATAATGCAGAAGACGAGGAAGGCTTATGTGATACAAAGCAAATTTCAATGGGATGATATAGGTAGCTTTGCAGCATTAGCAAGATTTATAGAGGAATCAAAGGGCAATAGAGTCCTTGGAGCAGCATATTTAGAAGAAAGTGAAAATTGTACGGTGTTTGGCAAGAAAAATCTAGTAATAGGCTTTGGAGTTAAGGATTTAGTAATAGTAGATGCTGGAGATGTAATTTTAGTAATGGATAAAGAAAAGGATCAGGAACTAAAGCATCTTCTAAATGAAATGAAAAAAGAAAAAGAGTTTGAAGAATTCTTATAAAGCAATAAAGGATAGCTGTTTTATGCAGCTATCCTTTATTATTTGGAATCTTCTATCATGCTATAGACTTTTTCATAGGCATTCAGGGTGTTCATAGCAGTTTTCTCCCAGGAAAACTCAGCGGCTCTTTTTAAAGATTTTTCTTGAAGATTTTCTCTTAATGAATTATTACTTATTAAAGTTTCCATTGCATTTTGAAGTTCCGTATCACTAAAAGGATTAATTAAAAGACCATTATCTTTAACTACTTCTGGAATAGAGGTGGTATTTGAGGTTATTACTGCAGTACCACAGCTCATTGCTTCTAGAGGTGGAAGTCCAAAACCTTCATAAGTAGATGGATATATGAAGCCTTCGCAGGCATTATAGTATATAGGCATATCCTCATCAGGAGCAAAGCCAGTAAATTTAATATAGCTTTCCATGTTTAAAGATGACACAAGTTTAACCAGCTCTTGAGATTCATCACGATAAGAGCCAACGATTACAAGATTATAAATTTCATCTAAATGAGGAACGATCTTCGCAAAAGCGGTTATAAGACCATGAACATTTTTACGTTTGCTAAAGCCACCTATGTATAAGAGAAAGGGCTTATCAACACCGTACTTTTCTTTTATATATTCTTTACATTTGGTTTTATCTAATGGTGCATATTTTGAGTCTGCAGCAAGGGGAGTAACAAAGATTTTGTCAGGATTAATAGGAAAAAATCTTAAAATATCTTCTTTAGAATATTCCGATACAGTTAAAATTCCGGAGCAATTCTCAATAATATAAGGCATTTCTTTTAAAAATTTAAGCAAGTAACCACGACCAACTGTTTCTGGCATGATGTATGGAATTAAATCATGAATAGTAACTATCGTCTTGCATTTAGTATCATCATTCAAGCCTATTCCGTTTTGTGGAATATGATACAAATCTATTTCTTCCCTTTTTATATTTTCGGGAAAAAAGTTTTCTTGAAAGTATCTTTGATATTTTTTTGAGCACATAACTAAATTTGTATTTTCATTTTGATATTGATGATAGTTTAATCCAGACCAATAAATCTGATAATAGTTTCTTTTGTCTATGTTAAGTAGGTTTTTTAAAAGATTTTCAGCATAAGTACCTAGTCCACTGCCCTTATACCAATTAATTCCTCTACCATCAATGGCAATTCTCATAATTACAACTCCTTAAAAACTTATATAATATATATTAATCCATGAACAAATAAGTGTTACAAATACTTGAAAACTAAACACACATTTATTCATAACTTCATATATTACATATAGAAGGTTATGGAGGAGGTTTTCTTGAAAAATATAGATATATTGAGGATTCTTAAACAAGAATACAACATCGAGGCTAAAGAGGTTGAAAAAATCAAAGGAGCATACAGAGTAGAGACTGAGGACAAAGTTTATTGCTTGAAAATTGTTAAGTATGAGCTTCAACATTTTTTATTTATATTATCAGCAATAAATCACTTGAATGACAATGGATTTAAATATGCACCTGAAATAATTAAAACTGTGAATGGTAAAGAATATATAGCTATTGATGGTTTTTTTGCTTATATAACTTGTTGGCTTAGGGGAAGGGAAGTTTCTTATGATAATCCTATAGAGCTAGAGTTAGCAGCAAGAAAGCTTGCAGAGCTTCATAAAGCCAGCCAGGGTTTTGTGGTTGAAGAATACATGAGGCCAAGGGTAGGATGGTTTAAATGGATTGAAGTATACAGAACTAGGCGAGGAGAAATCTTAGATTTTAGAGATAGGATATATACAAAAAAACATAAAACGATGTTTGATTTTTACTTTTTACAGCTTATGGAGGGAGCACTAGATCAGTGTGATAAGTCTATAGAGGATTTATGCAATAGTAAATATGAAATAAGGATGCTTGAGGAAGTAAAAAATGGGGGCTTCTGTCACCATGATTATGCACATCACAATATACTAATTGGTGATGACAATGAATTAAATATTATTGATTTTGACTATTGTATATTGGATACTCATCTTCATGATTTATCAAGTCTGCTAATAAGGGCTATGAAGTATGATAAATGGTGTGAGGAACGTATGAAGATTATATTAAGAGCGTATAACGAGGTATATCCGTTAAAGCAAGAAGAAATACCTATAATGGCTGCATTTATGGAATTTCCACAAGACTATTGGCAGAGAGGAATTCAATACTACTGGGAGAACAAGCCTTGGGATGAAGAGTTCTTTATAAAAAAAATAAAAGTTTATGAGGATGACCGAAAATGCAGACAGGAGTTTTTAGAAAGATTTAAAGAAGTTAAAATCAGCGATCTTTAAAGGAGGGAAGATTTTGGCTAGGAATGATGATGATAGAAATTTAAAAGATATAGATATGGTTGAGGAATTAAAAACCTTAGACGATTATGATAAAAAGCTAGAAGATATGGAGGCCCAAATTAAGGAATTAAAGAAAATCAAAAGAAGAAGGAAAAAAATGATGGAGCTTGAGTCTGAAAGAGATGATATCATAAAGAAAATTAATAAGGTCGATAAAACTAAACATAGATAGAGGTGAGGGAATGGAGAGATTTTTTTATGATAGTTTTCAGGAATATCTATGTTCGAGAGGTGTAAAAAAAGTTAATTTCATGCTAAAGAGCAATGAAGCTTTAAATAAAAGGATATTAGAGAAAAAGGTTATTAATCAGCTTTATATTATTAAGGAAGTTCATAATTTGTCCTGTGGATTTAATGGCTACTTGAGAAAAAGGATAAATAACCAGACTTGCAAACTTGTTGAAGAAGAAAAGATTCAGTTAAAGAAGTTTAAAAGAAGTTTAGAAAATATAAAAGAACGTGGACCGCAGGATAGAATTGAAACTATAGTTTTAGATAGAGGATATGAGCTTTTAGATAGAGGACAAAAGTGTATAGATGTTATAACTGAAAATGGATATATGGATCTAGTAGCTAGAAGTATGAAAAATGTTGAAATCTGTTTAACAGAAGTAGACTTTGATAATTTAGGTAAAAGTGATGCTATTGAAATTGTTAATTTTGATGACATAGCATACAACATGGTAGAAATGGATTGCTACTATTTCTTGGCAAAGCTTAAGAGAAAAGGGTTTTATGTAGATTTTGAAGGCGCAATAGAACAATTTTGTAAATTAGAGGATTTAGGACAGGAAAGCAACATATTTATCAGATCACTTTTATCTTATCCTTATGAATTTTTTAAAGTATACGAAAAATATAAGAAAAATAAAAAGAACTGGAGTGAAGATGAGTATGTGAGGAGGATGCTTAATGGGATTAAGGAAGATGAAGAGTCCTTAATATAAGGAGGTACTTATTATGGAGACAAGATTTTCATATAAGGAGTGGCTTAGTATGTATGACTTAGATATAAAGCTGTTTGATAACTACGATTTTATCGTGGAGGATTCAATCCCTTTAAGGAAGGTTTTTATTTTAGTGACAGATAAGGGGAACAAGATAATAAAGCGCGTTACTTATAACGAAGAAGAGCTAGAGTTTGTACAAAAAAACATAGATTATTTGAAAAGTAATGGTTTTAATAGAATAATTAATTTTTATAAGAATAAAGAAGGGAAAGTTATTACACCATGGAAGAATAAAAACTATATAGTTATGGACTTAATAGAAGGAAGAGAATGTGATTATATTAATCCATTGGATATAAAGCTAGCTGTAAAGAGCTTAGCAGAACTGCATAATGCATCAAAAAATATAGAGTTTGATGTTGATTCAAAGAAATTTATGGGGTTTAAATTAATAAACCTATTTGAGGATAAATTAAAGGATTTAATTAAAATAAAAAATGAATTTAACAGTTATGAAAATAAGAATGAATTTCATAATGTATTTTTAAGCAATGTTAATAATCAAATTGAAAGAATAGAATTAGGAATTTCAATTTTAAAAAATTCAAAGTATAAAGAACTTTGCAGCAGTGGAGACAACTTTATTCTTTGTCATCACGATTTAGCTTATCACAATATTTTAGTTTTTAATGATGAAGGTTATTTTATAGACTTTGATTATTCTATAATTGACTTAAGAGTTCATGATTTATGTAATTTTATAAATAAGGCTACAAAACATAGTTGTTTTGACTTTGAAGTTTTGAAGATGATTATAGATGAGTATAATAAAAATACTAATCCGTTAACTCAGGATGAATATGAGGTGCTATATGGAATGCTATGCTTTCCACAAGGATTTTATTCAATAGCGTCAGATTATTTTTATCGAAAAAAACTTTGGCAATATGATAGTTTTTTGTATAAAATATCTAAAAAGGTGCAAGATATTAATGAGCGAGAAGAAATGATTGAAAACTTTAAAAAAGCTTACGTTGATGCTACTTTTTAGTCCCCCCTATTGAGTAGCATAAAGGGATATTTCATTAATGAAATATCCCTTTAATTTTATTTTAATATTTTTTTATAGGCCTCCATGGTTTTTTTTGCGGTAGTTTCCCATGTCAGAGAGTTAGACTTTTCAAATCCCTTTTCAATGAGTAAGTTTTTAAGATTATCATTTGATATTACAGAAAGAATATTTTCAGCTAAAATATCTATGTCCTGAGGTGGACATAAAAGCGCACTATCACCTAGAATTTCTGGTATTGATGTTGCGTTAGAGGCAATAACGGGAGTTCCACAAGCCATGGCCTCTATAGGAGGAAGTCCGAAACCTTCATAGAAGGACGGATAAACTAAAAGTTCAGCTCCGCTATAAAGGTAAGGCATGTGCTCCATTGAAATAAAACCAGGAAATAAAACTTTGTTTGAGATATGAAGCTTTTCAGACAATGATTTATATATATCATAGGACTTTCCTTTAGTACCAGCAATAACGAGAACCATATCATTAGAAAGCTTCCTTTCAATTTTACTAAAAGCCTCAATTAAACCGCTAATATTTTTCCTAGGACTGAAGCCTCCAACATATAAAATATAATTATTTGGAATAGAATAGTATTTTTTTAATATGTTATTACATATATGTTTACTTGTAGGCTTATAAATTGGTTCACTTGCAAGATAGGTAACATGAATTTTTTCTTTAGGAAAATTAAAATCCTTTGAAATGTCTTCGCGAGAGAATTCGGATACAGTTATTATTCCATCACATCTGTCAATGATAGATCTCATGTGAGTGTTAAATAGATTCAAATAGTTCTCACCAACTGTTTCAGGCATGTGAATGGGAATTGTATCATGAAGAGTTATTACAAATGGTAGATTGTGATTAATTGGAAGCCCTATACCATTTTGGGGAGTATGATAAATATCTACCATGTTTGGTGTTAATTCCGCGGGGATTTTCACATTATCCCAAAAATTCTTTGATTGTATAGTTGGGAGTGGTTTGAAGTTGAAATTTGATTTGAATTTTATGTCTAGAGGCGTATTGTCACTAAAGAGCATAAATCTGTTGTCGTAATCAAGGGTATTAAGTGCATTTATTAACTGATAGGTATAAGTGCCAATTCCGGTGCCACGATACCATTTGGCAGCTCTAATGTCGATGCCGATATTCATATCAATTCTCCTTAATAAGGCTATATACTTTATACTATTCAATCACTTCAAATATGTTATGGACTATTCTAAATTATAAGCAGTACACATATAAATTATAGAGGGGGTGCGGAATATGATGAGAGAATTTGAAATTGAGCGTCAGTTTGATATTAAAATTGAGAGCATTAAGCCTAATAAAGGCGTATATCAATTAAAGACAAACAAAGGCGTTAGATGTTTAAAGAAGATAAGCTATGGAACCCAAAAGCTTCTCTTTGTATATGGAGCAAAGGAACATCTTTATAATAATGGATTCAAAAATATAGATAGATATTATCTTAATACAGAAGGAAAAGCCTATGCTCTAGTTAATGAAGATATTTATACACTTTCTGAATGGATAGAAGGAAGAGAGTGTGATTTTTATAATGATGAGGATTTAATATTAGCTACAAAGGCCCTAGCGAATTTTCATATAGCATCAAAAGGTTATGAGCCATCCGAAAATAGTAAGTTAAAATCTGATTTAGGTAGATGGCCACATCTTATGGAGAAAAGGATAAAATCCTTCGATAAGATGAAAGAAATGGTAAGAAAGAAAAAAAATCATAAAGGTGAATTTGATTTAAGTTATATAAAATCTGTTGATTATTATAAAACTT
Source organism: Clostridium culturomicium (assembly GCF_000821305.1). Lineage (GTDB taxonomy): Bacteria > Bacillota > Clostridia > Clostridiales > Clostridiaceae > Clostridium_J > Clostridium_J culturomicium. Next base: position 454,983 of record NZ_CCXK01000015.1, on the reverse strand, counting down.
TAGGCAAAAAAGCTTTGGAAATTCTTGGGGATTCAAATTATTACAATCTTTGTAAGGATACTGAGGAAGAAAAGAGTTTTTGTCATCATGATTTTACTTATCACAATATTATTTTGGGCGAAGATAATAGTGTAAGTGTAATTGATTTTGATTATTGTAAGCGAGAATTAAGAACTTTTGATTTAGCAAATTTCATGATTAAAGTACTTAAAAGGAGAGAGTGGGATTTTGATATAGCAAAGGCTATTATAGATAATTACAACGAAGTTTCTCCTTTGAGGGAGGATGAATATAAGGTTTTATATGCATTTTTAATTTTCCCACAAAGATATTGGAGAATCTGTAATAGATATTACTACAATGAAGTTAACTGGGTTCAGAATACCTTTAACAAAAAGATGGAAGAGCTTATAGCAGAGCAAGATAAATTTGAAGTATTTATGAAATCATTTAAAGAGTATTTTGAGATTAATTAATGAGATATTTGTATAGCAAAGACGCTATTTTATTAAAATTTTAAACAAAGACCATGAAGTTATATATTTCATGGTCTTTATTTTTTCACCATTAGCACCTTATGTACATATTATATATTACGACATAGGTAGCGTTAAAGCTAAAGGAGAGAAATATGGAAATAGGAGATAAGGTAGTAAGAAGATCTTATGGGAAAGATATAATTTTTACAATTATAGATATCTACGATGAGGATGGAAAAAGAAAATATTTATTAAAGGGATTAAATATTAGAATTGAAGCAGATAGTGATGAAGATGATTTAGAATTGAGTAATAATGGTGAGAAAGACAAGGTTTTTAATAAAAAGGTTAATACTACTTTAAAAAAGGTTTTGCTAGCTAGAAATGGAAATGCTGCGACGTTTAGATATCCTGAAATTGATATTGAAAGAAGGGATAAGAAAAATTCCTCTTTAAAAAAAAATGAATTGTTCTTTGGAAGACCAGGAAAAATACTTCATATAGACGGGGATCCTGTTTATTTGGAGATATGTTTAAAAACCTATAAGCAGTTAAATATAGATGCAGTTGGAAGGGTTATTGCTGAAAAAGAACAGCCATCAAAAATATTAGATTTAGTTAAGGAGGTGAATCCAGATATTGTTGTAATTACAGGACATGATGGAATGATGAAGAATGCATCAGATTATATGGATCTTAATAACTATAGAAATTCAAAGTATTTTGTGGAGTGTGTTTCACTTTTAAGGAGTTATAAATCTAATTATGATGATTTAGTTATCTTTGCAGGGGCATGTCAGTCAAATTATGAGGCATTATTAGATGCAGGTGCAAATTTTGCATCCTCACCAAACAGGGTACTTATTCACTGTTTAGATCCTGTATTTATATGTGAGAAGGTTGCTTATACCAATATTAATGAGATAGTGAATATTGAGGACGCTATTGAAAATACAATAACTGGAATTAAAGGTGTTGGTGGACTTCAAACAAGAGGAAAATATAGAGAAGGATATCCCAAATCTCAATATTATAATAACAGTATAATGGTTTAGTTTTTTTTATTGAATTATTTTAATTAACAGCAGTGTCGATTTATTGAATAATTTATCGATACTGCTGTTAATTGTAGTTAAATGTAGGCTTGTTTGCGAATATTCTAAATAATTACTACACATACTATTGTCAAGTTGATTTCAGTTCATTTTTGAGCGTTATAAAGGGAAAATGTGCAGTAATTAAAAAAATACGTTAAAAATTAACGGATTTTTAACATTGACAAGGTACATATATATGTTGTAAAATATTTGGTTCGCTTGACTAAAAAACCAAAATTTGTTACAATAATAATAGAAGCCTTTACGAAAATTAAGAAAGAGGGTGTCTACTGTGAAAATGGGAAATGTATTGACCACGATTAAAAAAGATATCGAAGGTCATGTTGGCGAGAAAGTGACATTAAAGGCAAATGGCGGAAGACGAAAGATTGTAGTAAATAAAGGAGTTCTAGAAAAGACATACGATAGTATATTCATTATAAGACTAGACAGTAATTGTCAGCGTACTGTTAGCTATAGTTATAGTGATGTACTTACAAAGACAGTTCAACTAGTATTTGCAGGATAACATATTGAGACATTCTATTAAGAATGTCTCTTTTTTATTTGGGAGCTTCTAAATAGGTTATTTCTCCAATATCTATATATTAAATAATAATTATTCCAAAATCATAAAAATTTTTTTAGTTCAATGGCATAAGTAGTTATATTTCGGAACAATCCCATATATACATTATTAGTAGGTATTTTAGGAGGGAAAGTTTATGGATTTAGATCTGATAAAAGACTATATAGAGTATGAACAATCAATAGCTCAAAATGACGCAAAGATCTTTGTAAAAGAAGAGTATGTTATACCAGATACTCTTCCAGATGTAGAAAGCATACTAATGTTAGATGTTAAACCTATGATTACTAATAAAGAAGTTGGAACTGATAAGGTTAATTTAGAAGGTCAGTTGCAATATACGATTCTTTATATGGCAAAAGACAGTGGTGCTACAGAAGCACATTCAGTTACTTACAATGGTAATATGGCAGAGTCAATTAATATGGTTGGGGCTCAAGCTAATATGTATTGTGATGTAGAATTGAATATTGAACATATGGACTGTGTTATTATTAATGAAAGAAAGATATCAATTCAAGGATTTATGGTATGTAGATGTAATGGATACAATATAAATTCTTTTGAAATTGTTAAAGATGTTCATGAAGGTAAGGATATTCAATTCTTGAAGAAGCCAATGACTGTTGATAAGGTTATGGAACCAATAGAAGCAGAATTAGTTGGTAAAGCTGAAATGAAGATTGACATGGAGAAAAATGAGTGCTTAAAGGTTGTTAAGTACAATGTATTGATTGGTAAAAAAGATGTTAGAATACATGATGGAGGCCTAAAAATAGAGGCTATGGCAACTGTTTCTATATTATATAAAGGCAAGAATGGAAGAGAGTTATTCTGTATTTCAGATAATGTGCCATTGTATAAGGAAGTAACAGTAGATGAATTAAAACCAAATATGGAGTACTTTACTGATTTCTGCTTGAATTCTTTTGAATATGATGTTAGACAAGATGATATGGGAGAAAGCAGAATTATAGATGTAGAATTTATAGTAAAAGCTACTACTAACGTTATGTATAAAGAAGAAGTTGAAGTAATTCAAGATGGATATTCTCCAACTAAGCATCTTGATATGGAGACTAAGGAAAATAATATTAATGTTATCCAGGGTCATGGGTATAATGAGTGTATAGTTAAAGGTGATATTGAAACTAAAAATGATGATTTAAAACCAGTTAAGGTTATAATGACAACAGGAGCTGTAACAATCAGTGATAAGTATGTTAAGAATGATAAGGTTGAAGTTGAGGGTGTATTAAAAGTATGTGTAATTTATGCATCTGAAGACGATGAACATTATCTTGTTAACATGGAGGATGAGATACCATTTAGTGCTAAAGTTGATATAGCAGGTACCAATCCAAATATGCAGGCTGTAGCTAGTGTTGCATTAGAATCCATCGAAGGCAGCTTAGAAGGCGGTAATATTAACATTAGAGCTGTTGTGAGAGTTCACTGCAAGGTATTCTATACAATCAAAAATAAATTTGTTGTTAGTATGTCTGTTAATGATGGTGAAGTTCCAAAGAAAAAGGCAAGTATTATTATTTATGTAGTTCAGCCTGAAGATACTCTTTGGGGAATTGCTAAAAAATACTTAACTACAATAGAAGAAATTATTGGATTAAATGATTTATATGACGATGAGGATATTAAACCATCTCAAAAGTTAATAATTCCAGGAAGAGCAATAGTATAGCTGTTAGTGCCATGGGGGTTAAGAAATTGACTTCTATGGCATTTTTATTTTGTGCATTCACGCTTGACGTTTCTATATAAAAAGCTTATTCTCTTTGTTAGTGAGGTGTTTGAATTATGAAAGTTAAGGCCTATGGAAAAATTAATATTGCTTTAGATGTAATCGGAAAGCGAGATGACGGCTATCATCTTTTAAAAATGATTATGCAGACGGTAAATATTTATGATGAACTTGAATTAAAAAAAAGTGCGAAGGGAATAAAGATAACTAGCAATAAATCCTTTGTACCTACTGACAATAGAAATCTAGTATATAAGGCTATAGAGTTATTTTGTAACACGTATAGTGTTGAAAAGGCAATTTCAGTTCATATTGAGAAAAACATACCTGTAGAGGCTGGTATGGCAGGGGGAAGCACTGATGCTGCAGCGGCACTAAGGGCCATGAGAGATTTATATAAGCCTGAAATAAGTGATAAAGAGTTAATGGAGCTTGGAGTTAAAATTGGGGCTGATGTACCTTATTGTATAAAAGGTGGAACAGCCTTGTGTGAGGGAATTGGGGAAGTTATTACTGAGCTTAAACCGTTTAAGGATAAGCTGTTAGTAGTAGTTAAGCCTAACTTTGGAGTTTCAACTATTGCTACCTATAAAGGATTTAAACTTAGCGAAGTTAAACAGCATCCAAAGGTTGATGAGTTGATTGAAGCCATGAATAGGGATGATTTAAAATATGTAGCTGATAATATGATGAATTTGTTAGAGTTAGTTACATTAAAAGAACATGAGGAGATTTCAAGAATAAAAGAATTTATGTGTGCAGAAGGAGCTTTAGGCTCAATGATGAGTGGAAGCGGGCCGACAGTGTTTGGCTTTTTTGATAGTGAGGAAAAAGCAAATAAATGTGCTGAAATGTTAAAAGATAAATATAAAGAGGTCTTTGTAACTTCAACAATATAGTGGTTATAAAGTAAGTAAAGGGTATCGTGAATTTAAATTCTCGATACCCTTCTTATTTGTATATTATTTTTATTTAAAGCTCAAACTAAAGTGAAGTATATTATGAAATTTAAGGAGACGTGAACTGTGATAGAAACATTTATAGAACGAATAGATATGTACTTGGTTTTGTTAGTTTTAGCTTCGGCTTACATGCTCATTGTTTCGGACTCGAGATATTTTAAGAGAGAGAATAAGCAGAGGGCTAGAAATCAAAGTATAGCTATTGGAGTTGTTATGGCAATTATTACTGTTGGATTATATATTGTTAGGCAGACATGGTTATAACATAGAAGAGAAGGGAGTTTAGGCTATGAAGGAAAAGGTACGCACTAATATTTCTAAAAGTACAAAAGAGAATATGGCTTATGTCAGAGACCTCTTTAAGGATACCAGTGATATGGTTTTTAGAGAGTTTAATTGCGGGAACATTCTTTGTGCTTTAGTGTACATTGATGGAATGGCAGATAAAATTTTATTAGATGATTACGTTGTAGAGCCATTGATGGAGATGGCGGGTGAGGTAACAGATCCGGTAGAGCTAAAATCAAGAGTTATTTCTGTATCGGATATGAGAGAAGTAAAAACAATGACTGATGGCTTAGCAGCAGCATTGTCAGGAGAAACTCTTTTATTCATTGATGGATATCCTGGCGCTATAATTATTGCCACAAGAAGCTGGCCCAACAGGGGAGTTTCGGAGCCTTCATCAGAAACTGTTATAAGGGGACCTAGGGAAGGGTTTACTGAAACTATTAGATTTAACACTGCACTGCTTAGAAGAAGAATTAGGGATGTAGGGCTAAAAGTAGAAGCATCTCAATGTGGTGTAAGGTCTAAAACAGACATAGCCTTAGTGTATATAGATGACATTGTAAACATAGAAGTTTTAAAAGAATTAAGAAGGAGATTGAAAAGAATTGATATAGATGCCATTTTAGACAGCGGATACATAGAGCAGTTTATTGAGGATAATGAAAATACCCCATTTCCGCAGGTCCAAAGCACTGAAAGACCAGATGTGGTTTCGGCAGCTTTATATGAAGGCAGAATTGGAATTATAGTGGATGGTTCACCTTTTGTACTTATAGTGCCTGCTGTATTAGTTGATTTCTTCCAAGCACCAGATGATTATTATTCTAGCTGGATAACTGGAACCTTTGTAAGATTTCTGAGATTAATAGGGATTATGACATCTCTTATTATGCCTGCTCTATATGTGGCAGTGACATCCTTCCACGCAGACTTAATTCCTACAAAGCTGGCATATACTATTGCTGCATCAAGGGAGGGTGTTCCATTTCCGGCTTATGTAGAAGTATTTTTAATGGAAGCTGCATTAGCGTTTTTGATTCAAGCCATAATAAAGCTTCCAAAGGCTATAAGCTCAACTATTGGTATTGTTGGTGGTTTAATTATTGGTCAGTCAGCTGTAAGTGCAGGGTTAGTTAGTCCGATAATGATCATTATATTAGGGACAACGGCAATAACTACTTTCTTGATTCCTAACTATGAAGTAACGGCTGCATTTACATACTTTAGAATTATGATTATTATTTTATCTGCGGTTTTGGGTTTGTATGGAATAATGCTTGGGGTAATATTCCTAGTAATTCATTTAACCAGGATTAAGAGTTTTGGTATTCCATACTTAGCACCTGCAGTAGACTTGGTATGGAGTGATATGAAAGATTTATTTGTGAGACTACCTTTAAATAGATTTATAAAAAGACCAGAGTTTTTGAAGCCTCGCAATACTATAAGACAAAAAGAAGATACTAATTAAGGAGGATGAACTATGGAGAAAAAAGGATTTATTGAAGAATTTGCTCTGTTTGTAAGTCTTTCAGTTTCGATGATAGGTGTTGGAATATTTTACGCACCTTCTATTGTTGCAAAATATGTGGGGCCAAGTGGCTGGATTTCAGCATTGATTACTGGTGTGGAAATTTTAATAATTTTATATTTAATATATAAAGTTATTAGTTTGAATAAATTTAAAGACTTAACATTTATCTTGACCAGCAATTATGGAAGGCTTATTGGGAAAATAGTAGCAGTTGCATATTCAATATTAACTTTAATAGTATTAGCACTATCCCTTAGGACTTTTTCAGAAGTAATATCGATGTATTTATTAAAAAATACGCCGACGGAAGTTATAATAGCAACATTTATATTCATTGGTATGTATCTAAGCAGAGGTGGTCTTGCTAATGTGGTTCATTTTAATGAAATAGTATTTTGGATAATGTTTGTACCAATAGGAATAATGCTTCTATTAACTCTTCCAGCAGCAGATTTTAGTAATTTGCTTCCGATAGGAGGGTATCCCGTAAAAGATTATTTTTTATCTAGCTTTGAAATATTATTTTTGTTTAATGGATTTTCTATGGCATTCATATTAATGCCTTATGTAAAGAAAAGAAAAAAGATTAAATCTATAATCTTTAAAAGCAGTATTTTCGTTACAATATTTTATATTATTATTTTAATTTTGGTTTCAGCAACCTTATCGTCTGTACAAACAGCGGATAGCATTTTTCCTACAATAACAATGCTGCAGTCTATCAGCTCAAGCAGTGGAATTTTAGAGAAGTGGGATAGCTTGATAATGGCTTTATGGGTTATATTTTATTTTACCTCTTTTGCAAATATATACTATTTTTCATCTATTATTTTAAAAGATGTATTCAATATTGAGGATGTTAGAATCTCATCAATGATATATGTACCTATTGTATATCTTGCAGCTATGATACCTGAAAATATAATTGATGTGAGAAATTTAAGGTTTAATTATCTTAGAATTGGATTTATAGGGGTACTTTTAATAATCATAGGCTTAACTTTAGCTGTAAGTTTATTTGGAGTTAGAAGGAGGAGTGTTAGTGAAAAATAAAGTTTTGAATTTAATTTTAGTATTATCATTAGCACTGTTACTTACAGGATGCTGGGATAGAATTGAGATTGATAGGAGAGCTTTCGTTTCAACCATAGGAATAGATGTTGGAAGTGACGTAGATAAAAAGGAATCCCTATCGGAAGATGTAGATATTAATAATTATAAAGATATGAATATGGTTAAAATAACTTATGGCTTCCCAGATTTACGTCATATGGATACACAAAAGGGAACAACAGAAGGACTTTCATTAACTGTAGATGGATATTCACCAACAGATGCATATTTTAAAGCTGCGAGTATGAGTAGCAGAAGTCTTCATTTTGGACATAGCAAGCTTCTTCTTTTGAGCAATAAGGTTTTTGACTATCCAGAATTAGAAAAGGAGATTTTAGATTATATTGAGAGAGAACCTAATTTAAATAGGTCTATAATCATGGCTATAGTTAAAGGAAATACAGAGGATTATATAAAGGTTAAGCCAATGATGGAGGACGGTATAGATAGTTATATAACAAATCTTCTTGGAAACAGCAGAATTACGGGTACTATATCTCCTATAACATTAACTAAGTACATTGATATGGTTAAGTCTAAGTCTATAAGCATGCTTCCTGTATTTGATTTAAAAAGTGAGGACGAAATTGAGTTAGAAGGCGTCGCTGTTATAGAAAACAATAAAATAAAAGCTTACTTAAATAATAATGAAATAGAAAATGTACAAATTCTTAGAAGTGATATTGGTTCAAGTAAAAAGGTTGTTACCAGCGGAGGTCATCCCATAGATTATTATATAGAGACTGTGGATTCTAATTTAGATATAAAATACATAGATAATAAACTACATTTAAAATACTCTATTTTTACAGAGGGGGATTTAGCAGGATATTATACTGATGCTAAGGAAATCGAAGCTAAAGATATTAAAATTCTTGAAGAAGAATTAAATACACAGATGGAGAAGGAACTGCTAGAGGTAGCTTACAGAACAAAGAATGATTTAAAACTAGATGTGTTAGAAATTGAAGATAAGGTGAAAAAATATCATTATAAACTTTGGGAAAGCATTAAGGATAATTGGTCAGAGGAATTTCAAAAAGCAGAGATTTCTATAGTAGTTAAAAATCAAATTAGAACTGTAGGAATTATAAATTAAAGATCAAATAAATTTAAAAGTTATGTATATAACTTGTCCAAGTGGCAATAATTTGAGTATAGATGAAAGTGTTGGGGGAGGAAAAAACATGAAGAAAAATATACCTGGAATTATTGTCACTTTACTTTTAATGATAATTACTATTGGATTTATAAATATAAATACGGTAAAAGCTCAAAGCAAGGATATGGATAATCAAGTGGATGGGCAAGAAGATATAACGGTTGAGGAAATCGCTGAAAAACTAATTAGATTTCATGTTATAGCAAATAGTGATGGAAAAGCGGATCAAGAGCTTAAATTAAAGGTTCGTGATGAAGTTTTAAAATATATACAGCCAATACTTAAAGAAAGTACAAGTATTGAAGAATCAAGAATAATATTAACTGAGAAGAATGAGGAGATTTTAAAGATTGCAGAGAGAGTTATTGAAGAAAACGGATATGATTATAAAGTTCAATCAACTTTATCTAAAGAGTATTTTCCAGTTAAAACTTATGGAAATATAACTTTGCCACAAGGCCAATATGAAGCTTATAGAATTATTATAGGAAGTGGAGAAGGTCAGAATTGGTGGTGTGTAATGTTTCCGCCTATATGCTTTGTTGATATAACTAAGGGCGAAGTTGCTTATGAAGAAACTGAAAAAGAGATGAAAAGCGTATTAAATGAAGATGAGTTTAATATGGTTGATAATACAAGTAAGGAGAATAATAAAAAAACTAGTAAAAATGATAATAAAACTGATAAGAATGATAACAAAAGTGTAAAGGTAGTAGATAATACTGAAGATAAAAATGTAGTAGTAAAGTTTAAGGTAGCTGAAATGTTTAAAGGACTTATGAAGTAGTAAAATAAAATAATAATACAATAAAATGATGAAGAAACTCTGCCTCACATGCGGTTGGTGGAGTAATCAGCTTAGTAAGTACGAGGTGCTAAATCAAAGATTTAAACTCTCACTTAAGTTCTGATAATCAAATCAAAGATTTGGAGGATCATTTATTGAATATGATAGTGAACATGGATAAAATAAAGAGTATAATTATTTGTGTTCACTATTTATTTTATCTATGAATAAGGTGTACAGAGGATAAATATTTTTAGGAGTGATATTAATGAAAAAGAAAATAGCAATATTGTTTGGCGGTCAATCAACAGAACATGAGGTTTCTAGAGTGTCTGCTACTTCTGTTTTAAAAAATATAGATAATGACAAGTATGTTGTATATCCAATAGGAATAACTAAAGATGGACAATGGTTTCAGTATAAGGGTAATGTAGATAATATAGGCAGTGGGAAATGGGAAAGTGATTCTGAAAATAAAATTGAAGGTGGAATCAATCTATTACTTAATAAAGAAGTTGATGTAGTATTCCCAGTTCTTCATGGAATGTATGGTGAAGATGGTACAATGCAGGGGTTCTGCAAACTTATGAATCTTCCATGTGTAGGGCCATCAGTAATGAGCTCTGCAGTTTGTATGGATAAGGTTTATACAAAGTATTTATTAGAGCATGAGGGAATAAAACAAGCTGATTATGTAGTTGTAAATGCTTTTGATTACAGTAAAGATACAAAACAATTTACAGATGCAATTGAAAGTAAATTAGGGTACCCATGCTTTGTAAAACCTGCTAACAGTGGTTCATCTGTTGGTATAACTAAGGCACATAACCTATCAGAATTGAAAAATGGCTTGGAAGAAGCTCTAAAACATGACAGAAAAGTACTTGTTGAGGTTGGTCTTAATGCAAGAGAAATAGAGGTAGCTGTTCTTGGAAATGATGATCCAAAGGCTTCTATTGCTGGAGAAATTATTCCGGCTAAAGAGTTCTATGATTATGAGGCAAAATACCAAAATGCATCTTCAAAGCTACTAATACCAGCAGCTTTAAATGATGAAGAAATGAAGCATATTAGAGAGCAAGCAGTTAAAATTTATAAAAAACTTGACTGTGCTGGAATGTCTAGAGTAGATTTCCTTGTTGATAAGGAAACTGGAGAGGTATATTTAAATGAGGTTAATACACTTCCTGGATTCACAAGTATAAGTATGTATCCTAAGATGTGGGAAGCATCAGGTCTTCCATATAATGAGCTTATTAATGAGTTAATCGAATTAGCAATAGAAAGAGGTTAATATGCTAGTGCTGCATTTATTTTTAAGAAAAAAGTAGATATGTTTGTATTAAACCATTACTTTCAAGTTGATTATAAGAGCAGATAATAGTAGAATGAGACTGTACCAATGAAGAATTCTTATGTTAGTTTTATAGCATATGGTACACCATATTATAAAAAGGTTAGGTGAAATATTATGACAAGAGCATTAGCAATGGTTTCAGGTGGATTAGACAGTATTCTTGCAGCAAAATTAATTAAAGATCAAGGAATTGATGTAATAGGGATTTGTTTTAGATCTCATTTCTTTAATGAAGAAAATGCGAAAAAGATGGTAAAGCAAATTGATATTCCTTTAAAAGTAGTGGATTTTAGTCCAGCTCATTTTGAGATGGTTAAAAACCCAAAGAATGGATATGGTAAGAATATGAATCCATGTATAGACTGTCATGCTATGATGATGAGATACTGTGGACAGTTATTAGAGGAACTAGAAGCAGATTTTATAATAACAGGTGAAGTTTTAAACCAAAGACCGATGTCACAAAACAGAATGGCTTTAGATAGAGTTAAGAAGGAAAGTGGAATTGAATCAAAGATTTTAAGACCACTTTGTGCAAAGATGCTTGCTCCAACAGAGATGGAGGAAAATGGGCTAGTTGATAGAGAGAAGCTTATGAACATTCAAGGAAGATCTAGAAAGGTTCAAATGGAACTTGCAGAGCAGTGGGGAATTAAAGAATATCCATCTCCAGCAGGGGGCTGCAAACTTACTGAACCAAACTATTCAGTAAGACTTAAAGAACTTTTATCTTTCAATAAAGATCCAGAAGAGAGAGAATTAGGCTTATTAAGAGTTGGACGTCACTTTAGAGTAACGCCTAATGCTAAGGTTATTTCAACAAGAACTCAAGATGAAGTAGCACTACTTAAGAAGTATTTAGGTAAAGATGATACTATATTATTAGTTAAAGATTTTAATGGTTCTATGGTTGTTATCATAGGCGAAGCTACAGAAGAAGTAATAAGTTTTGCTGCTAAAGTGGCAATAAGATATAGTAAAGGAAAAGATGAACCAAAGGTTACTGTAAAATATGCTAAATTCGGTGAACAGAATCATGGAACTATCGATGAGGTTTGTGCAACTGATGCAGAGTTAGATGCCCATATAATCCAATAAGAGTATTTACTGGGAAGTGAGGGGTGGATTATGAGTAAGGATGCAGTTATTAGTGTATGCAGTGTTCAAAATAATGAGGAACAGGAACGTATTGAAATAGTTAGTCCAGGAACATTTGTTAAAGAAAATGATGAATTTGTTGCAACATATAATGAAACAGAACTATCTGGTTTAGGAAATACAGTAACAACATTCCGTATTGGGGAAAATTATTTTAATATGATTAGAACTGGTGATATAAACACAACTATGGAATTTAAGAATGGTAAAAGAGCAGCTATTCTTTACAACACACCACATGGTGCTTTATCTATCAGAATCAAAACTAATAAAGTAAAAATAGATATAAATGAAGATGGCGGAAAAATTAATGTAGATTATGATGTTATTGTTGCTAAAAATGAAATCATAAATACAAAACTAGAAGCCACAATCAAAGTAAAATAATAATAAATTACATTTAAGAGTTATGCACCAATGAAATGTGTGTAACTCTTTTTTTATTAATCAAGATTAGGAATTAATTTTAAGTGAAGAGTATAGGAAGGTTTTTCGTTGTTAGGTTTTGAAGGAGGGGTTAAGGGTGTATTGCTTTAATGATATTTTAGGGGTTAGTGATGAAATTAATAAAGTAAAAGCTATCGGTATGATGGCATGTCAAACTTCTTCACCGGTTTTTATTTATGGAGAAACAGGAACGGGAAAAGAGATGATGGCTCAAGCTATCCACTGTAAGTCGATCAGATATAAAAAGCCATTTGTAGCTCAAAATTGTTCGGCAATTCCAGAAAATCTTTTAGAAAGTACTTTTTTTGGTGTTAGTAAGGGGAGTTTCACTGGTGCAGTAGAAGCTGAAGGAATTTTTGAGGCTGTTCAAGGTGGGACTTTATATTTAGATGAATTAAACTCAATGGACATTTCTTTTCAGGGAAAGCTTCTCAGGGTTATACAAGAAGGTGAGTTAAGACGACTTGGAGAAAATAAAATCCGGAAGGTGGATGTGAGAATAATTGCATCTGTAAGTGAAGACCCAGAAATTTTAATTAAGACTAATAGATTAAGAAAAGATTTATATTATAGACTGAATGTTATTAGAATTGATATTCCAGCTTTGGATGAAAGAAAAGAAGATATACCACTTTTAGTTAATAGTTTTATAAGTAAACATAATTTAAAATTACAAGCTAATATAGATGGAATAACGGAGGAAGCTTTAAAAGCTATTATGAAAAAAACTTATGATGGCAATGTGAGAGAGCTTGAACATTTGATTGAGGGAGCTATTATATTGAAGCAAAAGGGTATTATTGATAGCTGCGATCTTAATATAAAAGAAAATTTAAATACTTCGTTGAAATGCAGGTTAGAGATAATGGAAAAGAAGTATATAAAAGAAGCATTGATTATATGCGATTACAATGTAAGCAGAGCAAGTGTTTTTTTGGACATACCAAGACAAACACTACAGTATAAGATGAAAAAGCATAAAATTATGTTATAAACAAAGTGGTTATCATACTGGTTTTATGTAAATTTATATAAAGACAAGTATTTGAATAAATGATATAATTATGGACAAAATAGGGAGTAGATGTTTTATGTTTTAAAATGCTACAAATATTTTGTAATAATTCTAGTAAGTAAATATGTTGTAGATTATAAAAAAGGTAGTGTATACTAAGATATATAATCAAAGTATATCTTTGGTTTTATTAGTCAAACTTATTTTTAGAGCGCTTCTTCAAGTTGAGTATAGAAGGCTTTCCCTTTAAAAATCTTTTACGATTTTCATTTTAAGAAATTTGTGCCGAATTTATATAAATGATTCCAAAATGTAGTTTAGTTTTAAAATTATAGATTAATTAGGAGGTGATCCTTTGGATAATGGTAATTTATATAGCAAAAGTGTTATAGAATTAAAGGCTATTGCAAAGGAATTAGGAATAAAGAATATTTCCAAGCTGAAAAAAAATGAGTTAATTGATGAGATAGATAAAATATCACAAAATAGTATGAGTGAAAAAATGGAGAAATCTACATTAGAACCGGCAGAAATTAAAAGAGAAGGAGTTGTTCTTAGAGAAAAAATTTCTAGGAAAAACTCAGAAGAGGATAACGATATAATGAAGGGCAATACGGAAAGTACATATAGTACGGAGATACAAATTGAAAACTCAAGCTCTGAAGTGAATAAAGATTCGGAGAGAAATAGAGAAAATTCAAGCTACGATATGAGTAGAAGTAATGGAGACGGAAATTCAGATGAAAGAGTAGTTTCAGCTGAAGAAAAAAGAGAACGTTTAAAAAGTTTAATTAGTGAATCAGAGACGGCAAAAGGTGTATTTGAATTAAGTGACAATGCTAACTTTGGACTTTTAAGAATGAATAATTATCTAAGCGGAAATGATGATATTTATGTATCTATTTCACAGGTTAGAAGATTTAATCTTAAAACAGGTGATGAAGTTGAAGGTAAGGTTAGAATGTCTAAGGATGGAGAGAAATATAAGGCTCTTCTTCAGGTTAACAAAATAAATGGAGAGAACCCAGAAAAGGCTGTTGGAAGAATGCCTTTTGAAAAACTTACTCCTATATACCCAATGGAGAGATTACAGCTTGAAACAACGGATTCTAGAGATTTATCCACAAGAATAATGGATGTTATTGCACCTATCGGAAAGGGGCAAAGGGGCGTAATAGTAGCTCCGCCTAAGGCTGGAAAAACATCTATTCTAAAGAAGATTGCACATAGTATTGCAGAGAATCATCCAGAGGTAAAGGTAATTGTACTTCTTATAGATGAAAGACCAGAGGAAGTTACAGATATGCAAAGGTCTATCAAAGGAGATGTTATTTACTCTACTTTTGATGAAGAGCCAGAACATCATGCTAAGGTTGCTTACATGGTTCTAGAAAGAGCTAAGAGAATGGTTGAGCAAGGGCAAGATGTTATTATACTTTTAGACAGCTTAACTAGACTTGCAAGAGCCTATAATTTAACAATAACGAGAACAGGAAGAACCTTATCAGGGGGATTGGATACTGGTGCGCTTTTAATGCCTAAAAAGTTCTTCGGAGCTGCGAGAAATGTTGAGGAAGGTGGAAGTTTAACTATCCTTGCAACTGCTTTAGTTGAAACTGGAAGTAGAATGGACGATATGATTTTTGAAGAGTTTAAGGGAACTGGTAATATGGAGGTTCATCTTGACAGACAGCTTCAGGAAAGAAGAATATTCCCTGCCATTGATATTTATAAATCTGGAACACGTAGAGAAGATTTATTATTTACACAAAAGCAGCTAGAAGTATCTTATGCAATTAGAAAGATAATGTATAAGACAGGAAACCCACAGATAGTAACTGAAAAATTATTAGAATTATTATCTAAAACTAAAAGTAATGATGAGTTTTTTGAAATAGTATCTAAAAATCAAGATATATTGAAGTAGAATAAAAGCAACTTTAAAGAATGAATATTTAACATATCACTCTTTAAAGTTGCTTTTAAAATAAAAAAATAGGAGAAGTAAAACTTCTCCTAACTTAAAAATATATATGATTATTCGCTTTTAAGGTTGAACTTCTTCATGAATCTGTCAACTCTTCCGCCAACATCTACATTCTTCTGCTTACCTGTGAAGTATGGATGACATTGAGAACAAATATCAACTTTTAACTCGTCTTTAACAGATCCAGTTGTAAAAGTATTTCCACATGCACATTTAACTACAGCTTCATTGTTATACTTTGGATGTATTCCGTTTTGCATTACATTTCACCTCTTTCGATATTACATATATATCCGTATTATCAACTATTAGATTATAACATATGCATATTTTTCAGTCAAGGTAATGATTTTTTTAATATTTTTTACTTACTTTGGTATTTGAACATAGAATATTAATTTGATTAATCATATCATTTCTAATAAAATATTATGTATATGATTAATGAATGAATATACTATGGAGGAATATGACAATGAGTAAGCTATACTTTAGATATGGAGCAATGAATTGTGGGAAATCAACAAACCTTCTTCAAGTAGCATTTAACTATGAAGAAAGAGGCATGAAGGCGATTATAATAAAACCTAAAACTGATACAAAGGGTGGAGAGAAAATAGTTTCTAGATTAGGGGTAACTAGACAGGTGGATTTGTGTCTAGGAAGTGAAGAGAATATTTTTAAATCAGTTGAAGATTATATAAAAGAGAATGGCGATATACATTGTATATTAGCGGATGAGGTTCAGTTTTTCAAAGCAAAACAAGTTGACGAACTTTTTAAAATTGCTGTAATACTGGATGTACCAGTAATCTGTTATGGGCTTAGAACTGACTTTCAAATGCAGGGCTTTGAGGGGAGCGAAAGGTTATTGTTACTTGCGCATAGCTTGGAAGAGTTGAAGACGATTTGTAAATGTGGTAAAAAAGCAATTGTTAATGGAAGAAAAATTAATGGTAAGTTTGTATTTGAGGGAGAGCAGGTTGCCATAGATATGGAAGATAACGTGGAGTATGAGTCTCTTTGTGCAGAGTGTTATTTTAAATTCAAAGCTATGTCAGAAGAAATGAGATAAGTAAGATGAATTCATAGGTATATTAATTTATACTCTAAGGTATTCATAAGCTGGGAGTATTATAGCTTGGAATGAGTAATAAGTAATTAAATAAAATTTCTATTTTTTACAATATGAAAATTCTTTATAAATAAGTTGTAGAAAAGGTAGGTGTAATTATGGAGAAGAAGACAACCGTTGGGGGGCAAGCCGTAATTGAAGGTGTAATGATGAGAGGAACCAAAGGGCTTGCAACTGCAGTAAGGCTTCCAAATGGAAATATTGAGATAAAGACAGAAAATAGTTCTAGTTATACTAAAAAAAATAAAATTCTTGGGCTTCCGCTTATAAGAGGTTTTGTTTCTTTAATAGAATCGTTAATAGTGGGAATAAAGAGCTTAGAGTATTCGGCATCTTTTTTTGAAGATGAAGAAGAGGAAGAGTCTAAATTTGATAAGTGGTTTGATAAAACATTTAAGGATAAGGGAGATAGTATTTTAATGGGAATATCTCTTGTTTTATCTTTAACTTTTTCAGTAATATTATTTTTTATATTGCCAACAACTTTGGCTAGTCTTATGAAAAAATATGTAACGGATAATGCTTTGGCATTAAATATATTAGAAGGTGTAATAAGAGTTTTGATATTCTTAACGTATATAGTGCTTATTGGTAAAATGAAGGATATATATAGACTTTATCAATATCATGGGGCAGAACACAAAACTATTTTCTGTTATGAAAATGGAATTGATCTAACTCCAGAAAATGCTCAAAAGTTTGGCAGACTTCATCCTAGGTGTGGAACAAATTTCATGTTCTTAGTAATGGTAATTAGTATAATTATTTTCTCATTTACAGGATGGGAATCACTTGGACAAAGGGTTGTTTCAAGAATTTTATTATTACCTTTAGTTTCAGGAGTAACATATGAAATCATCAGATGGCTTGGAAAAAGTGATAGTACTATATCAAAAATTATTGCATGGCCAGGACTATTATTGCAAAAGATAACTACAAAAGAACCTGATGAAAAAATGCTAGAGGTTGCAATCGCGTCTCTTAAGGCGGCAGAAGGGTTAGAATAGAATAAACGAGGAATAATATGAATATAAGTGAAGCATTATCAAGTGGGTATAATTTATTAAAAGAAGCTCAAATTGAGTCTTATATAATTGATACGCAGCTTTTATTAAGCAGAGTATTAAATGTTGATAAGTTATATCTAATTATGAATAGAAATGAAGAGCTATCTAAAGAGATAGAAGTAAAATTTGAGGAGCTTTTAAAAAAGAGAAAAGAAAAAATGCCAATAGCATATATTCTTAATGATGTAGAATTTATGGGACTTCATTATTATGTGAAAGAAGGAGTTTTAATTCCAAGACCAGATACTGAAATTCTTGTGGAAGAATGCTTAACAATTATAAAAAATAATCAGTTGAAAACAATATGTGATATGTGTTGTGGAAGTGGTGCCATAGGTTTAGCTATTGGAAAGCATATGGAAGACACTAAGGTCTGCCTATATGATATAAGCGATACGGCTATAGAGGTTAGTAGCAGAAACCAAGAGATTCTTGGACTTGAAAGAAGAACCAACATCATAAAAAGTGATTTGTTTGAGAGGCCTTTAAAGGAAAAGATGAAATTTGACATGATAGTTTCAAATCCGCCATATATCGAGGAACACATAATTCCAACGCTTATGGAAGATGTTAAAAATTATGAACCTCATTTAGCGTTATCTGGTGGACCAGATGGGCTAGAGTTTTATAGACGTATTTGTGAAGACGGAAAAGAGCTTTTAAATCCAAGTGGTTATATGTGTTTTGAAATAGGGTATAATCAAGAACAAGAGACTAAAGAGCTTTTAAGAGAAAACGGCTTTATTGATATATACAGCCTGAGGGATTTAGGTGGTAATTTTAGAGTTGTTATAGGGAAATTACCTTAGATGATGCTTCAAGCCTATGATTTGGCAAGCAGAACTTAAGTGAGGGTCTAAATCATTAATTTAGTATCTCGAAGTTACTCAGGTGAGTAGCTCCACCAAAATATGGTAAGGTTGAGTTTCATTAGAAATTAATAAGGAAAGATTAAGGGTGAAGGGTTATGGAAAGGATTCCTACAGAAGTCTTGGAAAAGTATTAAGAAGTTCAAAAGGAGTTTCTACATTAATTTTTCATTTTTCATCTTTCATTTAATAGTCAATGTACGTAAAATTATGTTATAATATTACGATATGAAAAGAGATTAAGATTAAATACGGAGAGTGTTATATATATGTTAGAGAGATTAGATTTTTTAGAGAACAAATATGATGAATTATCCAACAAAATTAGTGATCCAAGCATAATGGCTAACCAAAAAGAATGGCAGAAGTTATGTAAGGAGCATGCAGAGGTTGAAATTATAGTTGGAAAGTACAGAGAGTACAAAGAAGCAGAAGCTGCATTAGCAGATAATAAAGAAATGCTTAATGAAGAATCAGATAGAGAAATGAGAGAAATGATTCAAGAGGATATTAAAGCATTAACAGAGCAAGTTGAAACAGTAAGAGATGAAATAAGAATTCTTTTATTACCAAAGGACCCTAATGATGATAAGAACGTATTTATCGAAATTAGAGGTGGAGCGGGTGGAGACGAAGCAGCTCTATTTGCAGCAAACTTATTTAGAATGTACACAAGATATGCTGAAAGACATAGATGGAAAGTTGAAATTATGAGTGCTAATGAAACTGATATCGGTGGATTTAAAGAAGTTGTATTCATGGTTAAAGGCGATAAAGCTTATAGTAAGTTAAAGTATGAAAGTGGAGTTCATAGAGTTCAGAGAGTCCCAGATACAGAATCAAGTGGAAGAATTCACACATCAACTGCTACAGTTGCAGTTCTTCCAGAAGTTGAAGATGTAGATATTGATATAAACATGAATGATATTAAAGTTGACGTGTTCAGAGCATCAGGAAACGGTGGTCAGTGCGTTAATACAACTGACTCAGCAGTAAGAATGACTCACCTTCCAACAGGACTTGTTGTATCTTGCCAAGATGAAAAATCACAGTTAAAGAACAAAGAAAAAGCATTAAAAATCTTAAGAGCTAGATTGTTTGAAGCAGCTGAAGCTGAAAGAGCAAAAGGAATAGCTGATGACAGAAAGAGCCAGGTTGGAACTGGAGATAGAAGTGAGAGAATAAGAACTTACAACTATCCTCAAGGAAGAGTTTCTGACCATAGAATAGGACTAACTCTTTATAAGTTAGAAGCGTTCTTAGATGGGGATATAGATGAAATGCTTGATGCATTAATAACTACAGACCAAGCAGAAAAAATGAAAGAAATGGGTAATGGCATCTAATTTGCCTTTTAAAGGATTAGGAGAGTAGTATATGGATATAAATAAAGTCCTGAAGAAGCAAAGAAAATCTTATGTAAGATTTATGCTATCCATGGGCTTTATTTTTCTGTTATTGCCTATGGTGTTATGGCTCACAAAGCAGATAACAACATTTTTTTTAGGATATCTGGTGATTATAGAGGCATTAATACTTGCCCTTATGATTATGAGATATAATGAGGAATATCTGAAGAGTGAGCTGGTAAATGATAAAATTGCAATTTCTATACTGGGTGGGAGAGTAAAGTATAAAATCTCTTACAGCAAGGTTGCTTTAGTACATACAATTCCAAATGAGAAGTATTTTGATATCTTAATAATAACTAAATCAAATTTTAGAAATAAAAGAATGAGAGTTGTAACTAAAAAAGCCCTTGAAAAGTATTCTGATATCGAGAAGCATTACAGAAAAATAAAAATGCCTGAAAGTGGAAGCTACTATTATTTTATAGTTAGAAGAGGTGGAGCAAAGAAATACCTTTTATTAGACTTACTATATAAGTATTCAGTATCGGCTATATTTACTGAAAGTGCTGTAAAAAACATAAAAGAATATAGAAATTTGAATACGCTCTAAGGCAAAAACTTTAAAGCTGAATAAAATCAGCACTCCATAAATATATTTAAGTGAAGTTTATTATTTATGGAGGGGGATTATGAATAATACAATATTTATTATAGGGATATTTTCGGCAGTGGTATCCCTGATAGGAACTATGGTGGGTGCCTTTATAGGTGTATCTATAAAAAATCCTACTGAAAAACTTTTAGGTACATTATTGTCCATTGCGACAGGCATAATTATATCAATAATTTTTTTAGAGTTAATACCAGATTCAATAGAACATATTGGATTTTTTAAGACTCTCATTGTAATAGTTATTGGTATAGCAATAATATATCTAGTGGATAGAATGATAAAGATAGCTAATGACAGTAATCAGATTTCTGCTACGAGAATAAATCATACTAAGGTAGCAATATTAATGGCTTTAGGACTCATGATGCATAACTTCCCAGAAGGAATTATTATGGGATTTGGTTTTGTTAAGGGGTCAGGATTAGGTGTTAAAATGAGTATTTTAATATCCATTCATGATATCCCAGAAGGAATAGCGATAGCAGCTCCATTAATTGCTGCGGGCAAGAATCCATTCAAGATACTGTGGTATAGCTTTTTAGTAGCATTTCCAACAGTAATAGGTGCTTGGCTTGGTATAATAATGAATAACATATCCACAGCATTTTTGGGTTATAGTATAGCCTTTGCTAGTGGAATAATGATTTATGTTGCATTTGGTCAAATGCTGCCAGAGAGTAATGAATTAAATAAAAGTTACTCTAATGCAATGTGGATTATCATTGGTATAATATTTGGATTCGTAATGATAAATTTATTTTAACTATTAAGGTGGGGGAAAAGTGATGAAAACAAAAGTTGCGATGTTGAGTGAGAATGCCGTAGATAAGAGAATAATAAATGATGCAGCACTTAAGATAAGAGACGGAGGTATTGTGGCTTTTCCAACGGAAACTGTATATGGATTAGGAGCAGATGCTTTAAATGAAAAAGCAGTAGCTAAAATTTTTGAAGCGAAGGGAAGGCCACAGGATAACCCGCTTATAATTCATGTTGCAGATTTTAATATAGATGAGTATGTTACAGAAGTTCCAGATATGGCAAAGGATATAATGCAGAAGTTTTGGCCAGGACCAATAACAATTATATTAAATAAGAAAGAAATAGTACCAAGTATTACAAGTGCTGGACTTGATACTATAGGTATAAGGATGCCTCAAAATAATATAGCAAGGGAACTTATCAAGGCCTCAGGGGTACCAATTGCTGCACCATCGGCTAATATATCAGGAAGGCCAAGTCCGACAGATATGGAAAGCTGTGTTGAAGACTTAGATGGGAAGGTAGATTATATTATTGGAGGCGAAAACAGTATAGTTGGGGTAGAATCAACTATAGTAGATTGTACTGTTAATCCGATTTGTGTATTAAGACCAGGAGCTGTTACATTAGAGATGCTTCAAACCGTTGATAGCAATGCATACATTGATCCAGCTATATTATCAAAACCTAAAGAGGATTTTAGACCAAAGGCACCTGGAATGAAGTATAGACACTATGCTCCAAAGGCGCCAGTTAAAATAGTATCTGGTGAAATTGATAAAGTAGTTGCAAAAATTAGTGAAATGGTATTAAATTATAATGAACAAGATAAAAAGGTAGGCGTTATAGCCACTGATGAAACTAAAGATTTATATAAAAATCAAATAGTTGTATCTCTTGGTTCAAGAGAAAATTTAAATGATATAGGAAAAAACCTATTTAAGGTACTTAGAAGCTTTGATAGTATGGATGTAAACATAATACTTTGTGAAGCATTTGAGGAAGTTGGGGTTGGTACAGCGATAATGAATAGACTTAAAAAAAGTGCTGGCTTTGATATCTTAGAAGTTTAGTGGAGGTAATTTATGAAAATAGCAATTGGTAGTGACCACGGTGGATTAAGACTTAAGAAAGATGTAATTAAACATCTTGAGAAAAAGGGAATTGAAGTGAAAGACTTCGGAACGTACACAGAAGAATCATGTGATTATCCAGATTATGCAAATGCTGTTGGAAAAGCTGTAGTAGCTAAAGAATTTGACTTTGGTATCTTAATTTGTGGAACAGGTATAGGAATAAGCATAGCTGCAAATAAAATATCAGGAGTTAGAGCAGCTTTATGTAGTGATACATTTAGTGCACATGCAACTAGAGAGCATAACAATGCAAATATATTAGCTATGGGTGAAAGAGTCGTAGGACCTGGATTAGCCTTAGATATAGTTGATGCTTTTCTTGGTGCTGAATTTGAAGGCGGAAGACACCAAAACAGAGTTAATAAAATTACTGATATAGAAAAAGAATACAGTAGATAATCTAAGGAGGGTACATATAATGAGTAAAGTTACACAAATCAATCATCCATTAATACTACATAAGTTAGCATTTATGAGAGATAAAAACACAGGATCTAAGTATTTCAGAGAGTTAGTTGAAGAGGTTGCAATGCTTATGGCATATGAAGTAACAAGAGATCTTCAAACAGAAACAGTTGAAATTGAGACACCAATCTGTACGGCTAAATGCCAAATGCTTGCAGGTAAGAAAGTTGCCATAGTTCCAATATTAAGAGCAGGTCTTGGAATGGTTGATGGTATGCTTAAGCTTATACCAGCTGCTAAGGTTGGTCATATAGGAATGTACAGAGATGAAGAAACTTTAATGCCAGTAGAGTATTTCTGTAAATTACCACAAGATATTGAAGAAAGAGATATAATCGTTACAGATCCAATGCTTGCTACAGGTGGATCTGCTATTGATGCAATCAATGCTTTAAAGAAAAGAGGAGCAAAGAATATAAGACTTATGTGTCTTGTTGGAGCACCAGAAGGCGTAAAAGCTGTTATGGAAGCACATCCAGACGTTGATATATACTTAGCTTCAATTGATGAAAAGTTAAATGAACATGGATATATAGTACCAGGCCTAGGCGATGCTGGTGATCGTTTGTTCGGAACTAAATAATATTTTAATCATAAAAAGTACTAGAAATTAGTGATAATTTCTAGTGCTTTTTTGTTTGAAGAATAGACGGATAAATGAAAATAATGAATGAATGTGAAAAAATTACTTCATATTATATAATATTAGAATGAGGCCATATTTATAGATACATGAAAATATAGATAGAATAAGATTATAATTGAATATTTCGTTAGTATGAATAATCATTTTTTTGAATTAAAATGATTGTTATAATTCTAACAATTGTGGTTTAATTCGAAAATAAAAACACCACAGTCAAATGACTATGGTGTTTTTTATATAAGGTATATAGGCAAACAAATTTAGTTTTGGGAGATTATTTACCGAAATATCTGTTTAATAATCCTAAGAAAGCTTTTCCGTGTCTAGCTTCATCTTTACACATTTCATGAACTGTATCGTGGATAGCGTCTAATCCAAGTTCTTTTGCTCTCTTAGCAAGTTTTAATTTTCCATCAGTTGCGCCATATTCAGCATCAACTCTAACTCTTAAGTTTTCTTTAGTGTCAGCAACAACAACTTCACCTAATAATTCAGCGAATTTAGCAGCATGCTCAGCTTCTTCAAAAGCTATTCTCTTATAAGCTTCAGCAACTTCTGGGTATCCTTCTCTATCAGCTTGTCTGCTCATAGCTAAGTACATTCCAACTTCTGTACATTCACCAGTGAAGTTAGCTCTTAAACCTTCAACGATTTCTGCGTCAACACCAGCACCAGCACCTATTCTGTGTTCGTCAGCCCAAACTAGTTCTCCTGACATTTCTTCGAATTTATCAGCACCTACTTTACATACTGGACAAACTTCTGGAGCTGTTTCTCCTTCGTGAATATAACCACAAACTGTACATACGAATTTTTTCATAATATATTCCTCCTTAAATCAATTAAATTACATTTATTTTTATTTGCTAAAATCTTGCGTCTCATCTCTATGTATTAATCATACAACAAATAATAATTATTGTCAACGGATAATTATTATTTGTTAGTAAAATTTTTTAAAAATGTTTCGACAAGAAACAGAAAAAAATAAATGTTAATTTTTAATATAATGTTACATATGGTGTAAATGTACATATGTATTGTAACATATTAATATTGTAAAATACTACAAAAAATTCTTTAACATATAGATTGTTTCATTAATTTTTTGTAATCATTTCGTTAAAATTTAAAATAATTCAAGAGAAATCGAGCAAACAAAAGAGAAACGAAGGAACGGTGAACTAAATATTAAAAAATATGTTAATTTACACAAATTTGAATTAAAATGATATTTTTGAATATGATATTTTGAGAGTATAATATCAGCATGTGCAAGGAGTGTGAATTTATGGGGGATGAGTTAAAGCATCTATTAAAAACAATAGGCTTGTATGATTTAATAATTGGATGTATTGTTTCAATAATTTTGTGGAGATTCTTTGGAAGTGCAGCTATATTGTTTTTATCTGGAATTGTACTGGGATTTATTAATTTTTTAATTAACTCATGTGCCACAAGAAAAATGGTAGACAATCAGAAAGGTGGAGGAATAACATATATTCTATCTTTATTTGTCAGAATCATAATTATTTGTGGACCAGCCATCATTATTTTTACACAGAGTGAGGTGAGTTTTTTTATTTTCATAAGTGGGTACATTTCACAGATATTATCAATAGTATGTTATGGAGTTAATTTAAGACGACGGGAAGGGGTGTGATTTGGTGGAAGAGTCAATAATATTATTTTCTATTAATTTATTTGGTTATGAATTTCCGGTTTATTTAAGTATTTTTATACAATGGATAATTATATTTGGCACATTAGTATTGTCCATGCTATATAGCAGACAGGTAAAAATGATACCAGGTAGAGTTCAAGGTTTAGTTGAAATGGGAATAGATTTTCTTAATGGTGTAGTAGAGGATAACATGGGCGAAGGAAAAAAGAAGTTCGTGCCATATATAGGAGCTTTAGGAGTTTACCTGTTTTTATTAAATATGGTTGGTTTATTTGGAATTAAACCTCCTACTGCAGATTATAGTGTTACTCTAGGAATAGGGCTTACAACGTTTTTCATAGTTCAAGGTTATACAATCAAGAAGCTTGGATTAGTTGGGTATTTTAAGGGATATGCATCTCCAGTAGCAATATTATTACCTATTAATATAATGGAAAGAATAATGCTGCCAATTTCTCTAAGTTTGAGACTTTTTGGAAATATATTTGCAGCAACAATGATTATGGAGCTTTTATATGAGGCTCTAAATGGTATAAGCTTTATTGCAACCATAGGAATACCAATTCCATTTCACTTATATTTCGATATATTCGATGGAACTATTCAGATGATTATTTTCGTAATGTTGACAATGATAAATATCAAGATTACATCAGAGCACTAATAAAATTTATAAAGTATTTTAAATAAAAAGAATAAAGGTTAAAAATAGGAGGAATTAAAATGGAATCATCAGCATTTATAGCAGGAATGTCAGCAATTGGGGCAGGAATAGCAGCCCTAGCAGTTATAGGTGGAGGTTTAGGAACAGGTAATGCTACAGGAAAAGCAGTAGAAAGTATTGCTAAACAACCAGAAGCAAGTAGTAAAATTATGAGTGCATTAATCGTAGGAGGAGCATTATCAGAAGCAACTGCAATATATGGTTTCTTACTTGGATTACTATTAATATTATTTGGAGTAAAAGGTTAGCAGTAGTGGTCTAGAAAGGCAGGCAAAGAAGGTATGAACATTAATTTAGAAATGATAATTCAGGCAACTATAAACTTCTTTATATTTTACTTCATACTATATAAATTTGTATTTAAAAAGACTATTGCTATTATGGATTCAAGAAAGGCAGAGGTGGAAAAGTCTTTTGCCAAAGTTAAAGAGCAGGAAGATAGAGCAATACTTTTAAAAGAGCAATATGATAAAGATGTAATAAACTATAAAAATGAAGGGCTTAAGCTTGTTGAAAGTTACAAGAGAAAAGCTGATCAAGTTTATGGAGAGATTATTGAGGAGTCTAAGAAAGAGGCAAGTAATATTAAAGATAGAGCTCTTAAGGAAATTGCGAAAGAGAAAGAGAAGGCTAGAGTAGAGATTAAAGAGGAAATTGTGGACTTATCCCTTCAGCTTTCAACTAGAATTTTAGAAAAAGAAATAAGTGAGGATAAACATAGAGAGTTAATTGATGAATTTATTGCTAAGGTAGGGAGTTAAAGATGTATGAATTCTTAGATAGAAGATATGCATTAGCACTTTATGAAGCTGGTGTTGAGGCTGGTAATGTAGAGATCATCCTTCAACAGTTAAAAGAAATTGTAAATGAAATGAATTCAAACAAGGACTTTTTTAAGGTAATAAAAAATCCTCAAATAAGTAAATTTAATAAAAAGAGAATATTTAGGGAGTTATTTGAAGATTGTATAGAGCGGGAGTTACTTAACTTTCTTTTACTTACTATAGACAAAGAAAGAATACTATATTTGCGAGAGAAGTATGAGCAATTTAGACAAATTTATTTGGCAGCTAATAATATAATAATAGCTGAGGTTAGATCAGCAATACCACTAAGTAATAAGGAGAGGGAAAGCCTCAAGGTTGTGTTGGAAAAGAGATATAAGAAAACTATAATGTTGAAGCAACAGATAGACAAGTCTCTTATAGCTGGAGTTATTATACGTATTGGTGATGAAATAATAGATGGAAGTATAAAGAATAAACTTGTTGAAATAAGAAAAATTTCAGATGAAAGTTATGATGCAAGTAATGAGTCTGCTAATGCAAAAGACATAAGAAGACAACCACAAAATGGTTATAAGGAAGAAGTGCTTCATGCCAATGTAACTACAGTTATACCGTTAACTCCAGAAGAAAAAATTAAGCTTACAGCTAATTTGGAAAAGTTCTATAATAGAAAGATAGAAATAACTGAAAGCATTGATAAGGAGATACTCGGAGGAATTGTAGTTAAAATTGGGGACGATGTTACGGAGTATACAATAAAGAATAAGTTAAAGCATATTCAAAGAAGCTAGACTAAAAGTAAACATGAAGTAGAGGTGAAATTATGCATATTAAGCCTGAAGAAATAACCTCAATTATAAAGAGGGAATTAGAAAGGTATGAAAACCATGTAAATACGGTAGATTCAGGTGTAATTATACAAATTGGAGATGGAATATCAAGAGTTTATGGCTTAGATGATTGTTTAGCCGGAGAGTTAATTGAGTTTCCTAACAATGTGTATGGATTGGCATTAAATCTAGAACAGGATAATGTAGGCTGTGTTTTACTTGGACCAGAAGAAGGAATTAAAGAAGGCGATATAGTAAGAAGCACTGGTAGAGTTGTAGAAGTACCAGTGGGAGAAGCACTTATTGGAAGAGTTGTAGATGCCTTAGGAAATCCTATAGATGGTAAAGGAATAATTTGTACAAATGAATATAGACCGATAATGACGGATGCACCAAGAGTTATAGACAGACAGTCAGTTAAAACACCTATGCAAACAGGAATTAAGGCAATCGATTCAATGATTCCTATAGGTAAAGGTCAAAGAGAGTTAATAGTAGGAGATAGACAAACTGGAAAAACAGCTTTAGCTATAGATGCAATAATTAACCAAAAGGATAAGGATGTTATTTGTATATATGTTGCTATAGGCCAGAAACAATCTACTGTGGTTAATATAGTTAATACCCTAGAAAAGCATGGAGCTATGAACTATACAACAGTGGTTTCAGCTACAGCATCAAATACAGCATCACTTCAATATATTGCACCATTTTCAGGATGTTCAATGGCAGAGTACTTTATGCACAAAGGCAAAGATGTTTTAATAGTATATGATGATTTGTCTAAGCATGCTGTTGCATATAGAACAATTTCATTACTATTAAGGAGACCACCAGGAAGAGAGGCATATCCAGGGGATATATTCTATCTTCACTCAAGATTGTTAGAGCGTGCTGCAAAGCTTTCGGACAGCTTAGGGGGAGGCTCTATAACTGCACTACCAATAATAGAAACCCTAGCTGGAGATGTAACAGCATACATTCCGACCAATGTTATATCTATCACAGATGGACAAATATTTTTAGAAACTGATTTATTCCATGGTGGACAAAGGCCGGCAGTTAACGCTGGTATATCAGTATCAAGGGTAGGAGGAAGTGCACAGACTAAGGCTATGAAACAGGTTTCCTCAACTCTTAGGTTGGAGTTAGCTCAATATAGAGAGTTAGCAGATTTTACTCAATTTGGTTCAGACCTAGATAAAGAAACTGTTAAAAGATTAGAAAAAGGTAAAAGGCTTATAGAAATATTAAAGCAAGATCAGTATGTTCCAATGGATATGGAGAAGCAGGTAATAATAATTTACTGTTGTGTTAATGATTTTCTAGCCGATATACCAGTAAATAAGATAAGAGAGTTTGAAAAATTATTTTTAGAATTTATTTATACTCATCATAGAGATATTCCAAAAACTATCAAGGAAAAAGGATCTCTAGATGATGAAATTAAGAACAGTATAAACGAAGCTGTGAAAGAATTTAAGAATAGATTCACATTAGAGGCATAGTTAAATCACCTGAGGGTTTAGGAGGTGAATGATATAGGTATTGTTGGCACAAGTAATTTAAAAAAACAAATAAAGTCTATAGAAGGAATAAAAAAAGTAACTAAAGCAATGGCCTTAGTTTCAACCTCTAAGCTTAGAAAGGTAAGAGATATCCTAGATATAAATAACACTTATTATAAAACTTATGAGGGTATTGTAGAGGAAGTTGCTCCATATTTATCAGAGGAAAGTATTTATCTTAATGCCAATGAAAGTGACAAACGACTTATTATTGTTATAGCATCAGACAGAGGTATGTGTGGAGGTTATAATTATAATGTTGCAGATAGTTTGAAACAATTAGAAGTTGAGGATGAGGATAAATGTAGCCTCATTGTTATAGGAAAAAGAGGAGTAAACTTATGTAAGAGATATGGCTTTCATATTATAGAACATGATCTAAGTATTTCAGATCTTCCAAAATTAGAGGAGGCCGAGAAAATTTCAAGGTTTTGTTTAGAAAGATTTGTATCTGGTGAGTTTGGAAGAGTATCTATTATTTATACATGGTATAAGAATCCATTATTAAAAGAGGTAAAGCAAACAGATATCCTGCCTATAGATATTTCCAAAGGAAAAAATTCTTCAAGTGGAGAGTTTGATGTAGAAGGAAATTATGAAGAGTTAACAGAGCAGATTATATTACCATACTTTACTTGTAAGATAATGAATGCCCTTGTAAATTCAAAGGCTTCAGAGCAGAGTATAAGAATGGAGACCATGAACAGTGCTACAAAAAGTGCTGATGATTTAATTAGTGGATTGAAACAAAAATATAATAGATTAAGACAAGCTGAGATTACCCAGGAGATTTCAGAAATTGTTGGTGGAACTCAGAGATAAAATCGAAGAAAACTTGTAAGGTATAATTTATTAGATTGGAGGAGTGTGTTAAGGTTAAAGATAAAGTTTTAATCATTAACACCGTAAGTTGAGATGCTACAAGGAATTGGAAAAGTCATTCAAGTAATTGGACCAGTAATAGATATTAGATTTGACCAAAATTCTTTACCAAATATATATAATGCCATTGAAATAAAAATGGATGGTAGAGTGGTGGTTGCAGAAGTTGAACAACATATAGGAGATGATGTAGTTAGAGCTATAGCTATGGAGTCAACAGATGGGTTAAAAAGAGGGCTTAGAGCTGTTGATACAGGAAGGCCAATAGAAGTACCTGTAGGAGACAAGGTTTTAGGAAGACTATTTAATGTACTAGGTAAGATACAAGATGAAAATGGTGAATTAGAATGTGATAAATACTATACCATTCATAGACCAGCACCAAAATTTGAAGAGCAGTCTGTAGAACCTGAAATGTTTGAAACAGGTATAAAAGTAATTGATTTATTAGCCCCATACCAAAGAGGTGGTAAGATTGGATTATTTGGTGGTGCAGGAGTTGGTAAAACTGTACTCATCCAAGAATTAATTAATAATATTGCCAAGGAGCATGGGGGATTATCTGTTTTCACTGGAGTTGGAGAAAGAACTAGAGAAGGAAATGACCTATATAATGAAATGAAGGAATCAGGGGTTATAGATAAAACTGCCCTAGTATTTGGACAGATGAATGAATCTCCTGGTGCAAGAATGAGAGTTGCCCTTACAGGATTAACAATGTCTGAGTATTTTAGAGATCAGGGTCAAGATGTATTATTATTTATAGATAATATATTTAGGTTTACTCAAGCTGGTTCTGAGGTTTCAGCTCTACTTGGAAGAATACCAAGTGCTGTTGGATATCAACCAACTTTAGCTAGTGAGATGGGACAGCTTCAAGAAAGAATTACTTCAACCAATAATGGTTCTATTACATCTGTTCAAGCGGTTTATGTTCCAGCGGATGATTTAACAGACCCAGCTCCAGCAACAACCTTTACTCATCTTGATGCAACAACAGTTCTTTCAAGATCTATAGTAGAGCTTGGAATATATCCTGCTGTAGACCCATTAGAATCTTCATCTAGAATGATGGATCCTATAATTATTGGTCAAGAGCATTATGATATAGCTATGGAAGTTCGATATATACTTGAAAGATATAAAGAGCTTCAAGATATTATTGCAATATTAGGGGTTGATGAACTTTCTGATGAAGATAAGGTTTTAGTTAATAGAGCCAGAAGAGTTCAAAGGTTTTTATCACAACCATTTACTGTAGGAGAACAATTCACTGGTATTAAAGGAAGATATGTTCCTATTAGAGATACTTTAAAAGGATTTAAGGAAATCTTAGAAGGAAAGCATGATTCGCTACCAGAATCAGCATTCTTATTTGCTGGGACTATAGAGGATGTTATAGAAAAAGCTAAAACTATGGCATAAATAAAGGAAAAGATGTGATGGTTATGAGTAAGTATTTTAAGCTTCTTATTGTTACACCTGAAGAAGAATTTTATACTGGAAATATTTTGAGTTTAAACTGTAAAACTACTGAGGGGAGCAGGGGAATCCTGCCTAATCACTGTGCAATGATAACAGGGTTAGTACCTGGTGTTACAAAATTTAAAGATACAGAAGAAAAGGAGTATGAGGTAGAGACAGCTTCAGGAATATTAAAGGTAAAAGATAATGAAGTAATAATGCTTTGTAATTCAGCAAAGTGGGCTGAGAAAACTTCAAAAGAATAATTAATACGTAGTGAGTATTAATAAAAGAGACTAGGGATTTAAAGAGATAAATTCCTAGTCTCTTTTATGATGAAAAATTAAAGCTGAAAAGTGAAGGGTTTAGGATGAACTTGAATAAAAGCTAAAAGCACCGTAATCAATAAGATTACGGTGCTTTTAATTTATGGGTATATAGGCAAACAAATTTATTGGGTAACTCCACGATATTTTGTGGAGTTACATTAGAGGTACTAAATCTTAGATTTAGATTCTCATTTAAGGGAGATTATTTACCGAAATATCTGTTTAATAATCCTAAGAAAGCTTTTCCGTGTCTAGCTTCATCTTTACACATTTCATGAACTGTATCGTGGATAGCGTCTAATCCAAGTTCTTTTGCTCTCTTAGCAAGTTTTAATTTTCCATCAGTTGCGCCATATTCAGCTTCAACTCTAACTCTTAAGTTTTCTTTAGTGTCAGCAGCAACAACTTCACCTAATAATTCAGCGAATTTAGCAGCATGCTCAGCTTCTTCAAAAGCTATTCTCTTATAAGCTTCAGCAACTTCTGGGTATCCTTCTCTATCAGCTTGTCTGCTCATAGCTAAGTACATTCCAACTTCTGTACATTCACCAGTGAAGTTAGCTCTTAAACCTTCAACGATTTCTGCGTCAACACCAGCACCAGCACCTATTCTGTGTTCGTCAGCCCAAACTAGTTCTCCTGACATTTCTTCAAATTTATCAGCACCTACTTTACATACTGGACAAACTTCTGGAGCTGTTTCTCCTTCGTGAATATAACCACAAACTGTACATACGAATTTTTTCATAATATATTCCTCCTTAAATCATATCAATTATATTTATTTTTTATTTGCTAAAATCTTGCGTCTCATCTCTATGTACTAATCATACAACAATAAATAATTAATGTCAACGGATAATTATTATTTATTAGTGTTTTTTTATAAAAAGATTTCGACAAAATTTTATTTACAGTTTAAAAAGCAATAAGATTTAAGGTATATAGATTTTATATTTACAAATAATAAAATATACCCTAAGTGAATAACTAGGACTTTTATAGTGCATCGATGCTTTAATAATATGAAGCTATTTCTAAAGATAGTTTTTAAAGGTGTGTAAGGAGTGGGTGATGATGAATGAGGAGTGTTTAAAACTCATTAAAGATATTGGTAAGTACGACTTTGTTATTGCATTGATAACGACGATAATTTTAATTCCATTATTGGGAGGGGGTGCTGGTTTATTTTCACTAGGAATAGCTTGTAGTTTTATAAATTTTATCATTAATTCTTATGCCAATAACATAGTGAGTTGTATTAAAAATAGCTTTAGCGCAGTTTTATATTTAGTGTTTTATGCTGTTAGAATTGGCGTTGTTTGCACTATAGCCATTATTCTTATCATGAGAAATGATTTGTTTTTCTTTGCTTTTATTGCAGGTTATTCAGCACAGATTTTTTCTCTTGTTGTGTATGGACTCAAATTAAAAATTAGAGAGGGGGTATAGGCATATGGAGGAATTAAAGGTTTGGTTTACTCTTAATCTTTTTGGGTATTCATTTGATGTAACCTCGGCTTTGCTAATTCAATGGGCAATAGTAGCTTTAGCTTTAATATTATCAACGTTTTACAGCGGCACACTAAAAAAGCATCCAGGAAGGCTTCAAACAACAATAGAAGCGGGGATTGAGTTTGCATCTAAGACTGTTGAAGAAAATATGGGGAATGATAGCAAGAAGTTTGTTCCATACATTGGAGCACTAGCAATATATTTATTTTTGCTAAATATGGTAGGCTTATTTGGTGTTAAACCTCCAACTGCTGATTATAGTGTATCTTTAGGCCTCGCAATAACGAGCTTTTTAGTAATTCAAGGATATACAATTAAAAAGTTAGGAATAGGAGGATATTTTAAGGGATATGCTTCCCCATTAGCTGTGTTATTGCCTATAAACGTAATGGAAAGGATTATGCTTCCAGTTTCATTAAGTTTAAGACTTTATGGAAATATTTTTGCAGCAACAATGATAATGGAATTGATTTATGAGACATTGTTGGGCTTTAACTTTATTACGGCAATAGTAATACCAATACCATTTCATTTTTATTTTGATTTATTTGATGGAACTATACAGATGGTTATTTTTGTTATGTTAACTATGATAAATATAAAAATTACAGCAGGGCACTAAAGTTCTTATTAAATTATAAAACATATTTAAAGGAGGAAGTATTATGGATTTAGCATCAATGGCAGCATTAGGAGCAGGGATTGCAGCGTTAGGAGTTATCGGAGGAGGAATAGGAACTGGTATAGCGGCAGGCAGAGCTGCGGAAGGTATATCTAAACAGCCTGAGGCAAGTGGGAAAATAATGAGTGCAATGATTGTAGGGGGAGCCTTGTCAGAGGCTACTGCAATTTATGGCTTCTTGATTGGATTACTTCTAATATTATTTGGTGTAAGAGGCTAAGTTTATGAACATAAGTGTAGGAATGATAATATTCTCTACAATAAACTTTTTAATATTTTATCTTATAATGAAAAAGTTCTTTTTTGAAAAAACCCTGGCCGTAATAGATGAAAGAAAAATGGAAGTGGAAAGTTCTTTTAAAAAGGCCAGTGACGAGGAAGCTCGGGCTGAACTATTAAAAAGTAAGTATGAAGAGGATATAAAAAGATTTAATAATGAAGGAATGCAGCTAGTAGAAAGCTATAAGGAAAAGGCTGACAGAATCTATTCAGAAATAGTTGAAGAATCTAACAAAGAAGCAGTGAATATTAAAGAAAAAGCCATTAAAGAAATAGAGAGAGAAAGGGCCATAGCGAATAAAGAAATGAAGCAGGAAATTATAGAGTTATCTATGGAACTTGCAGAGAAAACTTTAGAAAGAGAGATTGATTCAAATCGTCATAAGGAATTAATTGATGAGTTTATCGCTAAGGTTGGTATTTAAAAATGTATGAGTTTTTAGATAGAAGATATGCCTTTGCTCTGTATAAAGCTTGCTCAGAAGTTGGTAATACAGATTTAGTTCTTGAGGAGTTAGGTGAAATTGTTGATGAGATGGAAGCGAATGAAGGGTTAAGAAAAATAATTAAGAATCCCCAAATAAATAGATATAACAAGAAGAGAATTTTTATAGAAATGTTTGATGGTGACATAGAAGATGAACTTTTAAACTTTTTATTACTGTTGATTGATAAAGGAAGAATTCTTTATTTAAAGGAAAAGTATATTCAGTTCAAACAGATATATCTTAAAAGACATAATACAGTTTTAGCAAAGGTTAAATCTGTAATTCCTCTTGATGAAAATCAAAAAGAGGATCTGAAAAGCAAATTAGAAAAAGAGTATAAAAAGAAAATTATTATGGAAGAGGAAATTGATAAAGCCCTTATTGGTGGTGTTTTAGTTACTGTTGGAAATGAAGTTATAGATGGTACTATTAGAGCTCGCTTAGAAGCATTAGAGGAAGTTGCTGAAGGTAACGTAGTAAACAGATATAACTATGGTGAGTTTGATAAAGTTTTAGAAGCGGTTGTTTCTACATCAAAGCACCTTGCTGAAGAAGATATTATGAAATTAAGAAAGTGGCTAAAGACATTCTATAAGAGAAATATCAACATAATTATTGATGAGGATAAGGATAAATATAGGAATAAGGAATTAGTGGTTACTATAGGAAGTGATGTGCTTACTAAGTCTTATATGGAGAACTTATCAAGTTCAGAAGGTGAGGTTAAGGAACTTAAAAATCCTGATGATTATCTGGCATAGAATAGAGGTGGAATTATGCATATTAAACCAGGGGAGATAACATCAATTATAAAAAGAGAGCTAGAGAGATATGAAAATCACATAAATACAATAGACTCTGGGACTATAATTCAAATTGGTGATAGAATAGCTAGAATTTATGGATTAGATGATTGTCTTCAAGGAGAGTTATTAGAGTTTCCAAACAACGTATATGGTATTGCTTTAAATCTAGAGCAGGACAATGTTGGTTGTGTGCTTTTAGGTTCAGAAGAAGGAATAAGAGAGGGAGATATAGTTAAGAGAACTGGAAGAGTTGTAGAAGTTCCGGTGGGTGAAGAGTTAATAGGCAGAGTTGTAGATGCATTAGGTAATCCGATTGATGGTAAGGGTGTTATTACAGCTACTCAGTATAGACCTATAGAAGTTGAAGCACCGGGGGTAATTGATAGACAGTCAGTTAATAACCCAATGCAGACAGGAATAAAGGCAATTGATTCAATGATTCCAATTGGAAAAGGGCAAAGAGAGTTAATTGTTGGGGACAGACAGACTGGTAAAAGTGCTATTGCAATAGATGCAATCATAAATCAAAAAGGGAAAAATATGACTTGTGTTTATGTAGCAATAGGACAAAAACAGTCTACAGTTGCCAATATAGTTAATATGCTTACTAAAGAAGGGGCTATGGATTACACCATAGTTGTAGCTGCCACAGCTTCAGAGGCTTCATCACTTCAATATATTGCACCGTTTGCAGGCTGTTCTATGGCTGAATATTTTATGTATAAAGGTGAAGATGCATTAATTGTATATGATGATTTATCTAAGCATGCAGTTGCATATAGAACTATGTCATTATTACTACGAAGACCACCAGGAAGAGAAGCATATCCAGGAGATGTATTCTATCTTCACTCAAGGCTTTTGGAAAGGGCAGCTAGACTTTCTGATGAATTAGGGGGAGGGTCCCTTACAGCATTGCCTTTAATAGAAACATTAGCTGGTGACGTTACAGCGTATATTCCTACAAATGTTATTTCAATAACCGATGGACAGATTTTCTTAGAGTCAGATTTGTTTCATGCAGGTCAAAAGCCAGCTGTAAATGCAGGAATATCAGTTTCAAGAGTTGGTGGAAGTGCTCAAATAAAGGCAATGAAGCAAGTTGCTGGGACTTTAAGATTAGAACTAGCACAATATAGAGAGCTTGTTAATTTTACTCAGTTTGGTTCCGATTTAGATAAGGATACAGTGAAAAGATTAGAGAAGGGTAAGAGGCTTACAGAGATTTTGAAACAAGATCAATATTCCCCTATGGATGTAGAAAAAGAAGTAATTATTATTTATTGCGGAGTTAAAGACTTTTTAAGTGATATTCCAGTTAATAGAGTGAGAGATTTTGAAAAAGAATTTTTAGAGTATATATATACTCATCATAGA
The DNA here is from genome assembly GCF_000821305.1 of Clostridium culturomicium. GTDB lineage: Bacteria > Bacillota > Clostridia > Clostridiales > Clostridiaceae > Clostridium_J > Clostridium_J culturomicium. Next base: position 417,725 of record NZ_CCXK01000015.1, on the reverse strand, counting down.
GATATTCCAAGTGAAATTAGAGAGAAAAAGGCGTTAGATTCTAATCTAGAAGGTAGATTGAATGATGCTATTCTTGAATTTAAACAAGTATTTATAAAGCGAGGATAGAAATCACCTAAAGCATAGGAGGTGAACTCATGGGTATTGCTGGCTTAGTTGATTTAAAAAAGAGGATTAAGTCTATACAAAATACAAAAAAACTTACTAAAGCAATGGCATTAGTAGCCACATCAAAATTAAAGAAAACGAGAGGGAGTCTAGAAAGAAATAATACATATTTCGAAAGCTATAATGAAGTAATGAGTGAGATTATTCCTACAATAAACAAAGAAAGTAAATATATTAAAAGAAATAAAGGGAGTAAGGATAAATTAATTATAGTTATTACCTCAGATTTAGGAATGTGTGGTTCATACAACTTTAGCTTAGTTAACAAGGTGGAAGAACTAACAAGTGGAAATATGGACTCAAGTAAAATAGTAGTTATAGGAGAAAAGGGGAAGTCACTATTTAAGAGGTATAAATTTAATTTATTAGATTTTGATGGGAAGGTTTCTGATATACCATCTATTGATGAAGCAAAGGTCATATTTGAATATGGATATGATATGTTTGAAAAAGGGCTAGTTAGTGAGGTTATATTAGTTTACACCTGGTTTAAGAATCCATTAGTAAAGCAACCGGTAGATAAAGTTATGCTTCCACTTCAAATTAAGGATGAAGTGGAAGTTCAAAGCAAGGAAGAGTTTGATATTGAAGGAAACAGGGATGAATTAATGGATGCGCTTATTCCTTCATATTGTAATTCTATGGTTTATAATGCATTGATAAATGCAAAAACTGCTGAGCAGAGCTATAGAATGGAAACGATGAATAGTGCTTCTAAAAATGCTGGTGATTTAATTTCAAGCTTAGAAATTAAATACAATAGAATTAGACAAAGTGCTATTACACAGGAGATTTCTGAAATAGTTGGTGGTTCAGAAGCACAAGGTTAATTTATGATACAAAACGAAAGATAGGAGGAGCTGTATGTAAGGGATGTAACTCGGAACTGAAATGCAGCAATTTGATATGGCAAGAAATATGTCACAAAGAGTTGGGAAAGTGGTTCAGATAATTGGACCTGTAATAGATATAAGGTTTGATGAAGATTCACTGCCTAATATCTATAATGCAATAGAAATAAAAATGGATGGAAGAGTTGTAGTTTCTGAGGTTGAGCAGCATATAGGTGATGACATAGTAAGAACTATATCAATGGAACCAACTGAAGGGCTAAAGCGTGGCTTAAGAGCAATAGATACAGGACGTCCAATTGAAGTGCCTGTAGGCGAGAAGGTTTTAGGAAGATTGTTTAATGTGCTTGGACAGACAAAAGATGATAAGGGACCTATCGATACAGATAAATACTATACTATTCATAGATCGGCACCAACCTTTGAGGAGCAGGCTGTTGAACCAGAAATTTTTGAAACTGGAATTAAGGTAATTGATTTAATAGCTCCTTATCAAAAGGGTGGAAAAATTGGTTTATTTGGTGGCGCAGGAGTAGGAAAGACAGTTCTTATACAAGAGCTTATAAACAATATTGCAAGAGAGCATGGTGGATTATCTGTTTTTACAGGAGTTGGAGAACGTACCAGAGAAGGAAATGACTTATATCATGAAATGCTTGATTCAGGAGTTATAGATAAGACTGCCCTGGTGTTTGGCCAAATGAATGAGTCACCAGGAGCAAGAATGAGAGTTGCACTTACTGGATTAACTATGGCAGAATATTTTAGAGATGAAGGTCAAGATGTGCTTTTATTTATAGATAATATATTTAGATTCACTCAAGCTGGATCAGAAGTTTCGGCACTTCTTGGAAGAATACCAAGTGCCGTAGGATATCAGCCTACATTGGCAACTGAGATGGGAGCTTTGCAGGAGAGAATAACTTCGACTAATAGCGGATCAATTACATCAGTTCAAGCGGTTTATGTTCCTGCTGATGACTTAACAGACCCGGCCCCTGCTACGACATTCTCTCACTTAGATGCAACAACAGTTTTATCAAGATCTATTGTAGAGCTTGGTATATATCCAGCTGTAGATCCACTGGAGTCCTCTTCAAGGGTTTTAGATCCAAGAATTGTTGGAAAGGAACATTATGAAGTAGCTACGGAGGTAAAATCTATTTTAGAAAAGTATAAAGAACTTCAAGATATAATTGCAATTTTAGGAATAGATGAGTTATCAGATGAAGATAAATTAGTAGTAAAAAGAGCAAGAAGAGTTCAGCGTTTTTTATCACAGCCTTTCACTGTTGGAGAGCAGTTTACAGGAATAAAAGGAAAATATGTTTCTGTAAAGGATACAGTAAGGGGGTTCAAGGAAATTTTAGAAGGAAAATATGATTCGTTACCAGAAGCAGCTTTTTTATTTGCTGGAACTATAGAGGACGTTATTAATAAAGCTAATGAAATGAAATAAAGGAGGGGTAACATTGGAAAAGGTTTTTAAGCTGAAAATTGTTACTCCTGAAGAAGATTTTTTTGAAGGTGACGTAGTAAGTTTAAATTGTGCAACTACAGATGGCAGAAGAGGTGTTTTAGCAAATCATTGTGCTATGCTTGCAGCAGTTATTCCAAGTATAACAGCCTTTGAGGATGCTTCAGGTAGAAAATATAAAGCAAAAACTTCCCAAGGAGTTTTAAAGGTGAAAAAAAATAATGTGGTTATACTTTGTGATTCCGCAAGCTGGGAAGAAAAATAGAGTCTGTGTAACTTTAACTTCAGAAATAACTTTCGTAAAAGGATATTGGGATTAATGATGAGATACCAACATCCTTTTAATTTTTCTTAGAAACAAGTAAGCACATATTAATAAGAAAATTATATATTAATAGTATAAGTAACAAATATTCATCCATTGAAGCAAAGGGAAGAATAAAAAAATGATTTAGTGTAAATAATTTACAGTAAGAAGGGCGGATGGAGGTTTGTTATGATGTTAAATAAAAAAATATTAGTAGGAATTATGTTAGTACTATTTCTTATTACTTCTAATAATGTTTTTTATGGGTATGAAGATTTTAGTATGATAGATGAAGTTTTAAAAAAGATTGAGGTATCAATAAAGGAATGTAAGGTATCTGGAAATTTTAGCAGTATAAAAAGTAAAAATGAGATATATGATGAATTAGTAAGTAAAGTGGCTAACTCAATTGGACAAGTTGACATTAGTTCGGAAGATAAAAATATGTTTAAAATTTACAATGGTGATGAAGTATATTTGGGCGAAATTACAATACTACCCTATAAAAAAGAATATAAGGTTACTTTTAGTATTTCTATAGATGGTGATAATTTAACTTTTGATAAAAAAGATAAGTTACAAGCAAAATTAAGAGAGGTTTTATCCATTTTTGATAGCAATGTAGAATATTCACTATGTGTAAAAAGTGAAATCTTAAATAATACTATGGATGAAGTTAGAGATATAGTTATTAATAACTTAAGTTTATATGAAGCGAAAAATACAGATGAAGTAAAGATAAATAATGGATATAGTATTATTGGATACACAGGGTTAAACAATAAAAGAACTATTTTAGGAAAAGATATTGATTTTAATTGTGCAATAGTTAAATATTCTTCAGGGTGCTATTTAATAATGGGGGAACCAGAAATAACAATTACTTATTGATAATAGCATTTAAAATGGAGGATTAACATGTGTAAATTTTATATAAAGGGAAATAATCGCTTAAGTGGTGACGTAAACATAAGTTCAGCTAAAAATTCAGTATTACCTATACTTGCATCAACAATATTAGCCGATGGGGTTTCGGTTATAAATAATGCGCCTAATATAGAAGATGTATATGTACTATGTGATGTGCTCAGATCACTTTCAGCAGAAGTTACTATAGATAAGAATAATAATATAATGATTGACTCTAAAAAATTAAGCGATAAGAATATTGATAATGATCTGATCGGTAAGATGAGAGCCGCTTTTTTAGTTTTAGGACCACTAGTTGCAAGGCTAGGAAAAGCAAGGATATCTCTGCCAGGAGGTTGTAAAATAGGAGCTAGACCAATAGATTTATATCTTAAGGGTCTTAAATCATTGGGTGCGACAGTGAAAGAAGAATGTGGATATGTTGAGGTTACTGCAACAAGGTTTGTAGGTGGAACAGTATTTTTAGACTATCCATCAGTTGGAGCTACTGAACTTTTGATGATGGCTGGTGCAATTGCAGACGGGACAACTTATATTGAAAATGCAGCTAGAGAACCAGAAATTGTTGATTTGGCAATGTTTTTAAAGAAGATGGGTGCAAGGATTACTGGTGCAGGAACTAGTTCTATTTATATAAAAGGTGTAAAAAAATTATCCGGAGCAACTTATACTCCTATGTTTGATAGAATAGAGGCTGGAACTATGATGATAGCTGCAGCTATGACTAAAGGAAAAATAAACATTATAGGGGTTAAGGAAGAATGGATGAAACCCGCAATATTTAAGTTGAGAGAAATGGGTGTAAAAATTAATTGTAATGGAAATCAAATGTTTGTTGATGGAGATGTGGATTTGAGAGCAATAGATATAACAACAATGCCACATCCAGGTTTTCCAACAGATTTGCAATCACAAATGTTAAGTTTATTATGTATTGCGGAAGGTACAAGCACTGTGAAAGAGACTGTTTTTGAAAATAGATTTGTACAGGTGCCAGAATTAAGAAGAATGGGTGCGGATATAAAAATTATAGACGGTAAGGTTGCAAGTATAAATGGGGTTCAGAAGTTGACAGGTGCTAGTGTTGCAGCTCCAGATCTTCGAGCAGGAGCAGGATTAATTTTAGCTGGTTTAGGAGCTCAGGGGGATACTGAAGTAGATAATATATACTTTGTAGACAGAGGTTATGTAGCTTTTGAAGAAAAGCTTGCGGCTTTAGGCGCGGATATTGAAAGAAAATAAATTTGAAATGTATTTTAATTTATATAGATATAGGCTTTGACTTTGTATGAAGGTCGAAGCTTATTTTTGATAATGGTATAAATTTGTAAAGAGTGTTAAAGAGGTATAAAAGCAGAGGCAATGGCATATTCATTAGAGTGGATAAGTTGAAGTCGGCAAAATTTAAAATTCTTTGAGACAAATGGCTAAAGCTTATCTTTAAAATTCATGAAAAAATGAGTTTAATTTAGGAGGAGATAAGTTTGAGTTATTACAAGAGAGGTAGAGTAAGTATAAATTTTGAAAGTGTGATAAAGATAGGTAAGCCAATAATCAGCATAATATTATATTCATCAATATTTTTAGGTTTTTTAATATTTTCATATGAATTTATATTAGGAGATCATGATGAACAAGCTAAAAGCAACATACCAGAACAAGCTGAAACTGTAGCTGTTAGTGGAGAGAGCAAGGTGCAAACGCCTGTAGTTGAAAATGCTGAAAGTAATATACCGTTAGATGTTAGTATTAAAACAATCAAAGTATATTTAAATGATGAGGGAAGATTTGTTGAATTAAATTTAGAGGAGTATGTAAAGGGTGTTGTCTGTAGTGAAATGCCATTAAATTTTAATAAAGAAGCACTTAAGGCGCAAGCTATAGTTGCAAGAACTTATGCAATATCACATGCCATGGAAGGTGGATGTTCAAAATATGGTGGAGATGTCTGTGATACGGTGCACTGTCAGGTATACACATCAAAAGATACTAAAATAGCTCAATTAGGAGCTCTAGGGGAAAGCAGATGGGACCTTGTTGAGGCTGTAGTTAATGAAACTGAGGGTATGGTTTTAAGCTATGAGGGAGCAATTGCTACAGGAGCATTTTACTTTTCAACAAGTAGCGGAAGAACAGAAAATGTAGAAGAGGTTTTTTCGACTGCTATACCATATTTAAGAAGCGTTGAGAGTTTAGGTGAGGAAGTTGCACCTAGATATACAAGTACGGAGACTTATGATTTAAATAGATTTGTGCAGATTGTCAATTCCAGTTTTAGTAAAGCAAATTTAGCAGCAGCAAATCTTAGTAGTCAAATTTCGATTAATAGTTATACTGGAGGTGGAGCTGTGAAAGAAATTACTCTAGGAGGAGCAACCATATCCGGAGTAGAGTTTAGAAAGATTTTTGGTTTAAATTCAGCAAATTTTAGTTTGGAGTTTTTAAGCAACCAAGTAAATATTAACTGTAAGGGCTTTGGTCATGGTGTAGGAATGAGTCAATGGGGTGCTAATGTGATGGCTGGTGAGGGGAAGAGCTGTGAAGAAATTCTTAAGCATTACTATACTGGTATAAATATAGATAAAATTAACAATTAAATAAGTTTTATATAAGACACAGGTTTTAAATATTAACCTACATATATAATGATTTCAACAAGAATAAGGTCATATGACCTTATTCTTTTTTTTATAAAATATAAAAATTTTTATAAAAACACTAAAATTTTAAAGAAATTTTGAAAAAAATTTTCTTTATATGTATTAATTTTCTAATATGCGTCCACAATACTGATGGAGGTGTTTTTATGAACAATAATTTAAACAAAATGAAGCAATTCTTCAAAAAAGAAGGCTTCTATGTGATTTTATTTGTGTGCTTATGTGCTGTTGCTACAGTTGCTGCAATAACAGCAGGAAGAAATAACAGCAAAAGTACAGATAATAATGAAAATGTAGCAGTAGTTGAGCAAACAAATAAAGAAAATATGGTAAACAAACCAGAGAATCCTGGTAATGCATTACAAGTTAAAGAGGAACTTGGAGATGTGCCAGTAGTTCAAAATAATGATGAAACTGCACAAGTTTCAAATTCATCTGATATGACTTTCCAAAATCCTGTTGTAGGTACTTTGGGAAGAGCATATGCTGAGGATCCAGTATTATTTAAAACTACAAACACTTATAAAACTCATTTAGCTATGGATATAAAAGCTGAAGAAGGTGCTGCTGTTGCTGCAGTAGGTGCTGGAGTTGTTAAAAAAGTAGGTGTAGATACTGAAGGAAATTATGTAGAAATTGATCATCAAAATGGACTAACTACAGTTTATGGTAATCTTCAAGAACAAGTGGCGGTTAAAGAAGGCGATGCTGTAACAGCAGGCCAACAAGTTGGAACTATCGGAAATACTACAAATCTAGCATATGAAGAATATGGAACATATCTTCATTTCCAAGTAATGAAGGATGGCGTTGCAGTAGATCCAGCTAAATATGTTACTTACGAAAAGTAGCTAAATAAAAATTAAATCACTAATCAGCTTTTAAATTAAAGTTTAAAAGCTGATTAGTGGGTAATTTAAAAGCTGATGTTAGCATATTTATAATTATAGAAGGGTTAAGGAGGTAACACTTTGAAAGACTATATTGAAGATAGAGTATTAGAAGTAGCAAAATATATTATAGAGTCCGAGGCCACAATAAGAAAGACGGCATCGGTTTTTGGAGTAAGTAAAAGTACAATTCACAAAGATATGACTGAAAGATTACCAAAAATTAATGCTCAAATAGCAGAAGAAGCCAAAAATATTTTGGATTTAAATAAGGCTGAACGACATATAAGAGGTGGAAAAGCCACAAAAATGAAGTATAAAACAATTGAAGGTTAATTAGAATAGTAATATAATAAACATGTAATATAATCTTTAGTAAATATTGTATAGTATTTCAGAAAGAAGAAAATACTAATGAGCAGGAGTGAAATTTAGATGTTTTGGAGTCTAGGAACGGATATGGGTATTGACTTAGGGACAGCCACGGTTCTAGTTTTTATGAAGGGTAAAGGCATAATTTTAAAGGAACCTTCAGTTGTAGCCATAGATAAAAATGCAAACAAAGTTTTAGCTGTTGGCGAAGAAGCTAGAAAAATGATCGGTAGAACACCAGGAAACATTGTCGCTATACGTCCTTTAAGAGATGGAGTAATATCAGATTATGATGTTACAGAAAAAATGTTAGAACATTTTATAAAGAAGGCTTGTGGGAAACGAAAGATGTCAACTCCAAGAGTTGTTATGTGTGTTCCATGCGAAGCAACAGAAGTTGAGAGAAGAGCTGTTGAAGATGCAGCAAGAAATGCTGGTGCTAAAAAGGTATTTTTAGTTGAAGAACCATTAGCAGCAGCGATAGGAGCTGGGCTTGATATAACTAGAGCTAGCGGAAATATGGTAATAGACATAGGTGGAGGAACAACAGATATCGCAATTATTTCATTAGGTGGTATGGTTGTTAGAGAATCCATTAAAATTGCTGGAGATAATTTTGATGAAGCAATAATTCGTTACATAAGAAAGAAACATAAGTTAATGATTGGGGAAAGAACAGCTGAAGATCTAAAGATGAGTATAGGATGTGCTTATCCAAAAGCAGAAGATGAAAAGGCTGAAATAAGAGGACGAGATCTTATTACTGGACTGCCTAAGAATATTACAGTTTATGCTAGTGAAATGGAAGAGGCGCTTAAAGAAGCTGTAACAGCTATAGCAGAGTGTGCCCATTCTGTACTAGAGAAGACTCCACCAGAGTTAGCTGCAGATATTGCAGAGCAAGGAATTATAATGACAGGTGGAGGAGCATTATTAGATGGACTAGACAAGCTTATTGAAGAAGTTACTAATGTACCTGTACATATAGCTGAAGATTCAGTATCATGTGTTGCAAGTGGTACAGGTAAAATGTTAGAGTTTGTTGATAAGTTAGATGATACTTATGATGGATATAATGTTTCGATCGGATATTAAATAAATTTTTTTATCGAAATTTTCTATAAGTGAATATTTAAGCTTAAAATTGGACAATGTGAGCCTGCTTAACCTAATATGTTTGGTGTAAAGGCTCATTTAAGCTATAGTTTATTCAATCTTAAAAAATGCCTAGTATAATTTAAAATTTATACTAGGCATTTTTTAGTCATAGAATTATTTTTTGCTTAAAGCACTTAAATAGTATCCATGCATAATGCCATTAGTTATAACCTTAGATATTTCTAAAATTAAACTTAATCGAATATTTCGAGTTGTAAAGGGTTCATCAATTTCACTAGAATCAACAATTCCTATGATTGAAATATCACCTACAGGAGGAAGTGATTTGCCAACACCTTTCCCTGGATTTATAGGATAATCTCTTATTTGAACTTCGCCAATTTTACCTGGTGGACCTAAGCAAGCATCTATTCCGATTATTTTTGAGTCAGGGTGTTTAGCTTTTATATAAGTTAGTTTGTCATCTAAGTTAAGAGCATGAATTGGATTTTGAATCGTGCCATACACAGGGAGAGGAAAGAATTTTTCCTCTAACATACTGCCAACAAGAGGTCCTAAACAATCACCAATACATCTATCTGTTCCAATACAAACAATAATCGTGTTTGTAGTAATTTCTTCTTTTAAAAAGGTTGATAAGGAGTAATAACCTAATGGATCTTTATAATGAATCTTTATATTGCTCACAGAAACACCTCCATATGAATTTATATGAAGATAAAACGGTATAAATTCTTAAAAAAAAGGAATAATTTAGATAGTTTTAAAAATGGAGGGTTTTAGTTATGGACAGAAAAAAATATTCGATTTTTGTTATCCTGTATACTATTTTTAATATAGGATTATTAATGGGAGCAAGTGATTATATACAGCAGGCATATAAAAATGAGTATAGTGATGAAAAACAAGTAAATTCAATTGATGTTAATGATAATTTAAATAGTGAAGTAAGTAATGAGGAAAATCAGAATAAAAATGAAAATTTAGCACAGAATAATGCTGAAAATCAAATTTCAACCTCAGATAAAGAAAAAAATAAAATGCAAGATACTTATGTTAGTGACGATGAGATTTTAAATTATAATCAAAGTTATAACAGCAGCAGTTATGCAACAAGAAATTCATCAACTCAAAGTAATAAAGTTTTTAAAGTTACGGCAGAGGAGATTATTGGTGATTTAAATCCTATTGAAAAGGCTAAAATTTTATGGGTTTGCAGAAAACTTACTAAAGAAGAATATAATGAAATTGAAGAATATCTTTCTTATAGAAATGAAAAGCTTGGAGTGATGAAAGTATATGCTATATTAGAAAAAAAATTAGATGATGAAAGTCTTGAGGAAGTTAAGGAGATTTTTTCTAAATATATAGATACAGATAAGGTGAAGGAAATATATTACTAATTTACAATATTCAAATAGTCTAAATAATAAATATTGCATAAATAAAAACAAAAAAATTAAAAAATAATGAAATTAGGGGTTGAAAAATAATCAATATAATTGTATACTAAGTCTTGTCAGTTTACTAAGTTATAAATTGATGAAAAATTAATCAAGAATTAAGTTGTTTCTTAATTAATTATAATGTGGAGGAGTTCCCGAGAGGCCAAAGGGGGCAGACTGTAAATCTGTTACGTTTCGTTTCGATGGTTCGAATCCGTCCTCCTCCACCATACAACTTTAAATTAAATATATAACATTTAATATGCTTCCATGGCTCAACGGTAGAGCAGCTGATTTGTAATCAGCAGGTTGTTGGTTCGATTCCGACTGGAAGCTCCATTAAGTGGAGGAGTTCCCGAGAGGCCAAAGGGGGCAGACTGTAAATCTGTTACGTTTCGTTTCGATGGTTCGAATCCGTCCTCCTCCACCATATACGGTCGCATAGCTCAGCTGGGAGAGCACCTGCCTTACAAGCAGGGGGTCACAGGTTCGATCCCTGTTGCGACCACCATTTTAAATTTAAATATAAACATTTAATATGCTTCCATGGCTCAACGGTAGAGCAGCTGATTTGTAATCAGCAGGTTGTTGGTTCGATTCCGACTGGAAGCTCCATTAAATGGAGGAGTTCCCGAGAGGCCAAAGGGGGCAGACTGTAAATCTGTTACGTTTCGTTTCGATGGTTCGAATCCGTCCTCCTCCACCATACACGGTCGCATAGCTCAGCTGGGAGAGCACCTGCCTTACAAGCAGGGGGTCACAGGTTCGATCCCTGTTGCGACCACCATTTAAATTTAAAATATAAATATTTAATTTGCTTCCATGGCTCAACGGTAGAGCAGCTGATTTGTAATCAGCAGGTTGTTGGTTCGATTCCGACTGGAAGCTCCATTTTATTTTTTGGAGGAGTTCCCGAGAGGCCAAAGGGGGCAGACTGTAAATCTGTTACGTTTCGTTTCGATGGTTCGAATCCGTCCTCCTCCACCATTAAAGACATCAATTAATTGATGTCTTTTTATTTTAAACTTCTAAAACTTATTTATAAAATACAGTTTATTGTCTTAAAGAAATATAAACTAGAATAAGGATTAGTATTTATTGATTAAAATAATGTTGACACTATAAAACTACTGTGATATTATCATTGTATAATTAAAAAAAGAATACTCTTATCAAGAGTGGTGGAGGGAAAGGCCCTATGAAACCCAGCAACCAGCGTGAAATAACGCATTGGTGCCAAATCCTGCAGTTTAACTGCAAGATAAGAAAAGCTTAGTTCGTTTATACTAAACCTCTTCTTGTCGTGCAAGAAGAGGTTTTATTATTTGCACAATAATCTCTAAGTATTTTTGGTAAGAATATGTCTTGACATTTAAGGAGGATATATTAATGAGAAGATTATTTACATCAGAATCAGTAACGGAAGGACATCCAGATAAGATTTGTGATCAGATATCAGATGGAATTTTAGATGCAATTTTAGAGAAGGATCCAAATGCAAGAGTTGCGTGTGAAACCGCTGTAACAACAGGGTTAGTTATGGTTATGGGGGAAATTAGCACAAACTGCTATGTCGATTTTCAAAAGGTGGTTAGAGAGACTGTAAGAGGTATTGGTTATGACAGAGCTAAATTCGGATTTGACTGTGATACGTGTGCCGTAATAACTTCAGTCGATGAGCAGTCATCAGACATAGCAATGGGTGTTGATGAGGCTTTAGAAAGCAAAAAAGGTGAGAAAGATGGTATAGAAGCTATAGGAGCTGGAGACCAAGGAATGATGTTTGGTTTTGCTACAAATGAAACAGAAGCATATATGCCATTACCAATCTACATGGCTCACAGATTATCTAGAAAATTAACAGAGGTAAGAAAGAACGGAACTTTAGAGTATTTAAGACCGGATGGAAAGACACAGGTTACAGTAGAATATGAAGGAAATACTCCTGTAAGAATAGATACTATAGTAATTTCAACTCAACATGGACCAGAAATTGCGAGAGAGCAAATAGAAGAAGATTTAATTAAATATGTAATAAATGAAGTAGTTCCAAATGAGTTATTGGATGAGAATACAAGATATTTCATTAATCCAACGGGAAGATTTGTTATTGGGGGACCACAAGGTGACTCAGGATTAACAGGAAGAAAAATAATAGTAGATACTTACGGTGGATCAGGCAGACATGGTGGTGGAGCTTTCTCAGGAAAAGATCCAACAAAGGTTGATAGATCTGCAGCATATGCAGCTAGATGGGTTGCTAAGAACTTAGTTGCAGCTGGAGTTGCCGATAAGCTTGAGATTCAACTTGCTTATGCAATAGGAGTTGCGAGACCAGTATCTATTGAAATTGAAACCTTTGGAACTGGCAAGTATGCTGAAGATAAAATTATAGAGATAGTGAATGCGGTGTTTGACTTAAGACCAGCAGCAATTATTAAGGAGCTTGACTTAAGAAGACCAATTTACAAGCAGACTGCAGCATATGGTCACTTTGGTAGAATTGATTTAGACTTACCATGGGAAAGCTTAAATAAAGTTGAAGATATAAAAAAATATTTATAATAAAAACTAATGTAAGGCCTACATCATTTTAAAGTGATGTAGGCTTTTTTAAATATATATATGAAACTTAGCTTCAGATTCCTTTGGTGGAGTACTTAACTAAGTAAGTTTGAACGGCTAAAGCATAGATGTAATCCGTGGAAAGTCTACTTACAAAATTATAGATTTTGAGTGTCACTTGTAGATTATCACGTAAGTTTTACTTAGCCAAATTATAAATTTGGAGTGAAGCTTATGTTAACAGAAGGTAAAAGTAAGAATATTATTGTTATAGTATTGATATAGGATTGAGGAATTTTGTTATAATAGTAATAGGTATATTTATTTTCAATATGATTTATGATAAGAATTGAAAATTTAAGTATGTATAGGATTGTTTTAAGCAATGATGTAAAATAGAATTGAAATTATAGTAATCAAATATCAAGTGGTATATATATTAATTTTTAGGAGCGATTTTATGGTAACTATTGAAGGTGTGGTTGATAGTGTAGTATTTAGAAATGAAGAAAACGGCTATACCATATGTAGAATTAAAAGTGAGAAGGAAATAGTAACAGTAGTTGGTTCAATTCCATATATTAATGAGGGACAAGAATACAAAATAGATGGAGAATGGACTGTTCATCCTAAATTTGGAAAACAGTTTAAATTGGAGACTATCTGCGAAATAATTCCAACAACCACATCAGGAATAGAAAAGTATTTAGCAAGTGGAGTTATTGAGGGAATTGGAAAGGTTACAGCAAAGAAAATTGTTGATTTCTTTGGTGAAGAAACTTTGAAAATAATGGATAACAGTATAGAAAGATTAGCAGAGATTCCTGGAATAGGTAAGAAAAAGATAGATACTATAACTAAATCCTATCTTGAACAGCGTGTGACAAAGGATATAATTATGTTTTTTCAAGCCTATGGTATTACAGTTAATATGGCAATGAAAATTTATAAAAGGTTTGGTGCGAGCTGTATAAACTTAGTGAAGGATAACCCATATATATTGACAGAATATATTAGTGGAATTGGTTTTAAAACTGCTGATGCTATTGCTAAAAGTCTTGGTGTAGAAAAAGATTCCCTTTTTAGAATTAAAAGTGGAATATCTTATATAATAAATGAATTTTGTGCCATGGGTAATACATTTATACCTTTAGAAAAGCTTACTGCTAAAGGCATGACACTTCTTGAAATCAGTAATGAAAAGATGGATGAAGGGATTTATGAACTTATATTAGACGGAAAAATTAAAATTGAGCAGGTAGAAGAAGTTGCAGCAGTATATAATATGTCCTATTTATATCTTGAAATGTCTGTAACAAAAAAGATAATTGAGCTTGCAACAACAAAGTATGATAAATTATCTTTAGATATAGATTTAGAAGTAAGAAACTTTGAAAAAAATGCTGAGTTCAGGTTAGCGCAGTCACAAAGAGAAGCTGTTGAAGGAGCTTTTCTTAATGGGATAGAAGTTATAACTGGAGGACCAGGAACAGGAAAAACGACAATAATTAATTGTATTGTAAGTATATTTGAAAATTTGGGTTTAAAGGTTTTTATGGCTGCGCCTACTGGACGTGCAGCTAAAAGAATGGCTGAGGCAACTGGGCGAGAAGCAAAAACTATACACAGATTATTGGAAATAGGAAAGTATAACGAGGGTGATTTAGATGAAATTGAAAATGAAACCTCAAATATTGAGTGTGATGTATTAGTAGTTGACGAGGCATCCATGATAGATATTAGTCTTATGAATGCACTTTTAAAGGCAATGCAGTTAGGAACTAGATTAATAATAGTTGGAGATGTGGATCAGCTGCCGTCAGTAGGTCCAGGGAATGTGCTTAGAGACATCATAGATAGTGAAGCTGTTAAAGTTGTAAGATTGAATGAAATATTTAGACAAGGGCAAGAAAGTATGATTGTTCAAAATGCCCACTTAATTAATGAAGGAAAAATGCCAATTTTAAATTCTAAGAATAGTGACTTTTATTTGGAGAGAGCAGCCGATAGTAACATTATGATGGAAAAAATAATTGGATTGGTTAAAACAAGGCTACCTAAGTTTAATAAAAGCTGGGATAGTATTAAGGATATTCAAGTTTTATCTCCCATGAGGAAAGGTGATATGGGAATTGACAATTTAAATATTGAACTTCAAAAGGTGCTGAATCCTAAAGGTAAAGAAAAGGCTGAAAAAGAGCTTAGAGAAGTTGTGTTTAGAGTTGGCGATAAGGTTATGCAGATAAAAAATAATTATACCTTAGAATGGTACAAGAAAAATACCTGTGAAGAGGGTAAAGGTGTATTTAATGGTGATGTTGGATACATAACAGATATAGATGAAGAAAAAAATACTGTAACGGTTAGTTTTGAGGATGATAAAGTTGTAGAGTATGAAGAAGCTGATTTAGACGAAATAACTTTAGCTTACGCAGTAACAATTCATAAGAGTCAGGGGAGTGAATTCCCTGTTGTGGTTATGCCCATGTTTATGGGGCCGCCTCTACTAATGAATAGAAATCTTCTTTATACAGGTATAACGAGAGCAAAGAAGCTTGTTGTTTTGGTTGGAAATACTCAAGTCGTAGAGTTTATGAAAAATAATAATAGAAGTTTTGAAAGATATTCCGGATTGAAGTGGAGAATAAGAGAAATAATTCATATGTAGATTGGGAGAATTATTATGTTGTTTTTTAAGAAGTCTAATAAAACTAAAAAAATCTCTAAGAAATCCATTGAGGATAAGATATTAGGCAGTGTTATGAAGAAGGTGCGTAAAATTAATGTAGTATCACCACTTAATAATAGGGCTGCAATATTTAATAAAACATTAGATTACGCAATAGCAGAAGGCAAAAAGATTTTATATATAATAAATAAGGATAAGGATGCGATAGATTTATCTGCAGGTTTAGCAAACTATATTGATGATCCATACTGTGAAGCAGTGGTTGGGAAAATAAATATATGCAGTCATAATGTCGGCATATATCTTGAAGATAAATTTGATTTAATAATTTATGATGAAGTAAATTCAAGGCCTATGTACACCAGAGAATCTATAAGTAAGTTGATGTGTAGTATTTCTGGCAGCTATGGAACAATGATAACTTATTCAATTGAACCTGTTTTTAGAAGTGGTATTACCATTTATAACTTAAAAGAGGATCTAGAATGTCCTATAGCGGAACCAAGATTTATTTCAACTAGAGTAAAGCTTGAAGAAGGAATACCTAACTGTGTATATGATTATCTAAAATGGTCAATTAATACTAATAATAAAGTTATAATATATGTTCCACATAAAGAGCAAGTTGATAAAATATATAAAGGGTTAAAAGATATAAAGGAGAATTTGACCAGCAATATATATAGGGTTAAGAGTGATGATTCTGGAAGAAAGCGATTTATCAGATTTTTACTTGCAGAGGAAGGTATATTAATAACTGATGATTTCAATGAAGAGCATATAGGGCTTAAGCCAGTAAATATTATGGTATTCTTTGCAGATAGTGATGTTTTTACCTATAAAGATTTAGTATATATTTCAAGCCGGGTTAACAGGATTTTGAAAAATACCAAGGAAGAGGTTATGTTTATCTGTAATAATGAAACTGAAGATATGGATAAATGTAGGAGTATTCTAAGGGAGTTAAATAAAAAAGCATGGGAGCAAGGTTATTTCAGAAGATAGGGTATATTTTTCAAAGCATAGCTTCAATTGTTTATAATAAGGGTGAAGTTTGTTTGCTTTGTGAAAATCCAGAAGAAAAAGAGTTAATTTGTGATGTATGTAAAAGTCAGATAAAAATATTAAAACTTAAATATGATGTTGAACAGCAAGGTATAAAATTCCCTTGTTGTTCTTTAGGTATTTATAGTTTTAACCTAAAGAAGTTAGTTTTAATGCTCAAATATGAAAATGAATTTATGGCAGGCAAGATTTTAGCTTCGTATTTATCAAGTTATATTAAAGAAGATTTAGAGGAAAATATAGATTTGATAACATTTGTTCCAAGCAGTAAGGCGTCATATAGAAAAAGAGGTTTTAATCAATGTGAGGTTTTATGCCAATATGTAAGTGAAGAATGTGGTATACCTTACAGAAGTTTAATGAGGAAGAAAAGTGAAGGACGAGATCAAATAGGTCTTGATACCAATAAGCGATGGGAAAATGTTAAAGATTCTTTTATGATGATTAATAAAGAAGAAGTGTTTAATAGAAAGATTTTATTAATTGATGATGTGGTGACTTCAGGTGCTACATCCTTTTATGGAGCGAAATGTCTTAAAGATGGAGGCGCTAGTGAAGTTTACATATTGACAGTTGCAAAAAGTAGAGTATAATAAAATAGTCGGGTCTGTGGTTGAAAGTCGAGGCCAGTCGCAGGCGAAACGATCCACGTAAGTTAGATAAAATGTTTAATGATCATGGTGCGGCTTAGAAGTAAGTCCTACCGTTTTAAAACGAGAGGTCTAGTAGTGAGAGGTTAGTTCCGGGTAGCGAAAAATCCAGTAGGCGAGTGTGGGGGCAAAGATCAGGTCAGCCGACATATATAACATCTTGATTTCAAGGTGTTTTTTATTTTTTTGAATAAAGTTAAGGGAAGCATGTGAGTTTATTTTAAAATGTATTAAGTATAATGAGTAAATAAAAGAAGCTATAAAGCGTTGATAGCCCTATAGCTTAATGTATTAAAAACCCACGTGTAATCTAATTATAGCACAATTTAAGAAAAAAAGCATATAACATATTTGATAGCAATTCGTTGATTGAACAAGAAAGAGGAAGATATATATATGTATAAAAGATAAATGTTCAGAAAATTAAAATTATTGTATTTGCAAATAGGACAAGGGGATATTAAAATAGAATTACAAAACATATATATATATTAAAGAGGAAAAACTTCCTAGTTAATATGAGAGGGGCTGGAGTTATGAATATCAAAGTAGTAGGAAAAAATATTGAGGTTACAGAAGGGCTAAAAGCAGCAGTTGAAAAGAAACTTGCGAAGCTTAATAAGTACTTCATGGATAGTGTTAATGCCACAGCCACATTAAGCGTAGAGAGAAATATTCAAAGGATCGAAGTTTTAATTCCTTGCAATAATGCGATGCTAAGAGCGGAAGTTAAGAGCAATGACTTATATAGTGCTATTGACTTAGTTGTAGATAAATTAGAAGGGCAGGTAAGAAAACAAAAAACAAAGCTTGAAAAAAGAAATGGAAATATATCTTTAAGATTTAATAACATAAAGGAATATGAGAATTTTGATAAGGAGAATGAGCCAAGGATTGTTAAAACTAAGAGATTTGCAATCAAGCCTATGAATGAAGAGGAAGCTGTATTGCAGATGGAGCTTTTAGGACATGATTTCTTTGTATTTATGAATGGAGATACTGATGAAGTGAATGTTGTTTATAAGAGAAAAGATGGAAATTATGGTCTAATTGAACAAGAATTTTAGGATAAATTGTAATAAATAAATGATAAAACTCTATAGCGAAAGCTATAGAGTTTTTTTATAGATGTAAAGGAAAATAGTTATGGTAAAAATTTACTAATTATGGATAAAGTTTTGTTATAATATTGAAGGAATAAGGAATAACTGTTATAATCTAAATTAGTATTTAAATATAGAATTAGAATTTGTTATACTAAAAAAATATAATTTGCATAAAATATCATTTCGGTATAAAGATAAAATAGTAACCCTATGGAAGAAGAGTGAGGATAAGTTTATGAAAATATTTGATAAAATATTTGGAAGTTACAGTGAACGTGAAATTAAAAGAATTATGCCAATAGTTAAAAAGATTAATAGCTTAGAACCTTCAATAAAGGTTCTTAGTGATGATGAATTAAGGGCAAAGACTGAAGAATTTAAAGAAAGAATAAAAAAAGGCGAATCTCTAGATGCGATACTTCCGGAGGCTTTTGCTGTTGTTAGGGAAGCTTCTTCAAGAGTTCTTGGGATGAGACACTATGATGTTCAGTTAATCGGTGGTATTGTTCTTCACCAAGGAAGAATTGCTGAGATGAGAACAGGAGAAGGTAAAACTCTTGTTGCTACATTACCATCATACTTAAATGCTCTTACAGGAAATGGAGTACACATAATCACAGTAAACGACTATCTTGCAAAGAGGGATAGAGATGAAATGGGAAGAATACATGAATTCTTAGGTCTTTCTGTAGGGGTTATTATACATGGTCAAACTCAAGTAGAAAAGCAAATGATGTATAACTGTGACATCACATATGGAACAAATAATGAGTTTGGATTTGATTATTTAAGAGACAATATGGTTGTTTATAAGCAGGAAAAAGTTCAAAGAGACCTTAACTATGTTATCGTAGACGAGGTTGACTCTATCCTTATAGACGAAGCGAGAACACCACTTATAATTTCAGGTCAAGGTAGCAAATCAACTGATTTATATAAGGTTGCAGATTTCTTTGTTAAAGCACTACAAGAAAGTGATTATATGAAGGATGAAAAGAAAAACTCTGTAATTCTTACAGATGAGGGAATAGCTAAAGCAGAGAAGTTCTTCCATTTAGAGAACTATGCTGATGCAGAGAACATGGATATACAACACCATTTAGTTCAGGCATTAAAGGCTAACCATATGATGAGAAATGAAAAAGATTATATTGTAAAAGATGGAGAAGTAATAATTGTTGACGACTTCACAGGAAGACTTATGGAAGGTAGAAGATACAGCGATGGTCTTCACCAAGCTATAGAAGCTAAGGAAGGCGTTAAGGTTGCAAGAGAGTCTAAGACTTTAGCGACAATTACATTCCAAAACTACTTCAGAATGTATACTAAACTTGCTGGTATGACTGGTACTGCTGAAACAGAAGAAGCAGAGTTTAGAGAAATATATGGTCTTGATGTAATTGTTATACCAACTAACATGCCTGTTGTAAGAGTAGATTACCCAGATGTTGTTTATAAAACTGTAAAGGGAAAATACAAGGCTTTAGTTGATGAAATACAAGAAAGTCATGCAAAGGGTCAGCCTGTACTTGTTGGTACTGTAAGCATTGAGAAGTCAGAAGAAATTTCTAATATGCTTAAGAGAAGAGGTATTCCTCATCAGGTATTAAATGCTAAGTACCATGAAAAGGAAGCTGAGATAGTTGCTTTAGCAGGTCAAAAAGGTGCTGTTACAATTGCAACAAACATGGCTGGAAGAGGTACAGACATTAAGCTTGGAGAAGGTGTAGTTGAAGCAGGAGGGCTTAAGATACTTGGAACAGAAAGACACGAATCAAGACGTATAGATAATCAGTTAAGAGGACGTGCTGGACGTCAAGGAGACCCAGGAGCATCTAGATTCTACATTTCATTAGAAGATGATTTAATGAGAATATTCGGTTCTGAAAGACTTAGCGGAGTTGTTGATAAACTAGGCTTAGACGAAGAGGATGCTATTGAGAGTAAAATGGTAAGTTCTGCTATAGAAGGTGCTCAAAGAAAAGTTGAGGGTAACAACTTCGATATCAGAAAGAATGTTGTTAAATATGACGACGTAATGAATAAGCAAAGAGAAATAATTTACAAGCAAAGACAAGAAGTTCTTATGGGAGCTGACATAAGAGACCAAATTCAAGGCATGATAAGTGATGTTGTAACTTCTTCAGTTAGAAATCATATTAGTGGTGTTGAGGATACTTTTGATGACGAGTTAAATAAACTTGTTAAATTCATGGAAGAAGTATTTGTTCCAAGAGGAACTTTTACTGCTGAAGAGTTATCCAATATGTCTGTAGATGAAATATCTAAGGCGTACTTAGATAAAGCTGGTGAGCTTTATAAAGAAAAAGAAGCCGAATTTGGCGATGAGCAGATGAGAGAAATTGAAAGAGTTATACTTCTTAAAATTGTTGACTCTAAGTGGATGGATCACATCGATAATATGGATCACTTAAAGCAAGGTATTGGATTAAGAGCTTATAAGCAGCAGGATCCAGCTCAGGCTTATCAAATGGAAGGTTCAGATATGTTTGCTGAAATGATAGACAATATTAAAGAGGAAACTGTTAAGTACTTGTTCCATGTTAAGCTTGAAAAAGCGCCTGAAAGAGAGCAGGTAGCAGAAATAACTTCTACAAATGAGGACACTTCTGCAAAGAAAGAACCGATAAAAAAACAAAGTAAACCAAACAGAAATGACGCATGTCCATGTGGTTCAGGACGTAAATATAAGAATTGTTGTGGAAGAGGAGAGTAAAAGTGATACTACAATTAGAAGAATATCTAAATGAAGTTAATGCTTTAAGTAACAAATTAAGAGAATTAAAGGTGTCTCTTTGACATAGCAGCAACAACAAGTAAATTATCAGAGCTTGAGTTCAAAATGCAGGAGCAGGATTTCTGGAATGATATAAATAAAGCACAGGAAATTACTCAAACGGCTAAGGGCTTAAAGGATAAATTAGATAATTTTCATAGACTTGAACAACGTGCAGAGGATGTTCAAATATTAATTGAGATGAGCTTGGAGGAAGAAGATACTTCCTCTTCAAGTGAAATCAAGAAAGAAATTAGTGAACTTTTTGAAGCCGTTGAAACTCTTAATATTGAAACGCTTTTAAGCGGTGAATATGACAGAAATAATGCTATTCTAGAGTTGCATACTGGCGCTGGTGGAAATGATGCTCAAGATTGGACGCAGATGCTTTACAGAATGTATACTAGGTGGTGTGAAAACCATGGATTTAAGGTTGAAGTATTAGATTATGTGTCTGCTGATGAAGCAGGGATAAAAGGGGTCACCTTAAAGATAACTGGTGACTTTGCATATGGATATCTTAAATCAGAAAAAGGTGTTCACAGATTGGTTAGGATTTCACCTTATAATGCCAATGGTAAAAGACAAACCTCCTTTGCTGGATGTGAAGTGCTTCCGGAGTTAACAGAAAGTCAGGATATTGAAATAAAACCAGAGGATTTAAAAATTGATACCTATAGATCAGGTGGAGCTGGTGGTCAGCACGTAAATACAACAGATTCAGCGGTAAGAATAACCCACCTGCCTACTAATATAGTTGTTCAATGTCAAAATGAAAGAAGTCAGCATAGCAACAGAGAATATGCAATGAAAATGTTAAAAGCTAAGCTTATTGACATTAAAAATCGTGAGCATAAAGATAAGATAGAGGACATTACAGGTGAGGTTAAGGATAATGCCTGGGGAAGTCAGATAAGATCTTATGTATTCCATCCATATAATCTGGTAAAAGATCATAGAACAGGGGCAGAAACTGCAAATGTTGGAGCTGTAATGGATGGTAATATCGATTTGTTTATTAATGAATATTTAAAGCAGATAAAAGAATAAATTAAAAGGAATATAGAGCTTTCTATATTCCTTTTTTATGTTTTCTTTTTTTTATAACAATAAATGAAACAATTACTACTAAGATAGAAGTTGATAAGGCTGAGGCAAGTATTAAATAAGAGAAGTTAGTGTAAATAAAATTATCACTATAGGCATCTTTTATTATAAATACCTTCATTATTGAAAAGCATCTATCTATGGCAGTTTCACTAATATATTCGATTCTATCGTTTGGAGTGTGAATTCTAGAGGTATCGTTATCACAGAGTGTTATTGCTTCAATCCCTATATTGATGAAAGGGGCATGATCACTGGCATCTTCGAAGAGATAGTTAAAGTATATTTTACTTTCTTTCATTACTGTTGCAACTTCATCAACTAAAGGTGATTTCACTGAAGAACCTGAACCAGACATTATACAAAGAGGAACACCATCATAGCTTCCAATCATATCAAAGTTATATACCCTGCTATCTTTTAATAAATCACCGTATTCTTCTGTAAAGGCTGTGGAACCTTTTAAACCTAATTCTTCACCATTAAAAGCTACAAAAATAATATTTCTATCAGGAGTACCAAGATTCTTGATATATTTTGCAAGCTCTATAAGAAAGGCTGTTCCAGAAGCATTATCTAGTGCACCGTTATAAATAGTACCTGCTAAGTCTGCTCCGACATGATCAAAGTGTGCTCCAAAGACTAATGGTGGCAAGTCAGGGTTAGAACCTTTAATTGTTCCAACAACATTATTTAAGGTTACATCCTGCACTTCATATGGAATATATGTGTATATGGAATAACCCTCGTCCAAATAGGAATTAATATCTGATAGAGTTTCCTTTGTGATAAGAATATATAAGTCAGCATCACTATTTTCAAAGAATGAACCTCTGAAATTAAGTGTATTATCCACAGTTGTTACAAAAATAGCATTGCTATTTATTGATGGATTAGAAACAAATAAACCATTAGTATTTTTATTTTTTATATCAGCACTAGAAAATTCTAGTTCATTAATTCTGAAATTAAGAAGAGTTTCTTTGTAATTCACACCATAATCATATGTTTTTACGATATTACCCTGTTTATCTATTACTGATAAAAGTGGTGTTTTATCTACACGCTGAGGACATTTTGTTGTAAAGCTTTGATAATAATTATTATCATTAAATGGCTCAAGACCTATGGTCTTAAATTCACTCTTAATATAATTTGCAACCATAGAGTTTTCTAAAGTACCGCCCAGACGGCCTTGAAATGCATCACCACAGATGTATTCTATGGTGTTTTTTGCATCATTACTTTTAAAGTTATTTAATTTTATGTATGTGCTAAAACTTATTGAGCACAGTATAATTGAAATTAAAATTAATAAAGATATTCCTATTTTTTTCATACAACCACCTAATATATTACTTTAATATTATATATATGAAAATTTGAGTTCATATATGATAAAAGTACATTGGTTGTGATAGAATAAAATGGTACGATACTTTGTGCATTTAGGAGGAAGGCTATGTCAATCATTAATGAAAAATTATTAAAAGAGTTTCCAATGAATAAAACTCAAATTGAAGATGTTATTGAACTTTTAAATGAAGGAAATACAGTTCCTTTTATAGCTAGATATAGAAAAGAGAAAACCGGTGGACTTGATGATGTAATTTTAAGAAAGTTTTCAGATAGGCTTACATATTTAAGAAATCTGGAAGATAGAAAAGCAGATGTCATAAGACTTATTGAAGAACAGGAAAAGATGACAGAGGAAATAAGAACATCGTTAATAAAGGCAGAGACTTTAACAGAAGTAGAAGATATATATAGACCATTTAAACCAAAGAAGAGAACTAGAGCTATTATAGCTACGGAGAAAGGCCTTGTACCACTAAGCGAATATATATTAGCTGGAGGTGGAGATAAGGATTTAAATAAATTCGCAGAAGAATTTATTTCAGAAGAAAAGGGTGTTAATTCTTTAGAAGAAGCATTCCAAGGGGCAATGGATATCATAAGTGAGAAAATAAGTGATAATGCAGCCTTTAGAAAATGGATAAGAGAATATGTTATTAATACAGGACTTATTGAAACAAAGGGTGAAAGTAAAGAAAGAACCCAATATGAAATGTATTATGAGTATAATGAAAAGGTTAAATTTATACCACCTCACAGAATTTTAGCAATAAACAGAGGTGAAGATGAAAAGGTTCTATCAGTAAAAATTACTGTGGACATGGAGAGAATTCAAGCGTATATAAGAAAATCAGTTATAACTGAGGATGCTCAGTGTAATGGATATATTGAAAAAAGCATTGAGGATTCTTTAAAGAGATTAATTTATCCTTCAATTGAGAGAGAAATTAGAAATATGCTTACTGAAAAAGGAGAGGATGGAGCTATTGTAATTTTCAAGGAAAATTTAAAAGCTCTATTAATGGCACCTCCAATAAAGGGTAAAGTTGTAATGGGCTTTGACCCAGGATTTAGAACAGGATGTAAGGTTGCTGTACTTGATGATACCGGAAAGTTTTTAGAATACGTCGCAGTTTATGCAACAGCGGCTAGTGAAGCTAAGGTTAAAGAAGCTAAAGAGATACTTAAGAAAATGATTATAAAGTATAATGTTGATGTTATATCTTTAGGAAATGGAACTGCGTGTAGAGAATCAGAAGAGGTTTTAAGTGATGTAATAAATCAGGTTAAAGCTGAAACCGGTAAAGAGGTATTCTATGTGGTTGTATCAGAAGCAGGCGCATCTGTTTATTCTGCATCAGAGCTTGCAACTAAGGAATATCCTGATTTAGACGTAACTGTAAGGGGAGCAATTTCTATAGGAAGAAGACTTCAAGATCCATTAGCAGAGCTTGTAAAAATAGACCCTAAGTCTATAGGGGTAGGTCAGTATCAGCATGATGTGGCAGTGAAGAAACTGGATGAGTCTTTAAAAAATATCGTTGAAGATTGTGTTAATAATGTAGGGGTGGATCTTAATATCGCTACACCATCCTTATTATCATATATTTCAGGCATAAACCCATCAATAGCACAAAATATCGTTGCATATAGAGATGAAGTAGGTAAGTTTAAATCAAGAAAAGAATTGTTAAAGGTTAAGAGATTAGGAGCTAAGGCTTTTGAACAATGTGCTGGATTCTTAAGAGTTGATGAAAGTAAGGAACCTTTAGATGGAACTGCAGTACACCCAGAGAGTTATGATGCCTGCAAAAAGCTTATGGCAATTCTAGAATATACTGACGAGGATTTAAGAAGTAGAAATATCAATGATATTGATGAAAAGGTAAAAATAGCAGGTGTAGGTAACTTAGCAAGAGCTCTTGAGATTGGAGAGCCTACTTTAGTTGATATGATTAAAGAACTTAAAAAGCCAGGCAGAGACCCTAGAGAGGAATTACCAAAGCCAATATTTAAGACTGGAGTAATTGAATTATCCCAGCTTAAAAAAGGTATGAAGCTTATGGGAACAGTTAGAAATGTATCAGATTTTGGTGCATTTGTGGATATAGGAGTTCATCAGGATGGCTTAGTTCATAAGAGTCAGCTTAGTGACAGGTTTGTTAAACATCCATTAGATGTAGTTAAGCTTGGTGATGTTGTGGAAGTTACTGTAATTGATATTGATGAGAAGAGAAACAGAATTTCTTTATCTATGAAGAAGGATGTTCAAATAAAATAAACATAAAGAGAATAAAATAAATATTTAACAAAATATCTATTGAAGTGTAATTTTCTTCGTGATAAGATAATAATGTAATAAAAATAAATAATGCACTTCAGGGCGGGGCGTAATTCCCCACCGGCGGTAAAGCCCGCGAGCCGAAAGGCTGATTCGGTGAAATTCCGAAGCCGACAGTATAGTCTGGATGAAAGAAGGTAGTAGTTAACGTATTTTAATGTTGTACATTTTGGTGCCCTGATTTTTTAATCAGGGCATTTATTTTTGTATAAATAAAATATGTAACGGAAACCCTTTGAAGGAGCGACATGTTTTAGGGGGTAAAACAATGAACACATCAAAAAATGTAAACAGATTAGTCAAAATTTCAGTCCTAGTGGCAATGGCATTTGTATTAATGCTATTCGATTTCCCAATACCAGGCTTTCCGCCATTTTTAAAGTTCGATCTTAGTGATCTGCCAGCTTTAATAGGAGGATTCGCTTTAGGTCCAGTTGCAGGAGTAATAGTTGAAGGTGGAAAAGTACTTTTAAATCTATTATTCACAGGAAGTGCAACAGGTGGAGTTGGAGAAGTTGCTAACTTTATAATTGGAGCAAGTTTTGTATGGGTTGCAGCATTTGTTTATCATAGAAACAAAACTAAGAAAAGTGCTCTTATAGGTTTAGTATTAGGAACTATAGCTATGACTATCGTTGGAGCTGTGTTTAACTACTTTATTTTAATTCCGTTATATGCAACAATGTATGGTGGAATGGATGCTATTATAGGAATGTCTGCAGAGGGAAATTCAGCAATAGGTAGTTTTGCTGGAGTAATAATAATAGGGATAACTCCATTTAACATATTAAAGGGAGCTGTTGTATCTGTTATAACCTTTGCGTCTTATAAAAAGGTTGCACCAC
This sequence comes from Clostridium culturomicium, assembly GCF_000821305.1. Classification (GTDB taxonomy): domain Bacteria; phylum Bacillota; class Clostridia; order Clostridiales; family Clostridiaceae; genus Clostridium_J; species Clostridium_J culturomicium. Next base: position 390,985 of record NZ_CCXK01000015.1, on the reverse strand, counting down.
TGATTAATAAAGAAAATATAAATATGAAGCATCAGACAGTGAGATAATTAGTAAAGAGAATAGAAAAGGGTCAGTCACAAAGTGTGACTGACCCTTTTTAGAGTTAAGGAAACTCCTTCTGAGTGATCTACTAAGTAAATTTGTGTTAGCCAAATCGAAGATGTACTCTGTGGAAGTTCCATTACCCAAATCATAGATTTGGAGTGTAACTTCTGGACATTCACTTATAAATTGTAATTCCACATTATGTGGCCATCTTCTTTAGGATTTTCATAAAAATTCTTACGGGTACCCTCAATGGTGAAGTTATGTTTTTTGTATAAATTTATTGCTGGTGTATTAGATGCTCTAACCTCAAGGGTCATGGATGTGGCACCTAATTCTTTAGCTATTTTAATTAGATTTTCAACAATAATATCACCAAAATTATGACCACGGTAATCGGGATGAACTGCGATGTTGGTTATATCTGCTTCATCAAATAAAGTCCACATACCGCCAAAGCCAACAATTTTATCTCCTAGTTTTATTACTATATAAGCTGCTCGCTCATTGGTTAATTCCTTGTTAAGAGAATCTATGGACCATGGTGAAGAAAAGCTTAAATCACAAATTTCCTTTACACCAAGGATATTTGAAGCATTCATTTTTTCAATACTAATATCAGTCATTTTTATTTACCTTAGCATCATATTCTCTTTCAGCCTGACACTTTCTAAGATAAACTGGGGCAGCACTTAAAACATTATCGCTGTAGCCTTCAAAAAGCCTTTGGTGACCTAAGGCACCAATAGAAGATGCTTTAGCTACGTTAAGGTGGCTTGGAGCAATTGAAGCCGTAGGAAGGGCTTCAAGTAGCTTAGAACTGAATTTGTATGTTCCATCACCGATAAAGGTTACTGCTTCAGCAAAGTTTGAACATTTTTCAATGACTTCTTCAACAGAAAGCAGCTGATCCTCTTCTAATGTGACTAATTTGCCATTTTCAAATTTATAAAAGTTAGTATAAACATTTCCTCTTAAGGCATCTATTATTGGGCATATTATTCCATCAATATTAAATAGGTTATTAGCAAGACCATCTAATGAGCTTATTGCTACAAATGGTTTTTTAGTTGCTTGAACTAAGCCTTTAACCGTTGACATACCAATTCTAAGTCCTGTAAAAGAACCAGGACCGTTTGATATTGCATATCCATCTATATCTGAAATAGATAAACCGCAGTTTTTAATTAAGCTGTCTATCATTGGCATCATTATTACAGAGTGTTGCTTTTTATGGTTAATAACAACTTCTCCAAGCAGCTTATTATCATCAAGAATGGCAGCTGTTGCACATTCGGTTGCTGAATCTAAGGCTAATATTTTCATAGTGTTAACTCCTTTGTATAATTGTAACGTTTGTCTGTATAATTAATAGTAATTTTTCTATAAGTTTCTCCTATATCAGGCAACTTTTCGATGTTGATTGTTAAGCTTTCTTCAGGTATTAAATCCTCAATGTAATTTGCCCATTCAATTACGCTTACCCCATCACCGAAGATGTATTCATCAAAACCTATGGCAGCAATCTCATCAGGGTCATTTACTCTATAAACATCAAAATGGTAAAGTCTTAATCTTCCGTCATACTCATTGACGATAGTAAAGGTTGGACTAGTAATATGGTCCTTTATTTCTAAACCCGTAGCAATACCTTTAGTTAAATGTGTTTTACCTGTACCCAAATCTCCGATCAGGCATATAATATCATTGGAGTTACACAATTTACCTAATTGCACACCTAGGGAATTTAACTCTTCAACGTTCTTAACTATAAATTCCATGTGATTCACCTCATTAATATTTTAGCTTAAAAGAAAAAAAATGCAAAGCAAATAGAAAAATAACATTCATATTTGCTTCGCTTTATATGTGTATAGCTATAAAGCATATATTTTAGCATTAATAATGTAAACTCATTTTCGTATTCATTAGAAGGAGTAAGTACGAGTTACCCAATCAAAGATATACTCTATGAGAATTCTACTAGCCAAATCACAGATTTGGCGTGTCACTTTTGGAGTCTTACTTATATTATTGCCATTTTAATTTAAAATCATAACCTTTAATGACTGCAATGCTTTAGTACAAATAAATTGCTGGTCAACCATTTTATCCATTAGAACAAAGGCTTCTGTAGCAGTCATTCCTTTTCTGTAGGGCCTATCAGCAACTAAAGCTTGGTATATATCGCATACAGCCATAATTCTGCATTCCTCGCTCAAATTTTCACCATGAATACGGTTTGGATAACCAGTACCATTAAGTTTTTCATGATGGTTAGAGGCCCAATCGCAGATATCATCAATATTAGTTATCTTGCTGAGGATGAGCTTAGTGTAATATACATGAGATTTAATTATAGCGAACTCTTCATCATTTAAAGATCCTTCTTTATCTAAAATCTCACAAGGGATGGCCACTTTTCCGATATCATGGAGTAAGCCTGAAATTTTCATTTTTAAAGCTTTTTTATCATCATATTTTAAATGAATAGATACTTTATGAGCTAAATTAGATATTTCTTTTGAATGGGAAGCTGTAAAGGTACTTTTATTATCTATTATGGTTGCAAAGATATTTGATAGTTGTTCAAACTCTTTAAGAGATATAAAAATATCGTCTTTTGGGGCAAGGTCTTTTATAAAATCATCTATATTACTATTATTATATAAATTTAACCAAAAGTTTTCCTTTTGTGCTACCGTTAAAAAGTTATCAACAAGTTCTTGAGAAAATAGTATATTTGCTCTGCCTTCAATCCAAGAAGTGATATATTTCATATTTGTATAGTAGTGTCTATCATATTCCAATTGAGTTTCAATTAAATCTGCTAGTCTAATAATCTGAGCCTCAATAGGTATATCATAACCTTTTAAATTAAAGCAGCCTGATTCATTATAGTTTTCATGGTGGTACTTAATGATTTTCGCTATATAGGACAAGGATGGAATATCCTTTAGCATATTGTATCCTTCCTCACAGTGTTTTTTTATATATAAACTAGAATGATGAGCTAAGTCGAATATATTTTGGGTACCGATGTCATGAATAATGGAAGAGACATATAAGTTAAAATAAGTGTCATTAGTTAAATTTAATTGACGTCCAATTTCTAAAGCAATATAAGTTGTTCTCTTACAATGATTGGAAAATTGATGTAAACAGTAGTTTATTCCAGTAGAAGGATCAATTAAAGAATCGAGTTTATTCCAATTGTTATCTGCTAAGTCTAAAGCTAAGGAAATAGCAGATGCAATACTTTTCATACTAATAGCCATTTCTTTTACGCACACCTTTATATTATACTTCAAGTTATTTTATCATAAGTTGTATTAAAATGTAACAAATAATGGTTTAATATTAAAAAATAGTAAAAGAAAATAATATGTTATATTTGGCTACTTAACTTAAGTTTCTGCATATATTTAAATGTAGAGTGGTATTAATTGACTATAATGTTTTTTATAATATGAATATTTTATTTATAAAGTTTTAATTATTGTAAAAAAGTACTTCATCATATGGCGCTGTTATTACATATTAAGGTATAATAATATAAATCCAATTAAATGGGGAGGGGTTATGTATGTTAATTAAAAATTTAATGTTATCAAGGGATGATTTAACGATTGTAAATCCTAAGGAAAGTGTTAGAAACGCTCTGGATTTAATGGAGAAAAATGGCTTTTTATCTATTCCAGTTGTGGATGGAGATAAGTTTTTAGGTGTAATTTCTAAAGGACAAATATATGAATATTTTTATGAAAAAGCTCTGGAAAGTAAAGCAGTGTTATCAGAAATCTTAGTTGAAAATGTTATGATAACAAACGTTCCAGTAGTTTCACCTGAAGGTAAGATTGAGGATGCAGCTTACTACCTAGCTACAAAAAATACATTTTTCTTAGCAGTTATAGATGCAAAGGGAGCAATGAAGGGAATTGTAACTCATAATGCTATCTTCCAACAGTTCTCAGAGCTTTTTGGAGAAAATCATGGTTATGGAATATCTATAATTGCATATGATATACCAGGACAGATTTCTAAACTATCTAAGGTTATTTCAGAAAATAATGGTCAGATTATCAGCTTTGTAGTTGTTGATCTAAAGAGTATTACTAAGGTTAAAGAAATAATTTTAAGAATACACACAAATGATATAGATTTAATAGTTAAAAAATTAAAGGAAGCTGGCTTTAAAGTAGAATAATTTATTTGATAGCAGTTGAAAATAAAATTAAATCTTATTTAGGTATCTAAAAGATAAAAGTATTTTTCTTTTAAAGGGAGATGATTAAAATTAGCGACGTAATAGATTTTAATGAACTAAAGAATAAAGCAAGTGATAAAGATGTAGATAAGTTTGAGGATTATATATATTCAATGTATTATTCTATGGCTCAAGGAAAGATGTCAATGGCACAAATGAGCAGAGAAATAATGAAGTATATGAATGAGAATAACATATCTCAAGAAAAGTTTATGAATATACAAAAGAAAATAATGGAGAGATATGGAGTTTCTACAGATGACCTTGAAGAGCAAATGAAATCTATGGGAATAGATTCATCCTTACAATCTTTAGGAAATGAATATGAAGATGCCAGAAAGGTAATGGGCTTTCAAGAAAAGTATAAAGGTAAATTAACTGTAAAGACATCTACTAATTACTGCATAAAAAACAGTAAAAACGATGTGGAAATATATACTCAAGATGAAAATATTATTTTAAAAAGTTTTAACAAAATTGATTTAACAGATATTGAATTAAATGAGTTTTTATGTTCATATAAAAAGGTCGTAAGCAATAAAACACTTAATATTTCTATATGTGAGAATGCTTCTACCTATTTATACTAAAATTATTTTGTAGAAATTAAAAAAATAATGAAAAAAACCTCTTGCTTTTCATATATATATATTATATAATGAACAAGTAACGAAGGGGTATAGCTCAATTGGTAGAGTAGCGGTCTCCAAAACCGTTGGTTCCGGGTTCAAGTCCTCGTGCCCCTGCCAGTTAGAAAGTCAGTAAACTAAAAAGTTTGCTGACTTTTTTTATTTTTGATTAACTTGTATTTGGGGAGTAAATGAGAAGTAGAAATTTTGAATAAATAAAAATATATTTTGAAAGAAAAATGGACAAAGTGTGCAGAAGTGGTATTAAAAAAGAATAACTTGGGCAAAATTCTCAATAAGTAATAACAATGATGAGAGGTTTTGAACATGAATATTCTTATTTTATCTGCATCTACAGGTGGTGGTCATATGAAAGCTGCTGAAACATTAAAAGAGTATATTGAAAGTAATGATAAAGATGCAAAGGTTAAATTAGTGGACACTCTTGAATATATAAATCCATTAATAAATAAAATTATAAGCAACGGATATGTATTTCTTGTACGAAATATGAATTATTTATATAGGATATTTTATAATGATACTGATAGAAAAAGTTTAATATCTTTATTTGTAACTAAAACGTTGATGATATTATCTAAAAGAATTACGCCACTTATAAAAAACTTTAATACGGAGGTGATTGTAACTGTTCATCCGTTTTCAACTGAAATTATTTCAATTTTGAAGGAATCTTCAGTGATACAAATACCACATATTTGTTTAATGACAGATTACGCAGCGCATAACACCTGGATAAAGAAGAATGTAGATAGCTATTGCGTTGCTTGCGAAGACATGGTAAGTGAAATGGTCATAAGAGGTGTAAGACCAGACATAATTCATCCTTTTGGAATACCGGTAGCTAAAGAATTCTTTCAACAAGCGAAAGAGGATAAACAAGCTTTTAGAAAGGATTTGCAGTTAGATTCAGTTAAAACTATTTTAATTATGGCTGGAAGTTTTGGAGTTAATAATATTGAGGAAATATATAATTCGTTATTAACTATAAAAGAGGAGTTTCAAATTATTATTATCACAGGAAACAATAAAGGATTATACGATAGGATAAGAAGTATAAAGCAAGTCACTAAAAAAACAAAAGTAGTTAAATATACAAAGGAAGTTGCTAAATATATGAATTTGGCAGATGTACTAATTACTAAACCAGGTGGATTAACGATTTCTGAAGCATTAGCATCTAAACTTCCTATGATTATTTTTGATGCAATTCCAGGGCAAGAAGAATCAAATGCTAAGTTTTTAATAAGGCATGGTATGGCTGTATCCATAGGTAAAGGACGGGATTGTAATATTGTTGTTGAAGAACTGTTAAAAGATAAAGTTAAGCTGAATAAACTTGAGGAGAACTGTGGTAAGTTTAATAAAGAGAAGAGTTGCAAAGAAATATTTGAATTGATAAAAGAGCTGATAAATGAAAATAAAAAGCAAGATGAAACAGCGTAAATAAGAGGATAAGTCTCTTTATTTACGCTGTTTTTTCGACGTGCCATTAACAAAACCATCCAAGAACTTAAAAGAACCTTTCTTTATAAATAGATATCCCATAAATGCAACAATAAGTGCACCTATGCTTCCGCTTATCATATCAGACATTGTATCAACTAAGCTGAAAAGCTGAGAGTCAAATCCAAAGAGCTGATCTCCTGCAAATTCCCAAAACTCCCACAGTGCAGCTCCTGTTACAGAAAATAAGAAGATAAATACACTAACAAGAGCAGGGGGTAATAGGGGATAAACTTTTCTGCCGGCTAACGGTTTTAAGGCTGTTAAAGCAAAAAATCCTAAAATTACGCCTGACAGCCAGTGTAAGAAGAAGTCCCATAAAGGCCAAATGGAATAATATCTATACATTTTACCCATAAATAAGGTCATAAATATAAAGCTTTGTATAAGAAAATCAATGGCAGTTGATATATTAAATTTAAATATTAGGCAGATTATATCAGGAATAAAGGATGTAAAAAGAATTACAATTCCGTTAGAGATAAAGTTGGCATTTGCACCATCTTTATTAGTTAAGATATAATAAATTGTTAGAAAAAGTAAGATTATTCTAAATGACCATTTAAATAATAAACTAAAGGGGAGCTTAGTTTTTTTCATTGAGATGACCTCCGGCAATATCAAAGATTTGGATGGCTATTTTCATTTATTAGTAAAAGCTTTTTATCACGAGATAATTGCTTTATTTCATATTCTCTCTTTAAGGCTGTTGATTTATCTTTAAAAGTTTCGAAGTAAACCAATTCAACGGGCAATCTGCAACGAGTATATTTTGCGCCTTTTCCACTGTTGTGGCATTTTATTCTTTTTTCAATGTTAGTTGTCCATCCGGTATATAAAGTATCATCGCTGCATCGTACTATGTATATGTAACACATTTAATTCTCCCCCAATAATTACATTTTAAACTATTACTATTATAGCAAATATGGTCAAACTAAAGCATAAGGATGATTGAGTGGGTTGTAAAAAAGGTTAATTAAAAAGAAATGGAGCTGATTTGGGGAAATCAGCTCTGCAAGTTTAATAAATATAAAAGATTTAAGGATTTTATAGTAATTGATATCTCTTATCAATGAGTTAATAATACTATATTTATTTTTCGATGTCAATATAAATGAGAATTATTTTCATTTATTCTTTTTAATTAATTAATTAAAAAGAATAAAGACTTAAAAGAGAGGTGCTTTTAAGTCTTTATTTCAATAGTAGTGCATAAGAAGGTGAACAAATGAGCAAAAGAGCTTTAATTAATGGAAGCTTTCTCCTGTGATTTTGGAGAAAGCAAGTTCATATTAGCCAAGTCAAAGGTGATTTTACAAAAGCTGCAGTTTGGATGTGAACTTAACGTTGAAATTAATTTAAGCTATTTCCTCTTAATAATAGTTTGTGCAGTTATAAGGATAACTTACTAGAGAATTAAATCCATAATTAGAAATTGTAATAGTATTTTATAAAGTTAAGTTGAAATATAAGTAGAGAAAAATAGTGGTATACTTAAAAGAGTAAAAGAGTAAAAGAGTAAAAGAGATTAATATAGCTTTTGGAGAGAAAACAATGAAGAAAATTATAGAAATTGGAAGTTTGAAAATCGGAGAAGGAGTGCCCAAAATATGTGTACCTATTATTGGCACCACCAAAGAAGAAATTATAAATTCAGCAAAATTTATAAATGAATCAGATACAGATTTTGTTGAATGGAGAGCTGATTTTTTTAATAATGTTAAGCAATGGGAGAAAGTCGAAGAAGTTTTACATGAATTGAAGTTTTGGTTAAAAGATAAACCACTGTTATTTACTTTTAGGACGTTGCAGGAAGGTGGAAATTTATATATTTCTTCTAAGAAATACTTAGAATTAAATATTAATGTAGTTAGAAGTAAGATTATTGATTTTGTTGATATAGAGTATTATATAGGTAAAAATATTGTTAGGGATTTAGTTGCTGAAGCAAAAATAAATAATGTTTATACAGTTATTTCAAATCATGATTTTAATAAAACGCCAAATAAAGATGAAATAATAAATAGGCTATGTGAGATGCAGAAGCTTAATGGAGATATGCTAAAAATAGCTGTAATGGCTAAAGAAAAAAGCGATGTATTTATATTAATGGAAGCAACAGAAGAGATGGCAAGGATTCATGCTGATAGACCAATTATAGCAATGTCTATGTCAGCAGTAGGTATGATCAGCAGAGTTGCTGGAGAATTTTTTGGTTCGGATGTAACTTTCGCAACAGTTGGAGAACAGTCAGCACCAGGACAGCTTCCAATTGAAAGGGTGAAGAAGTTATTAAATTTACTACATGAATAAAGTACTTCTTCTATTTGGAGAAGAAGTACTTTAAAAAATATTTAAGTTTAAGAAACGTAATAGTTAATTAATCAGTAGATTTTGGCTATTACTTTTTTTATTGAGTCAATTGCGTAATTTATGTCATCTGTTGTATTAAATAATCCAAAGCTAAAGCGTACTGTACCGTATGGAAAAGTATTTAATGTCTTATGAGCTAAAGGAGCACAGTGAAGGCCGCAGCGTACGGATATTCCATAATCCTTATCTAAGTAATAAGCTATTTCACCATTATCGTAATTTTTAAAGTTTAGTGAGACAACTGCAGTTCTGCCTTTTGAAGAAGGTAATCCTATAACTTCAGCCTCAGGTATATCCATTGCTTTATCAATAAAAAGCTGAGTTAAATGTTCCTCATGCCTTTGTATTTCATTTATTCCAATTGAGTTTATGTACTTTATTCCAGCATTTAAACCGTATATACCGGGAACATTTGGTGTTCCACCTTCGAACTTATCAGGCATATAGGAAGGCTGATATTCATATTCAGAGAAGCTTCCAGTACCACCTTCAAGTAATGGTCTGGTAATCTTACTTAATTCCTCAGAGATTAAAAAACCACCTATGCCTTGAGGTCCTAAAAGACTTTTATGACCTGTAAAGCAAAGAATATCAATATTTAAATCTTTCATATCTATAGGAATTGCACCAGCAGTTTGAGCTGTATCAGCAATAAAGTATAGGTGATTATCTCTACAAAACTTACCGATAGATTTAAATGGAAGCAGTGTCCCACATACATTTGAACTATGAGTCATTACTAAAGCCTTAGTATTTAACTTCATATAATTTTTAAGTTGAGCTACATCTAATTCACCGTTAGAATTGCAAGGTACAGCTGTGTACTCAACTCCAAGTTTAGAAATTGAATTTAAAGGCCTAAGGACTGCATTATGTTCCATTGAGGAGACAATAATATGGTCTCCAGCATTAAATAAACCCTTTAAAATTACATTGAGGCTTTCTGTAATGCCTGAAGTAAAGATTACGTTTTCGGGTTTTGAAAAATTAAAAAACTTGCATAACAGCTCTCTTGTTTCATAAACTGTGTTTTCTGCGTCAAATGAATTTTTATAGCTGCCTCTGTTTACATTACCTCCAATTGAGGACATATAGTTAGTCATTGAAGCTATAACTTCTTTAGGTTTAGGAAAAGAAGTTGCACCATTATCGAGATAGGTTTTTTTCATTTAATCCCCCCCTTTAGGCTAATGATTTATTTGAGTGTTCAATAGATTGTGCTTAATCTATTGGTATTTTGAATTTAATCTAAAAAGAAATATATGGTAGACTTTACTTATATTTAAATACTATCAAATTTATAAAGGGGAGTAAAGTTATGAAGGAAAAAAAAGGCATAATATTTGCAGGGGGACTCGTTGGATTAATATCAGTTGCTTTAGTGTATTTCGGAAATCCTAAAAATATGGGAGCATGTATAGCATGTTTTTTAAGAGATACAGCAGGGGCACTAGGACTTCATAGAGCTGAGGTAGTTCAATACATTAGACCAGAAATTATAGGTATGATTTTAGGCGCATTTATAATAGCTTTGTTTACAAAAGAGTTTAAAGTTAAAGGGGGCTCATCTCCATTTTTAAGATTTATACTTGGAGCTATTGTAATGATTGGAGCTTTAATGTTTTTGGGATGTCCATTAAGAATGGTACTTAGAATGGCAGGAGGAGACTTAAATGCTTTAGTAGGACTACTTGGATTTGCAGCAGGAATATTTATTGGAATTCAGTTCCTTAACAGAGGTTTCTCATTAAAAAGAAATTATACAATGAATACAGTAGAAGGCTATGCAATGCCTGTTATTGCAATTATGCTTTTAGTTCTTCTAATTTCTGCACCAGCAGTTATTTTCTTTAGTGAAAGTGGTCCTGGTTCAATGCATGCACCAGTTTCAATAGCTTTAGTAGCTGGCTTAATAATTGGGGTAGTAGCTCAGCGTACAAGACTTTGTATGGTTGGTGGAATAAGAGATTTAATAATGTTTAAAGATACTTATTTGATGTGGGGATTTATTGCAATATTTGTTGTTGCATTAGTTGGTAATTTAGCTTTAGGTTATTTTAAATTAGGCTTTGTAGATCAACCTATAGCATTTAATGATGGTACTTGGAACTTCATGGGTATGTTAGTTGCTGGATGGGGCTCAGTTTTATTAGGTGGCTGCCCATTAAGGCAATTAATCCTATCTGGAGAAGGAAATGCAGATTCAGCCATAACTGTTATGGGGATGGTTGTAGGAGCTGCATTCGCACATAATTTTAAGCTGGCATCATCAGCAGAAGGAGCTACACCAAATGGTAAAATTGCAATATTTATCGCCTTAGGTGTACTTTTAGGAATATCTGTATTGTGCATGAATAAATCATTTAGTATATCAAGCAAAAAAAATGAAAAGGATGGTGTTACAATTGGTTAGAGTTGATGCAAGAGGAATGAGTTGCCCACAGCCTGTACTTATGGCTAAGAAGACGTTAGAAAGCAACAAGAATGGTTTCGAAATTCTTGTTGATAACAATGTAGCAAAGGAAAACGTGTCTAGATTTGTGAAAAATGCTGGTTTAAAAGTGAAGGTGGAAGAAATTGGTGAAGATTTCTTAGTAAAGGCTAGTAAATAATATGGAATATACAGTAGTTTTCTTTACCCATTCAGGAGCAATAAAATATCATAGATATTTAAACTCGATAGGAATTCAGAATGAAACAATGCCAGTACCAAGAAAGCTTAGTTCAAATTGTGGAATAGGGGTAAAATTTAAAACAGATCAAGATATTAATAGTATGATTACAGAAGACATTGAGAAGATTTTTAAAATGGATTGTGGAAGTCATGTAGAATTATATAGTTGTGACTAAAAAGCTGGTTGAAAATGAATTTATTCATTTTCAACCAGCTTTTATTTTAATGTATCATAAATATTTATTCTTTCGTAACCATTATCTTTAAGAATAACAGGACAGTAATTCTTAGACTTGAGGGCCTTTATGAAGTCATTCATAGTTTTAATTTCACAGTTAAATTCTGTAGCGTAGCAGCCAACCTTATTTTTAACATGGCAATCACTTGCTCCCAAAATTCCAAGACTACATTCTGTTGCAGTAGTGTAGGCCATTAAGTTGTGATGAGGAGGAGTACTTCCATTGAAGGCTTCAACGCCATCTAATATGTGTGCCACAGATTTTATATTATCGCCTAAACCTCTATTATTGGTTCTATATGGATGTGCGGCTATGGCAGCACCATTATGGTTATTTACAATAGTTAACAATTCTTCAGGTGTAAGCTTGTTAGGTTCAAAGGTTTCTCTAGGTAAATCCTCAACTCCAAAAACCACAATATCACCTTTAGTTGTAAGTACTTCGGCTCCAACTAAGACTAAGATTCCTTCTTTGTAAAAAAATGACCCGGTCTCTTTTATTAAGTCTGCATTATCATGATTAGTTATACAAATTCCATCAAGTCCAACTTTTTTTGCTTGCTCAAGTATTTCATCGAAGGATACTAGGCTATCAAATGAATATTTATTTTCATGCATATGAGTATCTATTATCATTTTTATCTCCTTAAGAATATCATTAATTAAATAATACCGTATAAAATTCAAAAACAAATAACATATTTAAAATTATAATAGATAAAATATATCTATTATAATTTTAAATAACCATAATAAGTATTTTAAATTATAAGGATAAAATGTTATGATTGAACAGGGATACACATATTCCGACACAAAGTTATATTTGGCAATGAGTTTTATTGCTTTTTATCATAGGAATTAGGAGGAAACATATGTTTAAGAGTATAAGAAAGATATTAACATTATCTTTAGCTACAGTAATGACTGTTGGATTAGTAGCTTGCGGAACAAAAGATAAGGCAAGTGATGGAAGTGAATCAAAAGTAGTAACTGAACCTTTAAAGGTAGTAACTACATCAGAAACTTACAAAGAACTATTTGATAAGTTTACTGCAGAAACAGGTATTAAGGTGGAGTTTTTATCCATGTCTTCAGGGGAAGTTATATCTAAAGTTAAAGCTGAAGGTGGAAATCCTATGGCAGACCTATGGTTTGGGGGTGGAATAGATGCTTTCATGGCTGCTAAGGAAGATGGTTTATTAGAGAAGGTTGAATTCGATGGAGCAAAAGAGTTAGCACCAGAATATAAAGATTCAGAAGGTTATTGGTATTCTAAAGGATTAACGGTGGTAGGATTTATTGTTAATAATGACATATTAGCAGAAAAGAATTTAGAAATGCCTAAAACTTGGGATGACTTAACTAAGCCTGAATATAAGAGTGAAATATTAATGTCTAATCCTGCAATATCAGGAACTAACTATGCCGTTGTGAATGCAATTCTTCAAACAAAGGGTGAAGAATTAGGATGGGAGTACTTTGAAAAACTTAATGAGAATATAGATTATTACTCTAAAAGAGGTAAAGATCCAAATGTAAAAACTATGGCAGGAGAAGTTGCAATTGGTGTAACATATATCGATAAAGGCCTAGAGAAGATGCAGGAAGAAAAAAATGTTACAATTGTTTATCCAGAAGATGGTATACCATACGTTCCTGAGGGAGTAGCTGTATTCAAAAATGCTTCTAATGTTGAAGGTGCAAAAGTATTTATAGATTGGTTATATAAAGATGAGAACTTAAAAGAAGTAATAAGACTTGATAATAAAGATACATTAAAATTAGTTAAGCCAAATTTAGAAGGGGTAGAGTTAACATTCCCTAGAGAAAAACTAATGGAGGAAGATTTATCACTATTTGGGACAAAGAGAACTGAAATTCTTGATAAATGGAATGTCTTAATGGGTGATAAAGCTGAAAATGAATAAGAAAAGCAGGGTATCTAAATTAGATACCCGTTTTTATAATGTAATTGATTATGTTTTAATTGGCTTAATTTCAATTTCTGTTTTAGTTTTCATTCTTTGGCCTATTGTATGTGTAATAAAAACAAGTTTGTTTATTGATGGTGAATTTACTTTAGAGTTATATGAGAAATTATTTACAAGCAATAAAAATTTGTTGTATAACAGTGTGTTTGTTGCCACACTAACTGCAGTGATTTCAACAGTTTTATCTGTAGCAGTTGCTGTAAAAATAAACTTTATGGAAGGAAAGAAAAAGCTTATTTTTATGGGGATTCTTATGGTTACAATGATTTCTCCACCATTTGTTTCGTCTTTAGCATATATTCAGCTTTTTGGAAGAAGAGGTCTTATAACATACAGGTTACTTGGACTATCAATTAATCCATATGGATGGCATGGAATTGTTGCTATGCAGAGTTTATCATTTGCTTCTTTAAATGCATTAATGCTTCTTGGAATTATATCTAAAATAGATAAGAGTCTTATACAATCATCATTGGATTTGGGGTCTAGCCCGTCTTATGCAGTTAGAAAAGTTGTGATTCCATTAATAAAGCCTGCTATTTTGGTATGTTTTTTATTATCATTTGTAAGATCTCTTTCTGACTTTGGAACACCAATGACAATCGGTGGACCATTCAATGTCTTGGCAACAGAAATTTATATGCAGATTATTGGATATGCAAATCTACCATTGTCATCAGCAATGAATGTAATAATTCTTATACCTGCTCTATTAGTTTTTGTTTTATATAGAAGGTTGATGAAAAAAAATGATTTATTGGTAAAGGGAACGAGTAATAAGGGTTCTGTAGAAGAGCTGAATATTAAAATAAAAGGAATATTTAACTGGGTAATAACATCTATATCAGCTGTATTCTTTGTAATGATGATAATGCAGTATGGAATAATATTTATAAGTGGAATAACAAAGTATAGCTATGGAAAAATGCAGTTTACCTTAGACCACTTCAACTATTTAAAGTTATATAGTATGTCTACTTTTATACGAAGTATAATATATGGAATTATTGTAGGGGTTACTGGAACTTGTATAGGAATACTTTTATCTTACTATGTAGAGAGAAGAAAGCTGTTTGGAGGTCAAATATTAGATTTTATAAGTACACTTCCATATATTATTCCGGGAACATTCTTTGGAATAGGATATATATTGGCTTTTAATAAGCCTCCATTACTGATTACGGGTACAGCAGCTATTGTAATTATTAACTGTGTATTTAAACAGATGCCATTAACTACTAAGACTGCAAGTGCTGCATTATCACAAATAAATGTTAATCTGGAGGAAGCAGGGAGAGACTTAGGTGCAGGAAAATTCCATGTAATTAAAGATATAGTTTTACCCAATATGAGAAATGCATTTATTGTTGGGTTTATCAACAATTTTACAACTTCCATGACTACTATAGGTTCAATAATATTTTTAATTCATCCGGGGAAGAAGCTTGCTACTTTGGCGTTGTTTGATGCCATAAACAGTGGTGAATATGGGGTTGGTTCACTTATTGCGACTATAATAATAATAATTACGATGTTTGTAAACTTATTGTTTTCAAAAATCATTTTAGGAAGGAGTGCCATGAAAGATGTTTCTTCAATTGAGTAATTTAAATAAAAGTTTTGGAGAAAAAAGGGTAGTTAAAAATCTATCTATTAGCATAAATAAGGGAGAAATATTATGTCTTTTAGGACCTTCAGGGTGTGGAAAAACAACCACATTAAAAATGATTGGTGGCTTTTTAGAGGGTGATGAAGGAAAAATACAAATAGAAGAGAAGGATATAACAAAGCTATCTCCAGAGGAAAGACCAGTAACAACTGTTTTTCAATCCTACGCATTATTTCCTCATTTGACAGTTTTACAAAATGTAATATATGGCTTAAAGTTTAAAGGGTATTCAAAAAAAGATGCCAAGGAAAAGGGAATTGAGTATTTAAAAATAGTTGGATTAGAAGGCTATGCTAACTCTAAGATCCATGAAATTAGTGGAGGACAGCAGCAGAGAGTTGCATTGGTTAGAGCCTTGATAGTTAATCCTAAGGTACTCCTTCTGGACGAACCTTTGAGTAATCTTGATGCCAAGTTAAGAATCAAAATGAGAGAAGAGATTAAGAATATCCAAAAGAAATTTAATATGACCATGGTTTTTGTAACTCATGATCAAGAGGAGGCATTGGCTCTGGCTGATAAAATAGCTATCATGAATGAGGGAGAATTGATGCAGTTTGGAACTCCAGAAGAGGTTTATAATAATCCAGCAAACATTTTCTCAATGAAATTTCTGGGTAGTGCTAATGAAATAATAGATACGGATGGAAAAACATTTTATGTACGTCAAGAAAATATAAAAATTTCAGCTGATGGAAAGATTCAGGGTAAAGTTATAAGCAGAGATTTTTTAGGATTTTATAATGAATATATTATTGCAGCTGATGAAAATATAATAAAAATAAAGGTGCCTTGCGGTGGAGTGGTTTATAATCCAGGAGAACAAGTAGGATTAGAATTTCAGCATAAGGTATATTTCTAATACATTTGCAGGGATGAAGTATCACCCTGCTTTTTTTATTAAATCAAAGTTAGATAAATAATTTAATAAGAGCAGTAAATAAAAATCCTTTATGAATGAAGTTAAAATATGATTTCTACTAACAGTGATTTATTAGTTGAATAGATAGAGTAATATTAGAAGATAATCATAGATAAAAGATTTGAGAGATTTAAACTTAAGAAAAACAATAGTATAATAGTTTTAAAGATTATTTGATGGAGGTCATCGATGAAAAAGTATGATTTAATTGTCATAGGTGCAGGTATTTCTGGATTAAGTTCAGCAATAGAAGCAAAATCCAGAGGGGTAGAAAAGATTTTATTAATAGATAGAGATACAGAGCCTGGTGGGGCTATGAATAGTTGTGTACATACAGGCTTTTACTATAAGAATATAAAAGAGAATTTATCGAGTCCAGAACTTATTTCGAAGCTTATTGAAGAGGTTCAGGAATTAGGTATTGAGATTTTATGTGAAACTACAGCTATAGAGCTAAAAAAGGATAAGAATATAGTTTTTGTTAACAAGAAACAGGGAATAAAGTCAGTTGAGGCTAAAGCTATAATTTTAGCAACGGGTTCTAGGGAAAAGCCGTATGGATATAAAAATGTACTTGGATATGGTGCTATGTCTGGAATAACAACTGCAGGAACAACCTTAAAATGTATAAATAGAAAGGGAGTTCTGCCAGGTAAACATTGTATAATTCTTGGTTCTGATGATATTGGGGTTTTAACTGCCAGAACATTAGTTCAAGAAGGCGCTAATGTAAAATGTATGATTGAAACTAGCAGTAATATTAGAGTAAACAATGAAGCATCTAGAGATTTTATTGAAGATTTTAATATTCCAATTTTATTTAATCATAGAGTAGTTAAAATTTATGGAACTGCAAGAGTAACAGGGGTTGATATTGTTAAACTGGATGAAGATTATCACGAAATAGATGGAACTTTAACATACATGGAGTGTGATACTTTAGTACTTTGTATGAAGCCAAGACCAGATATTAAGCTTTTAGAAGGAACTAATATTGAATTGAATGATGAAGATGATGGAGCCTTGGTAAATGAGAAGATGGAAACTACCATGATAGGTGTGTTTGCCTGTGGAACTGTTATTGATGGATATAATTCGGTGGAAAATGTCATGAGACAGGGAAGAAGAGCAGGAATTTCTGCAAGTGATTATATTTTCTCTATAAAATAATAATCAACATTTAAAGGAATGAAGAATGAAGATGAATAAAAAACAGGCGATTATAAACTTTGCTAGGGAACTTTCTTTAGACACTATAGGATTTACCAAGTGTAGGAGATTTGAGGAACTAAAATCATGGTTTGAATATCGTAAAGAAAATAATTTATTTAATGAGTTTGAAGAGGCTGATATTGAAAAGAAAATTAATCCAAGGCTGTTGATGGAGGATGGAAAAACTATAATATCAATAGCCTTTCCTTATTATTATGGAAGTAGTGAGGGAAATAATCAGTTTTCAATTTACACTAGGGGTGAGGATTACCATAAGGTTGTACTAAGTTATTTAAATAAAATTTGCAAGCTAATTACAGAGCTTGGAGGAAAAGCATTAGCATTAGTAGATAGTAATCCTCTTCCAGAGAGGTATATTGCGACCTTGTGCGGTATAGGGTTTATTGGAAAAAATAATACATTAATAACAGATAAGTATGGATCTTATGTGTTTTTAGGAGAAATTATTACGGATTTAGAGCTAGAGCCAGACGAACCTAACTATAATAATTGTTATGGATGTAATATATGTATGGAAAAATGTCCTACAAGTGTTATAATTAAAGATGGAAAAAATTTTAATTCAAAGAGATGTATTTCTTATTTAACTCAGAAGAAAGAGCTTGATAATGAAGAGATTACATTGATTAAAGGGAAAATTTTTGGGTGTGATGAGTGTCAAAAAGTTTGTCCTCATAATAATGATATAACGAATTCATGTATAAAAGAATTTGAGCCTAAAAGCTATATGGACAATGTGAATTTAAATGAACTTATCATATTAAATAATGCTGAATTTAAAGAAATGTACAAAAATCATTCCTGTGGCTGGCGAGGAAAAAACATTTTAATAAGGAATGGACTTATTAATTACTATTTTGAACATAAGACTGATAATGACGATATATTAAAGAAAATCACATCGCCATACATAAAAGAATATTATGAGAGATTATTTAACTCGAAATAAAAATCTTAGTTTGGAGGGAAGATTTAAATGAATAATGAAACATTAATAAAATTTTTAGGAAAACTTCCGAAAGGGGTTTCATCAAAAATATCTAGACAATATGTAAAGCAAATGATAAAAAAATATGCTAATTTAAAAGTTGAGGGAGCTGAGAAGCTTAAAGAGGTTAAAGGCCCAACAATATTTATTTGTAACCATTTAAGCAATTCCGATGGACTAATACTTAATGAAATATTAAAAGAAAATGATCCTACATTTATTGCTGGGGTTAAGCTTTCGGATAATGCATTTACTAAGAATGGAATTAGTTATGTAAAAACCATATCAATAAAACCTAATTCAGCCGATAAAGAAGCAATAAGCAAAATAGTTCAAAAGCTTAAGGCTGGAGAAAATATAATGATGTTTCCTGAGGGGACAAGGAGCAGAACAGGGTCAATGATAGAAGCTAAAAAAGGATTACTTCTAATTGCAAGGCTTGCTAAAGCAACCATAGTTCCTATAGCAATTACAGGAAGTGAAGTATTCATGCCGATAAACGATAGGGATATGGGCGGGGAAACTTTTAATCCAGCAAATGTTGTTGTTAAAATTGGAGATCCTATGAATGTTCCTGTAAAGGAAAAGGAAGAAGATAAGAATACTTATAATGATAGAGCTATGTTTGAAATAATGAAGGGAATTGCTGAACTTTTACCAGAAAATTATCGTGGAGTATATAAATAAGCAATATAGATGTATTGAAAAAAATGTTATTTTAAGGTATAAATATACTAGAGTTGATAATTATGTTATTTAATATAATTTTAAAAAGGTGATTATAACTAAAATTTTTTAGTTAATAAAACTTTAATCCTGAAGCTCTCATTCAAATGAATATGAGAATGAGTTTCTTTAGAATATTATTATTTTGGAGGGGATCATATGGGAAGTAAATCATTAGAAAAGTTTCTTAAGGAAGGTTTAAACGACCTAAAAAGCAAGGGTTTATACAATGAGATAAACACAATTACTGGACAAAATGGACCAGTTATTGAAATCGAAGGAAAGAAACTTGTAAACTTATCATCAAATAACTACTTGGGCCTTGCAACTAATAAAAGAATGATAGAAGCAGGACTTGCTGCAACAGAGAAGTATGGAGTTGGAGCAGGAGCAGTTAGAACAATAAATGGTACATTAGATATACATGTTAAACTTGAAGAAAAGCTTGCTAACTTTAAGCATACTGAAGCAGCTATAGCATTCCAATCAGGCTTTAACTGTAACATGGCCGCTATATCTGCAGTTATGGGTAAAAATGATGCTATTCTTTCTGATGCTTTAAACCATGCATCAATAATTGATGGTTGTAGATTATCAGGAGCAAAAATAATAAGATTCGAACATGCTGATATGGAAGATTTAAGAGCTAAGGCAAAAGCAGCTGTTGAATCAGGTTTATATGGAAAAATAATGGTTATTACTGATGGAGTATTCTCAATGGATGGAGATATTGCAAAACTTCCTGAAATTGTAGAAATTGCAGAAGAGTTTGATTTAATAACTTATGTAGATGATGCTCACGGTTCTGGAGTGCTTGGTAAAGGTGCAGGAACAGTTCATCACTTTGGGTTATCTCATAAGATAGACTTCCAAATAGGTACATTATCTAAGGCTATAGGTGTAGTTGGAGGTTATGTAGCAGGTTCTAAAGATTTAATCGATTGGTTAAAGGTTAGAGGAAGACCATTCCTATTCTCTACTTCATTAACACCAGCATCAGCAGGAGCTTGTATTGAAGCTATAAATATATTAACGGAAAGTACTGAATTACACGATAAATTATGGGAAAATGGAAATTACTTAAAAGCTGAATTGAAAAACTTAGGTTTTGATATTGGACATAGTGAAACTCCAATTACTCCATGTATAATCGGTGATGCTGCTAAGGCTCAAGAGTTCAGTAAGAGATTATATGAAGAGGGAGTGTATGCTAAAGCAATCGTATTCCCAACAGTACCACTTGGAACTGCAAGAGTAAGAAATATGCCTTCAGCAGCACATACAAAAGAAATGCTGGATGAAGCTATTGCTAAATATGCTAAAGTTGGAAGAGAAATGGGCTTAATTAAGTAGTAAGTAATAATTTATTATTAGATATATCATAAATTGTATGGTTATTTTATAAGACTCAGGAAATGGGTTTTCTGGGTCTTATAAAGAGGTTTCAATATATTAAAATCTACAAACATAAAAACTTGAGTGGAGGAATTTTTTTATGAAGAAAATTTTAGTTACTGGATGTTTAGGTCAAATTGGAACAGAGTTAGTTACAAAATTAAGAGCTCTATACGGAGTTGAAAACGTTGTAGCTACAGATATAAGAAAACCAGAAGGAAATCCAATCGTTGAAAATGGGATTTTTGAAATTTTAGATGTTACAAATCAAGAGAACTTCTTAGAGGTTGCTAAAAAGTATGAAGTTGATACTATCATTCACCTAGCTGCACTTTTATCAGCTGTAGCAGAAGCTAAACCTCAATTAGCATGGACAATAAATATGGGTGGATTAGTAAATGCGCTTGAAACTGCTAGAGAGTTAGGATGTAAATTCTTCACTCCAAGTTCAATTGGAGCTTTTGGACCAGATACTCCAAAGGTAAATACACCACAAGATACAATACAAAGACCAAAAACTATGTATGGTGTAACTAAGGTTTCAGGAGAATTATTATGCGATTATTACCACACTAAATTCGGTGTTGATACAAGAGGGGTAAGATTCCCAGGACTAATTTCTTACGAAGCACTTCCAGGTGGAGGAACTACAGACTATGCTGTAGATATCTACTATGAAGCATTAAAAACAGGAAAATACACTTCATTCATAGGTAAAGGTACATATATGGACATGATGTATATGCCAGATGCTATCAATGCTATCATTACATTAATGGAAGCAGATCCAAGTAAATTAAAGCATAGAAATGCTTTCAATATAACTGCTATGAGCTTTGAACCAGAAGAAATTGCAGCAGAAATTAAAAAGCATATTCCAGAATTTGAGTTAAGCTATGATGTAGATCCAGTAAGACAGGGAATCGCAAATACTTGGCCAGATTCTATAGATCCAACTGCGGCAATGGAAGAGTGGGGATTTAAGGCTGAATATGACTTAGCTAAAATGACTGCCGATATGTTAGAAAAGTTAAGAGCAAAAGGTATAAGATAATATACACAAAAATTAAGCCATGGGTTAACCATGGCTTTTTATTTATGAATTATGTTCTTTTATGATTTTATTTAGGTAGCGGTAAATTGTTGCTTCAGAACAATGGAGATGCTCAGCAACGTTAGCCACAGCACCTTTTAGATGAAATACACCGTTTTCATAAAGCTTTCCAACTATAGCGATTTTCTCATCTTGAGTGAGTCTGCTAATTGGAATTGCAGATAGATCAACATTTTCCTTAAAGATGGCGTCAATTGTATCAGAAAGATTGTTAGTGAATTTTTCATGATTCAAATTTAAGGAGTCTATAAGCTGTAATGGGGCTTCAGCGTAATTTGAACAAGCAATTTGCGAAACTGCTTTGTTAAGCTGATCATAAGGTGTAACATCTATATTTATACAAAGCATGCCTATTAACTCATTATTATCTTTAATAAAGTAGCTTGAAGAACGTAAATGATTATTATCCTTTGTTAGACCAAGGTAGTTACATTTACTATCTGTTTCCTGCCAAGCGTTAGTGCTTATCACTTGAAGTGCTAAATTGGTTATAGGAGCACCAACGGTTCTGCCACTTATGTGACCATTAACAATAGCGGTGATGCAGTTTTTATTATCTCTTAAATCAAGTAATGCTATTTCACAATTAGGGCTGAGTACATTACCTAAGAAGTGTACAAGCTTTTCGTAATGTTCCATTATATCTCTCATTAATACCTCCAGAAAGAAATATACGTTAAATTATTACAACACATCTCGAGAAAAATTAAGTATTTTTTACATATTATAACACGTAAAAATGAAATTTTCAAATGTAAACGAATCAATTTAGAAAATATTTGTACAATTGAGATAATAATTTATTGTTGCAATAAAAAATTATTGACCTTCAAAAAATGGAATGGTACAATTCTATTATATTATTTGTAATATATTTACGTTTGAAGAAAATATATTTAAAATTTTATATTTTAGGTAAAGGAAGAGGGGAAATTTATGAAAATTAAGAAATTGATGGCTGTAGTTCTATCTGCGGTAATGGTAACTAGTGTTTTAGCTGGTTGCGGTAAAAATGATCACAGTAATCAAGGTTCAGAAAATGGTGGAGACAAAGATACTGTATCAACAGAGATGGCTGGAGATCAAGTACTTAACTTACTATTTGACGAACCAACGACATTAGACGTTAATGATGTAAGAAATGCAAGTGAATTCCAAGTTTTATCTCAAGTTCAAGAAGGTTTATTTAGAACTTATACAGATGAAAATGGAAATGATGAGATTGTTTTAGCTGGAGCAGAAGACTATACTGTTTCAGAAGATAATCTAGTTTATACATTTAAGTTAAGAGACCACAATTGGTCAGATGGACAACCTGTTACAGCTCAGCATTATGTAGATTCATTCTTAAGATTGTTAAATCCAGAAAAAGCATTCTCATATTCATTTATGGGATATGACATTAAAAATGGAGAAGCTTACTTCAATGGAGAAGTAGGAGCAGAAGAAGTTGGTGTTAAAGCGCTAGATGAAAAGACCCTTGAAATTACTTTGGGGCAAGTGACCCCATATTTCTTAAAGAAATTAACTAACGTTTGTTTCTATCCAGTTCGTCTTGATGTAATCGAAGCAGGTGGCGAGACTTGGGCAACTGATGATAAGGTACAAGTTTATAATGGACCATTTACTATTAAAGAGTGGGTTAAAGAAAATAGCATGACATTAGTTAAAAATGAAAATTATTGGGATGCTGAAAATGTAAAATTAACTGAAGTAAACATGAAAACGGTAGATGAAACAGCTACAAGATCATTATTATTTGAATCTAAAGAATTAGATGTTGTTGTTGGTGAAGCTGAATATGCTGATAAGTGGGTAAAAATGGCTGAAGAAGGTAAGTGTCAATTCATATCTGGAAAATACCCAGGAATGACATTCATCGGATTTAACCAGCATACAGGTGGACAATCTGGATTAATGAACAATGCTAAGATTCGTTTAGCGTTATCTTTATCCATAGATAGACAAGAGTTTGTTGACTTAATTTACGGAAGATATACTCCTGCAAATGGCTTAATTCCACCAGGAATTCAAGTTGGTGATTTAGAGTATAGAGATGAAGTTAAAGATGAGCCATTAGCACCATTAGTTGAAAAATATAACAGTCCAGAAAAACTTCAAGAGTTATTTAAAGAAGGATTAAAAGAATTAGGAATAGATAAAGAGTTAAGCGAAATAGAATTAACTTATATTGCTACTGCTAATAATACTGTTGCTAAAAATGTACTTGAATACTATATGCAATCATGGCAAGACAAGCTAGGGATTAAAATAAACATGAATATCCTAGCTGACAGTAGCTTATTTGTAACTGAAAGAAATGAAAATAGATATGATATTCTTGCAAATGGATGGCATGGTGACTACAGTGACCCAATGACATTTATGGATTTATGGTTAACAGGTAGTGGATATGCTAAATTCTTTGGCGGATATAAAAGCGAAAAATTTGATAAGCTTTTTGAAGAATTAGCTGGTGAAATTGATGACGCTAAGCGTGTAGAAACTTATAAAGAACTTGAGAGAATATTAGTAGCTGAAGACGCTGGTGTTGCACCAATATATTATCAAGATTCACAAAGATTTGTACAAAATCATGTACAAAATTTAAGCACACCATTATTTGGACCAGCGCTTGAGTTTAGTAGATCGTATATTTCAGCTAAATAAGCACATTTAGGTGGTAGGGGGAGTAATCTTACTCCCCTAATTTTTATATAAGTACATAAGTGAATGTCTAAATATTTGATTTGAAAATACAAACTTACTTCAGTAAATAGATATGAAGTGAAGATATATATAAACCAAACTATAAAAGGAGGAAATAAAAGGGTATGGTAAAGTATACTATTAGAAGATTTATTGAAATGTTATTTTCCTTATTTATAATTGCAACTGCAACATTCTTCTTATTAGCAGCAGTTCCGGGAGATGCATTAACAGATAGAACTGATAAGCTTCCAGAACAGATTAAGGCTAATCTTTATGAAAAATATGGATTAGACAAGCCTGTTATGGAGAGATATGTAATAACAATGAAGGGGTTAGCTAAAGGTGACTTTGGTGAATCTATTATTTTCCCAGGACAAACAGTCCAACAAATTATAAAGGATAAGCTTCCAGCATCAGCAAGATTAGGTATTCAGCAGATGATTTTAGGGGTGAGCTTAGGATTACTTTTAGGAGTAGTAGCCGCTATGAAAAAAGGAAGTGCTGTGGATTATACAGTAGTAACTTTATCAATTTTACTTATATCCATACCACACTTAGTATTCGGATTATTATTACAAAAGGTATTTGCAGGACAACTAGGATGGTTCCCTGTAATAGGATGGCCTAAAGGGGCTGATTTATGGTTTGGTGGTTGGGAATATACAATATTACCAACGTTAACAGGATGTTTTGCATATGTTGCATCTTATGCAAGGCTTCTTAAGACATCTATGCTAGACGTAATGAATCAAGATTATATTTTAACAGCAGAATCTAAAGGGTTATCAAGAGGAAGAGTTATTAGAAAACATGTAATAAGAAACTCATTCATTCCAATCATTACAAATTTACCTATGACGGTAGCGATGTGTATTACAGGGTCATTTTTTATAGAGAAAATATACTCTATACCGGGAATTGGTCTATATTATGTAAATGCTGTAAATGGACGTGACCTGCCTATTATTTTGGGACAAACTGTAATAATGGCAGCAATATATATTATAGTTGTATTTTTAACAGATATTTTATATACAGTTGTTGACCCAAGAATACGTATTCGTGGTGGAAAACGCTAGAAGGAGGTAAATATGGAAGAATTAAATTTAAAAAGCTTTAAAAATATTGGCTGTGATTATAGTAAGTCAGATGCAATTGTAAGACCAACGGTAACTTATTGGCAAGATGCATGGAGAAGACTTAAAAAGAATCCAATTGCAATGGTTTCTTTAGTAGCTTTAATTATATTTACAATAATGATTATTGTAGGACCATATATTAGAGGATATGACCTTGTAACTATAGTACCAACAAAGAAAAATCTAGGACCGTGTTCAGAATTTTGGTTTGGTAGTGATAGCTTAGGAAGAGATATATTCTCAAGAGTATGGTTAGGTGCTAGAGCATCTATTTTAGTAGCAATAGCGTGTACGGGAATTCAAATTGTAATTGGATGTACTTATGGTGGAGTTATGGCCTATTTCGGTGGTTGGGTTGATGATATTATGATGAGAATCATCGAAGTTGTAACATCAATGCCATCACTTTTAATAACTATTATAATAATGATGGTATTAGGAAACAGTATGTGGGCATTGCTTGTTGCCATGTGTATAACTTCATGGTGCGGAACTGCAAGGCAGATGAGAGGACAAATAATGCAGCTTAGAGAATCAGAATATGTAATGGCTGCTGAAACCCTTGGAGCAAGTCCTTCAAGAATAATAATAAAACACCTTATACCTAATACATTAAGTATATTAATACTTAACGTTGCATCTAGTATTCCAGGATATATATTTACAGAAGCAGGTCTAAGTTTCCTTGGAATAGGTCTTCAGCCACCAGATACTAGTTTAGGTGTACTTATTTCAGCGGGACAAGCAACTATGGAATTTTATCCATATCAGTTATTCTTCCCAGCATTGATATTATGTCTAATTGTGCTGGCATTTAACTTACTAGGAGATGGCTTAAGAGACGCCTTAGATCCAAGACTACGTCAATAGGAGGAGTATAAAAAGATGGGTAAATTATTAGAAGTAAATAATCTGCGTGTTTCGTATCACACATATGCTGGAGAAGTTCAATCAGTAAGAGGTATAACTTTTGATGTTGAAGAAGGAGAAGCTTTAGCTATAGTAGGAGAGTCAGGCTGTGGAAAATCAGTTACTGCAAAATCTATTATGGGACTTATAAAGAAGCCAGCAGGAGAAATCAAAGCTGGAAGCGAAATATTATATAGAGGTCAAAATATTTTAAACTTCTCAAAGAAAGAGTGGAGCGAATATCGTGGCGGTGAGAGTGCAATCATATTCCAAGATGCTCTTGCTGCATTAAATCCAACAATGACTGTTGGTAAGCAGATTGCAGAAAACTTAATCATGCATAAAAACATGTCAAAGGCTGAGGCTTTAAAAGAAGCTGTAAATATGCTTCGCTTAGTTGGAATTCCGAATCCAGAGGAAAGAGTTAAGCAATATCCACATGAGTTTTCAGGTGGTATGCGTCAAAGGGTTATGATAGCAATAGCTTTTGCTTGTGATCCAAAGCTTTTAATTGCAGATGAGCCTACAACTGCCCTTGATGTTACAATACAATCTCAAATAATGGATTTAATTAAAAAACTTCAAAAGGAACTTAATACATCAGTAATTTTAATTACTCATGACCTTGGAGTTGTTGCTAATGTGGCTAAAAGAATAGTTGTTATGTATTCTGGAAATATCGTTGAAAAAGGTAGTTGTGAAGATATATTCTATAATCCAAAGCACCCATATACTTTAGCTTTATTAAGTGCAGTTCCAAGATTGGACCTTAAAAATAAGCAGGAATTAGCATCTATTGAAGGTACACCTCCAGACCTAATTGCACCACCAAAAGGTTGTCCTTTCAGCACAAGATGTAAATACTGCATGGAAATTTGCTGTGAAAAGGCACCTGAATATACTGAGTTTGGGTATGGTCATGTAGCTGCTTGTTGGTTACATCATCCATATGCAGCAAAGGAATTAAATCCATTTGGATATGGAGGTAATGACAATGAGTAATAGTAGAGAAGTTGTGTTAGAAGTAAAAAATCTAAAGAAATATTTTGATATCAACAAAAATGCCGTCTTAAAGGCTGTAGATGACGTGTCTTTTAAAATACATGAAGGTGAGACCTTAGGACTTGTTGGAGAATCAGGTTGTGGTAAAACCACATGTGGAAGAACAGCTATTGGTTTGTACAATAAAACTGAAGGACAAGTATTTTACAGAGGTAAAGACGTACACACTATAACAGGAAAAGATAAAAGGAACTTTAAAAAAGATGTTCAAATGATTTTCCAAGACCCATACGCGTCACTTAATCCTAGGATGACCGTTGCAGATATAATTGCAGAAGGTATTGATATCCATGGACTCGCTAAGAACAAAAAAGAAAGAACAGAGAAGATATATCACTATTTGCAATTAGTTGGATTAAATAAGGAGCACGCAAGCAGATTCGTACACGAATTCTCAGGTGGTCAAAGACAGAGGATTGGTATTGCAAGAGCCTTAGCAGTAGAGCCAAAATTTTTAGTTTTGGATGAGCCTATCTCAGCACTGGATGTTTCAATCCAAGCACAAATAGTAAATCTTCTTATAAAACTTCAAAAGGAATTTGGATTAACATATTTATTTGTAGCTCATGATTTATCAATGGTAAAACATATATCAGATAGAGTTGTAGTAATGTATCTTGGTACAATGGTAGAACTTACAACTTCAGAAGAGTTATATGATAAACCAATGCACCCATATACTCAAGCATTATTATCAGCTATTCCAATTCCAGATCCGAAGGTTGAACTTGAAAGAGAGAAAAATAAAATTAAACTTGAAGGAGATGTTCCAAGTCCAATAAATCCAGCTCCGGGTTGCAGATTTAAAGGTCGTTGCAAGTATGCCATGGAGATTTGTGGTAAGGAATGTCCAACATTAAAAGAAATTGAACCAAACCACTTTGTTGCATGTCATAAATTCAATAAATAAGATTTACATAATAGCATTTACTTAAGAGAGAAGGAAGACAAATACATGAATACATTGAAGAATTACGCGAAAGATATAATAAAAGCTTTATTAATTGCTATAGAAATTAGTAGCGCTATTACCATAGTTTTTGGTATTATAGGCTTATGTATAAAAGGTGGCGAAATTTCAGAGGCGCTAAGAGTGAGCCAACAAGGTTTATTTATAGTCGGTTCATTTGCTTTAATTGTAGTTGCCGCTCTATTTTTAAAGAGAGATGGACGACGAGCCCTATCAGATAAAGAAGGGTGGCGTAGACAATTTAAAGTTATTAATTTTTCAATGGTAATTTTAATTGTAGGTGTTTTTATATTG
Organism: Clostridium culturomicium; assembly: GCF_000821305.1. GTDB lineage: Bacteria > Bacillota > Clostridia > Clostridiales > Clostridiaceae > Clostridium_J > Clostridium_J culturomicium. The sequence continues at coordinate 362,102 of NZ_CCXK01000015.1, read as the reverse complement.
TTTGTTGGTGGAATGTTAGATTATGTATGATCATTGGAGGAAAATTAGATGGATGTAAATTTAAAAAATGCATATCTAAATATTTTAAAGGAAGAGTTAGTTCCAGCGATGGGGTGTACTGAACCAATTGCCATTGCTTATGCAGGTGCAAAGGCTCGTACGGTTTTAGAAGATCTTCCAGATAAGGTTATTGCAAAATGTAGTGGAAACATAATTAAAAATGCTAGATGCGTTATTATACCAAATTCTGGTGATTTAACAGGGATTGAAGCAGGAGTTATGGTTGGAATTGTTGCAGGAAATTCAGATAAAAAAATGGAAGTTCTTGCAGATGTAGATGAAGAGGGAGTAAAGAAAACAAAAGAATTCTTAAAAAAGGGAATTTGTACTGTTGAATTTTTAGATACACCGATACCTCTTCATATAATAGTTGAAGTATTTAAAGGTAAAGAGCATGCATTAGTAGAAATAAAGTATTCTCATACTAATATAACTCGAATTGAAAAGAATGGTGAACTTCTTTTATGGGAAGTAGAAGATGAAAAATGGACTCAAAACTTACAAGACAGAAGTATGCTTAATCTCATAGGAATTAAAGAGTTTGCAGATAATGTGCCTCTAGAGGATATAAAAAAACTGTTTGATAAACAAATTAAGTGCAATATGGACATTTCAAGTGTTGGAATGAATGGTAAGTATGGTTTAGGAATAGGTAAGATTATAATGGACTCCTATCCAGAAGGCATAGTTAATAAAATGAAAGCTTGCACATCTGCAGCATCTGAAGCTAGAATGGGTGGATGTGATTTACCTGTTGTTATAAATTCAGGTAGTGGAAATCAAGGAATAACATCTTCAGTACCAGTTATAGTTTATGCTAGGGAAAATGGGTTAGGTGATGAAAAGCTTTATCGTACTTTAGCATTCTCAAATTTATTAACTATTTATCAAAAAGAATTTATTGGTAAGCTTTCAGCATTTTGTGGTGCAGTTTCAGCAGCTTGTGCAAGTGGGGCAGCTATAACTTACATTGATGGTGGAAATTTAGATCAGATTAAGAAGACAATAGTTAATACTTTGGCTAATATTTCTGGTATCATCTGTGATGGAGCAAAGGTTTCTTGTGCAGCAAAAATTGCATCAAGTTTAGATGCAGCAATGATGGCTCATTATCTTGCCATGAATGGAAAGACTTATGGAGCATATGAAGGTATTCTTCAAGGAGAAGCTGAAGATACTATCAGCTGTGTTGGACATATTGGAAAAGAAGGAATGAAGGAAACCGACAAAGAAATTATTAGAATAATGCTTGGTGAATAATTTCATAAATATTAAAGGCTATTTCAATATTGAAATAGCCTTTTTATTATAAAAGTTTAGATTACTTAAGTATTATACAATCTTGTACATCATCTAAAGCTTCACCAAATCTTTGGAAGTGAACAACTTCACGTTCTCTTAAAAATTTCAAAATTTCTTTTATTTGATAATCATCGGATTGCTTAATTAGCCACTCGTAAGTTGCTCTAGCTTTTTGCTCAGCGGCCATGTCTTCAGTTAAATCTGCAACAACATCATCTTTAGCTTGAATGTATGCAGCTGTCCAAGGTACTCCATTAGGGTCAGCCCAGAATAGTGCTCTTCCATGATTAGTAAAATGTCCACCGAGACCAACGGCCTCTAACTCTTCCATAGAGGCATTGCTCATGAGCTGATAAATCATAGTACCAATCATTTCAACGTGAGCCATTTCCTCTGTACCTATATCTGTCAAAAGGGCTTTGGATTTCTTAGTTGGCATAGTATATCGTTGATTTAGATATCTTAGAGCCGCACTTAGCTCACCATCAGGTCCACCATATTGAGCAATTAAAAATTTAGCCATTCTTAAATCTTTAGAATTTTGTAGATTTATTGGATATTCTAATGTTTTTACATAATACCACATATATTATTTATCCTCCTTCATTAGTGACATTCCCATGGCCAAGGTGAGTTTACCCAAGCTTTTGGATTCTCGAAAAAAGCTGAGCCGAAGTTAGTTAGAGGACCACATTTCTCTTCAAATTCCTTAAACAATACTTTTAGTTTATAAGATACTTGCTTATAGGCTTCGATAGCTTCTTCACATTCTGGGAAATTATCAAGATATAAATTAAGATCTACGGCGTAGAATTGAAGTTTCATGATTTCTTCTAGAAGATCTTTATCATACATACAAACACCTCCCTTAATTATATCCTGAACGCTTTTCTGGGTGATAAGGTCTATAAAGATCCTTAAAGATTGTACCCATTTTAAAGGCGTCATCGATGCAGAATAAATTTTCAAATGATTGTGGTAATACAAATGCACAAGCGTACTTTATTTTTACACATGGCTGCTTTTCAGTTTTAGTCATTAGTTATTCTCCTTTTAAAATTAAGTTATATGTATTAGTATCATATGATGGAAATGTATAATTGTGATTAATTAGAAAGATAAAAATATGAAATTTACATGTAATATTTTAATTATATATATCGTTGTATAAGGTGAGGAGCAAGTTAAATAAGATTAAATAAAGTAATGCGCTTAATTTAAAAACTTGAGAGGAGGAAGGTATTCATGAATATAGATGAAAATAATTTTATAAGAGAGTTGAAATATAGAAATCCTGATGCTTTGGATTATTTTATAGATTCTTATGGAGCAATAGTTAATGGAATTGCGACAAAAATTTTATATTCCCTAGGAAATAGTGGCATAATTGAGGAATGTATGTCGGATATTTTTATGTTGGTATGGACTAATATAAATAAGTATGATGAAGATAAAGGAAATTTTAAAGGCTGGCTTGGAGCTGTAACAAAATTCAAGGCTATTGATTACTACAGAAAATATAGCAAAGGAATGCAAGTAGAAATAATTGAAGAAACCTTAACCAATGGCAGAAGTGCAGAGGACGAATTTATAAGTGAGTTTGAAAGTAGCGGGCTAATAAGAATAATAGAAGAGTTAGAAGAACCTGATAGAACTATTTTTATAAAGAAATTTTTATTAGGGGATAAGGTTAAAAGTATAAGTGAGGCTGTTAATCTCTCGGTTAGCAGTATTAACACAAGAATAAGCAGGGGAAAAGAAAAAATAAGAAGGCAATACCTTAAATCTTTTAAAGGGGGTGCTGTATAATGGCAAAGAAAAACAAGGATAATAGAGACCTTTATGAATTATTTAACGATATGAGCTTTAATGAAGGAGAATTTGAACCAATTGAAATGAATGAAATTGAGGCTGCAAGGTTGAAAAAATTAGTTAGAGAAAGAATAAGTATAGATGAACCTAAAAAAGAGATGCCTAATGAAAAAATTGCTTTAACTCAAAGTAATAAGAAAAATAGGAATTGGTTAAAGATAGCCAGTATTGCTGCAGTAATTACGATAGCTGCAGGATTTACGCCAAAGGGAAGAGAAGTTTTAGCACAAATTGCAGATAAATTATTTTTTAATCCAAGTCAAGGTATTATGAGTGAAGAGCAGTGGGGGAACACTTACGTGTTAGAAGAGCCGGCAAGGGTTAATATAAATGGAGTAAGTACTCTTATAAAAAATATTATCAACAGTGGGGATTATATTTCTATAGAAATGTGGACAGATGAAGCTATTAACGAGCACAACCCTAATTTTAAGGAAGAATATGAGTCATTAAGTGACAAAAAGTATAAGGATCTAAAAGAAAACTTTAAAATTAAAACTATGACAAATAAAATGCTGCAAGTTGAAGGGGCATCTATGGCTAGTGGAGGATATTCGGCAGTTAGTTTTAAGCAGGAAGAAGATATTATTACAGAGTTTTATTTGTATTATGGAGAAGAAGAGATAGGACATTTTCAATTGAAGCAAATTAGGTATGTAGATGGTTATGATGAGCTAGGTGGAAATGCCACTAATAAAGGAATTTTAATAGGAGCAACCAGCTATTACCTTGAAGGGGAGAGATATTTTAAACTTTGGAGCAATAAGGATGGCTTAGAGCTTCCAGAGTATAGGATGAATATAGACAGCTACAATGATATTGTAGTTAAAGATGAAAATGGAAATACATTAAAGTTTGAAAGTGCTAATGATGGAACTGGCAAGGCTTACAAACTTTTAGAGGACTATAAGGGGGATATCCATGTCAGCATTAAAGATATAGATTTAAGTTATGAGCTAAGAGAAGGCTCAGTTGTTTCATTAAAGCTTCCTAAAGAGGGAGAGACTGATGAGCTTAATAAAGAGATAAAGTTGAATGGGTTAAAAGACAGGGTTGTAATAAAAGCTATAACCAGTAATAATGGTCAGTATGAAAATGGCGACTATAGCATAACTTTAGATTTCTCTAATAATTATGATGACAGCAGATCCATTTATATGGCTACAGAAAGATTTAGAAGTGGTGGATCAATGGGAGATCCAGAAAATAAATGCAGTGAAATATATTTAGATAAGGAAGACTTAAGGGTTAGTGAGAGATTACTTGGAAGAATTAAGTTAAAGATTGATGGGATACTTGTAAAACAATATGGAAATTGGGAATTTGAAGTTAAGTAAGGGACTAAAAGTAGCGCTCATAATATATACGCTTTGGTTAGTGAAATTTTCACAGAGATGGATTTTGATTTGTCGCTCAGTTTTACTTCTTAGTAGGAAGAGTAGAGTTGGTTTTATTAAAAAAATGAGGTGTGTAATAGCACCTCATTTTTTAACGTAAAAATTATAGGAATTTAACATGAATATAAACTTTAAATAAAATAAATATGGTAAAATTAGTATAAAGGAGAAGAAAGAGGTTATTAGGAGGTTACAATATGCCTGCAAGCTATACCCATTATGATTTTGGACAAGCAGTTTATAAGAAGTTATCAAAGGAAGTTAAAGCAGTAATAAATGACAATAAAGAAGCTTATAACATAGGATTAAATGGTCCGGATATTTTATTTTATTATAAACCTTTAAGTAAAAATTTCATCAATAGATTTGGACATGAAATGCATAGAGAAGAAGCAGCAAGGTTCTTTAATAATGCTAAAAAACATATAGTAGAACATAAAGAAGGCATTCCATACATCCTAGGTTTTATATGTCACTTTATACTAGATAGTAATTGTCATCCATATATTGAAGACGCTATATCAAGAAGTGGAGTATCTCACGGAGAAATAGAAGCCGAGCTTGATGGAAGGATAATGAGAAAAAGTAATTTAAGTCCGCAGTCTGTAAATGCAGGAGCACATATAATTCCAACAAGGAAAAATGCAAGGATTATATCACTGTTTTATGAGAAGATTAGTGAGGGAGAAATTTTTAAGGCACTAAAATCAGTTAGATTTTATAATGAATTATTAATGTGCCAAAATGATTTAAAAAGAAAGATGATTAAAGGCGGGCTATCAAAGATTAAGGGTGGTGAAAGCTTTAGTCATATGATAATTAATGTTGTTCCAAATCCAAATTGTAAAAGCATAATTGATAAATTATTGGTGCTTTATGATAAATCTACAGATGAAGCAGTGCAAATGATAGAAGAGTATTATAGGAATCTGACAAGTGATGCTCCAATCAGCGAAAGATTTAATAGAAATTTTGGATAGGAGGCGTAAAATGAGTAAATTCACTAAACTAGAAAAGGACTGGATTTTATATGATGTTGGAAATTCAGCATTTACCATGCTGGTTTCAACTATAATCCCAATTTACTTCAAGAATGTAGCTACAACTGCAGGAATTTCTGCTGCAGATTCAACAGCATACTGGGGGTATGCACTATCTATTTCTACAGTGATTATAGCAATACTTGGACCAGTCTTAGGAACTTTAGCAGATACTAAAGGGTATAAAAAGCCATTATTTTCATTATTTATGATGCTTGGTGCCTTAGGGTGTGCAGCATTATCATTACCAGTGCCTTGGATAGTATTTTTAGCTATCTTTGTTATTGCTAAGGTTGGTTTCTCAGGAAGCTTAATTTTTTATGATGCAATGCTTAATGATGTAACCATTGATAGCAGAATGGATGAAATTTCTTCACAAGGTTATGCATGGGGATATATTGGAAGCTGTATTCCATTTACCTTAAGCTTGCTCTTAATCTTGTTTGCAGGAAAAATTGGCATTTCAGCTAATTTAGCAACTGGAATTGCATTTATAGTAACTTCAGGGTGGTGGATTTTAATTACATTGCCATTATTAAAAAATTATAAGCAGAAGTATTATATTGAAAAGGGCGAAAAGCCAATGGTGGACAGTTTTAAGCGTATATTTCATGCAATTGGCAGCATTAAAAAACACAAATATATCTTTTTATTTCTACTAGCATTTTTCTTCTATATTGATGGGGTTTATACTATTATTGGTATGGCAACTTCATATGGCAAGGATGTTGGAATATCAGATACAAATTTATTATTAGCTTTATTGCTAACACAGGTAGTAGCATTCCCATTCGCAATTTACTTTGGTAAGCTATCTAAAAAAGTTAGAAATGATAAGTTAATCAAGCTTTGTATTATCGGATATATTGGAATAACAATATTTGCATTGCAATTGGATAAAGCATGGGAATTCTGGCTTCTTGCAGTATGTGTGGCTGTTTTCCAAGGACCTGTTCAAGCTCTATCAAGGTCATACTTCTCCAAAATTATTCCAAAGGATAAATCCAGCGAATACTTTGGGTTCTATGACATTTTTGGAAAGAGTGCATCTTTTGCAGGCACAACAATTGTAGGTGTTACAACCCAATTGAGCGGAACTTCTAAGGTTGGAGTAGGTTGTATCGTTATAATGTTTATAATCGGTTATTTTATATTTAGAGCTGCTGTTAAAGCTAATGATTCAGTAGAGAGAGAAGCAACAGTGAGCTTATAAAGAGTGTGAAATATAAATAAGAAGAAGTGATGCATCACTTCTTCTTATTTGCTTTAGACCAATATGCAGTAGCTTCTAGTTCAAGCTTTTTTAATCGGTCATAGTAATCGGGAAATTCAAGTAGATGAGCTAAGGCAATTTTACCGGTAAGTAATGGGTCATTGTTAGTTACATTTGTTTCAGGAAATTTAGTACCATGCTCCAGCTCAACATTAATCCCCATCCAGTATTGTTTCAAATCGAATTTTTCCTTTGAAAAGTCAATGTTTAGTGAAGAAGCAATTTCCCTGGCTTCTTCCATGGAAAATTGTTTCTGTTTTGGATCACCTCTTAAAGTCTGTAATATCAATGGTCTTTGTTTCATTTTATCACCTTATTATAGTGTTTTATAAGTTATTATATTCTTTAGAGGGGGGATGGGTTCATACTATAATTTTAAATATAAAGAGTTAAAATAATTAGAGTTTACATAATAAAATAAGAAGAATATTGTTTGATAATTAAAACTTTAAAATGTTCGCAATTTAAGTATTGTTATTTATGTATAAGAGATGTTAATATATCTTATACGAATTAATTAATTTGTAAAAACAAGGGGTATGTTACCTGAAAGAGACTAAGGAGGAAAAATGATAAACAACATAACAATAAGACAAGTTCAATGGGGAACAGAAGAGTATAGTCAGGCTGTAGATCTTAGATGTAAGGTTTTTGAAAAGAATCATTTGCAGTTAAATTTGGATAGAGAATTTGATGATTATCATTTTGGCGCTTTTTTAGGATCTCAGATGGTAGGATGCTTTATATTAACTGAGCTTAGTGATGAAACAGTTCAAATGAGACAAGTTGCAGTGGACGAGACTATCAGAGGGAAAAATGTTGGCAGACAAATGCTTATTTTTGCTGAAGAATTTGTAAAAGAAGTAGGCTATAATAAAATTATCTTAAAGTCTAGAAAGTATGCAACGGCTTTTTATGAGAAGCATAACTATGTTAAAACAAGTGAAGAATTTGCTGAAGCTGCAATGACAGCTGGTATGACATATATAGAGATGACAAAGGTTGTTTGTTAGATAAATTAAAGTCACTAAGTCTAATATTAGATTTGGTGGCTATATTTTTTATATTAATCTGATATAATAAGTATATAATGGATAATCATTATTAATAGATAAGAAGGTGATTTTAATGAACAAGGATAAGAGAAAGAAGATATTAGAGATATTAGAAGAAACTTATAAGGGCGCTACTTGTGGATTGGACTTTAACAGTCCCTTTGAATTATTAATATCAACGATTTTATCTGCTCAATGTACTGATGAACGTGTTAACATGGTAACTAAAGAATTATATAAGGAGTATAATACTCCAGAAGCTATACTGTCTTTAACAGAAACTGAATTAGGTAAAAAAATTCATAGTTGTGGGTTTTACAAAAATAAAAGTAAAAATATATTAGGCGCCTGCAGGGCAATAGTAGAGAAACATAATGGTGAAGTGCCAAGAACCATGGAAGAGTTAATTGAACTTCCTGGTGTAGGAAGAAAAACAGCAAATGTTGTGCTTTCTAATGCCTTTGGAGTTCCTGCAATCGCAGTTGATACGCATGTTTTCAGAATATCAAATAGAACGGGATTTGCACCAGGTGATAATGTTGAAGTAGTAGAAGAAAAATTAATGAAATATGTTCCTAAAAAGATGTGGAGCGATGCTCATCATTATATAATCTGGCATGGAAGGAAGATATGTGATGCAAGGAAACCAAAGTGTCATGAATGTCCCATTGCTGAGTATTGTGATTACGTAAATAAAAGCAAATAAATTAAAGAGCTGAATTAAACAATTAAGTTTAATTCAGCCTTTGTATTTTATAGAATTATATTTAAAAGATTTTTTTCTATTAAGTCATTGTATTTTCCGGTACGGTATTCAGAAATAAGAGCTTTTCTTTCATCCATAGTTAAAGAAAGCATTTTAGCAGATAGTTCTTGTGGCATTTCAACGTAAGCGCCTTTTGGAGCCATTGAACTGTCAAAGGATATTACAGTTGGGATTCTGCTGTCACCAACGGCTTCATTAAGAAAATCTTCAAAGCCTGTTCTAGGGAATATATGTACCCTTAAGTTTGAATTTTCTTCCTGTAATCTTTGAAGAAATGGCAAAGTAACTATACAGTCTGGGCAGAAGCCTTCAGAAAATACAGCTAAGTGGATTGTTTCTTTTAAATTTTGAATGTTACTTTTTGTGGCATCTGAAAGAATTGTATTCTCATATGCTTTATTTTGGACATCTCCGTATTTTTCCTGCTGTTTCTCTAGATATTCTTCAAAAGTTAGTGACTTTGTAAAATCTAACATGGGATACCTCCGTTTTAACCTTTATATTTTGGTCGTTAAAGTGAATTTAACAGTTTAAAATATGCAAGGTATAAAATATAATTTATTCAAATTAATTATAACAAATATAAAAAGAAAATTATACTATTCATAAATAATTATATAAAATTGAGAAAATATAAAATAGACAGTATAATTATGTTATTACATTTAATGAAAAGGTGGGATATTTATGTCAAGAGTTGTTGAGAGATTTTTAAGTTATGTAAAGTATGATACTCAATCAAGCACAACTACAGGTACGACTCCAAGTACAGAGGGACAAAGAGTTCTAGGAAATGCATTAGTTGAAGAACTTAAAGCTATAGGACTTAGTGATGTTACAATAGATGAAAATGGTTATGTAATGGCTACATTACCTGCAAATACTGATAAAAAGATACCTACAATCGGTTTTGTTGCACATATGGATACAGCGCCAGATTATTCAGGTAAAAATGTTAATCCTCAAAGAGTAGAATATAAGGGCGGGAATATTAAACTTAATGATAATGTTGTATTATCACCAGAGCAATTCCCAGAACTATCTAAATATGTTGGGAAAACATTAATTACTACTGATGGAACAACTCTCCTTGGAGCTGATGATAAAGCTGGTATATCAGAGATTATTACAGCAATGGAGTATTTAATTTCTAATCCAGATATAGCTCATGGAACTATAAAGGTTGGCTTTACTCCTGATGAAGAAATCGGTGAAGGAGCAGATCATTTTAATGTTGAGAAATTTGCTGCTGATTTTGCGTATACAGTTGATGGTGGAGAGTTAGGTGAGCTTGAATATGAAAACTTTAATGCTGCAGGGGTAGAGGTTAAAATTAAAGGCAGAAGTGTTCATCCAGGCAGTGCAAAAAATAAAATGATAAACTCTCAAGATATTGCAATGGAACTTCAAGGGATGCTTCCTGCATCAGCAAAGCCAGAGTTTACAGAAGGTTATGAAGGTTTCTTTATGCTTTCTAATATGACAGGAACCATTGAAGATACAACAATGGTATATATAATTAGAGATTTCTTTATGGATGCCTTTGAAGCAAAGAAAAAGCTAATAAAAGATATAGCAGACTTATTAAATAAAAAGTATGGTGAAGGAACTGTAGAGATAAAAGTAAAAGACCAATATTATAATATGAAAGAAAAAATAGAGCCTGTAATGCATATAGTTGAAACTGCAGAAGCTGCAATGAAAGCTCTTGGAATTAAGCCAATAGTAGTTCCTATAAGAGGTGGTACAGATGGAGCAAGACTTTCTTTTATGGGTCTGCCAACACCTAATTTATTTACTGGAGGACTTAATTTCCATGGTAAGTTTGAGTTTATACCAGAGGAATCAATGGAGAAAGCTGTTGAAACAATCGTGAAAATAATTACTTTATATGCAGAAAGATAATTGAAGTATTAACATAAGTAATTGGTTAAAAATTTTAATTGAATAACCCTACTAAATGAACTCGAATTCAAATGAAAGTGAGAAGAGAGTTCATTTAGTTTTATAATACATAAAACTTTTCTTTTCAATGCAAACTAAGAAAAGAAAAAGAAAAGTTGAGGTGTTATTATGAATAAAGATTCCAAAGCAATTTATCCAACACAAGAAAATGGTAAATTTGAAAATTACATAGCAAAGACTCCGTTTGCTGAAGATTATTGGGAAGATATTGAGGCAGTAGAAGAAAGTAGTGTTAAAAATAAAAATCCTAAACAGGTCGCTCACGATTACAGTATGGAAGTTGGAGAAGAGATAACTTTTGAAGACTTAAATGATGATGATTTAATAAGTGAAAGTCATGTTGATATTGATTCTATAATTAGAAATATGGATATGAGTGATCATAACTATAGAGATAATCTTTGGTAGTTAAGTTGTAAATATAGAGGAAGAGAGGTTCTTCCTCTATATTTATTATCTTATGAATTTATACTTTGAAAATTGTAATTGAAACTGGATTAAAGGGAATAATTTTAATGAATATTTTAAAGCATTAATTGAGTAAAACTATTTAGGTGTTGTGAATAGGTACTTTTACATATACAAATATGGTGGGGGGAAACTAATTTGTACATATATTAAATGAGTTATTTTGAAAATTTAAAGCATAAATAAAGATTCTCACTTAAGAAATCTTTAACTTTTTAGTCACTGAACTGACACATAAGTGTTTATAATTATAAATATAGAAAGAACCGAGAACAAAAATAATTAAGTTTTTTCAAGGGGGAAAATTTATGAATAATGATATAAATAACAATGAAGAATTAAAAGGAACAGGAAATAGCAAATCAGTAAATGACGGAAATAACATAAATTCAAATATAAACACTAACCAACAAAATGAAGTTAGCGGGGAGTCTAATAATGATAAAGGTAATGTTGATTTTGTTATGGTGCCAAATGTAGCAGATAATTCAAGTGAGGATTTATCTCATACTGTTATTCAAGACGCAGACTTCACACAAAATACAGAAGAAAAAAATTCTCATTCTGAAAATGCTACAGAAAATATGCAGGCAGATGGAGATAAAAAAAGAAGAAAAAATAAAGAGAGAAAAAGAAAACCAGCTGTAGGCTATGTTGCTTTAGCACTTGTGTGTGCAATAGCAGGTGGCGGTATTGGAACAGCAGCAACATATAATGCAATGCAATCTAAGATTGAGCAGGCAATAGATGAAATAAAGGAAAGTAATTCTAATGGTAGTTCAGATACACATATATCTAACTTATCAGGAGTCAGCATTCCTCAAATAGTTGATAAAGTATCTTCATCAGTAGTTGGTGTAGCAACAACTTCAGTATCAACAAACGTATTTGGATTTAATATGGGAGAACAGCAAGGAATTGGTTCGGGTGTAATATTCTCTGAAGATGGATATGTACTAACTAATTATCACGTAATAGAAAATGCTAACCAAGTTAAGGTTATTTTTAGCACAGGACAAGAAGTTGCAGCAAAGGTTGTTAACTATGATGCAGATGCAGATTTAGCAGTTGTTAAAATAACAGAAGATGTTGAGATGCCTGGGGTAGCTGAACTTGGAAATTCTGATAACCTTAAGGTTGGAGAAGATGTTATAGCTATAGGAAATCCATTAGGTAAAGAATATTTAGGTTCTGTTACTAACGGAATTATAAGTGCTGTAAACAGAGATGTTGATTTAAGCGGCAATGGAAAGAAAACTAACTTAATACAAACTAATGCAGCAATAAACCCAGGAAATAGTGGTGGACCACTTATTAATGCATCAGGTCAGGTAATTGGTATAAATACAGCTAAGATACAAGCAACAGGAGTAGAGGGAATTGGTTTTGCAATTCCAATAAATGATGCTATTGAAAAGCTTGATATGCTTGTAAAACAGAAGATAACATTAGGAATCTCTGTAATAAATGTAGACGAAAAACTTTCAGAGCAATATAAGCTTCCTGTTGGTGTCTATGTAAAAAATGTTGAAGATTTTAGTATAGCTCAAAAGGGTGGTTTACAGCCAGGCGACGTTATTGTTAAATTTGGAGGTAAGACTGTTAAAACTGTAGATGAGTTAAATGAAATCAAGAATAGTTATAGTGATGGAGATACAATGACCGTAGAATTTGTTAGACAAGGTCAAACTATGACTGCAAATTTAGTGGCAGAATAAAGAATCCTCATAATAACTTAAGAATAAAGATTTTAATTATAAATAAGATAAGGTTAATGGCTTAATAATTATAATTATCCCCTAATTATAATATTAAATATAAAAAGAAATCTCAGAAGGCTTAGCTTTCTGAGATTTCTTATTTTATTTTCTCTCTTTTATAATACCTTTTCTATAAGCTGTAAGGAGTTTTTGAAGGTAATGAATCTGTTTAATTAGCTCTTTACCAACATCGGTGTCTCTTACCTTCATTCTTTTAGCTGTATATTCTACAACAAAGGTTGTGGAAATAATATCTTTTCCTTGAGCTATTGCAGTATGAGTTGACTCGAAAGGTTCATGCTGAATAAGCTGAAGTCCATAGGAGTTGTAAATTAAAGTATAGCCTGCTATCCCAGTTTCTGGCTGGTAGGCTTTAGAGAAGCCACCGTCAATAACAAGAAGTTTTCCATTGGCTTTAATTGGAGTTTCTCCTTTTATGGTTTTAACAGGTACATGCCCGTTAATAATATGAGATTTTTCAGGAGATAATTCAAATTCAGTAAGAATTTTATTACAGATTTCCTCGTTATCTCTATGCTCAAAATATGGGCATTTTATTTCTTTTTGGGGCTCTTTTTCATTTATAAAATATCGTTCAAAGGTTGCCATTTTGCTCTTTCCAAACAATGGAGAATCAGGTCCACACCATAGATACCACATATAATCTAAAGCATATAATTTTTCAGGCGTATTTTTTTCAGTGAAATAAGCCTCTCTGGCAAGTCTATCTACTTTATCTAAGTAGATTTTACCTTTGTAATCTTTATTTCCAACACGAACCTTTCTAAAATCACCATTGGCTTCTATTGGAATAGATGCATGGTATAAAAGGTTGTTATTACTCTTTAAATATAGGCTTCCTTTAGAATAAAGACATCTCATATGCTTTTCAAGTTTTTCACTATTTAAGAAGGAAGACTTTAATCTATCAATAAGGTAAGCTTCCTCTTCAGTAAGCTTATAAGGATCATTTGGATCAATAGTTGGGAAGTTTGTATCGTTAAGAGTATATTCCTTGCCATCAATCATTACAGTTCCCTTTTCAAAGTTGATTTTATCTAACAGGTTTCTATCATCCATCTTAAATTCAGGATGTCTTTTTACTATCTCACCTTCAAGTTTAAATTGAATAATGGAAATTGCCTTTTGCATTTGAGCCATAAGTTTTAGATCCTTTTCCTTGTAGTAATTATCATTTACTCTAGGCTTAAAGGAATTGCAAGGGTCATCACCATATACATCCATAGCAAAACGTGCTAATGGAAGAATGTTTATTCCATATCCATCCTCTAATGTTTCTAAGTTTGCATATCGAGTACATATTCTAATAACGTTACAGATACAGCTCACATTACCAGCGGCAGCACCCATCCAAAGGATATCATGGTTTCCCCATTGTATATCAAAGGAATGATAATTACATAAAGTATCCATTATTATGTGGGCACCAGGGCCTCTGTCATAGATGTCTCCAACGATATGTAATGTATCTATTGTAAGCCTTTGAATAACGTTACAGATTGCAGCAATAAAGTCTTTAGCTCTTCCTGTTGAAATTATGGTATTTAAGATACCATTAAAGTAATCTTGTTTATCAGGAATCAATTGAGATTCATGAAGAAGCTCTTGAATGATATAAGAAAAATCAGGTGGAAGAGATTTTCTAACCTTAGAACGCGTATATTTTGAAGATACATATCTGCAGACTTGGATTAATTGGTTTAAGGTAATCTTATACCAGTCATTTGGATCATCTTCTTTGGATATGGCTAGATCTATATATTCTTCAGGATAATATATTAAAGTACATAAGGCTTTCTTTTCAGATTCACGTAATGTATTACCAAATATATCATTAACTTTTCTTTTTATAACTCCAGAAGCATTTTTAAGAACATGTTGAAATGCTTCATATTCCCCGTGTAAATCAGTTAAAAAGTGTTCAGTTCCCTTTGGCAGATTAAGTATAGCTTCAAGGTTTATTATCTCGGTAGAAGCATCTGCGATAGTAGGGAAGTTATGAGAAAGTAGTTCTAGATATTTTAAGTCACTTTCAATTGTATCAATACTAACTTCACAATGTTTACTCATAATAATCTCCTTATACTAAATATAGCAAATAAAACAATAAATGTAATGCACTATATAGTAATTATAATATACTAATATTATACATTAAATCTATATAGTTTGTTAATAGGTTAGGGTGAAAACAATATGTTACAATATATGCAGTTAAAACATATATATTTTTATGATATAAAATATATATCTAAGAATTTTGGGGGATGAACGAGCCTGAAGTAATTACCTATGGATATATACTATAAATAATGATACTATTGTATATATCTGTTTGAGAGAATTATTATAACGAAAGGTAAATATAAAGGAGGAAATAAAGTGGAAATATTTTTCAACTATATAAACAGTATATTTGAATTTATTGTTCCAATAGCTGATTTTTTATGGGATTTTCCAACTAATATGGCATGGTATAAAAATATCCCCATATTAGGGAACTTTTCATTAGCTATTGTTATTTTAATGGGTGCAGGTTTATATTTTACTTATAAAACTGGCTTTGTTCAAGTAACTAAGTTTAAAAAGGGAGTTAAAATTCTAAGTGAGAAGAAAGCTTGTGAGACTGGTGTAAGTCCGTTAGCATCCTTTTTATTAAGCTCTGCAATGAGAATTGGACCAGGAAACATTGTAGGGGTTACTGGTGCCATTAGTATTGGAGGACCAGGAGCTATTTTCTGGATGTGGATTTCGGCTTTCTTTGGAATGGCAACTGCTTTTGTTGAGGCAGTTTTAGCTCAAATTTACAAAGAAAAGAAAGGCGATGAATTCGTTGGAGGATTACCTTTCTACGGAAAGAAGATTTTAGGCAACAAACATTGGGTAGGAGTTGCTTTAGCAATTCTATTTATTGTGTATGCAATGTTTTGTATTCCAGCTCAAAGCTTTAATGTTGTTACAAGCCTAGGGTCAGTGGTAGAAACTATTACAGGTACTGTGTATGATAGACAATCATTTTTATATTACGGAATTGTTATTTGTTTAATTTTAACAGTAGCGGTAACTGTATTTAAAGGAATAAAAGGAGTTATAAAAGTTACAGATAAGGTAGTTCCTGTTATGGCATTAATCTATGTTGGATTAACAATAATAATAATCTTATTTAACTTAGATAAGGTTCCATACTTCTTTACAGCTGTATTCCAAGGTGCTTTTAAGCCAGAAGCTATTTTTGGAGGAGCCTTTGGAGTTGCGTTAGCACAGGGTATCAAGAGAGGACTTATGTCTAACGAAGCTGGACAAGGTACAATTACAATGGCTGCTGCTGTAGCAGATAATGAACATCCAGTAGAGCAAGGTTTGGTACAAGCTCTAGGAGTATTTTTAGATACAATAGTTATTGCTACAATGACTGGTATAGTTGTTGTAATGGCAAGTCTTTGGACTGGAGAAACTAGTGCAGCATGGGAAGCAGCGAGAGTTTCAAAGTTAAACTTATACCTATCATCAATTCAGTACTTAGTTCCAGGTACTGCCTTTGATACAATAGTTTCAGTTATAATATCAATCTGCTATGGGATGTTTGCGTTCACAACATTACTTGGAATGATTGCATTTGCAGAGATATCAGGAAACTTTATATCAAAAGGCAAGAAATGCATAAACTTCATTAGAGGCTTAGGTGCTTTAGTATTTGTACCATTTGGGTGTTTAACAGTTTTAGCAGGATTAGAACTTGGAAACCTTTGGTATATATCAGACCTAGTTAACATTTTAGTTGTGTATGCAAACGTGCCAATCCTTTTAGTTGGATGTAAGATAGTATTTAAGGCTTTAGATAATTACAACAACAGTAAGGGTGGAAGATTCAATTCATTAGATATTGGAATTGAGACAGATTATTGGAATGATAATTTAAAAGAAAATAAACAAGTAGGTTAATTAAAGTCTTACTGAAGCAGAAAGCTGCATTGAATTTTTACAGAATTCAATGCAGTTTTTTTTATTAATTTGAATTTAAAAATGAAAGTTACTAACACTAAGAAGGTATAAGTTTAAGATTAAAAAATTATCTTAATAAGAAAGTAATTTTGAAAGGAAGAAAGAATATGAGTGATATGCTAGGGTTAAAACGATGGGCATTATTAGGAGCTACAGATGATAAGAGTAAGTATGGCTATAAAATTTTCAGAGCATTAGAAGATAAGGGATATACTGTTTATGGAATAAATCCCAAATACGATACTATTGATGGGATAAAAGTATATAAAGATATAAATGAGGTGCCAGCAGTTGTTGATGGAATTAACATAATAGTAAATCCTAAAATAGCTCTAGCTTCTCTTCCAGCAATAAAAGAAAAAGGAATCAAAAATTTATGGTTTCAGCCTGGATCATTTAATGATGAAGTAATTGCTAAGGCTAAGGAAATGGACTTTAATATTGAAATTGAAAAATGTATGTATGTTGAATTGAATAAGTAAGTATGTTGAAAGATAAAATAAAAAACTCCGTCTGGAGTTTTTTATTTTTAAACTACAACATTAACTTTTATATCTTTAAAGTCAGAATCAGCAAAGATTTCTTTAAGAAGTTGTATTGTATCCACGGTAACTTTATCAAGAAAGCCTTCTTTTATAACTTCAGCTTCAGTTTTTGTTTTTTCATCTAAAATTTCTTTAAGCATATCATCCATGGTAAGGGGATTAAAAATAGAGGTTTTTTCATCATATACATAAATTTCATCTTCATTAATGGTGTGTGATAAGATTGAACATTGAGGAATGTTTATATTTAGAACATCATTATTAATAGTAAAGGTAGCCTTTGTAAGGTCAAGGCCAGCAGTAATATATCCAGTGTATTTAATCACAAAGGATTTTTCAGTAAATGGAATTGAAATATCCTTAAAGTTTAAACTGTCTTTAATGGAGATTACGTTGGAGTAGTCATAACGAGCAGTTGCAAGCTCCGATATGTTAACAAGTTTTTCAGAAACAAAATCACTTTTTCTCTCAATCTCTTTTTTCGTAGTGAAGGAGTTAAGATATACAACTCCACTTATAATTACGACAAGGAGAAGTATCCACTTTATGTTTTTTAAGATAGTAATAAATTTAGTAGATTTGCCTTTTTTCAAAAAATCACCTCGCATAAACTTCCTCAATAATGTTTATGCAAAGCAGAGAATCAATATGTTTTATAGATGATAAATGTGTTTCTTTGTATTGTAAAGTGATATTATGAAATAGGATTATAGTGAGGGGAAAGATTATTATGAATGAAGAAATAAAGATTTTAATTGTAGAAGATGATAATGATATTAATAACTTATTAAAGGATATGCTTGAAGAAAACAGGTATAAAGTGAGTAGTGCTTATTCAGGTACAGAGGCCCTTATATATTTAAAGCACGAAGAGTTTCATATTGTATTACTAGATTTAATGCTTCCAGGTAAAAATGGAGAAGAAGTTTTGAAGGAAATTCAAAATAAGTATGAAGTGCCTGTGATTATAATTTCAGCCAAGGAAGAGTTAGGGATTAAACCAAGGTTACTTAGAGCTGGGGCAGAGGATTTTATTACTAAGCACTTTGATTTAGATGAGGTGTTAGCTCGTATTGAGGTTAATATAAGAAGAAGGAAATGCAAGAGTGTTCCTATAGATGATAATTTGTATAAGTATAAAGAGATAGCTCTTAATTCAAACACAAGAGAAGCTTTTGTAAATGATACTCTAATAACTTTGACATTAAGGGAGTTTGAAATTTTGAGTTTACTAATAAAGTATCCCAACAAGGTATTTTCTAAGGATAATATCTTTAAGAGTGTCTAGGGAGATGAGTTTATTAGTGACGATAACACTATAACTGTACATATAAGCAATATTAGAAGTGAAATAAATAAGGCAAAGGCTAAAGAAGAATATATAAAAACTATATGGGGAATTGGGTACAAGCTAGAGATTTAACTTAAGACTTTCTTAAGAGTTTCTTTGTAGTTATTTAGGAGCTATTTTTTATAATTAGCTTAGTTACAAAAAAGGGGGCTAGATTTATGGAAGATTATATTTTAAAGGCTGTAAATTTAAATAAAAGCTATAATAAGAAATGTGTATTAAAAAATTTAAACATGAACATAAAACGAGGAGATATATATGGTTTAATTGGTAAAAATGGTGCTGGAAAAACTACGCTAATCAGGCTTATTACAGGACTTGCAAATGTAACGATCGGAGATATTGAAATATTTAATGCTGATAATCATAAAGCATTAAATAGTGAAAGAAAAAGAATAGGTGCCTTAATTGAAATGTCAGCATTTTATGGAGATATGACGGCTTATGATAATATGGAATTATTGAGGCTGCAGAAGGGGATTCCGGGAAAAGCCTGCATTAAAGAAAAATTAGAACTTAGTAGGCTTGAAGGATATAGAGAAAAAGAAGGTAAAGGACTTCTCACTAGGGATGAAGCAAAAGCTAGGGTTAACTATGGCTCTTTTAGGAGATCCAGAGTTTCTGATATTAGATGAACTTACCAATGGATTAGACCCAATGGGAATAGTTTATATGAGAGAACTGTTAAAGAGGTTAAATAAAGAAAAAGGAGTTACAATCTTGATTTCTAGTCATTTATTAAGTGAGTTAAATCAGTTAGCCACATGCTATGGGATTCTTAATAATGGAGAATTAGTTGAAGAGTTAACTCAAAAGCAGCTAGATGAAAAGTGTAGAAAAGCATTAGAAGTAAAAACTAATGATTTAAAACAGACAGCTTGGGTGTTAGAAAACATATTAAAAACTACAAATTATAAGGTTTTACCTGGTGAAGTAATTAGAATTTATGATTATATTAATGACCCTGGAAAAGTATCCACAGCCTTAGTTGAAGCCGGAATTACAATTTATCAGGTTGGAGTTTCAGGAGATAACTTAGAAAGCTATTTTATGAATCTTGTTGGGGGAAATGTATAATGATAAATTTATTAAAAGCTGATTTGTTTAGATTGAGAAAAAGTAAAACCTTTAAAAATTCTATGATAGTGATGGGAATTTTAGTTATTGCATATTTCGTAGTGTGCAGTATGAGTGAAGATTTTATATCTATAAATATTACCTTTAGAAATGATAGAATGTATGGGTTTTACATAGGGAGAATTAAAGATAATATAAATTACATTAATATCTTTAGATCATCACTAGGATTTGTTATTTTTACCTGCTTATCTATGATATTTCTAGTTACTGATTCAGTAATTTCAAGATATTCCAATGGGGTGTTAAAAAACACGGTATCCTATGGTCATAATAAGTGCAAGGTGTATTTATCAAGTCTTATTTCAAATTATATTGGGGTGTGTATAATTGGTATTTCCTATATTGTATTTTCTATGATTGGAGCAACATTCTTATTTTCACCAGAGAAAATGATCTCTAAAAATGAATTAAATATTATTCTTGTAGTTACATTAGTGGTACTTATTATACTTGCTGCAATGGTTAGCTTATACACATTAATATCAGTTATTCTCAAAAGTAAGGTTGTCATTTCAACGGCGGCAGCTTTATTTATGACCTTTGGGAATGGTGCTTTATTTGATGTTATAAGCAAAGCAGTTCAAAATAAAATGCCCATATATATGTTAATTGATATTTGTGGACAACCTGAGATTTCATCCATATCTCATGATTTAAGGACACCATTAACTTTTATTCAAGGTTATCTTCAAATGCTAAGAAAGGATAACCTATCTGAAGAAAAAAGGAAAAGGTATATAGAAATAGCAGACAAGAGATCAAAGGATTTGCAGGAGCTGTTAAATCAGTTCTTTATGTTATCTGTGGTAGAAGATCCTAAATATAAAGGAAAGCTAGAAACTATAGACTTGAAGGAGGTTTTAGTTGAAACACTAACAAGCTTTTATGAAGAGTTCACTGATAAGGGGATAGAACCAGATATAGAAATATGTAGTGATGCAATAAACATTGTTGGGGATTATATTGGGAGTAAAAGGGTATTAGAAAACTTAATGATAAATATAGCACGGCATTCTAAAGGTAACGTTAAAATAACATTGGTTAAATATAAGGAAAAAGCGGAACTAAGGATAATAGATAAGATTCAAGATAAAGATGAAATAGACGCTGATAATTTATTCAATAAATTTTATAAGGCAGATAAGGCAAGAAAGGTTAATAGCACTGGATTAGGACTATCAATTGTAAAAGAATTAATGGGGAAGATGAATGGAAATGTAGAAGCTGATATAGTGCATAATAGTTTGGGTATAACACGTAGATGGGAATTGAGTTGTTGAGATAATGTGTAATTAATAAAGAAGTATAGTTAAGGGGGAATTTATGTATTTAGAACAATAAATGATGAACCGTATCACAAACAAATGAGGTTTTATTAAAACTGGATAATTAAATATACGAGATAATGTGTATAATATAAAAGTCCTCAACTGTAATTTTTAATTCGATTGAGGGATTTTTACTTATATTATTTACCGAATAATTAAAGTAAGATATAAACAGCTGTATGATAAATGGAGAGATAGAAAATAGGAGTTTTAAGATGAAGTTGTATGTTTGACAATATCACTAATTAGTGATATATTTAATTCATAAAAGATATAAAGGAATGAAAGTAATGAAAGATATAAAAGATATAATTAAAGAGAATAAATTAGCATTATCTACATTAATCACATTCACAAGAGCGGAGCATACTATCCATAAAAAAGAATTAGAAACTATAAAAGAAAGTGGATTAACTACTGCTCAGTTTGGAGTATTAGAAGTATTATATAATAAAGGTGATTTAAGAATATGTGAGATCATAGAAAAAATATTGACCACATCTGGGAATATAACTGTCGTTATAAAAAATTTAGAGAAGGATGGGTTAGTAAAAAAGAACTTAGATCCTAAGGATAAAAGATCTACTATAATATCAATAACAGATAAAGGAAAACAAATTATTGAAGGTATTTTACCAAATCATATTGAAAATATCAGTGAAATTTTTAGTGTTTTAACTAAAGAAGAGCAAATTACTTTAAAAAATATCTTGAAAAAATTTAAAAACATCTAAGAACAAAAAAATTTATACAAATATCACTAATTAGTGATAAGTTAGGATGAGATAATAATATAATTTCAAATAAAATAGATAGGAGTGATATGTATGAGTAAATTTAGAACAGTAGAGAATATATTTAAAGGACCAGAACCTCATATGGTTGGAGATGGATTTAGAGTGTCACAATATTTACCAGTAGGCATAAAAGATATAAAACGTTTATCTCCATTTATACTATTAGATTATCATGCACCATATTATTATGGCCCATCATCAATTAGGAGGGGTGTTGGAGCACATCCTCATCGTGGATTTGAGACTGTAACAATTTCTTATGAGGGGAAAATTGAACATCATGATAATAAGAGCAATCATGGAGTTATAGGGCCTGGTGATGTCCAATGGATGACTGCTGCATCGGGAATTTTGCATAAGGAATACCATGAAAAAGAATTTAGTGAAAGTGGCGGAATTTTACACATGATTCAACTTTGGGTTAATCTTCCAAAGGATAAGAAAATGTCAGAGCCAAAATATCAAACTTTATTAAAAGAGGATATGGGAGCTTTTAAGCTTGATAATAATCAGGGAGAAGTGAGCATTATTGCTGGAGAGTTTAATGAAATAAAAGGTCCAGCAAGTACTTTTACTGAGATAAATATTTACAACGTAAATTTAAAGAATTATGGTAAAACTATATTAAAAGAACCCAGTGATTTTAATACAGGAATACTAGTACTAAAAGGTGAAGTTAAAATAAATGGAGATCATATAGGTAAGGAAACTGATTTTATTATATTTGATAACATTGAGGGTGAGATTTTAGTTGAATCAATTACTGAAGAATCTTTATTTATTGTACTAAGTGGGCAACCAATCGATGAGCCAATTGTTTCACATGGTCCATTCGTAATGAATACAGAGGAAGAAATATATGGAGCCTATGAAGATTTTAGAAATAATAAATTTGGAACAGAAAACTTCTAAAATAAATATTAATAAATAATAAGGTTAAAAGGAGTGAAAGAAATGAGTAAAGTACTATATATTAAAGCAAATATTAAAAATGAAGGAGAGTCAAGGACTTTTAAAGTATCTGACAGCTTTGTAGAAGAGTATATGAGGAATAATCCACAGGATGAGTTAATTGTCTTAGATTTATATAAGGAGAAAATAGATTTTTTAAGACCGGAGGACTTGGGAGGAGTATTTGGACCTAAGAATGATGAGAGCAAGAAGCATCCAGTATTAAGATATGCATATCAATTTGCAGAGGCAGATAAATATATAATTGCAGCACCTATGTGGAATTTAAGTATACCCTCAATATTAAAGGCTTATATTGATTATGTAAGTGTTACAGGAATAACTTTTAAATATACAGCAGAAGGACCAGTAGGACTTTTAAATAATAAAAGAGCTGTGCATATAGTATCTAGAGGTGGAGAATATGGGGATGCTCCATATGAAATGGGAGATAGATATTTAAGAACTATACTTGGATTCTTTGGTATTAATGATATAGAAACTATAGCAATAGAAAATTTAGATGTTATAGGTGTAGATGTTCAAGGCAAAATTGAAGAAGGAATAGAAAAATCTAAGTTGATTGCACAGAAATTTTAAATATATATTAAGACAAAGATAAAATAGAACAAAGCTTTTACCAATATAAATAATGATAAATTTCAGATTAACTAATAGATGAATATAATGGTATATTAAGAAATATCATTTAATACTGTTATGGATAATCATACCATAAGTTAAAGCCTGTGATACACGTATATCGCAGGCTTTATATATTAAAATAATTTTTTAAAACAGCTTTTGCATATATGGCTTTTACCACCATTGCATGACATGGAATTTCCTCTATCTATAGGTTTATTACATAAATCACATATTTCTAATTGGGATTTTGAAGAAGTTTTAGTCGTCTTTTCAATGATTTCTTTTGACTTTAAAGCTTCAGAAGCTTTAGAATTCATACCTAGATTTTTCTTATTGCTAGGTGGTTCGTAATTGATAGGTTCTTGTTTTTCTTCAAGTTTTACAATTTTATAATCCATGGCATAGGAGCTTTCACCGTATAATTCTAGCTCGAAACGTGGATTATTTTTATCGTAGAATTCCTCAATTATTAATCTTCTTACCTGGGCATCATTGATGATTAAGCCGCTCTTTTCAACTCCGTCCAGGATACTTTTAGTAATGTTATTTGTATCAGGATGACGTTTTTCACTTTTATAATAAACCTTTAAAACGGCGATTAAAGCTTCTGTTAGAACAACTCCAGGATTCTGAATACTGCATTCATAAGCTATTTCTTCTTCATATACGGCATATCTGTCGTGATATTGCCCTGTGTTTGAAGGAAGTATTGCTCTTTTGGTGATTGGATTAAAAAGCTTAAAGTTAGATTTTGATATAGGAGACCCTTTAACAATCACTTTGGCGTAATTTATTTCACTCATGCTATAATTAGCAAACCTTAAATTAGGTATTGATTAAGGTTGCAGCAGCTCACTTCCTTTCTAAAAATATAATATTTATTATACCATAGGAACTTATGTTTGAATAATTGTTAAGCAAATAATTTTGAGGTAGCAAGTATGGCGGGTTTCTAATATTACTTTATATGAGATTAGAGATAAAATTGATGTGAGTTAATGAAGAGAGGGGATATTAAATAATACATTAATAGTATAAAATTAAGATAATAAATAGTGTGTTAAGGGGAATGAATGAAATGGATGAGAGAGATTTAAAATCTTTAAAGAATTTATGTGTAGGGGCATTGTTAATTGTGACAGTGATTACTTTAGTTTTAACAGCACAGCACCTAGGATATGATATAAATATACTTGACGGAATTGAGGTGGAAGGAATAATTCAATTCTTTGCATTTACTTTATTTGGGGTATCTATTGGGGGAATATTAAATACGCCACGAGGGTTATCACGGGAAGAGAAGGATATATTAAGAGAAAAGACAAGGGCACTTATGGCAGGTAACATACTATATCTTGGATATATAATATTTGCTGTAGTTGTGATAAAGAATTTCAACTTTATTGCTTTAGGAGTAATTTTGGAAGGGATTTATATAAATGTAATATTGGTATCTAGAGCCTTACATAATCATGGTTTAAATGACACTCAAAGACAATGGCGAGAAGCAATGAATGGCACTAGTGGTAGTGTTAAGGACACTAGCATATTGTGGAGATTTAAGGTATGGATAAGGCCATTTGAAAGAGTAGCATTTAAGGAGAGGCATTTAAGGTCTTTTAACATTATATATTTTATTTTTTACTTATATTTATTATATAATTCCTTACCTATTAATTTAGTTAATATCATATTTTTAATTATTTATATTAGATGTTGTTTAGCAATTTTAGAATATATTTTAGGATTATATACATCTATTATAGGTGTCTGCACTGGGGTTAAAGGGTATGAAGAAAGTCCTCATCATCATAATCATGGTGATGGTGGAGGGATTAGAATAAGTACTTCGAGGAGAAGACGCTATTGGGAGGTTTATATAACAGATTTTAGGAATAAAAGAGAAATAGTATATAAAACATACAAGCAGCCTTATATATATGAAGGTGATGAGGCAAAGGTTATTCATGGTATTTTTTCGAAGGAAGTTGTTTCACTTAATAACAATAAAGTTCACTAGTTATACTTATTTAAAGTTAGGACATACTCTATAAATAAGTAGGGGTTTGATATAAGAGAAAAGTTAAAGTATAATCTAATAAGTGAAGGAAACTCCTTCTCATATACATTTGATGGCGTAAGTATGTGCAGACCAAATCAAAGGTTTGGACATTTACTTAAAACCTAAAAAATATGAAGGTTATTTTACGAGGTGCAAAATGAAAGAGAATTTTAAGATACTTGCCATAGAATCAAGTTGTGATGAAACAGCAGCAGCGGTTGTGGTTGATGGAAGAGAAGTTTTATCTAATGTCATTGCTTCTCAAATAGATATACATAAAAAGTTTGGCGGAGTTGTTCCAGAGGTGGCATCAAGAATGCACATTGAAGCAATTGGAGCTGTAGTTGAAGAAGCTTTAGAGGAAGCAGGAATGACCTTTGAAGATATAGATGCAGTGGCAGTTACTTACGGACCAGGTCTTGTGGGAGCATTGCTTGTTGGACTTCAATATGCAAAATCCCTTGCTTATGGGTTAAATGTTCCACTTATAGGGGTTAACCACATAGAGGGACATATAAGTGCTAACTTTATTCAACATAAAGAGCTTCAGCCTCCTTTCGTAACTTTAGTTGTATCGGGAGGACATACTTTTATAGTTCATATGAAGGACTATGGGGCTTTTGAGGTTCTTGGAGAGACTAGAGATGATGCAGCGGGAGAAGCTTATGATAAGGTTGCAAGAGCCATAGGGCTTGGATATCCAGGTGGACCTAAAATTGATAAAATTGCTAAAGAGGGAAATGAAGATGCAATAAAATTCCCAAGAGCAAACTTCCATGATAAGACATTAGATTTCTCATTTAGCGGTGTAAAGTCAGCGGTGCTTAATTATCTTAATTCATTACAGATGAAGGGTGAGACCTACAATCAGGCGGATGTAGCAGCGTCATTCCAAAAGGCTGTTGTAGATGTTTTAGTTGATAATGCTATGAAGGCATGCAAGGAGAAAAAGGTTGATAAGATTGCTATTTCTGGTGGTGTGGCATCCAATTCATATCTTAGAGCAAAGCTTACTGCAAGGGGAGAAAAAGAAGGCGTTAAGGTGCTTTTCCCAGCTCCAATCCTTTGTACAGATAATGCAGCAATGATTGGAAGTGCCGCATATTATGAATATAAGGCAGGAAGAGTTGCAGATTTAACTTTAAATGCAGTACCAAACTTAAAACTTGGTCAAAGATAAATTGATAATGTAAGCTCCTTGTCATGTATATTCCAAGGAGTAAGTTCATTTAACCAAAACATAGATTTGGTTATTTACTTAAGTCCCTTAAGGAGAAATTCTTAAGGGATTTTCTGTTAAAATATTGTATTAATATTCTGAATATGGTAGGGTTTTAGTATGGATATTAGTGAAAGTGAGTGA
Source organism: Clostridium culturomicium (assembly GCF_000821305.1). Taxonomy (GTDB): domain Bacteria; phylum Bacillota; class Clostridia; order Clostridiales; family Clostridiaceae; genus Clostridium_J; species Clostridium_J culturomicium. The sequence continues at coordinate 334,936 of NZ_CCXK01000015.1, read as the reverse complement.
TAGTATTGATAAGTGAAGTAACAATAAACAAGATAAAAGAAATTTCTTTATGTGATGACAAAGGGAATGAACTTTTAGTATTTTTCAAGAAACAGGGAAAAAAGCTTTATAACTTATGTACATTAGAGAAAAAGTTAAATGACGAGTATTTTAAGAGTACATCTTTTGAAGAACTGTTAAAGGAAAACCATGAAATCTACGAAGATTTAATAGGTGATAACTACAAGACATGCTATGGAAATCCTGATTATGCTGTGGCAAAGCTGGGTAAAGAATTAGGACAGATTGTTACATATCTTTATGGAAGGTTAAATCAAGTGATTAACTTAGTTTTTGCTCACAAGACAGAATATATAGAGCTACTTTTAAAGCTATTTATTCAAAGCTACAATTATGTTGTAGAATATGGCAATAATGCTGATGTCCTTTTAAATTTAATTAGTGAATTTGAGACTGAAGCCATGGAGTTTGAGTGTGAAGAAAGAGTTAAAAATTTAGCTGTTTACACTGATGGCGGGTATAAAACTATAGTACAGGAAGCTGATACTGAAGATTTAAGATATTTATTTAAGTATGGAAAATATATAACAGAAAATGAGATAAAGACAGCTAAATTCCTTTCAACCTATGAGGGGGTTGAGAAAATTGCTTACACCATGGTTAAAGGATACATGGACAGTTTTGAAAGAGAAAACAAAGATTATAAAATTAAGGATAGAGTAAAGGTTGTTTACTTTGTAGGTCAGGAAGCTATCGTTAAGGAAGTAATAAAAGAGTTTGCGAAGTTTGGATTAACTGCAATGATGACAAATGTTATGACAACCGATGTTAATAAGCAGTACGATTATGATCATAGATTTGATTTTGCTCTTTGCTATGATGAAGCAATGGGTAAATTAAAGGAAGAAAAACTTATGAAGGCCTTTGAAAAGTATAAAGCAGAGTTAAAGGGGTATTCAGGAATTGCTGTATTTGAAGCCTTTGGGGAGATCCCTTTTGCACCAGAGAGTAAGGGGTCAAGCTTAAAGCTTAGTGAGAAGCAAAGTAAGGTATTCCAAGAAGTGTCTTTAAGCATTAGAATAGCTCAAGACAAGTTTATACCATCAACAGAAACTACTTTTACAATTATAGCCTTTCCAACACCTGAAATTGGAGAAAAATTTGAAGAAATTTTTGCTGATACCATGAGAATTAATACTCTTGATTCGGATAAATGGGAGAGAATTCAAAATAGCATTATTGGAGCTCTTGATAAAGGAGAGTTTATCCACGTTAAGGGCTGTAATGGAAATAGAACTGATATTAAAGTGAAAATGCATACGCTTGAAAATCCAGAAAAGGAAACTAACTTTGAAAACTGTATAGCCACTGTTAATATTCCAGTTGGAGAGGTATTTACATCACCAACTCTTGAAGGAACAAACGGAATTCTTCATGTAGAGGAAGTATTTTTAGATGGATTAAAATATGTAGATCTTGAACTTTTATTTAAGGACGGTTATGTAGCGGAATATAGTTGCAAAAACTTTGATGAAGAAGAAAAAAATAAAAAGTTCATTGAAGAGAATCTTTTATTCCCACATAAGACTCTGCCATTAGGTGAATTTGCAATAGGAACTAATACTTTAGCTTATGTAATTGCACAGAAGCATGACATAGTTTCTATTTTACCAGTTCTTATTGTGGAAAAAATGGGACCACATTTTGCGGTAGGTGATACTTGCTACTCTTATAGTGAGGATAATAGAGTTTATAATCAGTTTGATGGGAAAGAGATTGTTGCAAAAGATAATGAAAAGTCTATCTTAAGAAAGACTGATAAAAATAATGCATATACTCAATGCCACACTGATATCACTATACCTTATGATAGTATTGGGTCAATTAATGCTATAACTAAAAATGGGGAAGTTATAGAGGTTATTAAATCAGGAAGATTTGTTCTTGATGGCACAGAAGAGTTGAATGAACCTTTTACGCAGGAAGTTTAGAATAAATTTAAAATAGGGTTTTTAATTAATTAAGCATTACGGAATGTAGAATTAAGAATTATTGAATGAGAATTAAGAATTCAGGAGGTATCTACTCACTGTATTCGGAAAGCTTTAACATATTTTTGAAAAATTAAGGATTTAAATGCTTTTAGGTGTACTAGAGGTATTTAACTCACCTAACCAAATTGAAAATTTGATTAGATAAATCAAATAAAAGAAATCCTGAAGGGATTCCATCCATCATTCTACATTCTTAGTTTTAAATTCTAAATTAACATAATGATCATGGGGGGATTTGTATGATTAGTAACATTGATATTAAAAGCAAGATGACAGTTAAGTTAGATGACGCACTTCCAGAGATGCCTAAATTTCAAGAAGGAATTAGAAGAGCTCCAGACAGGGGATATGATTTAACACCAGCTCAAACAGAGCTTGCTCTTAAAAATGCACTAAGATATATTCCGGAAGAGTTCCATGAAGCTTTGGCACCAGAGTTTTTGGAAGAGCTTATGACAAGAGGACGAATCTATGGATATAGATTCAGACCTGAGGGTAAGTTAAGTGGAAAGCCTATTGATGAATATAAGGGAAATTGTATTGAAGGGAAGGCCTTCCAGGTTATGATTGATAACAATCTAGACTTTGAGGTAGCATTATATCCATATGAGTTAGTTACCTATGGAGAAACAGGTCAAGTATGCCAAAACTGGATGCAGTATAGATTAATTATGAAATACTTAGAGGTTATCACCGATGAGCAGACACTTGTTGTTGAAAGTGGACATCCACTTGGGTTATTCAGAAGTTCTAAAACTTCACCAAGGGTTATAACTACAAATGGATTAATGGTTGGAATGTTTGATAATCCTAAGGATTTTCATCTTGCAACACAATTAGGGGTTGCTAACTACGGTCAAATGACTGCTGGTGGATGGATGTATATAGGCCCACAAGGAATTGTTCATGGAACCTTTAATACCATCGTTAATGCAGGAAGGCTTAAGCTCGGAGTGGCTGATGATGGAGATTTAAGAGGAAAGATTTTCGTAACATCTGGACTTGGAGGAATGAGTGGTGCTCAGCCAAAAGCTGTTGAAATTGCAAATGGAGTTGGAATCATTGCAGAGGTTGATTATTCTAGAATAAAAACTAGACACGATCAAGGATGGGTTACAATGATTTCAGATAATCTTGAAGAAGTCGTTAAGGTGGCTTGTGAATATGCTGAGAAGGAAGAAACAATTTCTATTGCATATCATGGAAATATAGTAGACTTATTAGAATATATTTTAGAAAATGATGTGCATATAGACTTGCTTTCTGATCAGACTTCATGCCATGCTGCTTATGATGGAGGTTATGCACCAGTTGGAATTTCCTTTGAGGAAAGAACAAGATTGTTAAAAGAAGATAGGAAGAAATTCTGTGAACTTGTAGATATGACTCTTCTTAAACATTATGACTTAGTTAAGAAACTGGTTGCTAAAGGTGTTTACTTCTTTGATTATGGTAACTCTTTCATGAAGGCTATTTATGATGCAGGTGGCAAGGATATTGCTAAGAATGGTGTAGATGAAAAAGATGGATTTATTTATCCATCCTATGTAGAAGATATAATGGGACCAATGCTATTTGACTATGGATATGGGCCATTCAGATGGGTTTGCCTTAGTCATGACCATGGGGATTTAGTGAAAACTGACCATGCTGCAATGGAGTGTATTGATCCAAATAGAAGAGGTCAAGATAGAGATAACTACATTTGGATTAGAGATGCTGAAAAGAATAAGTTAGTTGTTGGAACTGAAGCTAGAATTCTTTATCAGGATACTGAAGGAAGAATGAGAATAGCCCTTAAGTTCAATGAGATGGTGAGAAATGGAGAAGTTGGACCAATAATGCTTGGCAGAGACCACCATGATGTTAGTGGAACAGATTCACCATTCAGAGAAACTTCAAACATTAAAGATGGAAGTAACATGATGGCTGAAATGGCAATTCAATGTTTTGCTGGTAATGCAGCAAGAGGTATGAGTCTTATAGCCCTTCATAATGGTGGTGGTGTTGGAACAAGCAAATCAATCAATGGAGGATTTGGATTAGTTCTTGATGGCAGTGAAAGAGTTGATAATATCATAAGGCTTTCCATGGCATGGGATGTTATGGGAGGAGTTGCTAGAAGGGCTTGGGCAAGAAATCCAAACTCCATAGAAACAAGTATGGAATATAATGATAAGAATGCTGCAACAGACCATATTACACTTCCATATATACCAAAGGAAGATTTAATTAAAAAGGTTGTAGCAGAAGCTTTAAAGAAATAAAAGATTAACGGTAACTTATAATATAACAATATAGACATGGTTTGTGATTGAGCTGAAAAGTGTAGATAATCACAGCCATGTTTTTATGTATAAATGAATAAAGTTTACAATAAGTTTATTGATTTTTTGAGGATGTTCACCGTATATAAAGTATGAAGAGATTTATAAGTATTAATACTTAATTAATAGTTCGTGAAAATCTAAAATCTATATTGAATGAGTAAATTCGCAGTAGTATAATTAACTAGGCTATTAAGGGAAATATGAAAGGAGAGTGCATATAAAGTGGATTTTAAAGAGAAAAATAGGAAATTTAACATTATTTTATCGACTGTTATTATGTTACTCTCGCTAATAGTTTTTACTGGCTGTGATAATGGTAAAAAAAGCACTGATGAGTATAGCTTTATTAAAGATGTTGACTATACCAGTGCAATTATCGAAAAAAATAACAATATATACTTATATGATAAAAACTATAGTTATTTAGAGCCAATTGGTGAATTAGCAAAACAAAAGGAATTTTCATCTTTTAATGAGGATTCGCAAAAAGTTGTATTTAAATATATAGATGATAAAAGTAAAATAAATATTTATGATGTTAAAACCATGGAAAATACAGTTTTAGAGATTGAAGATGAAGGTGAAATATCCTATTTGAAATGGTTTGGAAATTTGATAGTAGTTGGTGTATATGAAAATCCAACAACTAATAAATATTTGGTGTATGACAGTGAGACTTTAAAGTTAATTAATAGCTGCAAAGGGATTTTGATAGATGTTCTTGATGAAGGAAAAACCTTAGTATATGGAGCTAATACTCAAGGGGTTACCTCAATTTATTTAAATGATGAAAATATTTATACATTAGAAAAAACTGGTGAGGTTTTATTAAATGGTAAAGTATCATTAGATAGAAAGGAAATAAGCTTTCTAACCTTTGTATTTGATAGAAAAACCTTTGAACAGAAAGAATACTTATATACAGCTAAAATGGAAAAGAATAAATTGAAGGATTTAAAAGTTATCGATAAACCTTATGAAATATATGGAGAGCTTGCTTATGATGGAGATAAGGTAGTTATTTTAAATCAAGATGTCTATGCTGAAGTAATAGATGAGGAATTTGTTGTTAAGGACTTGAGTGAAGTTAACAAAAGCATAGGTGAGAACTCTAGTAAATTAAAAGGTATTTTAAAGGATACTTTTAAAAGTGAAATAACAGATATAGATAAATCTTGGACAGATCTTGGAATAAAAAATATTACCTGGTTTTCTAGGTAATATTTTTGTTTTTCGCTATGCAATTAATATTAAAATCTGTCATATTTTTTCGTTGACAGTGCACTAAGTATTAAATATAATAGTCCGTGGACTTTAAATTTATAGGTAACAACAATAGGAGGATATTTTATGAGTAAAATGATGCTTTCTCCTGACGAAATAACTACTTATGTAGAAGAAGTTGGGTATAAAAAAGCTAATAACAAAAGTGTACAAACTCTTTTCTTAGGTATTTGTGCAGGAATATTTATAGCATTAGGTGCATATGCATCATCAGTTGCATCACACGGAATCAGCGATCCGGGTCTTCAAAAGTTTGTAGCTGGAATAGTATTCCCAGTAGGATTAATATTTGTATTAATATGTGGATCTGAGCTATTTACTGGTAATGCCCTATTAAGTGTAGCATGGGCTGAGAAGAGAATTACAACAGGACAAATGTTTAAGAACTGGGCAATCGTTTGGATTGGAAACTTTATAGGGGCTGCCCTAGTAGCAGTATTAGTTTATGCTGCTGGACTTTTAACAACAGGTACTGTTGGTGGATATGCGGTTAAGGTAGCTGCAACAAAAGCAAGCATAGAATTTGGACCAGCTTTAGCTAGTGGAATACTTTGTAATATAATTGTTTGTTTCTGTGTTTGGGGAACATATGCTGCTAAAGATGTTACAGGAAAATTATTCATGGGATTCTTTCCAATATTAGCTTTCGTTATCGCAGGATTCGAGCACTGTGTTGCTAATATGTACTACTTTACAATTGGATTACTTGCAAAAACTAATCCAGCATTTGTTGAAGCTTCTCACGTATCAGCTGAAAAGCTTGATAATTTAAATTTAGCTGGAGTATTCAGCAACCTATTACCAGTAACAATAGGAAATATAATCGGTGGCGCTGTTATCGTTGGTTTAACATATTGGTTTATTTTTAGAAAATGTAATGCTAAAAATGATGTAAATAAAGCTGCTTAACTAATATATGAAAACACAATGAGATTTTTATAAATTTCATTGTGTTTTTTGCTTATATAAGTAATATGTTATATAAATTTTAATAAATTTCCTTGAAATTGTTAACATATAAGATATAATTAGGATATGACATTATTTTCAAGATTGAAAGTAATGTAAGCTTTAGGAGGGGGTAAAGTGAAGTCTATAAATAGAATAATTAAAGATTTGCCTTTAGGAGCCTCAGCCTTAGTGGAAGAGCGAATTAATCACAAAAATATTACCTTTATAATAATTAAAGATAGATTTAAAAATTTTATGGATGCCCCCTGGACAATGGAGTTTCACATTAAGGGAGGTATTATAAAAAAGAGAAATACCTTATCAGCCCATTTAATGGTTCAGGTAAAGGATAATTTTAATGAAAAGTTCTATCCATTTCATTTTAACTACTTTGATAGTAATTCATTGAAGCTGCTTTACAACCTAATTAAGCAGCGAGAAGTATGCATAGTAGTCAGTGATGGTAATAATGAATATATTTCTAGATCTTTTAGTAATAATCTAGGGCCATTTCTTAGGAAGTATATAAGGATTTCAATTGGATGTGGGCATAGATGGTCAGAGAATGAATATAAGAGAACTTTAATGGAAACCATAGAGACATTTCAAGATATAACAGAGTTATGGGATAGTCTTGGAGAAGAGGTTTATATGGAGATAATAAAAAAATAATGAACAAAAAAAATATTCGAAGAGAATATATCTAATTAAAATTAAAGCGAAGAATGATATCTTAAGAAAAAGCAAATGACTTTTATAGAGGCTGTTGAATAAAAGTTATAGATTTAAATCTCTTAATTATTCTTCGCTTTTAAACTATGATTAGATACAAATAAAAGGTGAGGTTTTTACAAAAGTAAATTTATAATACTTAATTGCAAGTCATTATATCATAATTAGCGATGGTTACTTGAAGAAAGATTCATTATTATAAAAAGAAAAAGGGTATATAGAACAACAAATTTATGAAACGTTTTCATAAATTTAAAATATAATTATACATAAAATAAAAACTTTAAAATAAATTTAGAAAATTACAAAAAATATTTACAAAAATCTATTGCATTTTCAGAAAAATAAAATTATAATCAGATTGTAGGAAGAGTGTTTGAAAAATTCAAACATTTAAAAATTGATATAGTACGAAATAAGTAGAGGTGCTTATAAATTGGTAACCATAAATAATAAGGAGATTACCCTCTGATGTTATGGCGAATTGTTTGTAAGCCGAAAGGATGCACGGGTATTATGCATCGCTTGGGGATAAGGCACAAGGCTTTATCACTGCCATAATTTTGGTGAGCTATTTATATAATGAAGATATTCATTACATTAATAGTTCAGCACATGTTTGTATGTTAATGGTATTGAATATTTTCAATGCCATTTTTATTTTGGCAAAAGATTAATAAATTTATTTTTAAGGGGGAAATGAAAATGAAATCATTAATCAGATTAAGAATGAGTTCACACGACGCTCATTACGGCGGGAACCTAGTTGATGGAGCAAGAATGCTACAACTATTTGGAGATGTTGCCACGGAGCTTTTAATCCTGAATGATGGAGATGAAGGATTATTTAAAGCTTACGACAGCGTTGAATTTATGGCACCTGTTTATGCAGGAGACTATATTGAAGCTGTTGGAGAAATAGTTAAAGTAGGAAATACATCAAGAAAGATGGTTTTTGAAGCTAGAAAAGTAATTGTTCCAAGACCTGACATTAATGATTCAGCATGTGATGTACTAGAAGAACCGATAGTTGTTTGTAGAGCGACAGGGACTTGTGTAGTACCAGCTGATAAAAAAAGAAAGTAAGCAATGAAAAAATTGCAGAAACATGTTAAAAAATTAACTATTTTAGGTTCGAGGAGGCAGTTAAAATGGAAAAACTTATTGTGACAGCAGCTATATGCGGTGCAGAGGTAACTAAAGCTCAAAACCCTGCAGTTCCATATACTGTTGAAGAAATAGGTATAGAAGCTGAAAAGGCTTACAAAGCAGGAGCATCTATAATACATCTCCATGTTAGAGAAGATGATGGTACTCCAACACAAAGTAGAGATAGATTTGAAGCTTGTATAGCAGAAATAAAAAGAAGATGTCCAGATGTTATAGTTCAGCCATCAACTGGTGGAGCAGTCGGAATGAGCAACGAAGAAAGACTTCAACCTGTCGATTTAGCTCCAGAAATGGCGACACTTGATTGTGGAACTTGTAACTTTGGTGGAGACGAAATTTTTGTTAATACAGAAAACACTATAAAAGAATTTGGTGAAAAGATGATTCAGCTGAATGTTAAACCTGAAATCGAAGTTTTCGATAAAGGAATGATTGACATGGCAATCAGACTTCACAAAAAAGGATATATAAAAGCACCAATGCATTTCAACTTTGTAATGGGAGTAAACGGTGGAATAAGCGCTAATCTTAGAGATTTTGTATTTATGAGAGGTAGTATTCCAGAAGGAAGTACTTATACTGTATCAGGTATAGGAAGAAATGAGTTCCCATTAGCAATGATGTCAATCATAGATGGTGGACATGTTAGAGTTGGCTTCGAAGATAACGTTTACTTATCTAAAGGTGTAATGGCAAATAGCAATGCTGAGTTAGTTGAAAAGGTTGTCAGACTAGCAAAAGAGTTAGGAAGAGAAATTGCAACACCAGCAGAGGCAAGAGAAATATTAGGATTAGATGCTGAAACAGTAGCTTATAAAATATAGAAATAGGGACCGAAGGGAGAATTTTATCATGAGAAAAGGATGTAAATACGGAACACACAGAGTAATTGAACCAAAAGGTGTATTACCACAACCAGCTTTAAAAATAGATAACGATATGGAAATATATGATAATGAAATTTTAATAGATGTACAAGCGCTTAACATCGACTCTGCAAGTTTTACTCAAATAGAAGAAGAAGCAGGACATGATGTAGAGAAAATAAAAGCTAAAATCTTAGAAATCGTTAACGAAAGAGGTAAGATGCAAAACCCTGTAACTGGTTCAGGCGGAATGCTTATCGGTAAAATAGAGAAAATAGGTTCAGCTTTAGAAGGAAATATAGATCTTAAAGTTGGGGACAAGATATCTACACTAGTTTCTTTATCATTAACTCCACTTAAAATTGAAGAAATCATCGATGTTAAACCTGACATTGACAGAGTTGAAATCAAAGGTAAAGCAATATTATTCGAAAGTGGAATATATGCTAAACTTCCAGATGATTTAGAAGAAACTCTAGCACTAGCTGCATTAGACGTTGCAGGAGCACCAGCTCAAGTTGCAAAACTAGTTAAGCCAGGTGAGTCTGTTCTTTTATTAGGAGCTGCAGGAAAATCAGGAATGCTTTGCTGCTACGAAGCTGTTAAAAGAGTAGGCCCAACAGGAAACGTAATCGGACTTGTAAGAAATGAAGAAGAAGCTGAAAGATTAAGAAGATTAAATTTAAGAATGAAAATAGTTATCGGAGATGCTACCAAAGCTATCGATGTAATGAATAAAGCTTTAGAAAACAACAACGGTAAAGAAGTTGACGTAGCTATAAACATAGTTAACGTTCAAAATACAGAAATGTCTACAATTCTTCCAGTAAGAGATAAGGGAATAGTTTATTTCTTCTCAATGGCTACAGCATTTACAAAAGCTGCATTAGGAGCTGAAGGTGTAGGTAAAGATGTAACTATGATAGTTGGAAACGGCTATACAGAGGGACATGCGGAAATAACTCTTGAAGAATTAAAAGAGAATGCAGAATTAAGACAAATATTCAAAGAATTATACGTTTAATCCATTTAGACCAAGAAAGATTAAATCTCAATTAAATTTAAAAACTGTTCAAAAAGCTTAAATTTTAAAAAGATAAAATTCAGGGGGTAAAAATAAATGAATACAACACGTAGATATGAATTATTTCCAAATGTAACTGATGAGCAATGGAATGACTGGAGATGGCAGGTTAAAAATAGAATAGAAACTTTAGATCAATTAAAAAAATATATTCCATTAACTGAAGAGGAAGAAGAAGGAGCTAAGAAGTGTCTTGAGACTTTAAGAATGGCTATAACTCCATACTACCTTTCATTAATAGATCCAACAAACCCACACGATCCAGTAAGATTACAAGCTATACCAACAGGATTAGAAGCTCACAGATCAGCTGCAGATCTTGAGGATCCACTACACGAGGATACAGATTCTCCAGTACCAGGATTAACTCACAGATATCCAGACAGAGTATTACTTCTTATCACAGACCAATGCTCAATGTACTGCAGACACTGTACAAGAAGAAGATTTGCTGGTCAAAGCGACGATTGTATGCCAATGGCTAGAATAGATAAAGCTATCGAGTATATAGCAAAAACTCCAGTAGTAAGAGACGTATTACTTTCAGGTGGAGATGCATTACTAGTTGATGACGAAGTATTAGAGTATATCATCAGCAAATTAAGAGCAATACCACACGTTGAAATAATCAGAATAGGTTCAAGAGTACCAGTTGTTATGCCACAAAGAATAACTGATGATCTTGTAAATATGCTTAAGAAGTATCACCCAATCTGGTTAAATACTCACTTCAACCATCCAAATGAAATTACTGAAGAGTCAAAAGCTGCTTGTGAGAGAATGGCTAATGCTGGTATTCCATTAGGAAACCAATCAGTTCTTTTAAGAGGAGTTAACGACTGTGTTCATGTAATGAAGGACTTAGTACAAGGATTAGTTAAGATTAGAGTAAGACCTTACTACATCTACCAATGTGACTTATCTCTTGGATTAGAGCACTTCAGAACTCCAGTTTCTAAGGGAATCGAAATAATCGAAGGTTTAAGAGGACATACTTCTGGATACTGCGTACCAACATTTGTTGTTGACGCTCCAGGTGGTGGTGGAAAAACTCCAGTTATGCCTAACTACGTAATTTCTCAAAGCCACGATAAAGTAGTATTAAGAAACTTCGAAGGAGTTATTACTACTTATTCTGAGCCACACAACTACACTGTAGGATGCCAATGTGACGTTTGCACAGGTAAGAAATCAGTTCATAAGGTTGGAGTTGCAGGATTACTTAACGGTGAGAGAATGGCTTTAGAACCAATGGGACTTGAAAGAAATGAAAGACACGTTCACGAAAAAGAAGTAGAAGAAGTGAAATAAATGAATGAAATTCTAAAAATGTTAAGGTCCTATAGAAGTGTATCAATTATAGGCATGAATAAAAATGTGGGGAAAACAACAACATTGAACCATATTTTGAATGAGGCTAGGGGCACAGTGTCCCTAGGTCTCACTTCAATTGGAAGAGATGGAGAAGAGCTAGACAGGGTAACTGCCACAGAAAAGCCTAGAATATACATTGAAAAGGGCACAACAATTGCTACAGCTAAACATTGCCTTTTAAACAGTGATTTTACTAGAGAAATAATAAGTACTACAGGTATACACACTCCTATGGGGGAGATTGTTATCTGCAGGGCTTTAAGTGATGGATATGTGGATTTGGGAGGACCCTCTGTAAATTCATATATGACCGATATAAAAAATCAACTACTAAAGCTTAACTGTGATTTAGTCATCATTGATGGCGCATTAAGCAGGAAAACCTTCGCTGCTCCCCAGGTATGTGAAGCTACAGTCCTAGCAACAGGTGCTGCTTTATCAAGAAGTATGACTGCAGTTATAAAGGAAACAAAACATACCTTAGATTTATTGAGCCTTCCAAACGAACAGGAACCACAAACTATAAAAGCTGCCACAAAAATTATAGATGAAGGAATCATAGGTACAATAAATAAGGATGGATCTTATAAGATAGTTGAAGTTTTAACGGCTCTTGAAGCTGCTAAAGAAATAGTTGAAACCTTGGATGAAGAGGTATCACATGTGGTAATTAAAGGTGCGGTGTCAGATAAGCTTTTAGAAGGAATAATGACATCTACCAATTTATATAAGAATGTAACCTTTCTAGTAGAGGATGGAACAAAGCTGTTTGTAAGCAGAGATACTCTTTATAAGTTTCAAAAGCAAGGTGGAACAATAAAGGTATTAGGAAAAATAACTGTAGTTTGTATTACTGCCAATCCTAAATCTCCTTATGGATATGAATTTCCTAAGGATAAGTTCTTAGAAGGATTAAGGGCGGCTGTAAACATACCAGTATTTGATGTATTAGGAGGAGAATAGATATGAAGTTTTTAGACAATGAGCAAAGAGTACAAATCGGATTTTCCTTCGTTATGGATGAACTGGGAATTATAACGACCTATGGTGCAGAAGAGAAAAAGAAGTTAAAGCCATATAAAGTTGGAGAAAGTAAGAAGTTGAAAGAAGAGCTTAACAACATAGAAAATATGATTAATCATATGAAGGATTACCCAGATGAATTCAATGATATAGTTAGGATTCTTCATAAAATCAAAGACATCAGAAGTACAGTAAAAAGAATTGAAAAAGTTGAAACTTTAGATGAAGTTGAACTTTATGAAATTAAAAATGTAGCAATGCTGCTAGAGGAGCTAAAGCAAGTATTGGATGGAATGACTTTAGCTATAGATAAAATTAAGCTGTATTCTCTAGAAGAAGTTGTGGACATACTTGATCCGTCAGGAAAAAGGATGTCTACCTTCTATGTTTATGAGGAATATAGTGAAAAGCTTTCTGAAATAAGAAGGTTAAAGGGTGAAAAGGAAAGAGCCATATTTTCCTGTAACGATGAATATGAAATTGAACTGTTAAAGCAAGAAAGATTAAATATTGTAATTGAAGAGGAAGAAGAAGAGTTAGCAGTAAGAAAAGAACTTACGTTAAAGCTTACTTCCTTCAGTAAGACTATATCTCATAACTTAAACTCAGTTGGAATTCTTGATTTATTAATGGCAAAGGCATACTTAGCGGTTAAATATGATTGTGTTAAGCCAACTATAGTTAAAGAAATGGATATAAAAATTGTAGACAGTATTAATCCAGAAATTGAAAGTATCCTTAAGAAAAAGGGGAAGAAGTTCTCACCAGTTAATATTGAACTTAAGGGTGGAACCACAGTAATAACTGGAGCTAATATGGGAGGAAAAAGTGTGGCACTGAAAACAATAGTGCTTAACCTATTCCTTGGACAGATGGGATTCTTTGTATTTGCAAAGGAAGCAAGCTATCCAATACTAGATTTTATACACTTCATTTCAGATGATATGCAATCCATCTCTAAGGGACTCAGCACCTTTGGAGCAGAGATAATAAAACTAAAAGAAGTTGTGGAGTGTGTAAAAAGAGGAGATGGCTTTGTTGCTTTAGATGAGTTTGCTAGAGGTACAAACCCAAAAGAAGGGTTCTTCTTAGTAAAATCCCTTGCAAACTATCTGCAGAAATTTAATACTGCCAGCATAATTTCAACCCATTATGATGGAGTAGTAGAGGAATCAATGATTCATTATCAGGTAGTTGGCCTTAAGAATATTGATTTTAACAAGTTGAAATATAAGATAGATTTAAATAAAACCCATTCTGTTGAGATTATTCAGGAGCACATGGAGTATAAACTTGAAAGGGTATCAAGGGAGAATAAGGTTCCTAAGGATGCTCTAAACATTGCTATGTTACTTGGTTTAGAGAGTGACATAGTTGAGATAGCAAAAACTTATTATCAGGAGGAATACAATGGAAAGTAAATTAAACTTAAACCTAGAAGTAGTTGCTAAAGCAAGAAAATCAGCTGAAAATATAGCAAAAGATACACAAACATTTATAGATAAGCACACTACAGTTGCTGTAGAAAGAACTATCTGTAGATTATTAGGAATAGATGGAGTAGACGAGTTTGGAGTACCACTACCAAACGTAATCGTTGAAAATATTAAAGCTGGAAACGGCCTTTCTGTTGGAGCTGCATACTATATCGGTAATGCAATGCTAAACACTGGATTATCTGCTCAAGAAGTTGCAGAAAAAGTTGGTGCTGGTGAAATCGAGTTAACTAAGCTTCCAATGAAAGATGCTTTTGAAGTTCAAATGGAAGTTAACAAGGTAGCTAAAGAAATGGTTGCAAGAGTTAAAGCTAATAGAGCTAAGAGGGAAGAGTATCTTGCAGAGTTTGGAGACAAAACAGGTCCATACCTTTACGTTATTGTTGCTACAGGAAATATCTATGAAGATATAATTCAAGCTAAAGCTGCTGCTAAGCAAGGTGCTGATATCATAGCTGTTATAAGAACAACTGGACAAAGCTTGCTTGACTATGTACCATACGGTGCTACAACTGAAGGTTTTGGAGGAACATTTGCGACTCAAGAGAACTTCAGATTAATGAGAGCTGCTTTAGACGAGGTTGGAGAAGAGTTAGGAAGATACATCAGATTATGTAACTACTGCTCAGGATTATGTATGCCAGAGATAGCTGCAATGGGAGCTATTGAAAGACTAGACGTAATGCTTAATGACGCTTTATATGGAATCTTATTCAGAGATATCAATATGCAAAGAACAATCGTTGACCAATATTTCTCAAGAATAATCAACGGTTATGCTGGAGTTATCATTAATACTGGAGAAGATAACTACCTAACTACTGCTGATGCGGTTGAGGAAGCTCACACAGTTCTTGCTTCTCAATTCATCAACGAGCAATTTGCTTTATTTGCTGGTCTTCCAGAAGAGCAAATGGGATTAGGACATGCATTCGAAATCAATCCAAACGTTGAGAATGGATTCTTATATGAGCTTGCGCAGGCACAAATGGCAAGAGAAATATTCCCTAAGGCACCACTTAAATATATGCCTCCAACTAAGTTTATGACTGGAGATATATTTAAAGGACAAGTTCAAGATGCTCTATTCAATATGGTTACTATAATGACTGGACAAAAATTACACTTACTAGGAATGATGACAGAAGCTATACACACTCCATTTATGAGTGATAGAGCTATAGCAATAGATAACGCACAATACATCTTCAACACAATGAAAGACCTTGGCGATGAGTTAACATACAAAAAAGGTGGAATAATGGAGAAGAGAGTTGATGAAGTTCTAAACAAAGCAGCTGACCTATTATCTGAAATAGAAAAAGAAGGTTTATTCAGAACTATAGAGCAAGGTAAGTTTGCTGGAATTAAGAGACCTCTAAACGGAGGAAAAGGACTTGATGGAGTTGTTGAGAAGGAAGCAAATTACTTCAACCCATTTATTGAGTTAATGTTAGGAGGTAACAGATAATGAGCGGCGGATTATATTCAACTGAAGTAAGAGATTACGATACTAACCTTGATTTAACTAAACTTAAACCATACGGAGATACAATGAATGACGGAAAGGTTCAAGTTAGTTTTACACTACCAGTAAAAGATGATGAAAGAGGAGTAGAGGCTGCTATACAATTAGCTAAATCTATGGGATTAAAAGATCCAAACTGTGCGCACCACGCAGCTTTAGATAAAGAATTCACTTTTTATGTTGTTTATGGTTCCTTAACTCACACTGTTAATTACGAAGAAATTCACGTTCAAACAGTAGAAGTTGATACTATGGATATGGCTGCAGTTCAAGATTACATTGCAGAAAACATTAAAAGAGATGTTGTAATAATTGGAGCTTCAACTGGTACAGATGCTCATACAGTTGGTATTGATGCTATTATGAACATGAAAGGTTTCGCAGGACACTATGGTCTTGAGAGATATAAGGGAATAGAAGCTTATAACCTTGGAAGCCAAGTTGAAAACGAAGAGTTCATCAAAAAAGCTATAGAGCTTAAGGCTGACGTTTTACTAGTTTCACAAACAGTTACACAAAAAGATGTACACATCCATAATTTAACTAATCTTGTTGAGCTTCTTGAAGCAGAAGGCATAAGAGATAAAGTTATCTTAATAGCTGGAGGTCCAAGAATAACTCACGAATTAGCTAAGGAATTAGGATATGATGCTGGATTTGGTCCAGGAAAATATGCAGATGATGTTGCTACATTCGCAGTAACAGAAATGGTTGCAAGAGGTTTAGTTTAATAGCTAAGCTAGGTAATGAATAGAGGATATGGGGAAACAAATTTATAATTAATAATCTTTCACTGGAAGGGCTGGCGAACAAGTCCTTCACTCTTCTAAAACTTCATGGGGAAAGCACTGTTCACGTATGGTTTACCTCCAATATTCCAAGATAGATATATGTGCTATGAAGTGAAGAAGTTTGGTGGAGATTATAAATTTATAGAGGGAGAGTTATTTACGTAATGTAGATAACTCTTTTTTAATTAAGAATTAAGAATTTAGAAGGATGGATGAAATTCCTACAGAATTTCTTTGATTTCAGTTGTTCTTACCAAATTTTCAATTTTGTAAGAACGGCAAAATACTCCTAGCTCAGCTAGGAGTATTTTGCTTTTAAACATTAGGAAATCTTCAATTTGCCAATTTTAAATTAAGAAAATTAAATTAAAGTTTCTCCGAATACAGTGAGGAGAAATCTCTATAATTCTTAATTACTACGCCATTTCTTCCCACTGTTCATAAAGCTCTGCAAGTTCATTTTCAGCATTTTGTAGCAGCTGATGCACCTCTTTGCTTTTGTCAGGGTTAGAATAAACTTCTTCTAAACATAATTGACCTTGAAGCTCTTCGATTGTTTCTTCAGTTTCAGCAATTTTGTTTTCGATGTTTTTGAGAAGTTTAGCCTGTTCTCTTTCAGCTTTTTCAGCTTCACGTTTTTTCTTTTTATCTAATTTGATTTGAGTTTTAGTAACACCAGAATACTCTTCCATCTGTTCGAATCTATGAGGGTTAGTTTTCTTTTCCACATAGTAAGAGTAGTTTCCTAGGTATTCTTTAACTCCATCTTCATTTAATTCATAGATCTTGTTGATAATTTTATTTAAGAAGTATCTGTCGTGGGATATAAGAATTATTGTTCCATCATAATTTAAGATGGCTTCCTCTAAAGCCTCACGGGACATAATATCGAGGTGGTTGGTTGGCTCGTCAAGAAGCAAGAAGTTTGACTTAGAAAGCATTAGCTTTAAAAGGTTAATTCTACACTTTTCTCCACCACTAAGTGTGGATATCTTCTTAAATACGTCATCTCCTGTGAATAAAAATGCGGCTAAAGCAGTACGAACTTCTGTGGTTGTCATGTGAGGGAAGTCATCCCATACCTCGTCGATGATAGCTTTACTTTCATTCAGGTTAGACTGCTCTTGGTCATAGTAACCTAAAAATACGTTTTTACCAAGGACCTTAACTCCACAGTCAGAAGGTTCTTTATCCATTATTATTTTGAATAAAGTTGTTTTACCACGTCCATTTTCACCTATAAGAGCAATTTTCTCTTCTCTTTTGATGTCTAAATTAAGTCCTTCAAATAGAAGCTTTTCTCCAAAGCTTTTCTTTAAATTTTCAATATAAAGAACATCATTACCACTCTTGATTTGAGTCTCAAAACGGATTCTGGAAGCTTTTGCTTCTCTAACAGGGGCATCTAATCTCTCCATTTTATCAAGAGCCTTCTGGCGGCTTTCAGCAGCCTTTATACTCTTCTCACGGTTGAAGGATTTATATCTTGCAATAATCTCTTCCTGGCGTTTGATTTCAGCTTGTTGAAGATCAAAAGCTTTTTGCTGAACTTCTCTGTTTTTTTCTTTTAAATCTATAAAGGCAGTATAGTTACCATTATAAGTTTCAACTCTTCCGCCTAGCAGCTCTACAGTTTTGTTTGTGATTGCATCAAGGAAAAATCTATCGTGGGAGATTACAACTATTGAACCTTTTACTTCTTTTAAATAGCCTTCAAGCCATTCGATAGCATCAAGGTCAAGATGGTTAGTAGGCTCATCAAGAAGCAGAATTTCAGGCTTTCTTAAAAGAAGCTTACATAGGGCTACCCTTGTCTTTTGTCCACCACTTAAAATTGCGATTGGCTTATCAAAGTCATTTTCAGTAAAGCCTAAACCTTTAAGAACTCTGCTAATTTCTCCTTTATAGGTATATCCACCACGGTTTTCATACACCTCTGTAAGCGTTGTATAATCTCTTATTATTTTATTATGGTATTCGACCTTAGAAGCATCATAAGGTTCATTCATTTTCTCTTCAAGGGTTTTAAGTCTGGCTTCCATCTCCATTAAGCTATCAAAGACTGTTAAAACCTCTGTGTAGATAGTGTTATTTGAATCAAGAGAAAGGTTCTGAGAAAGATAACCTAATTCCTTTGATTTATCAATATATAATTCCCCTTCATCGTATTCCATTTGATTAGTAAGAATCTTGAAAAGGGTAGACTTACCTGCACCGTTAGCACCTATAAGTCCAATTTTTTCACCTTCATTAACGTTAAAGGTTACATCTTTTAATATCATATCTATTCCAAAGTATTTACTTATATTTTTACAACTTAAAACTATCATTCATCTCACCGTCCTATAGGTATTTTAACACAAGTGAACATCCAAATCTATGATTTGGTTATGTGAACTTGCGCCTACGAACGAAGTGAGTAGGCGTTTCTTTTAAAAATAAAATCTACGATTTGGCTAAGTCGAACTTACTCCTATGAACGTAGAGAGTAGGAGTTTCATATTTTCACTGTATTCAGAGAAACTTTAATTTTATTGTTGGTTATGTTAAATTTGAATAATGTAATATTGAAAAATATGTATATGTAGAAAGTGTGAATCTAAAGAATAAAGATGTTAATAAATGTGAAATGGAGATGAAATATGTGTGAAGAGTGCTATGGAGAGAATAGAAGAATAACACTAGTACTAAAGCCATTGGAGTGTTTACAAAATCATATGTAATATATTTGTGGAACTTGTGGACGTTGTATATGTATAGAACATGATCCAAAGCGTGGAGTGCAAAGATGGAATTTCCCTTTTAAGTCTTTAGAAGTTGCAATACTTTATTTAAGAACTGCTGATTATACCATGAAAAAGTCATGTGGTATTTATGAAATAAAGAATGATAAAGGGCGAGTTTCCTATAAAATTTTTGCTGGAAGTGAGGAGTTAGAAGTTTACTTGAAAAAGAATAAGGATAAATTATGTGAGAAGATGACTACAGTTTTTTATGTTAATGAATATAGAGAATATCCAAATACAGAAGTGAGGAAATTAAGTTTCAATGAAATAGCTAGATATATGTCAGAGCGTTAATATTAAAGTGCTTGAAGTTATGAAATATAGAGGTTTTGGTAATAATATAAATGTGGGAAATTTTAAATTTTGAGATAAAAATATGTAACAAATTCGATTAGTGTAGTATAATAAAAAACATGAAGACGAAAGAGACTATTAAAAGATGCTTATATTAGTAAGGATTTAGTAGGAATTGCGAAGTTCGTATATATAATAAAATAAGGAGTGAGGTAATATGGAAAAGAAGAGAAGTATTTCTATGGCGGTTATAAAAAGACTTCCTAAGTATTATAGATATTTACGTGAATTAGATAAAAATGATGTTGATAGAATATCATCAAAAGAACTTAGTGAAAAGATTGGTTTTACTGCATCTCAAATTAGACAAGATTTAAACTGTTTTGGTGATTTTGGACAGCAAGGTTATGGATATAATGTAAAGGACCTATTATATCAAATTTCAGTTATCTTAGGGTTAAACAAAGCTTATAATACTGTTATTATAGGAGCAGGTAATATAGGGCAGGCTATTGCCAATTACACTACCTTTGATAAGATGTCATTTAACTTAAAAGGTATCTTTGATTTGAATGTTAAGCTGATAGGTTTAAAAATTAGAGACATTGAAATCAAGGATATGGATGAATTAGAAGGCTTTCTACAAGAGGAAGAGATCGATATAGCAATTATCTGTGTTCCAAAGAGCAGAGCTCAAGGTGTGGTTGATATGGTAACTAACAAGGGAGTTAAAGCTATTTGGAACTTTGCACCAATAGACTTAAAGGTTGCAGATGATGTAATTGTAGAGAATGTTCATTTAAGTGAAAGTTTAATGACTTTAAGTTACTTAATAAATGAAAGAAATGAAGCGAGAGAGCTTACTGAAGAAGAATAAAATTTTTAAAAAATAGTAATAAAATCAAAAAAAAAGTTATAGGATATGAGGATGAGAATTTTCATATCCTATAATTTTTTTAATTAACTTAGGAAATTTCAAATAAATTGTTAATAATCCTAAAATTCTTGAAAATGATAATTGGTAGGACTATAATAAGAATTGTAGGTACATAGCGACCAAAAACAAATTGTTAAATAAATAACTTAAATTGGGGGATGCCTATAATAAAGTTTCATGGGGGAATTTGTAATGGAATACACTAATGTAATCTTTGAAAAAGATGGTAACTTAGCTATCGTTAAAATCAATAGACCTAAAGCATTAAATGCATTAAATTCTGAAACGCTAAAAGAATTAAATTTAGTCATTGAAGAAATTTCAAATGATAAGGATGTATATGCAGTAATTTTAACAGGGGCTGGTGAAAAAGCTTTTGTTGCTGGTGCAGATATATCTGAAATGAAGGAATTAAATGCTGTACAAGGAAAGGCTTTTGGAACTTTAGGAAATAAAGTTTTCAGAAATTTAGAAAAACTAAACAAGCCTGTAATTGCTGCAGTAAATGGTTTCGCATTAGGTGGAGGCTGCGAACTTGCAATGGCATGTGATATTAGAATAGCTTCAGCTAAAGCTAAATTTGCTCAGCCAGAAGCTGGACTTGGAATAACACCTGGATTTGGTGGAACTCAAAGATTAGCTAGACTTGTTGGCGAAGGAAGAGCTAAAGAACTTATCTTCACTTGTGACATGATAAAGGCTGACGAAGCATATAGAATTGGGTTAGTTAATAAGGTTGTTGAGCCAGAAATGCTTTTAGATGAAGCTAAAGTAATGGCAGGCAAAATTATAAAAAATGCTCCAATAGCAGTAGCACAGTGCAAGGAAGCTATTAACAGAGGAATGCAGATGGATATAGATGATGCTATAGCCTTTGAAGCAGAAGCCTTTGGATTATGCTTTGCAACTGCAGATCAAAAAGAAGGAATGACAGCTTTCATAGAAAAAAGAGATAAAAATTTCCAAAATAAATAGATTCAATAAAACTTAATAGGTAGGGGGTATTACAATGAACTTTTCATTAACAAGAGAGCAAGAGCTTGTAAAACAAATGGTGAGGGAATTTGCTTTGAATGAGGTAAAACCAATAGCAGCTGAAATAGATGTTACTGAAGAATTCCCTATGGAAAACGTTAAGAAGATGGGCAAGTATGGTGTAATGGGTATTCCATTCTCAACCGAGTATGGTGGAGCAGGTGGAGATACCTTATCTTACATTATTGCAGTTGAGGAACTTTCGAAGGTATGTGGAACTACTGGTGTTATATTATCGGCACACACATCTTTAGGAGCTTCTCCAATAGCGCAATTTGGTACTCCAGAACAGAAGGCTAAATACTTACCAGATTTAGCATCAGGAAGAAAAATAGGAGCTTTTGGATTAACAGAGCCAAATGCAGGAACTGATGCAGCAGGTCAGCAAACAACAGCTGTTCTTGATGGTGACCACTACGTATTAAATGGATCTAAGATTTTTATAACAAATGGTGGAGTAGCAGACGTATTTATCGTATTTGCTATGACAGATAAATCAAAAGGAACAAGGGGAATTTCAGCATTTATAGTTGAAAAGAATTTCCCGGGTTTCTCTATAGGAAAAGTTGAGGACAAGTTAGGAATAAGAGGTTCATCTACTACAGAGCTAGTATTTACTGATTGTATAGTTCCAAAGGAAAATTTACTAGGTAAAGAAGGAAAAGGCTTTGGTATAGCAATGAAAACTCTTGATGGCGGAAGAATTGGTATTGCAGCACAAGCTCTAGGCTTAGCTGAAGGCGCTTTAGAGGAAGCTGTTGCATACATGAAGGAAAGAAAACAATTTGGAAGACAAATATCAGCATTCCAAGGACTTCAATGGATGGTTGCAGATATGGATACAAAAATCGAAGCTGCAAGATATCTTGTATATAAAGCTGCTTACAACAAGGATAAGGGGTTACCATATACAGTTGAAGCGGCGAGAGCAAAATTATTTGCATCAGAAGTAGCTATGGAAGTAACTACTAAGGCAGTTCAATTATTTGGTGGATATGGATATACAAAAGATTATCCAGTAGAAAGAATGATGAGAGATGCTAAGATAACTGAAATTTATGAAGGAACTTCTCAAGTTCAAAGAATGGTTATCTCAGGTAGTGTATTGAAGTAGGGGGGATTAAAGATGAAAATAGTTGTTTGCTTAAAGCAGGTTCCAGATACTAATGAAGTTAAAATTGATCCAAAGACAGGAACTCTTATTAGAGATGGCGTTCCTTCAATAATAAATCCAGATGATAAGAATGCTTTAGAAGGGGCTTTACAGCTTAAAGATATTCATGGAGGGCATGTAACTGTTATATCAATGGGGCCTCCTCAAGCTAAGGCTGCGTTAGAAGAAGCTTTGGCAATGGGTGCTGATGAAGCAATTCTTATTACAGACAGAGCCTTTGCAGGAGCTGATACATTAGCAACATCCTATGCATTAGCCTCAGCTATAAGGTCTTTAGATTATGACATAATATTTGCGGGTAGACAAGCGATCGATGGAGATACTGCTCAAGTAGGTCCAGAAATTGCAGAACATTTAAATATTCCTCAGGTGACTTACGTTGAAGAAGTTATAGAAGAAGATGAAGGCATATTAAAGGTTAGAAGAGCTTGGGAAGATGGTTATGAATATGTAAGAGTTCACACTCCTGCTTTATTAACTGCAATCGAAACTCTTAATAAACCAAGATATATGCACATAGCTAATATCTTCTCAATGAAGAAAGAGAAAGAAGTTAAGGTTTGGACAGTTGCTGACATGAAGGTAGATGTAGAAAGATTAGGACTTAAGGGTTCACCAACAAAGGTTAAGAAGTCAATGACTAAAGAACCAAAGGGACAAGGTGAGATTTTCGTTCTTCAGCCAAAAGAGGCTGCTGCAGTTGCACTTGCAAAATTAAAAGAGAAGCATTTGATCTAAATTTTAGGAAACTCCTTATTATTTCATTGGAAGGAGTGCTCAAAGAGTAAGTTGGTGTTTACGAATTATAGATTTAAACACTTACTTAAATTCTGCTAGCCAAATCATAGATTTGGAGCATCATTTAGGAGGGATTAACCATGAATATATCAGATTATAAAGGCGTATGGGTCTTCGCTGAACAAAGAGACGGGGAACTGCAAAAGGTTGCTTTAGAATTATTAGGTAAGGGTAGAGAAATAGCTGATAAACTGGGAGCTCCATTAACAGCTTTACTACTTGGACATAAAAATATAGATGAAATGACAGATAAATTAGGAGCATACGGGGCTGATAGAGTCTTAGTATGTGACCATGAATTATTAACTCACTATACAACTGATGGTTATACAAAGGTTATAGCTGAAGTTGCTAATATTGAAAAACCAGAAATAATATTTATTGGTGCAAGCTTCATAGGGAGAGATTTAGGACCAAGAGTTGCAGCTAGACTTGAAACTGGACTTACTGCAGACTGTACTGGTTTAGATGTTGATACAGAAAATAACAACAATCTTCTAATGACAAGACCAGCTTTTGGTGGAAACTTAATGGCAACTATCGTTTGTGGAGAACATAGACCACAAATGTCTACTGTTAGACCAGGAGTATTTGAAAAATTACCGTTAGATGAAGCAAGAGAATTTAAAGTTGAAAGATTTGAAGTTAAACTAGATTCTAAAGATATTAGAACTGAAGTAATAGAAGTTATTAAATCAATGAAGGAAACTGTTGATATAACTGAAGCTAATATCATAATATCAGGTGGACGTGGAGTTGGATGTAAGGAAAACTTCGCAATTCTTAAGGAAGCTGCTGATGCATTAGGTGGAACAGTATCAGGTTCAAGAGCAGCTGTAGACAGCGGTTGGATAGAAAAGGCAATGCAAGTAGGACAAACAGGAAAAACTGTTAGACCTACAATATATATTGCTTGTGGTATTTCAGGAGCAATCCAACACTTAGCTGGAATGCAGGACTCAGACTTTATAATAGCTATCAATAAAGATGCAGACTGTCCAATCATGAAGGTTGCAGATGTTGCTCTTGTTGGAGATTATGCTAAGATTCTTCCAGAAATAGTAGCCCAATATAACGAAATGAACAAGTAATAAATAATGTAGATTAATTTAAAAGACATAAAATAAAGCGAAAAGAGGAGATTTGGAAATGAAAAAGATTTGTATTTTAGGTGCAGGAACAATGGGATCAGGAATAGCTCAAGCCTTTGCAGTAAAAGGTTATGAGGTAATAGTAAGAGATATCAAAGATGAGTTCGTTCAAAGAGGACTTGGAATGATAACTAAAAATATTAACAAATTAGTTGCTAAGGGAAAAATGACTCAAGAGGTTGCAGAAGATGTATTATCAAGAATAAGTGGAACAACTGAATTAGCACACTTAGAAGATGTAGATTTAATAATTGAAGCTGCAGTTGAAAATATGGAAATTAAGAAATCTATTTTCAGAGAGTTAGATGAAATCTGCAAGCCAGAAACAATTTTAGCTACAAATACATCATCCTTATCTATCACTGAAATAGCAACAGCTACTAAGAGAGTTGATAAGGTTATAGGACTTCACTTCTTTAACCCAGCTCCAGTAATGAAGCTTGTTGAAATTATTAAAGGAATGGCTACATCTGAAGAAACTTACAACAAGATGGTTGAACTTTCAAATTCAATTGGTAAAGAGCCAGTTCTTGTTGAAGAAGCTCCAGGATTTGTTGTAAACAGAATTTTAGTTCCAATGATAAATGAAGCAGTTGGAATTTACGCTGAGGGTATAGCTTCTGTTGAAGGTATTGATAAAGCTATGATGCTTGGAGCTAACCACCCAATGGGACCTTTAGCTTTAGGTGATTTAATAGGCTTAGACGTTTGTCTAGCAATCATGGATGTACTATATCATGAAACAGGAGACTCTAAGTATAGAGCTCATAGCTTGTTAAGAAAATATGTTAGAGCTGGATGGCTTGGAAGAAAGTCAGGAAAAGGTTTCTACGACTACAGTAAATAATTTGAAAGGGTTGCCTTCTGCAACCCTTTTTGAATGAAAGATTAAGGTTGAAATTTACTAGGTAGATTTCTTGAATTTAATAGAATTTCGTAGAAATTTTTTCTCAAATTTTCATTTTTCACTTTTTGTTCTTCATTCATAAAAATTTTGGTCGAAATTTAGAATTTTAAAAGGGAAAAATAGTAATAATATAGAATAAGTTTACATAGTAAGCAATATATAATTAATGGGGGTACGTTTTATGTATAAGATTCTAGAGAAAAAGGTGTTAGCGCCTTCAATTTTTATGATGAAGATATTAGCGCCAAGAGTTGCTAAAGCTGCTATGCCTGGTCAATTTATTATTTTAAGAGTTGATGAAAAAGGAGAAAGAATTCCCTTAACTGTATGTGATACTGATGCTAATGAAGGCTCAGTAACAATAGTAGTTCAAACAATAGGCTGCAGTACTAGACAGATGGAAGGTTATGAAGCTGGAGATTTCTTCTATGACTTTGTAGGACCACTTGGTGTGGAATCAGAACTTATTTCAGAAGATAAAGACGAACTTAAAAAATTAAAGATTATGTTCATATCAGGGGGAGTTGGAGCTGCTCCAGTATATCCTCAAGTTAAATGGCTTCATGAAAACGGAATTAAAGCTGATGTAATTATGGGCTTTAAGAATAAAGAAATGGTTATTTTAGAAGAAGAAATGAAGTCTGTCTCTAATAATGTATATGTTGCAACAGATGATGGAAGCTATGGCTTTAAAGGAATGGTTACTAATCAATTACAAGCTTTAGTTGATGAAGGAAATCATTATGATTTAGTAGTGGCAATAGGTCCAATGATTATGATGAAGTTTGTATGTAAGCTTACAGAACAGCTTGGAATCAAAACAGTAGTAAGTATGAACCCAATTATGGTGGACGGAACTGGTATGTGTGGAGCTTGCAGAATAACTGTAGATGGCGAAACTAAATTTGCTTGTGTTGATGGTCCTGAATTTGACGGACACAAGGTTAATTTTGATGAAGCTTTAAATAGAAGCACTATGTATAAGGCTGAAGAAGCTGTTAAAAATACAGAAACCTATTGTGCAGCAGGAGGGATTAAGTAATGGATAGAATGAAGAGAACTCCAATTAAAGAGCAAGAGCCAAAGGTTCGTGCAGCAAATTTTGAAGAGGTTTGTCTTGGATACACAGTTGAAGAAGCTGTTGCAGAGGCATCAAGGTGTTTAAACTGCAAAAATAAACCTTGTACATCAAAGTGCCCAGTATCTATTGATATTCCAGAATTCATAAGCCATATTAAAGAAAGTAACTTTGAAGAAGCTGCAAAGGCTTTAGATAAGTACACTGCATTGCCAGCGGTTTGTGGAAGAGTATGTCCACAAGAACTTCAATGTGAAAGTAAATGCGTTCTTGGAATAAAGGGTGAAGCTGTTGCGATTGGCAAGCTTGAAAGATTTGTAGCTGACTGGGCTAGAGAAAACGATGTTGATTTAACTAAAGAAATAGAGAAAAAAGGGAAAACAGTTGCAGTTATAGGTTCCGGTCCTGCTGGAATCACTTGTGCAGGTGAACTTGCAAAAATGGGCTATGACGTAACAATATTTGAAGCCCTTCATGAAGCTGGTGGAGTTTTACAATATGGTATTCCAGAGTTCAGACTACCTAAGGATACTGTTGTAAAACATGAAATAAATAACTTAAAGAAGCTTGGTGTAAAAATCGAGACTAACGTAGTTGTTGGAAAAACAGTGAAAATTGATGAGTTAATGAATGATGAAAAATTTGATGCTGTGTTTATTGGTTCAGGAGCTGGACTTCCTAAATTCATGGGAATACCAGGAGAAAACTTAAATGGAGTATTCTCTGCTAATGAATTTTTAACAAGAAACAACTTAATGAAAGCTTTCAAAAGTGAATATAAGACACCTATCAGACCAGGTCAATGTGTAGCTGTTGTTGGTGGAGGAAATGTTGCTATGGATGCTGTTAGAACGGCTTTAAGACTTGGTGCAGAAGCTCATATAGTGTATAGAAGAAGTGAAGCAGAGCTTCCAGCTAGAGTTGAAGAAGTTCATCATGCAAAAGAAGAGGGAGTAATCTTTGATCTTCTTGTAAACCCAATTGAAATCCTTGGAGATGAAAAGGGCTGGGTTAAAGGTATGAAGTGTGTAAGAATGGAGCTTGGAGAGCCTGATGAATCAGGAAGAAGAAGACCACAAGCTGTAAAAGGTTCAGAATTTATAATAGACTGTGATACAGTAATAATGTCTTTAGGTACATCACCAAACCCATTAATACCAGCAACTACAGAAGGTTTAGAGACAAATAAGTACAAATGCATTGTTGCAGAAGAAGAGACAGGCTTAACTTCTAAGGAGCGTGTTTATGCCGGTGGAGATGCAGTTACAGGTGCTGCAACAGTTATCCTTGCAATGGAGGCTGGTAAGAAGGCTGCAAAAGCTATTGATGAACAGCTAAGTAAATAAGAATTAAAAGGGAATTTCATTCAATATTTATTGAAGATAATCACCCAAAAGTAAATTCTAGTAATTAAATTTAAAATTGAAAGTGTCAGTTTTGGCCACTTACTTAAGAGCCATCTTTTAAAGTTATGTAAAATCCTTTAAAAGGTGACTCTTTTATAGTATAAATATAGTAAAGGTAAACAATGGGTAATTAAATTAAAAGTTAAAATTTTTGTTTTGGAGATAACGGAATAAAATCAAAGGATAAGGAGGGAGAAAGATGTTATTAAATAAAGTAAGAAAATTTTATGACGGTGAGTATGATTTAAATTGTGCGGAAACAATATTATACGCGGCTAATGAAGAATATGAGCTGAACTTAACTAAGGAAACTTTTAAGACAATGGCAGCCTTTGGTGGCGGCATGGCGATTGAAGATACTTGTGGAGTGGCAACGGGAGCAATTTGTGTTCTTGGAATAATGTTTACAAAGGAAAGAGCTCATGAGAGTGAATATGTTAAAGGCCTTACAAGGGAATTCATGGATAAATTTAAAAATAAGTGTTCAACTTTAAACTGTGCAGCTTTAAAACAGCTTTATAGAAATGATGAGATTAGATGTATAAAGCTTGTGGAAGTAGGAGCAGAGATTTTGGATAAGATTATAACAAGGGAAATAAAAGCATTAAATTAAAGGGTAATTAAATTAAAGGATATAAGGTTTTTAAGAAGAAATTAATAAGGAAACTTAAATTTATGTTAAATTATCAGAAAACATGCTTTAAATATGCTATAGAAGTGAATAATACTTAGATGAGAAATGAAAAATTAAAGTTGAAGGACAAAGGATGAAGTAAAGAATTTCTAAGGAATTATTAACATAAAGAGACTAATTAAGGAGTTTTAATACTAATTATTAAGTTTTCATTCTTAATCTTTAATTTAATGAGCAAAAGAGGAGGTATATTCGTGGATTTTAAAGAAGCAATTGAAAAAGAAGGGAAAGTAATATTAACTGAAGTTAAAAACTTTGAACTTCCACATATTTTTGACTGTGGACAATGTTTTAGATGGAATCAACAGTCAAATGGTAATTATATTGGAGTTGCCTTTGGAAGAGTTATAGAAGTTGAAAAACATGGTGATACCGTTACTATATATAATACAAATTTAAAGGATTTTAATAAAATCTGGGTTGAGTATTTTGATTTAGAAAGAGATTATTCAGCAATTAAGGCAGAATTTGAACAGGATGAACTTTTAAGAAAGGCTGTAGAGTTTGGTTATGGAATAAGGTTATTACAGCAGGATCCTTTTGAAATGTTGATTTCATTTATAATATCTGCTAACAATAGAATTCCAATGATTAAGAGAGCTATTGAAAATATCAGCAGAACCTATGGCAAGAAGCTTGAATATAATGGAGAGACATATTATGCTTTTCCTACTATAAAAGAGTTCCAAGAGGCTACTTTAGAAGAAGTTGAAGGCTTAGGTGTAGGTTTCAGAGCAAAATATATAGTTAAAGCTTTAGAGGATTTAGCTAATGGAACCTATGATTTAACTGCAATCAGATTAAGTGATGATGATACCTGACATGAAGGGCTTAAGAATTTTAGTGGTGTTGGGCCGAAGGTTGCAGATTGTATCATGCTGTTTTCTATGGGTAAATACTCTGCATTCCCGGTGGATGTATGGGTTAAGAGAGCAATGCAGTATTTTTATGTTGCGCCAGACGTATCACTTCCAAAGATAAGGCAGTTTGCAAGAGATAAGTTTGGTAATCTATCAGGCTTTGCTCAGCAATATTTGTTCTATTATGCTAGAGAGAATAATATAAAAATAGATGAGGATTAGTTTTTAATCCTCATGCTATCTTGTAATGGGGGCTAAGAGTGAAATGAAAGAAAAAGGGAAGGTAAAAAAATATATTATAAATGGGTTTATTGCAGTTTTAGTTATAGCAGTGATAGGCTTTGTTTATTATGAATTCTCTAAGGAGTTCACTATATTTAGAGACCCGGTTAAAATTAGAGACTTAATTCTTTCCTTTGGCAGTTACAGTATTTTAGCTTTTATTGTACTTCAGATTCTTCAGGTGGTAATTTTCTTTATTCCAGGAGAAGTAGTGCAGATAGCAGGAGGATATATTTTTGGACCGATTATAGGGGGATTGGCATCCTCCGTAGGGATTATAATTGGAAGTATGATAGGCTATTTTGTTGCAAAGATTCTTGGAAAGAAATATATCAATGGACTCATTGAAAGAAATAACTTAACTAAGCTTAAAAAAATCTTAGATGCTGGAAGCAACAATATAGCTATTTTTATTATTTATTTTATCCCAGGTATCCCTAAAGATATTCTTGTGTACGTAGCTGGCATTTCAAATGTGAGAATTATTGATTTTATCATTTATTCTTCTCTTGGAAGGCTTCCTTGGATAATAGCTTCAGCTGTATTTGGTCATGGTATTAATCAAGGTAATTATGTTACAACTATAGCCATAGCCCTTATATCAGGAACGCTATTTTTAGTAGGAATTTTAAAGGGACACAGCATTGTTGAATTTTTCCATAACATTCTTAGTGAAAAAGGAAGAAAGTCTTTGAAAAACAAAGATAATAAGAGATAATCTTGCAAAATGGCATGGATTAGTTGAATTACATATAATAGAAGATTTGATAATGAAATAATAATTCTTTATTATTAATTATAGAGGTTAGCACTCAATGAGTGAGAGTGCTAACAAGATGTAAGATAAGAAAAAATATATATTACATTAAATTTAGGAGGGTTTTATATGAGCATTAGACCACTTGGTGACAGAGTTGTTATTAAAAGAGTAGAAACAGAAGAGGTAACTAGAGGTGGAATAGTTCTAGCTGGAACATCAAAAGAAAAACCACAAGAGGCTGTAGTTATTGCTGCAGGTCCAGGAACAGCAGAGGTTAAAATGGAAGTTCAAGTTGGAGACAAGATAATATTCTCTAAATTTGCAGGAACTGAAGTTAAGGTTGACGGACAAGAATATATGATTTTAAAGCAAGATGAAATACTTGCTGTTATAGAATAAGGGAGGTAGACATTTATGGCTAAGAAAATATTATTCGGTGAAGAATCAAGAAGAGCTATGCAAAGAGGTGTAGACGTTCTTGCTGATACAGTAAAAGTTACTTTAGGACCAAAAGGAAGAAATGTAGTATTAGATAAAAAATTTGGATCACCATTAATAACAAATGATGGTGTTACTATAGCAAGAGAAATAGAGCTTGAGGATGCTTATGAAAACATGGGAGCTCAGCTTGTTAAAGAAGTTGCAAACAAAACTAATGACGTAGCAGGAGATGGAACTACAACTGCAACAGTTCTTGCTCAAGCAATAATAAGAGAAGGACTTAAGAACGTTACAGCGGGTTCAAATCCAATGTTAATAAGAAATGGTATCAGAGTAGCTGTAGATAAAGCAGTAGAAGAAATAAAGAAATGCTCTAAAGAAGTTGATGGAAAAGAAGATATCGCTAGAGTTGCAGCTATTTCTGCAGCAGACGAAGAAATTGGTGCATTAATTGCAACAGCTATGGAGAAGGTTGGTAACGAAGGGGTTATCACTGTTGAAGAATCAAAAACTATGGGAACTGAACTTGAAGTTGTTGAAGGAATGCAGTTCGACAGAGGATACTTAAGTGCCTACATGGTAACTGACACAGATAAGATGGAAGCTGTTTTAGAAAACCCATACATTTTAATTACAGATAAGAAAGTAACTAACATCCAAGAGTTACTTCCAATATTAGAGCAAATCGTTCAACAAGGTAAGAAGTTATTAATAATAGCTGAAGATGTTGAAGGTGAAGCTATAGCTACACTAGTAGTTAACAAGTTAAGAGGAACCTTCACTTGTGTTGCTGTTAAAGCTCCAGGTTTTGGAGACAGAAGAAAAGAAATGTTACAAGACATCGCTGTTTTAACAGGTGGTACTGTAATATCTGAAGAATTAGGCTATGACATTAAGGATGCTACTATAGAAATGCTTGGAAGATGTGATAGCGTTAAGGTTTCCAAAGACGTTACTGTTATCGTAAACGGTAAAGGTTACAAAGAAGACATTGCTTCAAGAGTAAATCAAATTAAAAAACAAATGGAAGATACAACTTCTGATTTTGATAGAGAAAAATTAAATGAAAGACTTGCTAAGCTTGCTGGTGGAGTTGCAGTTATCAAAGTTGGAGCTGCTACAGAAACAGAACTTAAAGAGAGAAAGTTAAGAATAGAAGATGCTCTTGCTGCAACAAAAGCTGCAGTTGAAGAAGGAATCGTTGCAGGAGGTGGAACTGCATACATTAATGCTATCCCAGCAGTTGCAGAGTTAACTTCTGACGTTCCAGAGATTCAAGTTGGTATAAATATCATAAGAAGAGCTCTTGAAGAGCCACTAAGACAAATAGTTACAAATGCTGGAGAAGAAGCTTCAGTAGTAGTTGAAAAGGTAAGAACTTCTGGTGTTGAAATTGGATATGATGCTCTAAGAGATAAATATGTTGATATGATTAAAGTTGGTATCGTTGACCCAACTAAGGTTACAAGAAGTGCTCTTCAAAATGCAGCTTCTGTAGCTTCAACATTCCTTACAACAGAAGCCGCAGTAGTAGACATTCCAGAAAAGAATCCAGCGCCAATGGCAGGAGCTCCAGGAATGGGAATGGACGGAATGTACTAATAAATTAAGAATTAAAAACTTAGAATTTACGAGGAAGTTTCTTTGAAATTCCTTTGAATGAAAGAGGTTTAAAAGCTTTGCTTTTAAACCTTTTTTATTTAATGGAAGTTATGTTTTTAGCGTTTTATTATCTTCGAGGATGTATTCAAATTTATAGTATTTTTATAAAGTTAGAATTGTATTGCAAGTAAGTTGGAAAGAGTAAGATAAGTATACGTTTATATTTGTATTGTAGAAATAAACAAACATGTAGGAATAAATAAGGTTAAGAGAAACATGTGGAATAAAAAGGATGAAAAATAATAAAAAATATAGAAAAATAGTGAAAAAAATATAGAAAAATCACCCAAAACATGGTATATTTAATTATGTAATTATATAGGTTATATAAAGTTAAAAGCAAATACAAAAAAATTTTGTAAGAATTAAAGAAACTATGAAGAAACCTCCAGTATTTGGGTACCTTGGAGTTTTGGAGTTAATGGTACAACCGACTAAATTCTAGAATTTAGTCATTTTTTATATCAATATACATACATTTTTTTGAATAAATTATAAATAAAGGAATAGATATGAGTTTAATAATATTTATATACGGTATAGTAATAGGGAGTTTTTTAAACGTTTGCATATACAGAATACCTAATGAGGAGTCTATAGTTTTACCACCTTCACATTGTGGAAGTTGTAATCATAGACTTGGATGGTTAGATCTAGTGCCAGTATTAAGTTACGTATTCCTTAAGGGAAAATGCAGATACTGTGGGCAGAAGATTTCATTGAGATATCCTGGGGTTGAGGTGTTAACCGGACTGCTTTGGTTTGGAATATATCTTAGATATGGACTGACCTTTGAATTCTTTAAATATGGGGTTTTAACTTTATTTTTGATAGTTATTGCTCTTATTGATTATGATACAACGGATGTTTATTCCTGTGTTGTGTATCCAGGGATTGCTGCGGGAATAATATTCGCAATATTGGAAAGAATCATATATTCAGGAAGTTTAATTAATTATGTTGTAGCAGCGCTCATAGGGCTTTTTATAATTGGAGGAATATATATTTTAACAGGAGGCTTTGGAGCAGGAGACATTGAAATTGCGGTACTGTGTGGAGTGTTCCTTGGATGGAAGCTTGAAATATATTTTATTCTTATATCTTTTATTATAGGAGGAGCTATAGGGATTACATTGATTCTTATGAAGAAAAAGTCAAAAACTGATTATATGCCGTTAGGACCAAGCTTAGCAATAGGAGCTTATGTAGCTTTATTAATGGGAGAAACACTGATATTGAAATTAACAGGATTAGGTTAAATAAATAGAAAAATAAACGGAAATGGGGGGAAGAAAATGGCTAGAAATAACGTTAGATTAGGTGATTTGTTAGTTAAAGCTAATAAAATAACTAGGACTCAGTTAAATGAAGTTTTAGAAATGCAAAAGGTGAAAAAGAAAAAGCTTGGTCAGCTTATAGTAGATGAGGGTATATTATCTGAAATAGAAATTATAGAGGTTCTTAAAGAACAGCTTGGAATTGATATGGTTACCTTAAGTGCCATTGATATAGATACTAGAGCAGTTAGTTTGGTAAGTGAAACTCTATGCAAAAAGTATGATATATTTCCTTTCTATGTAGAGGACGGACTTATTAAAGTTGCAGTTTCAGATCCATTAAATATCTTTGCTATAGATGATGTTGAGATTAATACAGGCAGAAGAGTAAAAGCTTATATAGCTACAAGTGATGAAATAAGAAATGCAACTGACAGATATTACTCTGGAAGAAGTGTTGAAAATGCTATAAATGAGATTAATAAGACTGTAGCAGTTACAAGTATCAAGGCTGATGATATTGATAAGATGGACGATGTTAAAAACGCTCCAACTGTAAAATTAGTAGATTCACTTCTTAAAAATGCAGTTGAGCAAAGAGCTTCAGATATTCACATTGAGCCTTATGAAAAGTTTATAAGAGTTCGCTTCAGAGTTGATGGAGTATTAAATGAAATTTCAACCTTAAGTATAGATGTTTTATCGGGAATTGTTACTAGAATTAAGATTCTTGCAGACCTTAATATAGCTGAGAGAAGAGTGCCACAAGATGGAAGAATTGTTACTAACATAAACAATAAAAATGTGGACATGCGTGTATCTATACTTCCACTTATAACTGGTGAAAAGGTAGTTATAAGAATACTTGATAGAAGTAACTATAAGGTTGGCAGAGAAAGACTGGGAATGAGTAAAGAGGATTTAGGAAAGCTGGATGATATTATTTCAGCACCTCATGGAATTATTCTTGTAACAGGTCCAACGGGAAGTGGTAAATCCACAACTCTTTATACAGTTTTAAGTGAACTAAATGATAATGAAAAGAACATTGTAACTGTTGAGGATCCAGTTGAGTATTCCTTAGAAGGAATAAATCAAATTAACGTAAACAGCAAAGTAGGACTAACCTTTGCCAGTGGTCTTCGTTCAATATTAAGACAAGACCCTGACATAGTAATGATAGGAGAGATGAGAGATAGTGAAACTGCTGAAATAGGAATCAGAGCCGCTATCACTGGTCACTTAGTTTTAAGCACGCTGCACACTAATGATGCACCGTCATCAGTAATGAGACTTGTGGATATGGGTGTAGAGCCATTCATGGTTGCAACAGCTTTAAAGGGTGTTATAGCTCAAAGACTTGTGAGAAGAATTTGTCCACACTGTAAGGAAGCTATTCCAGCAGATGTTGCTGAAAGAAGGCTCCTTGGAGTAAGTGAAAATGAAGAAGCAGTTCACTATAAAGGAAAAGGCTGTGCAGCATGTAATCATACAGGTTATGCTGGAAGAATGGGTGTTTATGAAATAATGAACATCGATAGAGATTTAAAGGATTTAATTTTAAAAACCAGTAACTCTGATGAGGTAAAGGACTTAGCAATTAAAAAAGGTATGAAGACTTTAGCCATGAGTGCTAAAGAGTTAGTTTTAAGTGGACAAACTACTATAGAGGAAATGATGAAGATAATCTTCGCAGATAACTTATAAAGGGGGAGGATAGCCTATGGCAGAGTTTAGGTATAAAGCCATAAACCCTAAGGGTGAAATTATTAAAGGAATCCATAAAGCTAAAACAAGAGATGAAGTACTAGGAGTTATAACTGCTAATGGATATTCACCACTTGCAATAGAAGAAGTAACAGGAAGTAAGGATATTGTCCTTGGAAGTAAGAAAATAAACACAAAGGATATATCAATCTTTTGTAGACAGCTTGCAACCATGCTTGAAGCTGGAGTTTCGATAACTTATTCCATTGGAATTTTAGCAGATCAGATTCCAAACAAGAAATTAAAAAATATCCTAACAAAGGTTAATGAAGATATAAGAAAAGGTGAAGAGCTTTCAACAGCCATGGCAAAATATGAGGATGAATTTCCAAAGCTTTTAATCAGCATGGTTCAAGTTGGAGAAAGTAGTGGAACCTTAGATTCAATAATGAATAGAATGGCAGTTTATTATGAAAACCAAACAAAGATGAATGGAAAAATTAAAAATGCCATGATTTATCCAATAATTCTAGGAGTTGTAACGGTGGCGATAGTAAGTTTCATATTAATTTACTTAATGCCAATGTTCGTTGATATGTTTGAATCATCTGAATCAGCTTTACCAGCTGTAACACAAGCTATTCTTGTGTTATCAGAATTCCTAAAGAATAACTTCTTTGCAATCTTTGGAGTAACAGCAATAGCAGTTATAGCCTTAAGATACTACATAACTAGAGTTGACACAGGAATTTACATGTATAGCATCTTCCAGTTAAAATACTCACCCTTTAAAGACTTAAATGGAAAAACAGTAGTATCAAGATTTGCAAGAGGACTATCAACGGTCCTTGGAGCAGGATTATCCTTAACCAGCTCACTAGACATCATCTCTGGAGTAGTTGGAAACAACTTTGCGCAATCAAAGCTGAAAACTGTTAAAGAAAAAATGCTCATTGGTGAATCCTTATCAGAAACCATAAGAGAAGCTGATATATTTCCACCAATGCTTGCGTCAATGATAAAAATTGGTGAGGAATCAGGAGACATGGATGGAATCCTAGAAAAAACAGCCAACTTCTACGACGAAGAGTTGGAAAGAGCCATCGCAAACTTCACAGCAATCCTAGAACCAATCATGATTGTAATCATGGGAGTAATTGTAGGATTCTTAGTAATTGCAATACTATCACCAATGTTTGGAATGTATGAAACAATGATGTAGGAATTCAATTAACAAAGGTCTTTACGGGAAACCGTTTAGGATAAATAAAAAAATTAGAATACATAGGGGGTCTTTTAAAATGATTAAAAGAGCAAATCAAAAAAAGAAAAAAGGATTTTCATTAATCGAACTTATTATTGTACTTGCAGTAATGGCTATTATAGCGTTAATAGCTATACCTAATTTTACAGCTGTTAGAGATAATTCTAAATTAAAAGCAGATAAGCAAAGTTGTGAAACCATTAAGCGAACTGTTTTAATGTTAACAGCGGATGATACATTAAAAGGTAAAGGTACACTTGCTGTAACTTTCACAGGAACTCCAGAAAAAGCAACTGTAGCAGAGAATGCAGATATTACAGGTGAAGATAAACTTACGACTGCTTTAGCAGAAGTAAAAAAGCCACAAGCAAATAAAAAATCAGTAACAACGGCTGGCGATGAGGAAACAACAACTACTAATGCTTTAGTAGGATATACTATTGTAATTTCAGATACAGGTGATGTAACAGTATCTACTAATTAACTTCTAGCAGTAGATCTAAGTAGCATCTCTATTGATGTGAAAAAATGTAAAAGTAAAGCCCCAAGGGCACAAAATGTTAGGGACTAGCCTAAGTTTTCCCACGTTAGTGCCTTTGGGGTTCTTAATTTATTGAAATTTAGTTGGGAAATACTTTGCCACAACTTTACGAAAAAATGTGGCAAAGTAATATTTATAAATTAGAAGATGATTTTAAATTTGTGGCAAAGCATTGTTATAGAAGTTTGCCACAGAGTTTTCCACAAAGTTTGCCACAGGTGTAAAGCTAGTAAATACAATGGGTTAAGGATATTTGTGGAGGATGTTTCCTTAAAATCACATTAAGTTATACAAAAGTGGTAGGCAGTAGATAAAAGGATGTAAGCTACTATATTTTATAAATATATGTGAAATTAGTGCTTTTCCACAGAGTTTGCCACACACAAGAATTTTAGTAATTTAATATACCTATTAGGGTGTTTAAATATTATAAGGTCACTAAATATACATTTAGAAATAATAATCAATGGGAGACTTAACATGAGAAAAAATAAAAGATTAGGTAAAAATGGTTTTAGCTTAATTGAACTAATAATTGTACTGGCTGTAATGGCAATTATTACTTTGATAGCTATACCTGATTTTACAGCAGTAAGAGATAGTTCAAGAAATAAAGCTGATAAGCAGAGTATGGAAGTTATAAATAGGATATTATTAGTGGCAGAGACTGAAATTGAATTGCCTAGAAATGCTGTTATTGATATGCATTATAAAGAAGATGATAAGTTATATTTTCAATGTACTGAAGGGGTATCAGATGATGTTCAAAATTATCTATTAGATCAATTTATAGAAGTTAAAAGACCACAAGGAAAGTCTACTGCATTTATTAAAGAAGAAAATGAAAAAGCGACCTCATATCATATTTATATAGATTCTGATGGGAATATAGCAGTTGATACATTTAAGTCTGAGATAAATCAAGATTAACATCAATTATAGTAAAGTTCAAAATAAAATTTTAATAGTTATAGGCGGTTACAATTGTAAGCATAAGCATTATTTTAAGAGATATAAGAAATGTAAATATGATTAATAATGAATAACAAAACAAGAGTTAAGGTGATTTATGAAAGAAGTGAAATATAAATTTAAAAGCAAAGGTTTTTCATTAATAGAATTAGTAATAGTTTTAGCGGTAATGGCTATTCTTGCATTAATTGCTATACCAAGCTTAAATGGCGTTAGGGAAAATTCAAAGATTAAGGCTGATAAATTAAGCTGTGAAAGCATTAAGAAAAGTTTATCAATACTGGTTTTAGATGAAATAATCAAAGTTGATAAATCTAGTAATAGTATAGTTCTTAATTTTGATAATAATAAAAATCTAAAAAATATAATTATACAAGGAGTAATAGGCGGAGAAACTTTAAATGAAATTGATGCTGAAGTAATTTTGAAAAGTGCATTCTCCAATGTAAAAGCACCACAAGCGAATGTTCAAATATTAGATGATGGTAGCTTGGGGGATACTGGCGTTATAGATAAATATCATATCTGGATAGAACAAAGTGGGGACATAAAAGTATTAACATTAATAAAGAAAGAAGTATTTTAAAGATGAATATAAATCATGTCAAATAAATATTTGATGTGAGTTTTAATAAATAAAAAATAAAATTACATTTTGAAATAAAGACTGCATATTTAATTTACGAAGGGAAGTGTAAGCTTTGGGATTATTTAAAAAGGGGACTGTGGTTGAAGAACCTATAAAAAGCAAGGATATAGACACGGAAGAGTTTCAAAGAGTTACTTTAGAGCCAAAGAAGGAGTCTATTTGGACTAAGGAGATAACGTTTAAGAAGAGTTCAAAGGGAAGAAAAGAAGAGAAGGCTGAGAAGCCAACAAGTGTTAAGTTAGTTGGTATTGATATTGGGACAAGTTATATTAAGGTAGTTGAAGGTAAGGTTAAGGGTGGAAAGATACATATTTCAAGGATGGATAAGATTCCTTCACCAAAGGATATTTT
Source organism: Clostridium culturomicium (assembly GCF_000821305.1). Taxonomy (GTDB): domain Bacteria; phylum Bacillota; class Clostridia; order Clostridiales; family Clostridiaceae; genus Clostridium_J; species Clostridium_J culturomicium. The sequence goes on along the minus strand of NZ_CCXK01000015.1, from coordinate 295,227 downwards.
AAGTGATGGAGTTATTGAACAGGTGGATGCTGTAACTTTAGCTATTAAGAGTCACTTAAAGAGTCATGGTATTAAAACAAAGGAGCTAGCTTTTGTTTCTTCATCTTCAACAGTAATCAGCAGGGAGCTTGTGGTGCCTTATGTTGATAAGGAGGAGGAGCTTAAGAGCTTGGTTGAGTATGAGATTCAACAGTTCCTTTGTATTAACTTGAATAACTATGAAGTTCAGTTTATGAAGATTGCGGATGTAGTGGTGGATGGAATTGAGAAGCAAAAGATTCTTGCTATTATTTATCCTAAAGGAATTATTGAATCTTATAAGGATTTAACAACAAGAATGCTTTTAAATCCTTATGCTTTAGATTTAACTAATAACGCAGTTAAAAAGGTTGCAAACTTAGCAAAGTTTTTTAATGCAGATTTATTGGATAAAGAGAAAACCAATATGTTTATTGACCTTGGAGCAAAAACAATAAATATATCTATCGTTAATCAAGGAAAACTTGACTTTATTAGAACTCTTCCTGTTGGTGGAGAAGCTATAGATATGTTTATCTCAAATAATAAAGATATTCCAATAGAAGCAGCAGAAAAGCTTAAAATGGAGCAGGTTGATGTAGGAAGAAAAAGACAATTCAATGAGATAAATGATGGAGTAGCAATGATTGTTGATGAGTGGGCTAGTGATATCAATAGAATTGTTCAATTCTATGCAAATAAGAGTAGTGGCAAGCAGATAGATTATGTTTATTTATATGGTGGAACTTCAAAGCTTAAGGGACTTGATGATTATGTTGAAAATAGACTTAGAATTCCAACAGCAAATATCTTAACAGTAGATAATCTTGAGTTTGATAAGGATTTAAAGATTACTACAGTTGAAGAGTATATAAATGCTATTGGCGCATTAATAAGATTGTAGGTGATAACATGAGAGATTTAAACTTTTTTGAAGTAACCCAGATTAAAGAAAATGATGTCTTAACTAAGAAAGCTATTGGTGGGGGCGCAGCTGTGATGGCAGTTTTAATTGGAGTAACTGCTGCAACTAATGTTATTGGAATAGCTAGTACTAAAAAAGGTATTGCAAATATTGAAGCGAAAATCAATGATACAGCCTTCCAAGAAAAATATGCAGAAAGTCAATCAGTTTCCTTGGAGAAGGATGCTTACAACAGATATAACACAGCTTTAAATGATATCTATACACTTATTGAAGATAGAAATAAATTAAATCCGAACTTTTTAGAAGAAATAAGTTTTACAATCCCTAAAGAAGTTGTATTTTCTTCAATTAACTTTAGTGGTGGAGTTGTGTCAATTAGTGCTAAGGCAACAACTAGAGAAGCTATTGCAGAGTTTCAGCACAATATAAATGAAATAGACTTTATTAAGAAATCACATATTGGTGGAATTGCATCAGATATGGGAGACACAGATGAAGTATTTTCATTTTCAATAACCTGTGAGCTAGAGGAGGCGTATTACAATGAAAGTAAGTAAAAGAGAAAAACTATTGTTAGTATTATTAGCCTTTGTAGCTATAGGAGTAATTTATTATCAGTTTATATATGTTAAGCAGGTTGCAAAGCTTGAGGAACTTAAAGCTCAGGAACAGGAAGTAAGCTTAAAGTATGAAACAATGCTGACAAAGGTTAATACTATTGAAAAAAATAAGACAGACATAAAAATTTACAGAGAAAGTATTGGTTCTAAATCAATGATGCTTTATCCAGAACTTTATCAGGAAAAGATAATTCTTGAGGTAAATGAACTTTTAAAGGAAGCTGGGATAAAGGGAAGTTTATCTTTTTCTGAAGTAATTGTAGCTCCAGTTGAGAAATATTTTGCGGATGAACAGGTCGAAAAAGTAGAAGAAACCTTAGAAAAGCCTGCTAATGAAATTAAAGGTTTAAATGGTGAAGAAGTAGCCAAAGAGGAAGGCTCATCTAGCAATAATGAGGATGTAAACAGTGGTGAAAGTTCTGAAAACGCTGAAGGTACAGAGGTTGAACAACCAGTGGCAGGAACAACAGAAACTATAGAAGGAAACATGGTTGAACAGATGAAGGTTTCAATTTCATTTACTGGAACCTATGCAAACACAACTAAGTTTATAAAGCTTGTGTCTGATTATGCAAGACTTGTGGCAATGCCAACATTATCTTTATCTGCTTCAGGAGAGGATGCTGTATCAGGATCTCTGGATTTAGAGTTTTACTCAATACCAAAGATTTCAGAGGAAGACAGTGAATACTTAAAGTGGACAATAGAAAATACATACGGAAAAGAAAACCCATTCTTAGAAGGTGGTACAGGGCTTAGCGCTTCTGCAAACAAAGAGGATGAAGGCTACGACGTAATAATGTCAGTAAAGGGAGCAAATTCAGATCTTCCAAGCGTTACCTTAGGGAAAGCTAATGATTCAACAAGAGATACCTATGTTTACTTTGATAAAAATGAAAAGGTTGATATTGATATAGAAATAACTGAAGAAGATGGTAAGTTCTATGCAAAGTATAAAACTCCAACTTCAAGTTATCCTTCAAATTATAGTGAAAAAGGGATAGAAATTAATCCAGAAGATGGCAAGATTCAAATAGCAGTATATTCTACTACAAGACTAAATGTGGAAGATAAAGTTACAGTAAATCTAAATGTAACAAGCAATGCTACAGAGAAAATGGCCATTGTAACCATCATGGATGATGACAAAACGAATCCTCGTATAAATATAAATGCAAAGGGGAAAGTGGAGTATGTTATCAAGTAAGAATTTAATGAAAAATAAAAAGAAAAAAGGCTTCTCACTGCTAGAAATAGTAGTGAGCTTAGGCCTTATTGCTTTATTTATAATACCTATGGGGAATATGGTGCTTGGGACTGTGAAGATAAATAAAGCTGCTGAGGACAAGCAGCAGGCGAGTGCGGTGCTACAGGAGACTATGGAGCAGATTAAAAGTTTAGAAGAGTTTCCTAAAGAGATAGGAAAACCAAAATCATTATCTAATGGAGCTATATTAAAATTACAGGGTGTTGATGCAGATGGTAAAACTAAGTATTTAGTTGAAAAACCTAATAATGAGTATGGTATTGATATTAGTGGTCATATTTTAGCTGAAGAAGTATTTAGTGAAACTGTTAATATACCAGGGGATGATGAGGAAGAAAATAATTCAAACAATAATATTAAAGAGGAATTTAAAAATATTCAAGTTGACGGTGTTGTATATTATGATGGAAATAAATCATATGACATAATTAACACAACAATAGGGAGTGCTATTAATAAAATAGGAAATTATATTACGACATCCAATAGTGAAAATAGTTTAAAAATAAAGGTAGGGAAAAAATTTTTATTTTGGGATTATTATTTTAATATCGATAATACTGGTGATAAAAAAAGTGATTATAATACATTCTTAGTTATAGTTGATAATTATAATGGGGATTTCACTGTTGATTTTGAATCATTTTTGGATTGGGCTGAGTATAATAGATTTACAGTGTACACATATAATGCAGGTAATAACGACAGTGATATTCTAGTGAAAAAGGCAAATAAGATAGAAGTTGAAAAAGAGAAAGTTCCAAGCGTACCTGATGGTGATGGAGAAGATGATATCATTAGTGAGAAGTTAGGTATAAACAAATACTCTATTCAACTCGAAAGTAAAAAGGATACTAAGTTATTAGATACGTTAAGTCTTGACTTTGTAAAGAAAAGTAGGACTAATGATTAAGAGTTAATTTAATTACCAGGAAGGAGGATTATAATGGGAAGGCGTAAAACTAAAGGATCATCGATGTTATTAACAATAGCCATATTTGGAATCCTAACTATTTTAGGATCATCAATGTTAGCAGTAACTACAGCTAATTATAAGATGAGAATTACAGAAAATAAAAGAGTGCAGAATTTATATTCTGCAGAAGCTGGTCTAGATATGGCATACATAGAGCTTGTTAAACAGGTAAATAAAGCTATTGAAACTGCACAAACAGTAGAGGGAGAAGCATTTCAGGATGCATATGATGAATACATAATTAATATTTTACCTAGTGAGGTAGCTGGCGAATATGATGTTGTAGGTACAGATGTTAAACCGGTTGTTTCATGTAAAGTAGAAACAAAATCAAAGAATTCAAAGTCAGTGAAGGAAGTATTGTTAATATCAACTTATGTAAAGGATGATGTTAATAGAATTGTAAGTGTTGCTTATGATATTGAGACACCTGATATAAGTTTCATTAATAAGGGTGAACTATCAGGAATAACCAAGTATTCATTAGCAACAGATAAGGATTTGTTTGTAAAGAATAGTAGTGATTTAAGTGTCAATGGAGATATATGGGTTCAAGGAACTATGCCAATAAGAAATACGGCAATTACATTAAATGAAAAATATGATGGTGGAGTTATCCTTGAAAATAGTAGGGTTAAAGTTAGTAATGATATAGCAACTGCTTCAAATGTAAAATTATTAAATAGTGAAATGAACTTCAATGTAGATACTGAAGAAAAAAATATATATGCTGAAAATATTTTTGTCGGCAAAGGAAATAATATCAAAAATATAAAAAACTCATTAGCAGGTGATAAACTTAGTGCATATTTAGCTAATGACTTGGTGATTGATAGTGAAGATGCCATTGTAACTATGGGAAATTTCTATGGATTTAATGATGTTAATACTATTGATAAAAATAATCTAGATATGATGAATGAGATGGCGCGTGGCTCAAGTTCAATAATAATAAATTCAATGGAATGGCCAAAAGATAATGCCAAAATTGATATTAGAACATCTGCATATATCATGGGAGCAGCTTATATTAACACTTCAACTCCATACCAAACTGGAGAGTCAGTAGCATTAAAGGGAAATTATGAAGCATACACTGCACCTGTAAATGGAAATTATAATGAGTCTCAGTATGAATATTTTGATCCATTAGTTCTAATTACAAAGAAGTTAGTTGAAAAGAAAGATGCTAATGGTAATGTAGTTAAAGATGAAAAAGGAAATACAGTATATGAGTATAAAGAAATGGATATTAGTGATAAAAAAGAGCATTTCATTGATTATGCTGAAGATGAATTTAATGCAAGTATAAGAAAAAGTAATATAAGTTTCCCAAAGGAAACTTATACAGCTGGTGCCTTTATATCAAAAGGTGAGATTAAATCCTATGATATAGGTGATAAGATTACTGAAATAGCGAAGTTTAAAAATGACTATGTTAAAGAAGTATATTATATGGGAAAAGAAAAAGAAGACGCAATCTATGGAGATGACGAATTTAATAGAAAAATTATAGAGTATAAGGATGAGGCAAAGAAAATACCTCTATATACTGTTGAAGGTCAGATAAATTGGACAAATGTAGATAAAATTATTGCTGATAATAGTAATAAGAATAAGTTTAGAATATTTACAGTCAGTCAGGGGAAAAAAGATTTGACTGTTATACTAAATAGCGATGAGAGATCCACAATTGAAATAACTAAGCAAGGTAACGGTGGAAATGTAAGTGTTAAAATAGGTGGACAAGTTGGGAATAACTCGTTGAAAAGTACTGATAATATGCTAATAGTTACTAAAGGTGAGGTTGTTTGCAGAGATTTATATGAATTAAATGCAACTATTTTTTCGCAAGGTGAAATTAATATTGAAAATTGTAGTGGAAATATTGGAGCTAAGTATAGTCTAAAAGACTGGTTAAAAGATGAAATAATAAAATTAATATTTAGCACAAGCTCAGAAGTAGACACAGAGGTAAATATGACGGTGCAAGATTTAATTACTAGAGGAAAATGGACATTAGTAAAATAAAGAATAAGGGTAGTGATGCCATGGATAAGGGTAAAAGAAAAAATGGAATTACATTAATTGAACTTATAATAACTCTAGGACTAATAGGAGTAATTACTGCTTTAGTATTTTCATTTTTCTTTTCTAATAAAAGGACTTTGGACAAGGTTGAAGTTAAAGCTGATTTGCAGTATGAGGCAAAAGAGGTTATGAATAAAATATCTAAATATGCAATGGAAGCTACAGAAGCAAAATATCAACAAGGGGATTCAACATTAAGGTTCGCTACAGTAGAGGACGGAGATATTGTATTTACAGTTAAGGGTGGAGAATCAAATTTTAATGAACAAGGTAGAGTTATTATTACAGGGAAGGAAATTTTATTTGGAGATGGAAGTGGAGATGACAAGATTTTAAGTGAGAATCTTAAGAATATAACTGTGTATGGAGATAAGAAAAAAAATATCACAGTTGAACTTGTTTTGGAGAAGAAAGACATATCATATTCTGTAAAAGATAGCTTTTTATTTAGAAATAGTAAACAGTAAGATATGTAATCTTTAATTAAGGAGGGGGATAGTGAATGAAGAAGCTTTTTAAGAATAAAAGAGTTCTTATAGGAGTTGTTGCATCTATGTTTATAATGGCTATAGGAGCTACAGCATATAGTGCTAATGCAGCTATGGCAAGTGAACCTTCATTTGATGTTAGTATGTCAGTTAACCCAAATCCGGTTGTAGTAGGTAATACAGTTACTGTTAATGGTAAAATTACACCTCATCCATTTGAACTTCAAGACTTACCTAAAGAAATTGTATTAGTGTTAGATACATCAGGAAGTATGGGAGATAAAATAGATGCAGATTGTACTAATGTGCCAGTTGGGACAAGATGTATAGAACATGATAATAAGAGAAAGCATAAGGATACTAAAATGAATGCATTAAAAAATGCAGCATATAAATTCATTGATAAAATGGAAAAAGTGCCAAATTTAAATATTGGGATTGTAAGTTTTTCAAGCGGTGCAAGCATTAAGAATATAAATGGAAGTAAGTTAATTGAAGCTAGTAATGTGGATGGGTTAAAAAGTATAGTTAGAAGCTTAGAGGCTGGTGGTGGAACCAATACTGGTGAGGGGCTAAGGAGAGCAGCCTACTTATTAACCAATAGTAGTGATACAAACCCTAAAGCTAATAAAACTGTTATATTGATGAGTGATGGTATTCCTACTTATTACACGAGGACTGATTACAATAATAATTACTATATGGATATAGGGCAGGAGAGCGGAGGTAGAAGTTACAATAGTGGAGATGGTTCCGATGATACCTATGATTTAAGAGATTTAGGGTATGCAAAGTCTGTAGCTGATATTATAAAAAATAAAGGATACAATGGATTTAGCATAGGTTATGGACTTGATTCTACAGGAGAAGGTAGAATTACTCAAATTCATAATTCATTAAGTAATGATGTTACAAATTTATTTCTAACTAGTGATGGAGCAATAGATTCTGTATTTAATAAAATTGCTGATAAAATTTTAGACTCATATCCCGTTACAAATATTCAGTTTGATACAAAAATTTCTACTGATTTTGAGATTGAATACGAGGGTAATAAAATTCCAATACCAGATATAACATATATTAAAGAGATGGACACAAATATATATAGGGCAGAACCAGTTGAGTTTACTTTCCAAATGAAGTGCAATAAAGTTGGAGAAGTTGATATATTTAATGGTTCTAAAATAGAGTATATGTTTAATAATAAACCAGGATTCATAACTGTGGAGCCTATAAAAGTTGTGGTTGGTGAAGATAAAAATATACCTATTACAATACAGGTTTCGGATTCTTCAGGAGATATAAATGATAGGTATAATACAAAGGATCAATCTCCCGCTGGAATAGAGTATAACAAAGAGATATTAAATGGTGTTACAAACCAGGAATATAGGTTATTTGGAAGCGCTAAAGCAAATATTAAGTTGGACACAACTAAGGAAACTATAGATTTGTTGCAATATCAATTTGTAAATACAACAGAAAATATTGATTCTATCAATATTGATGAAGCAGCATGGAAGAATATAGATTTAACTATGGATACCATAAATGAAGATGTTGATGTTGAGAATCAAGGTAATTTAACTCAAAGGGAATATAATGTTTCTGATTTACCAGCACTTTCAGACGATAAAGTTTGGTCAGATAGAAATAAGGTATTTGGAACACCATTGGATGGTATATATACAAAGTCAACAAGAGTTGCAACCACACCAAATGAATATGGAGAATGGATAGATTATATTAATAATGGGGTTGTAAAAAAGAGGTGGAGAACTAAAACACTTTTCATGAATCAGATGACAATTGCATCTGTAAATGGAAATGATTATAAGGAAGCATCTAAGTTCTGGGGATATTACAGTCCAGAAAAAACAGGATGGTATCAATTTGCGTTAACTTCAGATGATGGTTCAGCAGGCTGGTTAACAGTCGGAGGAAAAACAATCGAGATAGCAAATTCTTTTAAACCTCAAGGCTCAATTACTACGACAAGTGGTAAAAAAATATATCTAGAGGCAGGCAAGTATTATCCGTTACACCTAGAGTATTTTAACTGGGGTGGTGGGGCTGAATTTAGAATGCAATATAAGTTTGTGTCTGGGGAAGCAGGCAAGGAACCAACTTACGGATGGCAAAGTTATTGGACTAATATAGATGGAACCACATTATATCCATCTAAGAGTAATGAACCAGGGGAATCTGCTACAAATGTATTTAATGGAGCTAAGGGGGTAGCATTCCCAGAAGAAGCCGGAAGGTATTATATTGCATATAAATGTGGCAATAATGGAGTAATATTGAAATCAGGAATATATGGACCGTTTAATATTAATGAAAAGATAAATGTAGAACGTTCAATTTCTATCAATGAAGCTATAGTAAGTGAGGAATTTGAATTTAAATATAGTATTATACCAACAGAGATTAATGTAAATGATATATATAAATCTGGTTCTGCATCTCCACAAGAGAATATCTATATAAAAAACTTTACAATAACAGATGTAATTCCGAGTGGATTAGATATTAAAGAAGTAGCTTCTAATGAAGTTATTTTCGCTCAGAATGAAGATGTTGTTACAAAGGATAAGAATATAAAAATCGAACTTAAACAACCGATAATATATAATTTAAATAGAGAGAGAAATGTATATGAAGCTGATAGAATTGATGTAGCATTAAAGGTATCAGGTAAAATGCCGGGTACATATACTCTTCAAGATATTAATTGTTTCTATAATTATAATGATATAACTTTAAAGTTAGAAGAAGCTTCTACGATATATTTTCAAGGGAAAGGAAAAGAAAACCTTACGATAAATGTTATTGGTGGAAGTAAGATTTTAAATCATGGTATCTATTTAGGGGATAGTGAAAACTTACTTAAATCCAGTGAAGGTTCATCCTCAATAAAGATATCAAACGATATGAAGTTAAATATTGGAGTAGTTGTTGAAGTGAATCATAAGGATACAAAGGTTAGAATCATAAGTGATAGAGAAGATATAAACATGCAAAACATTAATGTTAAAATGTATAGATTGAGCGATGAAAATATCTTAAGTGAAGTATCAAATGATTTATTCGAGGTAACTGAATCCTATATTAATTTTAAGCAGGGATCAGAAGGTAAGTATATATTCATTTATGAATATGAGCCTAAAGGTAATCAATATAACACTATTGAAATGACTGCTGAAATTATAGGCTATGATAGCAGTAAAAATTTAAAATTAATTATTGGAGAAAATGGTATACCAAACCTATTCTAGTCTCAAAAACTTATTGCTTTACTTAAAGCAGTAAGCTTTCATTTATATAATGCAAGAGAAATTTGCATCTTAATGTATATTCACAATATACAATTGGAAATGTTTATAATTGTATAAATTTTTAGTTTTATTATACTTTGTTGCATGAGTATACAAAATGTATTAAGTAAACATCTAAACTTCGACAAATTTCAGAAAATTACTGTTTAATAACTCTTGACAAAACAGTAGAATTTAAATAAAATAGGTATAATAAATTAAGAATTAAATAGTGATTAACTCATATATACCTTGAATATGGCAAGGAGTCTCTACCGGAAACCGATAAATTTCTGACTATGAGTAAAAGAACGTGTTATATATTATATGGACATGTTGCTTTTGCTTTGTAGTTTTAACAATACTCCTTTATTAGGAGCTTGGGTTGAGCTGTGAAGTAGGCAGCATGTTTTTTTATCTCTAGGGTAAAGTACAATATGTATATGAAGAGTTGACACAAATTTTAAGAAGAAGGGAAGGATTTTTAATTATGGCAAGAATACTAAAACAAGCTTACACATTCGATGACGTATTATTAGTTCCAAATAAATCAGAGGTTTTACCAAAGGATGTTAACTTCAAAACAAACTTAACTAAGACAATAGAGTTAAACCTACCTCTTATGAGTGCAGGAATGGATACTGTTACAGAGAGCAAAATGGCAATTGCAATGGCTAGAGAAGGTGGAATCGGAATAATCCACAAGAACATGTCTATCGAAGCACAGGCTAACGAAGTTGAAACTGTTAAGAGACAAGAAAACGGAGTAATTGTAAATCCTTTCTCAATCGGAAAAGATAATCTTATAAGTGATGCTTTAGCGATCATGTCTAGATATAGAATATCAGGGGTTCCTGTTACAGAGGGAGGAAAGCTTGTTGGTATTATTACTAACAGAGATATAGCTTTCGAAACTGATTATTCTAAAAAAGTAAGTGAAGTTATGACAAGTGAGAACTTAGTAACTGCACACGAAGGAATCAGCATGGAAGATGCTAAGAACATCCTTGCTAAGAATAAGATAGAAAAATTACCTTTAGTTGATGAAAACTTCAACTTAAAAGGGTTAATAACAATAAAAGATATCCAAAAGGCAATAAAGTTCCCTAATGCTGCAAAGGATAAGAGCGGAAGACTTCTTTGTGGAGCAGCTGTTGGAGTTACAAAGGATATAATGGATAGAGTTGATGCTCTTTACAAGGTTGGCGTTGACGTTATAACAATTGATACAGCTCATGGACACTCTAAAGGGGTTATAGATGCAGTTAAGTCAGTTAAAGCTAAATACCCAGAGCTTCAGGTTATAGCAGGAAACATTGCAACAGCAGAAGCTACAGTTGCCCTTATCGAAGCTGGAGCAGACTGTGTTAAGGTTGGTATAGGACCTGGATCAATCTGTACTACAAGAGTAGTTGCAGGAGTTGGAGTTCCTCAATTAACAGCTGTTATGGATTGTGTTGAGGCTGCAGAGCCTTATGGGGTTCCAGTTATTGCTGACGGAGGCTTAAAATACTCTGGAGATATCGTTAAAGCACTAGCTGCAGGTGCTAAGGTTTGTATGATGGGTTCAATGCTTGCTGGATGTGAAGAAGCACCAGGCGAAATTGAAATATATCAAGGAAGAAGCTACAAGGTTTATAGAGGAATGGGTTCTCTAGGAGCTATGGCAGCAGGAAGTAAGGATAGATATTTCCAAGAAGAAGGAAAGAAACTTGTACCAGAAGGTGTTGAAGGAAGAATACCATTTAAGGGTACTGTTGTTGATACAATATACCAATTAGTTGGAGGAATACGTTCAGGAATGGGTTATTTAGGAGCACCAACTCTTAAGGAATTATACGAGACTTCAAACTTTGTAATTCAAACATCTGCTGGATTCAGAGAGTCTCACCCACACGATATTTCAATAACAAAAGAAGCACCAAACTACAGTGTAGGACAATAGGAGAGAATTTTATGAATAGAGAATTAGTATTAGTTATTGACTTTGGTGGACAATACAACCAGTTAATAGCAAGAAGAGTTAGGGAATGCAATGTATATTGTGAAGTTCATCCTTGCACAATATCTGTAGATAAAGTTAAAGAAATGAATCCAAAGGGAATAATTTTCACAGGTGGGCCAAATAGCGTTTACGGTGAGGATTCACCTCTTATCGATAAAGCTATATTTGAATTAGGAATTCCTGTACTTGGAATTTGCTATGGTTCACAACTTATGTCTCACATGCTTGGAGGAAAGGTTGCAACTGCACCTGTAAGCGAGTATGGTAAGACAGAAGTTAATGTAGATGTTACATCTAAATTATTTGATGGAGTTTCACCATCAACTATCTGTTGGATGAGCCACACTGATTATATAGAAAAAGCACCAGAAGGCTTTAAAATAATAGGTCATACACCAGTTTGTCCAGTAGCGGCAATGGAGTGTGAAGAGAAGAACCTTTATGCAGTTCAATACCACCCAGAGGTAATGCATACTCAAGAGGGTAACAAGATGTTAAGTAACTTCGTTTATAACATCTGTAACTGCGCTGGAGATTGGAAAATGGATTCTTTCGTTGAAAAAACTATCGAAGAAATCCGTGCTAAGGTTGGAAATGGTAAAGCTCTATGTGCACTATCTGGTGGAGTTGATTCATCAGTTGCTGCAGTTCTTTTATCAAAAGCTATTGGTAAGCAATTAACATGTGTATTTGTTGACCATGGTCTTTTAAGAAAGAATGAAGGTGATGAGGTTGAAGCTATATTTGGACCAGAAGGACAATATGACTTAAACTTCATAAGAGTTAACGCACAAGAGAGATTCTACACAGCTCTTGCTGGAGTAGAGGATCCTGAGACTAAAAGAAAAATCATTGGAGAAGAGTTCATCAGAGTATTTGAAGAGGAAGCAAAGAAGATTGGAACAGTTGACTTCCTAGTACAAGGAACAATTTATCCAGACATCATCGAAAGCGGACTTGGCGACTCTGCAGTAATAAAATCACACCACAACGTTGGCGGACTTCCTGAATACGTTGATTTCAAAGAAATAGTAGAGCCATTAAGACTACTATTTAAAGATGAAGTTAGAAAAGCTGGTCTAGAGCTTGGAATACCTGAAAAATTAGTATACAGACAGCCATTCCCAGGTCCTGGTCTTGGAATCAGAATCATTGGAGAAGTAACTGCTGAAAAGGTAAGAATAGTTCAGGATGCAGATTACATTTATAGAGAAGAGATTGTAAAAGCTGGAATAGATAAAGAAATAGGACAGTACTTTGCAGCTTTAACTAATATGCGTTCTGTAGGAGTTATGGGTGACGAAAGAACTTATGACTACGCAGTAGCATTAAGAGCAGTAACAACAAGTGACTTCATGACAGCAGAATCTGCTGACCTGCCATGGGAAGTACTTGGAAAGGTTACTACTAGAATAGTAAATGAAGTAAAAGGGGTTAACCGTGTATTCTACGATTGCACAGGAAAGCCACCAGCAACAATAGAATTTGAGTAAAATTTGACTTTAACAGTTATAAAAGGAAGGATAGCTTCCTATTCTAAAAAATAGTTAACATCGCTAAATAGCTTGAGAGGAGATTGCTATCCTCTTAAGTGTTTAGCCTCCATAAATGACATTTCAAATCTATTATTTGGTTAAGTGGAATTTAAGTGAGAGTCTAAATCTTTGATTTAGTATCTCGAACTTACTCTTTGAGAATTCATTCGAACGTATGTGAGAAGGAGATTCCAATAAATGGGTTTACACATAATTATTTATGTTTAAATAAAATCACACCCAAAATATCCCCAGCTAAGAGATTAGTTGGGGATATTTTTTTAACTTTTGTGAATAAGCAAGAATAGAAGTTTACTTAAGATTTTTACAATACTATAATAGACATAAGGCGTAAATTAAAATATATGGGGGAAAAAACATGAAAAAAGCTATTGTATCAATTATTTGTGTACTTATTGGAGCTCTTTTAGCTCAAGCATCAATAAATAAAAGAGAAAATAAAGAGAAAGAAGAAAGTTATAACAGACCATCAATAGAAATTGCAATTAATAAATAATATATATTAAGAAATATCCTAAGCTTCAGCTGAAGCTTAGGGTATTTTTTATTTTTGTGATTGGAAACTGGAGTTTTAGGAATAATAATGTAAAAGTCACAACTAGGAGAGGAATTAAGTGAGAAGATCATACAAAGTTATTTTATTTACTATAGTTGTAGTTTTAGTTATTAATATTTCTTCATCAGTGTTGGCGAAGGATGACATTTCAATGGAAAATGAGGAGAGGATTAAGGAGATTTGCTTAGAGGTTAAAAGAATGGATATATCAGAAGAAGTTAATGAGCTTATAGCGGAAGGTATTAAGAGAGAGGATGCAGAGTACTACATAATGCTAAATAACCTTGTGAGGAAGCTAGAGACGGAAAATATAGAGCTTTTAATAGATAAGGATGTTGAGGATATACCAGACCATGAATTTTTAATCAATAAGACCTACTATAGAGAAAAAATCTTAGAAGGTGATAAGAGAGCTTTAAAGAAGGCAATGAAGTCTTTAGATAGTTTAATTAATGGTTATGAGTATGCTGAAAAGGTTATAAGCACCTTTTCGGATAAAGCTGCCTTTGAAATTATATATCCTGATGGTTCAAAGATTTCTTATGATACAAGAGTTAAAGAAAGCAGCGAAAGAGCTGAAAGGGAGAGAGCTTTGCAAAGAAAAAATAAAGCTTCATTAGAGAATTTAAGAAATCTCTTAAAAGGATATAAAAAGAAGGATGCTTATAAGCCTGTAAAGCTTGGATATGAAGAGGCTATCATGGATGATGGCATTACCTATGCCTATGACAATATTGGCTGGAGAGAGGGCGAATGGTCCTTTGAATCAGGGTTATCTTTTTCAAAGGTTTATTTATATACTGAGTATCAGCTAGGAAGTGATGGAACATCAATCATAAAATATGCAAGAGGTGGTCAGTCCTCTTATGGAATTGTTAATATAGCAAATAGTACAGGAGGTGTTATTTCAAGGCCTTCTAGTAACGGAGAAGAGTTTCCAGCAGAAGCTAGGAATGAAGTTATATTTACGGTAAGCGGTTCCTTCGGAGCGACCTTTTTGATTTTATCCTTAGCTGTAGAACCAGGAATGAACTGGACCCAATATATAATTTTCAGACTTTATGATTCAGAAAAAATAGATGGTGAATATGCAGCAAGATATGAATGGTATGCTGCAGAATACAAATAGGGAGTTGATTCATGTGAAAAAGAAAAAGTGGAAATTAGACCTAGAAACTAAAGTAGACTTAGTGCTACTGGCAATAGGAATGTTTCTGATTGTTTGGCTTGTTGTTACCCATGAAGAGGTTAGAAAAGGTTATGTTTCTACAGGAAATTTTCAGTCTTCGTGTGTAGAAGTTGATGAAATGGGAAATAAATTGAGTGATAATGAAGCAGCAGGGCGATTTGAAGAAAAGCTTATGGCTATTATTTCCCAGGAATTAGCCTTAAACGACTTAAATATAGAAATATTATCAAAAAGCACCTTTGATGATAGCACCATTGCTATCTTTATGTATGAAGCTGGAGAAGAGGGATATGAAGGTATCTGTCAAATTTCACAGAATGATGAGGTCTTGTTTAAAGCAGTTGATAAAATTAATAAATGTGAGCCTTTTACTCTCCATGAAGTTGAATTTAGAAAGGAGAGCATTCCTAGCTGCACCATGATTTATGGGGTAATTAATACTCCAATTATAAAGAGTATTAATCTTAATTTTACTGATGCTGCCATTGTAAATATAGTGCTGGGTGAAAATACTCATTATAATTACATAAGTGAGGCAGGAGCTGCACCTATAATACGTGTAGATGGATTGGATGAAGAGCTAAATATTTTTTATAAATGGGATAAAATTTACATGAAACCGGTTTAAGTAACTAACAAATATTTGAAAGAATTTTCGTGATATTGTATACTACTATAGTGGATAGGGGGAGTATTATGGAAATAATTTTACCAATTATATTATTTATTTTAGGGGCTGTAATTATTATTAAAGGCGGAGATTTATTCGTGGATGCAGCAATTTGGATGGCAAAGGTAACAGGAATACCTGATATTATAATAGGTGCAACTGTTGTTAGTTTGGCAACTACATTACCAGAGTTTTTCGTTTCTACCATAGCAACGGTAAGTGGTTCACCAGAGATAGCCATAGGAAATGCTATAGGTTCAATTATATGCAACACAGGACTTATATTAGCAATATCAATGATGATTATGCCTGTTAAGGTTGAAAAGAAATCATTTATGTCTAAAGCATTTTTAATGATTGCATCAACAGTGTTATTATTATTGTTCTCAACTAATGGAAATATAAATAGGATTGAAGGTGCTGTGCTAGCTGGAATTCTTGTTTATTACATAATTCAAAACAAGAAGGAAGCACAGATGTCACTGGAAATTAATGATGAAGTAGCGTCTACGATGGTAGAGGAATCTGTAAAGGCAAAGCTTAATAAAAAAGAGGTTTCTAAAAATATTATTATGTTTA
The DNA here is from genome assembly GCF_000821305.1 of Clostridium culturomicium. GTDB lineage: Bacteria > Bacillota > Clostridia > Clostridiales > Clostridiaceae > Clostridium_J > Clostridium_J culturomicium. The sequence continues at coordinate 278,964 of NZ_CCXK01000015.1, read as the reverse complement.
TTGTAGGAACTTTATTTATTATAGTGGGAGCTAATCTTTTAGTTAACAATGCCCAAATTATTGCAAAGTATTTTGCAGTTCCAGAGGCAATAATCAGTTTAACAGTGGTTGCTCTTGGAACATCTCTTCCAGAGCTTGTAACTGCATTAACTTCCATTTCTAAAAAGCAAGGTGGTGTTGGTGTAGGAAATATTATCGGAGCTAATATTTTAAACATCGTGATGATAGTATCAACTTGTGGTATAATTTCCAAAGATGGATTGAGTTTAACATCAAGAAATATTGAATTCTTCGGAAGAAAATTTATTAACTTCCATCAAACTATATTATTAGATATACCAGTGGCATTAGTACTTATGCTGTTAGTTATTCTTCCAATAACAACCTATGGAAAATATACTAAAAAGAATGGTGCTATGTTACTTAGTGTATATGTGTTTTACATAGGATTCTTATTTATTACTTTATAATATATGAATTCGTATTTTTTAGGAGGGGATTAGTATGAGAAATGCTGTAAGTTTAAATATGAGAAACCTTGAAGGGTTCGTAAGTGAGGGGCAAATTAATAACTTAAAACCTATGGTTGCTGTTGCTCATAAGGTTTTACATGAAAAAAGCGGGGCAGGAAATGACTTTTTAGGATGGCTTGACCTTCCAGTGGATTATGACAAGGATGAGTTTGAAAGAGTTAAGGCAGCTGCTGAAAAGATTAAAGCTAGCTCAAAGGTACTTATAGTTATTGGAATTGGTGGTTCATACTTAGGAGCAAGAGCTGTTATAGAAGCTTTAACAGGTACTTTTTATAATAACTTATCAGAATCAGACAGAGAAACTCCAGAAATATATTTTGCAGGAAACAACATAAGCTCAACTTATTTATCACAGCTATTAAAGGTAATAGGAGATAGAGATTTTGCGGTTAACGTAATATCTAAATCAGGTACTACTACAGAGCCAGCAATAGTTTTCAGAGTGCTTAAAGAGCTTGTTGAAAATAAATATGGAAAAGAAGAAGCAAAAAATAGAATTTTTGTTACTACAGATAAAGCAAGAGGAGCACTTAAAAACCTTGCAACAGAAGAAGGTTACGAGACTTTCGTAATTCCTGATAATGTAGGGGGAAGATTCTCCGTTTTAACGCCAGTTGGGCTTTTACCAATTGCTGTAGCGGGAATTAATATAGATGAATTAATGGCAGGAGCAGCAAAAGGAAGAGAAACTTATGTTGACGAAGATGTCAACAGTAATATCTGTTACAAATATGCTGCTGCAAGACATTTATTATATGAAATGGGAAAAACTACTGAAATATTAGTAAACTATGAGCCATGCCTTCAATACATGGGCGAGTGGTTTAAACAATTATATGGTGAGAGCCATGGTAAAGATGGAAAGGGTATCTTCCCTTCATCAGTTAACTTCTCTACAGATCTTCACTCTATGGGACAATATATTCAAGATGGAATGAGAAATATCTTTGAAACAGTTGTAAATGTTGAAAAAGCACCTATAGAAATGACAATAAAAGAAGATACTATGAATGTGGATGGACTTAACTTCTTATCTGGCAGAACAATAGATTTTGTTAATAAGAATGCTATGGAGGGAACTGCTCTTGCTCACGTAGAAGGAGGAGTTCCTAACATCCAAATAAACATGAGTGAATTAACACCAGCAGCTGTTGGAGAGTTAATATACTTCTTTGAAAAAGCTTGTGCTATCGGAGGATATTTATTAGGAATCAATCCATTTGACCAAGAGGGAGTTGAAGCATACAAGAAAAACATGTTTGCACTTCTTGGAAAGCCAGGTTATGAGGAGTTACAAAAAACATTATTAAATAAATTAGGAAGGTAATAGAATGGCTATTATAGTTGATGGAGATGGCTGTGCAGGCCGAGACATAATTGAATCAGTTGCAAAGTCTTACAATGTTCCATTGAAAATTTATTGTGATATTCACCACGTTATAACTTCTGAATATGGTGAGGTCATCGTGATGGACAGCGGATTTCAAGCTGTTGATATGAAGGTGGCTAATGAAGCTAAAAAAGGAGATATTGTTGTAACTCAAGATTATGGAGTTGCTGCCATGGTACTGGGGAAAAAATCCTATGCAATCAGTCCAAGAGGATATATTTTCTCAGAGAATAATATAGATAAACTGCTCTTTGAAAGGCATATTAGTGCAAAGGTAAGAAGAAGTGGTGGAAAGACTGGAAAGCATAAAAAGCGTAGTGAAGATGACAATGCAAGCCTTAGAGAGAATCTTATCAGACTTGTAGAGAGAAGCTTGAGAGATTCTGAAACAAACGTATAAAAGAAGAAACTGAATAATTTATTGTAAAAACAAAATTTATAGGCTCACTTGTAGAAAAATAAACTACAAGTGAGTTTTTTTATATAATTTGTCTTATTTATTATTGGAAGAAAATAGAAAGCGGTGTTGTTACATAATATGGCATTGTAGTATAATATAGTTATGTAAATCATAGGAAAATACATTGATATGTAGAAAATAGGAAGAAAGAACTTAGGTTAGGGGGTATACATATGAATGAAATGATAATTAGTACAAGCCTACCAAGTCCTCAAGACAAAGGCTCTGAAATAAAAATTAATATTGAAAATAAGATTGCAGAAGGCTTATTATATAGATTTTTAGTTAAATGTGATGGTGGCAGCTGGCAGACTATAAGAGATTTTAATGAAGAGTGTGAGGCTGTATGGACTCCTAATGAAGATGGGAAATATATGATAATGGTTCAATCGAAGATGCCTGAAAGTAAAAAGTCCCATGACTTTACTTCTCGTATTGAGTACGTTATTGGATGTATAAATGAAAAGCTTATTAAAGATATTATTTTAAGCAGCAGCGAGCTTAGAATGGGAGAAAAATTAGAGGTTACTGTTGTTCCAAACAAATTGCCACTTCTATGTAAGTATTTAATTAAAAAAGATGGGGAGTGGAGTTTAATCAAGGATTATTCACTAGATACCATGCTTAGCTTTGTACCAAATGTAGAAGGAAATGTTGAGCTATTAGTTGAATGTAAGACTATTGACTCTGATAATCAGTTTGATGACTTTGAAACAATGTCATTTAAGGTATTTCCAATGAAATTTGTAAGGATTAATGCTTTAAGGTGTCTCACGGATGATTTGATTCTAGGTAAGGAATTAACCTTTGAAGCTGAAGCAAGTTATGATGAAAGCAGAGTTCTGCTGTATAAGTTTGAGAAAATTGATGAACGTGGGAATGTACATTTAATTCAAGATTTCTCAAGTAAAAGACTCATTACCTTTGTAGAAATAATTCCAGGAAAGTATAAACTTTTATGTACTATTAAGGACATGTATTCCCATAAGAAATTTGATGATAGGGCTAAGATACACTATGAAGTTGTGAAATATAAGCCTGTTAAAATTTTAAGTTTCACTTCTGATTTAAGCTCACCTCAAATAGAGAAAACACCAATAGAATTTAAAGCCATATGTTCTGGCGGAGATAATCTGTTATACAAGTTTATAATAGATGGTAATTTAAATGAGAGCTCTAGTTTTTCAGAAAATAATAGTTATAGATGGCTTCCAGAGGCAAGTGGAATATACAAGGCCATGGTCTTGGTTAAGGACAAAACTTGTATGGATGAATATGAAGAAAAGGCTACCTTGGATTTTACCATCGATAAGGACTTTACTAGAAATATATTTATAAAGGAAATTGAGCTTAGTAATAAAAAACAGGTTTTATTGAATGAGCATTTAAATATAAAGGTAAATGCAACAGGTGGTCAAAATCTTTTATATGAATTCATTATTAGAAAGGACAATAATGAAGTTTTCCACTTGGAATATGATGAGGCAGATAATATGACCTTCATTCCAACGGAGGTTGGTAAGCATATTCTTGAGGTAAGGGTTAAACATCCAAAATCTAAGAGAACCTATGATGTCCATTCCATGATTAGCATTGATTGTAAAAAATTCATTGCTGCTAAAATTGACTATGTGTTAACAGAAAAGAAGGATACCTATGTTCTGGGAGAAGATATAGAGTTAGAAGTTGTAACAGAAAATACTAAAGATACTTTAGCTAAATATTGTGTTGAGGTAAATGGAAGGTTTGTTGAGACTGAAGAGTATTCTAATAATAAAAAATTTAAGTTGGTCCCAAGGTGTGCAGGTGTTTATACAGTTAAGGTGTACTGCAAAAACATTTTAAGTACCAATGAATATGATTGCAAGAAGGAGCTTACCTTTAGAGTAATGGAAGGACCTCCAATTACAAATGCAAAAATAGTTTTAGATAATAAAGAAATAAGGATAAATGAAAATGTGACCTTTAAGGTTGAGTGTGATGGCGGAAGAGATAATCTTTATGAGTTTTATTTGATGGAACAAGGTGAGTGGAAGGTAATTCAAAAATATAGTAAAAAGGATTACTATGGCTTCATGGCTTTTTATAAAGGGTATTATAAGATATTAGCCCTTTGCAAGAGTGGATACAGTAAGGAAGCTTATGATGATTATGATATAATAGAAGTTGAGTGTAATTAGTGAAGTTTTATTGACTCTTGGACTTGTGTTCAGGGGTCAATTTTTGCTTTGGGGTTGTATTTGCTTTTAGGAATAGGGTAATATATATTTTATAAAGTTATGAGGTGAAGTTATGGAACGTTTAGATAAGATATTAGGAAATATGGGTTACGGAAGCCGTAAAGAAGTTAAGGCAAGCTGTAAAAAAGGCTTAGTTATTGTTGATGGAGAAGTTGCTAAGGACAGCTCTATGAAAATAGATCCTGAAACAGCTGTAATAGAGATAAATGGAGAAGTAGTTAACTACAGAAAGTTTATTTATCTTCTTTTAAATAAACCAGCAGGAGTTGTAAGTGCAACTTTCGACAATTATGATGAGACAGTGATAGATCTGCTTGATCCAGAATATCAAGTATTTGAACCATTCCCAGTGGGAAGATTAGACAAGGATACAGTTGGATTTTTACTATTAACTAATGATGGGGAGTTAAATCATAAGCTTATAGCTCCTAAAAATCACGTGGATAAGGTTTATTATGCAGAAATAAACAAGCCAGTAGATGAAAGTGATGTGAAAGCTTTCAAAAGTGGAATAACAATAGATGATGGCTACAAGTGTATGCCTGGAGATTTAGAAATAATAAGCGCTACAGAAGATGGTTCAGAAGTTCTTGTTACAATACAAGAAGGAAAGTTCCATCAAGTTAAGAGAATGTTTGAAGCTCTAGATAAATCTGTAGTTTACTTAAAAAGAGTTAAGTTTGGACCAATGGAGTTAGATGAGAGCCTGGAGGAAGGTGAATACAGAGAATTAACAGAAGCAGAGCTTGAGATGTTAAAGAGTCTGTAGAACACTGTAGAATAAAATGTGAGTTTTTTGGAAATTGTAATTTTCTTTTAACAATTATTAATAATTGCTTAAAAAACTTCACTGTAAATTCACTTGAAGGAGCGAAAAACTAGGAATATAATAATCTTGTAGATAGAAATAAATAACCCCTTTTTATTTATTTTAAGTGTAACCTTCCCCAAGGGTTATACTTCGGTTTATGTAAGATTTGCTATGCCACATAAGTGGTACAAAAAAACTCTTTGGAATTATCCAAAGAGTTTTTTTCTATGTAAAATTGAAATTAAGTAAATAGAATTAAAATAAATATATAGGAATTTAAAATGAAGCAGGTTTACGTAAAGACAGTAATAGGAATTATTAACTAAAAAATTGGTAATGAACTTATAAAGTTAACATATATAGTATATAATAAAAATGAACTCCTTTGTTGTTACTTAGAAGAAGGATTTTAGCGTAAGAAAAGCGGTGATTTCTACGCATTATTAATATTTGTGTAAATATGAGATGAAAGAGTAATACTAATAAAGAGAATTATTATAGAGGGTTCAGTTTTAGATGAACCTTGGAAGGTTGTGAATTATGAAAATAAGAGAAGTACTAATAAGCTTTATGAAAGAACAGGCTTATAAGCCAATGAGCTTTAAAGAGCTATCTAAAATATTTGGTATAAATAAAAAAGAGTCTAAGGATTTTCAAAAGATTTTAGATGATATGGAAAAGGAAGGCATTATTATAAAAAACAGAGCGGAGCTTTACGGAATTCCTGACAGAATGGGAATTGTTAAGGGTGTATTTCAGGCTCATGCAAAAGGATTTGGTTTTGTTATCTTAGATGATGACAGACCAGATATCTTTATTCCTGCCAGTAATGTAAATAGTGCAATGAACAATGATATTGTCCTTGTAAAAATCCTTAGAGAAGAAAATAAGGGTAAAAAATGTGAGGGTGAAATTATCCGTATTGTTGAAAGAAAAAACAAAAAATTAGTTGGAATTTATGAAGATAATAAAAGCTTTGGTTTTGTTGTTCCTGATGACAGAAAGATTGCACAAGATGTATTTATATCTAAAGGAAACAGAAATGGAGCTAAATCAGGACAGATTGTTGTTGTTGAGATTACAAGCTGGCCTGAAATGAGAAGAAACCCAGAGGGAAGAATTGTTGAAATCCTTGGTGAAAAGGGAGATAGGGGAATTGATATTTTAACTATCATCAAAAAACATAATCTTCCTGAAGAATTCCCAAGGGAGGTTGAAGATTTTGCAGCAAAAATTTCAGAAGAAATTCCTCAGAGTGAAATTGATAGAAGAATAGATTTAAGAGATATTACTGCAGTTACTATTGATGGTGAAGACGCTAAGGACCTTGATGATGCAGTTTCAGTTGAAATACTTCCAAACGGTAATTATAAGTTGGGTGTACACATTGCAGATGTATCTCATTATGTAAAAGAAGGAAATCCTTTAGATAAAGAAGCCTTTAAAAGAGGAACTTCAGTATATCTTCTAGACAGAGTTATTCCAATGCTTCCTAAGAAGCTTTCTAATGGTATGTGTAGTTTAAATCCTAGAGTCGATAGGCTTGCTTTAAGCTGCTTTATGGAGATTGACCCTTCTAATGGTAAGGTGGTTAATCATGATATCTTTGAAAGTGTTATTAGGACAAAGGAAAGAATGACGTATACTGATGTAACAAAGATTCTTCGAGATGAAGATCTAGAGACTATTGAAAAATATAAATATCTTCATGAAGATTTCAAAAACATGGGTAAGCTGTTTGAGATTTTAAATAAAAAGAGAATGAACAGAGGTGCAATAGACTTTGACTTTGCAGAATGCAAAATCATTTTAAATGAAAATGGTAAGCCTGTAGATATAAAATTAAGGGAAAGAGCTATTGCCAATACAATTATAGAAGAGTTCATGCTGATTTGTAATGAAACTGTTGCAGAGCATTTCTTCTGGATGAATTCACCATTTGTATATAGAATTCACGAAGATCCAGATATGGAGAAGCTAATACACTTTAGTGAGTTTGCATATAACCTTGGATATCCAGTAAGACTTAAGGAAGATGAAATTCATCCAAAGGACTTGCAAAAGATATTAGAGCAGGTTAGAGGTAAGAAAGAGGAAACAGTAGTAAGTACTTTATTATTAAGAAGTATGATGAAGGCTAAATATTCTCAAGTTTGTGTTGGTCACTTTGGTCTTGCAGCTAAATATTACTGTCACTTTACGTCTCCAATCAGAAGATATCCTGACTTAGTTATCCATAGGATAATTAAAGAGATACTAAGGGAAGGTGGGTTAAACCCTAAGAGAGAAAAGAAACTTCGTACCTTTGTTGTCGATGCTTCAAAACAGTCCTCTGACACAGAAAGAATGGCAGTCGAAGCTGAAAGAGAAGTTGATGATTTGAAGAAAGCTGAATATATGATGGAAAGAATCGGAGAGGAATTTGAAGGTATAATTTCATCAGTAACTAGCTTTGGAATGTTTATTGAACTTCCAAATACCATTGAGGGATTAATTCATATAAGTGAGCTTCATGATGATTATTACAACTATGATGAAAGACATCTATGCTTAATTGGCGAAAGAACTAAGAATATTTACAGACTTGGTGATGAAGTTAAGGTTAGATGTTCTAAGGTTGATATTGATGCCCATGAGATTTACTTTGAAATTGTTAAGGAAGAAGAACAAGAACAGGATGTACATGAGGAAATATCTATAGACATAAATGAATTAATATAATTCGGAACTGCCTTGTAATGAGGCAGTTTTTTTATGAGAAGTTTGTTAAGATAAAGCAAGCTATTAGTTAATAGAATTGTTAAAAAAAATACATAGATTAAGTAAATAATCTTATGGAAATATATTAAATCAATGTAATAATAATAGGAAAAAGGACAAAATCTTTGGAATAACTATTAAAGTCAACAATATACTTAAGAAAGTAATAATATTAAGATTTAAAAATAAAAAGTTAAGAACCTGTTAAATTTAATTTAAATAGATAAAAATTTAACAAAAACTCTGGTAATTTTTTATAAAGATGTTATAATAAATTTGTAGTTGTTAAACAAATAACAATAAATAAGTATATTATGGTTTTATATAGGTTTAAGTGAGGAGGAATGTTTCATGTCACGTTTTACATTACCAAGAGATATTTACCACGGAAAAGGCTCATTAGAGGTATTAAAAACTCTAAGAGGAAAGAAAGCTATGATTGTTGTTGGTGGAGGTTCAATGAAGAGATTTGGATTCCTACAACAAGCAGAGGATTACTTAAAGGAAGCTGGAATGGAAGTTCAAATTTTTGAAGGTGTTGAACCAGATCCATCTGTGGAGACGGTAATGAAGGGTGCAGAAGCAATGAGAAACTTCGAACCTGATTGGATAGTTTCAATGGGAGGTGGATCTCCAATTGATGCTGCTAAAGCAATGTGGATTTTCTATGAGTATCCTGAATTTACTTTTGAACAAGCTGTAGTTCCTTTTGGATTACCAGAGCTTAGACAAAAGGCGAAATTTGTAGCAATTCCATCAACAAGTGGAACAGCGACAGAGGTTACTGCATTTTCAGTTATAACAAACTATACAGAGAGAATTAAATATCCATTAGCAGACTTTAATATAACTCCAGATATAGCAATAGTTGATCCAGATTTAGCACAAACTATGCCTAAAACTTTAACTGCTCATACTGGAATGGATGCATTAACTCATGCTATTGAAGCATATACAGCATCTTTAAGATCAAATTTTACTGACCCATTAGCATTAAAAGCTATTGAAATGGTTCAAGATAATTTAGTTGAATCTTACAACGGAGATGTTGAAGCAAGAAACTTAATGCATGAAGCTCAATGCTTAGCAGGAATGGCATTCTCAAATGCTCTTCTTGGAATAGTTCACTCAATGGCACATAAAACAGGAGCTGTATTCCATATTCCACATGGATGTGCAAATGCTATTTTCTTACCATACGTAATTCAGTACAACAGAGTTAAGTGTGAAGATAGATATGCAGATATAGCTAGAATGTTAAAGCTTGAAGGAGCTACAGATGCAGAATTGACAGATTCATTAATAAGTATGATTAATGAATTAAATACAAAGTTAAACATTCCTCATTCAATGAAGGAATATGGAATTTCAGAGGAAGACTTCAAAGCTAACCTTGAGTTTATTTCTAAAAATGCAGTATTAGATGCATGTACAGGTTCAAATCCTAGAGAAATAGATGCAGAAACAATGGCTAAGCTATTTGAATGTACTTACTACGGAACAAAAGTTAATTTATAAGCAAGTAAATTTCATATATAGACCCAAAAATATCCATCCTTATTCCCCTATGAGAATGCTGAGCTCATAGGGGAGTTTTTTTACATGAAAACTTGATTTTCCATTCTAAATTAATATGTTATAATAAACTAAAAGTGATTATTCAGGTCAATAATAAAAGATGTATAAGAAATGATAAATTAAGTAGGTGAAATTATGGCTAAGAAACTTGGTACTAAGACTTTAGTAGAAAATAGAAAAGCAAGACATGATTATTTTATAGAAGAAGCTATGGAAGCTGGAATAGTTTTAGTTGGAACTGAAGTTAAATCTATCAGAGGCGGTAAGGCTAACCTTAGAGACAGCTATGCTGATATAGTAAATGGAGAGATATTCATCAAAAATATGCATATCAGCCCATATGAACAGGGTAATATCTTTAACAGAGATCCATTAAGAGAAAGAAAATTACTTCTTCACAAAGGAGAAATAGAGAAGCTTTTAGGCTATACGTCTCAAAAGGGATACACATTAATTCCTCTAAGCTTATACCTTAAGGATGGAAAAGTTAAGGTTAATCTTGGGGTGTGCAGAGGTAAAAAGGATTACGATAAGAGAGATGCAATGCTTGAAAAAGCAGCCAAGAGAGATATAGACAGACAAATGAAGGAAAGAATGAAATAATTCTGTGCACTGATGAGCTGTAACTGCTGTATCAGTGCTTTTTTATATTGAAATTTTATATGCATTTCAATTTGCAAATGAGGGTTATTAACCACAGATTGAGGGTTTTGCTTACGAATTTCTTAAGATTTAAAACTAAATAGCATTTTTATTTAAATATAATATATAATTAAAACATATACTATGGGATTAAAATATGAAATGTAAGGAGAATTAAAGATGATAAAGAGATATATAAAGAAAATAGCTATAGCTTTAAGTACTATGCTATGTCTTTCAACACCTATAACTGCCTTTGCAGCAAGGGGAGGAGAGTATCCTTCAGGAGAAATATTAAGTTTTGGTGTAGATTTAACTGATGCTCAGGAAGCACAGCTTAGAAAATACTTTGAAGCTCCAGATAGCGTGGAAGCAACTTATGTTGATAATGAAGTGGCTATAAAACAGCTAGGACTTGACCCTAACGACTTTAGTAACTTTACTGGAGGCTGGTATTCAAGTGCATATGTTAAGCTTGTTAGTAAGGAAAATGGAGTAAATGTTAAGTCAAATAATTTAACCTTAGTAACTGATGACATGCTTGCAAATGCTTTAATAACATCAGGAATATTAAATGCTGAGGTTATAGCATCTGCACCTTTTGCAGTAACAGGAGAATCAGCCCTTGCAGGTATTTTAGCAGGAGCAGAAAAAATCATGGGTGGAGAGCTTAAAACAGAAAACAAACAGGCTGCTGCAGAAGAGATAGAAGTTTCTTTAGATTTAGCAGATGAAGTTGGACAAACTGAAGCTACTGCCATGATAAATGAAATAAAAACAGCAGTTATTAAAGAAAAGCCAGATAATGAAGATCAAATTGCGAAAGTAGTTAGTGAAGTTACAGAAAAATATGGGGTAGAAATAAGCGAAAATATGAAGGCAAGAGTTGTTACTCTAATGTCTGATATTAATGACTTAGATATAGATTACAGCCAGGTTAAGGATACACTAAATAAAGCAGCGGATAAGTTTAAAGAAGATATGTCTGCCTTAGGAAAATACTTAGAGGACACAGGTTTCTTTGAGAAGCTTTGGAACTGGATAAAAGATTTTGTAAGCTCAATTTTTGGACAAGGTGAAAATTAGAATATTAAATTATGAGACTTAAGGGAGCAAATCCTTTAAGTCTTTTTTATTGATTATGAAGTATGTGTAGAATTTCAAATCTGTTTAAAAAAGTACTGACGGTGGTACTAAAAGTCAGTGAGTTGAATAATATATGAGTATATATAGATACGAATCAATAAAAAAGAAGAGAAGAATTTTAATTAGATAATACAGAATGTTTAAATAGAGTAGTTGATAAGTCAGGGGTCTACTCTACGGCCTTAGAAAGGCCAGAGGATGTAAAGAAGTTAAGTTTAAAATGCGCTAATGATGAAAAATAATGTAAAGTTGCTTCTAATAAATTATGGGTACAAGCTCATCCATATGAAGGCTGTTGTGTTTGTAAAGAAGTAAAGAAAGAGTAATTGTGTTTTATAAATCATTAGTTGGGCATAATAGTTAGTGCTGGATACATTACCAGTAAGAACGTAACAGGAAATCTATCCAATAACACCATAAAAAATTTACAAAACTTTACTTGATATAAACAGGTTAATTGTTTATAATAAGTTTACGTGGTGATCACTTGTGAGTACCACTACCTAATATGGGGGCGTACTGGTTTCGACGGGGGTACGTGACATATGGGAAGCGAGTAGAGGGAACTCATGGGCCCGCTTTAAAAAACTATGGGAATAAAGATAAACGCAGAAGATAATTTCGCGTTAGCAGCTTAATATAGCCGCTCGTCTTACCTTTGAGGCCCACGGCTTAGGATAAGGCGCCATTTAGTGGGGAACCGCATCATGGAAAGCTTTGACCATGAGACGGAATTTATGAAGCTACTGAAGTAGAAACCTGGTTCCTAGGGGTTCTGCGGAAGGAATGTTAAAATAGGAACTGCACTCGGAGATGCCTGTGTGGTATGGCTTTCGGACATGGGTTCGATTCCCATCGCCTCCACCATGAAACCCACGAAAATCTAAATTGATTTTCGTGGGTTTATTTTTGTTGTATTTAAAAATAGATAAAGAAGTTATATAAGAATAAGATTGATGAGAATATTAAATATTCCCTAAGACTAGGTCTTGGGGATTTTTGTATAGTAATAATTTTTCTACAAATAATAGAAAATATATTGGTGTGGGCATCAAAGAAAGAGGAGGTAATTTAAGTGCACTTAACTATAAGGGAGCAAGAAAAGCTAATGATTGTTGTTGCAGCTGAAGTTGCAAGGAAGAGAAAAAAGAAGGGATTAAAATTAAACTATCCAGAATCAGTAGCCTTAATAACTGATGAATTATTAGAAGGAGCTAGAGAAGGACGAAAAGTTGAGGATCTTATGGAATACGGAACAAAGGTATTAAGTAGGAATGATGTTATGGAGGGGGTTCCAGAGATGGTTCTTACAGTTCAGGTTGAAGCAACATTCCCAGATGGAACTAAACTTGTAACAGTACATAACCCAATACAATAAGAAAGGAGAAGTATAAATGATACCAGGTGAATTAATTATTATGGATGGAGACATAGAATATAACAAGGGTAGAGAGTCTATAAAATTGGAAGTTGTAAATACTGGTGATAGGCCAGTACAAATAGGATCTCATTATCATTTTTACGAAGTAAACGATTTTCTTAAATTTGATAGAGAAAAATCTTATGGCAAGAGGTTAGACATTCCTTCTGGAACAGCAGTAAGATTTGAACCAGGAGACAAAAAAGAAGTATTTCTTATAAATATAGGTGGTACAAGAAGAGTTTACGGACTTAGAAATCTTGTTGACGGATTTTTGGATGGAAGAAGGGGTAAAGAATGAGTTTTAAAATAGATAGGCATCGTTATACAGAGTTATTTGGACCAACAAAGGGAGACAAGATAAGACTTGGTGATACAGATTTAATAATAGAGATAGAAAAAGATTATACAGGATATGGTGATGAGTGTAAGTTCGGTGGTGGTAAGGTTTTAAGAGATGGTATGGGGCAAAATGCAATTGAAACAAGAGACAATCCAATGGTAGCGGATCTCATTATAACTGGTGCCACTATAGTTGACTATACCGGTATATATAAGGCTGATATAGGAATAAGAGATGGAAAGATATTAGCTATAGGAAAAGGTGGAAATCCATATACAATGGATGATGTTGATTTCATTGTTGGTGTTAGCACTGAAGCATTAGCAGGAGAAGGGAGAATAGTAACAGCAGGAGGAATAGATACTCATGTTCATTATATTAATCCAGGTGAAATTAATGTTGCATTAGAAGGGGGGATTACAACTCTTGTAGGGGGAGGCACAGGGCCAGTTGATGGAACTAATGCAGTAACATCTACACCAGGTGCGTGGAATATTTATAGAATGCTTCAAGCTTGTGAACAGTTTCCAATGAATATAGGTATATTAGGAAAGGGAAGTGGCTCGAACATAGATGTTAATGCTGAACAAATAGAAGCTGGAGCTTGTGGCTTAAGGTACATGAAGATTGGGGTGCGACAAGATCAGCTATAGATTATTCATTAAAGGCAGCAGATAAATATGATGTTCAAGTTGCTATTCATTCTGATACATTAAATGAAGGCGGATTTGTAGAGCATACTATTGAAGCAATTGCAGGAAGAACAATTCATACATATCATACAGAAGGTGCAGGGGGAGGGCATGCTCCGGATCTATTAAAAGTAGCATCTCACTTAAATGTATTACCGGCATCTACTAATCCAACAAAACCATTCACTGTTAATACAATAGCAGAACATTTAGATATGCTTATGGTGTGTCATCATTTAGATGCAAAAGTGCCAGAAGATATAGCTTTTGCAGATTCAAGAATACGTCATCAAACAATAGCAGCGGAAGATATTCTTCAAGATATGGGCGTTTTTAGTATTATGAGTTCTGATGCAATGGCAATGGGCAGAATTGGAGAAGTAATTACAAGGACATGGCAAACAGCTAGCAAGATGAAAAAGCAAAGAGGTATTCTTCCAGGCGATTCTGAAGAAAATGATAATAACAGAGTCAGAAGGTATATAGCGAAGTATACTATTAATCCAGCACTAGCTCAGGGAATTTCAAAATATGTTGGCTCTATAGAAGTGGGAAAAATGGCTGACTTAGTTTTTTGGGATCCTGCTTTCTTTGGTGTAAAGCCACATCTTGTTTTAAAAGGCGGTATGGCAGCAAGATCAATTATAGGAGAAGCTAATGCATCAATTCCAACTTGTCAGCCAGAGTTTTATAGAGAATGTTTTGCTGCACTTGGAAAAGCAAAATATCTAACAAGCGCAACATTTGTTTCTAAGTATGCTTATGATCATGGAATAAAAGAGAAGTTAGGACTTCAAAAGCTTATATTACCAGTTGAGGGAATAAGGAATTTAACTAAAAGGGATATGAAGTTAAATAATGAAACTCCAAAGCTTGAAGTAGATCCTCAGACTTATGATGTAACTGTAAATGGAGAGCTTATAACTTGTGAACCGGCAAAAGAATTACCGTTAGCGCAAAGATATTATTTATTCTAGAGGAGGAAATAAACAATGGTTTTTAATAAGATACTGGGCAATATAAATAGTTTAGAAAACTTAGAAAAGTATCATGTAGAAACAATTTATGTAGATAGTGAAGATTTATTAAAAAGAATATTAAGGGTTACATCTGATCATAAAAGAGAATATGGAATTTCTTTGGAGAATGGAGAACGAATTAAAGATGGAGATTTACTTTTCAATGAAGATAATAAAATTATAGTTGTAAGGACAAAGAGTGAAGATGTATTAGTGATTAAACCTAAATCCATGAATGAGATGGGAGAGATTGCACATAAGCTTGGAAATAGACATTTACAAGCACAATTTAGCAATGGAGAAATGATAATTCAATATGATAGGTTGGTAGAAGATGAGCTTAAGAGGGATAATATTAACTATTCAAGAGAAGATATCAAACTAGAAAAGGCATTTAGACATGTTGAATTCGGGCATACACATTAATGATGGAGATAAAGTCTTAAATGTTCTTAGAGTAATGCAAATATGTGATTCTAACTTTCCAATAGGTTCTTTTAATCATTCTTATGGCATGGAAACTTACCTTAGAGATAATAAGATTAAAGATAGAAGCACATTGAAAGAATGGCTAAGGGTATTTTTGAAGAATGTATTTATTTATAATGATGGATTAGCGATAAGAATAGTATATGAATCCTTAAGAAAAATGGACCTTGATAGAATATGGCAATTGGATAGAGAGATAACAGTAAGCAGTGTTGCAGTGGAAACCAGGAATGGAGGAAAGCTTGTTGCAAGTAGGATGATAGAACTTTTTTTACAGCTTTATGACGTTGAACTATTAAAGGATTATGGTGAAAAGATAAAGAATAAAGAAGTTTTTGGTCATCCTGCAATAGTGTTTGCTATAGCAATGTATTCCCTTGATTTTAGTGAAAGGGAAGGAATCGTATATCATATGTATAGTACGGTATATACACTTATACAGAATGCAGTTAGAGGAATACCACTAGGACAAAAGGATGGACAGTTACTTTTAAAAGAAATTAGTGAAGGTTTTAATGGCTTATATGATAAAACAAAAAAATTGGATTATGATCTATTTGGTGCGTGTAGTCCAGGTATAGAACTTTCACAAATAAATCATGAAGTATTAGATTTTAGACTTTTTATGTCATAAAACTATTATAGTATTATGAAAGGGTGAGATATTTGAAACCTATTATTATAGGAGTAGGTGGTCCCGTTGGAAGCGGGAAAACTTTACTTATAGAGAGAATAACTAGACAGATGAAAGATAAATATAATTGTGCTGTAATAACAAATGATATTTATACAAAGGAGGATGCTAAGTTTTTAGTGAAAAACTCTGTTCTGCCAGAAGATAAAGTTATTGGAGTTGAAACAGGAGGATGTCCTCACACAGCAATTCGTGAAGATGCCTCTATGAATTTTGCAGCAATTGAAGAGCTTAAAGAAAGATTTGATGATTTAGATATTATCTTTCTCGAAAGTGGTGGAGATAATTTAGCCGCAACATTTAGCCCTGATTTGGTAGACTTTTCAATATATATAATAGACGTTGCTCAAGGAGAAAAAATTCCAAGAAAAGCTGGTCAAGGAATGATAAAAAGTGATTTGTTTGTAATAAATAAAATTGATTTAGCGCCTTATGTTGGAGCTGACTTGGAAGTTATGAAAAGGGATACCTTGACCTTCAGGGGAGAAAAGAGCTTTATATTCACTAATTTAAAAAGTGATGAAGGATTAAATGAAGTATTGAATTGGATAAAGAGCAATTGTTTACTAGAAGGAATTTAATGTTATGAATGGGTGCAATTATGCAGGGGAATTTCATATAGAATTAGAAAAAAGAGGAAATGTAACAGTAATATCTAAGAAGTATTTTAATGGATTAGTTAAAGTATCTCCTACAATTCACCTAGATAAAGAGAAGATTTCTACATATTTTATTTTAGGACTTGGAGGAGGATATGTAGAAGGTGAAAAGTATAGGAATTCAGTTTACCTGAAGGAAGATGCAAGAGCAATTGTAACAACACAAGCAGCAACTAAAGTATATAAATGTTTAAAGGGTTATAAAACTGAACAAGAGACAGATATAAAATTAGAAAAGGGTAGTGTATTAGAGTATATTATGGATTCTGTAATTCTTTATCGAGATGCAGAATATAAGCAAAAAAATAATATTTATTTAACTTCTTCTTCTACACTTATTTATTCTGATGCAATAACTTCTGGGTGGTCTCCAGAGGGTGACAAGTTTCAATATAGTAATCTTCAATTAAGTACAAAGATCTATGTAGATAATAGGCTTGTTTTACTGGATAATCTTTTGATAAATCCAAAAGAATATGATGTTACAGGCTTAGGTTATTTTGAGGGATACGAAAATTTTGGAACTCTAATAGTAATAGATTATAGGATCTCAAAAGAAGTTATAGATTTATTGAGAATTAAATTAAAGGAATTGGAGTTGCCAATAAGTTATGGAATCTCTTTACTGGAGGAAAATGGGTTTGTTTTAAGAGTACTTAGTAATTTAACACAGAATATAGAGTGTGCTATAAGTACATGTCATAATTACATACGCAAAATGCTAGTAAATTCAGGAGACTTAGTAATACGTAAGTATTAACTATTTACATAGAAGGAAAAATGTTAGGTGTAGTTTTATTATATGTTGGAATTGTACTAATAAATAATGGAATATGTTACTGGTAGATTTGAAGGGGCACTATACGCCACCACCAGGAAAAAACACCAACAGCTTAATGTTGGTGTTTTCAATTTATAGTGATATAATTATTTGAAATATATGATAAGAGGTAAAACAAATGACATTTAAAGAACTTGGAATAAATGAAGATATAATAAAGGTTTTAAAAAGAAATGGAATAACAAATCCAACAGATATTCAAATAGGTAGCATTAAAGAGATATTAAATGGTAAGGATGTTATAGCGGAAGCACAAACAGGCACAGGTAAAACATTAGCTTTTTTACTTCCTATATTTGAAAATATCTTACCAGAATCGAAATATATTCAATGTTTAATAGTTGCTCCAACAAGAGAACTTGCTATACAAATTACTGAAGAGACTGCAAAGCTAAAGGAAGGTAAAGATGTTGGTGTTTTAGCTATGTATGGAGGAAAGGATATAGGAGCACAGCTGAATAAACTGAAAGGCAATATACAAATTATTATTGCTACACCTGGAAGACTTCTTGACCATATAGAAAGAAATACTGTTGATTTAAAGAAAATAAAAACTGTAGTTATTGATGAAGCAGACCAGATGCTGCTTATGGGATTTAAAAATGAAATTAATAAGATAATGAAAGTATGCCATAAAAGGGTTCAGACCTTATGCTTCTCTGCCACAATGGATTCTGCAGTGAAAAAGCTGGCATACAGATATATGAATGATCCTGTGGTTGTAACTATTGAAAAAGAAGAGGTAACTCTTGAAAATATAAAGCAGCAGGTTGTGGAAACAACAGATAGATTAAAAAGGGATGCTTTATGTACTGTTTTAGATGAAGATAATCCTTTTATGGCTATTATATTCTGCAGAACTAAGAGAAGAGCTGATGAGCTTGAGGTAGTGATGCATAGAAAAGGATATAACTGCAAGGTGATTCATAGTGATATTCCACAAAATAAACGTGAAAGAATTATGAAGTCTTTTAGGAATGCAGATATCCAATATTTAATTGCAACAGATGTTGCTTCAAGAGGACTAGATATAAATGGAGTAAGTCATATATATAATTATGACATCCCTGAAAAAATAGAGACATATATTCACCGTATCGGCAGAACTGGAAGAGCTGGTGAAGAAGGATATACATGTTTATTTGTTGATCCAAAGGATTCTAGACTCTTAGGTGAGATAGAGAGAGAAATTAAATTCACTATTCCAAGAAGGTTTGTATAATAAAGATAAGTAAAACAAATGGTATTACAAAATAATAATTATCTATTGCAATAAGGCATAAATAAAAGTAACATATTTATAATAGAATAAGTGTGTTTTAGATTCTAAGTATCAAAGTGTTTTACTAGTGAAGGGATGATGAATATGTTTGAGAACTTAAGAAAATTTGACCCAGCAGTATATAGTCTTATGAAGGAAGAGTTAATTAGGCAACAGAGAAATATTGAATTAATAGCATCAGAGAACATAGTTTCAGTTGAAGTTATGGAGACTATGGGAAGCCATCTTACAAATAAATATGCAGAGGGTTATCCAAGTAAGAGATATTATGGAGGATGTCAATATATTGATGAGATTGAGAGTTTAGCAATAGAAAGACTTAAGGAAGTTTTTGGTGCAGAACATGCTAATGTTCAACCACATTCAGGAGCAAATGCAAATATGGGAGTATATTTTGCAGTTTTAAAACCAGGTGATAAAGTAATGGGTATGAACCTTTCACAAGGTGGACATTTAACTCACGGCTCGCCTGTAAATATTTCTGGTCAATACTTTGATTTTCATGAATATGGAGTAACTAAGGAAGATGGATTAATTGATTATGAGAATGTAAGAAAGATTGCTCATGACATTAAGCCAAAATTAATTGTTGCAGGTGCAAGTGCTTATCCAAGAGCTATTGACTTTAAAAGATTTAGAGAGATAGCTGATGAAGTTGGAGCATTACTTATGGTTGATATGGCACATATAGCTGGTTTAGTTGCAGCTGGTCTTCATGAAAACCCTTGTGAGTATGCGCATTTTGTTACAAGTACAACTCATAAAACTCTAAGAGGACCTCGTGGAGGAATTATTCTTTGTAAAGCTGAATATGGCAAGGTTATAGATAAAGCAATATTCCCAGGAACTCAAGGTGGACCTTTAGAACATATTATTGCAGCTAAGGCAGTATGTTTTAAGGAAGCTTTAAGTGAGAAATTTAAGGAGTATCAAAAACAAGTAGTAAAGAATGCTAAGGTTTTATCAGAAGAGCTTATGAACAGAGGCTTTAAACTATTAACTGAAGGAACTGATAACCATTTAATACTAGTTGATTTAACTAATAAAAATATTACCGGTAAGGAAGCAGAAAAAGTCTTAGATGAAGCATATATAACAACTAATAAAAATACAATTCCGTTTGACCCTAATGGACCATTTGTAACTAGTGGGATAAGAATAGGAACACCAGCGGTAACAACTAGAGGTATGAAGGAAGAAGATATGAAGGTAATTGCAAAGGCGATTGATTTATGTCTTACTTATAAAGATATAGAGAAAGCTAGAGAACTAGTTGTGGGATTAACAGAGAAATATCCAATATATAATGAGCATAAGTTAATGAATTAATTTATATACTAACTGATATCTATAAAGTGTTACGATACAGTTAATTATATTCAGGTAAGAGCCTTCTAATTTTGGAAGGCTCTTTACTTTATTAAATAATCAAAGATATACAAACAGCAGGGTAGGGAAACTATACTATGATGTTGGTAGTTGTTCAGAGGAATTAATAGAAGTATAATAGGTAGTGCTAAAGTAAGGGTTTAAAGTTATGAGTTAGGACCTATAGTTTGCTTAAATGTATGCTATGCTGAAAGTAGTTTTAGTGGAATTAAATAAATTAATAAATGGAGTAAAAAGTATGAGTAATAAGGACGAGATATTAAAGATACAAGGTTATGATGAATTTAAGTGTACAGCTGAAAAATGTAGATTTACATGTTGTGCAGGTTGGGATATTGGAATAGATGATGATACCTATGAAAGATGGAATTGTGAAAAAGGTAATAAAGAGTACATATTAAAAAACATTGAAAGTAGAAAATGTGGTAAAAAACAAGCGTATTTCGTTAATAAGGAGACCAATGAGGCATGTCCGTTTCTTGATAATATGGGATTATGCCAGATAATTAAGAACCATGGTGAAGAGAATTTAGCTTTAACTTGTAGAAGTTTTCCAAGAATAGAGAATACAGTAGGTGGTAAAAAAGAGCTATCTTTATCATGCTCATGTCCGGAGGTTGTTGAGATTATTAGCAATATTCAAGGTAAGCTTACAATGAATTCGGATAGTAGTGTAGAAAATAATATTGATTTATTAGAGTATGAAATTAGATCTGGCCTTGAAAATATAACTAAGGAAGAAGATTTAGCTTTAGATAAAAAGCTTATAGTTTCATATCAAATGCTTATGGAGCTCTTAAAGTATAAAAGCTTTGGAAGAGGAGCACTTATCAATACTATTGAAAGATATAAAGATAGAGCAAAAGTAGAAGAAGTAATTGCTGATTGTGATGAATTAGAAGAAGATATAGACGGAGCTATTGAAGAAATTAATTATCTTTTTATAGATATAATTGAAAATTATAAAGAAGTAGAAGGCTTAAAGGAGATTCTAAGTGATATTTCGGACTTTGCAGAAGAAGCTGAGCTTGAGGAATTAGCTGAAAACTGGAATCAATTTAAGTCTGATTTTAAAAATTTTGATGAACTTTTAGAAAGGTGTGTTGTTTCAAAGATTTTAAGCAATTGCATAAGCAGCGATTTAAATGAAATGATTATTGCATTTGAACTTATTGTACTAGAGTATTTATTAGTTAGATATGCTATGTTTATCAAGTTTAGTATGAGTGAGAATAAAGATTTGAACCTTCAAGATGTTAAGGATTATATTGTTGCATTTTCAAGGATAATTGGAAATAATACAGAGGCAGTAGTTGAGTTTATTAAAGATGGCTTTGGAGATACTATTTTAGAGATAGGATATCTTTGCTTCATAACTTTGTTTTAATGGAGTAAATTTTAAGAAAATTGAATTTTAAATTTTATAAATAGTATACATATAGTTAAGAGAAAGCAATTATGAAGTGTTAATTGTTAAACGATTTTACACTGCAGAAAATAGTAAGTATGATAATGTAATTAATAAATTTATTTTATATAAAACTAAGGCATGGAGCATCTAAGGATTTCCATGCCTTAGTTATTTTATAAAATTTATTCGTTGTTATTTAACATATCAAGTACATAATTTGGAAGACAGAATGCACCCTTATGTAATTCTGTATTATAGTATTTAGTTTCAAGGCCTAAAGCATTCCAGTTTTCTGCATTTAAATCTTTAACAGGATCTAATTTTTTTGATGCAAAACCGAAAATCATATGACCTGAAGGGTAAGTTGGCATGTGATATTGATATGCCTTACAAATATTAAATAATTTATTTAGCTTTGAGTAAGATCTCTTCATCTCATATGCATTATGTGAGTAATATGGACTTTCACACTGATTAATTAGAATTCCATTTTCAGTTAATGCGTTGTAACAATCTGTGTAAAAAGCAGTTGAGAATAGACCTTCTCCTGGGCCAAATGGATCTGTTGAGTCAACGATAATTAAATCGTATTTGTTTTTCTTGTCTTCAACAAATTTTATGCCATCCTCAAAGAATAAATTTACTCTTGGATCAGATAATTTGTTAGAAGTAAAAGGTAGGTGTTCAATAGAAGCTTTTACTACAAGCTCATCTATTTCAACCATATCTATGTTTACTATATTTTTATATCTAGTCAGCTCTCTAATGGTACCACCATCTCCAGCACCGATAACAAGAACATTTTTTATTTCAGGATTTGTAGCTAAAGCTACGTGAGTAATCATTTCATGGTAAATAAATTCATCTTTTTCAGTTACCATTGTCCAATTGTCAATAACGAGTACTCTTCCAAATTCATAGGTGTCTATTACGTCTATCTTTTGAAACTCACTTTCTGCAGAATAAAGATGTTTTTTAACCTTCATTGAAAAATTAACATTCTCCGTTTGATTTTCTGTATACCATAATTCCATATTCATCTTTCCTATACCTCCAATTTGTGTGCTATTGCAAAATCATTATATTGGCCATTGCCAAAGGTTTTAATTTTATCGAAAAGTCCACGGGAAACTTCCGTTGATTCACTTCTGTCTGCACCTAAAACTTTCTCAAGATACTTAAATCCATTCCATGGATTAACGGTGTCACCACAGGTGAATAAATCCACTGATGCATATCCATATTCTGGCCAGGTGTGTATGGTAAGGTGGGATTCTTGTATAATTACAGCTCCACTAACACCCCATGGGTTGAATTTATGAAAACAGCTGGTAACAATGGTTGCATTTGCTTCCTTGGCAGCCTGATTCATATATTCCTCAATAGCCTCATGATTTTTTAATAACTCCTTATCGCAGTTATAATACTCTACTAAAATGTGTCGTCCTAGTTGTTCAATATTCATAATATACCTCCTAAAAATTTAATTTACATCCATCCAACTGATAAGTAGACTTTTAATAAAAATGCAGTACTCATAAGACCTCCTTATAAAAATTCAACAAAAGTTTAGTAATACTAAACTTGAAGTTAACTTTTACTAATACAGAAAATATTTTAAAGTTTTTTTGATTTATTGTCAATAGTTTGATTATTTAAACATATAAGTTTTAGATGTATGTAAATAGATTTAAACCATTTGTAAATTAAGTAAAATAGCCATTTGTATAAGCGAAGAAGTTTGTTTGAAAAATAGAAGGAAATTTAATAACATTTAGCGAAAGAGGTATAGGAAATTATAATTTAAATGAATTGTTAGGAGGAAAATGCATGAGTAATAAATTAAAAACCAATAGAGATAAAGTAGTGAAATGGTCAGTTATGGGAAAAATACATCATCCAGTTGGTGGGGGATATAGAATCACCCATGATGGAATTCCAATGGTTTTGCCAGCTACAGGAGGGATATCTTATAATGTGAGAATTGGGGATTCAGCCTTTGGATGGGCTGGTGATCATGTTGAACCAGGAGTTTCAATAAGAAATGAAAATAAGGATGAAAATGCAGCGTTAATGACCTTTGCCTGCATTGGAAATGAAGCTAAGATTGTTTCTGGGGAAGCTGCTGGAGAGAAGGGCTATGTAACTGGAATGCATGGCGGAATTGATCATGTTTTAATCTGCTTTGAACAGTCTACTTTAGAAAAATTAACTATTGATGATAAGATTATGGTTAAAGCTTATGGACAAGGATTAAAGTTGAAGGATTATCCAGAGATTCAATTAATGAGTATTGATCCAGATATGTTTGAGAAAATGAATATAACAGAAAAAGATGGCAAACTTCAGGTTCCAGTTGTGGCAGTAGTTCCACCATATTTAATGGGATCAGGTATTGGATCTCCAAGTGCATATACTGGAGATTATGATATTATGACTGGGGATGAAGCTGAAATAAAGAGATTAGGTCTAGATAAATTAAAATTTGGAGATTTAGTTTTATTACAGGACTGTGATAACTCTTATGGAAGAGGATATTTAAAGGGAGCTGTAAGTGTTGGAGTAATTGTTCATAGTGATTGTGTTAAAGCAGGACATGGACCAGGAGTTACAACAATTATGGTGAGCAAAGGTTCAAATATTGAAGCTGTAATTGATGAAAATGCAAACATAGGCAAGTATGTTAGATAAGAAATTTGAATTCAGTAGTTAGTGGGAGAAATGTTTAGAATTTAATAAACTGTGCAATTTGAAAGAAAAAATGAACTGCATCTATAGAAAAATAGGTGTAGTTCATTTTATTTTATCAAAGTATTATTTTTAATAAATCATCTTTTGAATTTATGTCTTTAGTCTGAGGAGTTACTAAATGTTTTATATCTTCACCGCATAAGGATCCATTTTCAATATAATTTTTTTCAAGTAGTTCTTGAGCCCAATAAATTACTTTATCTAGAGTTGTAACCTCAAGACATAAAATTTCAGAAAAGGATTTTAGAACGCATAGGCCGTTAAGAAGGTCATCTATGAAAAAGCTAGATTCGGAATCAAGATGATGTCCTTTATCAGTTTCATCAAGAGAATTAAAGTTTGGTGAAGTTCTAATCTTATGAGTTAATTGCTCTGGGGTCTGGATATTAAAATAAGTTTTTAAGCTATCAAAATTTTTATTGTTAGTATCATATAGCTGTTTTAATTCTAAGAATACTTTTTTGAGGTCTTCACTTAGCTGTAAAAGCATTGCAGAAGAATCATCACCCCATTCCTCATAAAAAAGAGGTATTTTTTTATATACAATGTTATCAGAATATACACTGAAGATTTCATAAATTTTAGATGGGTGAGGTGATGTAGCGTATGAAATTTCAGGTGAAGTTAGATAATCGTAAAATGGGGTACAAGGTATATCTATTAGGGTAGTCATATCACTGCAGACTTTTTCGTTATATTCTTGAGGAATAACACCTAATTTCATGTATGCATTTTTTTGCTTTAAGGAAATAGCTTTACCATAGGTTATTAGTCTTGTTAAGGATGGTACGCGTTGACTTCCAAAGAATATGCAGCCCTTTTTTATTAAATCATCTATATAGTATTCCTCTTTACTTCCAAAACTAGGGATAGCACCAATAACGGCCCCTTTTTTTGCATGGAGTGTTATTTCATTAATTGTATTCTCAACTATAAATGAAGGGTGAGTTATTAATATGTAGTCAGCATTTCTGACTGCTTCTTTTATGTCTGAGGTAACACAGTGCAACTTAACATGATGCTCAAAGTTTTTTTCTTCTTCTAGGAGAGTTAGTTCTTTATTAAAGAAATTTGATTTAGAGGTATAGACCCATACTTTGCAATCTTTCTTTAAAGATATATAAGCTGCAAGGTAGGTTCCAATATTACCAGCACCGATAATAGTTACTTTCATTAAATCACTCCTTGTTATTTGCATATGAAAATGCAACGTACAAAACAATTATTGTTGAGATTTTTCTGTAAGTTATCCTGAAGTATCTATTTATGAATGTAATAATTTTATCAGTATTATTAACAATAAAGAGAAGGAAGATACAGTTAAATATAATTTTCATTTAAAATTTTAGAAATATGTATGGCATGGTTAATGGTAACTTTATGTTTTAGGTGATAATATCAGAAGAAAAGGTTAAGTGATATAATAGCATTGATACATTTAAAGGGTTGATATGATTTTTATTTTAGAAAAAGATAAGGCTATTAATATATTTGAGAAAAATCAGGGGGATGAACATATATGATAAAGAATGAAAATAATATGTACGTAGATGCACATAATCACTTAGACTTTTATGGTGAAAATATAGGAGAAGCTATAAGTGATATAAATGATAATAAGATTATTACTTTAGCAAATAGTATGGATGTGGACAGTTATATTTTAAATAAGGAATATGAAAAGCAAAGTGAATACATAATTCCTACCTTTGGAATTCATCCTAATAGTGTGTCTGAGTTTGCTGGAGAGTTAAAAGACATAATACCATACATAGAGGAGAGTACGCTTATTGGAGAAATAGGTTTGGATTTTTTATGGGTTGAAGATAGGAGCTTAGACTCTAAGCAAAGAGAGATATTTTACTTTATTTTAGATGAATCGATTAAAAGAAGTAAATTTGTTTCAATCCATACTAAAAATGCAGAGCAGGAAATATATGAGGCATTAAAAATTAGAAATTACAACAAGGCAATTATACATTGGTACAGTGGACCTTTAGATATTTTAGATAAGCTGATAGAGTTAGGCTGTTACTTTACTATAAGTGTTGACTTAGGATATTCTGATTTAACAGAAGAAGTATTAAAGAGGATTCCATTAGATAAACTATTGGTAGAGACAGATGGGCCAACAGCTCTTGAATGGATTAATGGAGATTATGGATACCCAAGAGAAATAAAGAATGTTGTTAAAAGTGCTTCGATAATTAAAGGAATTGAAGAGCAGAAGCTTATTGAGGTAATTTATAATAACTTTCATAGGATTATAAATTAAAGCATTGACAAAATGGGGAATTGTCCATTACTATGAAATTAATAATTAATTTCATAGTAAATTTATCTGGGGAGGCGTTTTGCCTGAGAGGAAATGATGATTTCGACCCATAGTACCTGATTTGGATAATACCAGCGTAGGAAGATATTAAGTAGATATATAGATTATTTAAGAATTATCTAACGTATAGTTTTCAATGAAGGGAAGCTATACGTTTTTTTATTTATGATAAATGAGGAAAGGAGGAAAACTAATGAAGAAATCTAAATCGATTTTAGATATAAGCCTGCCAATATTATTTATGGCTGCCTTACTTGTCATATGGGAACTGGTAATAAATCTTGGAGGCATACAAAAATATATAATGCCTGCACCTAGTGATATTGCTTTAGCTTTAGTCATGGATTTTAATGCAATGGTACCTCATATAATGGCAACACTATATGAAAGTGTTGTAGGATTTAGCATAGCGGTTGCTTTAGCACTTATTTTAGCAATAGTCATGGATTTAATGCCAATGGTAAAGAAGGCTGTATATCCAGTATTTATTGTATCCCAAACGGTTCCTGTAATTGCATTGGCACCATTATTTATTATTTGGTTTGGCTTTGGGGCACTTCCAAAAATAATTGTAGTTGTTATTGTTTGTTTTTTCCCAATTGTAATCAGTATTTCTGATGGATTGGAAAATGTAGATAAAGATTTAATAAATCATTTTAAATTAATGGGGGCATCCAAATTAAAGAGGTTCTTCCATTTGAAACTTCCTTATGGAATAATAAATTTCTTTTCGGGACTTAGAATTGCAGCAACCTACAGCATTATGGGGGCGGTAATTGGAGAGTGGCTCGGAGGAGATAAAGGGCTTGGAGTATATATGACAAGAGCAAGAAGTACATATGCTTTAGATAAGATGTTTGCAGCAATTGTGGTTATTGTATTAATGAGTATGATAATTTTCTATGTTATTGGAATCAGTGAGAAATTATGTACACCTTGGAATAGGGAAAATAAAGTAAGCAATAGTTAAGGGAGAATCTAAATATATGGTTTGGATGTTCGAACTTACTTAGTAGAGCATTATTTCGAAAAATATTAGAAAGAGTTTCATTAAAAATACTAAAGAGCAAAGGGGATTAAGATAATGAAAAAGAAATTAGCAGCATTAGTTGCACTTGGATTAAGTTCAGTTTTATTTTTAAGTGGATGTGGTACAAAACAGGATAAGGCTGAAGAAAATGGACTTGAAAAAGTAAGGGTAATTTTAGATTGGACACCAAATACAAATCATACAGGGTTTTACGTTGCAAAGGAATTAGGGTATTATGAGGACTTAGGTCTTGATGTTGAAATAATTCAGCCTTCAGAAGGGTCATCATTACAGTTAATATCTGCAGGAAAAGGAGATTTTGCAGTAAGCTATCAAGAAGATTTAACCTATGCTAAAACTTCCGATGAGCCATTACCAGTGAAAGCTATAGCAGCAATTATACAACATAATACATCAGGTTTTGCATCTCCAAAGGAGAAGAATATTGAGACTGTTAAAGACTTTGAAGGTAAAGTTTACGGGGGATTCGGTGGTCCTAGTGAAAGAGCAATATTACAGGCTGTTATGGAGAAGAATGGAGCTGATTTTTCAAAGTTAACTACTGTGGATGTTGGAAGTGAAGATTTCTTTATTGCAACGAAGAATAATATTGACTTTGAGTGGACTTTTGAAGGTTGGACTAATGTATCAGCAAAACTAAGAAATTTCGATATTAACTATATTCCTTTAAGAGAATTGGATGAGAGATTAGATTATTATACTCCAATCATAGCAGCATCTGAAAAGGTACTTGCAGAGAAAGCAGATATGGTTTCAAAGTTTATGGAAGCAACAACAAAGGGTTATGAGTATGCTATCACAAACCCAGAAGAGTCAGCAAAAATATTAGTTAAAGCTGTTCCAGAAATTGATGAACAATTGGCAATAGAAAGCCAGAAATTCTTAGCTGATGAGTATAAAGCTGATGCATCAAGATGGGGAGAAATGAAAGATAGTGTTTGGAATAACTATACTCAATTTCTTTTAGAAAATAATCTTATAAAAGAAAATTTAGAAGCAAGTGAGGCTTATACAAATGAGTTCCTTCCAAAGTAAGATAAGCTTAAATCATATAAGTAAGTCCTATGATAACATGAAAATATTGAAGGATATAACCCTTCATGTAAATGAAGGAGAGCTTATTTCTATTGTAGGGCCGTCAGGTAGTGGAAAAAGTACTATATTTAACATAATTACAAAGCTAACTAATATAGATGGTGGAGAAGTTGATATTAGTGGTAAAGTGAGTTATATGTATCAAAAGGATATGATGGTTCCGTGGAAAAAGGTTATTGATAATATTGCAATTCCACTTGTACTTAAAGGGATTAAGAAAAGTGAAGCCCGCAGGGAAGTTGAGAAATATATAGAAACCTTTGGGCTTAAAGGATTTGAATACAAATATCCAACTCAGTTGTCGGGAGGAATGAAGCAGAGAGCAAATTTTCTTAAAACCTTTCTAACTTCAAATGAAATTATGCTTTTGGATGAACCTTTTGGCGCATTAGATTCAATAACAAGAAAAAATCTTCAAAAATGGCTAATTGATTTAAAGCAAAAAATGAACTCTACAATATTATTTATAACCCATGATATAGATGAGGCTATACTAATTTCTGATAGAGTTTATGTAATAACAGAAAAGCCGGCAGTAATTAAAGGGGAAATAAAGATTCAGCTTCCAGAGTGTGGGGAAAATGAAGTATCACTTTGTAAGGAATATATAGATCTAAAGAGAAGCTTAATAAAGCTTTTAGAAAACTAAAAAATACAATATAAAAATGCAAGAACACCTATAGTCAGCATTGGTATTAAAGGCTGATTATAGGTGATTTTTTATTTTATTTATTAAAAGAATTTGTTGACATAATAGTATAATGGTAGGATGATAAAGGTATAAAATGAATTATATTACATTTATGTATGTGTGTTATGAGAGAGGGGATGGGACTTAAATTTATTTAAAAGCATTATAATTATCAGTAAAAAAGTATACTCTTGAGGTAAATTATTTAATTTATCTTAAAAGGAAGGGAGATATTAAATGACTATTTCTTTCGGAGAATTTATTAATCAGATAATACATAATGTACCTCTATTAATAACCACTATTTTAACGTTAGGTGTAATTTTAGTAAATGGGTGGACTGATGCACCAAATGCTATCGCTACTTGCGTTTCAACAAGAGCAATTAAGCCGAGACCAGCAATTTTGATGGCTGCGTTTTTTAATTTCCTTGGAGTATTTGTTATGACTACAATAAATGCTAATGTAGCACAAACAATATATAAGATGGTTGATTTTGGTGGAGATCCACAGATTGCTTTAGTGGCATTATGTGCAGCATTATTTGCTATTGTTGTTTGGGCGACAGCTGCATGGTACTTTGGAATTCCGACTAGTGAAAGCCATGCATTAATAGCAGGGTTATCTGGTGCAGCAATAGCACTTCAAGGTGGATTGAGTGGAATAAATGGTTCAGAATGGATAAAAGTTGTATATGGATTAATTTTATCTACGGGACTTGGATTCACTATGGGATGGATAACTGTAAAAATAATAGAGTTTATATGTAAGGGGATTGATCGAAGAAAATCAACAGGACCATTTCAAGGTGCTCAGGTTTGTGGTGGAGCAGCAATGGCATTTATGCATGGAGCTCAAGATGGACAAAAGTTTATGGGAGTTTTCATGCTAGGAATATTTTTAGCAGAAGGACAAGCCAATGTTAGCAGCTTTGTTATTCCAATATGGTTAATGGTTTTAAGTTCTGCAGTAATGGCATTAGGAACATCAATTGGAGGATATAAAATTATTAAGGCTGTAGGCATGGATATGGTTAAATTAGAAACCTATCAGGGCTTTGCAGCGGATGTCGCAGCAGCAGGATGTCTTCTCATTTCATCAGTAACTGGCATTCCTGTAAGTACAACACATACTAAGACAACTGCAATTATGGGAGTTGGAGCAGCAAAAAGACTAAGCTCTGTAAATTGGGGCGTAGTTAAGGAAATGATTTGGACATGGGTTCTTACTTTCCCTGGCTGTGGACTTATAGGATTTCTAATGGCAAAAATCTTTATTTCAATTTTCTAGAATAGAACTGTATTTAGAGAGGGAGTATATAAAATGGGAAAGAAAAAAGGTAATGATTACTTTGAAATGATGGCAGAACTAGTGATATATTCATGTGAGGCAGCTTCTTTGCTTAATGAAATTTTGAAGGATTTTGATGCAGGTCAATTGGAAGATAGATTAGAGAAGATGCATGAAATAGAACATACTGCAGATGTGAAAAAACATGATATGATGAATAAATTAGCTAAAGAGTTCATTACTCCAATTGAAAGAGGAGATATAATAGAATTATCACACCAGATTGATAATGTTACTGATGCAGTGGAAGATGTACTAGTAAGGTTATATATGTTTAACATAACATCTCTAAGGAGTGAGGCTTTAGAGTTTTGTTCTATAATTATTGAGAGCTGTGAAAAACTTAAAAAGTTAATGGATGAATTCCATAATTATAAAAAATCTACTACAATTAGATATTTAATAATAGACATAAATGCTTTAGAAGAAGAAGCAGATAGATTGTATACGAAAAGTATGAGAAATTTATTTACAACTTCTACAGATCCTATAGAAATTATAACTTGGAAGGAGAACTTCTATTTTTTTGAAAAGTGTTGTGATGCTTGTGAGGCGGCAGCAGATGTAGTTGAATGTGTAATAATGAAAAATTCATAAGAGAAGAGGCTGATGAAAGACATCAGCCTTTTTTTTGCAACAAAATCAGGTGCTTGTTTGTTATTAACAAATAAGTTTGTTAAAACAGCATTGTAATCTCGGTTAGGGATTGGATATACATGTGTTACATCTACCGATTTACTAAAGTACAAGGTTGAGGAAGTTATATAAAGATGATGGGGTTTATTGGAAGTTTATCATTGAATATTATTAAAAAAAATTGTGGAATTCGCGTAACAAAAGTTAAAATATGTTAAAATATAATATGTATATATAAAGTACAAGAATACATATTGAGTTTTGGAATATGTGTTTGATTTTACTTTGGGGGATTTATGAAGAAAAACATTAAAGTAGGTATTATTTTTATCATTATTTTAAGTTTATTAGTTGGTGGGTTGTATTTAATCCTTATAAATAAAAATGAAAAGTTAAATGTTGAGGAAAGATTAAATGATATTATTGATTTAATTTTATCAGAAGAAATTAAGGTTTTATCAGATAGTGAAGAGAAAAAACTGGAGGAATATGTTTCTAATACTTTAAAAACATCAATTAATAATAAAGTTATTTGTAAATCATATTTTATTTTAGGGTATATAAATGCTAATAATTTGAAGTATGATGTGGCAATAGAACTATTAAATAAGGCGATTCCCTTATTAGGGAATATATATAATTCAGAAGTGAAAGCCCATACTTATTATGAGTTAAGTAAAATTTATTTAAAAGCTGAGGAGTATAATAAATCTACGGCATTTTTTCATAAAATGATTGAAGTATGTGAAATGGAAGATATAAGAGACGAGATTGTTGAGCTTAGTATAGATAGATGTAACGATTTGTACTTAACTCCAGGTGGCTTGAAAAAATCTATTGAGTTAATGGAAGAAACTTTGTCATTAGCAAGAGAACTGAAATGTACAGGTGTTGTTGATGCATATTATAAATTAGGTGTTTTATATGATTATGATAATAGAAGTGTAGAAGCCATTAATTGTAAGCTCGAGGCTCTTAGAATTTCAGAGGAGAATGGTTTAAGGAAGAAGGCTTTAGAGATAAATACAGACATAGGTGTTAATTATCTGTATGTTGGAAATTTTAATGAGGCCGTTAAGTATTTTAAGAAAGTCATTAGTAGCGAATTAGAGGATGAGGCTAAAGAGGCAGAGACTAAAAGTATTGCATTACTTTACTTAACCGAAAGTTTTTCGAGTATTGGAGACTATGAAAGTGCGAATATATGTCTTGAATTATTAGATGAGAGAATATATCAAATAACAGATAGGCTAAAAAGGGAAGATTGTATAATTTATATGTGTGCAATAAAGGCTGATTTAGAGTCAAGGAAGAGAAATCCCAAAGAGGCATTAAGGCTTCTTCACGAAGCAAAAAGCAGGTTTGATGAAAAAGGTCAAATTTTCTTCAATAATTTTGATATTAAGATTATTGAAGAATTTGGGGATGGATATTATGCATTAGCGGATTATGAAACAGCCTTGAAGTATCACAAAGAAGCACAGGAATTAGCTAAACAAAGAAAATTAGTTTATTTAGAATCAGTTCATAATGAGAAATTATATTTTGATTATAAGGAATTAGGTGACGAGAAGAATACAATTAAATATTTAGAGCAAAATAATGAATTACAAAAAAAAATAAAGAATAATCAAGATACTCAATACTCTCAATTTTTAATTACTAAGTTTGAAAAAGAAACAAGTATGAAAAAAATTTCACAGTTGGAAAGTCAAAAGGATATAATGAATTATCTTATTATCGGGCTAGTAATTATTACGGTTATAATTGTTCTTTTTAGTTGTTTTATATTT
This sequence comes from Clostridium culturomicium, assembly GCF_000821305.1. Classification (GTDB taxonomy): domain Bacteria; phylum Bacillota; class Clostridia; order Clostridiales; family Clostridiaceae; genus Clostridium_J; species Clostridium_J culturomicium. The sequence goes on along the minus strand of NZ_CCXK01000015.1, from coordinate 245,463 downwards.
AAAAAGAATAAAGAAATAAGCAGATTAAATAAGTTGTTTAAAAACTTAAGTGTTACAGATGGGTTAACCAAGCTGCCTAATAGAAGAGCTTTAGATGAATACTTAGCTGGAAATTGGAGTTTATATCAAAAGACTTATATGCCGATATCCTTTGTAATGATGGATATCGATTATTTTAAAAATTATAATGATAATTATGGACATCCAGAGGGAGACAAGGTTCTGGAAGAAATAGCAGCAAGTATTGATGCCTCTTGTAGAAACTCTGACTTTGTTGCCAGGTATGGTGGAGAGGAATTTATTATCATAATGCTAAATACAGACCGGCATGAGGCGATAAATGTAGTACAAAGAATTCAAGAAGATATTTATAAATTAAATATCAAACATGAGTATTCTGAAGTTAGTGACAGAATTTCCTTGAGTATTGGTATCTCAACAGCATATGTTGGAAGTGCTAAGGATTATGATGAATATATAAAGAGGGCAGATATAGCTTTATATAAAGCAAAAGAAAGCGGGAAAAATACTTATTTTCATTTAGGGAATGATGAAAAGCAATAAAACTTAATTAAGGTTTTTAACAGCCACATCTAAAATAGATAGTGGTTGTTTTTTATGAAAGTTTTATAAAGAGGATAAAGCATGGTTGAAAAAGGTTTTGTTGACAAGAGGTTAAGGTGATGGTAATCTAAGTTATATAGTATTTAAAACTAGATGTTTTAGGTTTTTAGACAAATTAAGGATGGGGGACAGTAAATTATGATAAAAATTGTATCAGATTCATCAACACTTTATTCAATCGATGAAGCAAAGAAAAATAATATAGATATAACACCACTTTCAGTAACAATAAATCATGTAACATATAAAGAGTATGAAGAGATTCATACAGAAGAGTTTATCGATATAATTAACCAAGGACATGTTCCAGTTTCATCTCAGCCATCTATTGGTGAGGTAATCGATTTATATAATAGATATCCAGAGGCTGAAATAATAAACATTTCTATGGCAGATGGACTTTCAGGAACGTACAGCACTGCTTGTATGGCAAAGGGAATGGTAGATCATTCTGATAGAATAGAAGTAATTAACTCAAGAACACTATGCGGCCCACATAGATATTTAGTTGATGTAGCAGAAAAGTTAGTTGAAGCAGGAAAAACTAAGGATGAAATTGTGAAAGAGCTTAATGAGTTAATGGATACTTCGAATTCTTATCTAATACCAAATGATTTTGAGTATTTAGTTAGAGGGGGGAGATTATCACCTTTAGTTGGACGTATCGGAGGAATTATCAAACTTGTACCTGTTATGACCTTATCAGAAGATTGTACAAGATTAGAGAAGTTTACAACAAAGAGAACTTTGGGAAAAGCTCTGGAAAAGATTTGTGAAGATATGGTTGCAGCTGGAGTTGATAGTAGTTATAAGATATATATTGCCCATGCGTGCAAAGAAGAATTGGCAAAATCAGCACAAAATAATATAATAAAGAATATTGAGAATGCAGATATTGAAATAAAAAAATTAGGACCTGTATTTACAACACAAGGTGGTCCAGGATGTATTGCTATTCAGTACATCAAAAAGCATGATATATTAAGATAAATCTGCAGGTTAGGAGGAAAGATGGAAAATCAAATAAATGAAAATAGAATAGAAAATATTTTAGATTTTCATTGCCCAAGATTTAAAGAGCTGCCAAACGTTCCACTTTATAAGGATCAGGTTATTTTATACATTGAAAATGCTTTAAGACCTATAAATATTACATCAGATGAAAAATTATTAACACCAACAATGCTTAATAATTATGTTAAGCAGAAGGTTGTATCACCACCCAAAAACAAAAGATATAATGAGAAGCATTTAGCATATCTCATTGTAGTTTGCATTTTAAAGCAGGTTTATAGTTTAACAGAAGTATGTGAATTAATTAAGATACAGATAGCTACCTGCCCTATAGAAGAGGCATATGACTATTTTTGTTTAGAATTGGAAAAGATACTTAAGGCTGTTTTTACAACAAGAGATTTTACAGAGCCAAGTTCAGCTAAAAAACTGACCTTTGAAGGGGAAATAGTTAGATCAACTATAATGGCTTATGCAAATAAGTTATTTATTCAAAATTATCTTCTTGAAATGGCTGAAAACCAAGAAGAAGTAACTAAGTAGTTAATGATTATATAAATTAAAGTTTATAAGTTAATAGAAGACACCAAATTAAACATATCATTATTTTGCAACTTGATATGTTTAATTTGGTGTCTCTTTATATGTCTGATATATTAGAAGCTATTTCACTTAAATATTTTTTATCAATAATTTTATAATACTTTCCGTTTTTCTCTAGCCTTCCAGTGCTGCAAAAGCTATTTATTACCCTTAGAAGGTGTCTGTAGCTTGTGCATAACAGTTCAGCACATTCAGTAAGATTATAGTAAAAGATATCTTCTTTAGCATTTTTTAATATAAATGAAGCCAAGCGGCTCTCGAGTGAATCAAATAGTGTAATGCAGGTACTACTGGTCATAGAACTAAGTCTTTCTGCTAGGCTTAAACATGTATACCTTAAAAAGGATAAGTCGTTAAAAAGAGTTTCTCTATGATTAATCATAGAAATACCGATACAGTATACCTTGCTAATAGCTTTTACGGATGCTGTTGGAGGTTTTTCCCATAGACTGCAGGTTTCACCTAAAACCTCAAATGAATGAAAGTGAGATACGAACATTACCTTACCAGAACTGGAATGAGAAAATACTTTAACTTTACCGCTTACTAAGAAAAATAAGTAGTTAGAAGATTCACCTTCATTGATAAGATATTCACCTTTATTAAATGAAAATAACTCAATATTTGCTCTCATATCGTGAGAAAATATATTCAAAATACCAGTTTCATTTATATATTTGTTTAGTAAAGTTTTATTTTCAACCTTTTCCATAGCTGCCTCCATAAAATATATTTCTCATAATTTGCATGTTTATAATTCTAACATAGTGAACCGTGGGTATTCAATAATAGGAATGTAATAACTATGTAAAATAAAAATTACATATAAATAGTATATTTAAAGTGAATGTTTTCTATGTAAAAGTTGAATTAAATCAAAACAATCATATATTTTACGAACGTTAATGTTAAAAATACGTTAAATGTATAGGAAAATACATAAAAATATGACACAGGTCATATTTTTTTTGTTTGCGAATGATTTATAATGTAGATACAAATTGAGGATTGAGGAGATGAACTTATGAAAAAGTTTATGAAAAAAGTAGTATTTGGCTTATTATTCGTTATGTCAACTCTTGCTTTAGCTGGATGTTCTAATTCAAAAGGAAATGATTCAGCTGACAATGGAGAATCTACAGGAGACTATTCAAAATTAAGAATAGCTTTAATTTCAGACACAATAGGAACAGAGCAGTTTATTCTTCAAGCATATAATGCAGTAAAAGATGCTGCAGATGAATATGGATTTAAATGGACATCTATTGAATGTACAGATACAGCTGCATGGGAAGAAAACACTCGTGCTGCATCTAATGAAGGATATGACTTAATAATCGGTATTGGCTGGCAGGCAGCAGATCCATTTAGTGAAGCAGCAGATGCTTTCCCAGAAACAAAATATGCAGTAATTGATACAACAGCATCAAATGATAAAGTTACAAGTATTGGTTTTAACGAAGCAGAAGGATGTTATGTTCTTGGAACGATGATAGGAACAGCATTCCCGAATGAAAAAGTATATGGACATATTTCTTCATTCCAAAGTCAAGCTACATATAAATATAGATATGGGTTTGAAGAGGGGGTAAAATCTGTTAACCCAGATGCAAAATTCATGTACAACTTTACTAACTCTTACAATGATACTAACTTAGCTTATGAGTATGCATTACAACAAAAGGCGGCAGGTGCTAACTTCATATTCGGAGGAGTTAATGCAAGTTCAAACAACGGAATATACCAAGCAGCATTAGAATTAGAGAAGAAGGGTACTCCAATTTACACAAGCGGATTAAGCATTGATCAAACAACACCAGAAAACAAAAATATTGTAGGTGGAGTATTAAAGAATACAGCTGCATGTGTTAACACAATCCTTGATGAATTCTTAGCAGGAGAATTAAAAGGTGGTGCACAAATTCTTGGTTTAAAAGAGGGTGCATTTGGAGTTGTTGGTATAACAACAGAAACAATGAATTTCAGAAATGAAGAAATTATAACTGATGAAGTTATGGCTGCGGGTAAAGCTGCTGCTGATAAGATTATAGCTGGAGAGATTGTTATAGAGGTTCCAGAAGAATCTGCAAAATAATTATCATAGGTTGAATATATTATTTAAATAGGGGCTGTAGCAGTTTTGCTTCGCCCTTATTCTATGTTTAAAACTACTTAGAGAAGGAGTACTTTTACATGCTTTTAGAAATGAAAAATATTGTTAAAAAATATGGCAACGTAGTAGCTAACAATAAAGTGAATATAAGCCTGAATAAGGGAGAAATACTTGCCATTGTTGGTGAAAATGGTGCAGGTAAGTCTACCATAATGAAAATTCTTTATGGATTAGAGAAGCCGAATTCTGGTGAGATTTTTATAAATGGCAAGAAGATGAATTTCAATAGTCCTTCTGATGCCATGAAGCAAGGAATTGGAATGGTTCAACAACATTTTATGTTGTTTGAAAATATGACTGTTGCAGAAAATATTGTTTATAAGAATGAGATGAAAAAGGGTATTTTCTTTGATTATAAAAAGAATATTGAAGTTGTAGAAGAACTTTCAAATCGTTACATGCTGCAGGTAGACCCAAGGGCAATAGTGGAAGATTGTCCAGTAGGACTTCAACAGCGTGTTGAGATATTAAAGATACTTTATCAAAATGCAGATATTATTATTTTTGATGAGCCATCAGCTGTTCTTACACCAATAGAAGTTGAAGAACTTTTAAAGACAATGAAGCAACTTGCAAAGCTTGGTAAAAGTATAATTGTCATTACTCATAAGCTTCATGAAGTTATGGAAGTTGCCGACAGGGTTGTTGTAATGAGATTAGGAGAGGTTGTTGCAGAAACTTTAAAGAAGAATACGAGTGTAGAAGAGTTATCTTATTTAATGGTTGGAAGACAAATTGTAACAAGAGTAATTGAGCCTAAAGATACTAAGGAATCACTTTTAGAGGTAAAGAACTTAATTTTACACGGTGATGGTGAGAAAAATGTTTTAAATGGCGTTAATATGAATGTTAAGAAGGGCGAGATTGTTGGTATTGCCGGAGTGTCTGGAAATGGTCAATCAGAGCTTATAAGATGTATTACAGGTCTAGAGAAGATAGATGGTGGACAAGTTGTGATTCATGGTAATGAAATTACGAATAAAAGTGTTATGGATATTAGAAAAGCTGGAATAACTCACATTCCAGAGGACCGTTATATGTGGGGAAGTGCACCTGAGGCAACCTTAGCGGAAAATGCGTTAATGGGCTATGAGGATACAGAAGAGTTTTCTAAAAGAGGAATATTAAACAGTTCAAAGATTTTCTCTCACGCATCGGAATTAATTTCTAAGTTTAGAGTTAAAGCTGATTCACCAGAGCAGAAAATTAAAGAACTATCTGGTGGTAACGCTCAAAAGCTTATTGTTGCCAGAGAGATGTCCATGGAAACACCTCTTATTATTGCATGTGAACCTACAAGAGGTATAGATATAGGTGCTATAGAGTTTATTCATGATCAGCTTGTGGAAAAGAGAAATGGTGGAGATAGTGTTTTACTTGTGTCTTCTGAGTTAAGTGAGATCATGAGCTTAAGTGATAGAATCTATGTAATTTATGAAGGTGAAATCGTTGGTGAATTTGCAAGGGGAAGTATTGATGAAAAAAGACTTGGTCTCTTAATGGTAGGAGGTAAAGAAAGTGAAGAATAAAAACTCATTAGTGAAAGCTAAGTTTACTAATTTATACGGAGCATTAAAGCATCCAATGCAAGCGGTGGCTGTAGGATTACTTCTTGGTGGAGTTATCATTGGTCTTTCAGGATTTAATCCCTTTGAAGCGATTATTGGAATGTTTAAGGGAGGATTTGGGTCAGCTTATTATTTAACAACAACATTAACACGTTCAGTTCCAATTATCTTTGCTGGACTTGCAGGGGCTCTTGCATGGGGTTCAGGATATTCAAGTCTTGGAGCAGCAGGCCAAATGGTTTTAGGTGCTCTTACTTCAGCAATAGTTGCAGCGGTATGTCCAGGACCACCAGTGTTTGTGGTTATGATGGCGTTAATTTCAGGTGCTTTAGCAGGAGTATTATACTCAATAATTTCAGCTTATATAAGTGAAAATTATAAGTTGGATTTACTTATTATTACACTTATGATGAACTATGTTGCGGATTATATCGCTTCTTACTTTACTATGTATGTGTTTAAGGACCCTCTAGCTGTGGATTCTACGGCGGTGCAAACACAAAAGTTAACAGACAATATTCTTCCAAAAATTTTTGATCAGTATTCATTACATTGGGGCTTTGTTATTGCGTTAATTGCTGTTGTGGTTATTCTTTTTATAATGAAGAAAACAAGCTTTGGATATAAGGCTAAAATGGGTGGATTAAACCCTAACTTTGCTAATTATGGTGGAGTAAATAGTAGAAAGATGATGTATTATGTTTTAATGCTTAGCGGAGCTTTAGCCGGACTTGGTGGAGCTTGTGAAGTTTTAGGATCTAGATATCGTTATGTAGACGCTATGATTACGTCTCCGGGATATGCATGGACTGGTATTATTGCATCATTAATGTCAAGCAATCATCCTGTTGGTATTTTAGTAAGTGCTGTTTTCTTAGCTGGAATTACCACTGGTGGAAGTACTATAGAGCGTAGTATGGGAGTTCCATCAGAGGTTACAACAATTATTCAAGGAATAATTACTTTGTTAATTACTGCTAAATTTGCAGTAAAGTGGTACAAGAAAAATAAATCAACTAAGGAAGGAGCACAATAATGGAATTAAGTGTAGATTATTTAGCGGTAGTAGCCAATTCGACTCTTCGTATGATGACACCAATACTTTTAGTAACTCTTGCAGCAGCATTATGTACTAAGGTTAAAATTTTTAATATAGCAATGGAAGGAACAATGCTTACTGGTGCCTTCTTTAGTATTGTTGCAAATTATTATACTAATAATGTTTTCCTTGCTGTTTTGGCTGGAGCTGTAAGTGGAATGATTGTTTCTTCTATAGTAGGATTTTGTATTATTAAGTTAAAAGCTTCTCCAGTTGTTGTTGGTATGGCAACGAACACCATGATGGGTGGTGTTACAACCTATTTGCTATATATTATTTTTAAAACTAAAGGGGTTTTTACTGACCCAAGTTTAGTAAGTCTTTCTAAAATTGACTTACCAATAATAAAAGATATACCTGTAATTGGAACTATCTTTTCAGGGTTAACAATTATAGATTATTTAGCTTTTGTATTAGCTATTGGAATGTACATATTCCTATACAAGACAGTTTTAGGTTATAGATTACGTGCAATTGGAATCAATAAGGAGGCTGCAAGAAGTCTTGGAACTCCAGTTGAGAAGTATCAATTCTTAACTATAAGTTTATCAGGTATCTTATGTGGCTTAGGGGGAGTTTTATTATCGATGGGAACTGTAACTCTATTCATGCAGAACATGACATCAGGACGTGGGTATATCGCCATGGCTGCAAATAATTTAGGAAAGTCTCATCCAATTGGAGTACTTTTATCAAGTTTATTCTTTGGATTCTCTCAAGCAGCAGGAAATGTGCTTCAGAACACTTCTTTAAAGACTCAGATTACGGCTTCTATTCCTTATGTAGCTACCATTGTAGCTTTAATACTATTTAGTATTCAGCATAAGAGAAATAAGAAAAAGAAAGCTAAGAATGGTTAATGATATGGTATTTTTACATTTATCAGACATTCACTTTCTAAGAAGGTATCCTAAAGCGTCTTCAGGATATAATTCTGTTTTTAATGAAATGACTAACCCTCTTATAAAAATAGAGAAATCCTTGGAAAAGGTAACTATGGATGAGGTTGACTTTATAATTATCACGGGGGATTTGGTGGAATCAGGAACTGCTGATGATTATAAAACTTTGAAAGAGAAATTTGAGTTTTTATTTAAAGGCGTACCATATTTTATTACCTTAGGAAATCATGATAATAAGAAAGAATTTTATAAGGGCTGGTTTGATAGAGAGGATGATAATGAGCCTTATAATGTAGTTGGAGAGATTAAAGGGCTAAGAATTATTGGACTCGATATTTCAGAGTACCATAATAATGATGGTGCAATTTCTCAGAAGCAATGTGAATGGTTAAGGGAAGAGTTAAGTAAGGATAATAGAATAGATACTATTTTATTCCTTCATCATCATCTTTTAAGGGATCAATTTAACACTCCATCTGTTCATGTTCCTAATGAATTTAAAAATATAATCAAGGAAAGTTCAATAGTTAGTATTTTTACTGGACATACTCATCATGTATATAGTGGAGTCTTTGCAGGTAAACCATATTTTACAGGGGGAAGCTTATCCTTTGCAGGTTTTGATGAGAGCGATGGCTTGGTTAGATTTGAAGATGCTGGAACGATAAATAAGTGTGAGTATAAATATGGTGAAATTAAGGTAGAAACTATATTTGGAATAAACGAAAATAAGTTTCTTGGATATGTTAATTTTAGAGAACAAGATAATAAATTAAAGTGAAGTGCTAAACTCCTACAATGTAAGTTGTAGGAGTTTTTTGTATTAATAGGACATACTCATTTTTAAGGTTAAATAAAATGATAAAAAGGTTAGTATGGGATATAATTATATTGAATATATTACATATAAAGTAATTATAAAAGATTAGGGGAAAATGTGTGGAGTATATATTTATTCTATTAGCATTAGGTTGTATCCTATTGGTTTTTAACGCCATTTTAGTAAAGTACACTTCTAGAAAATTAAAATCAGAAGTAAAAGTATACACATATAATGAGTATTTACAATTTGCAAAAGAATTAGCTTTACTAATACAGTGAAAAACAGTTTCTAATGCATCCAATATTGAAGTGGAAGAGTTTAAAAAGTTTAGAGAGAAGCTCAAAGAATTGTTCCCAAATGTTTATAAAAAGGCTGAACTTAAAATATTCGGGGATGGGTGTCAGGTATATAAAATTAAAGGGGTAGATGAAACTAGAAACATTATGATTATGTCTCACCATGATGTAGTTAGTGCTAATGAGAAGTGGGAGCAAGAGCCATTTGGAGGAGAAATAATAAATGGGAAGCTATGGGGAAGAGGGACTGTTGACACTAAAACTTCCTTTTATGCTGAATTGAAAGCAATGGATGAATTATTAAAAAAGGGGTTGTGCCTGAAGTAAATGTATATATAGCGTCTTCTAATAATGAAGAGGTAGCAGGAAAGGGAATTCCTTTAGCTGTAGCGCACTTTAAAGAAAATAAAATTAAGTTTGAGCTAACTGTGGATGAATGTGGTGCAGTTATAAATGCACCAGTACCAGGAATGAAAGCTAAGGCAGCGATGATTGCTGTTCATGAAAAAGGTAGAAAAGATGTTAAGTGTGTTGCAAAATGTAAATTTGGACATGCAAGCTTTACTGCTAAAAGTGATAGTCCTGTAGTAAGGATAGCAAAATTTATTGAGGAAATTGAAAGAAGGAAATCTTTTATTAGAAAAATTCATCCAGAGACTTCGGGAATGTTTAAGGCTTTGGTACCATATATGAGTTTTCCATATAGATTGATATTCACAAATTTGTGGTTATTTTCGCCGTTATTAAAAGTTCTTTTGCCAAAGTTAAATCCACAGGGCGCAGCTCTTCTTGGAACCACCAATACCTTTAGACATATTCATGGTGAGAAAAATAAGGATGTAGAGACGTTACTGTTTTTACAGTGTGTAAATGATGAGGATTTAAGGGGGGATATGAAAGCTATAAGAAAGGTTGCAGGAAAATATGATATAGATATTGAAGAAATATCAGAAGAGTATCATCAGCCAACAGATTTGAAAGACAGAAATTTATTATATGTTAAAGAAATAATAAATAAAGTATTTCCTAATGTAGTTCCAGCACCATACATTCTACCTGCAGGTTCAGATGCAAGACATATGACTGACATATGCAGATGTACATTAAGGTTTGCACCTATCGATATTTCACCTGAGCAGTTTGTATCAGTCCATAATAAAAATGAAAATATAGACGTAGAAGCAATTGGTAAGGCTGTGGCCTTTTATAAAGAAATAATCAGTAATTATCAATAATGGGGGATATAAATGAGTAAGATTGTAAATGTATCTAAACGAAATAATTTTGTGATTAAAGCTGTAAGGGGAACTTTAGAGCATCGAGCTACGTGGCTGTATCTATTATTAAAAGAGGCTGAGAAAAAGGGGATTGCATGGGAGGATATAGGCTATGCAGCTACTAAGGAATGTGGTCACTTTCAAAGTGTCGATTTAGTTAAGGTGGGAGGAACAAATAGTTTCAAGGGCTTAAAGAATAAGCTTTTTACAAAGCCTGCACAAATGGTTTTTGATATGAAAATTTTAGAGACTACAGATGATAAGCTTTCAATAGAATTTGGATATTGTCCTTTAGTAGCTGCTTGGCAGAAACTTGGATGCACAGATGAAGAAATTGCTAGATTATGTGATATTGCAATGAACGGTGATCGTGGGATTGCAGAAAGTTATGGAGGAAGAATGGAACTTGGAGAAACCATAGCTAAGGGTAACTCAAAATGTGAAATTAGATTCAAAAAGTAGATAATAATTTAAGTGGATTAAAGCGCTAATTTAAAATTAAAATTAGTGCTTTTAATTTTAAATTAATAAGAAATTATTAGTAACACGAAATAATTGACAAAGAAAAAAATGTAATATAAACTAAAATTAGTTTGTAAAAATAAGACTTTAATGGGAGGTAGACCTATGGGAAAAATATCAAAAGCTTTTTCGCCTAAAGATATGACGGAAGGAGCACCTTGGAAGAGAATTATTGAATTTTCGATACCTATGCTAATCGGAAATATTGCTCAGCAGTTTTATAATACTGCGGATTCAATTATTGTAGGGAAATATGTTGGAGACAATGCATTGGCAGCAGTAGGAAGTGCATCACCAATACTAAATCTTTTACTTGTGTTATTTGTTGGAATATCAACAGGGGCAGGAATAATGGTTTCACAGTACTTTGGTGCAAAAGAGAGAAAACATCTTTCACATACAATAGGAGTTTGTGTTACACTTACAGCGGTTGCTTCAGTAATAATTATGGTAATTGGACCATGGGTTACTCGTCCATTACTGGATTTTCTTAATACGCCAGAATCCATAATAGATTGGTGTAATGATTATCTTGTTATTTATTATGTTGGGATTGCAGGTTTTGCTTATTATAATATATTAGCTGGAGTTTTAAGAGGACTAGGAGACTCTATATCAGCACTAGTGTTTTTATTAATTGCTACAGTTTTAAATGTAGGGCTAGATATTTGGTTTGTTGCAGGACTTGGCTTAGGAGTTGCAGGTGTAGCGCTAGCAACAGTTATTGCACAAAGTATATCAGCAGTTTTGTGTATTATAAAACTTGCAAAGATGAGGAGTATTTTTGATTTTAACTTGAAGATGCTTATTCCAGATAGAAACTTCTCAAGGAGATTAATAAAGCTTGGATTACCATCAGGAATAACTCAGGCAATATTCTCTCTGGCGATGATAGTTGTACAATCTCTTACAAATAGCTTTGGTGAAATGGTAATTGCTTGCAATGTTATAGTTATGCGTGTGGATGGTTTTGCTATGATGCCAAACTTCACCTTTGGAAGTGCCATGACCACTTATGCTGGACAAAATATTGGGGCAAAAAAGATGGACAGGGTTACAAAGGGAACTAAGCAGGGTACAATTATTGCGGTTGCAGTTTCTGCAACTATTACTTTATTAATTTTGATTTTTGGTAAGTATTTGATGGGGGTATTTACTGATACAGCTGAATTAGTAGATTTAAGCATGAGAATGATGCGTATTCTTGCAGTTGGATACATAGCTATGGCTGTTACACAAAGCTTATCAGGTGTAATGAGAGGTGCTGGAGATACGATGACGCCTATGTGGATTTCGTTAATTACAACTGTTGTGTTACGTGTTCCAGTGGCTTATGGAATTGCATATTTGACTAGAAGTGCTGCATATCCAACAGGAAGGCCAGAGTCTACATTTATTTCTTTATTAGTATCTTGGACACTTGGAGCAATTATAACTACGATCTTTTATAAAAAAGGCAAGTGGAGAGAAAAGGGCTTCACAGGAGAGGCAGAATAAGGGGCAGAGTTTAGTGTTCAATTATGTAGTAAAGTTTTAATTTGTAATAAGAAATATAAAAAGTGATGTATGATAAATAATAGTATCTTTGTAGTAGAATCTTACTATAAAGATACTATTATTTTAATTTAAAAAGTATTATAAATAATAATGAAGGATAAAATACGATAATCAAGTGGGTGAAATAATGGCTGTAAACAAAATAAAATTTAAAGTTGCACAAGAAATTGTAGATGCAGTAAAAGAGGTTGTGGATAAAAATATTAATTTTATTGATATTAATGGGACCATAATTGCAAGTACTGATGAAGATAGGATAAATACTTTTCATGAAGCCGGGTACAAATCAATTTCCACATTAAAAAATATAACTGTTAATGAAGATGAGGAGTACAAGGGAGCTAAAAAGGGAATTAATTATCCAATATTAATAAACAATGAAGCTATTGGAGCTATAGGTATAACAGGAGAGCCAGATGAGGTAAGTAAATTTGGGTTTCTTGTAACTAAAATCACTGAAATTTTTATTAAAGAACAGCAGCTTAACTATAAATATGAATCAGATAAGCAGCGCATAAACCACGTTGTAAAGTCCCTTATATATGATAGTATTGAAGATAAAAATGAAATTGAGACAATATTAAATGAGTTCGGAATAGGGTTAAAGCAAAAGTTTGCAGTGGTTATATTTAAAATCACTAAATATAATGATGTCAGGGAGCTAGAAAAGGTTGAAAATGACGTACAAGGTGTATTGAAGGATATAGGAAACATATTTAAAATTTATGTGTATCCCAACGAGTTTATAGCCTTAGTTAATGAAGAGAGGTATAACAATTTAAGAAAAATATATATGAATACTTTAAGGAAGTATGAAGGTATATTGACGGGGGGAGTAGGAAGGCTTAAGGAGTTATATGATACACATAAGTCTTACAGCGAAGCCAGAAGTGCTATTAAATACTCGGCTAAAAATCATGAAATACTTACTTACTTTGATTCATTAAGTTTAGAACTTATATTAGAGGGGATCGACGAAGATATTAAAAAGCAATATGTAGATAAGGTGTTGAGAGAATTGGAGAATAGCGAAATCGAATTACTCCAAGCTTTTTATAGAAATGATATGTCGTTAAAGAATACATCAGAAGAGCTGTTTATACATAAAAATACTTTGCAATATAGATTGGAAAAGATAGGTCAAAAAACAGGATTTAACCCAAGATGTTTTAAGGAGGCTATTATTTTTTATCTTGCACTGAGGTTAAAGAGTTAAATATTGTAAATTGGTTATCATATTCAATTTAAGATTTAAATGTTATATGTAACAAAAAAATGAGTATGAAAACGTATTATATTAGTACTTGGACTATAGAAAGGTGATTTAGGTCTTGATACAATAATATCACAAGGGAGGCTGAAATCATGAAAGTTGTAATATCAATAGATTCATTAAAAAGTAGTTTAAGTTCAATGGAAGCAGCAAATGCTATAAAAGAAGGTATATTAAAGGTTGATAGAGATACAGAAATAACAATAATGCCATTAGCTGATGGTGGAGAAGGTACTGTAGATGCATTAGTTGAAGGTATGAATGGGGAAGCAATTGTTACTTCAGTTACAGGACCTGTAGTTGATAAGGTTGATGCTAAATACGGGGTATTAAAGGAAACCAATACTGCAATTATAGAAATGGCTCAAGCGGCTGGATTTGCTTTAGTTCCAAACAACTTAAAAAATCCACTATACACTACAACATATGGTGTAGGGGAAATGATAAAAGAAGCAATTGAAAGAGGCTGTAGAAACTTTATTGTTGGTATAGGGGGAAGTGCTACTAACGATGCAGGTGTTGGTATGCTTCAAGCTTTAGGCTTTGAGTTTTATGATGAGGCTGGCGAGTTAGTTGGATTTGGAGGACAAGTCCTAAATAAGATAAAAAGTATAAAAACTGAAAATAGATTAAAACAGTTAGATGAATGTAACTTTAAAATTGCCTGTGATGTTAACAATCCATTATTTGGAGAGAATGGAGCAGCATATATATATGGACCACAAAAGGGCGCAACACAAGATATTGTTAAAGAGTTAGATGCGGGGTTAAGAGCCTTTGCAGAAGTGGTTAAAAAAGAACTAGGAAAAGATGTTGCAGAAGTTCCAGGGGCAGGAGCAGCAGGGGGGTTAGGTTTTGGATTTATAGGTTTCTTAAATGCAAGATTAGAATCAGGAATCAAAATAATTTTAGATGAAATAAACCTTGAAGAAGTAGTTAAAGGTGCAGATATAGTTATAACTGGAGAGGGAAGACTTGATAATCAGACAGCAATGGGAAAAGCTCCTATAGGCGTTGCTAAGATTGCTAAAAAGCATGGAGCTAAGGTTATAGCAATAGCTGGATGTACGACAGATGATGCAGTTAAGTGTAATGAAGAAGGTATAGATGCGTATTTCTCAATAGTAAATGCAGCTATGTCATTAGAAGAAGCTATTAAGAAGGAAAACGCATCAAAAAATATGACTGCAACAACAGAACAGATTTTCAGACTTATTAAAGCTATATAATACTGATTAATAACAAGAGAGGATAATCTTTTGTATTTAATAAACCGTAGATAAATTTGAATGAGGTGAATTTAATAATGGACGTACAAATCACAACAATTGGGGCATTGCTTGGGTTAGCGGTGGCAATAACATTAATTATTAAAAAATTACATCCAGTTTACAGCTTAATATTAGGTGCTGTAGTCGGAGGAGTAGTTGGTGGAGCCGGGCTTACCGGAACAGTTAACGTAATGATGAGCGGTGCAAAGGATATTATGCCGGCAATTTTACGTATAATTACTTCGGGAGTTCTTGCAGGGGTACTTATTAAAACTGGCGCAGCGGCTAAGATAGCAGACCAGATTGTAAAAACCTTGGGAGAGAAGAGAGCATTATTTGCATTAGCACTATCAACAATGATTTTAACATCAGTTGGTGTATTCATAGACGTAGCAGTTATAACAGTTGCGCCAATAGCACTAGCAATTTCAAAAAGATTAGGCTACTCTCCAATATTAGTACTTTTAGCTATGATTGGTGGAGGGAAAGCAGGAAACGTTATATCACCAAATCCTAACACAATAGCAGCAGCTGAGAATTTTGGTGTTGAATTATCATCTTTAATGATGGCAAATATAATACCAGCAATTGTTGGACTTGCAGTTACAGTATTATTAACATCACTTCTTGCTAAGAAGTTTAAAGTAGAGAAATCAGTGGAAGAAGTAGTAGCAGATGATTTAGAAGCTGAAGAACTACCATCTTTCTTTGCAGCAATCATTGGACCATTAGTGGCAATTGCATTACTTGCACTAAGACCAATAGCAGGAATTTCAGTGGATCCACTTATAGCTTTACCAGTTGGAGGACTAGTTGGTGTTGTTGTAATGGGAAAAGCTAAACACACAAATGAGTACATTACTTTTGGATTAACAAAAATGATGCCTGTTGCATTACTTCTTATAGGAACTGGAACAGTTGCAGGAATAATTAAAGCTTCAACTTTGCAAGCGACTACAATAAATTTCCTTAACGCAATTAACATGCCAGCCTTCCTATTAGCACCATTTTCTGGTATACTAATGTCTGCGGCTACTGCTTCTACTACATCAGGGGCAACTATAGCTTCAGCAACATTTGGACAAGCTATAATGGGTGTTGGAATTTCTCCACTTGGTGGCGCAGCTATGGTTCATACAGGTGCAACAGTACTTGATCATTTACCACATGGATCGTTCTTCCATGCTACAGCTGGAGCTACTAATATGACAATTGGTCAACGTTTAAAATTAATACCATATGAGTCATTAATAGGACTTTCAATGACAATAGTTTCTACTATTATTTACGGAATAATATTATAGATATTACGACAACCTAAGAATGAGGTGATTTTATTCTTAGGTTGTCTATGGGTTCGAGAAAGGCTATTTTAGACTAAAGATTAAGAAATGAGGAGAATACAAATGTTAAGAGATAATAAGAGAACAAAAATAGTATGTACATTAGGTCCTGCATCAGATAAAGAAGAAGTATTAACAGAATTAGTTAAAAACGGTTTAAATGTATGCAGATTTAACTTCTCGCACGGATCACACGAAGAACATAAAGGTAGAATGGATATCGTTAAAAAAGTTAGAGAAGACCTTGGCCAACCTGTAGCAATATTACTTGATACAAAGGGTCCAGAAATCAGAACAGGAAGCTTCTCTTTACCGGAAGTTTTACTTGAAGAAGGACAAGAGTTTACTATAACAATGAAAGATGTTTTAGGAACTAAAGAAATATGTACAGTAAGCTATAAAGGGTTAGCAAGCGATGTAGTAGCAGGAGATACAATCCTTATAGATGATGGTCTAGTAGGATTAAAAGTTAAAGAAGTTAATGGTGATGATATACACTGTATAGTTGAGAACTCAGGAATAGTTAAAAACCACAAAGGAGTTAACGTTCCAGGTGTTAAAATCAATCTTCCAGCTTTAACTGAAAAAGATATAAGTGATATTGAATTTGGTATATCTCAAGGAATAGACTTTATTGCAGCTTCTTTCGTAAGAAAAGCATCAGACGTTTTAGCTATAAAAGAAGTTTTAGCTAAAAACAACGCTGAGCATATAGAAATAATTTCTAAAATAGAAAACCAAGAAGGTATAGACAATATTGATGAAATCATTGAAGTATCTGATGGAATAATGGTAGCTAGAGGAGACCTTGGAGTTGAAATACCAACAGAGGAAGTGCCAATAGCTCAAAAAATGATGATAGAGAAATGTAATAAAGTAGGTAAACCAGTTATAACTGCTACTCAAATGCTTGACTCTATGATGAGAAACCCAAGACCAACTAGAGCTGAAGTTACAGACGTAGCAAACGCTATCTACGATGGTACAGATGCTATAATGCTTTCTGGAGAAACTGCTGCAGGTAAATACCCAGTAGAAGCTGTTAAAACAATGGCAGCTATCGCAAAGAGAACTGAGCAAAGCTTAGATCACAATGTAATTTTAAGAGGAAAGACTTTACATGAGTGTTCAGTAACAAATGCTATAAGTTTGGCAACTTGCACAACAGCTATGAGCCTTAATGCAGCAGCAATAGTTACATTTACAAGTTCAGGTTATACTGCAAAAATGGTTTCAAGATTTAGACCAGAAGCTCCAATTATCGCTACAACTCAAGACGAAGGTGTAATGAGAAGATTAGCTTTATGCTGGGGAGTATATCCAGTAAAAACTTCTGGAGTTGGAAACATAGATGAAATGATAGGTAAATCTATAGATTCAGCAAAAGAGCAAGATTTAGTTGAAGATGGAGACTTAGTTATAATTACAGCTGGAGCTCCAATAGGTGTTAAGGGTACAACAAACCTTATAAAAGTTCACACTATATAATTAATCAGCTAAATTTATAAAAATATCCTAGGGCTGAAAAAGCTCTAGGATATGTAAAAAAGGAGAGATACATATGTCAGTAATAGAAGCAGTATACGCAAGAGAAGTTTTAGATTCAAGAGGAAATCCAACTGTAGAAGTTGAGGTTACATTACATAGTGGAGCAAAAGGAAGAGCTATTGTTCCATCAGGTGCATCAACAGGAGCTTTTGAAGCTGTTGAGTTAAGAGATGGAGACAAAAGCAGATATTTAGGTAAAGGTGTTGAAAAGGCTGTTAATAACGTCAATGAAGTTATTGCCCCGGCTTTAAAAGGCGTTGAGGGAACTGATCAACCATTAGTAGACAAGCTTATGATTGATCTGGATGGAACATATAACAAAGGCAAATTAGGAGCTAACGCAATACTAGGAGTTTCTATGGCCGTTGCAAGAGCTGCTGCGCAGGAAACAGGTTTACCATTATACAAGTACATTGGTGGAGTAAATGCTAAGCAATTACCAGTTCCAATGATGAATATTTTAAATGGTGGAGAGCATGCTGATAACAACGTAGACGTACAAGAGTTTATGATTTTGCCAGTAGGGGCTCCTACGTTTAAGGAAGCACTAAGAATGGGTGCGGAGGTATTCCATGCCCTTAAGAAGGTATTAGGTGAAAAAGGATTAGGTTGCGGAGTTGGTGATGAGGGTGGATTTGCACCAAACTTATCTTCAAACAGAGCTGCTTTAGAGTTAATCGTTGAAGCTATTACAAAGGCTGGATATGAGCCAGGAAAAGATATAATGCTTGGAATGGACGTCGCTGCATCAGAAATGTACAACGATGAAACTAAGACATATGTATTAGCTGGAGAAGGAAAAGAGTTAACTTCTACTCAGATGATAGATTTATATGAAGAGTGGATAACTAACTTCCCAATAGTTACTATAGAAGATGGATTAAACGAAGAGGATTGGGATGGCTGGAAAGAGCTAACTGAGAGATTAGGTAAAAAGGTTCAGCTTGTTGGAGATGATCTATTTGTTACTAATACTGACAGATTAGAAAGAGGAATAGAAGCAGGAATTGCTAATTCTATCTTAATAAAGGTTAACCAAATCGGAACAATCACAGAAACTTTAGATGCTATAGAAATGGCTAAGAGGGCTGGATATACAGCGGTTATGTCTCATAGATCAGGAGAAACTGAAGATACAACAATAGCAGATTTATCAGTTGCTCTAAATGTTGGACAAATTAAAACTGGAGCTCCATCAAGAACAGACAGAGTGGCTAAATACAACCAACTGTTAAGAATTGAAGAAGCTGTGGGTAAAAACTCAAGATATTGTGGATTAAAATCTTTCTACAACTTAAAGAAATAGAATAATTTTTGTAAGCGATAGTTACTTATCATGTAGCTATTGCTTTTTTTATATGACAATAATGTAAGATAGCTGTAAGCTACATCGATAAAACTTTTCCCTTAGGTAATTTATAATAAAAGTATAGAATAACTTAAAAGAGGAAACTCATTTTCATATTCATTCGAACTTAAGGAGATGGTTTTATGAAGAAACTATTAAAAAATATAGTGCTTTGTTTTATGGTTATTGGATTTTTATTAGGAACATATTTAATTGGTAGTGGCTATTTACTATATAAAACTTCAATTTCAAAAATTAGTATAGAAGAAAAAGTTACAAGTTTAAGAGAAAGTGAAGATTATGTTGAACTTAAGGATATATCAAAGGATTTTCTGAATGGTATTGTAGCAGTGGAGGACCATAGGTTTTATAAGCATGGTGGAATAGATTATATATCATTAGGTAGAGCTGTAGTCAGCAATTTAAGAGCTGGTGAAATAGTTATGGGAGGAAGTACAATATCTCAACAGCTTGCAAAGAATTTATTTTTCACAAATGAACAAAAATTTGAAAGAAAAATAGCAGAACTATTTGTAGTTAACAGATTGGAGGCAAAATACTCCAAGGATGAAATTTTGGAGTTGTATGTTAATGAAATATATTATGGAGATGGAAACTGGGGAATAAAAAATGCTTCAGAAGTATATTTTGGAAAGGCTCCAAAAGAAATTAACTTTGATGAAGCTGTTTTATTGGCCGGATTACCACAAGCACCAGATTACTATGCATTATCTAAGAATTATGAGGGTGCAGAGGTGAGAAGTCAAATTGTAATATCAGCGATGATTAAAAATAATTATGTTTCTAGAGATTTAGTAGAGGAAGTATATGAAGAAAGTTTATATAGATTTGTTGAACAGTAAGAGCTTTGCATATAATTGCAGAGCTTTTTTATTATATAAAATTAATTTATATAATAAACAAACTTGATAAAAATTTTTACGCATAACAAGAGGAAAAGTATGGCAATTAAATACAAATATTGGTAAAATGTTATCAAGGAGGGGTTCTGCTATGGAAACTAAAACTACTGAACTTAGAAAAGGTCCCAATAAAAAAATTATATTAGGAATATTAGCAGGGGTTTGTGCTTTGTTAGCAATATATCTTGGGATAGCTTTTTTCTTTACAAATCATTTTCGTTATGGAACAACAATTAATGGAGTGAATGCTAGCTATAAAACTGTAGATGAAGTTAAAAAAGAAATTACAGCAAAAGCGAATGATTATGAATTAAAGTTGGTTGAGCGCGATGGAAAAACTGAGGTTATTAAGGGTTCAGATATTGGATATGAGTATGAATTAGGTAATGATATTGAAAATTTGAAAAAAAAGCAAAGCCCTTATGGATGGATATCCGGATTCTTTGGGAAGAAGGATATTGAGTTAAAAGAAGAGGTAAAATATGATGAGGCTGCTTTAAAGGGAGCAATTGATAAGTTAGATTGCTTAAAGACAGAAAACGTTGTTGAACCGCAGAATGCAGTGCTGGAATTAAAGGCTGGAGAATTCGTAATTACACCAGAGATTAAAGGTAATAAACTAAAATCAGAGGAAGTATCAAAAGGTATTATAAATTCAATAGTAAATAGAGAACAAGAGATAAAATTTGAAGAATTAGGTTATTATGAAAATCCAATAGTGCTATCTGATTCTAAAGAAATTATTGATGCTAAAGCTAAGCTTGATAAGTATACTGCCACTAATATAACATTTAATTTTGGAGACACAAAGGAATTGCTAAGTGGGGCAACTATTAGTACTTGGTTAGATGTAGATGAAAATTATAATGTAGCTATTAATGAGGATTACATTAATAGTTATGCTGATAGCTTAGCAGCAAGCTACAACACTTATGGAAGTACAAGGCAATTCAGTACCTCTTTAGGAACTACAGCAACAGTTGTTGGAGGAGATTATGGTTGGATTCTTGATAAAGAAAGCACAATTCAAGCTATTAGAGATGCTATAGGAAGTGGGGAATCTGTAACAATAGATCCAAGTTATGATCAAAGTGCAGCGTCAAGAACTGGAAGTGATGTTGGTAATACCTATGTTGAAATAAATTTAACTACTCAACAGGTATGGTATTATAAAGATGGTAACTTGATTACATCAGGAAGTTGTGTTACGGGTACAGCTAATACTCAATATGCAACGCCACAAGGAACTTATGTATTAAAATATACTGAAAGAAATGCTATTTTGAGGGGCCCAGGTTATGAATCACCAGTTAGCTTTTGGATGCCATTTAACTGGGATATAGGCTTACATGATGCTATATGGAGAGGATCATTTGGTGGAGGAATATATCAGTATGATGGTTCTCATGGATGTGTAAATCTTCCATATAGTGTAGCAGAAGCAATATTTAATAATATAGAGGCTGGTATACCTGTAATTTGCTACTATTAAAATAATGATAATAAAAGAACTTCGAGAGAGCTCGAAGTTCTTTTTAATGTATAGGATTGTTGTAATTTAAGTGATAAATTAAAAAACGTTGATTCGGGTCAGTTTTATATAGCGCTTTTAATTTAATTTCTTTTATTAAATTAAAAGCGGTACTGTTTTCGAGGTAATCTATAAAGTCCTCTGAAGGATAGTAAAGTATTAAATCAATTGGTCGTTCATGGTTATCAAGGGAGTCGAATATATTACCAAGAACCTTTATAAAAATAGAGAGTGAAAATGGGTTAAAAAAATAAAATTTATTATCTGAAGGTTTTATTTCATATTCTTCTGCTAGACAGCATAAAAAGTTTATCTTATTTTCTTTAGTTTTGTGATTTTGTAAATAACTTTTTTTATTAGCTATAGCTTCTTCAAAATAGTATTTATTCATTTCAATTCCAGTCACAGTTGCTCCAAAAAAATAATTCAAATAAAAGTTTAATCTTCCTTTTCCACAACCAAAATCGATAATGCTGTCTTCACTGTGGATATTATATTCCTCAGTAAGAAGAGCTAGGGCATCATATGACGTTGGTTCATAGACATTATAGTGGAATGAATAATTAAGTAATTTTTCCTTACCGCTAGTTTTTATGTTTAATAATCTTTCGTAGTCTTGTTCTTTCATCATTGTACCTTTCTAAGTTAATTAGATAAATTATATTGCTAAGATATCTCAAAATAAGAATTAATTATATAAATAATTAGTTGTTAATTCCTTATAAAGTATAGTATTATCCATAAACCCATGCAAATATTTTTAACATAAAATATAATTCAAGAATATTATATAAGAAGAAAATTTAATAAAGCGGGGTACCAATATGAATTCTTTAAAGGAGATTTCGCAAGTGTTCAATAAGGCAGATGTTATTAGCTTTGATGATACCTCTAAATTTGTTTTGATGAGTGATTGTCATAGGGGTGATGGTAATTGGAGTGATAATTTCGCGAGAAATCAGAGTATAGCCTTTCGGGCTTTAAATTATTATTACGAAAATGGATATACCTATATTGAGCTAGGTGATGGGGATGAGCTTTGGGAGAATAGATCATTAGATGATATAAAGGAAATACACAGTCATGTATTTTGGCTTTTAAGTAAGTTTTATAGTAAAAAAAGACTTCATTTAATTTATGGTAATCATGATATAGTTAAGAAAGATGAAAAGTATGTGAAGGATAATATGTACACTATGTATGACAGTGTTCAGAAGAAGGATGTGCCGTTGTTTCCTGGTATTAAAGTTCAAGAGGGAATTATATTACATTATAAACCTACTAAGGATAAAATTTTGTTATTGCATGGACATCAAGTGGATTTCTTTAATAATAAACTGTGGAAATTAAGCAGAACTTTAGTAAGATATTTATGGAAGCCACTGGAGTTATTTGGAGTAAATGATCCAACTAGAGCTGCAAAAGACTACAGGAAAAAAGATAATATTGAAAAAAATCTTGCTGAGTGGGCTAAAATAGAAAAAAAGATGATAATTGCAGGTCATACTCATAGACCAGTATATCCTAGCCCGGGGCAGACAGCATATTTTAATGATGGAAGCTGTGTACATCCAAGATGTATAACTGCGATAGAAATTTTTAGTGGAAGTATAATACTAGTTAAGTGGCAGGTTACAGCAAGGCAGGATGGGGTTTTAATAGTAGCAAGAGAAGTTCTAGAAGGACCAACTAAATTAACTGTTTACTTTGAAAAATTAAGATAAATTATTTAAAAGCTATATTAGATACATTATTCATTATGTATAATATTATTAAGACAGCGCTTTCGGGTTTGAAGGAGGCAAGTTGGAGAATTCAAATCGTTGATTTGAAAGCTCATTTATAGGAGGATGATATTATGGATTTTGAATTAGTAGAGATAAATTATGGAGAGAATACATCAACAAGCTGTTTTCCAGACTTCTTTGATGATTGTAATCCTACAGATGATGCATGTATTCCAAGTGAAATGGATGATGAAGAAATATAGTGATAAGTATGAAGTATTTCAATTTTAATGAAGATATAATTCTTGTAGAAGGTGCATGTGGTGGATTAATACAAGATTTGAAGAATAAAAAGTTGTATTCTATTGATGCAGCTTCTAAAATATGTTTAAAGCAATTGTTAGAAGGAAAAACTATTTCAGAAGTGATTAATCAGGCAGGGAACCTTGATAAGAATAAATTGTTAGGATATTTAGATCAGCTTGTGGATAAAAAACTAGGGTTTTACTCAAAGGTGTGGATTAAAAATGAAGCCTTTGAAAAATGTATTTATGATAAATTAGATACAGTATGGTTAGAACTAAGGAAGTCATGCAATTTAAAATGCTGCCACTGTTATATGGATTCTAATCCCAAAAGGGATATTGGCCTTAGGATTCTGAATTTAAAGCAGTGGGAGGAAGTTATACTTCAGCTTGAAAGGTTTAAACCTAAAAGAATTATTTTAATAGGTGGAGAACCATTATTGTTCAAAGATATAGAACTCTTAATTGAGTTTATCAGTAATAGAAATAAACAAACAGATATAATTTTATATTCTAATCTTACATTACTGACAGACGAGGTTGTAGCATGTATTATAAAAAATAATGTTAAGGTAGTTACTTCAGTATATTCTAAAAATAAAGAGATACATGATAAAATTACTAATCATATTGGAAGTTTTGATAAAACCATTGCAGGAATAAAAAAACTAAGAAGCAAGGGTGTGTATGTACAAGCCAATACTGTAATAATGAAATATAATGTTGAAGAAACACAGAGTATACAAGAATTTTTATATGGTATTACTGGAAGAAAGGCCAAAATAGATGTTATTAGAGATGTTGGAAAGGAAAAGAGTAATCTTATACCAGGTTTACAGGGTTTAAAGTGTGGAAGAGTTAAGATTAAACCAAACTTTCAAGGCATCTCAAAGGCAGAGTTTATTAAAAATTTTTCAGGTAACAGCTGTTGGCAAGGGAAAATAAATATTGGGTGCAATGGGGAAATAAGTCCATGTATAATGGGAGAAAAATTTATTAACCTAAAGTATAATGTTTTTACCCATTCTCTTGAGGAAATATTAAGTGAATATTTGAAGAAAGAAGTGTGGAATGTTTCTAGAGATTTAATTAAGGTTTGTTGTGATTGTGAATACAGATATGTATGTAAAGATTGCAGACCTGTAGCTGTAGAAAGTGAAAAAATCTATGAACGTGGAAATACATGCAAGTACAATCCTTATGAAAGACGGTGGGAAGATTAAAGTGCGAGGAAGCTATCAAGATACAAATGAGTATTATAGTCATCCTCGTATTTTTTATAGTGATGAAGTATTCATAAAATAAAAGGGAAGAATAATAAAAATATAGTAAGTATTGAGGGTTATTATTTTTCTAATGTGTGGAAAATTATATTAAAAAGGAGTAGTTAAAGTGAAAATATTTCTAATGCATGTAACTCTAAGGGCTGCATGGGTACACTCATTAAAAGAAAAAAGAATGGTAGTTAAGAGCTTAGTGCAAAGAGTGAAAAATAAATTTAATGTTTCTGTAAGTGAAATAGATGAGCAAGATATTCATCAAACAATTGTAATAGGAATAGCGGGAATAGGTGGAACATCAGCACAATTAGATTCAACCATGGAGAACATAGTTAATTTTATAGAAAGTAATACGGATGCTGAAATTATTGGTATTGAAGAAGAAGTTGAGGTATATAAGTTTTAAGAAGTCTACCTCGTAGATAATAAAAAACTTGAATATAAATGGAATGTATGGTATTAATAATATTAATTAAAGAATAATAATTATTAATTGAGGTGATTATATGATTAAAGTATATTCTGTAGACTGGTGTCCTGAATGTAAAATATTAAAAATGTATCTTGAGAAAAAGGGTGTAGCTTTTGAGGAAATTATTGTTCCTGACTATAAGCAAGATAGACATATAGTATTTGAAGTATCAGAGCAATGGACTGTACCTGTGATAACTATAGGAGATGAAGTTATTGTTGGGTACAAGAGAACTGAAATTGAGGATGCTTTAGAAAAAATAAAATAAGGTAATAAGTTGGAGTTTGGAGTAAGTTTCTAAAATCCAACTTTTTATTTTATGAATAAAATGGTAAGGAGCATATGAATGTATTTTAATTTATAACGGAGTAATACTAAAGTTATTCGTTTTTAGCTTCCAATTAAATTTAAGATGAGAGGTGAGGGTGTATGGCATATATAAACTTTAAGGAAGAAGTTAGTGCTGCAAAGGATCAGCTTAACCATAGAAGAAGCAATAATGAGGCCCTTTATAAAGAAATAATTAAGGATAAAACAATAATAGATGTCATACCAAGTGAAAAGTACAGTTTTAAAACCTTTGAAGGTAAGGTTTTTAATAATGAAAGAACACAAGATGAAGGAAAGTTTTCAGAGTTTACTGGTTTGAATATAGTGTGCTCTATTTTTAAGGGGTGTAAGTTTTATAATATTAAGTTTAAGAATTGTACTTTTATAGGCTGTAAGTTTAAAGAATGTGATTTTGGGGGAGGAGGAGTAATTTTTGAAGATTGCACCTTCCTATTAGAAAAAATAAAAAAGGAGCCGTCTTTAAATAAAAAAGATAACTTGTCTTGTGAATTTGATAATTGTAAGATATATAGTAAATTTCTCAGCTGTGACATAACTTATTTGATATTAAGAAACTGTAACTTTAAGGATACAAGCTTTGAATTATCAGATATGTCCAATACAATAATTATAGACTCATATATGAAGAGAACAAATTTTGCAGATGTAGATTTATCAGGAGCTAAAATTGTAAATACATACTTGGTTGACTTCGAGTTTAATGACAAACTGAAAACAAAAGTTAATGAAAAAACCTTCATAGATAAAATTAAACCAATAGAGAAGACAAAGAATGAGTATGAAGGCCTGTATATGGTTTATGAAACAATTGCAGACAAATTTAAAGAAGATAATTTAAGTAATAATTTTGGTGAGTATTATTATATTTGCAAAAATTTTCAGCGTAAAAGTTTAGATACGCTTAGAGCAAAGGTATTATCATTTGTATATTTTGCTACTTGTGGATATGGCGAAAGAATGTTACATCCATTAATTACATCATTAACACTAGTTTTACTTTTTGCAATACTATATATTTTGGTTGGACTTGATATTGAAGGTGAAACAATAATTTATTTGCTTGGAATAGGATTACCTAAAAGTTTTAGCCAGTTCGTTAAACAGTTCAATGAAACTTTAAATTTAAGCTGTGGAATATTTGCAGGTTTAGGGATGATTACTGCAGGTCCAACGCCGGCAGCATATATGCTATCCAATGTGGAAATGGTTTTAGGGGTCATAATGATGGGTATAGGCATAGGAACAATAACTAGAAAATTAGTAAGATGAAAAGGCTGGAGGAGTACCTCCAGCCTTAATTATTTGAGTCTATTTCAACTATTATTTGAGTAAGATAATTTTCTTTATCTTTTACAGTTGTTTCATCAAGAATAAACTCTTCATATGCAAATTCGCCCATTTTAAGTTTGGACTTTTCAAGGTATCTAACAACTCTCTGATAACTTTCATCAAGATTTTCAGGATCACCGAGATGATAAGCAATGGCATATAAACCACTAGGCTTTATAAATTTATATGAACTTTCTGAAGTACTGTTAATCCTAGAGTAAAGATAAGAGTAATTATATTGAACTCCAGCCAAGATATTTTCTTTATTTATTATAAGTCCAATGCTGTAATCAGAGTTAATGCTGTTGGTAAAATAATAATCAAGGTGGTCAGAAACGGTCTTTAAATAATCCTTATGACTAACATTTTCAATAGAACGGCTTATGACAAGAGTTTCTTCTTCCATAAATTCTATTGTGATTTTATTGGGGTCAATATTAGTACATTTTTTAATAGAAGATAATTTTTTTTCCATGAGCATTCGTGTTCTTTGGAGTTTTTTTATTTCTTCATCAATTTCAACAAGCTTATTTTCGAAGAGTTCAACGAAAGAATCTGGAGTTCTGTTGTCCAGATAAGCTTTAATTTCCTTTAGCGGCATCTTTAATTCTTTTAGCATAGAAATAACGCCAAAAACCTCAAATTGCTGATAAGAGTAATAGCGGTATCCATTTGAATCTTTTACTTCAGGTGAGAAAATACCTATATCATCATAGTGAAAAAGTGTTTGTTTTTTTACATGGCATAACTTTGAAAATTCACCAGTGTTAAAATATTTCTTGTAATCGTTATTCATGATTTTATCCCCCTATTGACTATACGGTTACCGTATACCTTATATTATTATAATGATGTGGAGACAAGTATTCAATAATATAAAATTTATAAATAGCAAAGAAAGTAAGAATATATAGTTAAGGTATGAAGGATATTATAACTAATTACAGATTAGATTATATAAATTTAAAAAGAAGGAGTATTAAAAGAGATGAGGTTAATTTTAAAGTACTTAAAAAATTATAAACTGCTTATTATGATAAACATAATATCAGTTTTCGGATTTGCTCTTGTTGAACTAGGAATACCAACAATCATGGCGGATGTTATAGATAATGGAATTGCTAATGGAGATATAGAGTATATAAAAAGAATGGGAATGGTTATTTTACTTATCTCTCTTTTAGGGACATTTGGAAATATTGTTTTGGCTTATTGTTCATCAAAGATTTCTAATGGAATGGTAAGAGATATAAGAAATGACATCTTTAAAAAATCACAGGATTTTTCTCATAGCGAATATGATAAATTTGGAATATCATCAATGATTACAAGAACAACTAATGATGCTTTTCAGTTAATGCAGTTCACAAATACAATATTAAGAATGGCATTAATAACTCCTGTTATGTTCTTTTCAAGTTTGTTTATGATAGTAAGAACAAATCTTAAATTATCAACTATATTACTTGTTACAATACCAGTAATTGTAATCGGAGTTGTTATAATAGCTAAAACTTCTCACCCGATTTCACAAAGTCAGCAAAAGAAGTTAGACAAGTTGAATCAAATATCACGTGAGAATTTAACTGGTATCAGGGTTATTAGAGCTTTTGGAAATGATAATCATGAAAGAGTTAGATTTGCTGAAAATAATGAAGATTATGCGGGATTATCTAAAAAGCTATTTAAGCTTATGGCAGTAGCGTACCCAGCATTTTTCTATCTTTTGAGTATTGCCATAATTATTGTATTTTGGATTGCAAGCAATATGATTAACATGGGAACTCTTCAGGTTGGACAATTAGTTGCATTTATAGAATATTTATTCCATGCAATGTTCTCTATGATGCTGTTCTCTACAGTATTTACAATGTACCCAAGAGCTCAGGTTTCAGCAGAGAGAATTGAAGAACTACTAAATGAGGAACCACTAATTAGAAACCCAGAAAATGGTGTAAAGGAAACAAAGATAAAAGGTGTAGTAGAATTTGAAAATGTAACCTTTACTTATCCAGATGGGGAGGAGCCTGTAATAAAAGATGTTACCTTTAAGGCAGTGAAGGGTGAAACTGTGGCCTTTATTGGAAGTACAGGAAGTGGGAAGAGTACACTAATAAACTTAATTCCAAGATTTTATGATGTAACTGAAGGGTCAGTTAAGGTTGATGGTATAGATGTCAGAGACTTTGATTTAAAGGTTCTCCGTAAAAAAATAGGATTTATTCCACAAAAGGCAAGATTATTTACTGGAAGCATTAAAAGTAATATAAAGATGGGTAAGAAAAAAGCTACAACTGAAGAAGTTGAAGATTCATCTAAAATAGCTCAAGCTTATGAGTTTATTTCTAAAAAACCTAAGAAGTTTGATGAGCATATAAGTGAAGGTGGTACCAATGTTTCTGGTGGTCAAAAACAAAGGCTGTCAATTGCAAGAGCAATAGTGAGACGTCCAGAAATATATATCTTTGATGATAGTTTTTCAGCTTTAGACTTTAAAACAGATGCAGAGCTTAGGGCACGATTAAAGAAAGAAACACAAAATTCAGTGGTTTTAATTGTTGCACAAAGAATTGGGTCTATAATGGATGCTGATAAAATCATAGTTTTAAATGAAGGTGAAGTTGTTGGAATGGGTACTCATAGAGAGCTTCTAAAAAATTGTGAAATATATTATGAGATAGCAGCATCACAACTTTCAAAGGAGGAATTAGCATAATGAAAAAGTTAAAAGACACAATAAGAAAAATTTCTCCATATATAGAACCATATAAAGGTTATTTTATAATTGCAATAACATTGATAGTGTTAGCTACAATAACAAATGCATTATCACCTTTTGTTGAGGGGTTAATTATAACACAGCTTACAAATGACTCTTTTGATTTGATAAAAGGAATTACTGGTGCTTCAGTTAACTTTGAATATATTATTAAAGTACTTATACTTTTGGGTATTGTTTACACCATAAATGCAGCTGCAACCTATGGAGCATCTTACTTATTAACAAATGGAATACAAAATGCTATAAGGGATTTAAGAAATGCAGTTCAAGATAAAATCAGAAGTTTGCCAGTGAGCTATTTTGATGGAAATAGTTATGGTGATGTGTTAAGCCGTATAACTAATGATATTGATACTATTTCGAATGCACTTCAACAAAGCTTTAGCCAGATAATTATTTCAATTTTATCTATAAGCTTTGCGCTTATTATGATGTTTACAATTAATGTGAAGATGGCATTGGTT
Organism: Clostridium culturomicium; assembly: GCF_000821305.1. GTDB lineage: Bacteria > Bacillota > Clostridia > Clostridiales > Clostridiaceae > Clostridium_J > Clostridium_J culturomicium. The sequence goes on along the minus strand of NZ_CCXK01000015.1, from coordinate 215,058 downwards.
GCAGTTCTAATAATTCCAGGAAGTTTAATAGTTTCAAAGATTATAGTAAATAAATCACAAAGGTTGTTTGAGGCGCAGCAGAATGCTTTAGGAAAGTTAAATGGTGCTGTACAGGAAATGTATACTGGCTTTAATGAAATAAAGCTATATGGGAAGCAGGAAGACTCCATAGAAGATTTTAAGAGAATAAATGAGGAATTGTGTATTAATGGATTTAAAGCTCAATTTATATCAAGTACTATGTCTCCTCTAATTTCTCTGTTGAGTTATTTAGGTATTGCTGTAATAGGAGTTATGGGTGGAATAACTGCTATTGCAGGGAAAATTACTGTTGGTAATCTTCAAGCCTTTATTCGTTACATATGGCAGATAAACCAACCACTTTCACAGGTAACTCAATTATCATCTGCAATACAATCTGCATTTGCAGCTGTAGAGCGTGTGTTTGAATTCTTAGATGAAGAGGAAGAGATTAAGGATAAAGAGGCTTCGATTAAACTTGAAAATCCAAAGGGAAATGTGAGTTTTGAACATGTTAAATTTGGATATAATGCGGATAAACCTTTAATAAAGGATTTAAATGCAGAAATAAAAAGTGGGCAGATGGTTGCTATTGTTGGACCAACTGGGGCTGGAAAAACTACACTGATAAATCTGCTTATGAGATTTTATGAAATACAAGGTGGAGCTATCAAAATAGATGGTGTTGATACAAGGGATATGAAAAGAGAGGATTTACGCTCTATGTTTGGAATGGTGCTTCAAGATACATGGCTATTTAATGGAACCATATATGAAAATATAGAATATGGACGTTTCGGAGCATCAAGGGAAGAAATAATCGAAGCTGCTAAAATAGCTAATGTACATCACTTTATAAAGACCCTTCCAGATGGATATAATATGTTCCTTAATGAGGAAGCATCTAATATTTCACAAGGAGAAAAACAGCTTTTAACTATAGCAAGGGCAATAATTTCTAATCCATCAATTTTAATTCTTGATGAAGCCACAAGTTCCGTTGATACAAGACTTGAACTTATGCTTCAAAAGGCAATGCAGAACATTATGAAGGGCAGAACCAGTTTTGTTATTGCACATAGACTTTCAACAATAAAGAGTGCTGATTTAATCTTGGTGGTTAATGATGGAAGTATAATAGAACAAGGAAATCATGAAGAGTTAATGGCTCAAGGTGGATTCTACGAAAAATTATATAATAGCCAGTTTGCAGAGCAAGCTTAAGGCAAGAAAGAAGGAAATCATAATTAATGGTTTCCTTTTTTTAGTGGAAGTATAGGGGGAATTTCAATGAGTATTATGCAATTTATAATTTGTTAAAGTTTACATGAAAAAGAAGATAAATTAAATATTGACATGGATTAGAATGTGTAATATTATGAATAATATAAAATTTAAGTAAATTCTATGACGAGAAAGAGTAAGTTTTATTTTTGTTCCACAGAGAGTTGGCAATTAGCTGAAAGCCAATGTTCAAATTAATTCTGAAAATCATCTTTGAGAAGCAACCCGAATTGAAGTAGGCGTTGACGGAGTTTTTCACCGTTAAAAGAAAAGCATATTGATAGATATGTAACTGAGTGCTATGGAGGCCTGTATTACTAGAATCTTTTATATTTGACTAGGAATAAAGCTGGTGTTAAATTAAATAAAGATTTATATATTATTATAGGAATTATCATAGAATTAGGGTGGTAACGCGGATTGGTCCGTCCCTTGTATTTTTACAAGGGGCGGTTTTTTTATTGTTTAAAGGGGGAACTTGGATGGATATTGAGAGCGACATTATTATTCAGAAATTAAGAGCAAGATTAAAAGCAACGTTAAAGGAGACGGATTATTATGAAGGAATTATCAAAAAAGGATTTATTATTAGTTAGCTTAATGCTATTTTCACTATTCTTTGGAGCTGGGAATTTAATATTTCCACCATTTTTAGGGCAAACAGCAGGTGCTGCAACATGGGTGGCCATGGCAGGATTCTTTATTACTGCAGTAGGTTTTCCAGTGCTTGGAGTAATTGTTGTTGCTAAGTCTAGAGGATTAAACTTATTAGCAGATAGAGTGAATCCTGTTTTTTCAGCAGTATTTACAGTTTTAATATATTTATCAATAGGGCCATGTCTTGGTATTCCAAGAGCAGGAAGCCTGCCATTTGAAATGGCTGTAGCACCATATTTACCAGAAGGTGTATCACTTACCTTTGCAATGTTTTTATTTACTTTAGTATTTTTCACAGTGGCATATTGGTTATCACTTTCACCTACAAAGCTTGTAGATAGGATGGGCAAGGTGTTAACTCCAACACTTTTAACTCTTATAGCTGTTATATTTGTTTCAGCGTTAGTAAAGCCATTAGGGGCTTATGGAGAGCCAACCGGAGCTTATGTTAACTCAGCTTTTGTTACAGGCTTCTTAGAAGGATATCTTACAATGGATACTATAGCTGCACTAAATTTTGGAATTGTGATAGCGATGGCAATAAGAACTAAAGGCGTTGAAGAGGAAAAGGCAGTGGTTTCAACTTCAATAAAGGCAGGAATGATAGCAGGAGGACTATTAATAGCAATATATTCTATTTTAGGACACTTAGGTGCAACTAGTGGCGGAAGATTTGGAGCAACTGAAAATGGAGCTCAAACTCTGACTCATGTAGTGACTTATATATTTGGAAAGCCAGGAGCAGTGCTTTTAGCTGTAGTATTTACTTTAGCATGTTTAACAACTTGTGTAGGATTAATAACTTCTTGCAGCCAATACTTTACAACTTTAACTAAAAAGGTTACATATAAAAGTTGGGTAGCGATTTTAGCGTTATTTAGCATGACTGTTGCAAACTTAGGCTTAACAAAAATATTATCAATATCAGTACCAGTATTAAATGCAATATATCCTATAGCTATAATGCTTATAGTTTTAGGCTGTCTAGATAAGTTCTTTAATGGAAATTCAGCTGTGTACAGCTTAACTATATTATTTACTGGAGTGGTGAGTATAGTTGACGCTTTAGGACAGGCTGGGATAAATTTAGGAAGTGTAGTAAAGTTGTTTGAAAAATTGCCACTATATGCTGATGGTTTGGGATGGATTGTTCCAGCATTGTCAGGAATGGCTGTTGGAGTTGTTGTGATGTTAGTTAAGGAAAAGTCTGGTAGTGAGCAATCAGTAAATGGTAAAGAGGTAATGGATTAACAAAAATATAATCAGTAAAAAGAGTATAATAAATATTAAAATTTTTTATAATATGAAGCCTGAGGTGACTAAAAAAATAGTTGCTTTAGGCTTTTTTATGTTAAAAAAAGAGAAGATGAAATAAAAAAGAATAATTACAATAAAAGGATTGATTTAAATATATTGGAATAATACAATTAGGGTAGGAACATATATATTAATGTTCAAAATTTTGTAATGGGGGGATATGAATGAAAAGAAACAAAAGGTTAGTTGCTTGGTTTACCAGCTTAGTTTTAACTTTATCTTTTGTTCTACCTGCAAACGTATTAAGTGCGTATGCAGATGAGACAAAAGAATCTGTAAACGTTGAAACTACTGAAAATTTAAGCACTGAACCAACGGCAGAACCAGCAGCTGACGAGAATGTAAAAATTCAGGTTTTAGCTACTACAGATTTACATGGAAAGTTTTTGAACTATGACTATGCGACTATGTCACAAGCCGCAGGTGGTCTAAACCAAATTGCAACTGTTGTAGAAAATGAAATGGCTAGCAATTTAAATACAATAGTTGTTGACAATGGGGATACAATACAAGGGAATTACAATCATTTATTTTTAACAGATGAATTTCTAAAGGATAATATTAACCCAATGGTATATGCAATGAATAAAATTGGATATACATCTTTTAGTCTAGGAAATCATGAATTTAACTATGGAATGAATACATTAAATAAAATTGCAGAGCAAGCTAAAGCGGGGGGAACTGCAGTATTATGTGCAAATCTTTATAAAGATGGCACAAGAGTATTCGAACCATACACAATCAAAACAGTAGATGGAGTAAGAGTTGCTATTATTGGTGTTGTAACTAATAATATAACTAAATGGGATGCTGATAAATTAGTAGGATATACACCAACTAATCCAGCAGAAGAAGTTCAGAAAGTTATGTCTGAAATAAAAGATAAGGCTGACGTATTCATTGTAACTTCTCATATGGGATTAACCTCTGAATATGGTAATGGTGATAGCGCAACAGATATCGCTAATTTAAATCCAGAAGTCGATGTAATAGTTGCTGGACATAGTCACACTACAATTCAACAGGAAGTAGTAAATGGTGTTTTAGTAACTCAGCCAACTAATAATGGACAAGGTCTTTCTAAGACTGTTTTAGAAATTGAAAAAACAGCAGATGGAGCTAAAGTTGTAAATAAAACTTCAAGTGTAATTAAATTAGAAAAAAACTCACCAGTAGATGAGGCTTTAACTAGTGAGCTAAAGAAATATGATGATATAGCTAAGGCAGATGCTAATGGTGTGATTGGTAAATTAGACGGTGAAAACTTAGCAGAGGAAGATGAAGTTAAAGGAATACCTCAATCCTTTGTAAATGATCAAGGGGTAACTGATTTAATAAATGAAGTACAACTTTATTATAGCGACCAACATTTAAAATCCTTAGGAATTGATACCTCAAAGATTCATCATGTATCTGGAGCAGCAATGCTTTCAGCTACATCTAATTTAGACTCTGGAGATATTACTAAAGCTGATTTAGCTAATATTTATAAATTTGATAATAAGTTATATACAATTAAAACTACAGGAAAGCAGTTGAAGAAATATTTAGAGTGGACTGCGAACCTATATAATACCTTTGAAGAAGGTGATTTAACAATTTCATTTAATCCAGGCTTTGCATCATACAAGTATGATATGTTAAGTGGAGTTTCCTATGAACTTAATATATCTAGGCCGGTTGGGGAAAGAGTTGAAAATTTAAAATTTAACGATGGAAAAGCTGTAACTGATGCTGATGAAATTTATTTAACCGTGAATGATTACAGATATAGCTCTAATTTAGCTCCAATGTTTGATGATGGAGAACATACTAAGGTTTACGAATCTACAAATGATTCATTATCAGACATAAGAGATATGATTGCTAGATATATTACTGAAGTTAAAGGTGGAACAATAACTCGTAAAGTTGATGGAAACTGGAAACTAACAGGAATAAAGTATGATAATAAACTTAGAGCAGAAGTTGTTAAGTTAATTAATGATGGAACTCTAACTCAAGAGATGAGCTATGGCATAGTAAGCAAACCACTAACTTGGGAACAAGTATCTGCACAGCTTACTGCAGCTGGTGAAACAGAAAAATTAGCTCAATTAAATGCTTTAAGAACTGCGAAGACTGTAGAGTTTCTTAGCTTCAATGATTTTCATGGTAATGTTTTAGAATCAGGAAAAAATATTGGAGCTGCAAAGCTTGCAGGGGTTATTAATAGCTATAAAGGTATGGAAGATGGCAGTTATGGTGTAATTCCAGTATCAGCTGGTGATTTATATCAAGGAACTGCAATTTCTAATATCAAATATGGAGCTCCAGTAACAGATATGTTAAAAGAAATTGGACTTGTAGCTTCAGCTATAGGAAATCACGAATATGACTGGGGTTCTAATAGAATATCTACTTGGGCAAAAGATGGTGGTTTTGATTTCATAGCAGCTAATGTTGTTAAGAAGGGAACACATGACTTAGTAGATTATGCAAAACCTTATAAAATAGTTGAAAAGAATGGAGTCAAAATTGCAATAATAGGTATTGCGACTCCGGAAACAGCAGAAAAGACCCTTGCTGAAAATGTTAAGGACGTAGAATTCTTAGATCCAGCAAAAACTGTTGCCAGCTATATAGATAAGGTTAAGGACGAAGGTGCAAATGCAATAGTAGTCTTAGCACACAGTGCTGCATATCAAGATAGTAAAACTAAAGTTATAACAGGAGAAGCAGCAGATATAGCTATGGTTGAAGGTGTTGATGCTGTGATTTCTGGTCACAATCATGCTTTTGTATCTGGAACAGTAGACAGAAATGGAAAAGCAATTCCTATAGTACAAGGTGGATATAATGGAAGAGGACTTGCATCAGTAAGCTTTGAATTTAATGAAGATAATAATTTACTAGTTACTGAACCATCAGTGAAATTATTATATGAAAATGTTAAGAATCTTCCAGTAGATGAGGTTGTTGCAGCTAAAATTAAGGATCATAACGATGAGTTAGCTCCAATGATGGCTGAAGTAATTACAACAACAGAAACTGAACTTAGTCATGAAGGAAGAAATGAAGGTGTAACACCTCTAGGAGTTATTGTAGCTGAAACTATGAGACAAATTGCAGGAACTCAAATTGGGTTAACAAATGGGGGTGGAATCAGAAGAACTCTTGCTGCTGGAAAGATAACAGTAGGAGATATGTATGAAATCTTACCATTTGATAATACTCTAGTAACTGTTAAAGTTACAGGTGAAGAGTTAGTTAAGATAATTGAACATGGTATTAATACTAAGACTTTTGGATGGGGACAATTTGCTGGAATCAAAGTTTGGTATGATGCTGAAACAGGTAAGGTTTCATCTATCAGATTAAATGATGGTACTAAGATTGATCCAAAGACAGAGTATTCAGTAGTAATTAATGACTTTATGTTAACCGGCGGAGATGGTTATGATTTCTCTAAAGCAACAGAAGCCAAAGATACATTTGTTGTTATGAGAGATGCAATGGCTAAGAACTGGAAAGAAAACGGTATTCCAAAGGTTGATTATAATGTTCTTGTTGCTGGTGTAGATGATACAGTTGATCCAGAGAAACCAGTAAAACCAGAACCTCCAAAACCAGAAGAAAAACCAGAAAAGCCAAATAAACCAGGAAAGCTTCCTCAAACAGGAGCTCCTATAGGTGCTGATATGGTAGCTATGATGGGTATCACAGCGGTAGCAGTTGGTGGATTTGTATATAAGAGAAGAAAAAAGAACGCATAAAATAATTTAAAACAAAAAATACCTCTGGAGGTTATTCTCCAGAGGTATTTTATTTTTAAAAGTGAGAGCTTGCTTCTTCGCGTTCTATTCTTTTTATATCTTTTAACCTAAGGTGAGTTTCTGCTCTAATTTCATCATAAGATTGACCGTCAATCAGCATTTGTTTAGCTTTTTCACATAGTTTTTTATCGTCTTCTAGGTTCATAATTAAGCCTCCTTATTTTATATCAATAATATTTTGTGAATATAAATGGATTATATTCATGAAGTGAAAATGTAAATATAATAAAGGAAATTTACATAGTTCTATAATTTTTATTGGAATGAATATTGAAGAAGTATATAATAAAATTAAACGTAAGCGTAATACTAAACTTAAAAGAAGTGAAAGTGGTAAGAAAACATGTTTTCTTTATGAATATGAAGAAGTAAGTTTAAGTAACCAAATCAAGGACTTTGTCTTTCACTTAAAAGGAACGGAGTGATAAAATGAAAGCAATAATAGATCTACATACTCATACTATTTCTAGTGGACATGCATTTAGCACATTAAAAGAAAATGTTGAAGGTGCAAAGGAGAATGGCTTAAAAATAATGGGATTATCTGACCACGCTGTTACAATGCCAGGAACAGCGCATCCATTTTATTTCCATAACATGAAGGTTATAAAAGAGGAGATTAACGGCATCAGAGTTTTAAAAGGAATTGAAGCAAACATAATTGATTATGATGGTAATCTAGATGTGGAAGATGAAGTTGTAGAGATATTAGATTACATGATTGCCAGTGTTCACGGACCATGTATTAAAGCAGGCAATATTGAAGAAAACACTAGAGCTATGATTAAGGCAATGGATAATCCAAAGGTAAAGGTTATAGGACATCCTGATGACAGCAGATTTCCTGTTGATTATGAAAAGTTAGTTTTAGCAGCAAAAGAAAAAAAAGTTGCATTAGAGATGAATAACAGTTCACTGTCACCTAAAAGCTTTAGAATGAATGGATTAGAGAACTATAAAATAATTTTAAAGCTATGCAAGGAGCATGAAGTAAAAATTATGCTAGGAAGTGACGCACATATATATTATGATGTAGGTAGATTTGATAATTGCTATAAGCTGCTAAAGGAAATGGACTTCCCAGAGGAACTTGTATGGAATTTTAGAGAAGATGTTTTAGATTATATTTTTAGTTAATAAAAGGTATTAATAAATTGATGGTATACGGATAAGGGAACCCCTTATCCGTATATTTTTTTTGTTAATTAACAAATTTTAATTTGGATAGTCGAATTTAATGAAAGGTGTTTACGTATTGGGAGTTTATAAAATCATTAAAATGGAATACTAATCATGAGGTTATTGAACTAATCCATAGCGTCTTATGTTAAGTTTAATAAAAATTATTATGAAAGGAAAAGTATAATGAATTTTTAATATGAGTTCATTATACAAGGTGATTTTATGAAGTCAGTATGGCAGTATGAATGTAGTTTAAGTAATGGGGTTAGTTTAGATAAAAATATTGATACAGATGTATTAATAATAGGAGCTGGGATAACAGGAATATTAACAGGTTACATGCTTAAAAGTGAAGGTGTTAACTGCACTATCATTGATGCTGGAAGGATTTGTGAGGGTAATACAGGCAGGACAACTGCAAAAATTACACTTCAACATGAACTTATATATAATAAATTGATAAGAGAATATGGAGAAAATAAAGCAAGGCAATATGCTGAGGCTAATAAAAAGGCTATAGATAAATACAAGGAAATAATTAAGAAAAAAAATATACAATGTGAGTTTAAGGAATTACCAAATTATCTTTATACAGTTGATAATGTTGAGGCTTTGGTACAAGAATATGAAGCTGAATTAAAGCTTGGCATTGAAGCAGAGCTTTTAGACAATATAGAGCTCCCAGTTAGCGTGAAAAAGGCCTTGAAGATTAATAATCAGGCCCAGTTTAATCCATTAATGTTTTTAAAGGAAATAGCAAAGGAATTAACTATATATGAAAATACAAGGGCTGTTGAGATAAAGAACAATATTGTTACAACTGATAAATATATTATAGCTGCAAAAGCTATTGTTATAGCAACTCATTACCCAATTATAAATTTTCCAGGATATTATTTTATGAGAATGCATCAAGAACGCTCCTACGTAATTGCATTAGAAAATGCGCAGAATATCAATGGAATGTATATTGGAATTGATGAAGAGGGTTATTCTTTTAGAGAATATAAAAATCTTCTGCTTTTAGGTGGTGGTTCTCATCGTTGTGGTGATAATGAAGTTGGTGGAAGGTATGAGGAACTAAGGAAGGTGGCAAAAAGGATTTATCCAGAGGCTAAAGAGGTATATAACTGGTCTGCTCAAGATTGTATGCCAGCAGATGATATACCTTTTATTGGACAGTATTCTAAGGAGACTCCAAACCTTTATGTAGCCACTGGATTTAAAAAGTGGGGAATGACCACTGCAATGGTTTCTGCAATGATAATTACAGACATGATTAAGGGCAGGAAGAGTGAGTATGCAGAGATTTTTTCGCCTAAAAGATTTGATATATCAGATTCAATGGCAAACATTATAAAAGATGGAGTAGAAGCTATTAAAGGATTAACTTCACAGTTTTTTCATATACCCGATGCGGAACTTAAGGATATTAAGGCGGGGCATGGAGGAATCATTGAATATAAGGGGGAAAAGGTTGGCATATATAAAGATGAACATGGAAAAAACCACATAGTGTCAACTAAATGTCCTCATTTAGGTTGTGAAGTAAAGTGGAATCCTGATGAATTATCCTGGGATTGTCCATGTCATGGCTCAAGGTTTGATTACAAGGGAAATTGGATAGAAAGCCCAGCACAAAGGGGGCTTAATGGTGAGTAACAAAGAGCTAATTAACGAACTCAAGCTAAAAAGGGCTAAGTCAAAATATTTTTATGGCCAAAATAAAAAGAATAATTATTTTGAAGGCTGGTATTTTAAACATCAGAAAGCTGATGAGTGTATTGCCTTTATTCCAGGTATGAATGTTGATAGTAAGGGGAACCGGTTGGTTTTTATTCAGGTTGTAACCAATGATAATTCGTATTTTGTGCATTATCTATATCCGGAGTTTAATGTAAGTGGAGAAAGATTATCAATAGGAATAGGAAATAGTAATTTCTCAGAGGATGGAATAACCATTGATATTAAGGAGAAAGACTTAAGTATAAAGGGAAGTATTAAATATGCCGATATGGTGAAGTTAGATAGTAACATTATGGGTCCGTTTGCTCCGTTCTCATCTAAAATGCAGTGTAATCATGAAATTATAAGTTTACGACACAGATTAAGTGGAAAAGTTACAATTAATGATAAAGTATATAACTTTGATGGAGGAGTAGGATACATTGAAAAAGACTGGGGTACGTCATTCCCTAAAAACTATTCATGGATTCAATGCAATGACTTTAAAAATAGAGTATGCTCAATAGTTGCAGCGATAGCAGATATTCCTTTTATGGGAAGAAGTTTTAAGGGGTGTATTTGTGTAGTTTATTATGAGGGCATGGAATATAAATTATGTACTTATAATGGGGTAAAGATTTTGAAAAATGATAGTACTGGAATGATATTAAAAAGAGGAAAATATAGATTAGAAATAGAACTAAATGAGGAAAATCCTCAGAGAATTTTAGCACCTATTAATGGACATTTAGCAAGATCAATTCATGAACATTGCGGGTGTATAGCTAATTTTAAATTCTTCATAGAGGAGAAATTAGAATTTAATTTAAAGAGCAGCAATTGTAATTTTGAATACGTTACTGATTAATCCTAAGGTGGTAATATTCTAAAAAAATAAGAGTATTGCCACCTTTAAAACGTCCAATGAAATTTGGTTGATAAAGTTAAAAAATGGTTTATAATAGAAATTAATGGAAAAGATAAAAGGTTAATTGAATGGGGGGAATGAATATGAAAATACTAAAAAGATATTTAAGCATTATACTAATACTTGTTATAGGAGTTGGAGTGACAGCTTGTGGAAATGGTACACCAACTTCGGAGGTTGAAAAGGTGCTTGAAGGGTTAAGAGCAGGCAAGAGAGAGGAAGTAAAGGTATTAGTTACTGATGCAATAAATAAATCAATTTTGGGGAATTCAGAGGAACTTAGTAAAGAAGTTCCCAGCGGAATGACTGAGGAAACACAAGATTTATTGAATAAAGTTCTAGGTAAAATGTCGTATAAAATTAATTCAGAGAACATTGAAAATGAAAAAGCGACCATAAATGTTACATTAAAAGGTGGAAATATATCTAAAGCATTTAAGGGGTATTTAGGGGATCTGCTAACCTTAGCATATACTAGTGATGTGTTATCTACAATACCAAAAGATGAATACTTTTTATTGGGTAACAGTATTTTTTACGAGAAATTGAAAGCTATAGAGTATGAGGATAGAAGTGGGGATATTAACTTAACAAAGAATGGAGAAAAGTGGGTAGTTGAGAATGATGCAGCTTTCTTTGAACTTTTATTAGGAGTCACAGGAGATAATGTGGCTGGTAATGGAAATTAAAAACTGGAGGGGAAACTATGGGGATTGATATAATTTTTATTCTTAAGGCAATTATTATTGCAATTGTTGAAGGTTTTACGGAATTTATACCAGTATCATCTACGGGGCATATGATTCTAGTTGGAAGTGCTATAAACTTTCATGGTGAATTTGCAAAGATGTTTGAGGTCGTAATTCAACTAGGAGCTATTTTAGCAGTTGTAGTTCTTTATTGGAAAAAGATTAAGGACAGTGTTATTGAATTTTTTAAGTATATTATTACTGGTGGGAAAAAGGGGCTTACGGGGTTTAGATTTGGAATTAATGTTATTATAGGGTCTATTCCAGCAGGCATTATTGGAATGTTGTTTTATGACAATATTAAGTCTTTATTTGAGCCAAGTGCTGTAATAGTTGGATTTATTGTAGGGGGGATTTTACTATTAATCATTGAGTATATGTTTAGTAAGGTTAATCATCCAACCGTAGATATCGATAAGATTACACCAATGCAGGCTTTAAAGGTGGGAGTATTTCAGGTATTATCTATGTGGCCTGGAATGTCGAGGAGTGCATCTACTATAATGGGAGGATGGGTTGCTGGATTATCAACACCTATAGCAGCAGAGTTTTCATTTTTTCTTGCAATTCCAGCAATGATAGTTTCTTCAGGTAAAGATTTATTTGAATTTAATTATTCAATTATGAATTTAAGCTTGTGGATAGCTCTAATACTCGGTTTTATCGTTGCTTTTATTGTAGCGTTAATTGTAATGGAAAAGTTTATAGCGTTTTTAAAGAAAAAACCAATGAGAGTTTTTGCGATTTACAGATTAATCGCAGGAATGATTTTAGCTGTATTGGTGCTTAAAGGCATGATAATTTTATAACATCTAAAATGGTATTAAAATAAATACAAGACAACAGAAGAATCGAATTTTGTACTTTTTATGGTTTAATTAGATTTATATGTAAAAAAATACGTATAAACTAAATATGGCGAAAAGCACGAATAAAAAGCAAAATCATCTTAAAAAACAGTAAATTTAAAAAAATTGTGAAAACAGTTGCATTTTTTTCGATACCCGTTATAATTATATTAAACGATAAATTATTAACAAGGGGTTGTTTTTTAATGAATAAGAAAAAAATTGCTTTATTATTAGCAGGAATCATGACTATTGCATCTTTAACTTTAGTAGGATGTGGAAAAGATGATTCAGCAGACAAAGGAAATGGACAAACTCAAGAGCAAGGACAAAAAGAAGGTCCAAAAACTTACACTTACAAAAAAGCAGATAAAAAAGGCATAACTATAGTTGAATTAACATACGAAAACGGTGAAGTTTCAGATTTATTCATCGACTATGATTACATGCACGCTGGAAACTCTAAGAGAGATTTATGCGAAAAAGGCGAGTATGTTATGAAAGAAGGAGAAGAATTTAACTGGGCACAACAAGTGGACAAGTTAACAGCTTTCATAAAAGAAAATAACTATGATTTAACTAAAGTAGGATCTACTGCTGAGAAGCAAACTACAGATGCTGTATCTGGAGTATCTATAAAAGTTAATGGTTATGTTGAAACTATAAAAGAAGCTATGGACGCAGTTGAAGCTGGAAAATTAGTAGCTAACGAAGATTTAAAAACTTACAAATACGAGCAAGAAGGCGAAAAAGGAACTACTATAGTTGAAATCACTTATGATGGAGAAAAACCAGTAGATCTATTTATCGATTACTTACAAGATGGAAAATCTAAGAGAGAATTATGCGCTAAAGGTGAGTACGTTATGAAAGAAGGAGAAGAGTTTACTTGGGCTCAACAAGCTGACTTATTAACTGCTTTCATCATCGAAAATAATTTTGATTTATCAAAAGTTGGATCTTCAGAAGAAACTCAAACTACTGATGCTGTAACAGGAGTATCTATAAAAGTTAATGGATATGTTACTGCAGTTCAAGAAGCTATGGATAAAGTAGCTGACGGAAGCTTAAAATAGTATAGAATGAATTATAAAGGCTATTTCAAAGTTTACTTTGAAATAGCCTTCTTTTTATGTTGTTAAAAATAAGATTAAGTATTTTGAATTATTTAACTGTTATCAATAACAAATTAATGATAATATGTACATAAATTAATATTACGAAAGATGAACAGGGGGATAAAATGATTAAATTAGACCTAAATATTATTAATGCAGATGCAGAAAGATGCCTAATGTGTAAAGTGCCTAGATGTAAGAAGAATTGCCCTATAAATACTGATATACCAAAGGTTATAGAACTTTATAAAGAAAATAAAATTAGTGAGGCAGGAGAGCTGTTGTTTAAAAATAACCCTTTATCTGTAGTATGCTCAATAGTTTGTCCACACGAGAATCAGTGTAGTGGAAATTGTATAAGAGGTATTAAGGGAGAACCGATTAAGTTTGGTGATATAGAGCATTATATCTCAATGGAATACTTGAAAAATATGGATTCGAAGGATATAAAAAAGAATGGTATTAAAATTGCTATAATTGGTTCAGGGCCAGCAGGAATAGCAATAGCGTTTATATTAGCAGAGAGAGGCTATGATATAACTATCTTTGAAAGTAAGCATAAACTTGGTGGAGTAATGAGATACGGAATTCCTGAATATAGGCTTCCAAATAGTATTTTAGATTTAATTGAAGATAAGCTAATAGACTTAGGTGTGAAAATAAAATATAATACATTAGTTGGACCGGTAGTTACTTTAGATCGATTATTAGAAGATGGATACAAGTCAGTATTTATAGGAACTGGAGTATGGAACCCAAAAACTTTAAATATAAAAGGTGAAATGAGTGGACATGTAAACTACGCTATTAATTATTTAATGTCTCCAGAATCTTTTAGATTGGGTAAGAAGGTCATTGTTATTGGTGCAGGTAATGTAGCAATGGATGCAGCAAGAGTTGCAAAGCGAAGTGGCTGTGAGGTTACAGTCGTGTATAGAAAAGGCTTTGAGGAAATGACTGCAACGAAACTTGAAATTAGAGAAGCACAAGAGGATGAAGTAGAATTTACATTATTTAAATCACCAGTTGAGATATTAGACAATGGAGTTAAGTTTATTTCGGTTGAAAAAAGTATAGGTGAAGATGGCAGGGCCGTATTTAAAATAGTTGAAGGCTCAGAAGAGATTATTGAATGTGATTCAGTAATAATAGCTGTAAGCCAAAGTCCCAAAAATAATATTGTAGCCAATACAGACAATTTAGCTACAAGCAGAGGTGGGTTATTAGCTGTTGATGAGTATGGACATACTACTAAAAAAGGAGTGTTTGCTTCAGGTGATGTTGTAACAGGAGCTAAAACTGTTGTAGAGGCAGCCGCAAATGCAAAGAAAGTTGCAGATGCCATGGATGAATATTGTAAAGAGTAAATGAATATACATTTTATGTAATATGAAAAGGTATTTCATACAAATGGTAGAATTATATAAATAACATCAAATAGGAATGACCGTATACTAAGGTAACTCCTTCTTCTTTTTCTTTGAGGGAGTATGTCTGGGTAACTAAATTACAGATTTGGTTACTTACTTAAGTATGCGGTTTATTTGTATATATGGGGGGAGATATTTTGAAGGGAATAACTATTGAAAAGGCTGGACAGACAGATATTAATAAAGTTTTAAAAATCCTAAATGATGTAACTGATGATTTAATATCACAAGAAATATATCAATGGGAATATCCATGGGAAGAAAAGGTGCTTAGAAAAGATATACAGGCTGGAAAAGTATTTTTAGTTTTAGTTGAAGGTCACCCAGTTGGAACCTTTTCTTTAGAAGAATTAACTAATGAAGAGAATGAATTTTATAGACAAGTAGAAGGGAAATATCTTTTTAGAATTGCTGTTTTACCAAGAATTCAGGGGTTGGGGTATGGACATCAAGTTCTTGAGGAGATTAAAGCTCAATGTAGTGCAAATAAATATACTTTATATTTGGACTGTTGGGCTGGTAATGAAAAACTTAAGAAGTTTTATGTAAAAGCTGGATTAAAATATATTGGAGATTATCCAGAAAAAGATTATTTCATTAGTATCTTTGAAATATCATAGAAAATATTATTCTGTAGTAAGAGATATAAAGTAAATAAAATTATGGGAGATACTAAATTATTAAACAAACGTATGGAAAGCTTTTTACTCCGTCAGAGTTAATCTTAGAAGTTACAGGAGAAGAGTTAAATCCTAAATATTTCTCAGAATATTTAAATGAAAAATATAGTGAAATTTATGAATTAGATAAATAATAGAAAATGCCTCCTTGGGATAAAGTCAGAGATATTCTGCTGAATTAAAAGGAGGATTTTGTTTTATAGTAAATAAAAAAATGCGATGTAAAAATAAATTTTAAAATAGGTTGAAAAAACTAATTAAGAAGAATATAATTTAATTAAGTCATTACTTAATTAAATTTATTATTAAGGAGTATATATGATAGAGAATGTTAAAGTTTTTAAAGCAATGGGTGATGAAACTAGATTAAAAATATTAATTTTACTTTCTAAAAAAAACATATGTGCAAAAGGAATTGCACGTCACTTAGATATATCAGAGGCTGCAGTATCACAACACGTAAAAATTTTAAAGGAAGCTGGATTGATTATAGGATATAAAAGAGGGTATCATGTTATTTATGATTTAAATAAACAGATACTTTTGGAAGCGCAGAGTTTTATAAAACTTTTAATTGAAGATGATGTATATTCAATTAATGATAAATTCAATTTAAATGTAAAGGACTTAAATAATCTGCAATGCAAAGCTGAATGTAAGGCAGTAAAAAATTGTTGTAAGAGATTTAAGGAGGAATTGTAATGAGAGTTTGTTTTCCAGTATATTGTGACGAAGGGTTAAATAGTGTTCCTTATGGACATTTTGGGACTGCACCAATGTTTATAATATGTGACTCAGAAAATGGTCAGGTTAAAGTTGTGGGTAATGGAGATTTAGGACATCAACATGGAATGTGCCAGCCACTTAAAGCATTATCAGGAGAAGTGGTTGATGCTGTTGTAGTTGGAGGAATAGGCCAAGGTGCAATTGTTAAATTGAATGATATGGGAATTAAGGTGTTTAAAGCAGCTAATGGAGATGTTAAAGAAAATTTAGCAAAATTTAATGCAGGTGAGCTTGAGGCTTTTTCTATGAATCATACTTGTAGCCATGATGGCTGTGATCATCATTAATATTATAATGAAAATAAGGTAGCAGAGTATTTCTGCTACCTTATTTTTTATTACTAAATTACATTAAGTTAAGTTGTTTTAGTGTAAATATCCAAAGGAATACTGAAAGAACACTAAAGGCAGAAGTAAATACAACTATCTGAGCTGCAAGGTCGCTGTCCCCATCCATTTTCTGAGCCATGGTAAAGGAGGATACTGCAGTTGGTGATGCAAAGATTAATAAAAGCCCTAATAAATCTATGCTTCTAAAACCTGCCCATACACTTATAGGAATTACTATACCTGGAACTACAACTAACCTTCCAATTACAGTTATAATTATTGGTTTTAGATATTTTTTAACATCTTTAAAGGCAAATGAGCCACCAAGAAGAATAAGAGATAACGGTGTTGCAATTTTGGCTATATCATTAACGGAGTTTTCAATAGCGGTAGGAAACTTAATTCCAAAGTATAAGAAGAAAATTCCTATGACAGAAGCTATTATAAGTGGATTTGTAATAACTCCTTTAATGAGCTGTTTAAAGTTTAATTTTCCACCTCTAAACATTTCAAGACAAACTACGGCTAAAACGTTAAAGGTTGGAATTATAATTCCAACTAAAATGGCAATAATCCCAACTGTACTTTCATCATACATTGAGGAGGCAACGGTTAATCCAAAGATAACAAAGTTACTTCTAAACATACCCTGAATCATTACACCACGTTTACGATTATCTTTTTCAATTAGTGGTACTAAGAATGTTACAACAAGGAAGATACCTATAACTGCAAGAAATGCAAATGAAAGAAGTTTAACATTTAGTGCACCATCAAGATTTGTTTTATATATGTTATTAAATAATAGAATAGGTAAAAAAGCTTTAAAAACTAAATTGTTCATAGAATCTAATAGTTTCTTATCGAACATTCCAATTAGTTTTAAAAAATATCCTAGAGCCATTGTTAGAAACAGAGGCAATACAACGTTTAAAGATAATATTAAATTTTCCATAATGCCAACTTTCTCAAGCTAAGTGAATTTTCTTGTATGGATAGCTTGTACTATATTATTCTACATAATTATTATAATTTTCTCAACATATTGTTGATATGTGAGGAGTTTTAAAGAGCTACTGTGGATAAATTAAAAAGAAAGGATATATTCCTTTCTTTGTTTTATATACTTATTAAACCTTTTAATTCTAATACTGCGAGTTCCTTAAGTTTGGCTTCAACCATTAAATCTACTTTAATATCTTCAGTTAGTTCACAAAAAGAAAAAAGATCTGCAGGAGATATGTAATCAGCATGACGTTTATCTTTATAATCATTAATACCGGTACTTATATGGCATTTAGGAATTATACCAGTTTGCTTCCAGCTATCATTAATGGAATTCATCAATGGCTTTATATTATAAATTCCGCCGTTATTGCAGTTGTGATGATGTATATCTAGTAAAACAGGAACTCCACAGGTCTTAGATATTGCGATAACATCACTTAGGGTATAAGATACATCATCATTTTCTAAACGTAGATATTTTTTTATATTTACATCTAAGTTGTTATATGTAGCTATAAATCTTTTCATTGCTTTAGTTTTATCTCCATAGACTCCGCCAGTATGAATTATTAAATCAGTTCCGCACATATTCTCTAAGAGTTTTCCATGATATTCAAGATTAAGAATAGATTTTTCAACAACAGCATCTTTAAAGCTATTTAAAACGGTGAAGTGGTCTGGGTGCATAGAAAGTCTGATGTCATTTTCTAAAACAATTTTTTTGATTTCTGTAAGCACTTTAAGGATATCAGTGTCTTCATACCACCTAAATTTAAAGTCGCGAAGTATATCACTATGAGTAGAAAATGGAATAAGCTTTGAGGAAGCTCGATACATTTGAATATTTTTATCTATATTCCAAAGAAGAATTTCCTTTGTTAGATTTAAATTATGAAGAATTATTTCTTTTAAAAATGGGATGCCGTGTTTATAGATAGATGCTAGTCTGCAGTCCTTAAAGTTATCTTTTATAGAAGTGTTTATACAAGCATATCCAATTCGATTAATCATATACACTCTCCTCTAATATAATTCATAAAATGATTTTACATAATAAAAATAGGATATACTAAAGTGAAAATTAAATTCATAAAATAATAGTTAATAATAAGTGAGTAAAAAGCTGGCTTATTTTTTTTATAAAATATCAGGTTGAAATTAATTGTGAAATTTTCATAAAACAAAACATAATTAGAATTAATATTAAATTCAAGGAGTATATATAGTATGTAATGTTATGATGGAAGCTTTGATTTGTAGTTTATATAAAAGCCATTAGACGAAAGAAGATGTCATGAATAGAACATCTTCCTTTTAATATTATAATATTCAGTATAACAATGTAATATTAAGAATTTTTGAAGTTATTTTCATGTATAAGGTGAGAAATAGCTATTTGAACATATATATAAGGATATAGGGATTTACTATTTAATTTAAAGGAGTATAATTAAAGGTTGGGAAGGTGATAAATTATGGAACTTTTAATATTTATATTAAATGACTCAGACACATTAGAAAAAATTATGGTTGAATTTGCCAATATGGGGATAAAGGGATCGACAATTATAGATTCTGTTGGTATGGCAAATGTATTAAGCGGTTGTGAAGAATTTAGCTTGTTTTCTTCATTAAGTATGTTGATGAATAATGGAAGAACATCAAACTATACTGTTCTTACAGTATTAAAAAAGGAAAGAGTTAGTAAGGCTTTAGAGATAATTAATGATGTTACTGGTGGGTTGGACAAGGCTGGAACAGGTATTGCATTTACAGTTCCACTAGGACAAGTTATTGGAGGGAGTTTTAACTAAAAAGAAAGGACTTAGATAAAATGAATTGGTTATATATTTTAGGAATAGTTATTTTGGCAGGTATGTTTTGTGGAGTTTTAGTAGGATATTTAAAGCTTCCCAAGGTAACGGGATATTTACTTGCAGGAATAGTTATAGGACCATTTGTATTAAGGTTTGTACCTAAAGAAGCTGTAGAGGGGTTAGAGCTTATCTCACAAGCAGCTCTTGGATTTATTGCATATAGTATTGGAAGTTCATTGAACTTTAAAAACTTAAAGAAGATTGGTTCGGGAATAATTATTATTGCTTTGTTTGAAGCATTAATGGCTGTAGTAGTTGTAACATTGGTAATGGTATTTGTATTTGGACAGCCATTAGCATTTAGTTTAGCTATTGGTGCAATAGCATCAGCAACAGCTCCTGCAGCAACATTAATGGTGTTAAAACAATATAATGCCAAAGGACCATTAGTTAATACACTTATACCAGTGGTTGCAATAGATGATGCAATTGCAGTAATTGCATTTGGAATTTGTTTAGCAGCGGCACAAGTATTAATTCAAGGTTCAGAAGCATTAACAATAATGTCTATCGCAAAACCTTTTATTGAAATAGGAGGATCTATTCTTTTAGGGGGAGTATTAGGTTGTGCGTTAACCTTAGCTAATAAAAAATCTACTAGTAAAGATCAAACTATGAGCTTAGCAATAGGAGTTATATTATTGGCAGTTGGAATTTCAGAAAGTATTGAGTTGTCTAGTATATTAACATGTATGGCAATAGGAAGTGTAATAAGTAACGTAACTAATGGTAAAAGTAGATTATTAACTGTATTAGATAGTTTTACAAATCCTATATTTATAGCATTTTTTACAATATCAGGTTTAGCCTTAGATCTTTCTGTGCTAAAATCAGTTGGATTGATAGGTTTAGGATATGTGTTTGCTAGAGTGATTGGTAAGGTTCTTGGTGCATATTTAGGATGCAGGTTAACCAAGGCAGAACCAGTTGTTCAAAAATACTTAGGTTTTACATTAGTTCCACAAGCTGGAGTAGCTATAGGTTTATCCTTATTAGTTGGAGAGGCATTACCAGCATATGGTCCAGAAATAAGAACAATAATTTTGTCTGCAACAGTAATTTATGAATTAGTTGGACCTTTATGCACTAAATTTGCAATATTTAAATCTGGAGAAGCGCAGGTAGATCAATAGCAAAGTAGATTTTATAAGATAATATTATAATTTAGGTATCAAAAAAGAGTTAGATGATTATGTCTAACTCTTTTTTAGTGAGAATTCGCTTATTTATGGTGGGAACGAAATTCCTCTGGTATATTTATTTCTATTTTACTTAAAATATTTTTTAAAGTTGATAATTCATCTTCTGACAGACTGCCAATTAGTTTATTTTCCCAAAGAATTGAAATTGCAAATATCTCATCACGTTTAGCTATAGCTTCATCTGTAAGATAGATATGATATTTTCTTTTATCGTGTTCATTAAGAACTGTTTTAACATACCCTGCACTTTCAAGTTTTTTTATGGCCCTTGTGGTAGTAGCCTTATCAAATGCAACTAGTTCTGTTAGTTCATCATGGCTAATTCCATCTTTAAGATATAGCTGAAGCAGAAACTGGTATTGCCCAAAGCCAATATCGTATTTCTCATATTCTTTTGAGAGAAATCTGGAACCAATTCTATAAAAGTGACTTATATAACTTCCAACAGACTTAGTTTCATATTGTTTCATCATAACACTACCTTTTCTAAGTTTATACTTACTAGTATACTAAATTATTAAGTATCTAGGCAATTATTAAGCAGAAATTTCTTCTGCGTAGCATTCTTCTTCTTCATTCATTTCAGCATCTAATTTTTTTAAGCTTATCATCTCTTTGAAAATTATAAAACCAGATACCATTACTGCAAGGGTGTCTGCGATAGGACCTGCAAGCCATACACCAATAAGACCAAACATTCTAGGTAGGAATAAGAAGGCTGGAATTAAGAAGATAACTTGTCTTGATAAACTTATTATCATTGCTTTCTTTGGTTTTCCTACTGCTTGATAGAAGGTCGAAGCTGTCATTTGAATACCAATTAAAGGCATTGAAAGCAAAAATAGCTTCATTCCAGCTACTGTTTTGTCTGTAAGCTGTGGGTCTTTGTTGAACATTGATACTGCAAACTCTGGGAAGGCTTGAACAATTACAGAGCTTATAGTTAATATTACGGTACAAGCTATTAAGCTATATACATAAGTTTGTCTCACACGTGCATAGTTTTTTGCACCGTAGTTATATCCGATAATAGGCTGTGAGCCTTGATTTAATCCATAGATAGGCATCACAAAAATTGAACATACTGATGTTATGATTGCCATAGCACCAATTGCTAAGTCTCCACCATGAGTCATTAAGGCATTGTTTGCTATTACTGAAACAACACTTGATGCCATTTGCATTAAGAAAGGTGAAAGGCCAATCATTAAGATGCCCTTAACTACTGGTAAACTAAGTTTCATTGTTGAAGTCTTAAGTTTGATAGAGGATTTTTTACTTTTAGTGAAGTAGTATAATACCCAGCAGCCAGCTATAAATTGAGATATAACTGTAGCATAGGCAGCACCTTGAATACCTAAGTTAAGTCCAAATATAAATATTGGATCTAAAACTATGTTTATTCCGGCACCAATCATCATAGTATACATACTGATTTTAGGATTCCCATCTGAACGAACAGAATTGTTTAATCCAAAGGCAAATAAATTGCAGATTGTACCCCAGAATAAAGGTCTTATATATGCAAGAGCATATGGAAGCGTGTTTTCGCTAGCACCAAATAAAGTTAGGATTTGCTCTGCAAAAATATTCCCGAAAACAGCAATAATGGCACTGATGATTAAGATTAAAGTTAATCCGTTACCTAAATAACCTTCTGCTTCATCCTTTCTTCTCTTTCCAAAGGCTATGGAAATGCTTGCACATGTACCAATACCAACTAACATCCCGAAGGCCGTAATAATTTGAGTTACTGGCATTGTGATACCAACTCCTGTTATAGCAAGACCTCCTACATTGGGAATATTTCCGATATACATTCTGTCTATAACGTTATAAAGCATATTTACAACCATTCCTACAATGGCAGGAATAGAAAATTTAATTAAGAGCTTAGTAATACTTTCCGTTCCAAGATTATCTTGTGTATTTTCTAAAGACATATAATTCATCCTCTCTTGTTATATTGTTGCGATTGCAACGAAATATAGCTTATCATAAAAACGTTGCATATGCAACAAACTTATATAAAAAAATGAAGAAATAACTTTAATTATCTCTTCATCATTATCAATATTTAAGTTAAGAGGCTACGAATCTCATCAATTCGATTAATTGCCATATTATATCCATGTTCATAAGCATGGGTAATTTTATTTAGGTCCTTTTCAAAACTATCAATACCATCTACAGAAGTAGGTCGAAGAATTATTGCTTTACCTTCAGCTTCGAGCTGTTCACAAAATTTGACTGTTTCATTGTATTGAAGATGTCTAGTAAGAAAAGTATCTTTAAGTTTTGGATATTTTTTATTTAATATTTTTGCAGCTGCAACATTACCTTTACTTAAGGTTTTTACATAACCTTTAGGTCTGGTTAAAATTATTAGGTGTTTTTTGTTACCGTCATTAATTGCTTTTTGTATAGGGATAGGGTCACATAAACCACCATCGAAGTAATCCGTATTATTTATTTTTATTGGAGGAAAGAATAATGGAATTGCACAGGTTGCACGAATCATTGTACATTTTTCATCTAATTCTTTACCATCCATATATTCTGATTTTCCAGTCTCGGCATTAGTAACACCAACCAGGATTTTTCCATCATATTTATTGAAGGTTTCAAAATCAAAAGGATCTAATTTATTTGGAACTTCATCAAAAGCAAAATCTAAACCGAAGATACTTCTACATTTTAAGAAGTTTACTGCTCCAATATATCGCTTATCATGTCTATAATTTTTAAGAATTCTATAGCTTCGTTCCTTTTGCTTTGAAATATAAGAAAATCCATTGGTAATTCCAGCAGAAACACCAATGCAATATGGAAACATAATATCATTATCTAAAAGAGCATCCATTACACCAGCACTAAACACAGGTCTAAAGGTGCCTCCTTCAAGGATTATACTGCTCATTATCTCATCTCCTTAAGTGAGTAGCCCAATCTATGAATTGGCAATTGAAACTTCAACTTAAATTATACCCACATATTTTTGAAAATTCAAACTAGCATACAAAAAAGACATGGTTTACATGATAAAATAAGAGTATTGAGTCAAAGATTTAGAAGAAAACAATAGTGGAGGTAACACTTTAAATGATTAATATAAGTATTTCAGATGAATTAAAGGAAAAATGTCCAAGGATAGCTCTTGGATGTATGGAGGTAGAAGTAAGGGTTAGAGCTTCAGATGAAGAGCTGTGGAGAAAGATAAATTTAAAGTGCATAGAAATACAAGGTGCGTTAAATCCGGAGGATATTCTAAAGGTTCCTAACATTGAGAGCTCAAGAAGAGCATATAAAATTATAGGAAAAGACCCTAGCAGATATAGGCTTTCTTCAGAGTCGCTTTTAAAGAGAGTTGTTAAAGGCTTGGGGCTATATAAGGTGAATAATGTAGTAGATATAAATAATTTAGTTTCATTAAGCAGTGGTTACTCAGTAGGAACCTATGATTTATGTAAAATTAAAGGTGAGATAACCTTTGTTATAGGGAAGACTGGTGAAAGCTATGAAGGGATAGGTAGAGGCCCAATCAACCTTGAAAAACTTCCTGTATTTCAAGATGATTTTGGAAAATTTGGGAGTAGCACTTCAGACTCTGAAAGAGCCATGATTACTGAAGGAACCAGACATATATTAATGAATATAATTTCCTTTGATGGAGATGAGGAATTAGAAGAATATATGAGTTATGCCATTGAATTATTAAAGGAATATGCAAATGGAAAGGTTATTGATAAGAAAATAGTAAAATAAAATTTGGAGTTAAAGAATGAAATTAGATAGATTAGTAGCGATTATAATGATTTTAAATAATAGAGAAAGAGTTACAGCTAGAGAACTTTCAGAGAAATTTCAAGTTTCTATAAAGACTATTCAAAGGGATATGGAAATCATAGAAAGGGCTGGAGTTCCAATTGTGTCTTTCAAAGGCAATGGTGGAGGATATGGGATAATTGAAGAGTTTAAAGTAAATAATTCATCAATGACCAAGGAAGAAGCAGCTTTGGTGAATAAGCTTTTGAAGGGAATAAACAATTCATATGAAAATACTAAAACTATAGCTTTAATTAATAAACTTGAAGGCCTCAAGAAAAATGAAAATGGTAGAGAAGATAGACTGATAATAGATTTTTCTAAATGGGGAAGGGGCGAAGGTCTAAATAAAATTATAAATATAATAGATAAAGCAATTTTAAATAGAAATCCTATAAAGTTTCAATATGTTAATGGTAATGGGGAAAGCACTGAAAGGATAATAGAGCCTTATAAAATAATCTTTAAATCCTTAAGCTGGTATGTTTACGGCTTTTGCACTTTAAAAAATGAAATGAGAATTTTTAAGGTAATAAGAATAAAAAATATAAAGGTTTGTGATGAACAGTTTGAATTAAAAGAAATTATTGGTGAAGATGTTTTTAAAGAAAAAGATTATGAAAGAACAGAAATTGAGTTGAGATTTAAAGATAACTTTAAGGGAATAATTTTGGAGAGCTTTGAGGAGTATGAAGAACTTAAAGAGGAAAAGGGATATACTACAGCTGTAATAAAAATACCTTATAGTAATTGGGTAGAAGGTATGATTTTAAGTTTTGGAGACAACGTAGAAGTCATTAAACCAACATTTTTAAGAGACAATATAAAAGAAAAATTAGAAAAAATGATTAACCTGTATAAGTAATACTTTACAGGTTAATTTTGCTAGTATATAATAATGCATAGATATACTATGTATAGTAATCCGAGGTAAGAGGTGAAAAGATGAAAATTAACAAAGAACTTTTAAAGGGAAGTACCACAATACTAATTTTAAGTATCCTTAATCGTAAGGATATGTATGGTTACGAAATGATAAAAGAGATAGAAGATAGGTCACAGGGAGTTTTTTCATTTAAGGAGGGAACTCTTTATCCGATACTTCATGGACTTGAGCATGAGAACTTTATCGAATCATATTGGGATTTAGGTGAAGGGAAACGCAAGAGAAAGTATTATAGAATAACGGAATCAGGCAAAAGAATTCTTGAAGAAAAAGAAAAGGAATGGAAGCTATTTAGTAATACTGTCAATGAAGTGTTGGGGGGAAGTTTTTTATGTCTTCAATAATAAATAGGAAAGTTAATAGCTACGTGGAGGAGATTTGTGGCCTTATTAAAAATAAGAGAGTTCATGAGGATGTTAAGGATGAAATAATAAGTCATATAGAAGAGATAATGAAGGATTACATAGATGTTGGATTGTCAGAGGATGAAGCTGTAGATAAGGCTATAAAGCAAATGGGATCTGCGGAGGTAGTTGGTAAGGATTTAAATAAAATTCATAAGGCTGCACCAGATTGGCTTTTAATTGGAATGACAGGTACATTTATTTTAATTGGATTTCTACTTTTAAACTTTATGCAGAAGAACAATATGGTTTCGAATAATTATATTAATATGATTTCAAATATGGCCATATATGGAGCAGGTGGAGTTTTAATTTCACTTATACTTTTAAGAGTAGATTACAGAGCTCTAAAAGAGTATTCAAAGATAATATATATTATGGCCATAGTATTATTTATAGCTGGCTTTTTTATGTCTGGTGCTATTAATGGACAAATAGGATGGATTAGAATGGGGAATATTACCGTTAACGCATTTACCATGGCACCATTTTTCTTAATAATAGCTTTAGCAGGGCTATTTGATGGTTGGAATTGGGAAGATAAAAAATTTTTATTCCTAGGATTTCTGTTAGTATTCGCACCATGCATTTTCTTTATTTTAAGACCAGACATAGTGAATTTTGTTATATATGTAATTGCAGCATTAACGATAATGCTTACTTCTGGTTTAAAGCTAAGGTATGTATTAATTACCATAGGAATAGGAACAGGGGTCTTTTGGGCGTTTTTAGCCTCTAATGCATACAGAATAGAGCGATTTACAATGTTTCTGCACCCAGATCAGGATGCTAATGGAGCTGGATGGATTTATAATCAGTTGGCAATGCTAAGGAGCAATGCGGGTTTGTTTGGACAGGGAAAAAACTTTAATTATTTAATGTTGCCTGAAGCACATACAGATTTTATTTTTACCTTTTTAATAAGCTGTTTTGGCTGGGCGGCAGGGATAATTTTGATAGCTCTTATTTTAGCATTTATAGTAAGAATTTTTTACGTTGGAACCACTGTAAAGGATGGGTATGGGAAGCTTTTAGTTAATGGTTTTTGCGCTTTATTTGCAGTACAGTTTTTAATCAGTGTTGGAATGAATCTTAACCTAATGCCTACCCTTGCAGTAAGTATGCCATTTTTAAGTTATGGTGGTAGCAGTCTTGTGATTAACATACTTTCAGTAACCATAATTTCAAATGTATTTAAGTGGAGGAATACACCCTATAAAGCTGTGGGATAAAAAGAAAAGGAGAAATTAACAACATGGGGGATTTTGCAGTTCCATATATAATAATGATTTTACCATTTATATTGATATGGACTTTTTACAGACTAATGGTAAGAAAAAAACATAAGGTAGGTATATTTAGAGAAGCTGTAATAAATCTATTTTTCATATATTTCTTAGCAGTAATTTATTTTACGTTTTTTAAGTATGGGATGCTAGGGATATCTTTTAATAAGTCTAGATATTTAAATCTAGTTCCTTTAATTGAAACAATAAAGATGTTTACAGGTAACTTTATGGGATTAGGCAACTCTTTATATAATGTAGTTGGAAATATACTTTTATTTGTACCTTTGGGTTTCTTTATTCCACTTCTGTTTAAGAAGGGCGAGAACTTAAGGAAAGTTTTGATGTATGGTTTTATTGGTTCGTTATCAGTTGAAGTAATTCAATATTTTACTGCTATTAATATAACAGACATAGATGATATAATTTTTAATACTTTAGGAGCTGGATTAGGGTTTGTATGTTATAAGATTTTTAAGAGGCTCAAAACTAATAAGATTATAGATAAGGTTCAAGATAAAGAGACTAATAAAGTAATTTTATTAGCAATAAAGCCTTTAGGGATTATGCTTTTAGTATCTATTATAATTACTTATGGCATGGCATATAAAAGTACGTACTCTCCAAAGCTATCTGATGAAGAAATGGCAGTTGCTGCTTTTTCAAAATATAGTGATGGTAAGTTTGTAGGCTTTGAAAATTTTGATAAATATAAGCTTTCATTAAGGGATGAAGGAGATTACTTAGAATTAGGGGTTCTTAGGGAAGTATTTAATGGAAGATATTCGTTGGCTTGGAATAGTCAAATGCATTTTGAGGGGAAAGCCGTTGGATATAAAATTGAGTTAATTCAAAATCATGAAGGTAATGAAGCCTTTGTAGTAGTATTGGGGAAGAATGATAATGCAGAAGAAATTGATATAAGTTTTAATGGAGAAAGTTATTCAGAAAAAATAAAACCTAATGAATTCTTTCTTGTGGTATATCCGGAGTACAAGAAGTTAAAGGAAGATACAGACGTATTTAATATATTTCAGCAACAGGAGTCTAAGGATTTAAAGGTTGAGTTTTTAAATTCTAATGGTGAAGTTAATAATGAAATAAAATATTTAAGATAACTTAAATAAATAGGACACTATGATGTCCTATTTGTTTTTTTATAATAGAGATAAGAGGAAACTCATTCTTATATTCATTTGAATGAGTAAGTTCATGTTAGCCAAATCATAGATTTGGACATTCACTTAAAGGAGAATTGATTATGATTCAAGAAAAATTAGATTTAAAGAAAGTACAAAAGGAATTATTTAAGGTTAAAGAAAAAGAATATAAAAAGGTTTTATGCCCAAGGGCAAAGTATATTGCTATTGATGGAGCAGGTAATCCTAATAATAATCCAGAATACCAAAGTATAGTAGGCGCTCTTTATAAGATGGCTTACAGCATAAAGATGGAGTATAAGAAAAGAGGCTTAGATTTTGTAGTTATGCCTTTAGCTGGTCAGTGGTGGGCAGATGATATGAATGCATTTAAAGAAAAAACAAAGGATAAGTGGAAATGGACGATGATGATTCAAGTTCCCGATTATGTTGAGGAAAACGACATTGAATTTTTCAGAAGAAAGTTTCAGGATGAAGAGGTTGGACAATATCTTAATAGGCTATATTCTATAGATATGGATGAGAGATTAGTTTTTGCAACTCTTTATATAGGGGCCTATAGAGATGAAGCAGAGACTATAAAGAATCTTCATGATACAATAATTAATAATGGGTATAGACTTTATGAAAATCACATGGAGATTTATATAAGTGACCCAAGAAGAGTGGAAGAAAGCAGATTAAAGACCATAATTCTTCAGCCTGCAATTGAAGTAGAGAAATAAATAATTGAATGGGGTTATTTGGCATCTTGTAGAGTGTTAAGTTGGAAAGTAGGTGAGTTGATAGTGACAGAGTATGAAAATCGAGAAGAATTAATTGCATCAATTACAAAGTATGCAAAACTATTTATTGATGAGTTTGAAAGTGTGATTAAATATATAAAGATGAATTAATTAATGGAGTGGATAGGACTCCTGCTCAAATGATTGCTTATCAGTTAGGGTGGATGAAGTTTATCTTAAACTGGGAAAAGCAAGAACTTAAAGGTATTAGCGTTATAACTCCATGTTCAGAATATAAATGGAATAATCTTGGTGGATTATATCAACGTTTTTATAAAGAATATGAAGAATATACAT
This sequence comes from Clostridium culturomicium, assembly GCF_000821305.1. Lineage (GTDB taxonomy): Bacteria > Bacillota > Clostridia > Clostridiales > Clostridiaceae > Clostridium_J > Clostridium_J culturomicium. Next base: position 185,396 of record NZ_CCXK01000015.1, on the reverse strand, counting down.
TAAAAGAGTTGTGTAGTGAATTTATAAAGATAGAACAGGAAGTAATTGAATTAGTAAAAAGTTATTCAGAAGAAGAATTATTTCAACAAGGATGCAGAAAATGGGCAGCTTCAACTCCTTCCAATTGGCCTATATGGAAATGGATTCATATAAACACTGTAGCTCCATTTAAGTCATTCAGGGGGAAAATACGTAAATGGAAGAAGGGGTTATAAGGTAAATTAATTTAATTCATATGAGTTTGAATTTGATTTATTTTACGAGGAGGTTAAATCATGGAGTTTATTAAAGCAAAAACTATAGTATCAAACTATGTACCAAACAGTTCGTGGTTTGACCTAAATTATAATATGAATATCTACAAGGGGTGTAATCACGGTTGTATTTACTGCGATTCGAGAAGTGATTGTTATCAAATAGAAAACTTTGATACAGTTAGAGCTAAGGAAAATTCTACAGAAATTATAGAAAGAGATTTAAGAAGTAAGCGTAAAAAAGGTGTAATAGGAACAGGGGCAATGAGTGACCCATATAATCCTCTTGAGAAGAAGTATGAGCTTACAAGGAAGGCTCTAGAGGTGGTTGACAGATATAACTTTGGAATATCAATAGCAACAAAGAGTACGTTAATTACAAGGGATATAGATATCTTAAAGAGGATAAGCATCCATTCACCAGTGCTGATTAAAATTACTGTGACGACCTTTGATGATGATTTGTGCAGAAAAATAGAACCACATGTTCAGCCTTCCAGTGAAAGATTTAAGGCAATAAAGAAATTAAGTGATAATGGGATTTTCACAGGAATACTTTTAATGCCAATATTACCTTTTATAAATGATACAGAGGAAAATATAAAATCCATAGTAAGGGGTGCCCATAAGGCAGGAGCTAAGTTTATTTTTGCATATGGTATGGGAATGACATTAAGAGGAAATCAAAGGGAATATTATTATGAAAAAATAAGAGAGATATTTCCGGAAAGAAACTTAGTTGGGTCATATACAAGAAGCTATGGTGAGAGGTATGAAAACTCTTCCCCGAAGGAGGGAGCTCTTTGGAGTATATTTAAAAGTGAATGTGAGAAGTATGGAATCTTATATAGAATGGAAGATATCATTGAAGCTTACAGAAGGAAGTATCAGCAAGAGCAGATAAGCTTATTCTAGGGAAAAATATATTAGAAAAGCTGCCCAGTGTGAATTTCACGGGGCAGTTTTTTTAATATAAGTAATATTATTTTAATGTATCTAGGAACCATTTAGTCGTTTGATCACATAGTTCGTTATATTTGGTTAAATCTCCAGTAAAGATATTAAATGTATGATCAGCCCCATCTATTATTGACTCTTTAGATGTTTCATTATTTGAAGCTTCTATAATTAAGTCTGTAGTTTTAGGAGGAACTACATCATCATCACTTCCATTTAGTGCAAGAATAGGGGCCTTTGATTTTTTTAAAGCTTCTAAAATGTCAATATTTCTTACGTCTTCATGCCATTGTAAACCAAAGTTTAGACTGTCTCTCCAATCAAACTCAACTACAGCATATCCATTGGCCTTTGCTTCTTCATAGTTTCCAAGGTCTAATAAACAGTCGTTTTCAGCACCAGCCCAGGTTACTATAGATTTGATATCTGAATTCTCACCAGCAGCCAGCATTGCAATACTTCCACCTTGGCTCCAACCCATTATTCCAATGTTTTTATTATCTATGGATTTAAGATTATGTGCATATTCAATTACTCTAGTTACATCATTAACGGCGGTTGTAAAGTTGTATTCCGAATAGTCAACTTTACTGTCACCAGTTCCAATAAAATCAAATCTGATCGAAGCTATTCCAGATTCAGCAAGCTTTGGAGCATACATCTTATATCCATCACCGGCTTCATCTTTATTTGATGCTGTTCCATGGCACATTATAACTAAAGGTATATTTTTATCTTCAATATCCGTAGGTAGTGTAACTATTGCAGGTATGTCATAGTCCCCATTTTTTATTGTTATTGATTCTTCAGTATAAGCAGGTTCAGAATTGTTACCTTTTTTTGTTTGATTTTCTTCAACTTTTGGTGAAGTATTAGAATCATTTTCTTCATTTGAAGGTTTTGTCCCACATCCAGTTAATACAGCAGAAACAAGAGCTACTGATAATAAAACTTTAATACTTTTTCTCATAAATATGCCCCCTATTTTTAAAATTTATAAGAATATAGTAACATATAACAGAAATGCAAACAATAATGTTATTAAATGGTGTGATTGTTCGGAAAAGTAACTTTTGATTATGCATAACCACCAAGAGTAGGTTGATTATAAGTTGTATTTATATTTAAATCAGGAGATAAAAATAGAATTTTTAAAAAGTATTACCGTAATAGTTAAATATATTAATTTTAGAGATAATAATACAACAGTGAGAATGGTATAATATAGTAGAAAAGAATATTTATATAATATGGTTTTAAGATTTGCTTAAATTAAAAGGGAAGCTGGTGAAAGTCCAGCACGAACCCGTCACTGTAACATGGAGTGTATTTATAGGTATGCCACTGTTGTTTTCAATGGGAAGGTATGAATATATTATGAAATGAAGTCAGGAGACCTGCCATATTATATGGACCAAATTAAACCCACGGGAAATTGGGAGGTGTCTTGAAATATGAAGTTGATTAGTTTAAAGAAGACTATTAATCATTCTCCATAATCTTTTATGACATCGTTTATGATGTCTTTTTTTATGCTATAAAGAAATATGAAAATGGAGTGGTAAAGAACGATGGTAAATGGAAGTTTGTCAGATCAAAAAATGCAGAGGAATTCTGGAATTAATACTAAGATAAATAAATTAGTTATGATACTTTTAGGGAGTCTAATATATTCACTAAGCGTAAATATTTTTATTGTTCCTAATAAGCTGTTAAGTGGAGGGATTGCTGGGGTATCACTCATTATTCAGTATATTACAGGAATTCCATCAGGAGTTTTTACATTATTAATTAACATTCCTATTTTTATCTTAGGATTTAAGGTAATAGATAAAGAGTTTGGAATATTAAGCTTTATAGGAATGATTTCAATGTCCTTTTTTTTAATAATAACAGAAAATATATCCACTTATATTATGATTCATGATATTTTAGTTTCATCCATTTGTGCAGGTGTACTATGTGGATTAGGGATGTCTATTATATTTCTTAATAGAGCATCAGAGGGAGGCACGGATATAATAGCGATTATTCTAAAAAAGAAGTATGGAATAAAATTATCATTTATGTGTTTTATTTTAAATGGAGCTATAGTAATAACAGGTCTTATTATTAATGATTTAACTTTAACAATTTACACACTTATATCATTATTTATAAGATCAGCGATTTTAGATAAGGTAATAGGAAGTATTAATGAAAAGAGTCTTATTATAGTCATAAGTGATAACTATGATATGATTAAAAATACTTTATTAACTACAATTGGAAGAGGTGTAACAATACTTCATGGTGAAGGTGCCTATACTGGTGAAGAAAAGAAGATTATTTATTCTATGATGAATCCATCACAAGTAGCGTCAGCTAAAGAGCTAATACTATCTATAGACCCACAAGCTGTTGTAACTGTAATGAATGTATGCGAAGCTCATGGAAAAGGATTTAAACAACTTTCTTTTTAAATCGTTAATTTCAATAATTAATACTGTGAATAAAATAAGTTTATAGAAATTTTCAATGATAATTTCAAAAGGCTAAAATAAATAAGGGTGTCGTAAAATAACTGATTAAGGTTAGTGAGCGAGGCTTTTATTTTATTCAAAGTAAAATAACTCAAGGCTGAGGGATTTGTAAATATAAATAGCTGTAGTAATTTCAATAAGTATATTGAAAAAAATGTAACTAATGTATAATTATATTATAGAGTAAGTTTATTGGAGGTAGAATAATGAAAAAGTCTAAAGCAGTACTGCTTATATTATCACCAATAGTTATTGGTATACTTTTTAATTGTCTAATAATAGTTCCATGGCTTTCAACTATACTTATGTATGTTGGACCAATATTTTTTATGATTTATTGGGGCATGGTTGGTGGAATATTTAGTGAGTATATGAAAAACTCATTTAAAGCAACTTTATTAGCAAATTTAAGTGGGATTATTTCTTTAGCAATTTATATTTGGCAATTTGTTGTTGTGTCAGATGATAAAAGAAGCATGATTTTAGCAGTCTTATGTCAAGGATTTTCAGCACCGTTAAGTATTCTTACAGCTAGAATAGGGGTATTAGTTGAGAATAATCCTAATGAAATAACTATGACTACAGTATTAATTGCTGAAATTGCAGGATTTTTAATAATGATGACTATTTTCCTTATAGGATTTAGTATGAAGAAAAAACAAAAAGAGGTCTTTGATATTTAAAGTTTGGAGTGAAGAGTTATGTCTAAGAAGAAAAAAATTCTTTTGACATCAGGTGTAATGTTGATAATTTTTACTCTAGTTTTTTTTATTTTTACTAAACCAGGTAAAGTGATAAGAGAAGCTGTCATACTTGTAGTATCAGGACAGAGTTTGGATTTGAATGGAGATTATAATGAGATTAATATTATAGATTCCGTTTATGAAGATTATGATTTATTTTTATCAGGTGAGGCTCATGGAGTTGCTATGAGTTATGATATGGAGAAGTACTTAGCAACCTATTTTATTAAAGAATATGGAGTTCGGAACATCGTGGTAGAAATGTCTATAGCTTCTGGGGAATTATTAAATCAATATCTAGAAACCGGAGATGAAGAGTTATTGCTCAATATTTTAAATAAGTTTAAGTCAACCTATGCAAATAATCAAGATACTTATGAGCTGTTTAAATATTATTATGAGCTAAATAAGGAATTACCGGGGGATAAAAAGCTTACATTAGTGCCAATAGATATTGAACATGAAACATCTACAACAGGTATATATATAAATAATCTTATGCAGGGATTGGGCGAGCCACCAGAGGCAATTAAGGAAATGGTAATTAAAATTAAAAATATAGGGAGTTTTTATGATAGATTCTTTTTAAAGGATTTAATAAAATCACTTGAAGAAGATAGAACCGCATATGAGGAGTATTTTAAGGAGAAATTTTTTTATTTTGATTTAGTTGTGAATAACATTAAGCTTGCCTATACTAATGAGGAAAGAGAAGCTGCTATGGTTCATAATTTTATATCTTATTATGAAAAGCTAGGTGGTGGGAAGTTTTATGGCCAATGTGGACGTGCTCATGTACAAAAGTTGAATAGCAGTGAGTGGATCGATGGAAATAGTACCTTTGCCCATAGAGTAAATGAAAATTATTAACCTTTAAAAGGAAAAGTATTTTCAATGATATATATTTACGATAATTGTTATGGAAATAAGGGGGGAGTGATATCAAATTATTCAGATATTAATATTGGGTTTAAAAGAGAAAAAGTTCAAGTAAGAGCTTATGACAAGATAAGAGATAAAAAAATTTATGATACCTTTTATAAATATGGATGGAGTGAAGAGGAATTCGGTGAGCTAATGTTCATAATAAGAGGTTCTAAGGCATCAGAGAATTTAAAGAGCCAATAAATTAGGAATAAAGAAGGTAAGATGTAAAATATGGGTAAAGTAGCTATCTACTTTACCCATAAACTTTTATTGATACTTTTTAGTGTGTTAGTGAATTTGTCAGCAGTTACTGCTATTTTAATTTTCTCTTCTGAAGAGAGCTTTCCAGGAGTAAATAGTCTTTTTACTCCATAGAAAAAACCAACTTTATTAATTCCAAAGATCATTTCACTATATTTATTTGTACAATTTGGAATTTCAATATCTTGTTGAGATTTTAATAACTCTCGTTTGGTTTTTTCAGGATGTTTATCCCAGAATTTTTTGTATTCATGGTTTAGCTTATAAGCTGCTTCGTGCAAATCTTTAATAAGGGTAAAATTCATATAAACATCATTTAAAAGAGTTTCTAATTTATTCTTTAATTTTTGCTTAGTTTTTTCTGTGCTTTTTTCATTTGGCATCTAACATTTCCCCCTAAAGTTAAAGCATATATATTAAATAATTTTAAATATTATAATTATTCTAACATGTAAAGGCTGAGATAACAAATTTGAAGTTATTATTCATTGTAATAAATATCCCAGCTTATTTTACTAGGTTAGTATTTTTATTAAATCCAATTACTATGTATCCCTATCTTTGTGGTAAAATAAACCTAATGAGTACAATAGAGAGGAGGAGTGACATGAATAAGTCTATTGGGATTTTTGCCCATGTAGATGCTGGCAAGACTACTTTTTCTGAACAGGTGCTTTTCCATAGTAAGAGTATAAGAACTCGAGGTAGAGTAGATCATAAAGGAACATTTTTAGATAGTCATAAAATTGAAAAGGAAAGAGGAATAACAGTATTTTCGGATATTGGTGTTTTTGATTATAAAGATTCAAAGTATTTCTTAATTGACACTCCAGGACACATAGATTTTTCACCAGAGATGGAAAGAGCAATAAGTGTATTGGATTATGCAATAGTTATTGTAAGTGCTGTTGAGGGAGTGCAGGGACATACAGAAACTGTGTGGAAACTCCTTAGAAAACATCATATACCAACCTTTATATTTATAAATAAAATTGATAGAGTGGGTGCAAGAGTTTTAGAGGTGATTCAAGAGTTAAGGCGAAGCCTTAGCAAAGATATTACACTATTTCAATCATCCAATTTAAATGAGTTAAGAGATGAAGAAGCTGAATTTATCGCTGAAAGAGATGAAGAGCTCATGGAGCTTTATTTTGAAGAAGGATATGATTCTAAGACTTGGAAAGAAACATTGAGAACTCTTATAAGGGAAGAAAAAATATTCATTTGCAATAAGGGGTCAGCTCTTGAGGATGAGGGAGTTGTAGAGTTTATGGAAACATTCCATGAGCTTACCAGGACTGATTATGATAGTGCTGATAAACTTACTGCGAGGGTATTTAAGGTTAAGTATGATGATAAAGGAAATCGAGTTACTTTTTTAAAACTTTTGAGTGGTAGTTTAAAGGTAAAAGACGAAATTTACTATGATGTTGGGGAAGAAAAGGTTCAAGAAAAAGTAAATGAAATAAGAAGGTATAATGGAACTAAATATAAGGTTTGTGATGAGGCTTTAGCGGGAGAAATTATAGGAGTGGTAGGTTTAACGGGGTTAAAAGCAGGTATGGGAATTGGAGTTAAGGGGGGAATTTACGACATGATTCCAACCCTTAGAGCTAAGGTAATGTTTGAGGAAGGGTTAAACCCAAGAGAGGTATTAAAGTGTTTTAAAATTCTTGAAAGTGAAGAAGCTAGCCTTAATGTCACCTGGAGTGAGGAATTCCAAGAAATATACATAAGTATCATGGGGAAAATTCAGATAGAGGTATTAAAGGAAATTTTATTGGATAGATTTAATATTAAGGTTGAATTCGGTATACCAGAGATATTATACAAGGAAACCATGAAAGGCCAGGTTGAAGGCTTTGGACATTTTGAACCCTTGCGCCATTATGCAGAGGTTCACTTAAAGCTGGAGGAAGGTCCAAGAGGTTCAGGGATAACCTTTGAAAATAAGTGCCATAATGATTTTTTAACTCCAGGAAATCAAAATTTAATCAGAACACATGTGTTTGAGAGAGAACATAAGGGAATATTAACAGGCTCAACCATAACAGACCTAAAGATAACTTTAATTACAGGTAGAGCTCATAATAAGCACACTGAAGGCGGGGATTTTAGAGAAGCTACAAAAAGAGCCATCAGGCAGGGGTTTGAAAAGGCTGAGAAGGTACTTTTAGAACCGTTTTATAAATTTAGAATGGATGTTGATTTAAGTCTTTTAGGAAGAGTTATGAGTGATATTCAAAAAATGAGTGGCACTTTTGAGGAGCCTGAAACATTTGGAAACCGAGTTGTGATTCATGGAAAAGGTCCAGTGGCTGAGTTTATGAATTATCCACTTGAGTTTCAAGCCTTTACTAAGGGTAAGGGCACTTTAAGTATGGTATTCAGCGGTTATGAGGAGTGTCATAATGTTGCAGAAGTTATTGAAAAAATAGGATATAAAAAAGATGCAGACCCTGAGTATACTTCATCCTCAATATTTTGTGCCAAAGGTGTGGGATTTTCTGTACCTTGGGATGAAGCCGAAGGATATATGCATTGCTTAAAATAAATCATTTTGGAGGGGACTAGAATATGTATGATGAAATTAATGTAGTTGTTTTAATGCCAATGGATGCTGACCAAAAGTGTGAACTTATGAAGGTAATGCCATGTGGAAACTTTATTTTTGCTTCGGCACAGGAGATAAGTAATGCTACTCTTGCAGATGCTCATGTAATAATAGGAAATATAGAGCCGTTTAGACTTCATGCAGCTAAAAACTTGCAGTGGCTCCAACTAAATAGTGCTGGAGCAGATATTTATGTAAAAGAAGGGGTTCTAAAGCCAGGGACAATACTAACTAATGCTACTGGGGCTTATGGTTTAGCTATATCTGAGCATATGATAGGTATGCTTTTATCAATATTAAAGAAGCTTTACTTTTATAGAGATAACCAAAGCAGCAGCCAGTGGAAGGATGAAGGGGAAGTTAAATCTATATATGGTTCAACTGCCTTAATTATTGGTTTAGGAGATATAGGAGGAGAGTTTGCTAAAAGATTTAAGGCTTTAGGTGGTTATACTATTGGGGTAAGAAGAACAGATGCCAATAAACCTGATTACTTAGATGAATTATATTTAATGGATAAAATAGATGAACTTCTTCCAAAGGCTGATGTGGTAGCATTAAGTCTGCCTAACACAAAAGAGACTTATAAAATGTTTGATGCAAAGAGAATTGCAAAGATGAAGGATGGAGCAGCTTTACTTAATGTTGGAAGAGGTACCTGCATTGACACTGAAGCTCTTTGTGATGCTTTAGAAAGTGGAAAGCTTATGGGAGCTGGGCTTGATGTAACAGATCCAGAGCCACTTCCAAGTAACCATAGATTATGGACAATTAAAAATGCAATAATAACTCCTCATGTTTCTGGGGATTACCATCTTAAAGAAACACATAACCGTATAGTTAGAATTGCAATAGATAATTTAAAGGCCTATGTAAATGGAGAAGAAATGAGAAACTTAGTAGATTTCTCTACAGGATATAAAAGTAAATCAAGTAAATAAACAAGAGAAATTAAGGAGATAATATGGAAAAGTTATTTTATGAAAGTCAATATATTAAGGATTTTACTGCAGAGCTTGAAAGAGTTGAAGAAAAGGATGGAAAGTTCCATGTGGTTCTTGATAAAACTGCCTTCTTCCCAGGGGGAGGCGGTCAGTTCTGTGACCTTGGAGTTATAGAGAATGAACCGGTAATTGAAGTTTATGAAGATGAGGGAGTTATATATCATGTTTTAAATAAAAAGCCAATAAAGCTTCATAAATTAAAATGTTCCATTGATTGGGAAAGAAGAAAAGATGGAATGGACCAGCATTTAGGACAGCACGTTTTATCAGGGTGCTTTTATAAACTCTTTAATGCAAACACCGTAGCCTTCCATATGGGAAGAGAAATCTGTACAGTGGATATTGAAGGGTATTTAGAAGAGAGCGTTATAAGAGAAGCTGAAAGGGCTGCCAATGAAGTTATTGGAGAAAATATACCGGTTGAATTTTTATTACCAGATAAAAAAGATCTTAAGAAGCTTGGACTGAGAAGAGCACTTCCAAATACAAATGAGCAAATCAGAGTTGTAAAAATAGGTGATTTGGATATCAATGCCTGCTGTGGAGTTCATCCAAGTTCAACCATTGAGCTTAGAATGATTAAAGTGAATCGATGGGAAAAACATAAGGGTGCAACAAGAATAGAATATGTTGCTGGAAAAAGAGCTATAGAGGATGCCTTCAGAAAAGATAGATTTACAACTTCTATCTGCAGGTTTTTAAATGGAAATGAAGATGAAGCTCTTAATGGTATCAAGAATTTAAATGATAAATTGAAGGAAGCCTTAGCACAAAATAAAAAATTAAGTGAAGAAGTGGCTGAATATCAAGTTAAAGAGATGGTTGAATTAGGAGAAAGAATCGGAACTGCAACTGTAGTTAAAAAGATTTTTGAAAACCAAGATGTTAAGCAGGTCAACAAGGTAGTATCAAAAATTGTTGATAATCCTAATACCTTAGCTTTAGTAGCAGTTACATCAGGAGAGAGAGCTAATCTAATTTTTGCGGCATCTAAGGATTTTAAAGGAATTTCAATGAATGAACTTTTAAAAGATGCTATAACTTTAATTGATGGAAAGGGTGGCGGTAGTCCACTTCAAGCTCAAGGCGGAGGAAAAAATAACAATAACTTAGAATCTGCTCTAAATTATGCAATAAGCAAAATAAAATAAGGATGAAACAGTACTAAATTATAATTTAGTGCTGTTTTTTTATAATTAAATGTAAATGATAATATAAAACTATTGAAAATGGTTATCATTTAATATATTATAAGGTAGATAATAACAATTATCAATTGACTTGTAAAATCGATTATACATAAATAAAAAGTTTGGAGGGCTATATTATGATGATTAATAAAAGGTTGATAAACCTTTGTGGAGATTCAAAAAAATATATTGGATTAACTGTTTTAGTTAATTGGATAGCGGTATTATGCAACATTATAATAGTGTTTTTTATTGGAAATTTTATAAACAAGATATATTTAGGTGAAACCCTAAAGATTGCAGAGAAAGGTTTAATTTCGGCAGCATTGGAATTTAAGGTTATGGGAAATGTATCTTTAGCAGTGGCGTTAGGTATTATTATAGCCTTATTGATTACAAGAGTTGTATGTAATATCTTATATGCTAAGTTTTCAAATCTAGCATCATCAACAGCAAGGGTTCAACTAAGAGAGTTGATTTATAAAAAGTTATTAACTCTTGGTACAGGCTACAGTTCTGTTGAAAGTACTTCAGCAGTTGTACAAGTAATGGTTGAAGGAATAGAGCAATTAGAAATATACTTTGGAAAGTATTTATCACAATTTATATATGCACTTTTAGTACCAATTACTTTATTTATTTTCATGAGCTTTATATCAATTAAAGCTGCATTGGTATTTATACTATGTGTACCTTTAATTCCATTATCAATAGTAGCTATCATGAAAATTGCTAAGAGAATATTAAAGAATTATTGGAAGAGCTATTCAAATCTTGGAGGAACCTTCCTTGAGAATTTACAAGGCTTAACTACCTTAAAGGTATTTAATATAGATGAAGAGAAGCATATAAGGATGAATGAAGAAGCTGAAGGCTTTAGAAAAATTACCATGAAGGTGTTAAGTATGCAACTTAATTCTATAACTATAATGGATTTAGTTGCCTTTGGTGGTTCAGCAGCAGGTACAATTGTAGCTTTAATACAATTTAGTAGAGGAGAAATATTAATTGGAAGTCTGCTAATCATAATTCTGCTTTCTTCTGAATTCTTTATCCCATTAAGGTTATTAGGATCCTACTTCCACATAGCTATGAATGGTATGGCTGCTTCAGATAGAATGTTTGGAATTCTAGATGCAGAAGAAAAAAATAAGGAAATAAAAATACCAGAAGATACAAGGTTTGATGAACTTGCTGTAGCAGTAAAGAATGTATCCTTTAGCTATGATGGGGAGAGAAAGGTATTAAATAATATTAATATGGAAATTTCACCAAAGGGCTTGGTAGCTATAGTAGGGGAAAGTGGTTCAGGAAAAAGTACTATAGCATCTTTAATCCTAAATAGTCATACTGTGACAGATGGAGAAATATCAATTAATGATACCAATGTTGAGAATATAGCGTCAGGATGTATTTATGAAAACATAGCATTAGTAAGTACAAACAGCTATATATTTAATGGAACAATTTTAGACAACCTGCTTATGGGAAATAAGGATGCATCTAAAAAACAAATAGAAGAAGCTTTAAAAACTGCTAGATTATATGACTTTGTTAAGTCTTTAAAGGACGGACTTTCAACAAATGTTGGTGAAGGTGGAAATGCTTTATCTGGGGGACAAAAACAGAGATTAGCTTTGGCTAGAGCCGTACTTGCAGATAGAAGAATGATTATCTTTGATGAAGCTACTTCAAACATTGATGTAGAAAGTGAAGAAAGCATTTGGGAGGCTATATATGAGCTTTCAAAGGAAAAGACCATATTAGTTATATCTCATAGATTGGCTAACGTTAAGGAAGCAAAAGAGATATATGTTATGAATAAAGGAAATTTAGTTGAAAAAGGAAATCATGAAGAGTTAAATAAATTAAATGGATATTACTCATCAATGATAAAAAATCAAAATAAATTAGAAGAAGTAAGGGAGGTTTGTTAATATGAAGAGACGATCAGGCTTCCAGATAATGAAGAGATTAATAGTTGAACTCAAGCCATTAGCTCCTATAATGTTGATTACAATAACCTTAGGTATAATAGGATTTTTAGCATCAATTTCTATAGCCAGCTTTGGAGCAATTGCTATTGGAGCATTTATAGGTGATGTAACCTTTATAACTTTTAAAGGTGCAATGATTGTAATGGCAGTATGTGCTTTATTTAGAGGTTTTTTAAGATATGGAGAGCAGTTATCGGGGCACTACATTGCTTTTAAAATATTATATATTTTAAGAGATAAGATGTTTACAGTGTTAAGAAGATTAGCACCAGCAAAGCTTGAAGGAAAAGAAAAGGGAAATTTAATTTCTCTTATTACCTCTGATATAGAGCTTTTAGAGGTATTTTATGCTCACACTATAGCACCAATTGCGATAGCTATCGGAACCAACACTATAATAGCAGCCGTTTTATTTGTAATAAATCCATGGTTTGGAATTTTATCAGTAGTATTTTTCTTAATAGTAGGATTTATAATTCCATATGCATCTTCAGCTTTAGCTAAGGATGCTGGAGTACAGTATAGAAATATCTTTGGAGAAAGTAACTCTTACATTCTTGATGCCTTAAGAGGTTTAAGAGAAGTTCTTTTGTTTAAAAATGGTGAAGAAAGATTAAATCAAATAAACAATAATTCTAAGAGATTAAATGAGAGCTTAGATAAAATTAAAGAGCATGAGGGGATTATCAGAGCTATCACAGATTTAACAATAATGATTGCTATTTTAACTTTCGTTGGAGTGGGCTTCTTTGAATATTCAGCAGGAAACCTATCCTTTACATGGATGCTGGTGGGAATAGTAATAATAGCTTCATCCTTTGGACCAGTAGTTGCCTTAAGCAATCTTTCTAATACACTGCTTCAAACCTTTGCTTGTGCAGAGAGAATTTTTGAGTTATTAGATGAGGCACCACAGGTTGAAGAAGTTACTGATGGAGTGTCAATAGAAGGGAAAGTTGTTGAATATGATAAGGTAACTTTTAACTATCCAAATAGAAAAGAAAAGATATTTAATGAAGCTTCAATAGATATACAAAAGGGCGATAAAATTGCTTTAATAGGTGAAAGTGGAATAGGAAAGAGTACCTTTATTAAACTTATTATGAGGTTCTGGGATGCGAATAAGGGAACTGTTAAATTAGATAATAAAGATATTAAAGGCGTTAATACAGAGTCTATTAGGAAAACACAGACCTTAGTAAGTCAGGAAACTTACTTATTTGATGATACCATAGAGGAAAATATTAAAATAGGTAATTTAAATGCAACAGAGGAGCAGGTTATTGAAGCAGCTAAAAAGGCTTCTATCCATAACTTCATTGAAACTCTTCCTAAAGGATATAAAACTAAGGTTGGAGAACTTGGAGGAAATCTTTCTTCAGGAGAAAAGCAAAGAATTGGTCTGGCAAGAGCATTCTTAAGAGATGGAGATATCCTTATTTTAGATGAGCCTACAAGTAATTTAGATACCTTAAATGAAGGAGAAATATTAAAAGCAATTAAAGAAAATTGTGAGGATAAGACAATTATTCTAATTTCTCATAGAAAATCAACTACAGCAATTTGTAATAAAACCTACAAGTTAGAAAATAAAAAAATAGTTTAACTGAGTAATAAAGGGCTTGAATAACAAGCTCTTTATTTAGAGGTTACGTTGATAATGATTATCAAGTGAGGTAAAAATATGACTAAATTAGGAAGAGTTGAAAAGGAAAAAAAAGTTATAGAGTTAATGATAAATATATATTGTAGTAAAAAGCACAAATCTAAGAACGGCTTATGTGATGAGTGTAAGGAGCTTTTAGAATATGCTCATAAAAGATTAGCTCTTTGTAAGTTTGGTGATGAAAAAACCACATGTTCTAAATGTCCAATTCATTGCTATAAGAAGGATATGAAGGCTAAAGTGAAAGATGTTATGAAATTTTCAGGGCCAAGATTGATAATTTACAATCCAATAGAATTAATAAGACATATGTTTTATTAGAAGATAAGTGAGGAGAAGTAGTATGAGTAAAATAAAAAAATACATTTATATAACCATAGGGTTAATAGCCTTTGTTTTAGGATCTATAGGAGTTATAATTCCGATTCTGCCAACAACACCATTTTTATTATTAGCATCCTTTTGTTTTGCTAGAGGATCAGATAAATTTAATAATTGGTTTAAAGGTACAAAACTTTATAAAAAACACTTAGAGAGTTTTGTTAATGAGAGAGCTATGACTTTAAAACAAAAAATATGTATATTGGCTTTTGCTGATACTATGATAGCGATTCCTTTATTTTTAGTAGATGTTATGGCTATGAGAGTAGTACTAATAATGGTGATAGTTTTTAAGCTTTATTATTTTACATTTAAAATAAAGACTATCAAACCTTCAATTCAGAGTTTTGAGGATTAATGAAAGAAGGGAATTTTACGAATGAAGAATAAGAAGATTAAGTTTAAATATAAATTAGGTATTTTAGTGATTTTAGTCATACTATTAGGTATATCTGGATGGGGAATTATTAAAAAATCAACGGATGTAAATAGTGGAGCAACTAAGAAAAAGACAAGCATACAAATAGAAAATCTTGATAGTAATGTTGAAGTAACAATATAAAATCGAGAGAATAGAGTGGAGAAAATTTAAGTATATTATTATGAGAATTAAATATGTAAAATATTTAAAAAACCAACTTACAAGGTGATTGCAAGTTGGTTTTTATTTGGGTTGTTTTTATATAATAAATTTTAAGTTTATTTACCTTCTACACAGCTCTTAGCAGCAACACGTCCAAATACAACAGTATCAGCAACGGCAACAGAACCAAGACGGTTTCCACCATGGATACCTCCAGTAACTTCACCAGCTGCATAAAGCCCAGGGATTACATTACCATTAGTATCTTTTACTCTTGCATCAGCATCGATTTCTAATCCACCCATGGTATGGTGAACAGAAACAACACTTGAGAACATGAAATATGGACCTTCTCCAATTTTGTTAAAGTTGTCTGTACGTCCAAAGTCAGTGTCAGTTCCAGAGTCAACTAAAGAGTTATATCTTTCGATAGAAGCTTTAACTTCATCAGCAGGAATGTCAAAGTGCTCAGAAATTTCTTCAATAGTTCCAATTGCTAATACACCTTGTTTTAAACATTTATCTATTTCAGTTTGATATTTTTCATATAGTTTTTGTTCTTCAACTACAGATGCATCAATAAGTTCGTAAACCATGCTATCTGTTTGATTTAGAGTTGCTTCAGATATAACATCTCTAGTACCTTTTTCATTTACAAAACGCTTACCTTCTTTATTTAAAAGTAAGGCAGTTGAATTAAGACGTGCATAGTCGATGTAGTAGTAGTTACCTGTAGCAGGGTTATTTACAGGGTATAGTTGAATTAATCCCATACCAGTTACATTAGCACCGATTTCTTGTCCCATCTCAATACCGTCACCAGTGATAGCAGGGCTGTTTGTCGTAGGTATGCTTGCATCTAAGGTTGGCCATAATTCGTTATATTCTTCACGCATTTCTACATTAGATCCAAAACCACCAGTTGCTAAGATTACTCCATTATTTGCATTGAAGGTATATTTTGAACCATTTTTATGAGTTGCTTCAACTCCAACAACTCTGCCTGATTCATTTTTAATAAGTGTATCTGCTTCAGTTTGAAGATAAATCTCTACTCCAAGTTCTTCTGCTTTAGCTTGAAGAGTATCTACATAAACAGGACCATCACCTTCAGGCCATAATGTACGTGCAACTTTGTGACCACCATACCAAGATTGTTCATCTTTAAATTTAATTCCAACAAAATCCTTTAGCCATTCAGCATTTGGAAGTGCATTTTCAGCAATAACTTGGATAAGTGACTTGTCCCCTTTTTTATAACCGCCTTCATAGATATCGTTAAAGAATTGATCTGTACTATCATCAGTAATTCCTTCGGAAATCTGAACCCAGTTTCCTGGAGCTGCATATTCTCCTCCAGAGAGTCTTGTATTACCACCTGTAATATCCATTTTTTCTATAACTACAACATTTTTAGCACCAAGAGTTTTAGCTTCGATAGCTGCTGTTAATCCAGCACCACCACCACCAACGATTACTACATCAGCTGTGATTGTTTGATCTTCACCTTTAACAACCTCTGGCTTAACAGAGAATTTATTCATATCAGCACACGCTTGCTCTAAGGCATCTGTAACAGCAGAAAGCAGGGCTTTACTTGATACAGTAGCACCAGTTAAAACATCTATACCAACAGATTGATGTTCAATAATTTTAGCAGGAAGAGCATCAAGAGCTTTAGTTCCGATACCATTTGTTTCAACGTTTTCTAGAACCTTTACTTCAGCAATTTTTGAATCCTTTATTGCAACTTCTACTTTAAGTGGACCTTGAAAACCTGTTACTTCAGATGTGTAAACACCATCTTTTATTTTTCCAGTTGATTTTGAACCTGTGAATTCTTTTATTGCATCATTAACGGCTGCAATTATAGCCTTAGAGGAAACAGTTGCTCCAGCAACAGTATCTACTTCAGTTGAATTTGCTTTAACTATAGCATCAGGTAATGATTCTATAGCTTTTGTTCCGATTCCTTCAGTTTCGCCATGTGATACTACTTCTACAGCAGTTATACTATCTTCAGAAAGTGTAACTTTAACATTCAAATCTCCACCGAATCCCTCTGCAACCCCAGTATATGTTCCAGCTTTATATTTACTATCAGATCCGCCTTTGCCAGCTGTGCTACTACAGCCTGTGATAAGCATAGAAGCAACAAGGACAAGTGCCATAACTCTTTTCATAATTTACCTCCAAAATTTAAATCATACTTTGTTTATATTTTAACATAGTTTAAAATTGCTATAAATGGACTTATGATTTAGAAGTTTGGACTATTGTTTAGACTTTTGTGTAACAATTTGTACTTTTGTATCATAGTAAGTATAATGAATTTATGGTTAAAATTTAAACAATCTTATGTGGGGATACGTGATTTAATGAAAAAAAGAAGAGCTTACGTAGAAAATTTAAGTATAAAATCAAAAATCATAATGTTTTTTTCTATTACAACTATACTTGTTTTTGGTTCACTACTTGTGTATATAAACTTTAATGTGAAACCAAGAAATGAAGATAATATAAAGTTTTTAATAAGTCAGAATGTAGAAACAAAAGCATCTGAAGTAAGTATGTGGATAGAAAAAAGAGTGGTTGAATATAGAACTTTATCAACTACTCCAGCTGTTAGGTCTATGGATGTGAGAGAGATTACACCAATCATTGAAAGTGTAACAAATTCTCATAAAAATAATGAAGAAACCATGGAGACTTTTTCTTTCATAGGTAAGAATGGATTCTGCTGGATAAATAGTAAGGCTACTGAAAACTTAATTAAGTATGAGGATTATATGCTTGTCTATAGTGAGGATAAGGAATTTATAATTGGACAACCTGTTCTCAATGATAATAATCGTGAAGTTATATTGTTTTACTATCCAATTGAGGGGTATACAGGTAAAAAGGAATCGTTGATATGTTCAGCGGTTCCATTAGTGAGATTAAAAGAAATTGTAAATACTGCTCAACTATATGGCAGTAAGACATGGATAATGAATAGACAGGGAGATATTATAACTACTGATTTAGACTACTTTTATGATAATTATGTAGATGAAGAAATGTTAAAGACTATTGATTTCGAAAGTATTGTGAGTTCTGATATGATATCTTTAGATTCACTAAAAGGAGATTCAACATTATTTGTATCACCAGTGACGTCATATCCTGACTGGGTATTATGTACTCTTACTACGGATAGTGCAATAAATCATTCAATAAATGAAATGTTGATTGGATATTTATTTTTATTTGGTGCTTTAATATTACTTATAATTTTTATAGGTGCATATGTGACTAAGTCTGTACTAAATCCAATAAAAATATTGCAGAGCTGTATGAGCAGAGTAGAAGCAGGACAGCTTGATGCTTATTATAATACAAGCACTGCTAAGGATGAAATATATTACTTAGGAGTTTCTTATAATAAAATGCTTGATGAAATTACTCAGCTTATTGATAAGATTTATGAAGAACAGTCTGAACGTAGAATGGCAGAACTTCGAATATTACAAGAACAGATAAAGCCACATTTCCTGTATAACACTCTAGATAACATTAAGTGGATGGCAAAAAAGCAAGGAGCAAATGATGTAGCAAAAACTATTACGGATTTATCTAACTTTTTCAGGGTATTTTTAAATAATGGAAATGAAAAAATTACTCTTAAGCAAGAATTCAGGCATACCAGGTCTTATCTGGATATTCAAAAAACAAGATGTGGTGAGAAATTAGATTATGTAATGGACATAGAAAAAGAAATAGAAGAAGTATCCATTATTAAAATTTTAATTCAGCCTATAGTTGAAAATTCAATTTATCATGGAATTAAAACTAAGGAATCAAAAGGCAATATATTCGTTAAAGCATATAGTGAGGGTGGCTATATTAAAATTACTGTTGAAGATGATGGCATTGGAATGGATGATGAATGCTTGAATAAGCTTAGAGAAAGCTTGCTTAAGGCTGTAGATTCAGGCCATTATGGAATGAAAAATATACTTCAAAGACTAAAATATGCTTATGGAGATAATGCATGTTTAAATATAGAAAGTAAATTAGGAATAGGAACAAAGGTAACTATACTTATACCAAGGCAGGGGGAAGAGGAATGTATAGAGCGTTAGTAGCAGATGATGAAATTAATATTTTAGAGGGTATGTCAGAACAAATAGAAGAGTTTGATTTAGGAATACAGGTGGTGGCTAAAGCTGAAAATGGGGCACAGGTTTTAGAGTTAAACAATAAATTTTCTCCAGACATTATTATTATAGATATAAATATGCCTCTCATGAATGGTCTTGAATGTATAAGAGAGATAAGAAAAGAAAATTCGGCATGCATTATCATTATTGTGTCTGGATATGATAGTTTTAAATTTGCTCAGGAGGCAATAAGACAGAATGTAGATTTTTATCTTCTTAAACCTGTCGATGACATGGAGTTATATGATGTATTAAAGCAGGCTATTATTAATTATGATAAACGTCTTGGAACTCAAAATATTTTAAATAAGTTTTCTCCATCACAAAGTGATACTAAAACTAATGTTATAAAGTTTATTAATGAAAATTACACAAGAAAAGATATCTCTTCAGAGCAAATTGAAAAGCAGTTTGGTTTAAGCCGTTCTACTTTATTTAAAATTATGAAGTCTGTAACGGATAAAAGCTTAGTTGAATACATAACAATGCTTAGAATGAGAAGTGCTATTAAGCTTTTAGAAAATAATGATGGAATAACCGTATGTGAAATAGCTAAAAGTGTTGGATATTCTGATCAGTATTATTTTAGCAGGGCGTTTAAAAAGCATACTGGTTATTCACCAAAGGAGTATAGAAATTCTATAAAAAAGGGTGTTAATAGTGAAAAAGAATAAGGGTATTGTATGGTTCATATTGATAATTCTAATAGCATTTTTCTCTCTGAAAATAATAGAATTAAATTCAGAGAAAATAGAATCACAGCCTGAAGATGCTGTAACCTTATCAGGAATTGGTAAAGGGAAAAGTGGAGATATATTGGTTGAAGTAGTTATAAATAATAAGAAGATAAAGCATATAGAGATTATTGAGCACAATGAAACCCCAGGTTTTGATAAGGCTATGGTAAGGCTTATCGATGATATTGTGGCTAAAAACTCTGTGGATGTTGATGTTATTACAGGCTCAACAATTACTAGCAAGGGATTTATTTCTGCGGTTAAAAATGCACTTAGCAAATATGAGGTAGATGAAGAATTAAATGTAGCTATTGAGGAAGTTGAAACTAATGTTGATGATAATTATCAAAGTGAAATTTTAATTATTGGTGGCGGTGGTGCAGGCTTCACTGCAGCTATAGAAGCTGCTTCATTGGGAGCTAAAAGTGTCACTATTATTGAAAAAATGCCTTTTGGAGGAGGCAATACAAGAATGTCAGGAGGGGAATTTGCAGCCCCAGGAAACTGGGTTCAAGTTGAGGAAGGCATAGAAAATGACAGTGTAGAGTTATTTTATAATGATATATATGAAGGTGGGTATAGGCAAGGTAAACCAGAGCTTGTTAGAATTTTAGTTGAAAATGCATTAGATAATGCTTTATGGCTAAGAGATTTTGTTGGTGTAAAGTATAGAGATGAGCAGTCTTGGTACGGTGGACATACAGTAGCAAGAACCCTATGGCCTGAAGGCGATGGTCCAAAGTATATAGATACACTTATTAAGAAGGCATTGGATATGGGGGTAAATGTAGAATATAACACTAGAGCAGAAGAATTTATCCAAAATGAAGATGGAAGAGTAATAGGAGTTATAGCAATAAATAATGGTATAGAAAAAAGATTCTATGGCAATAAAGGTGTAATTCTTGCAACGGGTGGATTTGGAGCTAATGTTGAAATGAGAATGGAGTATGATACGCAGTGGGGAAGGCTTGACGCATCAATTCCAACGACTAATTCTCCTGCTATTGTTGGAGATGGAATTGTTATGGCAGACAATATCGGAGCTAATTTAATTGGGATGGGTGCTATTCAGCTTTATCCAGTAAATAATCCAGCCACAGGAAATTATTATTTTATGGACTATGCAAGACTTATGTCCAATGCCCTACTTATCAATAAGGAGGGAAAACGCTTTGTTGACGAGAAAGAAACCAGAGATAATATTGCAAAGGCTACTATATTTCAGCCGAGTGCAACTTCTTATGAATTAATAGATAGCAAAGTTATAGAAGAAATGGATTTAGAGGGAAAGTATAGAGATGAACTTTTAAGAGGATATGATCAAGGTGTTATCTTTAAAGGAACCTTAGAAGAATGTAGTAAATTCTTTGATATTCCAGTGGAGCAAGTGGAACATACTGTTGAAAGATATAATAGCTTCGTTGAAAGTGGAGCAGATTTAGATTTTAATCGAACAAAGGATTTAAGAAAAATAGAAGAAGGACCATACATAATGTTTGCTAGTGTAGTATCTGTTCATCATACTATGGGTGGAGTGGAAATTGATATATCAGCTCAAGTACTGAATGAAAATGGAGACAGAATTGAAGGTCTTTATGCAGCTGGTGAAGTTACAGGCGGAATTCATGGAGGCAATAGACTAGGTTCGTTATCAATCCCGGATACAGTTACCTTTGGAAGAATTGCAGCTAGAAGTGCTGTTAATAATGAAGGTGTTTTTATCCCAGTGGGAAATAAGTAATATTATACTTAATTGAGGAATACCTAACAATCTAATAAAGTTGTTAGGTATTTTTGTAACATTTTTTACGGTTATACGTTATATCTTTGAAGGGTGGTGAAGGGGATAGAAAATAACGCGTTAACAATAATATATGAAAAGTATAGCAAAAGACTTTATTTATATCTTTTATCTCTTTGCCATAATCAGCAGTTAGCAGAGGATTTGATGCAGGAAACCTTTATTAAAGCCTTTATGTCATTGGATGAAGTTTCCGATGGTATAGTTCAATGGCTTTATAAAGTGGCTAAGAATTTATTCATTGATACATTGAGAAAGAATAAAAATATTATCTCAGAGGATGAGTTTGATGTGAAAACCATCTCCGACAAAACTGATATTCTAAAAGAGCTTATTGCAAAAGAGAGAAATCGAAGATTATATTATGTTATTCAGCAGCTTCCTATAAAGGAAAGAGAGTTAATAACCCTTTATTATTTTGGTGAATTAAAGCAGGAGGATATTGCACAGCAAATGAGTCTTACTCACGGAGCGGTAAGAACTAGTTTATTTAGAATTAAGAAAAAGCTATTAAAGATTATGGAGGAGGAATAGATATGACATATAGAGATAAATTCAAAGCTTATTTAGATGGTTCATTAGATAAAGAAGAGAGTAGACAGATTGAAGAAGAACTTGAAAAGATACGGGTGCTAAGTGATTATTTAAATGATGAAATGGATGATAAACTCTTTGAAGATGAGACCGCAAAGGAGCAATATGGGTGTACTTCTGAGAAGGAAATGGATATGAAAAATTTAATTCAAAGGGCAGTAAATAAAAAGCTTAGAAAACTTGGAATTGTGGTAGGATCAATAGTTTTAGCCATTGTGTTGTTTCTGATGTTTGGACTTTCTCCTATTATGAATAAAATTTATTATAACCCAGGAGAATTATTAGGGGATTTTTCAAGTGTGATAGACTTACCCTTAGCAGTCTACACGGAACTCCATACTGCAAATAAATGGTTTAATTATACCAATATTACACCAGAGGGCTATGGAAAATATAACTTAAAGGTTGGATATCAGTTTAATGGAGTAATTGAAGATTTCTATGTTACTATGGATAAAGGGAAGTTTGTAGGATACTATGAGGATATGCTTAAGAGTAATTTATTTAGTAATTCATTTACAAGAGGAACAGAATATAATTATTTCGAACCTAATGATGAATATGCCTTAGAAGAGTTAAGAAAACTGCCTGATACCGCAATTGTTGAAGCAGCAGTATCTTTTCCTAAGGATTTGGATTTAAAGGAATTGGAGAAGTTACAGAAGGAATATAATGATTTTCATATAACCTATATCCCAGTGAGAGTTACTGATACCAGTCATCAAGTTATGGACTATTTTGGAATTGAACCTACTGGAACAGGAATAATTTTTGATAAGGAAACTTATGATGAGGAAAAATATCCACTTCTAGAGTTATCCAATGCACCAGGACGTGAAATTACACCAGAGCAGAAGGAAATTCACTTTAAGAGTATGTTAAAATATATGGCTGAAGCTAAAGAATTTAATGAAGCCATTAATAGTCATATAGATTATAAGAGTGCATTGGAGTTTGTGGAAGAAAATGGAGCAAAAACTTTTGGAGTAGTTGTTAAAATGCCTGTTAAGGAGTTAATGCAGCTTAGACAAGATGGAGCAGTTGAAAATATTCTTGTGACAGATGCTAAGTTATCTATTTTTAGTAAATAAATAGATAAATAAATCAGAAGAATAATGTTTGAAAAACTAGTTAGAAATCTAAATATAAATCATGGGTAATGACCTTACAGTTTGTGCTGTAAGGTCATTTTTATATGAATAGTTAAGAGGTTCAATTGAATATAAGGAGGGGTTGATATACCATATAATTGAAAAAGTTAAATTGTATGTCAGGAATAGAATAGATAATTCGTTATATTAGATAAGAGTACTCTTAAAGGATATGAGGTGATTTAATGGAAGCTCAGATTAAGGATGAAAAACCAAAGAATAAGTTAGAATTGCTTTACGATGTATATGAAAATAAAATGTATGGCATAGCCTATTCAATTTTAAATAATGTGGAGCAGGCAGAGGATACGGTTCAAGATGCCATTATAAAACTTATTCCGCATTTAGAAAGCATAAATAGAATAGAGAGCTTTAAAACTAAGAGATTAGTAATGTACACAGTGAAGAATATTGCAATTGATAGATATCGTAGAAATCGTAAAGAGAGTCAGCTTTTCACAGAAGAGATTGAGGATAGGCAATTAAGTGAAAGTAAAAATATAATACCATCAGTAAAATCTGTTGAAGATAGACATTTAGTTACACAGATACTTTCATCAATGCCAGATAAATATAAAGAAATAATTCAATATCGCTGCTTTTACGAACTGAGTTATAAAGAAATATCATCAATTTTAAATATTGGGGAAGATACGGCAGCTAAGCGGTATGAAAGAGCAAAGACGTTGGTGAAAAAATTCATAGGAGATGATATATATGAATAATAATGATGAATTTGATAAATTAATGTATCTCTTAGGGGAGGAAAAGTCTATCGATCAGTTAAGTCATCAAGCAACAAAACATAAGTTTTCAGAGGAGTATGAGAGTAGAAAGTTAGAATTAATCAATGAGTATAAAGGTTTTAATGGAGAAACTATAGATGTAGATTTATCAGCAAGCGTTGTAGGCAGAAAGAGGAGAGGAAAGAGGTTTGTAATATTATCTGTTGCAATTATTGCTATGTTAGCTATTTCTATAACAGCCCTTGGAATTGCAACAAGATATGAGATTAAAGCTAATAAAAATGAAGAAACAGGAACCTTTACGTTAGATGTTAAACCGATATTTAAAAATGATAAGGTGCCAGAAATTAAAGTTATTCCGCAATATTTACCGAAAGGATATGTAGAGGTTAAAGACACACCAGGAAAATATCATCTGAGTGGAAGTGGTAGCACCGGTGGAATTACAATATTGCCAGTATATAGTCCATATGACTTTAAAGATATATATGTAAGTAGTGTTGAGGATAAAACTATAGGTGGAGTAAAAGCAAAGGTTCTTACTAGAGATGGAATTGATTTTAGACATATTATCTATCTTTTATATGAAGATGATGGTCGAATTATTAAATTATATGGACATGAAACCGTGCCTTTAGAGGAACTTATTAAGGTTGCTGAAAATATAACATATAATGAAATACCAGGTTCCTTCGTTGATATTCCAGCATACTCTTCAGGATATGATAATAACAAAGATGAGGTAGTTGACAATACAATCCAAGAATCTATAGAGCGGGAGTTCTTTGGTATTGATGAAGAGAGAAATGATTTCATAGATAGAGCAAAGTCTGATTTAAGCTATGCTGTTAAAAGTATTGAGGTGATGGATAAAACACCAGATCTAAAGCCAGAGTATTTCGATAGAATAGAAAATGTCATTGATAAATATGGTAACTATCTTCAATATTTAAATGATGATGGCACACTAAAAGAATATGAAAGACTTGAGAGAGAGTACTGGGCTGACAATAAAATGAATAGACAGACTAAAGTAGTTGGAATGAAATTTGTATATGTAACTTTAGAAGTAACTAACAATTCAGAGGAAGATATAATTGATACATCTTTTTCACCGCTTATGACATATATAATTGAAAGTCTCGATCATGATGAAGATGGAATATATCCTTCTAATCATGAGCTTCAACATGAGTCTAGACCATTCTATTTTGATAAGGGAGATTATCAAGGAACTCATTACTATTTTGCTGATTTTAAAGCGAAAGAGACCTATGAAATTCATTTAGCTTATGCTGTTGATGAAGATTATCTAGATACTGCATATATATCTGTTAATACATTAGGATTTAGTACTGTAGCAAATCCTAGAGATGTTAGTAAGAGTTATATAAAAATAATGCCATAGCAAAACTCCAGCAATAATTAATTTTATTGCTGGAGTTTTTATGTCGAAAGTAGTGTTAAAAATATATCATCAAGCCTATTGAAGTTTTGTTATAGTTGTTATACTATATATATAACAACTATAACAACTATAACAAAGTATAAGGATGTGGGTTTAATGTTATCAATAAAAAATTATTCAAAATCCTATAGCAAAGGAAAAAAGGTTGTAGACAACGTTTCTATAGAAGTGCAACCAGGTGAGATTTTTGGTTTCATCGGTCATAATGGTGCAGGAAAGACTACTACAATAAAGGCTGTTGTTGGTATTTTAGATTTTGAGGAAGGTACTATTTTAATCAACGGAAATGATATTAAGAAAGAGCCTTTAACATGTAAAAGGGATATTGCTTATATTCCAGACAATCCTGATTTATATAATTCTTTAACTGGAATTCAGTATTTAAACTTCATTGGAGATATTTTTGAGGTTCCAAAGGCTGAGAGAGAAAATCTTATTAAGAAGTATAGTGATGCTTTTGAAATTACTAAAGCTCTTGGGGATGTAATTTCTTCTTATTCACATGGTATGAAACAAAAGCTGGCTTTAATTTCTGCATTAATTCATAAACCAAAGCTTTTAGTACTAGATGAGCCTTTTGTTGGATTAGATCCAAAGGCTGCTCACTTATTGAAGGGTTTCATGAGAGATTTATGTGATGAGGGCGGAGCAATATTCTTTTCAACTCACGTATTAGAGGTTGCTGAAAAGTTATGTGATAAGGTTGCAATTATTAAAGGTGGTAAGATTGTAGCTTCAGGAACGACTGAAGAGGTTAAAGGGGATGGAAGCCTTGAAGAATTATTTATGGAGTTGATTGATAATGAGTAAACTTGGAATTTTATTAAAGGCAAATATCATAAATTCGCTAGGAATAAATAATATTAAAAATACAAAGGGAAGTGGAGCAAAAAATACCTTTGCTGGAGCAAGTCTTTTAATTGGAATTATAGCCATTGGAGCTTTGATTGTTATATATGCTTCTGGACTTGCAATGATGCTTAATCAATTTGGAATGCTTGATTTGATATTAATTAGTTCAGTAATAATGAGCGTTTTATTTGTATTATTTACATCTATTTATAAGGCGCAAGGGGTTTTATTTGGTTCAAAGGATTTTGAGAACTTAATGAGTCTGCCAATAAAGCCAAGCGTTGTTTTAACAAGCAAAATGTTAGAATTACTGCTATTAAATTATTTATTCACAGCATTAGTTTTAATTCCTACATCAATAGTTTATTTTAGAAATGCTAGTGTAAGTCCATTATTCTTTTTATTTATGCTTATATCAATTTTATTTGTACCGCTTTTACCAGTAGTTGTGGCTTCTATATGTGCCTTTGGTTTAAGCTATATATCATCAAAAACAAAACACAAAAATACAATTTTAACGGTTTTAAGTATTATATTTTTAGTTGGATTTATGGCTGCATCTTTCAAGATGAATGACATAATGAATTATGTAATAGCAAACAGCAGCTCTATAGCTTCAGCTATGACTAAAGTGTTTCCACCAGCATATTATTATGCAGATGCTTTAGCAAATTTAAGTGTTTCATCTCTCGGAATGTTAATTATTTGGTCAGTAGTGCCATTTATAATTTTTGTAGCTATCTTTGCCAGGAGCTTTAAATCAATTAACTTAAGATTAGGAGAAACCTTTAAGAAATCAAATTATAAAATGACCTCATTAAAAACTTCATCACCTACAGTTGCTTTATTTAAAAAAGAGCTTAGAAGATATCTATCATCTTCAATTTACGTGATGAATACTTCTGTTGGTATGCTTCTAGTTTTGATGGCAGCAGTAGCAGCAGCCTTTGTTGGAGCAGAGGGATTTATAAAGATAATGATGCAATCAGGAGATGCTGATATTACAATGGCAATTAATGCTATGAAGGATATGCTTCAATTTATGCCTTTAATGCTTATATGTTTTGGAGTAGGAATAAGTTGTACAACAGGCTCATCAATATCTTTAGAAGGTAAGAATCTTTGGATTTTAAAGTCATCTCCAGTTAAAGCTTTTGATATTTTTAAGGGTAAAATTGCAGTGAATTTAGCACTTACAATACCATCAATAATATTATGTACAATTTTATTCTGGATAGGTTTTGATTTAACCTTCGTAAATACAATGTGGACATTGTTAATTCCAACACTTTTAGCTGTTTTAGTTGCAGTGTCAGGAGTAATAATAAATTTATACTTCCCTAAAATGGAGTGGAAGAATGAAACTCAAGTTGTTAAGCAAAGCTTAAGCTCCATGGTAAGTATGTTTATGGGGGTAATTTTAGTGGCAATAGTAATAGGAATATGTTATCTTTCTATTAAGTACCTTCATATTACTAATATTTACGTTTATCTAGCAGGTATAACAGTGTTATTAGCAATTTTAGATGTGGTATCAGTTATCATTTTAAAAACTAAGGGAGAAAATTTATTTAACAAACTTGGTTGTTAGATAGGAGATGAGAAATTGATTTTAAGGATAGATTTTGATTCGGAGATACCTATATATCTTCAGATAAAAAATCAAGTTATAGAAGGAATAGCTAAGGGGAAAATTGAAGATGGTGAGGAACTTCCTTCAGTAAGGGGACTTGCAGAGGATATCGGTGTTAATATGCATACGGTTAATAAGGCATATTCTCTGCTGAAGGATGATGGATATTTAAAGATAGACAGAAGAAGAGGCGCATTTATTTCTTTAGATTTAAAATTATCAGAGGAAAAATTCCAAGAGGAATTGGATTACAATTTATCCTATTATATGGCAGAATGTTATAATAGAGGTATAGATAAAGAGCTTCTAAAAGAGAAGATTGATATTATCTTCAAGCAGTTTGAAGAGGGAGATGACTAGTATGGACAGGATTATAGGACTGGTTACAGTTAACTCATTTGTTATTGTTTTATTTTTAGTATCTTATTTTTTAAATAGATTATCTAATAATGGAATATTCTTTGGGGTGAGATTTCCAATGGAGCACTTTGGAGAGCAGGAGCTTCTTGATTTAGACAAAGCCTATAAGAAAATAATTTCAATTGTATATATAATTTTATTTATAGCGATGAACTTTATTTGCTTAAAAGCGAATATGTCAAACAATGAGGTTATGGAGTGGATTGTAGCAGGGATGTCCATAGGAACTATGCTCATTTCAAATGTAATATTTATTATATATCACTTTAAAGCTAAAAGGCTTAAAAAGGAAAATGGATGGACTTATAAAAAAAGAAATGTTGTTGTTACAGATACTACTTTAAGAAAGCCTAAGAAGGATGAGAAATTTAAGTCTTTAAATTCAAAATGGTTTTTACTATTATTAGCATTTCCTATTGTTATGGGAACCTTCACTTTAATTAGGTTCAATCAGCTTCCACAGGTTATGGAAATTTCTAATTCTACTTTTGGTGTAGTTAAGCCACATACCTTAAGAGGCAAGTTAATAATATTTCAATTTCCATTAACTCAATTTTTTATGGGAATTCTAATGTATGGTATAAATATAATGATTAATAAATCTAAGGTTGATTTGAATAGTGGCTCAATAGAAGGAACAGTGATTCGAAAGAAGAAGTTTAGAAGATTAGGTTCGATGATGATGTTTGTTACAGCACTTCAAATGATGCTTATGTTTTCAGTTATTCAAGGCTCAATTCTTTGGGATTTTGATATCACAATAATAAACTATATATTTGTAATCTCATTGTTTTTAACTATGATTGCTTTCATGGTTATGTTTATAAGAATGGGACAGGGTGGAAGAAACCTTCAAAAGACTGAAGAAAAGGATGAGCTTTATAAGGATGATGATGATAAGTGGATTCTTGGAGGTTTTTACTTCAATAAGAATGACCCAGCATGGATGGTTGAAAAGAGGATTGGAGTAGGCTGGACAGTTAACTTTGCTAATCCTAAGTCATGGATTGCTATGGTGGGATTAATTATATTTATAATAGTTAATATTTTGATTAGCATTGCTATAAGTAAATAGTTAACTTGGGTTAAAAGGAGATACAAATATGAAGCCAGGTGATTTAACAGGTATTTTAATGATAGCTTTTCTGGGTGGTGGAATAATAAGCGGTTTAGGTGCTATAATTAGATTCTGTAATATAGGAGATGTGCTTAACTTTTTTGATGAGGAAAAACACGATAAGGAAAAGGTATCAAGAATTGTTGGAAGAGACCTTTTAGTAAATGGGGTAAGTGTAATAGTAATTGCCATTATTAGCGTATTTATTGATGCAAAGTATCATAATGCTATGATGATGTTACAAGCATTTATATTAATTTTTGGCTTAATAATCGCATTTTATCATCAAATGTTTAAGTGTGGAAAATCATGAGTAATGATTTATCTTAAAATTTAGGAATGAGGGTATTATTATGTGGTTACTTTATATTATAAGTGGGGTAGTAGGAATTTCACTTATTATAATAGGATATCTTATAAAATATAAAAAGAAAACTAGTTTGATAAATGATTACAAAATAAAGAATATAAAAAATGAAGAAGGTTATATTAATTGGGTTGGAAAAACTGAATTAATTATAGGGGTATTAATTACTTTATTAACTATTACAGGGTTTATTTTTAATAAGGTTATGGGAGTGGTAGTTTTAAACACTATATTAATAATTTTATTAATTATACTTCTTACAATGGGTGATAAAAAATATAAAAAGTAATACAGATATGATAAAAGGCTGCCAGATTTGGCAGCTTTTTTATTTAAATCTCATAGTAGGAGTCATAGAGTTTAGTTAGTTCATCTTTACCCATTAAATGATAAACAAGATATCCCATTATAATAACACCTGGAATATCAATTATAAGTCTAGCAATGGTAAATTTATATCCTAGAGCGGATATCTCAAAGAGGAGCGTAGATATTTTCGTTACACACCAAGCATTCATAAATATAATTACATTACTAAACTTAACACCTTTTTTTATAAGTACTGCTGTAAAAGGAAAAGCAGCATACATAGGTCCAGCTGCTATAGATCCAATTGCCATGGCAAGAAATATTCCGATAATACCAGAATCATTTCCCATGTATTTCATCAGAGTTTCTCTAGCAACCCATACATCAATAAGACCTAGAAGAATCATTATAGGTGGTAGAACTACTAGCATTTGGATAAAGCTTGAAGAAGCACTTTCAAATGTTTTGATTGCAATGGCAGGATGAAAAAGGTAGATTATTAAAAGAATTTCTAATGATATTAAAAAGAATGCATATCGTTTTATTAAGTAAGTTAATTTTTCTATCATAATAGATTCACCACCTTTTCAATTAAGAGGGCAACAATAAAGGAAAAGAAAAATGCTAATAAATTTCTGAGTAAGGCACCTTTTTTACCGATATATTTGGACTCAAGTGAATAGGTTATAATACCAACCATGGTTAAGGTTGCAATTAGGGCACCTACCTGTGGGTATCCAGCTCCATTTTGTAAAAGGGTTTGACCTGTTGAAAAGGCTACAAATGTTGGCATCATTGTTATGGAACCTATTATAGAGGAAAGTAATACGCCTACAAAGCCTGAATTTTCACCAATAAGGTTAGAGATGGTTTGAGGATTAACTATTGCAAGTATAACTCCTATTGTAACGATAATTCCAAGGAATTGAGGCATTATACCTTCAAAGGATTTAAGGGCAGTCTTTAGTGCTTTGATAGTTTTAGCTCTATCCTTGAAAAATGAAATTATTAACAAAATAGCAGCCAAATAATATAAGATTTGTCCAGTCATAAAATCACTTCCGCTTTCGTTTATTAAATGATAATACTATAATATGAAATATAAACTTAGTTGTGATAGATGAATGGATTATGAAAATAAATGAGGAAAGGAGTTTATTTTATGGAGATTTATACAATTGGGCATTCCAATTATACAGTTGAAAGGCTACTTGATATGCTTAGGTATTATCATATTGATTGTGTGGTTGATATAAGAGGTACACCTTATTCAAAATATAATATTCAGTTTGATAAAGAAACAATTAAGGAAACTTTAACAAAAGCTGGGTTTATCTATATTTATATGGCTAAGGAACTTGCGGCTAAAAGGGAAAATAAAGTTTCATATTATGACGAGGGATATTCTGATTTTGAAAGGGTTGTGTTAGAGGAGGATTTCAAAAAAGGAATTGAAAGGCTCAGGGTTGGATGGGAAAAAGGCTATAAAATTGCTTTAATGGGTGCTATGCAGGACCCAAACAGGTGTCATCGAAGTATATTAGTAGGAAGAGCACTTAGAGATTATGGCTTTGAAGTAAAACATATTTTAGATGATTACTCTATTGCTTCACAAAGTGATATGGAGAAGTCACTTCTCGAAAAATATTTTAAGGATAGAAGTCAGATGACAATAGATTCATTACTAGGAAGTGAAAAGTCAGAGCAAGAAATGATTGAAGAGGGCTATAGATTAGCTAATAAGGAAATTGGCTATAGGATTGAACATTTATAAGCCATAAAAGGCTGTTGAAGTATTCTTCAACAGCCTTTTATGAATATGTCAAACAGCTTTCAGGGAAGCTGTTTAATTGGTAATGGTTTGTTCAATTTCTACTTTAGTTTTTATGTCAGAAGCCTTTTTATCAATATTTA
Source organism: Clostridium culturomicium (assembly GCF_000821305.1). Lineage (GTDB taxonomy): Bacteria > Bacillota > Clostridia > Clostridiales > Clostridiaceae > Clostridium_J > Clostridium_J culturomicium. The sequence goes on along the minus strand of NZ_CCXK01000015.1, from coordinate 152,983 downwards.
TGTTGTAGGCAAGGCCGATAAACACAAGAATTCCACCAATGATTTTACCTATAGAAAGAGCTCCCATGGATGCATAATCAATGAGTATTCCAACAAAAAGCTGACCTACAAAGCAGAATAGAGTCATATAAAATGCAGAGGTTTTAGGAGCAACAAAGGAAGAAAGTGAAACAACCATCACACCTAAAAAACCTCCAAGATACCCAAGAAAGGGGACTTCATTTAAAGGTAGGGTTGGAATAGTTGTTACCTCATTAGTAAATAACAGAATAATTAAAGAGATAGAAAAACCAACAATGTAATTAAAAAAGGTACTTGAGAAAACTCCTATTTTGTCTCCTAAATTTGCATTTATTATTCTGGAAACTACTATAGAAACTCCAGCGAGAACCGCCACGAATCCTGCAAAAATCATAATAACACCTCCTAGTAAAAAGTCATGATTACAATACCTAATATCATAATCCCAAGGCCAAGATATTTCTTTTTATTAAATTCAACCATTTTCATTTCTAGAAGTCCATAATGGTCAATAATAAGTGATGATACAACTTGACCTAAAAGACCAAGAGATACTGTGAGAGTGGCACCTATTGCACCCATGCTAATATTATTGAAGATTACAGTTGTAATTCCAATAGCACCACCACTGTATAGAAGAAGCGGAATCCCTCTTCTAAAGTTAATTTTATATCTTTTAATTATTAAAATAATAAATATAGTTATTAATCCGACGGAATGAATTATTACACTTGATGTATAAGTGCCCATATGCTGTGACAAGATGCTGTTGAAGCTAAGCATAATGGCAATGAGTCCTCCAAGAATAACGGAAAGAATATTGTACATATTTTTAGGCTCCTTTGTATTTTTCTTAAATTTACCATGAAATTGAGTTGTGAGATATGACATTTGTCATATTAAATGGTTTAATATAAATAGGATAATATAATAAGAACTAAATTAGTGGGGTTTATATAATGAAAAGGATAAATAGCAGGAGTTTACTAAAAAAATATATAAAAAAATATAGAATAAGTGAGATGTTTTCCAATAATTTAGAGGAATATATGGAATTGATAGCTTTTGAAAAAGGGGAGTATCTTAGCAGAGATGGGGAATACATAGAACATTTGCTTTTTCTTGTGAAGGGAAAGGCAAAAGTATATATAAATTTAGAAAACGGAAAAGCACTACTTTTATGCTTTTATTATCCATTTATGCTATTTGGAGATTTAGAATTGGTTAGCCAGAAGCCAGCGTCAACCAATACTGTAGTTATTGATGAGGTTCATTGTATAGCGCTACCACTTAATAAGGTAAGGGAAGAATTATTAAAAGATTCGAGGCTAATGGGATGTGTTTGTGCATCATTGGGAGATAAGCTTGAGCGAGCGTCTAAAAATGGAACTATTAATCTGCTTTATCCTTTAGAAAATAGAGTTGCAAGCTATATTATTGCTACAATGGAGAAGGTTCAGGCGGAAGATAAGTTATTTCAGTTTAATGAAAATTTAACTACTTTTGCAGAGCTTCTTGGCACAAGTTACAGACATCTTCTAAGAACTTTAAATAAGTTGGTGGATCAGGGGCTCTTGCAGAAGATAAAAGGTGGATATAGGATTATAGACGAAGAAACCTTGAGAAGATTAGCTGCGGATATCTATATGTAGTAAATAGTTAAAGCAATATTTAGGTGTATTAGAGAGACGCTTTAATGGAGTAGATGCTTTACAGCTAGGTTAAAGAATTTTGGTCATAGACACATTAGGGGACTACATAAGAAATTTACTTTCATATGTAGTCCCCTTTGTTTATGATTTTATTGGTTTATTATTTTATTATTGTTTTTCCACCCATATATGGTTGTAATGCTTTAGGAATATTGATTGTTCCATCTTCATTTAAGTTATTTTCAAGGAAGGCAATTAACATTCTTGGTGGAGCTACAACTGTGTTATTTAATGTGTGAGCAAAGTATTTACCATTCTCACCATTTACACGAATTTTTAATCTTCTAGCTTGAGCATCTCCTAAGTTTGAGCAGCTACCTACTTCGAAGTATTTTTGTTGTCTTGGAGACCAAGCTTCAACGTCGATAGATTTAACCTTTAAGTCAGCTAAGTCACCAGAACAGCACTCAATAGTTCTAACTGGAATGTCAAGGGTACGGAATAACTCAACAGTGTACTGCCAAAGTTTTTCAAACCACTCTTTGCTTTCTTCAGGTTTACATACAACTATCATTTCTTGTTTTTCGAATTGGTGAATTCTATAAACTCCTCTTTCTTCTAAACCGTGAGCTCCTTTTTCTTTTCTGAAGCATGGAGAATAAGAAGTTAAAGTTTGTGGAAGAGAAGCTTCAGGAAGAATGGTATCAATGAACTTACCTATCATTGAGTGTTCACTAGTTCCGATTAGGTATAAATCTTCTCCTTCAATTTTGTACATCATTGCATCCATTTCAGCAAAGCTCATTACACCAGTAACAACTTCACTTCTAATCATGTATGGTGGGATGCAGTAAGTGAAACCTTTATCTATCATGAAATCTCTAGCGTAAGAAATAACTGCAGAGTGAACTCTTGCAATATCTCCCATGAAGTAATAGAATCCGCTTCCAGCAACTTTTCTAGCACCGTCTAAGTCAATACCGTTAAGTTTAGTCATTATTTCTGTGTGATATGGAATTTCAAATTCAGGAACTACTGGCTCACCGAATTTTTCAACTTCAACATTTTCACTATCATCTTTTCCAACTGGAACTGAAGGATCAATGATATTTGGAAGTGTCATCATTATTGTTTTAATTCTTTCTTCAATTTCAGCTTCTTTTTTATCAAGCTCAGCTATTCTGTCAGCTCCTTCTGCAACTTTAACTTTTATAGCTTCAGCTTCTTCTCTTTTGCCTTGCTTCATTAAGCTTCCAATTTCTTTTGAAAGCTTGTTTCTATCAGCTCTTAAGTTTTCAACTTCAACTTTAAGTGTTCTGTTTTCAACATCTAAGGCAATAACTTCATCAACTAACTCTAGTTTATTGTCTTGGAATTTCTTTTTAATATTTTCTTTAACTAATTCAGGGTTTTCTCTAACAAATCTTAAATCTAACATTTTTCATCCTCCATTTAGTGATATATTTATTTTTATAAACAAAAAAAGACTTCTTCATCCTACCCATGGGACGAAAGAAATCCGTGTTGCCACCCAAATTGCTGATTAAAATAAAATCAGCCACTCGATAGTAATATAAAGGTTACTAACCTTCAGCTTTTAACTGATAGCTCCAAAAGTGGAAAGACTTACAATTACACTGATTTGCACCATCCATCAGCTCTCTAAAGTAATTAATAAATCGTAGTTTTTATCAACGCTAAATATATTTTTATTTGAGTTAATTATATAACTGTTAAAAAGGAATTTCAAGAAGATTTATTTATATTATGATTATTTGCAAGAAAATTTTATTTATACTGATGTATTTTCAAATTTTTGGGCCTAGGAGATTTAGATTTTTATATAGTTTAAATATAAAAATTATTGGGTAAAATAATAAAGACTATTAACAAAAGTTAAAATTAGGTATATAATGTATGTAGTGGTAAAATTATTATGCTAAATTTGAAAGGAGTTGTTTTATATGAAAAAGATGATGAATATGAAATCAAATAATTATATAACTGCTCCAATTATAGGTATTAGCGGACCTATAGTATAATTAGTATTTTAATTCTTTAAGTAAGACTCCAAATCTTTGATTTGGCTAGTCGAAGTTAAGCTTAGATAATAGTAAGAGGAATCTTGCCTTGGAGTAGTTAGCTATGCCAAGGTTTTTTTGCGTTTAAAAATAAATTTTTAAATGAGGAAACTCATAATTGAAGGTTTTTATGATTTATTTTGAAGCAGATAAAGTCCTTTATTATCTGAGCTTATATTATTTTTTGAAGGAGTGATGTTTTATGATGAAGAGTGTTTTAGTTAAATGGTTAATAAAAGATGAAAATAATAAAAATTTAGGTGGCTCCAGGATGAATTTGGAGTTGTATTTAAGAAAGGTGTGGGAGCGATTAATAATTTAAAAGAATTTGAAAAGTTATATAAACTAGGCTTGAATGAGGAAATATTAAATCAGTGGAAGAATGATTTTAATAAATATTCCTTGGGAAGAGTAACAGCACAATATAGAAATTTATATAAAATAGTAGCAGAATCAGGAGAGGTTAATGGAATAATTTCAGGTAAACTGAATTATGAACTTATCTATAAAAAAGATTTTCCAGCAGTTGGTGATTGGGTAGCAATAGATGAGGTTGGAAATGGAGATAGTATTATACATGGCATTTTACAAAGAAAAACAATAATTTCAAGAAAGGTTGCAGGAGCAAAAAGTGAGGAACAGGTTCTTGCTACTAATGTAGATAAGATTTTTATTACTATGTCTTTAAATCATGATTTTAATGTGAGAAGACTTGAAAGATATATAAATATCGCTTGGGATAGTGGAGCAGTGCCTGTAATAATATTAACTAAAGCTGATTTATATGAGGATGTTGAAATACAGCGATTGAAGTTGGCAGAAGTAGCTCTTGGGAGTGAGATAATATCGGTGAGTGCTTTTAATGGAGAGGGAATTGAAGGGGTAAGAGGTTTAATTGGAGCAGGGAAAACTGTTGTGTTTATTGGGTCTTCAGGGGTTGGGAAATCCACTCTTATTAATAAGCTTTTGCGAGAAGATATTCAGAGTACGAAGGATATAGGCTCTAATGATAAAGGTAGACACACTACCACAAATCGTGAATTATTTGTAATGGATGATGGTGGAATAATAATTGATACTCCGGGTATGAGAGAGTTACAATTAAGTCAGGGAGATATGGAATCAACCTTTAGTGATATTGAAGATTTAGCTCAGCAGTGTTATTTCAATGATTGTACCCATAAATCTGAACCAAGGTGTGCTATTAGGGAAGCTATAGGAAGCGGCAAGTTATCAATTGACAGATTCAAAAGTTATGAAAAGCTGATGAAGGAAATAAAGAATGAGGAAAAAAGAAGGGCTGCAAAGGAGAAAATAAATGAGAGAAAGTCGCAGAAAAAAATTAGGAAATAAATTAACGATATCTTTAATGCTTGTAATTGCAAGGCACTTAGAATTTCGATTATATTAGTTTGAGCATGAATTATCCTTGAAAAATATGGGTAATTAAGGTATCCTTATAAGTGAGTTTAATTTATATATAATGAGAATCTAATAACCATACTTTCAAAAGGTATGGTTATTTTATTGTAAAAAATAATAAGAGGAAAAGAGGGGATAAATATGAGGATAACATCAGATAAGAGGTTTTATAAGCTTTTATTTAGCATATCAATACCAATTGCTATGCAGAACTTAATTACCTTTGCGGTAAGTATGATTGATACTTTAATGGTAGGCTCCTTAGGTAAGGTGCCTCTAGCGGCAGTTTCTATAGCTAATAACCTATTCTTTGTTCTAATGATTTTAATGTTTGGACTTGCTAGTGGGTCAAATATTATGATATCTCAATATTGGGGAAAAGAAGATGTAAAGACTATACATGAAATCCTATCTATAATGTACAGAGTATGTATTGGGATAGTATTAATCTTTATTGGAATTGCAGTTTTTTTACCAACTCAATTTATGAGTATATTCTCTAATGATGCAGAGGTAATTGCAGGTGGAGCAAGTTATTTAAGAATAGTATGTATAGGGTATATGTTCTACGGAATAACTAACTGTACAATAATGATGCTTCGTTCAGTTAAAACTGTTAAGATTTCAATCGTTGTTTACACGGTTTCCCTTTGTGTAAATGCCTTCTTTAACTGGGTATTTATTTTTGGTAATTTAGGTTCGCCTGCTATGGGAATACAAGGGGCAGCACTTGCAACTACAATTGCCAGAATCACTGAATTTGCTATTGTAATGATATTTATGGTGTTTGTAGAGGATAAAATAAGGTTAAGACCTAAACATTTAGTAAGAGTTGATAAGGTTATACTAGAGGATTATGTGAGAACTTGCTCACCAGTTCTATTCAACGAATTATTATGGTCTACAGGTTCATCTATGATTTCTGTTGTTGTTGGACAAATGGGAACAGATATTGTTGCTGCAAATACTATTAATAGTGTGGCATTTCAGCTAGTTACTGTATTTATTTTTGGTATATCTAATGCAACTTCAGTTATTATTGGTAATACCATTGGGGAAGGCAGAAAGGATAAAGCTAAGGAGTATGCCTTTACAATTGCTATTTTCAGTTTTATTGTTGGAATTATGGCAGGGATAATCATTTATACTATAAGACCATTTGTTGTAAGTTTATACAATGTGCCTGCGGAAACAAAGGCAATTGCTATGGATATAATGAGCGTAACATCTATTATACTTATATTCCAATCGGTTGGAACCTGTATGATGATGGGGGTTCTTCGTGGCGGTGGAGATGCCAAGTTTGTTTTGATTAATGACATTATATTTATGTGGCTTATTGCAATACCAGGAGGTTTCTTTGCAGCTTTTGTTTTAGATTTACCAATTGTTCCAGTATTCTTTGTGCTAAAAGCAGATGAACTATTTAAATCTGTTGTTGCTATTTTCAGAGTAGTTAGTGGAAAATGGGTGAGGGATGTAACAAGGGATTTTTCAGTAATGGAATTAGAAGAGGCTTAATTAAATATTACAGAAGTGAAAATCTCTCTAGAAAATTTCTAGAGAGATTTTTATTTTAGATATTTAAAGTGTTTTTGTAATTACAATGCTACTATTTCTTGAAAAGATTTAATAATTTTGTCCAGAAGCTTTCTTTAGATTCAGTTTTTATAACTGGTTCAGGTTCTTCAATAGTGATTCCTTCTGTTGAGATTACAAATTGTACTGAACCAATAGAAGTGTTTCTTTCATCTACAAAGGATACTGGCTCAAAATTTCCACCACTATATTGAGACATTAAGTCATCTATTGAAGATTGAATTGTAGTAGGTATTTCTTTAGTTCCATCAGCTAATTCTTTGACACCGTCAGCTAGGTCGTTGGTACCTGATTCAGCTTGCTTAACACCAGATAGGTACCCACCAAGACCATTTGTAAGCTCATTGCTTCCAGTGACAAGTACTGATACTCCATCAGTATAACCTTTAAGACCTTCATGGAAGTCACCATAGCTGTTTGATAATTCATTTAAACCATCTTGAAGCATTGATATAGCATCTTCAATATTATTTCCGGCTAAGGCCGTTTGTAATTGCTGTTGCATTTCCTTGAGTCCTCCAGAAATTTGTCCAATACCATAAACAACAGAGGTTCCTTCTAAACCCGGTGATGGTGAGGGGTTTAGGGAGAATAATACAGCTTCAAAGGCTGGTTTTACAGCATTAAAGGTACCTTCAATAGTTTTAATATCTGAATAAGACTTTAGTAACTTTTGATACATTGAAGTAGCTGTAGGATTGTCATTAGCACTTGCCATGGCTTCTTGAAGAGCTGTCATTTCTTCTTGAGTAAGTTCATTTTGAGAGGAAGAAATTGAAGCATTTAGAGTTCCATAAGCTGTATTAAACCCTTCATGAAGCTGGCTTAATCCACTTTGAACTTCAACAAGAGCTTTAGAAAGCATATCAAGGGCATCAGGTAATTTAGAAACCTCTGACATACTACTTAAGTCAGCTTTAGATAATTCAGTATTTATGAAGCTTAAGGCGGTTCCAATTTGAGTAGATGCTGTGGTTAATGTTTCAGAATTACTGTTTAACTGTGTAAGTCCAGAATTTAACTGAGTAATACCATCTTTTAATGAGGTACCGCCATTACTTAATTCACTCATTCCATCTCTTAATTGTTGGGTACCATGGTTTAAAAGCTGTATTGCATCAGCTAAGGTTGTAAGCTCAGAGGTCATTTCATCTATACCTAAATCATCCATATCTATGCTCATGTTATAGGGTACAGCTGCTATTGAAATTCCGCTCATTTCAAAATTTTTAACCTTTGATTTTATTGTGAAATTACCGTCAGTGCCTGGCATTGAAGTAAATACGATATTTTGATTTGTACCGGCTTCAGCTATAGAGGCGCCTTTAGCATTTATTTCAGTGCAGTTATCAGAATCTAAAGCTAAAGATATCTGCATAAGGTAATTATCATAGAAGACCTTTTGTGATGCTGGATTATTTGAAGTCTTAATATTAATCTCTAAATCTCCTGATTGTCCAGCAAGTTCTTTTGAGGAAATAGGTTTTCCATTTAGTGTATACTCAATTGATATATTCCAAGGAAGGGAAAGCTTAGTGTCAGCAGTACCTTGAAAATAAAACTTTCCTTCAGATGCCTCAAATTCTACAATATTATTTTCTATGTTTAAGTTATCAGGAGAAGAAAGATTATCTATTTTGGTATATGTTCCAAAGTCTTTTATGGTAGTTGGAGTTTTTACATCGAAGGCGTTAACAATATAAATACCACCTAAGGAACCGTCGGCACTTAATTTTGCATATACATTTTCATTCTTAACAAAGGAATTAGTGTTCTTTTCAGAAGCAAATACTGTAGCTGTTGAAGTAGTCGATAGAAGTAAAGCTACTAATGCTGCTGAGATATATTGCTGAGTTTTTTTCCCGAAATTCATATTAAATGACCTCCTCTAAATTACAGTTTGTATCTGATTTATTATTTTTTTCTTTATAAAAGTTAGCTTTTAGAGTTGTGTATGGAATAAATTTATCTATTAAAAGAATTAAGGCTGGTAATAGCAATACCACGAGAGTAAGTGCTAAAATGGCACCTCTGCCCATAAGCACACCTAAAGCTTTAACTATTGGGTTAGTTGAAAGTCCACTCATACATACGCCAGATAGAGATAGCGTTACTGAAGAGATAAGAACTGTTCCAAAGACTTCTCCTAAAGTAGCTTTCATTGCTGGAACCTTTGACATAGTTTGTCTATTTTCCATGTAATGATCTGTAAGTATTATTGCATAGTCAACAGTGGCACCCATCTGTACAGTACTAACAATTAAATAACCTATATAGCTTAAATTTTGTCCTAAAAAGTAAGGGAGCGCCATGTTAAGCCAGATGGAGCATTTAATTGTAAAGATCAACGGAATTGGAATAAGCCAGCTGCGGGTCATCAAGGCTAAAACCAGATATATACTTATTAACGTAATTAAATTAACGACACCATTATCATTCTCTATATAGACTTTCATGTCATACATGTTAGCACTTTGACCGCATGTGAGATGCTTGTCTGGATAATATTTTTCAGCAGTATTACGGATAGCTTCAACTGTATTGAATGAATCGGTTCCTTCATAATCACAGTTTAATGATAAAATTATTCTTGAATAGTTATCAGAATAGAATTGACTTACAACAGTATCATCTAGAAAAGCAGAAGGGATTCTATTGCTAACCATTGATGAATATGAAATTACACCAGTGACGTTATCTATTCTTTTTAGGTCTTCAGCCAGAAGAGTTTCCTTATAACTGTTGCCTCTAGGGACTAAAAGTACCATAGAGTTTGTTTTACCAAAAACCTGCTCAATTTTATATGCAGGGGATCCTTCAACAATATTTTCAGTTGCACCATAGAAAAAATTATTTTCCTTTTGAGCTAAGAAGCTTGGAATAGTAATTATAATTATCAAAATCATAAAAGGAATACTTAATTTTACAAGTTTATTTCCTATACCTTTAAAATTTGGAATGAAGGGTCTATGTTTAGTTTTATCTATCCACTTGCTACAAACTAAAAGTAAGGCTGGAAGAAAAGTCATTACACAAATAAAACTTATAGTGACTCCCTTTACAAGACTTAGTCCCATATCTGAACCAATTTTAAACTGCATAAACATTAGAGCTAGAAATCCAAACAGGGTAGTTAACATGCTTGATGAAATGGCTTTACCGGATTTGGAAATAGATAATTTTATGGCTTCTACAGGATCTATTCCAGCTTCCTTAAAACCATTAAAGCTATGAGATAAAAATATTACATAGTCTAATGAAACAGCTAATTGAAGTACTGGGGCTGCAGCCAGGGTAACAAAGGATATACCCCCTAAGAAATATCCTGTACCTAAATTAATAAGTACTGCTGCTCCCATTGTAAGTAAAAAGCAAATTGGTTCAATCCAGCTTGTAGTAGCTAGAATTAAGATTAAAATAATTAATGGGACAAGAACTATAATAGAATTTATTGCTTCTTGAGATGAAGTCTTTTGAGCATCTGCTTGTTCAGCTGCTGGACCAGATATAAAGCAGTCTTTTCCTATGGTGGTTTCAATTGCAGCTATTGCAGCCTGTTCGTTTCCATCCTCTACGGTAACCATAAAAAGTGCGGTAGAGTCTTTGTAATAAGCTTCAACATCTTTAGTACTCTGCATTTCTAATGGAATTTTCAAATCCATAGTATCATCAAGCCAAAGTACTTCTTTTACGTAATCTGCATTTGATATTTTATCCTTGAGATTTAATGCCTCTATAATGGTTAAATTTTCAACCATTACATTTAGGTTTGGAATAGCTTGTTCAAATTCAGATTCCATTATATTTAGTGCTACAGTTGAGTTAGCTTCATCAGGCAGGTAATCAGTCATATTATAATTGATGGGAACAATGAAGAATAAGCCTGCACAAATGAACATAGCCAGTATAAAAAATATAATAATTTGTTTTTTTCTTTTAACAATAAAGTTAGATAGAAGATTCAATTTGTAATTCCTCCTTGTGAACATTTGAATTTTAATGAACAATTGTTTACTAATATACATGTGTTTATTATAATTATGTTATAAATTCAAAACAATAATTAATATGGCAAGCTTTTGTATGTTTATAGACAATTTATTAAGAATTGTTCATTAGGAGGAAGAAATTCATGGTAAGTTCACATTTAGATCGTCGTTCAAAATATTCTCAAGCAGCAATTCAGGAGGCATTTTTAAAGATTTTAGATGATAAACCACTTGATTCTATTACGGTTACTGAAGTATGTAATGTTGCTGATGTTAATAGAGGGACTTTTTATAAGTATTATAAAGATGTACCAGATTTATTTTTACAAATAAAAGGTTCTTTTTTTGCAGAAATAAAAAAAACTATGGAGGTTAACCAGGTTTTTAATGTAGAAAACATATTTTCAGAAGCCCTTAAAGCTATTCAAGGAAATAAAAATTTATTGAGGGTTATGCAAAAAAGTGGATATACTCAGAGTGCAGTGGATGAAGTAACTTTTTTGTTAAAGGACACAATAATTAATGGTATAAAAGCATCTAAGCCATATGCATCAGATATAGAAATAGAGTGCGTATTTCAATATATAATTGGAGCTGGTGCAAACCTTATTTCACAATGGATTTGTAATAATATGGAGCTTCCCATTGATGAAGTTCAAAAGGTTATGGTTAATGCAACGGTTGCTGTATTGAATAGTATATAAAAGGTGTATTGTGATTGAGAGTTTCAACTCAATCACAATACACCTTTTATTACTTAAAAAAATAATTTTCAATATAGCGATAACAATCCGATAAATCTAAGTTATCTACAGCGGTTTTGAGAAAAGGTACCTTTTTGTAGTCATCTATGGGAACTTCATTATTAAGGAGAGGGTTGATGCGATGATAGTTCATTCCGATTAATTCTTGACAGTACATATCAGCTAAAGGTATACCATTCATCAATAAAATTGAAACTAGGGGTAATTGCAGTTTAGTTGTTGGATATAACGCCCATTGAAGGGCACCCCATGTGCTGGTGCTGTTTTTTATAGAATCTAAGGTTTGCCCCGTACCAATAGATAGAACACGAAAATCAGATAATCTATGTTTGGGTTTAAGTATCTTAAGCGTAGATATCATAGAAGATGCAGATGGACTATTGTCTATTACACCACCATCAATAAAGTTTTTATGTGATGGAAAATAAGTTGGAGCTGCGGAACTTGCAAGGGCAACATCTATTACTTTGGCATTTGAAAGCTCCCCTTTAGTTAAGTTATTAAAAAAAACTGATTGCCATGAATTTGCGGTATACCCTGTTACATTGAATGCAGGTACGAATACATATTTAGGGAGTTCTCCAATTGTTAGGTTTTCAGGGAAGACGGAAGAAAGCATATGTTTTAGATTTTTATTACTGTACTTAGGTCTAAATGGGTTAAAGTGAGCAGGAGTGAATATGGTTTTGATATTTTCATAATTATAGAGGGTATCTATAAACTCACTGTCTTTGCCAGAGGCAAGAGTTAGTGCAATTAAGGCACCTGTTGAGGTTCCAGCAAAAAGACTAGTTTTATTTAAAAGTTCAGGATATTTTTCACATAATCGTTTTAAAATCCGGGTTGAAAGGGCACCTCTTATTCCGCCGCCATCAAAGGAGATAATTCTAAAAGGAGCCATAAAGCACCTCCAATAAATATAAAATTATAATATTATAATATTAGTTTATTAGCCTTAGAGATTAATGGTGATTAATTATTAAAACGTATAGAAATAAAACATAGATGAAAATTATTAGAATATATTTATAAAAATAGATTTGGAGATGTGTTATGAGTAATAAGAATATAGATGTTGTATTAATGAGTATTGAAAATAAAAAAAGGTACAGTTTATGCTCAAGCATGGGTAGATTATTTGATGGAGTTGCAAGTTTATTAGGTTTTTGAGGAAGAATATGAATTATGGAGATGTTTTACCAAAAATATATCAATATGTAATAAATTGAAAACAGTCATAAGGTAAGTTATAATATTTATAAATTAAAATGTACTTAGAAAGGGGAATGCCATAATGGCCGCACTTAACCATTGATTACAAGACTGATGGAGCAATAATTTAAAATGCCTATTCTATATAGGTTTATTTGTCGTGTAATTAATAGGAGGACGGTTATGAAAAATAATAAATATATATTATATGCTATTTCTTTTCTGCAGGGAATAGTTTTTTATGGAACATTCTCAGTGGTTTTTAGAGAAGCTAGAGGTATTAGCTTAAGTGAGATTTTTTTACTTGAAAGTATCTTCATGATTCTTATGTTAGTCTTTGAGATTCCATGGGGTATCATCGGAGATAAAATTGGGTATAAGAAAACCTTAATAATTTCCTATGGGATATTTTTAGTGTCCAAGATTATTTTTTCTTTAGCACATTCATTTCTAGGATTTTTAATGGAGTCAATAGCAGCGGCAATTGCTATTTCAGGAATATCAGGTTGTGATAGTGCTTTAATTTATTCGTCTATTGACAAATCAGAAAGTGATAGAGTGTTTGGTATTTATGGAGCAATGAGTACAGCTGGATTTTTGATATCAGCTTTGTTTAGTGGGATTTTAGTTAAAATATCAATTGATTTATTAGCTTTTGCGACCATAATTCCATATGCGTTGGCCTTTTTATTAAGCTTTGCTTTAAAGGATAGTCATCAAATTGAAAGGCATGATGAGTGTGACATTAAGAGTATAGTAAAAAATCTGCAATTGGCTGCTTCAAATAAAAGAATTGTTGGATTTATTATTGCAGTAGCAGTTTTAAGTGAGACGACTCATAGCATATGTGTTTTTTTCAATCAGCCACTGTATATTAAGAGTGGAATTAATATGCAGTGGTTTGGAATTCTTACAGCTTTAATGCAGGTTGCAACTTTTATATCAGTACGAGCTCATAAAGTCAAAAGAAAGATTGGAGAAGAAAAATTATTAAATGGTGCTTTGTGTTTTGTTATTATATGCAACTTAGTATTGATAAAAAGCCGTATTGCCATTGTTACAATTTCTTTAATCTTTAGCATTGAAGGGGCTTTTGCCATAACGCAGCCAATCACTGAAACTATAAAAAATCAAAGCATATCAACGCAGCAGAGAGCTACAATTCTTTCGGTATATGCAATGATGTCTAATATAACTGCAGCATTGTTAAATATAATCATTTCCACAGCAGCAAAGATATCATTAGAGTCAGCATTAATTCTATGCCTAATATTAAACTTTTTAGCCTTAATTCCCATGAAATTTTATTTAAACACAAAAAAGGTACCAAAGGTTGAAAAATAATTTGTATATATAAGCAGATGATATTAATTATGTAGACGACCATAATAATAAAGATGATGATAATAGATAATAATACGTTTAATAGGAATGAAGCAAGTGTGCTTTGTTCCTTTTTTAATTTTTATAGATTTTTTATAAGAGGTTTTATATTTTCAGATGCTATTATATAATTTATTTAGAATATTTCAGGGTGGAGGAAAACAGAAGCTTAACTTCTGTGAAATGATTATGGGTAAAAAAGTAATAAACAAGGTAATAGCACCAAAGATAATTGAGGATTTAAAGCTTATTGATATTTTGGATAGAAATTTAGAGGATGATGAACTTTATGAGGAAATACATTTTGATAGCTGCGATATGTATGATCAGATTGCAGAGCATGTTGAATTTTCACAGTGTATTTTTAAGAATGTAAATATAACTAATTCAAAGCTTAGACATATAGATTTGACAGATGTTATTTTTGAAAACTGTGATTTATCTAATGTGGATTTTAGTAATGGGATAATTCATAGGGTTGAATTTAAAAATTGTAAATTAGTTGGTGCTAATTTTGCTGACAGCACCCTTCAAAATGTGAAAATTGAGGAATGTAATTGTGATTACGCTAACTTTGCATTTGCAGCTTTAAAGAATGTAGAGATTAAAAATAGCACATTAAATAGCGGCAGTATAGAGAGCTGCAAAGTTTCAGGGGTAGAATTTAATGGTGTAACTATGAGAAGGTTTGATATTTCAAAGGCAGGGGTAAAGGGAATAGATTTTACCTCTTGTGATATTGAGGGATTAATTGGTGAGGTCAGGGATTTATATGGAATTATCGTTACTCCTATGCAGGCATTATCATTATCAAAGATTATGGGGATTGTTATAAAGTAAACTCATTCCCATATGCATTCGAATGAGTAAGTTTGCATTAGACAAATCATAGATGCACATAGTGGAAGTTCCACTGACCAAAGCGAAGATTTGGATTGTCACTTTTGGGAGGCGAATTTAAAGATTAAAAGGAGAAAAGTATGATAACTATAATATCTTCAACAAAATCTCTGGATATGCAGAGAGAGTATAGAATAAATAAAGCAACAGAGCCAGTATTTTTGGAAGAAGCAATGGAATTAGCAGAGATATTAAAAACTTATAGCCAAGAGGAATTAATGAAGATTATGAAGATTAGTGAGAAACTGGCTGAAATAAATTATGATAGATATATGAATTTTCATAAGGAGGAAGGGATTAGCAAAGAAGCTCTTTTTAGTTTTAGTGGAGATGTGTATAAATCTATGAATCCTTTTGATTATTCAGAAGAACAGGTTGAATTTGCTCAAGATCATCTTAGAATTTTATCAGGGTTATATGGTGTTTTAAAGCCGTTAGATAAAATAAAGGAATATAGACTTGAAATGGCTACGAAGGTTAAAAGTGCTAGAAATAAGGACTTATATTCATACTGGACAGAAAAAATAACTGACAATATTTTGGAGGATGTAAGTAAGCAGGAGAAGAAAGTTATTTTAAACTTAGCTTCCTTAGAGTATTCAAAAACTTTAGATAGAAATAAACTAAAAGATATAGAAATCTTTGATGTTGAATTTAAAGAAAACAGAAGTGGACAATTTAAAGTTATTGGAACTTATGCGAAAAGAGCAAGAGGGGCGATGGTATCCTACATAATAAAAAATGGGATTGACTCTATTGAAGAGGTGAAGAAATTTAATGAAGATGGATACGTATTTAGTGAAGAACTGAGCGTAGAAAATAATATAGTATTTACTAGGTAGTTATGTAATTACAATTTAAATAAATAGGGCATTACTAACTCTAAGAAAATAAAAAAGCTTGTATTAAATACAGGCTTTTTTATATAAATAAGAATCTAAATCTATGATTTGATACAAAAGTTATGAGTTAGAGGTGAAAAGTGAAATGCTTTTATTTACATTAATTGTAATGTTGTTTATAATATTTTTAATAAAAGCTAGAGATATAATGTTTGGGTATGCAGTTTTAGAGAAAAAAAGGTCCAGTGATGAAATTTTTAGACTTATGGAGTACACTAATGTTTATGATAGAAAACATTATTATAAGCAGCAGTTTGAAAAATTAACTATTAAAAGTGATGATGGATTTAAGCTGACAGCACATTATTTGGAGTGCTATAAAGAAAGTAATTCAATAATAATCTTTCTGCATGGATATAGTGTTGATCATCATAGGTCTTGCCAGTACATTGATTTTTTTATAGAGAAGGGGTTTAATATACTTCTTGTTGACCAAAGAAGTCATGGAGAAAGTGAAGGTAAATATACTACTTATGGGAGTTATGAGGTAAGGGATTTAAACTTATGGGTTAATTTAATGATTGAAAAGTTTGGTGGCAATTGTGTTATAGGAATTCATGGACATTCTATGGGTGCGGCAACTGCACTGCTATATTCTGGTGAAGGAGAAGGCAAAGTTAAGTTTATAATTTCTGAAGCAGGATATTCTGACGCTGAAGAACTTTTGAAAAGTAAGCTGCACAAACACAAGATACCTGTATTTCCGTTCTATAAGCTAACTTGTCGAAAAATTAAGAGTAAGTGTGGTTTTGGAATGAAGGATGTACGTCCAATTGACATAGTTAAAGGTAGTAATATACCAATACTATTTATTCATGGGGATATGGATGAGTTAGTACCATGTAGAATGGGAATAGATATGTATAGGGCAAAAAAGGACCATAAGGCTATATATATTGTGAAGGATGGAATGCATAATACTTGTTATAGCAAGGATAAAAATATATATGAAGAGGTAGTTTCAAGATTTATCAATGAGAATATATAAATTAATATTGTAGTAAGAGATTTTTGTAAGGGGGAGCATTACAAGATGAAAGTAGGTTTAGTGTTATCAGGTGGTGGAGGTAAGGGCGCCTATGAACTTGGTGTTTGGAAGGCTATTAAGGAGTTAGGTATTGATAAGTATGTCACAGCGGTATCAGGTGCATCAATAGGTGCGATGAATGCCATGCTTTTCGCTCAAAATGATTATGAGGAAGCCTTAAAGATGTGGGAGGAAGTAACCTTAGAAAAGCTTCTACCTATAAATAATAAGGAATTAATTAAAAAAGGTGTTACATTAGCAATAGGTAGTAGAACTTTAGAGGTAGTGAGAAAACATATGCCAAAGCTCCTCGAGCAGGGAGATGTGCCGAGGGATGGAGCCATAGAAATGATAAGTAAGTATATGAATTTCCAGAAACTTAAATCAACAGGGGTAAACTGCTACGTTTCATGTACTGAAACAACAGAATTTAAAGCAGAGTATTTTAGAATTAATGATTATGATGAGGAAACTGCTAGAGATATGATTTTAGCATCATCATCCTTGCCGATGATTTATGAAAGTGCAGAGATTTTAGGAAAAAAATATTTAGATGGTGGGCTAGTTGACAATACTCCGATTAAACCTCTTTATGATGAAAAATGTGATATTATAATCGCGGTTCTTTTATCTAAAGAAGCTAAAATTGAAAGAGAACTATTCCCAAAGGCTAAAATAATTTCTATTGTCCCATCAGAAATGGAGAATAAGGTTTTAGAAGGCTTGTTGAATCTTGATGAAGAAGCTAAAGATAAAAGAATTGAAAGAGGATATGAGGACACGAAGAATCTTCTTGAACCTATTTTTGCATTAGCAATTCATCAATATAAAGAGAACTTAGAAAAAGAAGAAGCAGAGAGAAAGCGAATAGAAGAAGAAAACAGAAGCTGGCTTACTAAGGCCGTGGTTAGTTTTAAGGATAAGGTATTTTCAAAGATAAGTTAATATAATTTTGAGGGCTGTTTGAGACATAAGTATCAAATAGCTCTTTGTTATTGAAATTACTAAATTTATTAGATATTTAATGATTTTTTTATAAAATTTTTGCAAAATTCGAGAAGGTTTACAAAATTAAATTACTATAAACAAACTAGAAATTAAAAATATAAGTGGTATTATTATAAAGGAACACTTTCTAATGATAATTAGATGTGTATTAAAGTATAAATGGGTTTTATAAATTATATGTTTATATACTCATTAGTAACCTAAAGAATTATATATTAATTTAGAGAGGTTGTGACAATAATGAATGAATTAGAGAATTGTAGGAAAGAAATTGATGAAATAGACCAGCAGCTTATTGAGCTGTTTGAGAGAAGAATGAATGTAGCTGCTAAAGTAGCAGAGTACAAAGCTGAAAATAACCTTCCAATTTATAATGGTGAGCGAGAGTCTCAAGTTATTTCAAACAATGTACATAGATTAAAAGATGATAGATATGAAATATTAGCAAGAAGATTTTTTATTGGAATAATGGAGCTTAGCAGGGAACTGCAGAAAGAAGTAATTAAGAGGCTTAAGTAACTAAAAAGCATGGAGAAGGGGTACTATTTATGGTTGAATTTTACGGAGTTTTAGGTGAAAAATTAGGACATAGTCTATCACCAAGAATACATAATATGATATTTGAAGAAATTGGAGTTGAAGGAGCCTATAGACTTTTCGAAGTTCCAAGAGAAAAAGTTGAGGAGTTTGTTTCAGCGATGAAACTTTTGAAAATAAAAGGTGTAAGTGTAACAATTCCATATAAATCTATTATTATGAAACATCTAGATGTAATTTCACCTGAGGCGGAAAAAATCGGAGCAGTAAACACTATTGCTTTAGATGGTGAGGAGCTTCATGGGTACAATACTGATTACTTTGGTTTTGGTCATTTGATAGAAACAAATAAAGTAGAGCTAGAAGGTAAGACAGTAGTAGTATTAGGAAATGGTGGAGTAACAAAAGCTGTACTACAGTACTTAAAGGATAATAAAGTTAATAAAATTTACATTGTAAGTAGAACACCAGAAAATGCAAAAGGAATAAAAGAAGATAATTTGGAAATAATCAGCTATAACCAGCTTAAAAACATTAGTGGTGAGGTTTTAATAAATGCTACCCCTATTGGTATGTTTCCTAATGAAGACGCATGCCCAATAGAAGATGAGATTATTAGTAAATATGACACTATAGTAGATTTAATTTATAATCCATCAAAGACTATATTAATGAGTAAGTCTGAAGCGTTAGGTAAAAAAGTTGTTGGTGGCTTAAACATGCTTATTGGTCAAGGGGTAAGGCAGCAGGAGATATGGCAGAAAAGAAGAATTGATGAGCAAGTTATAAAGGATATTTACGAAATTTTAAATAGAGAGTTTAGTTAGAAATATACATAAGCAAAAAAGCATATCACTTGAAGGAAGGAATTAAAGTGGATAGTCTTAAGGAAAAGTTAATTGATTTATTTAATAGGCTTACGGCAAGTGGAGTTATTTTCTACTATGGAGATGAGGAAATAGAATTTGGTGAAATCACTGAAATATGTGATTGTAACAATGAGTTTATGGCTATTGAAATAGAGGAAAAAATAAAGAAGACGGTTGCTATAGAGGATTTTAAAACCTTCCATAGTAAAGAAAATATAAACCTATATGACTGGGTTGAAGTAAGAGAGTTTGATAGGGTTATTGAGGAAATTGAACAATATAATTAATGGGATTAAGATGGCAGTAAAACCATAGATGGTTTTACTGTCTTTTTATTTTATATTAATGAAACACTAGTTATTCCAAGTGGTATAAAGTATAGTATTTATTTTCCTTAGTATAATTAAACTTAATTTTAAATTTAACTTTAATTATGTGAGAAAAATAAAAAAGCGATGATTTTTGAGTAAATACTTAGTATTACTAAACATAGGATATTTTAATATAAACCATTTTGAGTAAGAGTCAGATAGAATCAAGGCTAAGGACGATAAAAAAAATCTTAAAATTTCAAAAAAGTTTTAGAAATATATTGATTTTTCATGTAGATAGCTATAAAATAATATTGTTTGTTTAGTAAAAATAAACCTAAAGTTTAGATATAATACACAAAGTGGAGGTGTAATTGTGCAAATTGGCGAGAAGATTAAAAGGCTTAGAATTGAGAAGCAATTAACCCAAGAAGAGCTTGCGAATAGATGTGAATTATCTAAGGGATTCATCTCCCAAATTGAAAATGATCTTACATCACCTTCAATAGCTACATTGATGGACATACTTCAAATTCTAGGAACAAACTTAAATGAGTTTTTCAGTGAAAAGGTTAATGAAAGAGTTAAGTTTACCGATGATGATATGTTTGAAACGGAAGATGAAGATTTAAAATATAGATTAAAATGGCTTGTACCTGATGCTCAAAAGAATGAAATGGAACCTATAATGTTGATACTAGAACCAAAGGGAAGATATAAAGAGGAAGAACCTCATGAAGGTGAAGAATTTGGTCTGGTTTTACATGGTATTATTAATCTTCATTTGGGAGATAAGGTATATAGAATACGTAAGGGAGAAAGCTTTTATTTCAAGCCTAAGGCTAATCACTACATAGAAAATGCAGGGAAAACTGAGGCAACGGTAATATGGGTAAGTACACCACCTTCTTTCTAAGTGAAGAAGGAAAATAGAATTTATTATTTGGAAAAAGAGGTGTTTATATTGACTGAGAATATAATTGAGATAAAAAATATATCTAAGACTTTTGAGGACCTTAAGGTATTAGATAATTTAAGTTTAGATATAAAGAAGAATGAGTTTGTTACATTACTTGGACCGAGTGGTTGTGGGAAGACTACAACATTAAAGATAATTGCTGGATTTGAAAGCTGTGATGAAGGTCAAGTATTGTTTGAAGACAATAAAATTAATGACTTACCACCATATAAGCGACAAATCAATACTGTATTTCAGAAATATGCACTTTTCCCACATATGAATGTATATGAGAATATTGCCTTTGGATTAAAGATAAAGAAATTACCAAAGGAGCAAATAGATGCAAAGGTTAAAGAGGTTTTAAAGCTTGTAGATCTTGAAGGCTTTGAAAAAAGAAAAACAGATTCTTTAAGTGGTGGACAGCAGCAGAGAATTGCTATAGCTAGAGCGATAGTTAATGAGCCAAGGGTATTACTTCTTGATGAGCCACTAGGAGCACTTGACCTTAAGTTAAGAAAAGAAATGCAAATTGAACTTAAGAGAATTCAAAAACAGCTTGGAATTACATTTATCTTCGTAACTCATGACCAAGAAGAAGCGTTAACTATGTCTGATACAGTGGTTGTTATGAATAAGGGTATTATTCAACAGATGGGAACTCCAGAAGATATATACAATGAACCTGAAAATAGATTTGTTGCCAAGTTTATTGGAGAAAGTAACATAACTGAAGGAGTCATGTTAGAAGATTATAAGGTTCAGTTTTGTGGAAGATTATTTGAATGTGTTGATAAGGGCTTTAGCAAAAATGAAGATATAGATGTGGTAATAAGACCAGAGGACGTGAAGATTGTTTCTAAAGAAAAAGGACATCTTACAGGGGTTGTTAAATCTACAGTGTTTAAAGGTGTTCATTATGAACTAGAGGTAGAAGAAAAGCATATGACTTTTATAATTCACACTACAAAGAATATAGCAGTAGGTGAAGAAATAGGTATGGATATATATCCAGAGGATATTCATATTATGAAAAAGTCAGGAGATGAGTAGAATGAAAAAAGAAAGATCCTGGTTAGCTTATCCCTATGTACTTTGGAGTACAATTTTTATAATTGTACCACTTCTATTAATTTTTTATTTTGCTTTTACTGTTACAGATGGTTCAGGTGTTAAGTTTTCTTTAGATAACTTTAGAAGGTTAATGGATCCAATTTACGTTAAAGTATTTGGAAGATCAATTTGGCTTGCATTACAATCCACAATGCTTTGCCTTTTAATTGGATATCCAGTGGCTTATATAATTGCGAAGAAAGCAGAGCATAAAAGAGGTCTTCTTATAATGCTTTTCATTCTTCCTATGTGGATGAATTTTCTTCTTAGAACTTACGCATGGCTTGCAATTTTAGGAAGAAATGGCTTAATCAATAATTTATTAACTACCATAGGATTAAATCCTATTGATATTTTATATACAAATTCAGCTATTCTTCTTGGTATGGTGTATAACTTCTTACCATTTATGGTATTGCCAGTATATACATCACTGTCTAAGATGGATCAGGACTTAATTAATGCTGCCTATGATTTAGGGGCAGGTAAATTTACAGCTTTCGTTAAGGTTGTATTTCCTTTAAGTATGCCAGGGGTTATTTCAGGTATAACTATGGTATTTATGCCGGCAGTATCGACCTTCGTAATTTCACAGCTTCTTGGTGGCGGAAAGCAGATGCTTATTGGTAACTTAATTGAACAACAGTTTACGACTATGGGTAACTGGAATTTCGGTTCAGCAGTATCCATATTAATGATGATATTAATATTAATTTGTATGGCTCTTACATCTAAGTTCTCAGATGACGATGATGAAGGCAGAGGAAAAGGAGGTAGAGTAATGTGGTAAAAGCTAAAAAAGCGGCATCTAATATATATTTAGTTTTAGTATTTATATTTTTGTACGCACCAATCTTTGCTCTAGCACTTTTTTCATTTAATGATTCAAAGTCTATGGCAAAGTGGAATGGTTTTACTTTTAAGTGGTATAAGCAGTTATTTCATAATGAGAGAATAATTTCTGCACTTATAACTACAGTAGTAGTGGCAGTACTTGCAGCTACAATTGCAACAATAATAGGAACTATTAGTGCTATTGGAATAAATAAAATGAAGGGAGCAAAGAAGACATTTCTCTTAAACATTAACTACCTTCCTGTTTTAAATCCAGATATAGTTACAGCTATAGGACTTATGATTCTGTTCATATTTTTTAATATGAACCTTGGCTTTGCAACTATGCTGTTAGCGCATATAACTTTTAATATTCCATACGTAGTTTTATCAGTACTTCCTAAGCTTAAGCAGATGCCTGATAATATAGAAAATGCTGCTATGGATTTAGGCGCAAAGCCATTATACACTCTATGGAAGGTTGTAATACCTCAAATAAAGCCAGGTATAGTTTCAGGCTTTCTAATTGCATTTACAATGTCAATCGATGACTTTATAATCAGTTTCTTTAATACAGGAAATGGAGTTACAAACCTGTCAATTGAGGTTTATTCAATGGCTAAGAGAGGAATTAAACCAGAGATTAATGCACTTAGTACATTAATGTTCATTACAGTTTTATCCTTACTTTTATTAGCCAATAAAAAACAATCTGCAGTGAAGGGGGACAAAAATGAAAGTAAATAAAAAAATTTTGGCTTTAATCACTTCATTGGTTACGTTCTCTGCACTGTTTACAGGCTGTGGGACTAAACCTTCAAAGGAAGTTTTAAATATATATAATGTTGGAGACTATATCGACGAATCTTTGTTAGAAAAGTTTGAAGAAGAGACTGGAATTGAAGTTGTATATGAAACCTTTGAAACTAATGAGATAATGTATCAAAAGGTTAGAAATGGTGGATCTAAATATGATTTAATTGTTCCATCGGATTATATGGTTTCAAAGATGATTAATGAAGGGTTACTTCAAAAAATTGATTATAATAACATACCAAATTATAAAAATATTGATGAAGACTTTTTAAATCCAGTATATGATCCCACTAGTGAGTACAGCGTTCCATATTTTTGGGGTACCTTTGGAATTCTATATAACACAACCATGGTAGATGAAGAGGTTGACAGCTGGGATATTCTTTGGGATGAAAAATATAAGGAGAATCTTTTAATGCTTGATTCAGTTAGAGATACCTTTGGGATTGCTTTAATGAAGCTTGGATATTCAGTTAATACAACTGATGAAAAGGAACTTGATGAAGCAAGAGATTTATTAATTAAGCAAAAGGACTTAGTTTTAGCTTATGCTAATGATGACGGAAAAGATAGACTTTTAGGTGAGGAAGCGGCTATGGGTATTGTGTATTCAGGAGATGCCATAACTTTAATGGATCAAAATGAAAACTTGGCATATGCAACACCTAAAAATGGAACTAACAGGTGGATTGACTCAATGTGCATTCCAATGAGCGCAGAAAATAAGGATTATGCAGAAATGTTCATTAACTTTATACTAGATCCAGAAAATGCACTTACTAACATTGATTATGTTGGATATTCTACACCTAATAAAGCTGCATTTGAGCTTTTAGATGATGAGGTAAAGGAAGATCCAGTGGCTTATCCATCACAAGAGTATCTAGATAAATGTGAATACTTCATTGATCTTGGAGCAAAGATAAGATTATATGATGATAGATGGATTGAGATTAGGTCTAACTAAAAGTAAATAAGTAATAATAAAAATCTCTAATAAGATCGTCGGATTTTATTGGAGATTTTCTTTTTAATATGAGTATAACTTTTAATAAAAAGAAGGATTTTAAATTTATATAAGGAATATATGTATTTTGTGATATTATTGCAAAATAAATAATTTTTAATAAAGATTAATAGTATAGAAATGAAATACTTTCCAATTCAAAGGATATTTATTTAAAATTTAAACTAGGGGGCTTAAGGATATGGATTTTAAAATCAAAGGAAAAAAATTTTATAGAAATGGGGAAGAAGTAAGGCTTATCAGTGGAGCAATTCATTACTTCAGAATGTTTAAGGAGCAGTATGAAGATAGACTGTTGAAGCTGAAGGCTTGTGGATTTAATACTGTTGAGACTTATGTGCCATGGAATATTCATGAACCAAAGGAAGGAAATTTTGTTTTCGATGGTTTTTGCGATTTAAATGAGTTTATAGAGACTGCTGAGAAGCTAGATTTAATGGTTATTGTAAGACCAGGACCATTCATATGTGCTGAATGGGAAATGGGAGGGCTTCCAGGTTGGCTATTAAAGGATAAAAATATAAAATTAAGATGCATGGATGAAAAATATTTGAGGCATGTGGATAGGTGGTTTGATGAGTTCGTTCCAAGGTTAGTTCCACACCTATGTACTAATGGTGGACCAGTTATTGCTGTACAGGTGGAAAATGAGTATGGAAGTTATGGGAATGATAAAGCTTACTTAGAATACATTAAGAGAGGCCTTATAAGACGAGGTGTAGACACAGTTTTATTCACATCAGATGGACCTACGGATTACATGCTTAAGGGTGGAACCTTAGAAGAAGTTTATAAAACAGTAAACTTTGGGTCAAAATCTGATGAAGCCTTTGATAAGTTAGAGGAGCATCAAAAGGATATGCCTTTAATGTGCATGGAGTATTGGATTGGATGGTTTGATCATTGGGAGGGTATACACCATAAAAGAGCAAGTAAGGATGTTGTAGAAAATTTTGAGATAATGCTTGAAAGAGGAGCTAATGTTAACTTCTATATGTTCCATGGAGGAACTAACTTTGGTTTTATGAATGGAGCAAATTTTACAGATAAATATATGCCAACCATTACAAGCTATGATTATGATTCAATTTTAACTGAAGCAGGGGATGTCACAGATAAATATCTTGGGGTAAGGGCTTCAATGGAAAGATATTTTGGCAAGATAGACATGGATATTCCAAAGAATTCGGTAAAGAAGGCTTATGGGAAGGTAGAGCTTTCGCATTGTTGTAGCTTGTTTGATAACTTAGATAATCTAGCTAATTCAATAAAAAGCACTTACATAAACAATATGGAAGCTTATGGACAGGAATATGGATATACTTTGTATTCTAAAGTTCTGGAGGGACCAATAGAAGAGTTGCCTTTATCCATTGATGAAGTTCATGACAGAGCTCAAGTATTTATAAATGGTGAGGAAGCAGCCGTTTATTATAGAAATAGAGAGCCACAGCTTATGAATGAAAAATTTAAAATGGATAATTTGAAGCTTTTGGTAAAGGTTCCAAAGGAAGGCTTAAAGCTAGACATTCTAGTTGAAAACATGGGAAGAATAAATTATGGCCCATATATTAAAGATTTCAAGGGTATAACTGAAGGAGTAAGATTACAAGGTCAGTTTCTTCATGAGGTTGATGTGTGGAATTTAGAAATGAAGGATTTATCAAAATTGGACTTTAAAAATGAAAAAGTTAAAGGACCTGCTTTCTATAAAGGGAGCCTGTTAATTGATAAAGAAGAGGATATAGCAGATACATTTATAACTCTAGAAAACTTCAATAAGGGAATTGTGTTTATTAATGGATTTAATTTGGGGAGATACTGGAATGTTGGTCCACAGTTAAATCTTTATGTCCCATACCCACTTTTAAAAGTAGGAGAAAATGAAATAATAGTTTTTGAACTACATGGTTGTAATATACCAGAAGTGAAGTTTGAAGATAAGCCACTTTGGAAATAATAAAAATAAACAATATCCATGAAATGATGTTTGACATTTCATGGATATTATTAATATAATAAATATATATTATATTTTATAATAAAAGTCTAATTGACCTTGTTAATGTGGTTACTTTAGATGTTAATTTAAGAAAGGTAATGGTATAGGAGAATGAAGTTATAATCAAAAACCAAGAAATTTTAAACCAATCATTAAATTTAAAAGCTTACTTTAAGTAGGTTTTATTTGTGATGGTTAAATTTATGGGTGAGGATTATGGCTAAAATTCTGCAGTTATGCCATTTTTAGCGATAATCTCTCCTGACAAGAATAGGAGTGATTTTTTTTATGGTATTAGCATCATTTAATAAGGTAAAAAAATATTTTGGAGATAGATTAATTTTAGATATTGATAAATTGGAAATTCTTGAGAGTGATAGAATTGGACTTGTTGGAGAAAATGGAGCAGGTAAAACTACTCTCATAAAGACACTTTTAGGTATATGTGAGGTGGAGGAAGGGCAGATTTATTTGACTAACAGTTATGCTTATATCAGCCAGCGTGAAGATTATATAGGAACAGTTAAAAATAGCAAACTGAAAAGTGTTCTTAATGCACCAGGAGAATATGAAGAGTATTTATCTGGGGGGGAAAAGGTAAAGCTGAGGATTTCTGAAGCTTTAAGTGAAAATAAAAAACTTGTAATAGCTGATGAGCCAACTTCTAATTTAGATAGAGGAAGTATTAAAGTGTTAGAAGATATGTTTAAGGCTCACAGAGGGGCAATGCTTTTAGTTTCCCATGATAGAGAGTTTCTTGATGCTTTATGCAATATTATTATTGAAATTGAAGAAGGTAAGCTGAAATTTTATAAAGGGAATTATTCTAAGTATGTGGAGCTTAAGGCAGAGGAAAAAGAAAGACAAAGCAGAGAGTATGAGGGCTATGTAACAGAGAAGCGAAGACTTGAAGAGGCTGTATTGGTTAAGCAGGGGCTTCGTGACAGTATTCGAAAAGCCCCAAGGAGAATGGGAAATTCCGAGGCAAGACTTCACAAGATGGGAGATCAAAAGGCTAAAAGTAACTTAGAAGGTAATATTAAAGCACTTCGAAGTCGAATAGAACATTTAGAAGTAAAGGAAAGGCCAAAGACAGAAGGAAAAATAAATATCAGGGTATCTGATGGAAAAGAGATAGTTTCAAAGAATGTTATTGAAGTTAAGGATTTATTTTTAATGGCAGGAGAAAAAAATCTTTTTAATGGAGTGTCATTTAAAGTTAAAAGAGGGAAAAAGACAGCTATTATTGGGGGGAATGGAAAGGGGAAAACTACCCTTTTAAAGGTTGTTTTAAGTGAACAGGGTATTAAAAATAGTGATATTGAAGCTCGTGGTGATATTAGAATAAATAATAAGGTTGTAGTAGGATACTTTGATCAAAGTCAGGATATTTTAAAGGATGAGAAAACAATTCTTGAAAATATTATGGAGGATAGCGCATATGATCAAAGCTTTATTAGAATTAACTTAGATGGCTTTGGTTTTAAGGGAGAACAGGTTCATAAGCAAGTTGGGGACTTAAGTGGTGGTGAAAGAGTAAAAGTAGCACTATGTAAAATTCTTTTAGGAGATAATAATGTACTTGTTCTGGATGAACCGACAAATTATCTAGATATTAAATCTATGGAAGCTCTTGAGGAAGCATTAAGCACAACAGATAAAACTGTTCTTATAGTATCCCATGATAGAAAATTCATTAGTAATGTGTGTGATTACATTTTAGACATTGAGAATGAAACTATAAAAGAGTTTAATGGAACCTATGAGGAATATTTAAAAGAAAAAAATAAACCAATAATTGAAACAGAGGTAAAGATAAATAGAGAGCAGCTAATGGTTTTGGAAAACAGGCTGTCTGAGGTTATTTCACTTTTATCCATAGAAAAAAGTGAAGAAAAGAAGGAGGAAAAACTTAAAGAGTATAATATACTATTAAAGCAGGTAAATGAGTTAAGGAAAAAAGTGAGGTAAGTTTTATATGAAAGTATTTGGTATTATAGTAGCTATATTAGGAATAGGTATTGCTATACTGGGTGTAGCTTTTGGAGTAGGGGTTGTTGCCTTTGTGGGAAAGTTACTCCTTGAATTATTCGGAGGAATTATTGCGATCTTTGGAGGTGTAGCAGGTATAATTGGAAGTGTCCTTGGACTAATAGGGAGTATCGTTGGTGGTATATTTGGTATTTTTGGTATGGTTATAGGTTTGGGATTGAGAATTATATTTGGGTTTATTATTGTAGTTTTAGTTATATATTTCATTTGGAAAATGGGAAGAGATAAAGAGAATAGGGATTAACAATAACTAGTTAATTAAGTTCTAAAATTGGGAAGAACGTAAGGACAGTAAAGAGGGGATGACGATGAAGAAAAACACTATTTTAATTTTGGAAGATGATAATGGATTAAGAATTGGGTTAACATTTGATTTAGAAGCAGAGGGATATGAGGTTATAGCAGTTTCAAGTTGTAGGATGGCGTTAGAAGCTGTGGAGAAAAGTAGTATAGATTTAGCAATTTTGGATGTGAATTTGCCTGACGGTGATGGATTTCAGGTTTGCGGAGAAATTAAGAAGCTTCAAGATATTCCAGTAATATTTTTAACTGCAAGGGATTTAATTATTGACCAGGTTAATGGATTTGAGGCTGGAGCAGATGATTATGTTACAAAACCCTTTAGCAATGTCCTTTTGAGGAAAAGGGTTCAGGCAATATTGAAGCGTACAACAAGTGCAAAGAAGGATAAAGTTTATGAAGATGGTTATCTTTATATAGATTTTGATAATTTTATTTCAAAAAAGGGTAACGAAATACTTTCGTTAACACCGACAGAATTTAAGCTGCTTCAAGTACTTATGACTAATGGAGGGTCAGTTGTAACCAGACAGATGATTTTGGAAAAACTTTGGGATAACAGTGGGAATTTTGTGGATGAACATGCGTTGACTGTGAATATAAATCGTGTAAGAAGCAAGCTTGAGGATAAGGAGCATAAGTATATTAAAACAGTTTATGGGCTTGGCTATACATGGATAGGTGAACATTTTGAATAGCTGGTTGTTTGTAATTATTGGTGTTCTTATTTTTATAATCATATTAATCATAGCAGGCTACGAATATAGAATACGAAAATTTAGTAAAGTTTTTGGGAAAGCTTTAGACCAGATAATTTCGGGAGAAAAGCTACAGATTCAAGCTAATAAGGAAACTCTAGAATCCAAGTTAAGTCATAAACTCATAAGACTTTTAGAAATAACAGAGGGGGCAGTATCTGAATCTCGCATTGAAAAGGATGAATTACAGTCTCTGTTAGGTGATATATCTCATCAAATAAAGACACCTATTGCAAACATTAAAATGTATAACAATATTTTAATTGAGAGAGAAGTGTCAAAGGAAAAGGAAAAGGAGTTTCTAACACTTAGCAACTTACAGATAGAGAAGCTAGATTTTTTAATGAAATCAATGATAAAGATGTCAAGATTGGAAAATGGAGTTGTTCAATTGAAACCTAAAGATAACTTTATCATTTATATTATCGCTAATGCTTTAGCTCAGATCAATCAAAAGGCTGAAGATAAGAAAATTAGTATTGAGATAAGCTGTGAAGAGGAAATAAAGGCTGCCTTCGATGAAAAATGGACTGAAGAGGCTATTTTTAATGTTATAGATAATGCAGTAAAATATACTCCCAAAGGTGGAAAAATAGCTATAGAAGTTGAAGAATTAGAAATGTATGTTGCAGTTAGTATTTGTGATAATGGTATTGGTATAGATGAAGAAGAGCAGGGGAGGATTTTTCAACGATTTTACCGTTCTCCAATGGTACAGGTGGAAGAGGGAGTAGGTGTTGGACTCGCGCTTACTAGGGAAATTATCTTAAAGGAACAAGGCTTTATGAAGATAAAATCTGAACTTGGTAAGGGAACAAAATTTAGTATATACCTGCCGAAGAAGAGCTTTGTATAAGAATAGAAGTATCTTATGATGTGAACTTGAAAATGTATTTAATAGTTAGGGTAACAAACTCATAAATTTAGGTTTTATATTCAAACCTCACAAAAATGTGATATTTTTGTGAGGTTTTTGTTATTTTCACTTTGTATAATAAAAACTAAGATAAGTGGTTGAAAAAAATTAGATGAAAGAGGGAGTTAAAATGTCAGTTTTAGAAATAAAGGATTTGAAAAAATATTATGGTAAAGATGAAAGCTTAGTTAAGGCTTTAGATGGGATAAATTTAACTGTTAAAAAAGGAGAGTTTATAGCTATTGTAGGGAGTTCTGGAAGTGGGAAATCTACTCTTTTAAATATGATTGGAGGCTTAGATACACCAAGTGAAGGTACAGTAATTGTAGATGGAAAGGAAATCTCTAAAATGGAAGATGAGGACCAGACTATATTTAGAAGAAGACAGATTGGGTTTATATTTCAAAACTATAACCTAGTACCAATGCTTAATGTTTATGAAAATATAATTCTTCCAATTGAACTTGATGGAGATGAAATAAATAAGAAGTTTATAGATAATATTATTGATTTATTACACTTAGAAAGTAAAACAAAGTCTTATCCTAATATGCTTTCAGGTGGACAACAGCAGAGAGTAGCAATTGCAAGAGCACTTGCAAGTAAGCCATCTATAATATTGGCAGATGAACCTACAGGAAATCTTGATAGCAAAACAGGCCAAGAGGTTTTAGGGTTATTAAAGGTAACAGCGGAGAAGTTTAATCAAACTATTGTGATGATAACTCATAATTTAGAGATAGCACAACTCGCAGATAGAATTATAAGAATTGAAGATGGAAAGATTTATTCTTAAAAGATAGAGTTTTAAGGGATGGGAGAGGAATAAGGGTGAAAAATAATAATAAGAAGATACCATATAAGCTGGCAAAGGAGAGCTTAAAAGCATCTAAGCTTAGAAATATATTTATGTTGATTACTATAGTACTATCTGTAAGTTTATTATCAGGGCTTGCATTTATGTCAAGTTCAATAAAGGAGATAGCTGATAAAGAATTAGCAGAGAGACAGCATGTAATTTATCATCAGGTTACAGAGGAGCAAATAGTTGAAGTTAAAGATAATTCAATGGTTAAGAACAGCTCAGAGTTTAAAACAGGCAAAAGCTTTGAAGTAGATAATTATATTTTAAGACCATATTATATAGAAGCAAATGATGCTCCTATGGCTAAAGTGGATATTGCTGAGGGAAGGTATCCAAGTAAAATTAATGAGGTTTTAGTGGATAAGCAGCTTATGGCTTACATGGGACTTGAAGAAAAGCTTGGTGAAATTATAAGTGTTACGTTCTTAAATGGAACTACAGAGGAATTTGAAGTAACAGGTTTTTTAGATAGTGGATTAAAAACAGATGTGTTTAATTTATATATGTCAAAGGAATATGCCTTAAAGGGAAGTCAATTAAGCTTAATACCTTTTGATTTGGCAGTTCAGATAGTTGATGCTGAAAAAATGGGCAGTGATGAATTTTTACAAGTTATACGACAGCTTGGTGAAGAATATGGAGTAGAACGTAAACAGGTAAATGAGAATAATGCTTTTGTAGATAGTTTGTCTTATGATACTAGAGAATTATCTATGATAATATTGATTGGAATTGCGATTTTGTTAGTGAGTGTCCTTGTTATTTATAGTATTTTTTACATTTCTATTTCAGAGAGAACTCGTCAGTTTGGTCAGCTAAGAACTCTTGGAATGACTAAAAAACAAATAAAGAAAATGGTAAGAATAGAGGGTGCAGTTTTATCCGTAATAGGAAGTATTATTGGTATAACAATTGGAGCTATATTTGCCTTTTCCATGAAGCCTCAAGGTTTTAATATAACTACATTCATAGGGTATTCTGTGGCAATTATTATTGCAGATTATATTACGGTGTGTATATCTATTTCTAAACCAGCAAAAATTGCTGCTAATATTTCACCAATTGAAGCTACTAAGCTTAGTGGTTACGAGGGAAATAAGAAAAAGGATTCAAAGAAGCTTTATAGAAAGTTATCACCAATATCTCTTAGCTTCATGGCTGCCAGAGGTAATGGAAAAAAATCAGCGATGACTATGATATCCTTAAACCTAGCTGGAATTGTATTTATGTGTGCAGCTACCTTTATTGCATCTATCGATGAAGAGGAATTTTCAAGACAGGGATGGTTTCAATACGGAGAATATACATTGGAATTTTCATCTAATGCAGCACAGGTTGATGAATTTGGATATACAGGGTTAAAGAAGAATAATCCATTAAATGATGAGCTAATAACTAAAATTGAGGGTATACCGGAGATAAGCGATGTAATGGAGATTAAAGACCTTGAAGTAGCTTATACCTATAATGGTGAAAGGGATGAACAGGATTTAGCGGCACCTTTTACTAAAGAAGAGGCTGAGTTAATGCAATCCTATGTGAAAACTGGACAGTTAGATTATGAAAAAATGGTGAAAAACAAAGAAGTTTTCATTGCTCATAATGAAATTGTAAAAGAGATTTTTGGCTGGGAATTTAAAGTTGGAGATAAAGTTACATTAAGATGGTATGACGGTGAAAAGTATGTAGAAGATGAATTTACTATAGCTGGAGATTTAAAAAAGAATATAAATAATCCACAAGTATCAAAGCTTGCATATAATGCAGGTTGGTTCCTAATACCAGAGGAGCTTTTGGAAAGTATGATGATTCCAGATTTTAATTTAAATAAGAGACTTGTTATTTCTTCAAGTGATTATGCAACTTCACAAACTGTGCTTGATGAGAAATTATCCATAATTGCGGATGGTAGTCCTATAATTAGTATTAGTAAATTAAGTGATAGAATTGAACATGATAAAGATCAATTTGGGTTAATTTATTCCACTACATTGGGAGCAGCCATATTTGTAATTGCCTTTAGTTTAATAAATTTATTAAACACTTTAATTACAAATGTTATGGCACGTAAAAGAGAGTTTGCTTGCTTTAGAACACTAGGAATGAGTGAGAAACAAGTTGCCACAATGATAAGAGGAGAAGGCATATATTTTGCAGCAGTAAATATATTAACTACAGTAATTTTAGGTGGCTTAAGTGGTTTTATAATGGTAAAGCTTATGGCTCATAATGGACTTGGTTATATGAAATATCAATTTCCTTTAAGTTATTTGCTTGGGTATATTATTATGGTAGTATTGGTTCCTATAGTTATATCCAATATAGCGGTAAAAAATCTAAGTAAGAAATCTTTAGTTGAAAGATTAAAAGAAATTGAATAGAAAATATATAGTAGATTAAAACAGAAAGAACTAAATCCAGGCAAGGATTTAGTTCTTTAATCATATAAAGTTATTTAGAATTAACGGTGTTAACTCTATAAGTTAGCTTTAATTTGATTTATTATTTCAGCGTATTCAGCATCAGTTAAAGTAACTCTCTCAGGATTCATAGCGAAAGTTGAACCCCATTCGAATTCGTCTGAGCTGTATTTTGGAACTAGGTGAAAGTGCAAGTGACATCCAGTATCTCCATAAGCGCCATAGTTTACTTTGTTTGGGTTAAATGCAGCTTGTAATGCCTTTGAAACTTTTGCTACATCTTCAAAGTAAGCAGCTCTTTCTTCAGCAGTTAAAACTGTCATATCACCGATATGATTTTTGTGAGCAACGATTACACGCCCCTTGTGGCTTTGCTCTTTAAATAAGTAAACTTTAGAAGTTTCTAATTCACAAATTTTAATTCCAAATTTAGCGACTAATTCGCCTTCCATACAATAAGCACAGTTTTGATCTATCATTTTAAAGTCCCCCTTAAGTGAACGCCCAAATCTATGATTTGGTTGCGTGAACTTACTCCACCGAACGTATGTGAGGCGGAGTTTCCTTTTAAATATAGCATAAGATAACATTAAATTCATTAAACTGAGGAA
Source organism: Clostridium culturomicium (assembly GCF_000821305.1). GTDB lineage: Bacteria > Bacillota > Clostridia > Clostridiales > Clostridiaceae > Clostridium_J > Clostridium_J culturomicium. The sequence continues at coordinate 118,634 of NZ_CCXK01000015.1, read as the reverse complement.
AGTGTTCAAAAAGTCAGAAATATTTACAATGTTTTGACTAAGATTTAATCGAATTACAATATAACTAGATATTAAATATAAGGTCAGTATATTAAGAATTGAAATGTCGATATTACAAAATTGAAAGCTAAATGTAATCTAAATAAATATGACCTCAGTGACTAGGTCGGTATAATGAACCTATAAGATAAAACAAGGAGATGGATTTATGAGAAAAATTGCTGATTTAATTAGGGTATTATTTTTAGTTACATTTATAGCGTATGATGAAGCATCACTGTAATTTTAAGAAGCAATTTATTATATAACTCACTATTTGGAGGAGAAGAAAGATGAAATTATTTAGTAGCTTTATGTTAAAGTTTATGGCCATTATCTTTATGGCTATGGATCACATTTATACTTATTTAGGAGGAGCTTTAAATGGTGGGGTTCCAATATGGTTTGGATATTTAGGAAAGTTAGCGGCGCCAATATTTTTTTATTTAATAATTGAAGGCTTTTATCATACAAGGAGCAGAGTAAAGTATATGCAGAGAATTTTTGGAATGGGATTCGTAATGGTAGGTGTAGACTTATTTTTGGGTATACATAATAACATTTTCTTATCATTAGGGCTAGGGTTAGCCATGATGTTTTCAATAGAATATGCTAAGGCTCATGAAAAAGCTTCAAAAGGATTCATATTTGGAGTATCAGCTACAGTTTTATTTGGAGGTTTATCAATATTTACTGAGGCATCAATTTATGGACTTGTAATGATATTAATATTCTATTTCTTAAGAGAAAAGAAAGGATTAATGAGTATAGCATATATTGTATGTAGCTTATTTGGAGTGTTTTCTACAATTGGTCCAAGCTTTATGGAAGCAGCATTTCTATGGGATTATCAATGGATGATGGTATTTGGTATTATTCCAATTCTTATGTATAACGGAAAATTAGGGCTATCTAATAAATGTGTAAAAAATATGTTCTACTGGTTTTATCCAGTTCACCTAATTGTGATAGTTGGATTATCAAAGGTATTATATTAGATTTAAAGAGTAAGAAAAATTAATGTTAAGGGTTGCTTGTATGGGGCTATATAATTAACCCTTTTGAGTTGAAAGAATGAAAGCTAAAATATTCATTATAGAAGATGATAACATTATAAAGCTCACTTTAAAAAGTTAGCTTAAAGGAAGAAATGTAGTGAAGGTCTACGTTTTTTTATTTATGTCTAAATTCTTAACATTATATTTATGTAATTCTTATTATCTTAACACTATGTTTATTTAAGGGTTGATAGAATTAACTTAAAGATAAACATATGGAGGGTGAGGTTATGTTTAGTATCAGAAAGAGTGAGGATGAGTTAAGGAAATATATAAATAAGGCGATTAAAGAAATAAAGTCTAGAAATTATGAATCAGCTAAAAAGGCTTTATTGCATGCAGTAGAGATAAATGATTGTGCACCAGAGATTTACAACACGTTTGGAATATTGTATGAGTGTAAGAGAGAGTTAGAGTTAGCTCATAAGCATTATAGCGCAGCATATGCAATAGATTCTGCATTTATTCCATCAAGAAAAAATTTAGAAAGGATTAGTGATTTTGCCTACAAATATGATTTAAGCGATATAGATTATGGTTTAGATTATGATGAGGGTGGAAATAATGAGTTATGTACTGATTATGATAAAAATAAGGCTTGGAAATTAATGAGGATTGATTAATTTTAATCCTCATTAATTTTTGTTGTACAATAGTATTTGTAAATGAATTTAAGGTAGTTTTAAAGGATATAATAAAAAATTTTTTTATTGACATTTTTTTTATAAAAGAATAGAATGTTAGTGTACTAACATTATTAAGGAGAAATAGTATGGATAATCAAAGGCACGTGGGAAGAGAGTGTAGAACTGTTTCCAATTTAATTAAGCGTAAACTTGATAATATGTTTTATAAAAAATTTGGTGAAGGTTTTACAGGTATTCATAGCTGGATTATTGCTTTTATTTATAATAATCAAAATAAAGAAATCTTCCAGAAGGATGTTGAAGAAGAGTTCTCAATAAGAAGATCTACTGCGACCAATATATTACAGCTTATGGAAAAGAACGAACTTATTGTGCGCAAATCAGTTGAGTATGATGCACGTTTAAAGAAGTTGGAGCTTACAGAGAAAGCTATTAAGGTTCATAAATTAGTAGGTGAAGAAATTGAGAGTATTGAGGGCCAGGTGGTAAAGGGACTTACTGAAGAGGAGCTTGAAACATTTTTTATTCTCATAGATAAAATAAAGAAAAATTTATAGAGGAATAGTATCAAATTATTTTATTATAAATATATTGTTAGTGTGCTTACAGTTACCGTGCTAACAATTAGTAGGCTAACATCTATATACATCATTAATTGTGAGGAGGACATTATGTTAAAGAAATTATCAGAATCTATAAGACAGTATAAAAGAGATTCATTATTAGCACCTATGTTTATGGTGTTAGAAGTTGTAATGGAAGTTATTATTCCACTACTTATGGCAAGCCTTATTGATTTAGGGGTTGATGCAGGAAATTCGGCTTATATTTTAAAAATTGGAATGGTACTTATTTTATCATGTGGTATGTCGCTATTATTTGGAGCGCTTTCAGGTAGACATGCAGCTAGGGCATCGGCAGGATTTGCTAAGAATTTAAGAAAGGATATGTACTATAATGTACAAAAATTTTCTTTTTCTAATATAGATAAATTTTCAACGGCAAGTATTGTAACTCGTTTAACTACAGATGTTACTAATGTACAGAATGCTTATCAGATGATTATACGTGTGGCGGTTAGAGGACCAGTTATGCTTATATTTGCTTTATTTATGTCATTTAGAGTAAGTTCGAAGCTAGCGGTAATCTTCCTTTGTGCTATACCAGTTCTTGCAATTGGGTTGCTTTTAATTATTAGATATGCTCACCCCATCATGGAGAGAGTATTTAAGACTTATGACCATTTAAATAATGTAGTTCAAGAGAACCTTCATGGTATCAGAGTGGTTAAGTCTTTTGTAAGAGAAGATTTTGAAGAAGAAAAATTCAAAAAGGTTTCTAAAAGTATTTATGATGACTTTGTTAAGGCAGAGAAGCTGATTGCAATTAATGCACCATTAATGCAGTTCACTATGTATACTTGTATGGTGCTTATTTCTTGGTTTGGAGCTAGATTAATAGTCGGGTCTTCTATGACTACAGGAGAGCTTATGAGCTTTATTACATATGCAATGCAGATTTTAATGAGCTTAATGATGCTTTCTATGGTAGTGGTTATGATTATAATTTCTCGTGCTTCTGCAGAGAGAATTGTGGAAATTTTAGATGAGGAAGAAGATATCAAAAATGGAGATTCTCCAATTATGGAAGTTAAAAATGGAGATATTTCGTTCAAAGGTGTTAACTTCAGCTATACGAAAGATATGAACAAGCTGTGTCTTATGGATGTTGATATAGAGATCAAATCTGGTGAGACCATTGGGATTATTGGAGGTACAGGAAGTTCTAAGACAAGCTTTGTACAGCTTATACCTAGACTTTACGATGTTACAGATGGACAAGTTACTGTAGGTGGAGTAGATGTAAGGAATTATGACTTAGAAACTCTTAGAAATGAAGTTGCCATGGTGCTTCAAAAGAACATCTTATTCTCAGGAACAATTAAAGAAAACCTAAGATGGGGATGTGAGGAAGCTACTGATGAGGAACTTATCCGTGTTTGTAAGTTAGCACAAGCTCATGATTTCGTTTCAGCTTTCAATGATGGCTACGATACTCATATTGAGCAGGGTGGATCTAACGTTTCAGGTGGTCAGAAACAGCGTCTATGTATAGCTAGAGCTCTTCTTAAAAAGCCAAAGATATTAATCTTAGATGACTCAACAAGTGCTGTTGATACAAAGACAGATGCGTTAATTAGAAAAGCGTTTAAGGAAGAAATTCCCAATACAACTAAAATTATAATTGCTCAAAGAATTTCATCTATTGAGGATGCAGATAAAATCATCGTACTCGATGAAGGAAGAATTGTAGCAGTTGGAAATCATGAGGAGCTTCTTGCTTCAAATAAAATTTACCAAGAGGTCTACAATTCTCAAGTGAAGGGAGGTAAGAAGGATTATGCAGAATGCTGTTAAAAAGGGACCTCACAAACGTCCAAAGGTAAGTAAAAGTACACTTACCAGACTTTTATCCTATTTAAAGAATTATAAAATACAGGTGGGGATTGTTATTATATGTATTATAATAAGTGCCCTTGTAGGGGTAGCAGGTTCCATGTTCCTACAGGTGCTTATAGATAATTACATCACACCATTATTACTAGAATCAAGTCCAGTATTTACAGAGTTATTGAAGGCTATTCTTATGATGGGAGGAATATATCTTATAGGAGTAATTTCAACCTTTACTTATGGTAGATTGATGGTTACTGTATCTCAAGGTATATTAAAGCAAATCAGAGACGACATGTTTGCTCATATGCAGAAGCTTCCGATAAAGTACTTTGATACTAATACTCATGGAGATATCATGAGTCACTATACTAACGATACAGATACTTTAAGACAAGTACTTGCACAGAGTATTCCACAGGTGTTCTCATCTGTAATTACCATAGTATCAGTATTCTGTGCCATGGTTTATACAAGTATTTATTTAACAGTTTTTGTAGTTATATTTATTGCTTTAATGCTTCAGGTAGCGAAGAAAATAGGTGGTAATAGTGCTAAGTATTTCATTAAACAGCAAAAATCTATTGGTTCTTTGAATGGATATATAGAAGAGATGATTCATGGGCAGAAGGTTGTTAAGGTGTTCTGTCACGAAGAAAAGGCTAAGGCTGATTTTAATAAGCTTAATGAGGAACTTTGCAAAAATTCCACAGAGGCTAATAAATTTGCCAACATTATGATGCCTATTATGGGTAATTTAGGCCACTTACAGTATGTTTTAATAGCTATGGTAGGAGGAGTTCTTGCAATTAACGGAGTAGGAGGACTTACGCTAGGTGGTATTGCAGCCTTCTTACAGTTAACTAAGAGCTTTACTATGCCTATAAATCAGGTTTCACAGCAATTTAACTCTATTGTTATGGCTCTTGCAGGAGCAGAGAGAATATTTAACTTGATGGATGAGAAGGTTGAGACAGATGAAGGATATGTTACCCTTGTTAATGCTAAGTATGAAGGTGAGGAGCTAGTTGAAACACCAGAGCATACGGGGATATGGGCTTGGAAGCACCCTCATGGAGATGGTACATTAACTTATACAAAGCTTACAGGAGATGTTCGTTTCTTTGATGTGGATTTTGGATACAATGAAGATAAGATAGTACTTCATGATGTAACATTATATGCAGAGCCAGGTCAAAAACTTGCCTTCGTTGGAGCTACGGGAGCAGGTAAAACAACAATAACCAATCTAATAAATAGATTCTATGACATAGCTGATGGAAAAATCAGATTTGATGGAATTAATATTAATAAAATTAAAAAGGATGACTTAAGACGTTCACTAGGAATAGTTCTTCAAGATACTAACCTGTTTACAGGAACAGTCATAGAGAATATAAGATACGGAAGATTAGATGCCACTGATGAAGAGTGTATTGAGGCAGCTAAAACAGCCAATGCTCACGGATTTATATCAATGCTTCCAAATGGGTATGATACCATGATTGACGGTAGTGGTGAAGGCCTATCACAAGGTCAAAGACAGCTTATATCTATAGCTAGAGCAGCCGTTGCAGATCCACCAGTTATGATACTAGACGAAGCAACTTCAAGTATAGATACAAGAACAGAGTCTATAGTACAAGCTGGTATGGATGGGTTAATGCATGGAAGAACTGTATTTGTAATAGCTCATAGATTATCTACAATTAAGAACTCAAATGCTATCATGGTACTAGAGCAAGGTAGGATAATTGAAAGAGGAAGCCATGAATCTCTTATTAAGGAAATGGGTAAGTATTATCAGTTATACACCGGTGCTTTTGAGTTAGAATAAATAATTTTATATAAAAAGCCTACAATCATATGTTATAGATTGTAGGCTTTTGAAATTATTATTTTATAGCTTGTTTAAATTCTTTATAGCCAATTAAAACTACCCAAACGTAAGCTAAAGTCTTTGGTATCATTAGCATTCCAACAAAGAAGTTTTCAGATGCCCAAAGTACAACAGGTAAGTAGAATCCAAAGGATAAGGTTACTGCTATACCGAGGTTTTTGTAATCTCTATCCTTGTTTTTAGCACCGTAGCTATATAAAAGATAAATCATGATGATTCCCATGATTGCAAATGGTATGTTTCTGTAAATTCCCCAGCTTACTGGTGGGTTGTTTACAAACCAATCATTTTGAGGGAAGAAGCAAAGTATAATTCTTACTGCTGCTAATACATACATTGTTAAGTCTAGTTTTTTTGAATCCTTAATATCAAATCTTTTCTTCCAGATTTTATAAAGGATTAAATAGAAAATAGTCATAGTTATCGAAGTAACAAATTTACCAAAACCAAGGGCTGGTGCATGGTTTTCAAGTCCTGTAGTTAAAAGGGCATAAATTCTTGGTATAAGATGGAATGAATCACCTAATCCTAAGATCACTGACATAGCTCCAAATAATTTAAAGTACTCATTATCTTTAGATTTTGTTAGCATTTTAATTCCTAATGTAATAACTGTAGTTAAATAAACTACGTGAAAAATTGGTTCCATTATTGCTTGCATAATAATTCTCCTTATTTAAGTATTTTTGATTTAAAAATTTCTTATATTTTTATTTTAAGGCAATAATATTTACTCCAAATAAACACAATCTTAAATCCATCTTAATTCCGATAGCACATAGATATTAGTCAGAAGGTGTATGCTATAATCAAAATAAAAAAGGATGATTTATATGAGTAATACTTTTGATAAATATAAGGTTTTAATAATAGATGATGAGCAGGATATTACTGAAATATTAGAGACGGTATTAGAAAGAGAAGGTTTTAAAAATATCTCCGTTGCAAGTTGTGGAACTGAAGGAATAAGGATGTTTAGCAGTGGGAATCCTGATATTGTGCTTTTGGATATAATGCTTCCAGATATGACTGGTTATGAGGTTTTTAATCATATCAGAAAGACTAGTCAGGTACCTATTTTGTTTATTTCAGCGAAGTCAGAAGAAGTAGACAGGCTTCTGGGATTTGCGTTAGGGGCAGATGATTACATAACTAAGCCTTTTAGTGCAAAGGAGGTAGCCTTTAGATTGAAGGTAAGATTAAAGGCCATTGACAGCACTGGAGTTAATAATCAGATTAAGTCAAAAAGAGTTATAACTATAGGAAATGTTTCAATAAATGAAGAGACTGGTGAAGTAACTAAAGGTGGAGAAATAGTAGAGTTAACGGCAAAGGAATTAAAGCTGTTAATGTATTTTATTAATAATCCCAATAGAATCATCAGCAAAGAAATGATTTGTAATGAGGTATGGGGAGAGGACTTTTTTGGATACGACAATACTATTACAGTTCATGTTAGAAAGCTACGAATGAAGCTTGAGGATAATCCTTCAAAGCCAAAGTATATAACAACAGTCATCGGCTTAGGGTATAAGTTTGTGATGAAGGGAGAGTAGAAGATGAGATTGAAACTTATGCTTCATTATTCCTTTTCATTCATTGGAGCTTGTCTAGCAATATTTATTATTAATATTGCGTTTATGGGGAGCTCAATTTATAAAGAAGGAGCATTATATAACTATCATCCAGAAGAGATCATTTCAAGCTTTAGGGATTACATATCCTTAAATGAAGCTGGAGGTATAGAAATATCACCGTCAGGAATAGAGTTTCTTGAGGAGAGTAACATTGGGCTTCAAATTTTAAATGATAATAATAGTGAGGTTTTTCAAAAAAATAAACCTAAGAAAGCTCCATCACAATATTCTAATGTAGACTTAATTAATGTATATGATAGTGATGAAGAAACCTTATTTTTAGATGAGAAAGAAATTAATGGTCAAATATATACTTATTTATTGTTTTTTAATCCTGAAAAAATAAAACGTGTCAGCTATACTTATGACGCAGAGCTTATTGATAAGGCTCATAAATTTCCTATTCTAATTATTCTTAATTTAATTTTGATTACTATAATTGGATTCCTATACACCTTGAAGATTACTAAGCCTATTAATAGCATAGTTGATAAGATTATGAATTTAGCACAAGGTAATTACTCAAAGGATAAGTCATCCAAGGGGATTTATTTTAAGGTTGAAGAGTGTATCAATGATTTATCAGATAGACTTGAGGAAAATGAAAAGGAAAGAGAAAAGCTTGAGGAGTTAAAGGAAGAGTGGATCTCTAATATTTCTCACGATATAAAGACACCATTAACTTCAATTATAGGAAATGCTGAAATAATGTCAGACACTGAATATGAATTGATGGACGAAGTAAGAGAAAAGTACTGCTTGAAAATTATCAGTAAAGGCGAATATATTAAAACTTTAGTTGAAGAATTAAATTTATCAACAAGGCTGAAAAGCAACACAATAGTATTAAATAAAAAGAACGTGAATATTGTATCTTTAATACGTCATGTGGTTATTGATATCATAAACGATGAAAAATACAACGAGAGTAACATTAATTTTACATATTCTTCTGAAGAGATAATAACAGAGGTTGATGAACAATTAATTAAGAGAGCATTTATCAATATTATCATAAATGCCTTTGTACACAATGACACGCAAGTTAAGGTTAATATAAATATACAACAGATATATGGGGAAAAAATCAGTATATCAATAGAGGATAATGGTAAAGGCGTATCGGAAGAGGAACTTAATCATATTTTCAAAAGATATTATAGGGGAACAAATACAAGGAATAAAACTGAGGGTTCAGGATTGGGGATGGCTATAGCCCATGATATAGTAAAGGTTCATGGAGGGCAAATAGAGGCAGTATCTCAAGCCGGTGAAGGGCTTAAAGTAAGTATTTTATTGTAGAATAATAAAAAGGACTATAAACCTGTATCGGTATATAGTCCCTCTTTTTAACGTTCACAGCATCCGAATTCTTTTGAAAGCTCAGCTTTAAGGTCTAACACATGTGGAATTAATTCCTGAATTCTTTCATCACTCATTCTTGCTATTGGCGCTGATAGACTAAAGGCGTGACGTACCTTGCCTTTATAATCAGGAATACACGCAGCAATACAGCGAACGCCTTCTTCGTTTTCTTCATCATCCAGAGCATAGCCTGTTGTTCTAATTATATCTAATCTTTCGTAAAGGTCTTCAAGAGTGGTAATTGTATAAGGAGTAAGCTGTTGTATGTCACTGCTGTCCCAGATTTTTTTTACTTCTTCATTGCTCATGCAGGCAAGCATTGCTTTACCAACCCCCGAGCAGTAAAGAGGTATACGACTTCCAACTTTAGAGACCATTCTTACTGAGTTAACGTAAGACTCAACCTTATCAATATAAACTGCCTCAGTACCATCTCTTTGAACTAAGTGAATAGTTTCGCCAGTTTGAAGAGATAATTTCTTTAAATATGGATGAGCTAGTTTAAGAATGTCGGTATGGTTAAGGTTACGGTTTGCTACCTCAAGTAGTTTTAGACTTAAGGCATATTTTCCAGTTTCATCATCTTGTTTTACATAGTTCATGTATGCAAGAGAATTTAAAAGTCTATGAGTGGTGCTTTTATGTAAGTTAAGCAGATTGCTTAACTCCACTAAGCCAATTGGACCAGTCTTAGACATGGTTTCCATAACTTGAAAAACTCTATCTACAACTTGAATAGGATTTTTAGAGTCTGCTTCAGTATTCTCATTCATTGTTTCAAGATTTTCTTTCAAAAGTAAGGCCTCCAATTTCTATAAATTTGTAGTATCGCATTCGAAAATTAAAGACTTATTTTATATTTTAACATCTTAAATTTTAATTATCAAATTAAAAAAATATCTATTTGTAATCGTACACTTTTCTTGGATCAGACATAATGCTATCTGGGAGTTGAAGCTTAAAAAATTCATGTTGAAAATAGGGAGGAGATTTACTTTTATTACCTTGACAATGAGTTAATTTTCTGTATAATTCAATATTGTAGAGTATCGCATTTTGAAACACGGTTTCGCAATATGAAACTGAAAAGCTTTTAATTGGAGGATAAGATTATGAATGAAGTTTTAAATAAGATTCAAAAATTAGGTATAGTACCAGTTGTTGTTTTAAATAACGCAAAAGATGCTGCACCATTAGCGCAAGCACTTTGTGAAGGTGGACTTCCATGTGCAGAGGTAACATTTCGTACAGAGGCTGCTGAAGAATCTATTCGTATAATGTCAGAGAAATATCCAGAAATGTTAGTTGGAGCTGGAACTGTATTAACAACTGAGCAAGTTGACAGAGCAGTTGCTGCAGGAGCTAAATTCATCGTTAGCCCAGGATTAAACCCTAAAATAGTTAAGTACTGTGTTGAAAAGGGGATTCCAATAACTCCGGGTGTTACTAATCCAAGTGATATCGAGCAAGCTATCGAATTAGGATTAGAAGTAGTTAAATTCTTCCCAGCTGAACCAGCAGGCGGAATAAATATGATAAAAGCTATGGCTGCGCCATATACAAAGATGAAATTCATGCCTACAGGTGGAATTGGACCTGCTAACTTAAAATCATACCTTGACTTCAATAAAATAATAGCATGTGGTGGAAGCTGGATGGTTAAAGGCGACCTAGTTGCGGCTGGAGAGTTCGGTAAAATAAGAGAATTAACTAAAGAAGCCGTACAATCTATGTTAGGTTTCGAAGTTGCTCACGTTGGAATTAACGGTAAAACATCTGAAGAAGCTTGCAGTTTTGCAATGATGTTCGAAAACATGTTTGGCTTCACTAAGAAAGAAGGAAACAGCTCTTACTTTGCAGGTAAAGGAATAGAAATAACTAAATTACCTTACCTTGGAACAAATGGACATATAGCAGTAGCTACAAACTACATTGAGAGAGCAGTAGCTTACTTAGAGACTCAAGGATATGAGTTTGATATGAACACAGTTAAGTACGATGCAAAAGGTAACTTAAAAGCTGTATTCTTCAAGAATGAAATTGGTGGATTCGCTATACACTTAGTTCAAAAATAAGATAACATAATAATCTTAAAGAGATTGTTTAATAATAAATTAAAATATATATAACAAAGGAGATTTTCAAAATGGCTAAAAAAGTTGTTACATTTGGAGAAATAATGTTAAGACTTGCACCAGAAGGATACTACAGATTCGTGCAAGCAGATAAATTCGGAGCTACTTACGGTGGAGGAGAAGCTAACGTTGCTGTATCTTTAGCAAACTACGGTTTTGATGCTAGCTTTGTTACAAAACTTCCTAAGCATGAAATAGGTCAAGCAGCTGTAAACTCTTTAAGAAAATTTGGAGTTGACACTACAAACATCGCTAGAGGTGGAGACAGAGTTGGTATATACTTCTTAGAGAAAGGTGCTTCTCAAAGACCTTCAAAAGTTATATATGACAGAGCAGGTTCTTCAATAGCTACAGCTACTTCAGCTGACTTCAACTGGAAAGAAATATTCAACGGAGTTGAGTGGTTCCACTTCACAGGAATAACTCCAGCATTAAATGACGAAGTTGCTGCTATATGTTTAGAAGCTTGTAAAGCTGCTAAAGAAGCTGGTGTTACAATATCTTGCGACCTTAACTACAGAAATAAATTATGGTCAAAAGCTAAAGCTGGCGAGGTTATGGGAGAATTATGTAAATACGTTGACGTATGTATAGCAAACGAAGAAGATGCTGCAGACGTATTCGGAATCCACGCTGCAAACACAGACGTAACAACTGGAACAGTTAACCATGAAGGATACAAAGATGTTGCTAAGCAATTAGCTGACAGATTCGGATTTAGCAAAGTTGCTATCACTTTAAGAGAGTCTATCTCTGCTAACGACAACAACTGGTCTGCTATGCTATTCGATGGAAGCGACTACTTCTTCAGCAAGAAGTACAAAATGCACATCGTTGACAGAGTAGGTGGCGGAGACAGCTTCGGTGGCGGATTAATCTGTGCATCATTAAACGGATTAGATTCTCAAGCTACTATAGAGTTCGCAGTTGCAGCTTCATGCTTAAAGCACTCTGTAGAGGGAGACTTCAACCTAGTATCAGTTGACGAAGTTTCTAAATTAGCTGGCGGAGACGGTTCAGGAAGAGTACAAAGATAAGTGACACTCTAAATCTTTGATTTAGCTAGTGGAACTTACTCGGTCGACTGTTTGTGAGACCGAGTTTCCTTAAGTAAGCCTCCAAATCTATGATTTGGTATAGGCGAACTTACTCATTCGAAAGTATGTGAGAAGGAGTTTCCTTTAAAAAGAAAGCTCAGCTTTTAAATAAGCAGAGTTTCTTATAAAGGCATATCTATCAGATATATAGTAATGCAGTTACATTGTAGCTGCATTACTTTTTTACAACATAAAAGAGAGTGAAAATTATACGTGAATTAACAACTTGCAATATTCCAGTAAAAAAAGAATGGACTTATTGTAGAAATAATATATAATTATAGTAATAAGGAACGCTATGTAAATGCTTATGTTAGTGACTTGCATTTATTATGTGTTCCTTTTTGTTTTAATAATAAGTTACATTATTAGATGAACAGAGGTAATAGAGTATAATAAAAAAATTTAATTACAAAGGAGAAATAATGTTATTTAAAGATTTAAATATAATTGAACCAATATTAAAAGCAGTGGAAGAGGCTGGATATGAAAAACCAACTCCAATACAGGAAAAATCAATACCACGAATATTAGAGGAAAGAGATATTTTAGGATGTGCACAAACAGGAACGGGTAAAACAGCAGCATTTTCTATACCTGTATTACAAAACATGGTTAAAAGTAAAAAGAATAACGATAGACGTAGAAGTATCCAAACCTTAATAGTAGCACCTACTAGAGAATTAGCAATTCAAATAGGTGAAAATTTTACTACTTATTCAAAGCATTTAAATATTAAAAATACAGTTATCTTTGGGGGAGTAAACCAAAGTTCACAAGTTAGAAAATTAACTGCAGGAGTAGATGTTTTAATTTCAACACCAGGTAGACTTTTAGATTTACAAAACCAAGGCTATGTGGACTTGAAGAATGTTAAGTATTTTGTACTTGATGAAGCAGATCGTATGCTTGATATGGGAATGATACACGATGTAAAGAGAATAATAGCAAAATTACCTAAGGAAAGACAAAACTTATTATTCTCAGCTACTATGCCAAAGGAAGTAACAAAGCTAGTAAATTCTATTTTAAAAAACAAAGTTAAGGTAGAGGTAGAAGCTGTTTCTTCTACAGTAGAAGTAATATCACAAGGCGCTTACATGGTTGCAAAGAAAGATAAAAAGTCAATGTTAGTAAATCTATTAAGGGATGAAACTATAAAGTCAGTTATAGTATTTTCAAGAACTAAACATGGAGCTAATAAGATAGCAAAAGATCTTAATAATGTAGGAATTGATGCAACTGCCATCCATGGAAATAAGAGTCAAAACCAAAGACAACTAGCTTTAAAAAATTTTAAAAAGGATAGTTTAAGAGTTTTAGTTGCTACGGATATTGCAGCGAGAGGGATAGATGTAGATGAGTTATCTCATGTTATAAATTATGATTTACCAGATGTTCCAGAGACTTATGTACATCGAATAGGGCGTACAGGAAGAGCGGGAAGAGATGGTGTTGCAATTACTTTATGCGATTCAGAAGAATTAGGCATGTTTAGAAGGATTGAAAAACTTATAGGTAAAGCAATACCAATCCTTGGACAAGAAGAATTTGAAATAAAAGAAAGTATAATAGCTGAAAAATCTTTAAAACAAGCTGACAAACAGAAAAATAGTAGTAATAAAAACTCAAAAAGAAAATATTATGGTAAAGGTAAGACTCAAGGATCGAGAAATAAAAATAGCAAATTTAATAGCGGTAAAGCTAAGAGTGTAAATAATATTTATTAATAATGAATATTATTTAGTTAGACATGTATTTAAAATAGTGATATAATCCAAAAGAATCTACAGATACTAAATAATAAATGAAAGGAAGCGTAGTATGAAAAGAATATTTAAATTATTTAGTTTAACAGTTTGTTTAGTAATAATGGGAGCGTTATTTACAGGCTGCAGTAAGGATCCTTCAAAGCAGGTAAGTTTCCTTAACTATGGAGAAAATATAGATGAAGAAACTTTAAAAGAATTTGAGAAGGAAACAGGATTAAAGGTTATAATGGAAACCTTTGATGATATGGAAACTATGTATCAAAAGATTAGTGCTGGTGGAGTTAATTACGATGTTATATTAGTTTCAGATGCATTAATGCCAAGAATGATTAAGGATGGTTTACTTCAAGAGATAAATAAAGAAAACATTCCTAATTTAATTCAAATGGATGATGCATATTTAGATTTAGAAATAGACCCAGGCAATAAGTATTCAGTGCCTTATATGTTTGGAAATGTGGGACTTGTATACAATAAAGATGTAGTTAAGGAAGAAGTAAATAGTTGGGATATACTATGGAATGAAAACTATAAGAATAAAATCTTTATGTTCGATACATACAGAGATACTATGGGAGCAGCATTGAAAAAACTGGGATATTCATTAAACACACAAAAACCAGAAGAAATTGAAGCGGCAAAGCAGCTTTTATTGGAACAAAGAAAATTAGTTAATCCAATCTACGGTGTAGATAATGGAACAACTATGATTCCAGCAGGAGAATCAGATATTAACATGATATGGTCTGGTGAGGGATTAAATCTTCAGGATGAATATCCAAACTTGGTTTATGTTGTACCTGAAGAAGGCGCTAACTTTTGGATAGACAGCTTATGTATTCCTAAGAATGCTAAGAATCTTGAGGGAGCTGAAAAGTTCATCAATTTTGTAAGTGATAAGGAAGCAGCTTTAAGAATTGCTGATGAGATTGGTTATACAACACCAAATAAGGAAGCTAGAATGATGCAGCCAGAGGAAGTTAGAAATAATCCTAATGCATATATGCCAGAAGAGATTATGAAGAGATGTGAGTTCTATGTGGACTTCCCAAGTGATGTAAAGAAAATTTATGATGATGCATGGATACAAATAAAATCTAATGACTAAAACAGGTGAATAGTAAAAAGAAGATGAGTAAATTAATTACATATCTTCTTTTTATTTTATATGATATATTTAGTTTTAAAGTCTTTTCCATTCTTTTAAGCCTTCGAAGGTTGGATTTAAACTGTTTTCTTTACAATAATCAATATACTCTTTTAATATTTCTATACTCATAATGTTACACTCCTTATTCTCTCTTGTATTTTAAAAGATAGATTGCTTGTCCGTTTTCTTTATATCTATGCGCTTTATATGAAAATATTCCTATTTGAATTGTTATATAAATAAATTTAAATAAGTTTAAAGACTTAGTATTTCATAAAGTACTAAGCTTTTTGGAATTTAATAATTTAATAAGTTAATTTAATTAAATAGTAAGATATAAAATGTTATTGAAAGATATTTATGTAAAACATGAGTCAATATACATACATATTGAATATAGTATAGATAATTAAAGAATAAAAATTATGAAATATGTGTTGTAAATTAAGGTTATAGGAGGAGTTTTTATGGCAAATGAACATATTAAAGCACATGAATATTCATCAAATAATAAAGGCCAGCTTGAGCAGGATGAAGTATGTGGATGTTTTTATTGCTTGAGTATATTTAATCCAGAAGAGATTGAGGAGTGGATAGATGATGGGGATAGCACAGCAGTGTGCCCATATTGCGGTATGGATTCTGTAATAGGAGAGAGTTCTGACTATCCAATTACTAAAACATTTTTGGGGAAGATGAAAGATTACTGGTTTTGATAGGTTATAATTAGTTTTTAGTGTAGTACATTAAACTTCCTAAAAATACTAAGATTCATATTAATGAAGATATTATCAATGGATAAGGATAAACTATCATTTGATACACAAAATATTTGTAATTTAAAAGGCCTGCAAATGATGGGTTCATACTTTGCAGGCCTTTTACCTTATAATTTATATAATCACAGTATATTGGTTATTTTCTTTTAACAGGCATAATTTTACCGTTATTCATTACTAGGATAACATCAGCAATTAGAGTTACCTCTTTAGAGTGTGTAACAATAATCACACATTTGCCATCATCATGGGCAAGGGAAGAAAAGATTTTTAGAACTTCTTTTTCAGTTGATTCATCAAGGTTACCGGTAGGTTCATCAGCAATGATAATATTAGGATTGTGAGACAAGGCTCTTGCAATACCAACACGCTGTTGTTCACCACCAGATAGCTTTAAAATTTTGCGGTCTGCAGTTTCCTTATCAATACCTACTTTTTCAAGGAGGTTATAAGCAAAGCTTTTTTTATCTGGTACTTTACTGCCACTTATATTCATTGATAACACTATATTTTCTACTGCAGTTGCGTTGGTAAGCAGGTTAAAGCTTTGAAATATAACACCGATGTTTTTAGCTCTATATTCATCACGGTCCACTTTTTTTAGGTTATTATCTTCATACAGTATTTCACCAGTTGTACATACATCAAGACCTGACATTAAAGAGAGTAAAGTAGATTTACCAGAGCCAGATTTTCCTACAATAGTATATACCTTACCAGGCTCGAAGTTTGCGCTTACTTCTTTTAGAACATCCTTTTTAGTTCCTTCATATTTATAAGTAACATTTTTAAAAGTTAATAAATTCATAATCCTATCCTCAATTCCTTTCCATCAAAATCTTAATTGGTTCATACTTTGTAATTCTGCTTAGTGAAACTAAACCAGCAATGGAGGCTAGCAGGATTGAAATTACGATAATCTCAAGAACTGTATAGAAATCAAGTGTTATTTTCATCTCTGAAAGAGGTTGTGCGTTAGATTGATTTATGCCACTAAAAAACATACTACCACCCATGGATGGTGTAGTACTGCCGTTAGGTCTTTGTTCACTGATAACATGTCCTCCAAACTGGCTGCTACCTTGTTGTTCAGTATTTTGAGCAGCTTCAACTTGATTACTAAGAAGTTTGTCTGAAATAGGCTGGGATACGCCAGCTCCGACACCTAAACCTATTATAAGACAGATGCAAGTTATAATAAGTGTTTCACTCCATAAACCTAAAGCAACCTTTGATTTCTTCATACCCATTGCACGAAGTACACCAATTTCATATTTACGTTCTCTTATTGATATAGATGAAAGAAGAACTAAAATTATAGAGCCTAAAATGATAACTACAAGCATGAAAGTAAGAGATATGTTTTTTAATCCTAAAACAGGCTTTACAATTCTGTTATAAGAAGTAGTATCTGTAGTTACAGTAAAGGTATCAGGAAGACCTTTTGATCTAACTTCAGCTTCAAATTGTGTTAAATATTCAGGGCTGCTTAAATAATATGTTACATCTACCTGTACACCAGATTCATCAGTGTTTCTTGTAGAAAGTAATGTATTAAGAGTAGTAAGAACTTCATTACGTCTGTTTAAAGCAGCAGATGTAGGCATATTTTCATTGCTGTATTCATCAGTAAGGTCAGCATAAGTTCCTACAACCTTAAGCTCATAGGTTACTTCTCTACTTAAAGTTACAGTTCCCATTTCAGAAAGAGCTACTTTATAATTTTCATTATTTAAGGTTATGGTATCTCCATCAGCTAAAGTGCTTGTATCTATGTCATCTGGAACGTCAATAGATACATTAGAAGTAAAAGTAAGGGTATCACCAACAGAAATATTATTCGCATCGCTAAGGGCGGTGCTGATAATACATTCATTATCATTTTCAGGTATTTTTCCATTTTCAACACTTCTTAATCCATCTTTGAAATCTTGCCAGTAATCTCCGTATAATTTAAAGTTTGAATTTCCGCCGATTCTCATGGATATTTCATTACCTCTAAAATTAGAAGGACCATTTGAGGGTGTATCTTCAGTGGTATTTTCTTCATCCTGATCTATGGCAGTAATGGAATTAGAATTTGCACCAATAGACCCTGTTGCTATACTTTCTTTAAGATATTCTGAATCAGTAAATTGAAGGTATAACTCAGAGGATATCTCAGGTCTCTTCATCATAACTTTACCATCAGCTGGATTTTGCTGTGCTTCTTGCATAACTTTCTGCATATCAGGAGTAATGGAAACTTTAGAAGAAAATCTTTCTTTATAATCCTCAATAACAGCTGATGCGGTATTATTAATAATTAATGACACTACAGTAGTTGTAATAATAGCAAAAATAATAGCACCAATAAGTATATTTCTACCTTTATTACGGATTAGATTCTTTAATGCATTCTCTAATATATACATTTATAGTTACTTCCTTTCTTCTTCGGATATTTCAAACTCATTAAAAAAGTCATCTGATATTTCCTTTTTATTTTCAGTAATAATTTCATCTTTAGGCAGTAGTCTTTCAGAAAAAAAATTAAAAGCTGAGTTTAATAATTGAGATAGTTTTTGATAAATAACTCCTGAAGAAAATAGTAAGGCTGCAATTCCTAAAGAAGTGATAATATAGGTTACAATCTGTGGAATAAGCTGTTGCCAATAGTATTCAGAAATTTGTTCTGCTGTAGCACCTTGAGCTGCGGCTTCTTCAAGCATGGTAAGCTGTGGAGAAATGTATAATGCAAGTTGTACAATTCCCAAAATAACAATAATGGCGGCTAGGATAAATAAAATAATAGGAATGGGATGTTTTTTCTTTTTCATAGCTTGTCTCCTTTTTATAAGAAATTTTTGTTATAGATTTATTTTAATAAAGAAAACTTTAATGAACCTTAAAATAAAGAAAGACTTTAGCAAGATACTAAAGTCTTTAAGTTAATTAAAAAAATCTATTATGTTTTCATATTCATTAGACAATTATACGAAAGTGTCGCTTATCCAACCATATTCCAATAGTGATGATAGGCAATGTTATGCATCTATTATATATTAGTTTTATATACTAAAACAACTAGTGTCTATTAATTTCAAATATCAAAGGAGAGGATTAAATTATGGAAAACATGCGTAGTATAATTTCATTGGATAAAACTTGGCAATTTAAATTTGAAACAGCAACAGATTGGGTAAAGGTTGATATTCCACACACATGGAATAATCTTGATGGACAAGACGGTGGAGAAGATTATTTAAGGGGGGGGAGGTACATATGAAAAATTCTTAGTTATACCGGAAGAATGGGATGGTAAAGAAATATATATAGAATTTGATGCTGCAAATGCTATTACAGAAGTGTTTGTAAATGGACAGTATGTAGGAAATCACTTAGGGGGATATTCGAGATTCCGTTTTAATATAACTAATTATGTAAATTTGAGGGAAGAAAATAAAGTTGTAGTTAAGGTTTCAAATGATAAAAAAGATAAGCGGACTTATCCAGATACAGCTGATTTTACTTTCTTTGGTGGCATATATAGAAGTGTAAGACTTATAGCTGTTTCAAAAGAGCACTTTCAATTAAATGAAATGGGTAGCAATGGAGTATTTGTTACTGCCATACCAAAAGGACATAAAGCAGAGGTGAAGGTCTTTTGTAAGCTTGAAAACATTAGCTGTGGTGAATTACAAGCTTGTTATAGAAAATCCTAAAAAAGAAGTTATTAGGGTTTCAAGAGAGATTAAATCAAGAAATGTTGAAGTTGATTTACAGATAGAAAGCCCCATTCTTTGGAAATTAAAAGAAAAGGGAATTTATATAACATAACAGCAATCCTTGTAAATAAAGATGGACAAGTCGTGGATGAGGTTCAAGATAGCTTTGTAATTAGAGAGTTGACTGTGGATAAGGCTGGGAACTTTATTTTGAATGGTGAAAAGATAAGACTTAATGGAGTTGCACGTCATCAAGATAGAAAGAATAAGGGAGGGGCTATTTCAAAAGAGGATATGAGAGAAGATTTTGAAATAATAAAAGAAATTGGTGCAAACTCTGTTCGTTTAGCTCATTATCAGCATGACTCCTTCTTCTATGATCTATGTGATGAGGATGGAATATTAGTGTGCGCCGAAATTCCTTTCATTTCTATGTTAAATGAAGATTCAGCAGCATTTGATAATGCAAAGAGCCAGCTTCGAGAACTGATTTTACAAAACTGGAACCATCCATCAATTTGCTTATGGGGAGTACAAAACGAAATTACCATGGGTGGTGAAAGTGATGAAATTACTTCACAGGTTAAGGAACTAAATGACATTGCAAAGACACTGGATCCGTCAAGATTAACGTATTCTGCACAGTTCATGGCTCTTAATATAAAGAATCCATTAAATGAAATTACAGATGTACAAGGATATAACTTATATTATGGATGGTATGTTGGAGAGTGTGAAGATTTCAGAACTTGGGCAAAGGATTTCCATGAAGTATATCCAGGCAAACCTTTAGTAATTTCAGAGTATGGTGCAGATGGGTTGATGAAATACCATTCTAAGACACCACAGCAAGGTGATTATTCAGAGGAGTATCAAGGGGTATATCATGAGAAAAATTATGAAATAATGATGGAATCACCATGGGTTGGTGGTAGTTTTGTATGGAATATGTTTGATTTTGCTTCTAATGGAAGGGAAGAAGGCGGTGTTTCTGGGATAAACCATAAAGGACTGGTATCCCATGATAGAAAAGAGAAAAAGGATACCTTCTATTACTATAAGGCAATGTGGAGTAATGAGCTATTTATACATCTTTGTTCAAGGAGATGGAAGGTTAGAAGTGATGCGAATATATTAGTAAAAGCATATACAAACACAGGCTGTGGAGAGCTTCTTGTTAATGGAGTGGACTTCGGAAAAAGAACAGGACATATTCTTAAGTGGAATGATATTCCATTGAAAATGGGGAAAAATATAATTTCTATTATAGGTGGTAGAGTTACTACAGATGAGATAGTTATTATTAGACAAGAGGACGAGGATTCGTCATATGAGTTTAAAGGTAATGTTATAAGCTGGCATGAAAAAGGTGGAGTAGAGGGATTGGAGATTAATCCAGAATAGTTAAGTATAAACGATACCCTGGGTGAGGTGCTTTCCAATGAAGAAGCTAAGGCTGAAATTGCAAAAATATTTGGAGACAAGGTTAATAGTCCTATGGTAAAGGTGGTTAAAAATAAAACTGTAGTGGAGCTATCAGGTCATATAAAAGGGATGTTTAAGGATTTAAATCTTGAAGATATGAACAGAATGCTTCAACAGTATCCGAAAAATACATCAACTACAAAAACAGCGGAGAAAGAAAGTATTATAGGACGTTTCATTAAGAGGATAAAGAAATAACAAAGGTTATCTATCTCGTTGAGATAGATAACCTTTATTATATTTTTTCGCTTTCATAAAAGAGGTTTGAAATTGTAGCTACCATTTCTACAATGGTTGGGATAACTACTTCATCGCCATATTGTCTGCTTTTTAAAAAAGTAATATTTGCGCCTTGTATGCAGAAGGTCATTTGCACATTTTTTACGGGATCATCTTTGTACATTGGATATTTTGCAAATACTAATTCTTTAATTCTAATTTCAAGTTTTTCAGCAAAGGTTTCAAATTTGTTGCTGCCAAAGAGAATATGTAGAAGTTCTTCCCTCTCTGACATGGCATCAAAAAGTTCAAAGGCAAAGGCTTCTGTATTCTCAAGGATATCTTCAGGAGTGGACAACTTTAAAATTACTGAATTAACAAAATCAGTTTCAATGGTGTCAGCTAAGTCGAAGATGTCAGTATAGTGACAGTAAAAGGTGGATTTATTAATTTTAGCTAGCTCACATAACTCTTTTATGGTGATTTTTTCTAAGGGTTTTGTTTTACGAATAAGTATAAATGCATTTACAATATTTGTTTTAGTTTTTTCTATTCTTAAATCCATTGTTTTCCTCACTTTTTCGACGATTTTATAAAAAGGTTGTTTATACAACTATATTCAAATAGTGATGATAGGCAATAACATATATCTATTATATATTAATTTTATACATTAAAACAACTAGTGTCTATTAATTTCATATATCAAAGGGGAAGTAGTAA
The DNA here is from genome assembly GCF_000821305.1 of Clostridium culturomicium. GTDB lineage: Bacteria > Bacillota > Clostridia > Clostridiales > Clostridiaceae > Clostridium_J > Clostridium_J culturomicium. The sequence goes on along the minus strand of NZ_CCXK01000015.1, from coordinate 96,468 downwards.
ATGATGAAGAAAGTATCAACTTTTATAGTTGAAAAAAGAAATATTATTTATCTGTTATTTATAGCAGCAGTAGTGTATTGTGCTATGTCTGTGGGAAAGGTACAGGTTAATAGCGATTTAACCTCATTTTTACCACCAGAGACTCAAACTCGTCGTGGATTACAAATCATGGAGAAGGAATTTACCACCTATGCAGGTGCGGAGATAATGATTTCTAATGTTACCTTAGATATTGCAGAGGATTTAGTAAAGAAAATTGAACAGGTTGATGGAGTTTCCATGGTTATATTAGATGATACCAAGGAGCATTTTAATTCAGCTTCAGCTTTACTTACGGTGTCCTTTAATGGTGGAGAGCAGGAAGAACGAATAAAAACAGCTCTTGATCAGTGTCGTGAAATTGTTGAGGAGTATGATTATTATATTGATACTCTTATAGGATACGATTTGGTTAAGGAAATAGCTGGACAAATGGATACAATTCTTATTGTAGCTATCCTTATTATTATAGGAGTTTTAGTGTTTACCTCAAAGAGCTATTTTGAAGTTGTTGTATTTTTAATTGTTTTTGGAGTAGCAGCGGTGCTTAATATGGGGACAAACTATCTGTTAGGTGAGATTTCAGCCATAACTAACTCTATAGCAATTATTCTTCAACTAGCTTTAGCCATAGATTATGCAATTATTTTCTGTCATAGATATCAAGAAGATAGAGAGGTTTGTGATACAGCAAAAGAAGCTCTTATTGAGTCCTTAGCTAAATCTATCATTGAGATCTCATCTTCAAGCTTAACAACTGTATCGGGACTTTTAGCTTTAACTTTAATGCAGTTTAGAATTGGGTATGATTTAGGGATAGTTCTGACTAAGGGTATTTTATGCAGCCTTATAACTGTATTTTTATTAATGCCAGGGCTTATCATGCTGTTTAATAAACAGATTGATAAGATGAAGCATAAGAATCTAGTGCCAGACATCAGTGGCTGGGGGCGCTTTCTTGTTAGAACAAAGGGAATCTTTGCAATAAGTCTTATTTTAGTGATACCTATTGCTTTTTACGTATCTAATAAATGCGACTATGTTTTCGCGGAAAAATCAATTGATGCAATTAGGGAATCAGATAAAAGGAAGGCACAAAATAAAATTGCCACCACCTTTGAACGTACAGAAGCCATTGCATTACTTGTACCAAGAGGAAGCTATGAAAAGGAGAAGGCTGTAATAAAAGAAGTACAAGAACTAGAAAAGATAAGAACAGTAACAGCATTAGGTGCTATAGAAATTGAAGATGGCAGAATGCTTACTGACTTATATAAGCCAAGGAAGTTTGCGGAATTGGTGGACATGGATATAGAGATGATTAATATGATGTACACTTTATATGGACTTACTAATGAACAGTATCAGCCTATTTTTGGTGATGTAGAGGATTATGCAGTACCACTTCTTGATATATTTCAATTCATGTTTGAAAAAATTGACCAAGGAATGGTGGAGCTGGATGAGGATAAGTCGGAAATGATTAATGAGCTAAGGAGAACTTTAGATGAAGGGCTTGTGCAGCTACAGGGAGATGATATGGTAAGAATGGTATTTACAGCTGCTGTTCCTACTGAGGGGAAGGAAAGTAAGAAATTAGTTAATGATATTTTAGAGATAGCGAAAGCCCATTATGGGGATGAAGAGGTTCTTGCTATTGGAGAGATTACAAGTGCGGCAGAGCTTCAGGAATCCTTTTTAGGAGATAATATAAAGATATCAGTTTTAACAGCTCTATTTGTATTTGTTATACTTCTTTTCACTTTTAAATCATTTGGAACAGCACTTTTATTGGTAGCTTTAATTCAAGGAAGTATATGGATAAACTTCTCATTCCCGGTTTTAACAGACAAAAACTTATTTTTCATGGCATATTTAATTGTATCAGCTATACAGATGGGGGCTACCATTGACTATGCAATAGTAATGACAAACAGGTTCCAGACTTTAAAGGAAGAAATGGATGTTAAAGAAGCAGTAGCAAGAGCTGTAAGTGACAGTTTCCCAACAATTTTAACTTCAGGGTCAATTATGATAGCAGCAGGATTTTTAATAGGATATATGACTACCGATGTCAATATTGGTTCTATAGGATTAGCATTAGGAAGAGGAGCTTTAATTTCTGTTATTTTAATCATGACAGCATTACCTCAGATTTTACTTTATGGAAATAAGTTTATGGAGAAAACAAGATTTTCAGTAAGAAAGTTATTAAGAGGTGAGGAATAATGAAAAGAAGAAATAGAAGAAATAGAAGTAATAGGGCAATAGCATTCATATTAGTTATGTTATTTTTACTAAATACATCAATATTACCAGTGACTGCAGAGGCCGAGACAAGTGAAATAATAATTAGTTCAGTGGAAGATTTTATTAAACTGGCGAAAAATTGCAAGACAGACAGCTATTCTAAGGGAAAGACCTTTAATCTGCAGAAGGATTTAGATTTATCGGAGGTTGATTTTACACCAATTCCTATTTTTACAGGGGTGTTTAAGGGAAATGGATATACTATCTCAGGAATTGAGTATGAAGGTAAGAGCAGTAATCAAGGATTATTTAGAATTATATCTGAGGGAGCTGTTGTAGAAAATCTAAAGGTACAGGTCAAATTTACACCAGAAGGAGACCAAAGCTATATTGGAGGACTTTGTGCAGTTAACCGTGGAACTATTAATAATTGCACCGTGTCAGGCTTTGTAAGTGGAACTTCGGAGATAGGTGGAATTACAGGAATTAATGAAAAGACAGGTGAGATCTTAGATAGTACATCTTTAGTAAAAGTTAAGGGGAAAAATCAAACTGGTGGTATTGCTGGTACAAATCTCGGTGTTATAAAAAGCAGCAATAATAGTGGGAAGATCAATATTGAAGCTAATGAATGGGGAACTAATACTGGAGGAATAGCAGGTAGAAATGATGGTTCAATTAAAAACTGTATAAACGATGGAAATGTAGGATATCCACATACTGGATATAATACAGGGGGTATCACTGGGATGTTAACTGGATATATAGAAGGTGCTACCAATAGAGGTGATATTGAAGGAAGAAGAGATGTTGGAGGCATTGTTGGACAACTTGATATATCTTATAGAGTAGAGTATACAGTGAATTATATGGAGGAGTTATCGAAGGATATAAATGCATTAACAGGTTCACTAAACAACCTGGCAGCAAATGTAGGGAAGAACTCAAATAATGCGGCAATACAGCTAAAGGATGTAATAAACCAATCACAAAAATTAGTTGGAAACCTGGATGATAGCGTCAAAGGTACCGTTGATAATTCAAAGTTGATTTTGGAAATTAGAGAAGATATAAATGTAATTAAAGCAGAGCTTGCAGTTATCGAAGGAATCTTGAAAAATCTTAAATTAGATAATGATAATATAAAAGTAATAATTAATGATATTAAAGAAGCATTAGGTAAGTTAGGTAATGGCAATATTGTAGATAGTATAGAAGTTATTAAAGAACTAGAGGATCTTTTTACACAATTAATTAATGAACTGCCACATTTAGAGGATATACCAGAATTAAGTTTATTAAAGGAATCTGTTGATAAAATTGAAGCAGCTTTAAATAACATGATAGTTAAAGCAGAAGAGGGAGTGCAGGAAGATGTTGATAATGCAAAGGAAACTATGGATGGTATATCAAAGGACTTTGAAGGACTTATTAATGAAGCTGATGAATTAATTAATACTTTGCCGGATGTAATGAACCAGTTTTCTGCAGATATGGATAAGGTTAATGAGGGCTTTAGTCAGATAGGTAATACTATAAATAAAATTGCAAAGGGACCTAAGGATATAACGAAGGATTTATCGGAGCTTATTGAAGAAGCAGCAGATGGAAGCATATTATATTCCTCAAATAATGGTAAGATTAGCGCTGATTATAATAGTGGTGGAATTGTTGGAGCAGTGCAAAGGGAAAATATTTTAGATCCAGAATCAGAAGAGTATACGGAAGTTATAGATTATATTTTTGCTGATTCAACGGTATATATAAAGGCTACAATCTATGGATGCAGCAACAGTGGAACAATCTCTACTAAATATGACCATAGTGGTGGTATTGTAGGTAAGGGGCGAAATGGTGCTGTCATCGAAAGCATAAATACTGGAGTAGTTAAAGCAAATCGGGATTATGCAGGAGGCATTGCAGGGGATTTTGCAGGAGTAATCTTAAGATGCAGTGCTTCAGGATATATTGAAGGTGAAAATTATGTAGGTGGAATTTCTGGTAAGGTTAAGAATATAAGTGAATCAATAACCATTTCACAGGTTAATGGAGATGGAGCTTATATTGGAGCTGTTGCAGGTCAAGTTGATGGTGAAGTTGAAACTAATTATTTTATTGAGGGAGAACTTGGTGGAATTGATGGAATTAACTTTGAAGGGGAAGCCATACCGTTGACTTATGATGAGATTCTAGCTTTGAATAACTGCCCAGAAGAATTTAAAAAGCTAGAGATTAAATTTGTGGCAGATGGTGAGGTTGTGGATGTAAAATATGTGCCTTATGGTGGCAAGATTGAAAGTCTTCCTGCTGTTGAAAAGAAAGGCGATAAATATTGGACATGGGATGACTTTGATAAAGAAAATATTACGCATAGTCAAATAATTATGGGGGAATATCATAATGCTATAACGGTACTTGCCACCAAAGAGAAGGTACCTATGTTTGTTGCTGAAGGAATATTTTATCCAGGTCAGGAAATTGAGGTAGAAGAATTAAGCATTGAGGATATAAATGGTGAATTTAAGAATGTGGTTGGATTATATCAGATTCACATTGCAGGGGAGAGTGAAGAAAAAATAAAACTTCACTATAAAGCCGATAAAAAGGTTAAGCTATATGAAAGCAATAATGGAGAATGGAAGGAAATTAAGACGAAGGAAGATGGAAACTACTTGGTGTTTGAATTAAATAATGGAGGTAAAGTTTTAGCTTTAAGCAAGGCCGAGGATTCAAATATATTTTCAATTATTGGTGTGGTTTTATTACTTGCAGCTGTTTCCATTGCGTTATTTATAATAAAAAAGAAAAAATAACAACATAAGATGGCTTTCATATTATGGAAAGTGAGTTTATAATAGATATATATGAATTTTCTAAAATAGGTGAATTTTGCACAAGCTTATTATAGAAAATATATTGGTAGGAGGGGATTTGAATGATAACAGTTAATAAAGACAATGTTTTAAATACAGCTAAGAAATTACTTTTAACTGATAGCCCAAGCGGATTCTGTTATGACATCATTGATATGATTGGCCAGTGGTCAAAGGAAATGGGATATGAGTTTGAAACTACAGTTAAAGGATGTGGAGTTATAACTGTACCAGGTAAATCAAGTGAGAAGGTGATAGGACTATCTGCTCACGTTGACACTTTAGGTGCAATGGTTAGATCAATATCAGGCAGTGGGACATTAAACTTTACTTTAATAGGAGGGCCTATTGTTCCAACTTTAGATGCAGAATACTGTAAGGTAAGAACTAGAGATGGAAGAATTTACAATGGTACTTTCCTAAGCACAAGCCCTGCAGTACATGTTTATGATGATGCATCTAAAAAAGCTAGAGATCCTAAGAATATGGAAGTTAGACTTGATGAAGTTGTAAAATCTAAAGAAGATGTAGAAAAGCTAGGAATATATCCAGGAGACTTCATCTTCATAGATCCAAAGACTACTGTAACTGAAAGTGGCTTCTTAAAGTCTAGATTTATTGATGATAAGGGAAGTGTTGCTTGTCTTATGAATCTTCTTCAAATACTTAGCAGTGAGAAGATAGTTCCAACATATACTACAAAAGTATTTATATCTGTTTATGAAGAAGTTGGTCATGGTTCATCATACATTCCAGCAGACATTACAGAAATGATTGCTGTTGATATGGGATGCATAGGAGAAGATTTAAGCTGCACTGAGTTTGATGTTTCAATTTGTGCTAAAGATTCAGGCGGACCATATGATTACAATATGACTACTGAGTTAATAAATTTAGCTAAAGGCAATGAGATTAAGTATGCTGTGGATATATATCCATACTATGGTTCAGATGTGGGAGCTGCTCTTCGTGGCGGAAATAATATAAAGGGCGCACTTATAGGACCTGGAGTTCACGCTTCCCACGGAATGGAAAGAACTCACTATACTGCATTAGAGGGAACAATTAAATTATTATATGCTTATTTAACAAAATAATATATATTTAAAAGCCATCAAGTTTAAAGTCTTGATGGCTTTACATTTTTTGAGGTTCTATATATGTACATAAGTTCAATCTAAAAATTGGTAATTTGGTAATATTTATTTAACGATATTTATTTATTAATAATTATAGGTATTGAAAGATAATTCGATAGTATGGTATATTTTATAAATGAAAAATGTAAAATCTGTTAAGTACATATGAACTTAATTAAAACCAGAAATAGTGTCACAAGGACCAGAAGAAATAACAGTAAGACAGCTTACATTTTCATGGAAGGCATATAAAAAAGCTAAGGACTACGATTTATATTATAGGGAAGTTGGAACTAAGGCATGGATAAAGGCAAATGATCTAGATAGTTCGTACCCAAATAGTGAGGATGATTATATTCAACAAGAGTAGCAGATGTAAGTTCGGAAGCGAAGACAGATGCTGAGAAATCAATAAGAGCTACATCATATACAATAAAAGGTTTAAAAGATACAACAAGTTACGAAATAATGATGACCGTAACTAACAATTATAAAATGTGTGGCTTATCACAAAAATATATAGGATCTACTACTATATTAGTTCTACTTGTAACAACTAGTTACAAACTTATAAACTATCCAATAAAAAAGGCATGATAGGTTATGTTAGCATAGCAATCATAGTAGTTATAGCAGCTATAGTATCTGGCATAGCAATGATGAAAAATAAAAAATAATAACTTAAAAAGTGTGGATCCATTTTAGAGGACCACACTTTTTTAATAGTATTAAAAATGAACGGTTTCATAAGAAAATAAACATCCCCCTGCTATTTCACAGGGAGATGTCCAAATTTGTATAACTGTATTTTTCTTATATTGCCTCTTCTATTAATTCTGATAGGCTTGTCTTGGTACTTTTATTTTTCTTAATTACTATAATTACAGAAAGTATTGAACAAATAATGCCTATTCCTAAAAGAATAGTTATTTGTGGAATTATGGATAGTCCTGTAGCTATCCCATTTCTGAACCCATCTACAGCATAGGTAAATGGCATATAGTTATGAATAGCATTGAAAAAGCTACTTGAAAGTTCTATTGGATAAGTTCCTGCAGAACCGCTTAATTGTAAGACCATAAATACTAATAAAATAAAGCTTCCTACTTTTCCTAAAAGTAGATTCATGAAGTAAACAATAGTCATAAAGGATAAGGCAGCAGATATGGCAACTAAATAAGTTCTTCCAAGATAAGCTGGATCAAGTCCGTTAAATAGTATAATCAAACTAACCATAACTATAGCTTGAACAATTGCTATAGCAGCAAGCTTTAAAACTTTTTTAGACCAGAATTCCTTTGGATTTATTTTCCCATTTTTAAGATCCTTTTCAGTAGGGAATAGTATGCATAAAGCAAGGCAACCTACCCATAAACCTACACACATCATATATGCTGACATTGCACTACCGTTGTTAGCGATATAAGAATTAAAGAATTCTACACTTTTTACGGGTGAAGCAAACATTTCTTTGGCTTGGTCAGATAATTTAGTGCTTGCTATAGCTTTTGAACCATCCTCAAGGCCTTCTTTTAGACTTTCAGAACCTTCTTCTAACTTATAAGCTCCATTGCCTAATTCAATAGAACCATCATAAAGCTTGGATACCCCTTCAGATATAGCGGTTGAAGCTGAATTTATTGTGTTAATTCCTAAACTTAAGGAGGAGTTGTTTTGAGATAAGGTGTTTAATCCTTGAGCTAAGGCATTGGAACCTTCATAAACTTGTCCAACTCCTTCTGTTAAGAGTGGAACTGAAGCATTTAAAGAAGTTATTCCATTTGATAAACTTTTTGAACCATTTATAAGGGTTCCAGAGTTTGAATTTAGCATACTAGCTCCATCTGAAAGTGTATTAACTACAGAAGTGTAAGTATTAATACCAGAAGTTAATTTTTCACTACCATTTTTTAAAGTAGTTACACCAGAGTTTATAGTTTGAACTCCAGGTATTATTCTATCATCTAAAGTAGTTTTTACTGTTTCAAGTCCAGAATATGAGCTTGTTATAGTAGTTTTGGCTTTTTTAAGAAGTATGTCTGCATTACTTGAAAGAGTTTCTAAAGCTGTTTTTACTGCGCTGATTTGGTTAGATGTAGCTGTTACTTCATTTACAGCGGAAGTTAAATTATTAGAAGCTGAAGAAGTCTCTGCTGCCATATTATTTATCTCATTACCTAAACTTGATAAAGGAGAAGATAAACTATCTATAATTTCAGCTTGAGTAGTTGAATCTAAAGCCTTAAACCAAGTAGCCTCTTTAATTTCATCTACTTTTGTCTTAAGTTCATTAATGTAGGTTGAAGAAGTTTGAGCTGAAATTCCTACATTGGATAAGTTTGTGCCTAAATCTCTAAAGGCAGAGGTTAAGTTATCACTTGAACTACCTTGAATAGTAGTATTAATGGTATTAATACCCTTATTTAGCCCATCTAAAGAGGTGGTTAGAGTTTCAATATTCTGACTGTTATCTTCATTAACTGAATTACCTATAGAAGAAGATAATGCATTTAATCCATCAAGGAGATTTTTACTTCCTTTTTGTAAATCTAATATTCCAGTATCTAAAGTATTAGCACCAGTTATTAAACTATTAGAATTTAAATTAAGCTTGGAAACCCCTTCTTCTAGTGAAGTTACTCCTAAGGTATAGCTTTTTAGACCTGTATATAAGCTATTTGCTCCAGTGCTAAGGGCATCTACTCCTTCAGAGAGAGTTGAAGTTTTATTATTTAAGGTACTTATTCCAGTATTTAAAGAATTAGAACCTTTCTGTATTTCCGCTACAGCGGATAAATATTGGCTGATTCCTGCTTCATAGGTGTTTATTCCATCGGTGAAGGTTAAACTACTATCATATAAAAGCTTTAAGTTTGAGCTAATGGTGTCCGAACCTTCCTTTAAAGAAGTTAATCCTTCGTTTATTAGAGTTGCTCCATCAGCAGCATCAGATAACTGACCACCTATTGAAGAGATTTCATCAAATACAGCTTTAGCATAAACTTCAGTTACGCTATTTTCTATAGAACTTGTAATTTTTTGAATTGCGGATTCACTCATTTTTGAAGCAATATAGTTTTTTCCTGGATTTATTTTATATTGTAGTTCCATTTTCTCAGGATTATCATTTAAAAGAGTTGTGGCATTATAAGAAAAATTTTCAGGAATTGTAATTAACATATAATAAGATCCATTATCTAATCCTTCCTGAGCAGTTTCTTTATCCACAAAACTAAAATTAAGGGAAGCATCCTTTTTAAGATTTTTAACGAGTTCATCACCAACAGCCAATTTCTCACCATTATAATCACAGGATTTATCTAAATTTACTACAGCTACAGGTAAATTATCTAATTTCCCATAAGGATCCCACATTGAGCCTAAGAAAATCGTAGTATAAATTGTAGGAATTAATATTATTCCTACGAGAGCGATAAATTTGATAATTTTAAGTACTTGTGATTTGTTTTGTTTTAAATCATCCATAATATCACCTTTCTATTGTCTTTGGTTTTAGTTATATACAACCAGAGTTATTGAACACTGTGTTGTTTTTTTATGTAATTTTTATTATAATTACAGAGAGTTTCTAAGACAATAATCAATGTTGTTCAAATAGTTCATTAATCAACATTAAAGGATTATAATGTTCAAAAGTGAGGGTTTTTATGGTTAATAATGATAGAAGAGTAAGAAAAACAAAGGCTATATTAAGAAAAAATTTAATAACTCTTATGAAAGATAAAAGTATAAACTCTATTACAGTAAAAGAACTTTGTGAAAAGGCTGATATAAATAGGGGAACTTTCTACTTGCATTATAAAGATGTTTTTCATATGCTAGAAGAAATTGAGAAAGAACTCTTTGAAGAATTTCAAGACAAGCTATTATCTCATGAGATTTCTCCTAATAAGGCTGATACAAAGCCTATATTACAAGATATATATACGTTTATAGCTCAGAATAGTGATTTTTGTATGGTGAGTCTATGTGAAAGAGGAGATATGGTTTTTGTAAAAAAAATTGTATCTTTAATGTATGAAAAGGGGTATAACGATTGGTCTAGTATTTTTAAAACAAAGGATAAAGATTTTTTTGATAAATATTATTCCTTTATTTTATATGGAGCTATTGGACTAATAGATCATTGGCTGAAGAATGGACTCAAGGAATCTCCAGAATATATGGCTGTATTAACAGAAAATATAGTTTTAAATGGATTAAAATCAGTAAATTCAATTAATGTATTATAAATATAAGCCAAAAGAAAAACTTATCCAATTGTGTTATGTAATTGGATAAGTTTTTTTACTTATGCGATAAAAAAATAAATATTTTAGTTTTAGGATTTTGGAATACATATAAAAAAGTAATGCCAAGTCCCCTTAGGGCTGAAGGTGTAACGAACAATATTAAAAAGTTGCATGGTTGTATTTTATCTAATTTAATTAGGTCTTTTGCGACGTCCTAAAGTATATCTTCTAGTGTATATTGAGATAACTCATTAATAAAACTTTGTAATGAGTTAGATATAATACCTTTAAGCTTACAACCACTTGTCATTAGTGGACAAAGTTTAGAGTTATCCATGCATTCAACTAAGCTTAAATTTTCCTCAGTTGCTATTAATACTTTTCCAAGATTGATTTCTCTTGGCTCAACTCCTAATTTTAATCCACCATTTCTGCCTTTTGTGGATATTATATATTCTGTTTTAGCAAGCTTGTGTATAACTTTTTTCATATGATGTTCTGATACTTCTAAGTACTCAGCAAGACTATTAACAGTAGCATTTTTTTCTCTATGTCTAGCCAAATATATTAAGGCTCTAAAAGCATAATCCGTGAATTTAGATATCTGCATAATTTTTCTCCTTTAGCATTTAAATATATAATATTGTAACAAAAAGTGTTGAAAAGTTAAATGTACATTTAGTTTAAACATTTTAGAAGTACGATAAATTGATTGTATAAATCAGTAGAAGATAATAAATAGATATATTTTTTAAAATATAATGTTTATATTACTTGCACATTTAAAATAGGCATGGTATATTAAATGTAATAAGTGATAATGATTATTAAAGAATAAAAATTATAAGATTACAAAAGAGATTAAAGGAGAGAGAATATATGTTAGATCAAAATACAATTGAAATAGTAAAAAACACAGTACCAGTATTAAAGAAGCATGGATTAGAAATCACAAAGACTTTCTATAAAAACATGTTCGAAAACAATCCAGAGGTTAAACCATTATTCAATATGGATAGACAAGCTTCAGGAGAGCAGCCAAAGGCATTGGCTATGACAATCTTAGCAGCAGCTCAAAATATAGACAACCTAGATGCTTTATTACCAGCAGTTGAGAAGATCGGGGAAAGACATTGCGATGTTCAAATTAAAGAAGAGCATTACCCAATAGTTGGAACTAATCTTTTAGGAGCAATTAAAGAAGTTTTAGGAGACGAAGCAACAGATGATATCATTAAGGCATGGGGTAAAGCTTATGGAGAAATAGCTAAAATATTTATAGCGGTTGAAAAAGAAATCTACGAGTCAAGGAATAAATAGTAATATGATTGGCCATATTCATGGTGAAGTGGATTAAAAAGCAAGGCTCAATATTAGTTATACATATGTGCAACTAATATTGAGCCTTTTTACTTTTGGAGGATGCTTTATACAATAATATTGAGTTGAGCTATCTAGGTAATAATTCAAATACATAACCTTGAGATTTAGCCTCTTTAAGTACTGAGTCAAGGATTTCTGCATTTGTTTTAGAAACTGCATGGATTAGCATAATTGAACCGTTATGAAGTCCACCAAGAATTTTTTCTTTGGCATCAGCTGGTTCAGGCTGTTTATGAATATCCCAATCCATATATGCAAAGCTCCAAAATACTGTTTTATAGCCAAGATTTTTGGTCATAGCTAAGGATTTTTGAGAATACTCTCCCATTGGTGGTCTAAAGTATTTTGGCATATCTTCGCCAGTTATTTCTTTAAATTTATTTTCTACATCGGTAAATTCGCTGAGGAATTTTTCTTCAGTACCACATACAGTAGGCATTGATGGGTGATGGTTAGTATGGTTTCCAACTATATGACCTTCATCTACCATCCTTTTAATTAAATCAGGATTATCCTTCAAGTAAGGAAGGGTTACGAAGAAAATTGCCTTTACGTCATTGTCTTTTAATATATCTAGAATTTTTGCTGTATATCCATTTTCATAGCCTTCGTCGAAGGTTAAATATAACACTTGACGTGATGTATCACCAACATAGTGTGCATCGTAATCTGCTAAATTAAAATTTAGCTTAAGATTTACTTCAGGAGTGGTATGTGCTTTATTAGGTTTATACCACCATGAAATTTTTTCATTACTTAGAGTTGAAGCATCTATTTTGGATGGAACAGCTTCTGAAGTATTTTTCATCTCATTGTCATCATTATCAGTTGCAGGTTTATCAACAATATTTTTATCAATTTCGCTATAATTACTATTAAATGCTGGCTTAATATTTTCTTTATAATTATGCACTGAGCTGGATGTAGAGCCAATAATATTTACAGAAGATATAAGTGCAGCAATAAAAACTGTATTACGAATAAAACGGCTTTTCATATTATGCCTCCTTTTGTATAGTCACTTAAATAAACCTTATTTTATAAGCAAGTTAATGAATTTGAAGCTTAAATATTTGAGCTTATTTTGGTTAGAACTTCTTCGCATGAATATTGAGAAGGAGTTTCTTTAGAAATAGGATGTGTGATTTATCGATAAAAAATACAAGAAATTTTTCAGATAATTTACTATTTATAAATTAAATATTATAATATAAAAATAATCAGTATAATTTTATAAATACTTTAGTAGAATTTATAATAAGAATGTAGTTAAGTTACTTAAAGATTTAAGCGATGGGTTTATAAAATTAAGGTGAAGGATAGAATACTAAGGAAAAGTATTTTGAACAACATTATTTATTTGAAGGCAAGTGAGGAAGTAACAATGGCAAAGAAAAATAGTAAAAACAATGATTTTTTAAATACGCATAGAAATTCTACATCTCCTAAGATATATGAGATATTATTAGAATTAGTGAATGAAGATAGAGAAGATTTAGCTAAAAGCGTTCTAAAAGTAGACTACTTGTTGGAATACACTTCTAATGCTGTTAAGCATAGGGATTATATTGAGGCAAGAGAATCCATACAAAAAGCGAGAGAGCGAATTGATGAATTAAAGAGTAGTGGAGTAAATGTAGATTACTTAGAATATCTTTATGAAGGCATAAGTAAGAAGGTCAAATAGTCAAGGGTTTGAAATTACAAGGGATAGGTGCTTTATTTATTCACTTGAAAGGTATATACTGAAAGGTATGTAAAAAAGAAATAAAGGTTTCAAAGGAGTAGTTATGAGAAATTTAAAATTAGTTATTGAATATGATGGAACTAGATATAAAGGTTGGCAGAAGCAAAAGGAGAATGTTTCAACAGTTCAAGATAAAATAGAGAAAGTACTTAGCAAAATGACTGGAGAAGATATACAGGTAATTGGATGTGGAAGAACTGATACAGGAGTTCACGCAATAAATTACGTAGCAAATTTTCATACCAATTCTACTTTTACGAATGAAGATATATTAAATTATTTTTATGAGTTTTTACCAGAAGATATAGTTGTGAAATCAGTTACAGATGCTAACGACAGATTTCATGCCAGATATAATGCTAAGTCTAAGACATATGTTTACACTATAAATAACGGCAAGCATAGAAGTGTATTTAATAGAAAGTACGAGTATCATACAGACGAAGAATTAAATCTAAATGCTATGGAAGCTGCAGCTAATGTTCTTATAGGAACTCATGATTTTAAAAGTTTTACTAGCTTAAAGTCAAGCAATAAGTCTACAGAAAGAACTATTAATTACATAGATATCAATAAGGATGGCAATATCATTAATATTGAAGTTAATGGCGATGGATTCCTCATGAACATGGTTAGAATCATCGCAGGAACTCTTATTGAAGTTGGAAAAGGAAATCTTAGAGCTAGTGATGTAGCTAAGATACTTGAAAGAAAGCAAAGATCAGAAGCGGGTCCAATGGCACAGGCAAAAGGGTTAGCTTTAAAAGAAGTTCAATACAAGTAAGACTCAAAAAGTGAGACTCCAAATCTATGATTGGGTTAGTCGAACTTTCACAGAGTGAATCTTAAAATTAATAATATAATGGTATAAAAAACAGCTAGGAAAATTTTTCCTAGCTGTTTTTGTATAACAATTAAATATTTGTTCACCCTAAATAAATAATAAACTTTAAAGGTGGACAGAAAATGATTGGTATAAAAACATTAGATACAATAAAAACTTTCCCAAGGAGTATTCATGTATTAGTTATAGGTGAAGCTATATCGGCGCTTGCTATGGGGATCTTTAATTTTTTACAGATTCTTTACTATAATTTTATTGGATTATCACCAGAAGCTATTGGATTAATATTTTCAATAGGCTCATTGTTTGGATTGGCAGGATTTTTTGTAGGACCGTTTATAAAGATCTTTGGAAGAAAAAATCTTTTATGTTTAGGAGTAGGAATTTTATCAATTGGAATAGTCATAAATGTATTTTTTGCAAGCTTTTTTATATTATTAGCAGGTCAAATAATAATAAGCATTGGAACTTCTTTAATACAGGTAACTGAACTTCAGTTATTATATTCTTATACAACAGGATGTAAAGAGTGTTGTGCATATAGCTATAAGTATTCAGCATCACTAATAGCAAATGCCGTGGGTATATTGGTTGCTGGGAATATGGACAGAATACCTTACTTTATGCATCATGGATATAGAAGGCTATTTTTTTGTTCTTTTATTATGTTATTTTCTGCCGGGCTTGCTAGATACTTTTTACTACCTAAAGATATAACTGTGGATGCTGATGGTGGAGAGGCAAAAAGATTATTGGCTCAATCAATTTCAGCAATAAAGCAAGATGTGAGTATTAGACGGTTTGAAATTCTTTTATTTTTGGCAACTTTAAGCTTTTCAGGGGTAGGTCCATATAATAATCTTATATTAAAAATTGCTTTTAATCTTAAAAATAGTTCAATTTCATATATTTCGTTTATCTTAACGATTTTAAGTATGATAGGCATAGTTTTAATGCCTACAATTATTGATAAACTAGGCGTAGAGAAATTTAATGTAATAATTTTTGCTGGAGCAATAGGCTGTTGTGCTTTACTTTCTATTGTAAGTAATACAAATGTGTTTATAGGAATATTAATTATAAGATGTATTTTTGCGTTTATGATTGCATCTTCTTTTGAAAGTTTGATGATGAGTAATATAGCCTTGGATAAAAGAGATGTGTTTGCTTCGGTAAAAATGTTAATTAATGGTGTTTCAGTTGCTTTAGGAAACTTTTTAGGAGGATATATTTTAAATCATTTTGGATATAGAGCTAATTATGTTTATGGGGCAGTGTTGCTTATTATAGCGGTTATTTTTTTCTACTTAAGAGTAAGAAAATATATGGCTAATAAAATGGTAGAGAAGGCAGAGTGTAATTGCAAATTCAAGAAAAAGACAATTACTTTTAAGTGACACTCCGAATCTTTGGTTAGTGGAACTTTCACAAAGTGCATCTATAGTTAGGTTAACACGAACTTACTCCTTTGAATGAATATGAGAAGGAGTTTCCTTAAGTGAATGTCCAAATCTATGATTTGGTTAACATGAACTTACTCCTTTGAATGAATATGAGAAGGAGTTTCCTTAAAAAAGAATAATGATTTAACATTAGCTTATTAAGGTTGATTATGTAATGATATAAATATAAGATATAATTGTAATGTGATATATAGGAGGAATTTGAAATGAGTAATTTTGTACCAACACCACATAATGCTGCTTTAGTAGGGGATATTGCTGAAACAGTTTTATTACCAGGAGATCCATTGAGAGCTAAATTTATAGCTGATAATTACTTAGAAGATGTTGTACAGTATAATACTGTTAGAGGTATGTTTGGGTATACTGGCACTTATAAGGGAAAGAAAATATCCGTACAGGGAACAGGGATGGGAATACCATCAATGGCTATATATTCTTATGAGTTAATCAATTTTTATGGTTGTAAAAATCTTATAAGAATTGGTTCTGCAGGTGGATATGGTAATTTAAAAATACGTGATATAGTGTTTGGTATGGGAGCTTCAACAAACTCTAATTATGGTAGTCATTTCGGTTTACCAGGAACTTTCGCTCCAATTTGCAGTTTTGAATTATTAGAAAAGGCTGTAAGAGTTGCAAGAGAAAAGGGAATTGATTTTGAAGTTGGAAATATCTTATCATCTGACTGCTTCTATGGAGAGGGAGAAGATGTGATGGATACAAAGTGGAGTAAGATGGGAGTATGTGCTGTTGAGATGGAAGCGGCAGCTCTTTATATGAATGCAGCAAGAGCCGGGGTTAATGCTTTAGCTATATTAACTATTTCTGATTGTCCAACTAAAGGAGAGTTTACTACAGCTGAAGAAAGACAAGAAACCTTTACTAAGATGATGGAAATAGCACTTGAATTGGCATAAAATTATATTTAATATTAAATCGTAATAAGTAATATACTATATATAGAATCCTAGAGGGGTTTATATATAGTATATTTTTTTGTTAGTACTTTTAATTAGATTTATTACAGTATTTAAATCGGGGTGAAGGAAATGAAGAGTGAAGCAAGAGTAAAAGTTTTTATTTCTTTAATTGTAATTCTGATTTTTGTTGGATTAAAAATAACAAAAGATGTTGAGAACAATAGCGTCATAGAAGCTGTAAAAGAAGATTGCGTGAAGCTTGTAAATTTGGATGATGAGGTTTATCAAGATGATATTTATATTCTTCCAGAGGAGATTGATATTCTTGAAAAAGGGGTAATAATCAAAGATAAGGTAATTTGGGACAAGATAGCACATACTGACACTCCAGGTAAGTATATGTATGAAGGGTGTACTGAAGTTTATAATTATGGTGTTAATTTAATTTTAAATGTTAAAGAAAATGTATATGATAGGAAAGTAGGATATATAAGAAATATTTATATTAATAGTAATAATGAGATGAATATTGAGTTTGATACTGTAGAGTTTTATAGAGGAGAACAGGCTTTAGATGAAGCTGTTAAAGATAATGAAGTTGAAAGAGATGAGTATGGGAATGTAATAAATAAAAGAGAATATTATGTTAGAAATTTAAGCTATGATAAGGAAGTTTATAAAATCAATAAATTCCCGGTTTTTGAATTAATAGAAATGGAAATTAATCATGAACAGAGAGGTTCAGGAAAATTAGTGAATGTTGATTTTGAAGGTTTACAGAAATATATAGAAAACTATAATAATTGTGATGATGAAGATAGACTTTTATTTTATTTGGATTTGAAAAATAATGAAGTAATGGCTATTGTAAGGCAGTATTTGAAGTATAATTAAATATATAAACAGAATTGAGATAGAAGGGATGAGGTACATATGAAATTAATATCCTGGAATGTTAACGGGATTAGAGCTTGTGTTCAAAAAGGATTTTTAGATTTTTTCAAAGAAGAGGATGCAGATATATTTTGTATTCAAGAAAGTAAACTTCAAGAGGGTCAGATTGATTTAGACTTGAAGGGATATCATCAATATTGGAATTATGCTGAGAAGAAAGGCTATTCTGGTACAGCTGTGTTTACTAAACAAGAGCCTTTAAGTGTAAGTTATGGCTTGGGAATTGAGGAGCATGATAAAGAAGGAAGAGTAATTGCATGCGAATTTGAGGATTTTTATCTGGTAACAGTTTATACTCCAAATTCAAAGTCGGAGCTTGCGAGGCTTGATTATAGGATGATTTGGGAGGATGAATTTAGGGCATATTTAAAAAGATTAGAAGAAGTTAAACCTGTTATAGTATGTGGAGATTTAAATGTAGCACATCAGGAAATTGATTTAAAAAATCCAAAATCTAATAGGAAAAATGCTGGCTTTACGGATGAAGAGAGAGGAAAGTTTACTGAACTGTTAGATGCAGGGTTTATTGATACCTTTAGACACTTTTATCCAGATACAGAAGGGGTGTATTCATGGTGGTCATATAGATTTAAAGCAAGAGAAAAGAATGCCGGATGGAGAATTGATTATTTCTGTACATCGGAGAGTTTAAAGGACAGACTTGTATCTGCTAAAATTCACACAGAAATATTTGGCTCAGATCATTGTCCGATAGAGCTTATTATTAAATAAAGTTTAGGGTAACTACATTAAATTCATAGGAATAAAACCATAATGACCTTAATATAAATACATTACAAATATAAAGGTAAGTATTTACTGTTTGTTAAAAAATGGAGGTGCGTTATGGTAATAGAAGCAAATGTTAGGGATCTTAATACAAAAAACAGAAAGTTTAGGAATGATGGAAAAACTATTGGAATTGTTAAAAGGATTAACGGAGAAAGTATACCAGTTAGTATGACTCGTTCTAAATTGATGACTTATTTAGGGCGAAATAGCAATACTAATGAATTAATAATTAGTTTAAATGGAGAGCATATTAGAACCTCTATAGAACATATTGAAAGAGACGTAGTTCTTCATTTTGCACATCACATTCAGTTAAAGGAAATTTAATAATTTAAATATAAAATAAGCAGTAAGCTTTAAAGCTTACTGCTTATTTTTTAACTATAAATTTTATTCCAATCAGATAATATAGTTTTAAAGAAGTCAACGCCTGTAACTAAAGTAGGGATATCTATATTTTCATCAAGAGCATGGACACTATCCATTTGCTTAGCAGATATTGAAAGTGGAGCGAAGCGGATACTATTTTCACATACATCGCTGAAAAATTTTCAGTCTGTTGCTCCAGTCATTACATATGGAGTTGAGGGTACACCTGGATAAATCTTTTTAACTGTATCTTCAACTAATTTGAAAATAGGACTATTGTAATCCACGACTGGACAAGGATATCCTTTATGAATAACTTCTGTTTCAATATTGTATTGTTTAGCAATATCAGAAATTATTTTAATACTTTCATCAGTACCTTGGTGAGGAATGAAACGCATGTTAGCTGTTACATAAGCTTCTTGAGGTAAAACATTTAAACCAGCAGAACCTTTTTGGGTTGTAAAAGCATAAGTTGTTTTTAACATTGCTGTTCCTGCTGAACTGATGGATGGAATTAATTTTTTTAATAAAGGTTTAAAGAGCCATAGATTTGAGAAGATATACTTCATTGGAAAACTCATGGATGGAGTAAGTCTTTTGTACATTTCTATGACAGTGCTATTAAATTCAATTTTGAAGGGATTATGAGATTCAACTTGATTTATAAAAGCTGCAAGTCTTAATATGGGTGAATTAAGAGGTGGTGCGGATGCATGCCCCCCAGAACCTCTAGCAGTAAATTTAAGATCTCCAATTCCTTTTTCAAGAACTCCAATCATGGCATATTTACCAAGAACTCCTTTTATAGGCTCATCTGCAACCATTCCACCTTCATCAAGAATCATTTCAAGTTTTATATTATTAGATTTAAAATATTCGTTGATTAGACAACCACCTTCACCAGCCCACTCTTCAGTACAGGTACTGGTTAAGTAAATATCAGTTTTGGGTATGAAGCCTTCAGCAATAAGTTCCTCTACTGCAGTTAAAAAGCAGAAAAGATTACCCTTAGTATCAACTGTTCCACGGCCCCATAAAACTCCATCTGCAATTTCACCACTAAAAGGAGGATGTGTCTAGTTCCCAGGAGCTTCAACAACATCATGGTGGCTCATGAGCATTATAGGTTTTTGATTACTTTCGCCTCCACACTTGAAAAGTAGACTGACATTGAATACCATCTTTTCGCAGTTTTTATGGATTAAGGGAAAGAGGTTTTCAAGTTCTTTATGAAATAGAAAAAACTTCTCTCTGCTATTATCATCCTTGAAGATATGGTTTCAATTTTAATTAGCTTTGATAAGGAAGAGCCATAATCATTAGCTTTGTTAATATCAATTGGAGTTGGTATTTCAGTAACCTTGTTAGGGTTTGGAACTAAAAGTGTTTTTATTAAGGTTATGGCTAAAAGAATGAAAATAATCAGGAATATTCCAAGACATAATTTAAGTATCATAATATAAACCTCCATAAAATTAATTTAAATGTATTTTATTTTTCTTAAATAGGATAAAGCCTACAGCAAGGGCTATAGCCCCAGCAGGAACAATCATGAGAGAATTCTGCTTTATTAGACCAGGAAGCAGGATATATAGAAGGGGCATAACTGTCACAGGCAGGATTGTTAGCTTTAGACACATTCCTAAGTACATAAACCCTAAGGCGCCGAATAAGGCAGGAACAACATTGTTGAAAGCTGGAAGAACTGGATTTTGCAACACTGGTTGTAATGGAACAAGAAGTATTACACCAATAAAAATTACAAGGATAGTTACTAAGCTTCTTATTGCTATGGAAAGAGTGCTGATTATTTCATTTTCTGGTGTACCAGCTTTAGCTTTTGCCATTTCTCTAGCTGTTATAGTACATGGGGTTTTTAAATTAGATAAGTTTCCAGTCATGAAGGCTAAATAACTTCCACAGCACCAAGCATAGGTACATAAATTATAAATTCAACTATACAGCTTGGGAGATATACAGGAAGTATTTTAAGCAGTCCTTCTCCGATGCTTTTCAGGTCAGGCATAGTTCCTAGGACTACCCCAATCATAAAGGGAATCCCAATAGTTAAACTGATAAAAATTACTAATCCTAATTTTCCGATTCGCTGTATTTCGTTATTATAATTTTCAAAATAGGTTGATTTTTCTTCAGGTGTCATCAGATTAAACCTCCTGTAGCTAAATTTATAATTACGGCTCCAGCCATGGAAATAAGCATACTTCCAGCAAGGGAGAAGTTGTCTAGCCAAGCAGCGTGAGTTTTATTTTTAATATAAGTAAAGCAGCCCCCATTAAAGCAACTAATAAAGGCGTGCAAGTATTAGTTCTGACGGCCATTCCAACATAGCTGCAAAGATATGCACTACAAAGTCCGATAAACATTGCAATCATGGCAATATGAAGTATAGGATTGAGCTGTCATTTCTGAAGCTACTAAACCACTCATACCTGTACTTGTGGCAGCAATTTCTGCTACTGTAGTTTCATAATGAAGTGCTCCTATAATGCTTAAACGCATCCATGGTAAAGGAATTACGAGAGTACCTGAAAGAGCAATTACCCCTAAGAGTATGCTGATACTTGGGATGATAGTAAAGGATGCACTACTAATCATAACGTTCTTTAAAACTGATTTATCCATGCCAATTTTCAAGCCAGTACGATAAGATTTTAAAATAAAAACTATGCATAGAATGATAACTAGTAGTATTATGGTACAACAAACAGCATATAGTGGCAGGGAATTTAGTTGTCTTAAAATATTCATTAAATATCCTTCTTAATATTATTTTGAAAATTTTTAATAATTAGTATATTTATATCTTACTACAATGTAAACTATATTAGAAATATAAAAAATACAAAAAAGTAAACCTTGATGAAATTATTTCATCAAGGTTATTTGTTTTACTTATGAAGTGGTATACGAGCAAGTACCATATGTTTATTTTTCATATTAAATAGACTTTCTTTATCAATTTCTTGAATTGTTGTTATAGTTGAAGCGTTGTGGATCATTCCAACCCTAACTTTGGCATCTTCTAAATCGGTTGCTAAAAGAGTGCCGCAGTACTTAGCGTCTTCAGTATCTACATTGAATAAAAATATTTTAAGTTTTTCTATTGGAACGACATCTTTCTTTAGAAACTCATCATCAAATTCAACTTCACTATCTAGGGAGATTAAACCTTCTCTAACTATAAGTTTGTCCCACCCTTTATATTCGCAAAGTCTACCCCATAGACCTAAGTTCATAATACTTCTTACTGTTAGTTTTATTACCATTACTTAACTCACTCTCCTTTGATTAAACCTTATATATTTTACATATTATTTTAACATTAACTTTAGAACTAATCAACGTAAAAAATACCGATATATGTAAATTTACAAATGGATAATAAAATTTAAAAAAAATACATGACATGAAGCCGTAGTGAATATGTATAGTTAAAGAATTATAAAAAATGCTAAGTTTGAAGATTTAAAAAATATAGAATATTGCATTGCATTACAATATACATATGATATAATTATAAGTAAATATTAGGTAAAAAATTTATGTTCCTTAATAGGTGGCAACGTTACCAATGGATTATTATAATATGAGGTATAGTTATGGGTAGTATTAATATTAAAGATATCGCTAGAATCTCAGGGGTTGGAGTTAGTACTGTATCAAGGGTTCTGAATAATCATCCAGACGTTAAGGATGAAACTAGAAGAAAAGTCTTAGAAATAATGAAAGACAATAATTATATACCAAATAACAGTG
Organism: Clostridium culturomicium; assembly: GCF_000821305.1. Classification (GTDB taxonomy): domain Bacteria; phylum Bacillota; class Clostridia; order Clostridiales; family Clostridiaceae; genus Clostridium_J; species Clostridium_J culturomicium. The sequence goes on along the minus strand of NZ_CCXK01000015.1, from coordinate 73,659 downwards.
CCAGAAATTTAAAGCGAAATGCTTCAAAGAGTATAGGAGTTTTAGTTAAAGGTATACATAATCCATTCTTTTCTAATATGGTGAAATTTATTGAAGAAAAAATTGATGCAAAAGGCTATACAATGATACTTCATTATAATGAGAGTAATCAGCAGGATAATGAAGCTGCTATAGAACTTATTAAAGAAAAACGACTAAAAGGGCTTATATGTCTTGGTGGAAATTATGACAATCTTCATAACGAAGAGATGGAAAATTTACATATACCAATAGTTTTAGCTTCAACCAGCAGTGAAGAGTTATCTGGTGATGGTTTATGTTCAAGTGTTAACATTGATAATATTGCTGCAGCTTTTATGGCTGTAAATTATATATGCAGCTTGAATCATAACGTTATTGGACTTATAACTACTGGTGAGGGGGACAAGACTGTAGGAAAATTAAGATATGAAGGATATAAGAAAGCATTAGAGCAAAATAATATTGATTTTAATCGAGAACTGGTTGAGATTGGTGGGTATACCTTTAGTTCAGGGTATGAAGCTATGAACCGCTTGTTAGATAAAGATTTGAAAATTACAGCAGTGTTTGTAACATCGGATATAATGGCTATTGGAGCAAGCAAAGCTATTTTAAATAGGGGATTTAAAATTCCAGAAGATATATCGGTTATTGGTTTTGATGGAATAGATTATTCCTTATATTTTCATCCGTCAATAACGACTATAATGCAACCAGTAGAAGAGATGGGGGAAAAGAGTATAGAGCTTTTATTAGATTTAATAAATGATAATAAGAAAGAAAATGAACAAATCATTTTTGATACAAAACTTGAGGAAAGAGAATCATGTAAGGAATTATTAAGGGGGTAAATAATATGGCAAAAGTTGAATTAAGAAAAGTTGAGAAGATTTATGACAACGGGTTTAAGGCGGTTCATGGTATCGACTTAGAGATTAAAGACGGTGAATTTATGGTACTAGTTGGACCTTCAGGATGTGCTAAATCTACAACACTTAGAATGATTGCAGGACTTGAAGAAATATCAGGTGGAGAAGTTATTATTGGTGATACTGTAGTAAATGACGTACATGCTAAGGACAGAGGAATTGCAATGGTATTCCAAAACTATGCACTATACCCTCACATGTCTGTATATGAAAATATGGCATTTGCTTTAAAAATAAGAAAGCTTCCAAAGGATGAAATAGATAAGAAAGTTAGAGAGGCAGCTGAAATTTTAGATTTACAAGAGTTATTAGATAGAAGACCAAAGGAATTATCTGGAGGACAAAGACAAAGGGTTGCAGTTGGACGTGCTATTGTTAGAAATCCAGAAGTATTCTTATTTGATGAACCATTATCTAATTTAGATGCTAAACTAAGAGTTCATATGAGAGTTCAGATTTCTCAGTTACACCAAAAGTTAAAATCTACAATGATATATGTTACTCACGATCAAACAGAAGCAATGACAATGGGAGATAGAATTTGTGTTATGAACTTCGGAAAAATAATGCAGGTTGACACTCCACTTAACCTATATAACTATCCAAAGAATAAATTTGTTGCAGGATTTATTGGATCTCCAGCAATGAATATGTTAGATGGGGAATTAATTAAATCAGGTGATAAAATTGCTGTTAAGGTTGGAAGCAATGAATTTGTATTACCAAAGGATAAAGCTGAAAAAGTAAAAGGTCATGTAGGTAAAAAAGTATGTTTAGGTGTTAGACCAGAGTACATTAATCTAGAAGCTGGAGAAACAACATCAGCAATTAAAGGAACTGTGGATGTACTTGAGCATATGGGAAGTGAATCTTTTGTATACTTTAACCTTGGAGACGTACAAATTGTGTCTAAAATAGACTCAAGTGCATCAAAAAATTTAAATAGTGGAAGTACTGTTGATTTCATGTTCCACATGGAGAACAGCCATATATTTGATGTTGAAACAGAACAAAATATAAGTATATAAATAAAATTTTAAATAAAGGGCTATCAGTTACTACTGATAGCCTTTTATTTTGCTTTAAATTTAAAAATTAAAGTTATTTGCATAAATTAAAGTAAAAATTTGAACACTAATGTAAGTATAATGCTATAGAAAGGAGTTTAGTATGGAGAATTTTTATATTAAAACCCACATTTATTTTGGAGAGGGCTCATTAGATAGACTATCTCAGATTCAAAATAAAAAAGTATTTATTGTAACCGATCCTTTTATGGTGAGTTCTGGCATGATTAATGTAATTACAGAGAAGCTTCAATCAAACAATGTAACAATTTTTAGTGACATTGTACCAGACCCACCAATTCAATTGGTAGTAAAGGGCATTGATGCAATGCAGAAGTCTGCACCGGAAGTGATTATTGCCTTAGGTGGAGGGTCTGCAATTGATGCTGCAAAAGCAATGAAGGATTTTGCAAAACAAATTACCTCAATTAAGGATGTAGAATTCATAGCTATACCAACAACCAGTGGTACAGGTTCAGAAGTAACTTCCTTCGCAGTTATTACAGACAATGAAAAGGGAACCAAATACCCATTAGTATCCGATGAATTACTTCCAGATGTAGCAATTTTAGATCCGGATTTAGTGAAGAGTGTGCCAGCAAAGATAACTGCTGATACTGGTATGGATGTTATTACTCATGCACTTGAAGCGTATGTATCAACACAAGCTAATGATTTTACAGATGCATTAGCTGAAAAAGCATTAGTTCTTGCTTTTAAATATCTAATGCCAGCTTATAAGAATGGAAAGGATATGGAGGCAAGAGAAAAAATGCACAATGCATCATGTCTTGCAGGAATAGCATTTAATTCAGTTTCTCTAGGTTTAAACCATGGAATAGCTCATGTTATAGGAGGAAAATTCCATGTGCCACATGGAAGAACAAATTCAATTTTATTGCCTTATATCATTGATTTTAATGCAGATATTAGAGGGTATGATACTAATGAGTTTTCAAGAGCAGCTAAGAAATATGCACATATAGCTAAGTTGTTAGGTTTATCAGCTTCAAATGCAAGAATGGGAGTTAGAAGTTTAATAAATGAGATAAAGAAGATGCAGAAAGAAATGGAGATGCCAACAAATCTTAAGGCATGTGGTGTATCAGTGGATGAAGTAAATAAATTAAAAGAAGAAATAGCTAATTTAGCTTTGCAGGATGCATGCACAGCGACCAATCCAAAGGTACCTACGACTCTTGAGGTAGTTGAGATTATCAATAAAATTAAAGATTAAACCTATAAAAAGACATCCAACATGAATAAAGATATAAAGTTTTATTATTAAATTTTGGATAGTAAAAGCAATTAAGAATAGTTGATAGAAATAAGGAAAAACTAAAATAGATTTTTAAAGGAAACTCCGCCTCACATGCGTTCGGTGGAGTAAGTTCGAGGAGGTTACAGGCTATGATGGAGGATAAACAAAGAATAATACAAGAATTCGTGCCAGGTAAACAAGTAACTCTTGCCCATGTAATAGCTAGTCCTAATGCTGATTTATATAAAAAACTAGGTCTTGTTACAGAAAAGAAAGAGGCTATTGGAATTCTTACAATAACTCCAAGTGAGGCTTCAATCATAGCTGCTGATGTGGCAACTAAAGCTGCAGGAATTACTTTAGGATTTGTAGATAGATTTAGTGGTTCAGTATTAGTAACAGGAGATGTGGGTTCTGTTGAGGCTGCATTAAATGAAGTTATACAAGTACTAGGAAATATCTTGAATTTTACATTGACACAGATAACAAGAACTTAGGAGGCACTATGAAAAAGGTAATATTCATAGGAAAGACGGGAAGTGGAAAAACAACTCTTTGCCAGAAGCTCCATGATATTGAGTTAAATTATAAAAAAACTCAGTCAGTTGAAGTATATGATGAGTCTATTGATACTCCAGGCGAGTATCTTGAAAACAGGTTTTATTACAAAGCACTTATAGTTACAGCTGTAGATGCAGATATCATTGCTCTTGTTTATGACTGCACCGAAGATGAATCTTATTTAGCTCCTGGCTTTGCAACCATGTTTGATAAGGAGACTATTGGTGTTATTACAAAGATTGATTCAGCTAAAGATGAAGGAGCAATCCAAAGAGCAGAGGAAATATTGATTGCGGCAGGAGTAGGAAGAGTGTTTAAGATTGATACTCTTGCTGGAAGAGGAATAGATGAATTGATTTCATATCTAAACGCTTGAAGGTGGAGGTGAACTTGTGAGAGAGGAATTATTAAGTGTGGGAATTGATATTGGTACTAGTACAACGCAGCTGGTATTTTCAAAACTTATTATTGAAAATGTAGCTTCAAGTTTTACTGTTCCTAGAATTTCTATAGTTGATAAGGAAGTAATTTACAGAAGTGATGTGCATTTTACACCACTAAAATCAATGACAGAAATTGATGCTGAAAAGGTAAAAGAAATTGTAACTCTTGAATATGAGAAATCAGGAATAAAAAAAGAAGACATTCAAACCGGAGCAGTAATTATTACAGGAGAAACAGCAAGAAAAGAAAATGCCAATGAGGTTTTACACACACTAAGTGGTTTTGCAGGAGATTTTGTGGTAGCTACTGCAGGCCCAGATCTTGAGAGCATAATAGCAGCAAAGGGTGCTGGTGCTCATTTGTATTCAGAGGAGCATTCTACGGTGGTAGTTAACCTGGATATTGGAGGCGGAACTACTAATTTAGCGGTGTTTAACCGTGGAGACCTTAAAGAGACCGGATGTTTAGATATTGGCGGAAGATTAATAAAGCTAGAAGTTGGAACTAATAAAATAATTTATATTGCTCCAAAGATTCAGAAGCTTATAGCAGATAAAAATTTAGACATCAGAGAAGGGTATATTGCTTCAAGAGAAATGTTAAATCCAATTATTAAAGAAATGGTTAGACTTCTTGAAGAAAGTGTTGGAATAACACCTGCAACTCCAAATTTAGATAGGATTATAACCAATAAAAATATTGAGCTTAAAGAAGAAATTAAGTGTATTTCATTTTCAGGTGGAGTGGCAGACTACGTGTATAACGATAAACCAATAGATGATTACTTTAAATTTGGAGATGTTGGAATTTTGCTTGGAGACGCAATTAAGCATTCTGATTTATGTACCAAGTTAAAATTAATTCGTTCAGTAGAAACCATACGTGCCACTGTGGTAGGTGCAGGCTCACACACCATGGATATCAGCGGAAGTACCATTACCTATACTCATGAAAACTTTCCACTTAAAAATCTTCCTATTTTAAAGTTGAGTGAGGAAGATGAAGTAAATGGTCCGGAAGTTTTAAAAAAGGCCGTGGTCGATAAGCTTGGATGGTTTAAGTATGAAAATGAACTTCAAAATGTTGCATTAGCTCTTCAGGGACGTAAAAATCCAACCTTTGTACAGGTGCAGGAAACGGCTAAAGGTATTGTTGAGGGAGCAAAGGAAATTTTAGATCGAAAGCTGCCACTTATCGTTATTGTTGAAACTGATATGGCAAAGGTCTTAGGGCAGGCTATTTACTCCATACTCGTTAATGAAAAGGACATCGTATGTATAGATGGTATTAAGGTTGAGAATGGAGATTATATAGATATAGGGAAACCTGTAGCAGAAGGTAAGGTGTTACCTGTAGTTATAAAAACATTAGTATTTAACTAACCAGGAGGAGGATAAACATGATTTTAAAAACTAAATTATTCGGAAAAGTTTATCAGTTTAGTTCAGTTAAAGAAGTTATGGCAAGAGCAAATGAAAAGAAATCTGGAGATGAATTAGCCGGAATTGCAGCACAGTCAGCAGAGGAAAGAGTAGCTGCCAAAGTAGTTCTTGCAAACCTAACTTTAGCTGATTTAAGAAACAACCCTGCAGTGCCTTATGAGCAGGATGAGGTTACAAGAATTATTCAAGATGATGTAAATGAAAAAATCTACAATGAGATTAAAAATTGGACTGTTTCTGAATTTAGAGAGTGGATATTAGATGATAATACCACTGGTTCAGACATAAGAAGAATTTCAAGAGGTATTACTTCTGAAATGGTTGCTGCAGTTGCAAAAATTATGTCTAACTTAGATTTAATTTATGGAGCTAAAAAAATTAAAGTAACAGCCCATTGCAACACAACAATAGGATTACCAGGAACTTTATCAGTTAGATTACAACCTAATCATCCAACTGATGACCCAGATGGTATAACAGCTTCTTTAATGGAAGGTTTAAGCTATGGAATGGGAGATGCAGTTCTTGGATTAAATCCAGTTGATGACTCTGTAGAAAGCGTAATAAAAGTTTTAAATAGATTTGAAGAGTTCAAACAAAAGTGGAAAATACCAACTCAAACCTGTGTACTTGCACACGTTACAACACAGATGGAAGCTATCAGAAGAGGGGCACCAGAGGATTTAATATTCCAATCAATAGCAGGTTCTGAAAAAGGAAACACAGCCTTTGGTTTTAATGCTGCAACAATAGAAGAAGCAAGACAGCTTGCATTACATCAAGGTACAGCTACAGGACCAAACGTAATGTACTTTGAGACAGGTCAAGGGTCAGAACTTTCTTCAGATGCTCACCATGGAGCAGATCAGGTTACAATGGAAGCTAGATGCTATGGTTTTGCAAAGAGATTCCAGCCATTCCTTGTTAACACAGTTGTTGGTTTTATAGGACCAGAGTATTTATATGATGGAAAACAAGTTACAAGAGCAGGTCTAGAAGATCACTTCATGGGTAAACTTACAGGACTTCCAATGGGAGTTGATGTTTGTTATACAAACCATATGAAGGCAGACCAAAACGATATAGAAAACTTAGCAGTATTACTTGCTACAGCAGGATGTACATATTTTATGGCTATTCCTCATGGCGACGATGTTATGCTTAACTATCAAACTACAGGACATCATGAAACTGCTACAATTAGAGAACTTTTAGGCTTAAGACCAATCAAAGAGTTTGAGGATTGGATGGAGAAGATTGGCATAGTTGATAATGGTAAGTTAACCAGCAAAGCTGGGGACGCTTCAATATTCTTAGGATAAGGGGGTCTCATCATGAATGAACAAGAATTAAAATCAATGGTTGAAAAGTTATTAGTAGATATGATAGGGAAAGCTGGAGTAAATAACATTGTTAATGAAGTTACCAATAAAGTTAGTGGAGCATCTTCAGTTGATGAGAATGGATGTATACCAGACATTACTGAAATAGATTTAAAAACACAGCTTTTAGTTGAAAATCCTCATGATAGAGAAGGATATCTAAAAATGAAACAAAGAACGCCTGCAAGAATCGGTATCGGTCGTTCAGGACCTAGATATAAAACAATAACTCAGCTTAGAGTTAGAGCAGACCATGCTGCAGCGCAAGACTCAGTTTTCTCATATGTTGATGAAGATTTTATTAAAGCCAATGGGTTAATTCCAGTTAATACAATGTGCCATGATAAGGATGAATATTTAACCCGTCCTGACCTTGGAAGAAGATTTGATGAAGAAACTACCAAATTTATAAAAGATAAATTCTCAGGACAAAAGGTACTTTTAGTTGTTGGAGATGGATTAAGCTCAGCAGCTATAGAAGCTAATATTAAAGAGATAATTCCAGCAATTAAGCAGGGCTTAAAAATGTATGGAATTGAAATTGGAGATATATTATTTGTTAAACATGCGAGAGTTGGAGCTATGGACGCTATTGGTGATGCAACAGGGGCTGAAGTTGTATGTATCCTAGTTGGGGAAAGACCAGGCCTCGTTACTGCAGAATCAATGAGTGCATATATAGCATACAAACCAACTGCAAATATGCCAGAAGCTAATAGAACAGTTATTTCCAACATTCATAAGGGTGGTACTACAGCAGTTGAAGCTGGAGCACACGTAGCTGAACTTATTAAGTTAATGCTTGATAAGAAAGCATCTGGAATAAATTTAAAAATATAATTTAGGGGGTATTAATTGTGATTAATGAACCACTACGTGCAACCGTATTAGGATCAAAGATGATTTCAAATTTAAGTCAAGAAATGTGCAATAGATTAGAATTGCCTGAAGGGCACAGATGTATAGGAATAATTACTGCTGATAGTGATGATGTTACTTATACTGCTCTTGACGAAGCAACAAAGGCTTCAGAGGTAGAGGTAGTTTATGCTCGTTCAATGTATGCTGGCGCAGCTAATGCATCAACTAAACTTGCTGGAGAGGTTATAGGAATAATGTCAGGACCAAGTCCAGCAGAGGTTAGAAGTGGATTAAATGCAGCTACAGCATTTATAGAGACAGGAGCTCATTTTGTAAGTGCAAATGAAGATAATTCAATAGCATATTATGCTCATTGTGTATCTAGAACTGGAACTTATCTTTCAAAAGTTGCTGGAGTTAAAGAAGGAGAAGCTCTTGCATATCTTGTTGCCCCACCAATGGAAGCTATTTATGGAATAGATGCAGCAATGAAGGCAGCAGATGTTGTTATGAAGGAGTTCTTTACCCCACCAACAGAAACTAACTATGCTGGAGCACTTCTTACTGGTACTCAATCAGCATGTAAAGCAGCATGTGATGCTTTTGCAGAAGCAGTTAAATCAGTTGCTCAAGAGCCAAAAAGCTATTAGTAGACAGAGCATAATATGAGTAGAGCTTTAGGTCTAATAGAGGTTAATGGATATCTGGCAGCAGTGGAAGCTGCAGATTCTGCACTAAAGGCTGCCGGAGTTACTTTAATTGGCCTTGAAAAAGTAAATGCTGCTATTACTGTAGTGAAATTAACTGGAGATGTGGCTGCGGTTAAGGCAGCTGTTGATGCTGGCACAGCTGCAGCGGAAGCCTTGGGAAGACTGAGAACTTCTCATGTTATACCAAGACTTGATGATCAGTTAGCAAGTTTTATTGCTCCTAAGAAAGCTGAGGCGAAGGCTGAGGTAAAAATTAATGAAGCTGCTAAAGGTACACAAGATATAGAAATTACAGATGAAGCTATAGAAAAAGAAAATCCGATAGATGAACAAGAAGAAATATCGGAAGAAAATATAGAAAAATCAATGGAAGCTCAGTTAGAAAAAAAGGCTAAGGAAGAAGCTGTTGAAGAATTTATAGATGAATTAATAGAAGCTAAAAATAAGGCTATTCACAAGGAGAAGGTTTTAGAGCCTGTTCCGGCTATTAATGAGACAGCACAAAAACCAAAGGCTAAGGTCATGGCTTTAGAAGTAGAACAAAGTAAACCTGATTTAAATTCAATGAAGGTTGAAGAGTTAAGAAGACTTGCAAGAAGTTTAAAGCTTTCAATGACTAATAAACAAATAAAATTTGCAAAAAAAGATGAACTAATAAGAGCAATAAAGGAAAATAGCGAAGCAGGTGATAAATAATGGAATTAATTGATAAGGATTTAGCATCAATTCAAGAAGTGAGAAATTTACTAAAAGCAGCTAAGTCAGCTCAAGAAAAGCTTGCAAAAATGTCTCAAGAAGAAATTGACAGAATTGTGAAAGCTATAGCTGAAGCATCAGCTGCAAATGCAGAAAAACTTGCAAAAATGGCTGTTGAAGAAACAGGATTTGGAATTTGGCAAGATAAGGTTATAAAAAATATATTTGGTTCAACTTATGTTTATGAATACATAAAAAATCTTAAGACAGTAGGAATAATTGTTGAAGATAAGGAGAATAAGGTCTGGGATATTGCTGTACCAATGGGAGTGATAGCAGGGATTATTCCATCTACAAATCCAACTTCAACAGCTATGTATAAAACTCTGATTTCTATTAAAGCAGGGAACTCAATAGTATTATCACCACACCCTGGTGCTAAAAAAGCTATATTGGAGACTGTAAGAATTATGAAGGAAGCTGCAGCTAAAGCAGGATGTCCAGATGGAGCAATAGGATGTATTTCTATTCCAACCCTTCAAGCTACACAGGAGCTAATGAGCAGCAATGATACAGCTATGATTCTTGCAACAGGCGGTAGCGCTATGGTTAAGGCTGCGTACTCATCTGGAAATCCAGCCCTTGGAGTTGGACCAGGTAATGGACCATCCTTCATTGATAAGAGTGCAAACATTCCTCTTGCAGTAAAGAGAATTATGGATTCTAAGACTTTTGATAATGGTACAATTTGTGCATCAGAACAATCTGTAATAATGGAAGAATGCATAAAAGATAAGGTAGTTGCAGAATTTAAAAAGCAAGGTGGGTACTTCTTAAATAAAGAGGAGGCTGCACAGCTTGGAAAATTTATAATGAGAGCTAATGGTTCCATGAACCCTCAAATTGTTGGAAAGAGTGTTGCTGCTATATCGAAATTAGCTGGGTTAACAAATGTTCCAGCAACCGCAAGAGTACTTATTGCTGAAGAAACAGAAGTTGGGCATAATGTACCATATTCAAGAGAAAAATTAGCTCCAATCTTAGCTTTCTATGTAGAAAAAAATATTGATGATATTGAAGCAAAATGTAAAGCCATTCTTCATAATGAAGGAGCAGGACACACCTTCTCAATGCACTGCGAAGATGAGTCAATTGTGAGAAGATTTGCCTTAAGTATGCCAGTATCAAGAATACCTGTTAATACACCAAGTACTTTAGGAGGAATAGGGGCATCAATAAATCTTATTCCAGCATTAACTCTTGGTTGTGGAGCTATAGGTGGAAGCGCTACTTCTGACAACGTTGGACCACTTCATTTAATGAATATTAAGAAGGTTGGATATGGAGTTAAGGAAATTGAGGATTTTAGAACACCATCAGTTTCAAGTTGCTGTTCTAGTGTATCTTCTGCAGATACCAATGAATTAATAGATCTTTTAGTTAAAAAAATTATCAATGAATTGAGATAGAAAAATTAACAAAATATAATTGAGGAGGAAATGAAATGGCAAACGCTAACGCATTAGGAATGATTGAAACAAAAGGATTAGTTGCAGCAATAGAAGCTGCCGATGCAATGGTTAAAGCTGCTAACGTTCAGTTAGTTGGCAAAGAACAAGTAGGTGGAGGTCTTGTTACAGTTTTAGTAAGAGGAGACGTTGGAGCAGTTAAGGCTGCTACAGATGCAGGTGCTGCAGCTGCTGAAAGAGTTGGAGAATTACTTTCAGTTCATGTTATTCCAAGACCACACTTTGAGGTCGATGCTATCCTTCCTAAGAGTCCTACAACTCTATAGTGAAAAGGGAGAGATATACTGTTAATTTAGTGTATTTCTTAAGTAAAACTCTAAGTCTAAGATTTAGTTAGTTAAACTTACTCCACCTGATGAAAATTAGGTGGAGGTTTCCTTAACATTAAAAATTTTAATGGAGGAATGAATATGAATAATCTTTTACAAGAAGTGATAGATGAAGTAGTAAAAAGAGTTAAACAAGAAGCTTTTATTGAAGTTGAAGCTTCAGGAAGACATATTCATTTATGTAAAGAACACATAGATGAGTTGTTTGGTCAAGGGCATACACTTAAAAGGATGAAGGATTTATCACAACCAGGTCAATATGCTTGTGAGGAAAGGGTTACTGTAACGGGACCTAAAGGAGCCTTGAAAAATGTTGTTGTTCTTGGACCTGCAAGGAAAGACACTCAATTAGAAGTATCTTTGACTGATGCCTTAGTTTTAGGAATAAAAGCACCAGTTAAAGAAAGTGGTCATATTGAAGATACACCGGGGATAACTATTTCAACAGATAGAGGCTCTGTAACTGTAGATAAGGGCGTAATTGTAGCTAAAAGGCATATACACATTACACCAGAAGATGCTGAGAAGTTTGGAGTAGAAGATAAGGAAATTGTTATGGCGCGTGTATACGGTGATAGGGAACTCATTTTTGATGATGTAGTAATGAGAGTAAGTCCAAACTTTAGAACTTATATGCACATTGATTACGATGAAGCAAATGCATGTGGATTTAAAAAGGGAACTTTATGCTCAATTATAAAGCATAAAGAACTTTAAAGGTAATATGTTAATTTGATTCTCTAAGGCATAATAGTTTTTAAAGTTAGGAAAGAATTAATTGTTAAGTAGTCGTTAGGGTGTTAAAAAGTATACCTTAAAGTAAGCCTTAATTAGGGGGCGTAGAAATGAATTACGATGAAGTTGTGGACTTAATAGTGAATGAGGTATATAACAAAATAAATTGCTCAAAAAATTCAATAGGTCCCTTAAATAAAGTAGCTGTAGTTATGTCAGAAGAAAATATAAGTGAGATAACAAAAAGCCTAGGAAGTGAGTATAGTATATCAGTTTATAGGAATGAAGATGTGGATGGAGATATCATCATTATTCCAGCTTTATCTTTGAAAGCTATGGCTAACATGGCTACTCTTAATACTGAAGGAGTAGCAGAAGAATTTGTAATAAGAATGCTTATGAAGGGCAAAGAGGTATACGTCCTTGAGAATGGACTAGAATATAAAAAATATAAAAATACAGCTCCCAAAGCACTCTATAGCAAATACTTAGATTTTGAGCAGCAAATAAAATTAAATGGAATTCAGATTATAGGCTATGTAGGTGAGATTAAGAAAAATGATAAAAATCTATTAAGTAATGTTGAAGATATTAAAAACATTGAGGTTTTTAATAATAGTTCATCTGAAGAGATAGAAATTAGGAATAAAAAGGTTATTAATGAAGCAGAAATAAGAAATAAAATTATTCCAGGAGTTTATACAATAGTAATAGATAAAAAAAGTATTATTACTCCATTAGCCACTGATTTCATTAGAACTCATAACCTAAGAGTTAAGAGGGTTTAGTGGAGGCATAAAATGATTATTGGAAAGGTAGTAGGAAAGCTATGGTCTACTAGAAAGGACGAAAAGCTTAATGGCCAGAAGTTCTTAATAGTAAAGACAATGAAAAATAAAGATAAGATGGATGACAACCTGCTAGTATGTGCTGATAGTGTTGGGGCCGGTGCTGGAGATTTAGTTCTCATAGTAAAAGGCGGTTCTGCAAGAGTATCTGTAGGTGATAAGGATATCCCTATAGATACTGCTATTGTAGGAATTATTGACACGATTGAGGTTGATGATGAGTAGGAGTATTGTATCATTTGAATTTAAAAGCATAAGTAAGGGAACTGAAGTTACAGATGAAATGATAAAACTGGCAGAAGTTCAGATTGTTCTTTTCAGAGTAATTTGCCCTGGAAGGTTATTAGTAATTTTAAGTGGAGATGAGGATGCCGTTAGAACTGTCTTTAATAAGGGAAATGAAGCTGGCGAAGGGCATATTTTGGATAGTGCCTTAATCAGTGGAATAAAAGATACAGTTATTCGGGCATTAACCAGCAGAGTTATGATGCCGCCTAAAGGTGCATTGGGGTTATTTGAAACAATGACCATAAGCAGTGGAATTAAGGCATTAGATAGTACTTTAAAGGGTGGAAACTTAAATCTTGTTAAATTGCAGATAGCCTCTGGAATAAGTGGGAGATTAGTTTTCACTGTGTCTGGTGATGTTAGTGATGTAGAACAAGGACTTAAAAGTGGAAAAGATGCTATTGAAGCTAGACGGATAATTAATACATCAATAATAAGGTCTCCAGATGAAATGATTCTAAAATATATAACATAAGAATTATAAGTTAACAGGAGATGAAATGATGGGAATAAATGAAATAATCGTATATATTATGGTTATATTTATGGTATTAGGAGCTTTAGACAAATGTATAGGTAATAGATTTGGATTAGGCGAAAAATTTGAAGAAGGTTTCATGGCAATGGGTTCACTTGCACTTGCAATGGTTGGGGTTATATCTTTAGCTCCAGTATTAGCGAGTCTTCTAAAGCCAGTAGTAGTACCTATATTTAATTTTTTAGGTGCTGACCCAGGGATGTTTGGAGGCACACTCCTTGCTAATGATATGGGTGGAGCAGCTCTTTCAGCAGAGTTGGCAGTAAATCCGGAGGCAGGTTTATTTGGTGGATTAATAGTAGGTTCAATGATGGGAGTTACTATAGTATTTACTATACCAGTAGCGCTTGGGATAATAGAAGAATCAGATCAAAGATTCTTAGCCTTAGGAGTTCTTGCAGGAATAATTACAATTCCAATAGGTTCTTTTGTTGGAGGTTTAGTTGCTGGTTTTCCTGTGATGATGGTGCTAAGAAATTTAATACCTATAGTAATAATTGCAGCACTCATTGCTCTTGGATTATGGAAATTTGAAAGTGCGGTAATAAAAGGTTTTACTTATTTCGGAAAGTTTGTTGTTATAGTAATTACTTTAGGTCTTGCAGCAGCAGTAGTTGAAAAACTTACAGGTATAGTTTTAATTCCAGGAATGAATCCAATCGAAGAAGGTATTGCTATAGTTGGAGACATTGCAATTGTATTAGCAGGAGCGTTCCCTCTTGTATATGTAATAACAAAGGTATTCAAGACTCCTCTTATGGGCTTAGGAAAAGTTTTAAAAATGAATGATGTAGCTGCAGCAGGGTTAGTTGCTACTTTAGCTAACAGTATTCCTATGTTTGGAATGATGAAGGATATGGATGACAGAGGTAAGATTATTAACGTTGCATTTGCTGTATCAGCAGCCTTTGTATTCGGAGATCACCTTGGATTTACAGCAGGGTTTAATTCATCAATGATACTACCTATGATAGTTGGCAAATTAGTTGCAGGTATAACAGCTGTAATTGTAGCTACATTCATAGCCGGAAGTATGACTGGTAAGAAGGAGGCTTAAAGGAATGGATATTGATAAAAGTACATTAGAGAAATTAGTGAGACAAATAATCGAAGAAAAAATAGGTGGGGCTGTTGGCTCATCTAGTTGTGATTCAGTAGATTACATGAGAAATAAAGATGTTAGTGGAGTTATTTCAGTAAAACTTCCTACTGTCAGAGTTAGTGAGAAAGACAGAATGGATACTGGAACAGCAAGTGATATAGTATATACTAAGGATTTATTCACACTAGAAGAAAGTCCTAGACTTGGCTGTGGTATTATGGAAATGAAACAAACTACCTTCGATTGGACATTAAATTACGATGAAATTGACTATGTAATTGATGGCCATTTAGATATAGTTATTAACAATAGCATAGTGTCTGCTGATGCGGGAGAATTAATATTAATTCCAAAGGGAAGTAGTATTAAATTCTCAGTTCCTAACTATGCAAGATTTATATATGTAACTTATCCAGCAGATTGGGCAAATCAAAACTAATTATAAATAGCTTAAAGCCTAGGATTAATATCCTAGGCTTTAGTAATTTGGTTTAAGTATGGTGTGATTAGAGTGTTTCTGTTTTAGATAAATATTGAGGTCTTTTTTTCTTAGTGGCTACTATTGCTGTACAAGCAGCACATGTAACGGCTAGTAGTATTAAAGCTTTTTTCATAAAAATACCTCCCTTAGTGAGAATCTAAATTTTTATAAGAACGATAGTAAAGCGTTTCTTTAATACTCGAACTTATAGATCCGAAGCTCCTTTGCATTAAAATGAAAAGAGTTACCTAAATTAAAAGTAGAATTTTCTAGTTGTTATGATTCTTGCCATAGAAGTAGAATTTATTTCAGTTGTTAATAAATAATTTATAAATAAATAGTTATAATTTTATTAATGCACCTTAGCATGTTTTGGTGACTGTTTTCATGAAAGTTTTTTATCAAGTTTTTTATTATACAAAAACATATAAAAAGAGGCAGAAAAGATGACTAAGTAACCCAAAATACTTATGGCATCTGGAATTTGCTTAAAGATTACTAAACTAATTAATGCAGAGAATATTATGTTTGAGTAATCAAATATTGAAATTTCTCTAGCAGGTGCATAGCGGTATGCAAGAGTTATTGCAAATTGTCCAAGGGTTGCAAAAACACCTGCTAAGATTAAATAAGTTAATTGAAGTCCGGTCATCGGTACATAGTTTAATATCATCATTGGGAAGAGCGTTACCACAGAAAAACATGAAAAATAGAATACTACTGTATAGTGTTTTTCTTTGTTTCCAATGGCTCTAACACAGCTATAAGCGGCACCGGCAAATACTGCAGATGATAACCCTGCAATGTAAGGAATTAAATCAACGCTAAAGGCTGGTTTAATTATAAGTAATGCTCCTAAAAAACCAATAAGAATTGTTATTATGTGATTTGAAGTAAGCTTTTCTTTTAAGAATATTGCACAAAACAGCAATACGAAGAAGGGTGACAGTTTATTTAGCATATTTGCATCAGATAAAATAAGATGGTCAATAGCATAAAAATTTAATACTACACCTAAGGTTCCAAAGGTTGAACGCATAAGAAGTAGCTTTTGGTTTTCTTTTTTACCAAGTAAACTTTCCTTATGACGGATAATCATTGCTAAGGCAATAATAAAAGATATTACATTTCTAAAGAATGCCTTTTGAAGAGATGGCAGGTCGCCAGCAAGCTTAACAAAGGCTGACATCATTGCAAATCCAAAGGCGGATAAAATTATAAGGATAATTCCTGTATTTCTGTTATTCATAGTTTCCTCCATAAATGAGCCTCCCAATCTATGATTTGGAAAAGGCGAATTTAAGTAATAGTCTAAAAGTGATGCTCCAAATCTACGATTTGGTCAGCAGAACTTTCACTGCGTGCATCTTTGATTTAATTACTCGAACTTACTCAGTAGAGCACCCCTTCAAATGAATATGAGAAGGCATTTCATTAAGTTATATTTCCAATTTACGATTTGGTTAATATGAACTTTACATTAAATTCGGTTTAATGAGTTAAATTTTTCAAGTTAATAAGTTAAAATAGAGAAAGAGACAAATAAAAAATAAATTGATAATTGTTATCAGCAATATTATCAGTTATTTAATATGATTTATCAAGATAAATTTTTAATTTGGTCATTCTTAATTTTTAATTATAAGCGGGGGGATATTATGGAAGACTTAAAAATAATGCTTAACTCAATTGAAGGTTTAGATAAGGATGCAATGGCTGCAGCTAAACGTTATTTAGATCATTTAAGCAAACCTATAGGGAGTTTAGGGGTTTTAGAAGATTTAGTTGTAAAGCTAAGTGGAATAAAAGGCAAAACAATTAAAAAAATAAATAAAAAAACAATTGTGGTAATGTGTGCAGACAACGGTATTGAAAGAGAAGGAGTTTCTTCTTGTCCTAGAGAAGTAACGGCAATAGTAACACAGAACATAGCAGATGGAACTACAGCTGTTTGTAAACTTAGTGAGTACTATAACAGTGATGTTGAACTTATTGATATTGGTGTAGATAAGGATTTTGATAATCCTAAAATAGTAAACAAAAAGATAAGTTATGGTACAAGAAATATGACTCAGGGTCCTGCAATGACTAGGGAAGAAGTTGTTAAAGCCATTAAAGTTGGAATTGAAACTGTTAGGGATTTAAAGGAACGTGGTTATGATTTAATTGGAACTGGTGAAATGGGAGTTGGGAACACTACTACATCAGCAGCGATAATAAGCGTATTTTCTGGAATAGATAGTGATCTTATAGTAGGTAAAGGGTCTGGATTAACAGATGATGGTCTTGCTCATAAAAGGAGAATGGTGAAAAAAGCAATAGAAGTTAATAAACCTAAGGTAGAGGATGCATTAGATGTATTAACCAAAGTAGGGGGATTAGATATTGCCGGTTTATGTGGTGTGTTTTTAGGCGGAGCATTGTTTAGAATTCCAGTGGTGATAGATGGATTAATTTCTTCGGCAGCTGCCTTATGTGCTAAGGGGTTATGTCCTAAAGCAGGAGAATACATGCTTGGATCACATTTATCTGCTGAACCTGGGGCTCAGTTTGCAATGGAAGCATTGGGTGTTCAGCCATTATTTAATTTAGGCATGAGACTTGGTGAAGGAACAGGATGTCCAATTGCTTTCGGTATAATTGAGGGAGCAATATACACTATGAGTAATATGGCATCCTTCAGTGAATCAGGTGTGGATGAAAGTGATTATATTGATATAAGAGAAACAGAGTAGGAAAGTGCAGGGAAAAAGCTGTGAATATTTATGTTGTAAGACATGGTCAGACAGAAGAAAATTTAAAGGGTACATATTATGGAGCTTTGGATTGTGGCCTTACTGATTTAGGGGTAAGCCAGGCAAAGGTATTAGGTGAACGCCTTAAAGATATTAAATTTGATAAGGTTTATTGCAGTGATTTAAAAAGAGCTGGAGAAACGTTAAAGTACATTAATACAATTGAAGAGGTTTTTGTTGATGAAAGACTGAGAGAAAGAAATTTTGGCGTTTTTGAAGGTAAGAACTTTAAAGAGATAGAAAAAGAGTTTGCAGAAGAATGCATTGCCTGGAATGATGACTGGAAGGACTTCAGACCTTGTGGTGGAGAAAGCTTTAGAGATTCATATTTGAGGGTTGAAGCTTTTATGGAGAATTTAAAAGAGGAAACAGGAGAGAATATTCTTGTGTGCACTCATGGAGGAATAGTTAGAGCCATGTATGTATATATCTTAGAGGGTAACCTAGATGTATATTGGAAATTCGGTTCTAGGAATGCAGACTTAAGTATAATTAAAAATCAAAGTGGATATTTTTATATAGACAGCATAATTCCATTGGAAGTGGTATAATGCTTAATAGTATATTATTTACAATTGTGTTGATATTATATAAAAGCAACACATATTGAAGAATACTAAATGAAATATTAAATGAAATATTAAATACGGAGGACGAAGATGGGAATTAAAATTGTGACAGACAGCACTAGCTATATACCCAAAGAACTGCTTGAAAAGTATGATATAGCAGTAGTATCTTTAGGGATAGTTATGGAAGGAAAAGGACAGAAGGAAGTAGAAATTAATAATGATGAATTCTATGAAAAGCTGGGCAAATTGGATTCCATACCAACTTCTTCACAACCTACAATAGAAGATTTATATAATGCTTTTGATAATATTATGGCATCAGGAAATGATGCCATAGGGATTTTTATTTCATCAAACATGAGTGGAACTTATTCTACATGTAATCAGATAATTAGAACCATGCTTGAGGAAAAGTACCCTGAAAGAAGACTAGAGGTAATTGATTCTGAGTCTAATTGCATGCAGATGGGGTATGCTGTGCTTGCAGCAGCAGAAGCAGTAATTGAAGGGAAATCTATGGAAGAGGTTTTAAAAGCAGTAGAAGCTGTTAAGGGAAAAAGCCGATTTCTATTTATACCGGATACCCTTGAATACTTGAAAAAAGGTGGTCGTATTGGTGGAGCAACAGCTTTATTTGGCGGACTTCTTCAGATAAGACCTATTTTGACTGTTGAAAATGGAACCACAGAGGTATTTGGCAAGGTTAGAACTAAGAATAAAGCTATAGATAAGATGCTTGAAAAAGCAGCTCTTGATTTTCAGGAAAAAGGTTTTGGGAATTTAATTGTTCATCATATTAATTGTGAAGAAGAAGGAGAAGCTTTAGCAGCTAAAGTAAAAGAGGTATTAAATATTGATGCTGAGATTCAATGCATTGGACCAGTTATAGGCTGCCATGTTGGACCTAAAGCTGTTGGAATTGCTTATTATACACAAAGTTAAGAACACTTGCTCTATCTAATAAGATAAGGTAAAGTTTATAACAATAAAATATTTATGTAAGGGGCGATTATATTGGATATTAACTCAAGAATAGCAAGTCTAAGAAAAGTCATGAGCGAAAGAGGTATTGATGTATTCATAATTCCAAGCTCAGATAACCATGGGAGTGAATATGTTAGTGAGTATTTCAGAGTAAGAGCATGGATTTCAGGATTTACTGGTTCTGCAGGAACTGTAGTAATAACAAAGGATGAAGCTCATCTTTGGACAGACGGAAGATATTTCTTGCAGGCGGCAGACCAGCTAAAGGGTTCAGAAGTTATCTTAGAAAAAATGGGTGAACCAGGAGTAAAAACTTACACACAATGGATATTTGATAACATACAAGATGGTGGAACTGTAAGCTTTAATAGCAAAGTATTTACTGTTTCAAGCTTAGAAAGATTAAAAGATGAATTTAGTGGAAAAGACATAAATATAATGCCAGTTGAGGATATATTTGAAGGCTTATGGCAAGGAAGACCTGATATGCCTAAAAATGAAATATTTATTTTTGATGAAAAATACACTGGAAAAAGTGCTTCGGATAAAATATCGGAGGTTAAAGAAGGTATAAATAAAATAAAAGCAGATAACTTCCTATTAGCATCTATAGATGATATTGCATGGCTTTTAAATTTAAGGGGTGAAGATGTAGTTGGTAATCCTGTATTCTTAAGCTATTTCTTAATGGCTGGAGATAATTGTACTTTATATGTTGATGAAGCTAAGATTACTGATGAGGTTAAATCTTATCTAACAAAAGCTAATGTTGAGGTTAAAGGCTATGATGATATTGTTGAAGATATTAAAGGCGTTAGAGGTTCATTAGTTTACGATCCAAGCAAAACAAATGTATGGCTTAAGGAAGCAATAGCTGATGATGTAAAAATTATAGAGAAAAGAGATATTACTACAGATCTTAAAGCTAAGAAGAATGAAACTGAGTTAAGGTGTATGGAAAATGCTCACGTTAAAGATGGAGTAGCTGTTGTTAGATTTGCAAAGTGGCTTAAAGAAAACATTGGTAAAATAGAAATTACAGAAATGTCTGCTGGAGATAAAGTTTTAGAGTTTAGACAAATGGGGGAAGATTTCCTTTATCCAAGCTTTGATACTATAGCAGGTTATGGCCCACATGGAGCAATGAATCACTATAAAGCTGAACCAGATACGAATTTAACTCTTGAGCCAAAGGGGTTATTCTTATTAGATTCAGGTGGACAATATTTAGATGGAACTACAGATATAACAAGAACTTTTGCATTAGGAGAATTAACAGAGCAGGAGAGAGAAGATTACACATTAACTCTTAAGTGTCACTTAAGTCTTGGAAATGCAATATTTAGAGAAGGAACTGCTGGATGTCACCTAGATGTTTTAGCTAGAAAAGATATTTGGAGCAGAGGAATAGACTTTAACCATGGAACAGGACATGGAGTCGGATTCTTCTTAAATATTCATGAAGGCCCAATGTCTATCGGAAAGAATTATGTTCAAGTACCATTAGAAGTTGGAATGGTTATTTCTAATGAGCCAGGAGTTTATAGAGCAGGAAGCCACGGCATAAGAATAGAAAACTTAGTTGCAGTACAACCTAAGTTCAGTACTGAATTTGGTAACTTCTTCTGTTTTAAAAACTTAACTCTATGTCCATATGACTTAGATGCAATTAAAGTTGATATGTTAACTTCAGAAGAAATAGATTTAATAAATGCTTATCATAAGGAAGTATTTGAAAAATTAAGTCCATCATTAAATGAAGAAGAAACAGCATGGTTAAAAGAAGTTACAAAGGCAATATAAAAATAATATAAATAATCTATAGAATTAAACCTCAATACATGATATAAGTTGTCACGTATTGAGGTTTTTTATATTTAAATTGGTGTCAGATTTTAAAAAGGGTAGTACATAATTATTCTATGAAGTGAAACAATAAGTTAAGATAGCTGTCTTGGTAAGGAAAAACTATGTTACCAAATCAGTTGCAATACAAAGGAGGAAATATAATGTCATCAAATAATGGAGGAAAACTATCCTTAACAGCACTTATATTAATGATTTTCACTTCAGTTTATGGTTTTAACAATATGCCAAGATCATTCTATTTAATGTCTTATGGCTCAATAACATTTTTCGTTGGAGCAGCAATTTTATTCTTTATACCATTTGCATTCATGATGGCTGAGTATGGAGCTGCATTTAAAAATGAAACAGGAGGAATATATTCCTGGATGGAAAAATCCGTTAATGCGAAGTATGCCTTTGTTGGAACTTTTATGTGGTACACATCAGCGGTAATTTGGATGGTTAACGTATCTTCAGGGATATGGGTACCTTTATCCAATGCCATCTCAGGGATAGATAAGACCAGCACTTGGTCATTATTTGGGTTGAGTGCAACAAAGACTTTAGGTGTCTTAGGAGTATTATGGATTATATTTGTAACATTTATATCTACTAAGGGAATTGAAAAAATAAAAAAAATTACTTCAGTTGGAGGTACTGCAGTAGCAGGACTAAATGTACTTTTATTAGTTGGGGCTATTGCAATATTAATAGGTAATGGTGGAAAGCTTGCACAACCTATCGAAGGAATGGCAACATTTGTAACATCACCTAACCCAGCATATCAAACATTGATATCAATAATGTCTTTTTTAGTATTTGCTATTTTTGCTTTTGGTGGTATCGAAGTTGTTGGAGGTCTTGTTGACCAAACAGAGGAACCAGAAAAAAACTTTCCAAAGGGATTGGCTTTATCTGCTATTGTTATAGCAATTGGATATGCTGTTGGAATCTTTTGTACAGGAGTATTTACAAACTGGAATGATATTCTTGGAGCAAATGGTAAATACGGAGATATAATTACCATGGGGAACGTTTCTTATTTAATTATGAATAACCTTGGATATCAATTAGGAGCAGCTTTTGGAGCTTCACAAGCTGTTTGTGTTCAAATCGGAAACTGGATAGCTAGATTCGTTGGATTATCAATGCTTTTTGCTCTAACAGGTGCATTTTTCACAATGACCTATGCTCCGCTTAAACAGTTAATTGCAGGTGCACCAAAAGGCTTGTTCCCAGATTATATAGCAACAACTAAAGATGGTATGCCTTTAAATGCTATGACAGTTCAGGCTATTGTTGTTATTGTTATAATTATCGCGGTATCCTTTGGTGGGGAATCCATGGCTAAATTTTTTGATATTTTAGTTGCAATGACTAACGTGGCGATGACTATTCCATACATGTTTTTATCAGGTGCATTTATATCATTTAAAAGAAAAAAAGAAATTAACAAACCTTTTGAAATATTTAAAAGTAATGGTGTTACAATTTTATTTACAGTTGTAGTAACGTTAATTGTTGGTTTTGCTAATATATTTTCAATTATTGAACCTGCAATGAATGGTGACATTGCTAAAACAGTGTGGAGTATTGCAGGACCAGTAGTCTTTTCTGTATTTGCCCTTGTTTTATTCAGCAGATATGAAAAGTTGCAAAAATCAGGAAAGATAAAATAATTAGAAAAAAAGCTAAGGCGAAAGTGCCTTAGCTTTTTTTCTTAAAGAAACCCTCATATGCATTCGAACTAAAAAAGATTTACAATAGAGATTTATTGTTTTCCTTGAAAAACTTGCCAATATAGATATAATAGTCACATGCGATAAAATTTGCTTAGAAAGAAGGGAAAAAATGACTGAAACACAAAAGAAAAAGACCATATCAATGAGGGCTCTTATTTTAATGACATTTACAACGGTTTATGGCTTTAACAATATGCCTCGTTCATTTTACTTAATGGGATATAGTGCAATACCATTCTTCTTGGTATCTGTTCTATTGTTCTTTATACCTTTTGCTTTTATGATGGCAGAGTATGGAGCTGCCTTTAAGAATAAAAGTGGGGGAATTTACTCTTGGATGGAGAAATCTGTGAATTCTAAATATGCTTTTGTTGTAACTGTAATGTGGTATGCATCAATTGTTATTTTAATGGTTAATTTATCTACTGCAATTTGGATACCACTATCAAATGCTGTGTTTGGTACAGATACCACAGGTACTTGGTCCTTATTTGGCTTAAGCAGTACAAAGACGTTGGGAGTTTTAGCATCACTATGGATTGCAACAGTAACTTTTATATCTGCAAAGGGTATAGATAAAGTAAAGAAGGTAACATCAGTTGGTGGGGTAGCTGTTATGGCTTTAAACCTGATATTAATAGGTGGAGGCTTATTAGTACTGATAGGAAATGGTGGACAACTTGCTCAGCCTTTTAAGGATTTATCAGCAGTTGTAACGTCACCAAACCCAGGTTACCAAAATCCATTGTCAATGCTATCTTTTTTAGTGTTTACTTTATTTGCTTTTGGCGGAATTGAAGTTATAGGTGGTCTTGTTGATAAAACAGAGAATCCAGAAAAAAACTTTCCAAAGGGTCTTTTAATAGCATCAGTGATTATTGGAACTGGTTATGCCATTGGTATTTTTGCAGTTGGTATATTTACAAATTGGGAGGCTATCTTAGGTATTACAGGGCAATATGGAGAAGTTATCAATTTGGGAAATGCAACTTATTTAATAATGAATAACTTAGGATATCAAATTGGGGCAGCTTTTGGAGCTACAGAATCAATGTGTATGAATATTGGAAACTGGACTGCCAGAATAGTAGGGATTTCTATGGTTCTATCCATGGCAGGAGCATTTTTCACATTAACTTTTGCTCCATTAAAACAGCTTATTGCTGGATGCCCAAAAGGGTTGCTTCCAGATAAGATTACTGAATTGAAGGATGGAATGCCTGTAAAAGCAATGATACTCCAAGGGGTAACTACAATTGTAATAGTATTATTAGTTGCATTTGGTGGAGATGTCATGGCAGAATTTTTTGATATACTTGTGGCAATGACAAATGTGGCAATGACATTACCATATATGTTTATTTCAGCAGCATTTATTGGATTTAAAAGAAAAGAAGAGATACATAAGCCTTACGTTGTTTTTAAAAATAAATTTAGTACTATAGTAATTACCTGGGTGGTTACTGGGTTAGTAGTTTTTGCAAATCTATTTTCAATTGTTGAGCCAGCTATTAATGGAAATGTTTCGAAGACACTTTGGAGTATTGCAGGACCAGTATTTTTCATAATAATAGCCTTAACTATGTATGGAAAATATGAAAAAGATTTAAGTAATGAAAATTTAATTTATGATAACAAGTAATTATATTTAATATTAATTAATTTGAGAGCTATTCTAATGAGGACAAGTTTCGTTAGAATAGCTTATTTATACGTAAATTCTTTTAATATATAGTTGATCGTATGGAAATATATATTTTTTTATCAATGATTTATCAATTAATAGAAATGTAACTAGACAAGAAATTATACATAGGTAATAATATTAATATAAGTAAAAAATACGAGGTGGGGGAATTGAATAAAGTTATAGGTAGCAGAATTAAAGACCTTAGAATTAATAAGAAGATGACATTAAAAGAATTGAGTGAGAAAACTGACTTGTCTACTGGATTTTTGTCACAACTAGAAAGAGGACTAACAAGTGTGGCTACTGATTCATTACTAAATATTGCAGAGGCATTAGAGGTAGATTTATCATATTTTTTACTAGGTACGATTAAAAAGAGAGAAAACTTTATTAAGAGAAGTTACGAAAGAGATATTTATAAATTAGATGATTCTAATTATATAAATTATGTATTATCAAATGATATTGAAGGAAAAGAGATATTACCAAGAATAATAGACATATTACCATTTAGCAGAGGTGAGATACAAGAGTATAACCATGAGGGAGAAGAGTTTGTTTATGTATTGGAAGGGATTATAACACTATTTGTAAATGGATCTGAATACAGTCTTTATCCAGGAGATACAGCTCATTTTGATGGTGGAAAAAATCATTGTTATATAAATAATACTAATAAAATGGGAAAAATATTATTAGTTAACACAAGAAGAGATATTAGTTCTATAAACAACGGAAGAGTATAGTCAGGAGGATGACATGAATAAGAGAATAGGGTTTATAGGAGCAGGAAACATGGCAAAGGCTATTATAGGAGGAATATTAAATTCTAAATTAATAGCAGCTGAAAATATATTTATTTATGGACCTCATGTTGAGAAATTAAAAATAACTCAAGGTGAATATGGGGTACAGATTAGTAATTCAGCAAAAGAGCTTGCTGAAAGCATGGATATTCTATTTATAGCAGTTAAACCTAATATATTTTTAAAGGTATTAAATGAAATAAAAGAATATATAAATAAAGACACAATAGTTATTTCAATAGCAGCTGGAATTACTATAAATGAAATGGAGGATATCCTTCAAAATAAATATAAAATTGTAAGAGCAATGCCAAATACACCTTCTCTTGTAGGTGAAGGTATGAGCAGCCTTTGCTGTAATGACAGAGTAACAGAAGATGAAATTCTATCAGTGAAAAAAATATTTGAAAGCTTTGGAAAGGCAGAAATACTTCCAGAGTATTTAATTCATTCTGTTATAGGTGCAAGCGGATCTGCACCAGCCTATGTTTTTATGATGATAGAAGCCATGGCTGATGGGGCAGTTTTAGGTGGAATGCCTAGAGAGAAGGCATATAAATTTGCTGCACAAGCATTACTTGGATCAGCAAAAATGGTGTTAGAAACAGGAAAACATCCTGGTGAATTAAAGGATATGGTCTGTTCGCCTGGTGGAACAACAATAGAGGCTGTAAAAGCTCTTGAACAAAATGGGTTTAGAGCAGCAGTGATAGATGCAA
The DNA here is from genome assembly GCF_000821305.1 of Clostridium culturomicium. Taxonomy (GTDB): domain Bacteria; phylum Bacillota; class Clostridia; order Clostridiales; family Clostridiaceae; genus Clostridium_J; species Clostridium_J culturomicium. Next base: position 47,279 of record NZ_CCXK01000015.1, on the reverse strand, counting down.
TGGAAAAATGTATGAACAAATCGAAGGATATGGAGAAAAAGTAAGGAGAATGGATTTATGAATTTTACAAAAAAGGTTAAATTTTTAAATCAGTGTGAGGAAAATATTAATAAGCTAGGGTTCTACTTAGATCTTAGTGATAAGGACCTTAGCTGTGGTCCTTGTTTGATTTTAAAGAGATATTATAAATGGACTTTGAAGTATATTTACAATGCAGATATTTTGGAAGAGGATTGTGAAAGCTACTTTTTAAATATTATTGATAAGCTTGATTATAAAGTTATAGCTAATATGGAATATGAAGATTTTAGAGATTTATTATTAGCTTATTTTTCTTTGGGAGAGATTTATTATAATGAAGCAAATCTTCAGTTAGCTAAAGAGTATTTTCTTAAGGCTGCAGAGATGATGGAAGAGTCATTAAAGGCTGGCAATAAGTATCAGACAGAGGAAATCCAAGAGAAAATAGGTGTTGTATTCTTTGAAATTCTTATGTGGGCAAGAAAAAATCTTGGTGATATGGAAGAGGGAGCCGAGGCTTTAGAATTATATGAAAGTATTATTGGTGAAGAAGAATGCCTATATGTAGAGAAGCACTCTGCTATATTTAAAACAGCTAAAGAGCTTAAGCTTATAGCAATAGCCAATGATGCAGCAAGAAGTGTAATGAAGATTTCATCTACATATAAGGGGATAAACAATGAGGTTGTAGAATTTTTAATACAAGCTAAGGAGTATGAAAATGCTTTAGAAATAGCTACAGCTGAATACATAAAAAATGATATAACTCATTGGATTAACATAGTAAATATTATCTGTAGGGAAGCAGACGAGCTTAATGCAGAATGTGTACATAAAGTAATTAGTTTTTTAAATCTTTTAATTGGGGATTTTAAAATAGTTGATTGGAGTACCATTGCTTACACACTATATATGAATGTAAGAGGTATCGAACCAACCCAGGTAATAGTATTAGATTATTTAAGACAGTGCTTTAATAAGGTGAAGAGAAATGATTTTAGTGCTTGTGGACAAGTTATTATGGTTTTAAAAAACATTTACGAGGATATCAGGATTGAAAAGTACGAAAATGATTATTTAAGACAATATGAATTTGATTTCACTTTATATTTAATGAATACTGCAGTTCAAAATCAGAGTTTTGAAAAAGGATTAGAAAGTTCTGCAAAATTAAAAGCTATTATTGAAGTTGCAAATGTAAATAAAGATATATATCCTTATGTAGAACAATGCTTGGAAATTTGCAAAGAGAATATTAATGGTGAGTCTTATGCGTTAGATGCATATCCATGGAACTATTTATATGATAATTTAAAGGTTTTAACTAAAAAATATGGTATTGATGATACCATTAAGACTTTAGATATAGCTAGAAATGGTTCAAATAAAATGATTATTGGAATCTGTAATCTTGATGATGAGAAAATTGCGTCAATAATCAATGAAGGTATTGGAGAAAGTATTTTTTACAAGCATAAGGACATTGTACTTGTAACTAGTAGTTCCATGGAAGTGGAAGCACATATTAAGGAAAAGTACAGCTATGAGATAATAGTAAAAGAAGGATTATTAAAGAATAATAGCTGTATAATGACTTATGAAAATTCAGCTTTAGCAAGGTTGACAGATTTAAATATTATTGTAATTGATGGACATAGAGAATTAAGAGATATGGATATAACCTATATGAGGCATATTCTGCAGGAAAGCTTGAAGAATAAGGTCTTGATATTATTTAATAGTGAATCAGAAGAGTTTAGTGAGGGCTCTTTAAGTTATAATGAAACAATGATAAAAACCTTATTAAATTTTGAAAATATTGAGTTCCTTGATATGAAAAAAATAAGAGCTAAAAAGGATGTAATTAGTTTTATTGTGAAAGATGTTCCTGATAGTATAGTGAAGCATAAGTTTGATATATTTAACAAAGATATTTTAGATTCCTTGAATTATATTAAAGAAGATATTAAAGCTGTTAAGGCAGAATTTAAGGAAAAACGATATATTATTTCAGAATGTGGCAGAGAATACTCCTATATTGAAGAAGAGTTAAGTAATAATCACAAAGAATTTAGCTTGAAGGTTAATAAGGATATAGAGTTTTTAAGACAATATGCTGGAGATAAGATTGCTTCAGTAATACCAGATTTGCTTCAAACAAGATTTGTGGCTATAGATGACTTGGAAGATGTGGCTAACTTAAAAGAAAAAGCAGAAGAAATTTTATCAAGGTCAGTAGAATCATGGTGTACCAAAAATATTTATAAGTTAATGCTAGAACAGTTCCAGGTTTATATTGCTAAGTACTCAAAGTATTATAGCTTCCAGGAAGAGACACTAGATAGAATTGAAGAAAATAGAAAAACACTAATTTCATCATATCCAGAGTTTGCGGAAAACATAATGACAATAGAAATTAAGCAATTAGACGAAATTATTCAAGAGTTTTTAGTGAATTATGAGTCATATCTTCAAAGTATAAATTACAGGGTTACAATAATACCTAATGAAAATTTATTTAGTGCAATGAAGGATGGGATTAAGGTTATGTTCCTTAAAAATGAGGAAAAAGCTGAAAATCTTAGAACAAAAATAAAAACTCTAGTTTTAGAAAATGTAGATAATATCAGTAAGGCAGTAGTAGAAAATATAGAAGAAAAATTAGGCTTTCTACAAGAAAAACTACAAGAAATAATAAATGGTATATTCCAAGGCGCGAAGGAGTGTACGGCAAGAGAAAAGGCAACAGTTGAAAACGCTATTAAAACCCTTGATGAGGAATATGCGAAGATAGAAGCTAAAAACACTTTAGTTGAGGCTAAAATGGAATTCATTGAGGTTGAAGCTTTAAAATACAGCATAGAGGTTGCTACAGGTGTAGTTTATAGTGAAGATAAATGTTATTGTCTGAATTAAAGAATGAGGAAGAAACTTACGAATAAAAATAAAAACACTTTGTAAGAGGGTATCTTACAAAGTGTTTTTATTATTCTGCAACTGAATAATCAGTGTTTGTTAATGTGAATATTTCTTCAAACCCTTTTGTCATATGAAGTTTGTGATCTTTAGTAACAAAGATTGCATCTACGCCTTCAAGAGATTCTATAAGTTTTAGACCTTCTTCTACACCAAGAGCGAATAAAGTTGTTGAAAGTGAGTCTCCGTCGATAGAGAGGTCGGAAAGGATTGATACACCAAGTATTTCATTTTCATATGGAAATCCAGTTTCAGGACTTAGGATATGATGATATTTTTTACCGTCTTCTTCAAAATATCTTTCATAAATTCCAGAAGTAACAACTGATTTGTCTGTAACAGTTACATATCCAATTGTTGAATCTCCGTCATTTTCAGGATTTTGAACTCCAACTTTCCAGTCACTGCCGTCAACTTTATTGCCTAAAACAAATATGTTACCACCAAGATTTACGATGGCACTTTTCACACTATTATCTTTAAGAAGTTTAGCAACTTCATCAGCAGCATATCCCTTAGCGATAGCACCTAGGTCTATTTTCATTCCAGGCTTTTTTAAGTATATTGTACTGTTGGCTTCATCAATTACAACATCTTCATAATTTATAAGGCTTTTAGCTGTTTCTATATCTTCTTGAGTTGGAACAGCAGCCCATTCAGTACCAATACCCCATAGCTTAACTAAAGGACCAACGGTGATATCCATAGTTCCGTTAGAAAGTTTAGAGTATTTTAACCCTTCTTTAACTACAGTTAAGGTGTCTTTAGATACTTTAACTGGTTCAATTCCTGACATATCGTTAACTAAGTCAAGTTCAGTACCAGTTTTATTAATACTTAAAATATCTTCAAGTTCTGAAAGTCTGGCAATAGCTTTGTCGATAATTTCCGTATCGTCACTATCATATAGGGTTATAGTACATACAGTTCCAAGTACTAGGGCTGTTTTACTTGTAGGTTCAGCCGGTACTTTTGATTTTGAGCATCCTGCTAATATTGTAATTGTCATAAGGACAGCTAAGAAACAGGAAAGTTTTTTTAAATTCTTCATGTGTGCCTCCTATAGATTATAATTGTGTTTATATAAATTTATTTGAATAGTTCAACTTCTGTGGTTGTGGTATTTCTAGATTTTGCGGCATCAATAGCAGCTGTTGCTAAGGTTTTAAAATCCTTGTGGGATGTTGTCGCACCAGAAATTGCATCTATTTTATCAGGGTCTTGAGTATCCACAAGCTTTTGAGTGTATTGAGCTATATATTCATCAGGGGTTATGCCTACTGCTGATGCCATTTTTTCACCATATGCTGTATTTCCACTTTTGGTTGTACCATCTTCTGCAGTGTATTCAAATTTGGCATCGGAGATTCTTCCGCTGGAAACGGTGATTGTAACAGACGCTTTCCAGCCATGAGCATCATATTTTAAGTCTTCTGCAGTATAAGTCCCATCCTGAAGAGCTTTATTTCCACAACCAACCATGAAAGTAGTTAAAATAGAAACAAAAAATAAAGTTATAATTCCTTTTTTCATAAATTAATCCTCCTTTTCTTAGAAATTTTTGTATATAAAAATCGTTAAATTTAAAAAGTACAAAACTAAAATTTTTAATAAGGTTTAATAACTTTGATTGTAAAATTTAATTCTACATATAGTATATGTAGTTTCGCGATTACAATTATATATGAATTGTAGTTCTTAGTAAATGTAATTAAAATAATTGTAACAATATTTTATGATTTTTGATGAGTTTTGTAGAAAAAGTTATTTTATTAACAAAAAATACGTGTAAAATTATATTTAATACTGTTATAATTATTTAGGTATAGTATAAGTGGATGTTCCAAGTTTAAATTTGGTCAGCATTAACTTATTACTTTCAATTAATAATTGAAAAAAAGTTTAATTAAAAAGTCAAAAGATGGGTGATGAACGTATGAAAATAATGAAAGTAATGAAAAGATTAGATGTTGTAATAATAGGACTATTGTTGATTGTTTCTTTTGTACCATATCTTATGTTTAAAAATAAAAATAAGAATATTGATGAAAGTCAGCTGTATGCGATTGTTACTGTCAATGGAAAAGTGTTGGCAGAAATAGATTTATCAGCTAAGAAGGATGATGAATTTACGATTGAAACTAGTGAAGGAAATAACAAGATTGTAGTACATGATGGAGGAATATCTATAGTTGAGGCAGATTGTAGTGATGGAGTTTGTGTTAATCAAGGGGTTGCAAAGAGACCAGGTGATATGATTGTATGCCTTCCACATAGAGTAATCATTGAAGTTGTTGGTACAGACAATGGGGATAAAGAACAAGATGTAATTTCTCAGTAGAGGTGAAAAAATGAGTACAAGAAGTAGTAATATGAATTTAAGAAAAATGATATATATAGCGTTATTAGTGTCTATGTCCTTAGTACTTCATATTTTTGAAAATATGATACCAGTGCCTTTTATAACTCCTGGTGCAAAGCTTGGCCTTGCAAATATAATTACAGTTATAGCTCTATACACTTTAAAGGATGGGGAAGCTTTTTTAGTGTTATTATTAAGAATTGTTCTTTCAGTAATGTTTGGAGGAAGCTTATCGAGATTATTATATAGTCTTTCAGGTGGAGTATTAAGTTATTTAATGATGGTTGTTACTAAAAGATTATTTAAAAATAAAGTCAGTATTATAGGGGTGAGTTGTGTAGGAGCTGTATTCCATAACATTGGACAGTTGTTTGCATCAGCCCTTATTGTACAAACAATGAGCGTAATGCTGTATTTGCCAGTAATGAGTATAGCTGGTATTGGAACAGGTATATTTGTAGGTATAACAGGAGAGTTTGCGGTTAAGCATCTTAAGAAGATATATGGTGAAGATAGTAAGTGGATGTCTTAAATTTGTAAATTATATCTCAAGATAAATGCTGGGGGGGGTTTTATGTATATTGACCAGGAGATTCTTAATTGGGCTTTAAATAGCTTAGGAGAGTATATGGTTATTGTTGATACAAAGGGAATAATAATAATGATGACCGATGGATATAAGGAATTTTTAGGTTGTGAAAATCCAGAAGGAAAGCATGTAACCGAAGTAATTGAAAATACAAGACTTCATCTTATTGCACAAGAAGGCTCAAATGAGATTGGTACAATTCAAGAGGTTAGTGGGCATAAAATGATATCCATGAGAGTTCCGATGATTATCAATGGGGAGCTTAAGGGTGCTATTGGCAGAGTTATGTTCAAGGATATAGATAACCTAAAAATATTAAATAATAAGATTATGAATTTAGAGCAGGAGCTGGAGTTCTATAAGAATGGTATTAAGGCTGAAAACACAGCTCAGCATACATTTGATAGACTTATAGGTGTTGATAGTGGTTTTAGGGAGATAGTTAAATTTGCAGAGAAGGTTGCAAAGGGAGATTCCTCAGTATTGATTACAGGGAAAAGCGGTACAGGCAAGGAGCTTTTAGCTGAAGCAATTCATAACAGCAGCAAAAGAGCTAGAATGCCATTTGTAAAAATTAACTGTGGTGCAATTCCTCCAGAATTATTTGAATCAGAGATGTTTGGATATGAGGAAGGTGCTTTTACAGGAGCTAAGAGAACAGGAAAAAAAGGAAAGTTTGAATTAGCTGATGGAGGAACTGTTCTTCTTGATGAAATTGGGGACATGCCGCTTTTTATGCAAGTAAAGCTTTTAAGAGTACTACAAGAGAGAGAGATTGTTAGAGTTGGAAGTAATGATGTAAGAAAGATTGATGTCAGAATTATTGCAGCAACTAATAAAGATTTGCAGTCCTTAACTAAAGAAGGTAAGTTTAGAGAAGACTTATATTATAGACTAAATGTCATGCATATAAATATACCATCATTAAAAGAGCGTATTGATGATGTTGAAGAGTTAGCAGAACACTTAAGGGTAAAGTTATGTAACAAGTTTGGGGTTTACAGTGAAGGCATTAGTAAAGAAGCTATAGATTATTTAAAAAGCTATGATTGGCCAGGAAATGTCAGGGAACTTGAAAATGTAATTGAAAGAGCTATAAATCTTTTAAATGCAGAGCTTATTATTATGCCAGAACATTTACCTAAAAAGATTCTTCAAGCCAATAAAGAAATTATAATTAATCAAGGGAAGCAGTTAAAGCACGTTACAGATGAGTTAGAAAAAGAAATGATACTGCAAGTACTTAATGAAAGTAAAGGAAATAAAAATGAAGCAGCTAAAAAATTAGGGATTAGCAGACAAGGTCTCTACAAAAAAATAAAGAGACTGAATTTAGAGATATAACAAAATAAAATGTGTAAACTTGAGTTGACATGTCAATTAAGTTTACATATTTATTTTTGTGAAGAAAAAAGTTATAAAAGTTCATATTAAGTAAGTAAAATATAGATTAAAGGGAAAAAGGCTTATAAAGCAAAGAAAAAATAGATTTGTTTGCTATATATATAATTAAATGGTAAAATGTAATAAAGAGGTGTGTAAACTTTAGTTTACACGTTGAAAAGAGGACATTTTTGAAAAGGTTTATTTACAAGGGGTTTGGGAAAAAGCAAAGTTGGCATGGGAATTGCTATAGTATATAATGCGAAAATTTTTCAGCAGCAATTTATGTTACGGGGCATAACTCAACATTTAGATTTAACATAGATTGATAAAAAATATATTATAAGAGAAAAGGATGGGTTAAAAATGAGAGAAGTAGTTATTGTAAGTGCAGCAAGAACAGCGTTAGGTTCATTTGGGGGAAGTTTAGCTAAGTTATCAGCAGTTGAAATTGGAACTATAGCAGCTAAGGAAGCAATAAATAGAGCTGGAATAGATGCAGCTATAATAGAAGAAGCTATAATTGGTAACGTATTAAGTGCAGGTCTTGGACAAAACGTTGCTAGACAAGTAGCTTTAAAAGCTGGATTAAGTCAAGAATCATCAGCTACAACAATAAATAAGGTATGTGGATCAGGAATTAAGGCTGTAGGATTAGCAGCTCAAGCAATAAAGGCTGGAGATGTAGATGTTGTTTTATGTGGAGGAACTGAATCAATGAGTAATGCTCCATATGTTATGCCAGGTGCAAGATGGGGACATAGAATGGGTGATGCTGGTATCGTTGATACAATGATCAAAGATGGTTTATGGGATGCTTTCAATGATTACCACATGGGAATAACAGCAGAAAACATAGCAGAGAGATGGGGAATTACTAGAGAAGAGTTAGATGAGTTTGCTTCACATAGCCAATTAAAAGCTGAAACAGCAATAAAATCAGGAAGATTCAAGGATGAAATAGTTCCAGTTGTGATTCCACAAAGAAAAGGGGATCCAGTTGTTTTTGATACTGACGAATATCCTAAATTTGGAACAACTATAGAGAAGTTAGGAAAGCTTAAGCCTGCATTCAAAAAGGATGGAGTTGTTACAGCTGGAAACTCATCAGGAATTAATGATGGTGCAGCAATGTTCATCGTTATGTCTAAGGAAAAAGCAGAAGAGCTTGGAGTAAAATATTTAGCTACAATAAAAGCTTATGCATCTTCAGGATTAAATCCAGAAATAATGGGTTATGGACCATTTAAAGCAGTTACAAAGGCTTTAGAAAAATCAAACCTAAAGGTTGAGGATTTAGATTTAATTGAAGCTAATGAAGCTTTTGCAGCTCAATCTATAGCAGTTGTTAGAGATTTAGGATTTAACACAGATATAGTAAATGTAAATGGTGGAGCTATAGCTTTAGGCCATCCAATAGGAGCATCAGGAGCTAGGATTTTAACTACTTTACTTTATGAAATGGAAAAGAGAAACAATAAAACAGGTTTAGCAACACTATGCATTGGCGGAGGTCAAGGTATAGCTATTGTTGTTGAACGTTAGTATTTAGTAAATAGTTTATAGTTTTCAGGGAAACTAAAAATTATAATAGTATAAATCTTATTAAGCAACCCAAAGTATTAGACAAAAAATCAGTTCATAACGTGGACTGATTTTTTTATTGAACTAGATAGATTTATTGGTAAAATGTACCGTATCAAGAAAGTAAAATAAATTAAAAAATATGAGGGCGAAAAATGAAACTATTTGCGAAAAAAATCGTATATAGAAGTAAATGATTATATTATGATATTATGATATACTTTATGTAGGAATTATTATTTTAAAAGTGTTAGGAAAGGAATGTGACTATGGATAAGAATCAAAATTCTGGTGAAGTTAATGAATTACCTTCATCACAAGATAATGGTAAGAAATTACCTAATAAAAAAGCTATAATCATAGGAGTTTCTTCCGTAATAACTGTAATTCTATTAGCGGTAATTGGAATATCAGTACATATCAATAAAACAGTATCAGTTTATGATACATTAATAATGCCAGGTGTAATTATTGAAGATATAGATATGAGCGGAAAAACAAAAGAGGAAGCTATCGGACTTTTGAATGAAAGATTTAGCAATACAATTGGAGACAGATTAGTAACGATTACTGCAGGTGACAAGACCTATAAAATAAACTATAGTGATTTGGATGTACAATTCAACATAGAAGAAGTAGCTGAAAAGGCATTTAAGTTTAATAGGGAACTTGGTGTTATGGACACCTATAAATATTTAAAAGAGCCATCAACGCATAAGATAGAAATTGAGTTCACATATAATGGGGACATAATAAACTCAGTTGCAGCAACAATGGAAAGTGAAATCAATGTTGAAAAACAAAATGCTACTATAAGCAAAAGTGGTTCTGGATTTACTGTAACAGACCATGTTGTAGGTAAAAAACTTGATGTACAAGCACTTGTTGATGAGATTAACTCTAAGGTAGCTTCAACTAAAGAAGGAAATATAGAAGTGGAAGCTGTTATAAATGAAGACATACCATCTAGAACAAGAGAAGCACTTGAAAAAGTTAGCGTCCAAATTTCATCAGCAACTACTTATTATTCTAATTCTGATAAAAATAGAAATACTAATATATACTTAGGTGCTAAAACTATAAATGGTTTATTATTAATGCCAGGTGAAAGTTTTAGTTTTAATACTTTAGTTGGTGATACAACTCCAGATAAAGGATATATGCCAGGCGGTGTATATGTAGGGAATAAGGTTGAAGTAGGATATGGTGGAGGAATATGCCAGGTTTCATCAACTTTTCACAATGCAGTTATAAAAGCAGGTATAATACCAGATCAAAGATTAAATCATAGTATGCCAGTTGGATATATGGATCTTGGAATGGATGCTACTATAGCTTATGGATATATTGATTATGTGTTTACAAACCCATTTGAATATCCAATATATATAGAAGGGTATACTTCATCAAATTCTGTAACATTTGCTCTTTATTCAGATCCATCAGTTATTGATGGAAAGTCTTATGAGTTTGTAAGAGATGTGTACAGTGTAACTCAACCAAAGACAGAATATAAGGATGAGCCGACATGGGAAGTAGGAAAAGAAGAAGTAGAGCAACAGCCTTCAACTGGATATAAGGTTAAGGTTTATAGAGTAACTTATACTAACGGTGTTGAAACTGAAAGAATTTTAATGAATGATGATAATTATCAAACTGTTAATAAGATAGTTAAAAGAGGAACTAAACCAAAAACAGAAGCGCCAGCTGAGAATCCAGCAGGCTAACGTATGAAATAAAAGGTTAACTCATTTTGAGTTAACCTTTTATAATCTTTAATAAAATTGAACAAACTATATAGAAGAAAGGATGTGAGTAAAGTTGTTGGCATAAATGCTGACGCTGAAGGTATGAATTATTATGAAGAGTTTTCAAAGCATCTAGTAGAAGATGAGAAACCATCTATTTATTTTAATAATTTAGTTGAGAATGGGGAATTTCCTACAAAGTATCCCTTTGAGGTACTTTTAAAGTTAAAAGGTGTTGAACAAAATCCTAAGTATCATCCAGAAGGAAATGTGTGGATTCATACCATGATGGTTATAGATGAAGCTGCAAAGCGTAGAAGTCGTAGCAAGGATTCAAAGGCGTTTATGTGGGCAGCTCTTTTACACGACGTAGGTAAACTAACTACAACTAAATTAAGAAGAGGAAGAATAACTTCTTATAATCATGATAAGGCTGGGCTTCAAATAGCAGAAGATTTTCTTACTGATATGGGATACAACAAGAAAGATGAATTTTTTAAGCACGTGGCAAACCTTGTAAGGCTTCATATGCAGATTCTTTTTGTGGTGAAGGACTTAGAGTATGCGGATTATAATAAAATTGCAAAAAGTGGCTATATTGAAGAGGTAGCTATTTTAGGTATTTGTGATAGATTGGGTAGAGGTCCAATTACCCAAGAAAAGGTAGATGAAGAAGAAAGAAATATTGAAATTTTTCTTGAAAGGTGTAACAATTATATAGAGAAGAAAAAAAAGATGGCTGAAAAGTATAATTACACCTATGAGTAAAAGTATTATAGCCGTTAATAAGTTAGATAAGGGTTAAAGGGTAAGTTGTTAATGAAGAAGAAAATTTTAAATATATTAAAGAAATATGAAGGCGAATATATATCAGGAGAGAGATTAAGTGAGGAATTAGGAATTACCAGAGCGGGAATATGGAAACATATGAAAAGCTTAAAGGAAGCAGGATATGAAATAGAGTCTGTTTCGAATAAAGGTTATAAGCTTATAGGAACTCCTGACAAAATAGATGAAGAAGAGGTTTCACCTTTTTTAAAGACTAAATATATAGGAAGAACCTTTAATCATCATGAAGAAATAGATTCCACTAACACAGAGGCTAAAAGGGAATGTGCAAAAAATATCATAGAAGGTATGGTTGTCACGGCAGAAGCTCAAACCAAGGGCAAAGGCCGTTTGGGAAGACAGTGGGAGTCACCGAAAAGCACGGGAATATGGATGTCTATAGTTTTGACTCCAGAGATATCTCCGGTATTGGCGCCTAAAACTACTATAATTGGTGCAGCTGCAGTATACAGTGCATTAAGGGATATGGGGATAGATGTAGGGATAAAATGGCCTAACGACATTGTAATGGCAGGGAAAAAGGTCTGTGGTATATTAACTGAAATGAATGCAGAGATAGATAGAGTAAATTATATTATTTTAGGAATTGGAATTAATGTAAACATGGATGAGTTTCCAGAAGAGTTGAATGAGAAAGCAACTTCATTAAAAGTTCAGTTAAGTGAAGAGGTTAGCAGAAAGGAACTAACAGCTAAAGTTTTAAATTACTTAGAATATTATTATGATTTATTTAAGAGCACAGGCTCAATTAAAGAAGTCATCAATATTTGTAGAAAAGGTTCGGTGCTTCTTGGAAAAGAGGTTAGGGTAATTAATGGTGGTCAAGAGACAATCTGTACTGCTTTAGATATTGATGAAGATGGAGAGCTTATTGTGAAATATAAAGATGGAAGTCTTCATAAGGTGCTTTCAGGGGAAGTTTCAGTAAGAGGAATTTACGGGTACGTATAAAATAAGGTGTTATTAATACTTTTGAAGGTATTAATAACACCTTATTTTTTTATAAAAGTTAGGAAAAATTATTATTGAATTAGAAAAACTTTATGGTTGCATTGATTGGATAATCCTTTTTTAGTTCTAAGAGAATATAGGAGAACCAAGGTTCCTTTCGTTTATTTGTACATGAACCTGGATTTAAGTACATAGTTTTACCCTTAGTAAATATACATGCTTTATGGCTATGACCAAAGATTATTATATCGAGTTTTTCATCTTTAAAAGTATCCATAACATTGTCTAAAGTATTTTTCTTTGGACCATCTCCATGGCAGATGCCTATTCGATAATTTTCCAGGGTTAAGATATGCTTATCGGTGAGAAGACTTCTTAGCTTTGATTTATCATTGTTGCCATACACTCCAATAAAGTCAGTATATTCCTTAAGTAAGGAAATTACTTCAGTTGAAGTATAATCGCCTGCGTGAATTATTAAATCAACGTCTTTAAGGTTTTTTAATAAAAATTCCTTTAGTTTAGAAAAATGTTTACTCATGTGTGTATCGGATATAATTCCTATCTTCATGTTAAGACCTCACATTCAAATGTACCTAATAATAGTATAAACAGAATTGCATTTTTGTGTGAAAGTAATTATCATTAAAATTAATAATGTTAAATAAATAAAATTAATTAATAATTATTATTTGTGATTGATAGAAATATTATTTAATTTGTATTATAATATTATTATAAGATTATATTGTATAGCATATATATTTACAGATTGTGATTCATGTCGAAAAGTGTAGCAACATTTAATAGTTCATAGTATACTAGTAATATAATTTAAAATTTCTTGAAATTAAGAACATATTTAATAATTGGTATGAATGGGAGTGGATGAAATGAGTAATAAAGTTATGGATATCATAAAAGATACTACGTTAACTTATGAAATGAAGGTTTTAAACTTAGCTAAAGAAGCTGAGAATTCTATAGAAGTACTAGATAAATCAAATAAAACTAAAATGTATCAAAATGCAGGTGTTATTTGTGATCTTTTCGAAGGTAATGCACCATATAGACCAAGATACATCGTGCCAGATTATGAGGAGTTCATGAAAAATGGAAGTAAGTTCTTAAGATTAGAACCAGCTACAGATATTTGGGAGGCTGTAAATAACCTTCTTATTCTGTACAAGCATGTTCCATCAATAACATCTTTCCCTGTATATGTTGGAAATATTGACACTTTATTAGAACCATATGTAAAGGATGAGGCGGAAGCTAGAAAAGCTATTTCTTTCTTCTTAAAGCACATAGATAGAACTATTACAGATTCTTTCTGCCACGCTAATATAGGTCCAGCTGCAACTAAAGCTGGAAGAATAATATTAGAAGTTGAAAGAGAGCTTCAAAATTCTACTCCAAATATAACTTTAAAATACTCAAAAGAAACACCAGATGAATTTGCTATAGAAGCTATAAAAACAGCATTATCTTGTGCTAAGCCAAGCTTTGCTAACCATGAAATATTCTCTTCAGACTTAGGAGAAAACTATGGAATAGTGAGCTGCTACAATGGATTAAATATTGGTGGCGGAAGCTATACTTTAGTAAGAATGGTACTTTCTAAACTTGCGGATATGGCTTACAACACAGACCATTTTTTAAATACATTATTACCTGACGCTATAGATGCAACTCTTGATTATATGGATAAGAGAATTAAATTTATAGTAGAAGAGAGCACTTTCTTTGAATCAAGCTTTTTAGTTAGAGAAGGTTTACTTTCAAGAGATAGATTTAGTGCTATGTTTGGTTTAGTAGGTCTTGCAGAGTGTGTAAATACACTTCTTGGTGCTACAGAGCAAAAGGACAGATTTGGCTATGGAAAAGAAGCTAATGAGCTTGGAGAAACTATTATAAAAGCAATGTATGAGAGAGTAAATGCCCATAAAGTTCCTTATTGTGAAGTTTCAGATAATCACTATCTGCTTCATGCACAGGTTGGAATGGATTGTGATGCTGGAGTAAGTCCAGGATGTAGAATTCCAATAGGGGAAGAGCCAGCAATCTATGACCATTTAGTTCAAAGTGCTGTGTTCCATAAATATTTCCCATCTGGAATTGGCGATATCTTTAAATTTGATGAAATGGCTAAAAACAATCCAAAATCAATCTTAGATATCATAAAAGGTGGATTTAATGTAGGATTAAGATACTTCTCACTATATTGTGATGACTGTGATGTTATAAGAATTACAGGATACCTTGTTAAACGTTCTGACATAGAAACTTTAGCAAAAGGAGAGCAAGTTCTTAATGATACAGTTGTTCTTGGATATGGAGCAGCTAAGAATTCTAAGATTCTTGAAAGAAAATTAAGAGAAGAGAAGAACAATTATTAATTAAAATTTAAAATTGATGAAGAAATCCAGCAATGCTGGATTTCTTTAAATTGGATGAAATTCTGCTGGAATTTCATCTAATATTCTAAATTCTAAATTTAATAGAGGGTGTGAGAAGTAGCATGGAAAACAGAAAAGGAACCATAGGATATATAAATAAGATTATACCTTTCAGCAATGTTGATGGTGAAGGAAACAGAATGGCAATATTTCTTCAGGGGTGTAACTATAATTGTTTATACTGTCATAACCCAGAAACTATAAATAGATGTGTAAGCTGTGGTAAGTGTGTGCCTGAATGTCCAGTTTCTGCAATTACAATGGTAGATGGACAAGTTGAGTATGACATTGATAAGTGTGTAAACTGTGATAAATGTGTAGCAGCTTGTGATAAGAACAGTAGTCCTAAAATTTCTAAACTAACAGTTGCAGAGATATTGGAAAAGGTAGAAAAGGTAAAGTTATTTATTTCAGGAATTACTGTATCGGGAGGAGAATGCAGTCTTCAAAGTGACTTTTTAGTAGAATTATTTACTGAAGTTAAGAAGCTTGGATTAACGACTTTCATGGATACGAATGCATCTACAGCTATATGTGATAATAAGGAGCTTTTGGCTGTAACAGATAAGACAATGATTGATCTTAAGGCATTTAGTTCAGAAGAAAATAAAATGCTTACTGGAATTGATAATGAAATGGTTATAAGAAATATAAAAGAGCTTGGTGCCATGGATAAGATATATGAGATAAGAACGGTGGTTGTACCAGAAGTCCTTGATAATAAACGTACAGTGGATGAGGGAAGTAAGCTGATAGCCAGCATAAATACAGAAATACAGTATAAATTAATTAAATATAGACCTATGGGAGTACGAAAGGAATTATTGAATACTTCAAGTCCAACAACTGAATATATGAAAGAACTTGAAGCAATAGTTAATGGAAATGGTATAAAGAATACTCTTATTGTTTAGATTTAAATTGAAATTGGAATTGAGAAGTAATTCCTTAAAATAAAAAGCAGAAACTTTACTATAAAGTTTCTGCTTTTTATTTTATTTAGGATAGAGGGAGAAGAATTTCAAACTCTGTGCTGAAGCCTTGGGAAGGTGGATTCTTTAAGCTTATTTTCCCATGATGTTCTTGTACAATTTTTTTAGCTATAGCAAGTCCTAATCCAGAACCTTCTTTGGTGCCACGGGAGGAATCCCCGACGACAAAAGGTTCAAAGATATGTTCTGAGGATTCATTAGGAATTCCCAGGCCATTATCTCCTAAAGTTAGCTTTACCTTATCATCGGCTTTTTCAATATTAAAAAACAGTGTAGTTTCTCTTGGGTTATACTTAAGGCAGTTTGAAATAATATTCTCAAACACTCGTGTTAATTGAAAAGAATCAATGCTGCATGTGAGGATTTCTTCAGGAATATCGGCATCTAAGAGGAATCCTGCAACTTCAAGTTCATCATATCTTTCAGCTAAGTACTCTCTTGAAAATTCACAAATATCAACTTTAGTTAAGTTTAGTTTGAAATCAGGGTGGTCTAATTTATTATACTCACTAAAGGAATTTATAAGCTCAGTAAGCGATTGTGATTTTTGATAAATAATATTTAAATATAAATCTTTTTGATCATCCTTAATTATGTTATCACAGATTGCTTTGGAATAGCCTTGAATTACTGTGATGGGAGTTTTTAAATCATGGGATATATTAGCTAGGATTTTCTTTTTTTCATTTTCAAGCTTTTTCTTTTGAGCTTCACTTTCAGATAAGCGTCTTGCCATGCAATTAAAATTATCACATATTTGAACAAATTCTGTTGGTCCAGAATAGTTTATGCCCATATCATAATCACCTGTGGAGAAATTAAGGATTGCCTCATCGAGAAGAGCTAATGGTTTGTTGACTTTTCTATGAAGCCAATATATAAAGCAAATTATCATTATTAAATATAAAATTAAAAATGTCCATAGGGTATATTTAATGGTATGAGAAACCTTTATTAAGGTTTTGTTATTTATAAGAGACTTTAATAGGATCATAGTGTAGTTTTCACCATCATTACCTTTAAAGGAATACTTCATAGCCTCAAAGGAGTTGTTGATGTTACGAGTCAAATAAGAGAATTCTAGTGGGGTTAAGGTCGATATATTAATATTTCGAGTATTATAAATTACATTAAGCTGTTCATCGAAAATCCAAAGTTCTTGATTAACAGCAGTTTTATTTTTATATACATAAGATGTTACCAAGATTCTCTCTTTGTCATTAGCATCAATGTATGTCTCTGCATGTGTATAGGAGTTCATATTATAATCAGGTATTAAAAGTAAATCGTTTGAACTATAGGTTGTATTAATATTATCACTACTTTGATATATAGGTTTTAGATTTTCATCTAGAATAACAATAGAGCCGTCAATATCTAATAAATCCTCCACAGGGAAATCCTCATAGTTGCCATTCTTAAGGATATCTAGGTATAAATCAGGAGTAGAATTTTCCTCATTTTTTAACACCCCTGAAATTCTTAGAGTAGCAACTATGGCAATGAAAGAAAAGCTTATTACAAGAGCTAAGGTAAAGGAAATATAGTTTCTTGCTAAAAGCCAATAAAAGTGACCTTTTTTACGTTTATTTCTTTTCAACTTTATACCCAACCCCCCGTACGGTTTTAATAAAAATGGGATTCTTAGGATTGTCCTCAAGCTTGTCTCTAAGCTTAGAAATGTGAACCATAATAGTATTATCGTCACTTTCAAAATATTCACCTTTAATATTTTCGTATATTTGAAGTTTAGTATAAACCCTTCCAGGTGACTTCATTAAAAGGTGAAGTATTCTGTATTCAGTTGGTGTTAGAAAAAGTTCTACACCATTCTTTTTAGCAGTGAAATTTGTTAAATCTAATTCAATAGTACCAATGATAATTTTATCATATGGTTCCTTTGATGGTTCGTCTTTGTTTAGATCATAGAAGCGTCTCAGGTTAGATTTTATACGGGCTATGATTTCTAAGGGGTTAAATGGTTTTGTCATATAATCATCTGCACCAATGGAAAGACCTAAGACTTTATCGCTAACTTCATTTTTAGCAGATAGGATAATCACAGGCAAGTTGCTAAGTTGTCTTATACGTTTTGTTAATTCATAGCCATCCATTTTTGGCATCATTATATCTAGTACAGCTAAATCAATTTTTATATTTTTAAGAATCTCTAATGCATCAACTCCATTTGTGCAGGTTATTACGTCATAGCCGTCATTTTCTAAATAAAGTTTTAGCAGCTTTATGATATCTTCGTCATCTTCAACTACAAGAATTCTTTGTTTCATATATTACACCTCAAAATTAATAAGTAAACTGTTTATAAAGTTCATCTGCCTTAACAAAAGTATAACCTTTATCAATTAAAACAGGAATAGTTTTTTCTAGAGCTTCTATTATACGTTTAGGAGCCTTCCATCGGAGAGGCATATGATACTGCAGTTCCTAGTTCGTTTTAGGAGTTTAGCTGAGATTATATCAGAGGTTGTGTTGCCACGCAAATCTTCAGTCATAACATCCCACAAAACCAGATTTAAATTGTATTTTTAATATATTTTGCAGTGAAAATATTAAATAGTCCCCAAGGTGGTCGATAGAAGGGGACAAGTATACCTAGGTTATTTAAGATTTTAATACTTTCCTTAAAATCATGTTTTGTGTAAAAAGATGAAGCCCACATACTGTTTCTATGGGAGAGTAAGTGCAAACCAATGGAATTACCTTCATCAATAAATCTATTTATAATTTCAGGATCATATTGAGCAAAAGCAGCTACAACAAAGAAGGTAGCTTTAATATTAAATTTAGCTAGTAAGTCAAGAAGCTGATTTGTAAAGCGAGGGTCAGGTCCATCATCAAAGGTTAAGCAGATTGTTTTTGAGGTAGTACTTCTAAGCCTAGGAAGAGGTTTTATTACTCTATAATAGACGGAAGGCAGTACCCCATATAAGAGAATTTCTGCAAGTATTATTACAAATATCATTAATATTGCTTTCATCAACGTAATCCTTTCTTAAATTTAATTCTTTAATAATAGCTTTGCTATCAAGTTCAGATTTTAATGTTTTCATATTATTCTTATAAAGATTTAATTTTGATTCATCTTTTAATAATTTTATTAGGTTTAGTGCTGTGTCACCACTATTATTCAAAGTAACTACACCAAGCTATCTTTTAGCTATATATCTTGCATTAGATATTTCCTGAAGTAAAAATAGATTTATAATATATAATGGAATTTCAGCATAAAGAGCTTCGAATACAGTTATTCCACTTGCTTTGGATATTAAAATATCGGAGCTTTGCATGTATTCATAAACCTTGTCTGTATAGAGTATGGTATTAAAGGATGGATACTTAGATTTAAGACTGTGAAATAGATTTTTATTTTTTCCAGTTATAATAGTTACATCTATAGAATGCCTTCAGCAAGTGCATCATAGATATCATCAGAAAAAGAAATTAATCCGACACCACCACCCATAATTAAGACTTTTTTTCTTATATTATTACTCTGTTTATGCTGGAGAAGTTTAAAGTTCTTTTTACTGGAATACCACTGATACGAATTTTTTTAGGTGAGATGTCTTTTTTTACTAATAACTGTTTTAACTCGTGAGTTCCAACAAAATATACATCGGTATTTTAGCAAGCCATTCAGCATGGTCAAATAAATCAGTAATATAAGTGAAAAGGGGAAGAGATATATTTCTATATTCCTTATAGGCTGAAATGTATTGAGAGCCTATTGGAATGGTGGAGATTATAATGTCTGTACAGGTTTTATTTAGAAGTTTCTCTATTCTATTTATAAAAATTCTTTTGAAAGGTGCAGAGCTATAATTTTTCGAAGCTTTGCACATTACGTTATATAGGGTAGAAATTTTTCTTACTAAGCAGTCAAACCCACTATAAATTAGGTTGATGATGGAAGGTACTATATAATCAAAGATATTAACTATTTGCACTTCTGCATAAGGCATAGTGTCAGTTATTTCCTCTTTTATTGCCGCTGAAGTAGAGTAATGTCCCATTCTAAGTCGTCCTGTTAAAATTAATATATTCATATGTTTCCACCTCTTTAATATTTAAGTCAATGAAGGGAAAAGGAGTTTCCATAAGTGAATGTTCAAAGCTTTGATTTGGTAACTCGAACTTATGCTTTTGGTACTCCTTTAGATGCAGAGAAAATTACTTTCCATATATATAATATAATATAATCTACAAATATAAAATTAATATTTATGTATCCTTAAGTTTTCTTAAGGTTAGCTAGTGGAAAGTTAGGTTTAATTTTACAATTAGAATTTTAAATAAAAAAATGCCTAAAGCATTTTAATTAATGCTTTAGGCACTTCATATTAAAAAAAGTTTACTTTACTAGTTTTCAGCTAATATTTCAGCAATGTTCATTGCATGGTCTCCAACTCTCTCAAGGTTACTTATTAAATCAAGGAACATTGTACCCACAGTTGCATTACAGATTCCACTGTTTAATCTTCTTATGTGAGAGTTTCTTAAAGCTTTTTCAGATGCATCGATTTTATCTTCAAGTTTTCTAACTTCAGCAGCGCCGTCTTTGTTATAGTCTGCAAAGCAAGCTAAGCTATTATCGATACATTCAATACAAAGTTTAGCCAGGTTACGAATTTCGTTTATGGCATCTTCAGAGAAGTTAAGATTTTTATCTACCTTTTCTCTAGCAAAATCAGCTATGTTTTCAGCGTGATCACCAATACGTTCTATGTCATTAACTACATGGAAGTATGAAGCAAGCTGAGCTCTCTGAATATCACTTATATCAGAGTTTGAAAGTTTAACAAGGTATCTTGTGATATCACCTTCAAGTAAATTTATTATAGATTCATTTTTATATACTTTATCAATTAAATCAGAGTTACCATTCATAAAACCATCTAGGGCATATTGTAAGTTTTTCTTAGCTAGGTTACCCATTCTAACAACTTCATTAGTAGATTGACCAAAGGCTATAGAAGGAGTTTCTAAAAGTCTGTCATCAATAAATTTAACCTTTGGAAGTTCTTCAGATTCATCTTCTGGAAGCAGACGGTTAACTAGAGCAACAAGATATTTAGTAAATGGTAATAATAAAATTGTGTTAGTTACGTTAAAGATAGTATGAGAGTTTGCAATTTGTCTAGCAACTTCTTCTCCACCAGCTCCAGGTGTAATAGATGTAACGAGAGTTTGAAGTAATCCACGAATTGGCGGGATTAAGAAAATTAAAGCACCAATCACATTAAAGAAGAAGTGAATTAGAGCAGCTTTTTTAGCAGCATTTGTAGTTCCAAGACTTGAGATTAATGCAGTAACACAAGTTCCAATGTTACTTCCAAGTAAAACCGGGATTGCAACGTCTATAGGAATTACACCAGATGATGCTAAAGCTACTAATATACCCGTCACTGCTGAAGAACTTTGAATAACAGCAGTCATAAGTGCTCCAACTAGCAAGCTTAATATTGCATGGCCTCTTAATCCAAGAATTAAGTCAGTAAATATCACAGATTCTCTAAGAGGTTTCATTGCCCCAGACATATTGTTTAGTCCAAGAAAAAGTATACCGAATCCAAGAGCTATGTATCCAATTTCTTTAAGATTTTTCTTTTTATTAAATAAAACAAAGGCAGCACCTATTGCTATGAATACAGGAACTATTGAAGAAAAGTTAAATGTTATGAGCTGAGCAGTAATTGTTGTTCCTATGTTAGCCCCCATAATTACATATGCAGCCTGCATAAGGTTCATAATTCCAGAGTTAACGAAACCAACAACCATAACTGTAGCAGCACTACTACTTTGGATAAGCATAGTAACAACGGCTCCTGTTATTACGCCTTTTATAGGATTAGATGTTATTTTATCGAATATACCTTTAAGTTTATCTCCTGCAAAGTTTTCAAGTCCATCTCCCATCATTTTCATACCGAATAGGAAAAGCCCAAGTCCACCAAGAAGATTAATTACTAAAAACAAGTCCATGTGATGTAACCTCCACAAAATAATTTGTATTTATGTTATGTATTTATATATTAAACATACAATAAACTTAAAGAGAATTTAATAGAATTAACATAGGTTTAACATAGTGTGGACAAGATTTAACCTAAACTTAACATAAGTGACACTCCAAATCTTTGATTTGGTTAATGGAACTTACTCCACCGAATGAAGAGAGTAGGAATTGTCTATAAAAAATAAAGTCATAATTTGGTCAGATTAATTTAAGTATTTAACGAAATAGGAAGAAGGGATAGGTATGTAAAAATTTTTTTATGATAATAATAAGAAGGAAAAATCAGAAATTCATAGAATTATATATTAAAGTGAAAGGATGTGGGTTTATGGACTTTAACACAATAATAAAAAAGGCAAAGGCAACTGAATATCTTGGACATTTTGATATTATTGAACAAAGGGAAGCTATAAAGAACCTTGTTATTTTTGAAAGTGAAGCTGATAACCTTGAACAAGACATTCCAAAGCCATGGAAGGTTAAACGAAAGCATTTTGATAGAGCAAAGGACGAGGCACCAACCTTGGTAAAAATCAATATTTATAATGAAGTAGCTGATGCCATTGATGATATGGTAGCATACGATAATATTACAGAGGAATATATTGAGCTATTAAAAATGTACCCTGAACATACAGAAAGACTTTTGAAAGCAAAATATGAGGCTTTAAATAAAAGTATTAGTAAAGTTAAAGAGGATAAAAAGGGAAAAATCATTCCAATCATGGATAAAGCAAAAGCATGCTTAGAGGAAATTGGAAGAAGATTTAAATAATAAATCTTTATTATTTTCAAATGAGATTTATCAAGGTGAAGACTTGTACTTCACCTTTTTTTTATGTATAATATTAAGGTAAAATAAAACATAGGCAGTTCGTAAGCCTCCTGCCTTTAAATAAAACTACGGCATTGAAATCTTTTGTATCATTGATCGATATGCTATAATTTTATTCATTTGAATGAAGTTATAGCTTAATTTTGCGATTAGTGATTTGTTTTGAAGATTACAAGGCTGTCAGATTAATGACGGTCTTTATTTTTTCTACGCATTTTTAAAATCAGATGTATTAGATTGGTGTTGATGGGAAAAATATAATGCCTTAGTATATTTAGGACAGGAGTATGGCTAATTGAGGTGACATAGATTTCATTGTTTTATCTTAGCGTAAGATAAAATGCTGGGAGCAGGTCTGTGAAATTCAGGAGGTATTATATTTATGAACACTAATCAAAAAACATTAAAGCTGGTTAAAATGGCACTTATAGTAGCTGTATATGTAGCAGTAACAGGAATATTTGCTCCAATATCTTTTGGTAATATTCAGTTTAGAATTTCAGAGATTTTAGTTTTATTAGTATTTGTGGATTTTTTATATCTTATCCCATTAACAGTTGGGTGTGCGATATCTAACTTCTTATTTACTACTATGGGAATGGTAGACGTGGTTTGTGGAACTGGAGCGACATTCTTAGCTTTAGTTATGATTTATTTCACAAAACAGTTTATGATAAAAAGAGAAGTTAAGAATACTACAGTAGTTTTATTTATGGCTTCTATATGGGCAGCTATTGTAAATGGATTTATTATCGGAGCAGAACTATATTATGTGCTTCAGCTTCCATTTTGGCTTTCAGTTGTACAAGTAGCCGTTGGAGAGTTTGTTGTAGTTTCAATTTTGGGAGTAATTGTATTTAAATATATTCTTTCAAATGATAGACTTAAGGACAAATTAATATTAGGATAAAAGTTTAATAAGAGCAGGGTTATGTTTAAAGTGGATTTAAACATGACCCTTTTTATTTATAAAAAAGCTTAAACTTGTGAATATATAATTGAAAAAAATAGATTATAGGTAATGGAGGAAAATATATTAGCGAAAAATTAAACATTTTGTAACCTTATAGACGAATAGTTGTACTAAAATTTGAAGTAGATAAATAAGAAAAGAAGGAATTTAAAATGGAAGCGAAACGAAGGAAAAGACAGAAAACACAGACTAGAAAAATGCAAAACTTTAAAAGATGGCTGATTTTGCTTGGCGCTATAGTTATAGTTATTGCGGCTGTGGGATGTAGAAACAAGGTAAGCAGCGATAAGGATGATAGTAATAAGGGCAGAGAATATCTACTCCAACTTGAACAGCAGGATTTAGATATGGTAGAAGCCAAAATAGAAGATCATCATAAAAAGGTTGATTTAGAGACAATAGAAAGTGGAGATTTCAAGACAATATATGAAGATACTGTTTTTATGGGAGATTCTATCACGGAAAACTTAGTTTTTAATGAGATTGTGGACGAATATAATGTTATTGCCAATATGGGGGATACTGTAAGAAAGGCCATGAATTATATTTCAGTTTTAGAGGGAATCCAGCCTAAAAATTTGGTGATGTTATATGGTATGAATGATGTTATTTTATTTGAAGAAACAGCAGAATGGAATTCAATTGATAGATTTAAAGAGGATTATAAGGCTCTTATTCAGGAAATTAAGAATAAGCTACCAAATACAAATATATATGTCCAATCTCCTTTGCCTGTAACTTATAAGGCAACAGCAACGAATTCTAGGTTAACAAATGAAAACTTAAAAAGATTTAGAGAGGCTGTATTGCAGATATGTGAAGAAGAGGGAGTAACTTATGTGGATATAAGTGTTTTAGCTGGGGAAGATAGTGGACTTCATGAAGCAGATGGAATTCATTTTAAAAGGGAGTTCTATGATAAATGGTTAGGGTATCTTAGGGGCTTTATGAATAAATAGAATTGGAGTTAGGTTGTAATGAAAAGTTATAAAAGAGAGTATTTCATTTTAGTAGTAGTGGTATTAATTACTTTTATAGGACTTTACAATGTTTTAAAAATTAAAGAACCAGATATGGAAAAGTTAAAGACAAAAATATTGGATTCAGCTGATTTGAACAATATGGTTGAAGGTGACGCTCAAAGGCTTAGAAAGCTTTATTATATAAATAAAAATCAGGTTGAAGATTTTATATTCTTTGCACCAAAGACTAATATGGATGCCAGTGAGATTTTAATATTAAAGGCAAAATCCAAGGAAGATTTAACTGAGCTTAAAGAGAAGGTGGAGACTAGGCTTGAAAAGTCAGCAAGTAGCTTTGAAAGTTATAGACCAGAGCAATATGAGTTATTAAAGCACAAGGTATTGAAGGTTAGGGGAAACTATTTAATATTAATTGTTTCAAAGAGTGCTTCGGAAATTGAAGAGCTTATAGAGGAAGAGTTTTAACAAAAGAATATTTTAAATTGGAGTGAGAGAATTGGTTTTTAGCAGCATAACATTTTTATTTATGTTTTTACCCCTGGCCTTAATTGCTTACTATGCAGCTCCAAGATCATGGAGAAACATGGTTATACTTTTATTAAGTTTAGTGTTTTACGCCTGGGGAGAGCCAGTCTATGTGTTTTTAATGATTGGCTCTATAGTTTTGGATTATTTTGGCGGTCTTTTAATCCAGCATAATAGAAAAGATAAAAATAAACAGAGATTTATCTTTGTTACAGTTTTAGTCTTAAATTTAAGTGTATTAGTTTTCTTCAAATATTATGGTTTTATTATTGCTAATATTAATAGTGTTTTAGGAACAACCCTTCAAATTAGGGAACTTCCATTACCCTTAGGAATTTCCTTCTATACCTTTCAGTTAATATCTTATATTGCTGACGTGTACATGGGAAAGGTAAGGGCACAGAAGAATATTATTAATTTTGGAGCATATATTTCCATGTTTCCACAGCTTGTTGCAGGTCCTATTGTTCAGTATAGTGACATTGAAGAGCAGCTTAATGAAAGAGAAGAATCAATATATAAGTTTGGTGAAGGAGCCGAACGATTTATCTGTGGATTAGGGAAGAAGGTTCTGCTTGCAAATAACTTAGGGTTAATCTGGAGAGAGATTAAGGTTATGCCAACGAGTGAACTTTCTGTAGTAACAGCCTGGGTAGGTATAATTGCCTTTACCCTACAGATTTATTTTGATTTTAGTGGATATTCAGACATGGCTATCGGCCTTGGGAAAATCATGGGATTTGAGTTTTTGGAGAATTTCAAACATCCATATATGTCTCGCAGTATTTCAGAGTTTTGGAGAAGATGGCACATATCTCTTGGGTCATGGTTTAGAGATTATATCTACATTCCACTAGGAGGTAACAGAAAGGGCCTTATAATTCAACTTAGAAATCTTTTCATTGTTTGGTTTGCAACAGGGTTATGGCATGGGGCAAGCTGGAACTTTATCGTATGGGGAGTATATTTTGGTGCTCTAATTTTCTTAGAGAAGGTATTTTTAGGGAAGCTTTTAGAGAAGGTACCAGCTGTGATAGCTCACGGATATACATTAATAGCGGTGGTTGTAAGCTGGGTATTCTTTGAAGCTGTTACCGTTGGCGGAGCTTTTGATTATATAGGTGTAATGTTTGGGTTTGGAGGAAATGCTGTGATTGATGGTATGGCAAGATATACCGTCAGAACTAATTTCATAGTATTAGCAATAGCTATAGTGGCAGCAACACCTCTTATAAGAAGCTTAATAAACAAGCTTAAAACAAAATATGATTTTAATGGAATTGTGGCAGTGGTTTTATGTAATATTACAATCTTGTTCATTGCAACAGCATACTTAGTTAGTGAAAGTTATAATCCTTTCCTATACTTTAGATTTTAGGATTGGAGGGTGAAAAAATTGAATAAAAAAAGAAATTATAATAAGGCTTATGGCGTGCTTATGGCTGTAGGATTTATTTTATATATCGGTGCAGTAGCAATTTTAAATGGTTTAACAAAGGATAAGGAGTTTTCGGAGGAAGAAAATAGAAATCTGGAGACAAAGCCAAAGTTTACAATTGGTAGCTTTATAGAGGGAACTTACGTAAAGAATTATGATAGTTATACCTCAGACCAATTTGCAGGAAGAAACTTCTTTGTAAGATTTAAATCAAGATTAGACTCTTTAGCTGGTAATGATGAAAAGCAGGGTGTTTTTATTGGCAAAGATAGTCAATTGCTTCAGGATTTTCAGATAAGGACAAAGGAGGAAACTGAGGCGAAGGTCCAAGCAATAAATAGCTTTGCAGATAGTTTAGAAGGAGTAAATACTACCTTCATGCTTGCACCAACAGCAACTAAGGTGCTAGAAGAGAAGTTACCCAAATATGCACCAGTAGATGACGAAGGAGTGTTTATTGAAAGTATAGGAAGTATGTTGAGTGAAAATGTAAAGTTAGTTAATCCTACAAATGAGCTGAAAAATAATAAAGATAAGTATCTTTATTATAAAACAGATCATCATTGGACCACTAAGGGAGCTTATATTGCATATCAAGAGCTATGTAGAGCTTTAGAGATAGAAGCTGTAACTGAAGAGAACTTTGTAGTGGAACAGGTTACAGATGAATTTTATGGAAGCTTAAGTTCAAAAATTGGAAGCAAAAATGGTCAGCCAGATTCAATTGATATATACTTTCCAAAGGAGAATTCAGAGATTGTTGTTAACTATATCAGTGAACAGAAAAAAACAACAACCTTATATGACAGCAGCAGTTTAGAGAAAAAAGATAAATATGAAGTATTTACAGGAGGGAATCATCCACATATTAATATCAAAACCTTAGGTGATACTTCAAAGAAACTATTAGTTATAAAAGATTCTTATGCCAATAGTATGCTGACATTTTTAACTCCACATTATGGAGAAATTGATGTTATAGACTTAAGATATTACATGGATGATGTTAAAGCACTTGTTGAAGCTCAAGGAATAACTGATATATTATTTCTTTATAATGTAAATACCTTTAATGAAGATGATTCTATATTGAACCTTGAAGTAGAATAATAGAAACCTAGAGAGGATTTTGTTCCTATCTAGGTTTTTTTGTATAAATAATGAGTTTAAAAGAGAAGTGTTTATATAACAGTTTTATGTAAATATATGGTAAAATATAAAATGAAATATTTATATTTTTAAGAGGTTATCATGGATGAGAATAAAATAATAATAAAAAACTGGAGAGTAATGACAATATGTATACTTACATCTACAATACTGCTTACTGGATGTGGTGAAGGACGTAATAAAAGCACAAAAGAAGGCTGTGAGGGAATACAGCTTTTGGCTAAATTAGAAGAAGGAAGTATAGGAGAACTTGAGAAAAAACTTGAGGAACATTTAGGTGAAAGTACTTCAGCTGAAGATGAAGTAGCAAAGGATAAGGATGAAGCAGGGGCAGCTAATGAAGCAGAAGATATGGATATCTATAGTAAGGATTATAATAGGATTTTTGAAGATACCATATTTATGGGAGACTCCATAACAGAAGGGTTATATTATATGAATGTCATTGATAAATCAAAGGTTATAGCGTCTATGGGAGCTTCCATTTTGAAAGCCAAGGAAGAGCTTACAACGGTGGTTTCTCTTGTGCCAAAAAAAGTAGTACTGCTATATGGTATGAATGATGTAATTTTGTTCAATGAATCTAATGAGTGGACGACGGTTGACAGCTTTAAGGCTAATTATAAGGAATTATTACAGACTTTAAAGAATCAATTGCCTTATGCGGAGATATATGTTCAGTCACCTTTATCGGTAGATGAAGCCCGTATTAAGGATAATCCAAGATTAACTAATGAGAATATTGATAGATTCAGAGCAGCAGTGGAAGAGGTTTGTAGTGAGGTCAATGTAAATTATGTGAATGCTAATTCTATTTTAGAAAAGGATGAAAGTTTAAGAGCTGATGATGGTATTCACTTAAATTATGATTTCTATATTCAGTGGCTTAGTTTTCTTGAAAAATCAATGAAGTAGTTAAGAGGGAAAGATGAATAGGTTAGGATGAATCTACTAATTGAAGTTAAGAAGCTTTAATTCATAACTTTTTAATAGTGGAAGTTTGGAATGGGGGACGGTGTTATTGAAAAAGATTTACCTTATATTTTACGGAATACTGTTTACTCTGGTTATTGTTATCTTTGTGGGACTTTATGGAGTTTTAAAAATCGCAGAGCCTTCAATGAGTGAAATTGATAAAAGCATTGTGGCAACAGCAGATTTATCTAATATGGTTAAGGATGATGCTAAGAAGCTTAGACAGCTTTATTATATAAATAAAAATCAGGTTGAAGATTTTATTTTGTATGCACCAAAAACAAATATGGATGCAAGTGAGATTCTTGTTTTAAAGGCTAAGGATGTTGAAGGAGTTAAGCATCTTAAGGAAAAAGTTGAAGCAAGAGTGGACAAGCAGTCTGAAAGCTTCGCAAGTTATAGACCAGAACTAAAGACAGTTATTGATGATTATAAACTAAAGGAAAAGGGGCAATATTTATACTTAATTATTTCTGGAGACAACAAGAAGATAGATAAAGCTATAGAGAAAAATTTTTAATTGGAGTGGTTTAGTTGGTTTTTAGCAGTTTGATATTCATATTTATTTTCTTGCCAATTACGCTGGTTATTTATTATCTTGTACCAAGGACAAAACAGAACTATGTTCTTCTTATTTCAAGTTTGTTTTTCTATGGATGGGGAGAGCCAGTTTATATTATTTTGATGGTTATTTCCATAATGATAAATCATTTAGGAGGACTTTTAATTCAAGAATACAGAGAGAATAAGGACTTTTGTAAATTTATTTTTATTGCAGTATTAGTCTTAGATTTAAGTTCTTTAGTATTCTTCAAGTATTATGGATTTATTATAGATAATATTAATCTAATTTTTAATACGAGCTTAAGGATAAGAAATTTACCTTTACCATTGGGAATTTCATTTTACACTTTTCAGTTAGTTTCCTATGTGGCTGATGTTTATATGGAAAAAGTAGAGGCGCAGGATAATATTATAACTTTCGGAGCATATATTTCGATGTTTCCTCAATTGGTTGCAGGACCAATTGTACAGTATAGGCATGTTAAGGAACAGTTATTTAATAGGGCGAAATCTATATACAAGTTTGGAGTTGGGGTTGAAAGATTCATAATGGGAGTAGGTAAAAAGGTACTTCTGGCTAATAATCTAGGGCTTGCATGGAAAGCAATTAAAGCTATGCCGATTGGGGAAGTTTCTGTTTTATCTTCCTGGATTGGAATAATTGCTTTTACTCTTCAAATTTATTTTGACTTTAGTGGATATTCAGATATGGCTATAGGACTTGGTAAAATGATGGGTTTTGATTTTCTAGAGAATTTCAAGTATCCGTATATATCAAAGAGTGTAACTGAATTCTGGAGAAGGTGGCATATGTCTTTAAGCGGATGGTTTAGAGAGTACATGTATATTCCTTTAGGTGGAAATAGAAGAGGAAAGAAAATTCAATTTAGAAATCTGATGATAGTGTGGTTTGCCACAGGCTTATGGCATGGAGCAAGTTGGAATTTTGTAGTGTGGGGCTTGTATTTTGGTATATTAATTTTCTTTGAGAAGATGTATATTAGTAAGGTTTTAGAGAGGCTGCCAAGAGGTGTAGGACATCTTTATACGTTAGTTTTAATAATTATAGGATGGGTATTTTTTGAGACTGAATCTTTAAGGGGTGCTTTTTCGTATTTAAGTGTAATGTTTGGGCTGTCAGGTAATTCAATTGTAGATAACATGGGAATATACACCTTAAGAAGTAACTTATTAATTATTACGTTGGCAATAATTGCATCCACTCCATTCTTTAAGAACTTCTTTAAGCTTATAAAAGAAAAACTTAAGTTAAGGGGTGTAGCAGTAGCCATTGTAAGCAATATTTTAATTTTATTTATTTCCACTGTGTATTTAGTAAGTGAAACCTACAATCCATTTTTGTATTTTAGGTTTTAAGGGGGTAGAAGCTTTTGAAGATTAATTATAAGAAAACCTATAGTTTTTTCATGAGTGCATTATTTATTGTGTTTGTAGGAGTTATGGCTTTAGCGAATTTAATTAAAAAGGATGAAAAGTTTTCGGACCTTGAGAATAGATATTTAAGTGAAATGCCACAAGTATCGGTAGGAGGAGTAGTCAGCAGAGAATATAGTGAGAAGGTTGAAAGTTATATTTCAGATCAGTTTCCAGGGAGAAATATTTTTGTTGCCATGAAGGGCAGTATGGATAGCTTAAGTGGAAAGAAAGATAGAAATGGTGTGTTTATTGGAAAGAGTGGTCAGCTGCTTCAGGACTTTAAGGAAAGAAGTGAGGAGGAGACCACTGCAAAAATATCAGCAGTAAATGAATTTGCAGAAAGGTACAGTGATTTAAATATTTCCTTTATGTTAATTCCAACTGCTACTAAGGTTTTGGAGAATGAGCTTCCTAAAAATGCTCCTGTGGATGATGAGAAGGAGTATATTGATAATTTTAAAGGGCAGCTTAAGGAAAGCATAAAGTTTATAGATACTTATGAGGCTTTGAAGAGTTCTAAAAGTGAGAAGCTATACTTTAGAACTGACCATCATTGGACAAGCAGAGGGGCCTATGAAGGATATAAGGAGCTTTGTAAAACCTTAGAATTAGAAGCAAAGAGTGAAGAGAACTTTGAAATTAAACCAGTAACAGAACGCTTTTATGGAAGCTTGAGTTCTCAGATTGCCAGTGAACAGGGAGAGGCAGATACCATAGAAGTATACTTCCCAAAAGAAGGTGGAGAAACGGTAGTGACTTATGTGGAGGAGCAGAAAAAGTCACCAAGTTTATACGACAGTTCAAAATTGGATGACAAAGATAAGTATCATGTATTTACAGGTGGAAACCACCCGAGGATAAACATTAAATCTATGGGAGATCCTGAAAGAAAGCTGCTTTTAATAAAGGATTCCTATGCAAATGCAATGGTGCCATTTTTAATATTTAATTATGGTGAGATTGAAGTTATTGACTTAAGATATTTTACGGAGGATCTAGATAAGGTTATAAAGTCCAAAGGAATTACAGATATATTGTTTCTTTATAATGTAAATACCTTTAATGAAGATGATTCAATTTTAAATCTGGAAATGTAAAAAGTAGCTCTATCCTTTGTGGTTGGAGCTGCTTTTTTATTAATATTTATTATTAGTTAAATCTTTTGATTCACACCTAAAGAGTTTTACAATGGATACTATTAAAGGTAGAAAGGTTCCTAAAAGGAATATAGGGATAAACCATGGACTAAGTGGCTTTACCGCTCCAGTCATCAGGTTGTCCTAAGGCATTAAAGTGGGAAGGCAGTGTGTCAGGAAGGGTACTCCAGGATGTGCAGATATAAGTAGTACAGGATACCATTACGATTAAGGAAAGAATTTCTAAAAGCTTTTGAGTTTTGGTGAAGGGCATTTTCTCTTTCATAGATATACCTCCATGGAAATTTCATTTAAAGGTGAAGGATAATGCTGACCCGTAGATTCTACGGGTCAGCTATTATTCCTAGTTACTTTGCAGTATTTATAAAAACTTAACTGATTTTATAAAAATATTATAAAAATTTTAACATATATTACCTTAGTTTATAATTTATAACTGAAATGGAATAGTTAAATAGATTAAAAGAAAAATATATATTTCATGAGGTTGACATTATAAAAACAGAACCATATAATATTAGATATAACCAAGGTATAATTCGTTTAAACTTGGAAATAATTAAATACAACCACAATTTACAAACTGTGATGAGAAGAGTAAATAAAAGAAGTAGTTAAAGCGAGTTGGTGATGGTGGAAGACCAATATGAAGCTTTTATTGAAGAACATCTCGGAGTTTCTAACCGAAAAAGTGAATTGAAATCACCTTCTCCTTATGTCGAAGGTGTAAGTTCGA
Organism: Clostridium culturomicium; assembly: GCF_000821305.1. Classification (GTDB taxonomy): domain Bacteria; phylum Bacillota; class Clostridia; order Clostridiales; family Clostridiaceae; genus Clostridium_J; species Clostridium_J culturomicium. Next base: position 14,535 of record NZ_CCXK01000015.1, on the reverse strand, counting down.
TTAACTGAATCATAGATTTGGATTCTCACTTAAGTAGACTTAGACGGAGCCTCACCGTTAAAGGAGAAAAGTATCAAGAGAAATCTTCGTACTTTAAGAGCAGATCATTTTAATGATAATTTGGGTGGTACCGCGGAATGTTTCCTTTCGTCCCTTTGAAGAAGTTTAGGGGTGAAAAGGTTTTTTTATTGCTCAAAAACAGGCTTTTTGGAAACAATTTATATATAAACAGTAAATTAAGTTTCATTACAACGGTGAGACAAAATATAAATTAAGGAGGAATTTTCATGGAAAAAGTATTAGTAAAAAGTCTTTACAGAGAATGTGAAAGATACGCAGACCAAGATGTTTGTATTTCAGGTTGGATTAGAACTTTAAGAAGCTCTAAAGCATTTGGGTTCATAGAAATTAATGATGGTAGTTTCTTTAAGAACGTACAGGTTGTATTTGAGGATAACCTAGAGAACTTTAAAGAAGTTGAGAAGTTAGCAATAAGCTCATCTTTAACAATTGAAGGTAAGCTTGTATTAACTCCAGGAAGCAAGCAGCCTTTCGAAATTAAGGCTACTAAAATAGTAATTGAGGGAGAATCAAGCAGTGATTACCCACTTCAAAAGAAAAGACACACTTTTGAATACTTAAGAACAATAGCTCACTTAAGACCAAGAAGTAACGCTTTTTCAGCAGTATTCAGAGTAAGATCATTAGTTGCCTATGCAATCCACAGCTTCTTCAATGAAAGAGGATTTGTTTACACTCACACACCAATAATCACAGGAAGTGACGCTGAGGGTGCAGGTGAAATGTTCCAAGTTACAACTATGGATTTAAACAACATTCCAATGACTGAAGATAAGAAAATAGATTATAAGAAGGACTTCTTTGGTAAGGAAACAAACCTTACAGTTAGTGGTCAGCTTGCTGCAGAGTGTTATGCACTTGCCTTCAGAAACGTTTATACTTTTGGACCAACTTTCAGAGCTGAAAACTCAAACACTGCAAGACATGCAGCTGAGTTCTGGATGGTAGAGCCAGAGATAGCTTTCGCTGATTTACAAGACGATATGGAGCTTGCTGAAGATATGATTAAGTATATCATCAACTACGTACTTGAAAATGCTCCAGAGGAAATGGAATTCTTCAATAGCTTTGTTGACAAAGGTTTATTAGAAAGACTACAGCACGTTGCATCTTCTGATTTCGGAAGAGTAACTTATACAGAAGCAGTAGAAATTCTTCAAAAGGCTGATAAGGAGTTCCAATATCCAGTATCTTGGGGTTGTGATCTTCAAACTGAACATGAAAGATATCTTACTGAAGAAGTATTCAAGAAACCAGTATTCGTAACTGATTATCCAAAAGAAATAAAAGCTTTCTACATGAGATTAAACGATGATGGAAAAACTGTTGCAGCAACAGACCTTTTAGTTCCAGGAATCGGAGAAATCATAGGTGGAAGCCAAAGAGAAGAAAGATACGATGTACTTCTTGATAGAATAAAAGAACTAGGTCTAAAAGAAGAAGATTACTGGTGGTACCTAGAGCTAAGAAAATTTGGTGGAACTAAACACTCTGGATTTGGATTAGGGTTTGAAAGAATGATAATGTACGTAACTGGAATGAGTAACATCAGAGACGTAATACCATTCCCAAGAACAACAGGAACTGCGGAATTCTAAGAAGAAAACAGCCAAGAATGGCTTGAATAAAGGTTATTAGAAAGCGAAAAATGGTAGTGTTATTTTAAAATAACACTACCATAACACTGCCTGTAAATTAAGAGAAAATACTGTTACGTTTATTGGTTAACCGATAAATGTAACAGTATTTTATTTAAAGCTATTTCTTACATTGATAATTGTATTTTTTCTATTCTTTTGCCATCTAAAGATAATATTTTAAACTTTATACAATTAATGATAATCTCTTTATTGACATAATCATTTGGAATTGTACCTATATTTTCAATTACTAAGCCTCCTATAGTATCAATAGCATTAGATTGAAAATCTAAGTTTAAATATTTATTTATATCTGAAATTGTAACTAATCCATTCACTATATAAGTTTTATCATCAATTTTTTCAATATCGGTAAAAGAATCATCATATTCGTCTTCGATTTCACCGATTACCTCTTCTAATAAATCTTCTAAGGTAACAATACCTGAAAATCCACCGTACTCATCAATAACAACGGCTATATGATTTTGGGAATCCTGCATGTCCTTAAGTAGTTTATCAATTGATTTAGTTTCTGGAACCATATAAGGGGTTCTCATAACATCTTTAATGGATAAAGTTTCGATTCCATTATTAATTACTGCCGCAAATATTTCTTTCATATATATAACTCCAACAATATTATCAATTTCCTCTTCATAAACGGGAATTCTTGAATAATTTTCTTGTAGAATTAGATTTATACTTTCTTTAATATCTGTATTAGCTTCAATACAAAACGTTTCGGTTCTTGGAGTCATTACCTCTTTAGCTAAAATATCATCAAATTTAATTATACCGTCTATCATTGTCCTCTCGGTTTCATTGATGGTTCCTTGTTCTTCACCAAGTTCAACTAAACTTCGTATTTCTTCTCTTGAGATTTTCTCTTCTACACCATCTGTTTTTACTCCTAGTAATTTTAAAATTAAATTAGTAGATAATGATAAAAACCATACAAAAGGTTTTGTAATTTTGGAAATAATTATTATTGTTTTTACACTAATCATGGCAATTTTTTCTGCATTTTGCAAGGCTATTCTTTTAGGTACCAATTCCCCTAAAACTAAAGTAATATAAGATATTATTAAAGTTGTAATTACTAAAGCGATGTTGTTACCATAAGGAATACCGAAATTTGTTAAAAACTCACCAAATTGACTTGATATAGTTGTTGCAGCTGAAGCCGATGCAAAAAATCCAGCAAAGGTAATTCCAACCTGAATGGTAGCTAAAAATTTACTAGTATCTTTTACTAATGATAATAGTAATTTTGCCTTTTTATTATTATCCTCTGCTAACAAATTTAGTTTTGTTTTGTTCATTGACACTATTGCCATTTCAGCTGATGCAAAAAATGCATTAACCATAACTAGTATTAAAATAAGAATAATACTACCTCCCGAGCTATCGTCCATTTAAAAAATCCTCCTAAAAAATATTATACTTTAATTATAACATGTGAAATTTCGCACAACAAACTTACTAAGAAGTATTAATTTAACAAAAAACAAAGAAAATAGCATAGGCAACAATATAATTTGGTGCAATGAATAAATACAGCTTAATTTTGACAAAATAGTAAATTTGCTTTGTAAAATGAAAATATCAATATATTCTTTAGAAATTCTTTAGATTTTTTCCAATATGTTCTTTAGTTTTGAAATGTAATATTAAATCATAGGAAAAGTGCTGCATAGTGAGGGGAGTGAAATGAAATAATTTCTATGATGCGTTATACTTAATATAAGTTGAGTAGAAGTGTAGAAAGCATGGAAAGAGGAAGTAGTATGAATAAATATAACATATTAATAGTTGAGGATGAGAAGGATATTGCCATAGCCATAGAGGCATATTTATCGAATCAAGGATATGAAGTTCATATAGCCAATAATGGAATTGAAGGGTTAGAGGTATTAGAAAAAGAGAAGATACATTTAGCTATAGTAGATGTTATGATGCCTAAAATGGATGGCATAACTTTTGTGATGAAATTAAGAGCGAAGCATGATTTTCCAGTAATAATGTTATCAGCAAAATCAGAAGAAGTTGATAAGATAATGGGATTAAATATTGGTGCTGATGATTATGTAACAAAACCTTTTAGGCCACTAGAGCTCTTAGCTAGAGTTAATTCACAGCTTAGAAGATATTCTAGATATTTAAATATGGTACAAAAGGAAGACGTAAATGAAAACATATTTGAAGCAGGTGGATTAGAGCTAAATCTAGATACTAAAGAAGTATTTGTAGATGAAAAGCTAGTGAAGCTGACTCCTAGTGAGTTTAAGATTTTGTCACTTTTAATACAAAATAAAGGCAGGGTATTTTCGGCAGATGAGATATATGAAAGAGTATGGAATGAGCAGGCTGTTAACACTGATACCATTATGGTTCATGTGAGAAATATAAGAGAAAAGATAGAAATAAATCCTAAGAATCCAAAATATTTAAAGGTTGTATGGGGAGTTGGATATAAAATTGAAAAGCAGTAAATTTGGAAAATTAATAATTAGTTTAATAGCAATAATAATAGTAATGATAACTTCTATAGGGATTATAGCATCATACCCAACTATAGATAAAATTGCAAAGGAAAAAGAAAAGGAATATTCCTACTTTGAAGGTTATGAATTTACAGGAATAATGAAAGGGATCAGCTATAAAGCCTTTTATGATACTATGAGGACTAGTGGAGAAGAGACAGTAACGCCCTTTGAAATTTTAGTTAAGGAGACCAGTAAAGGACGAAGAGATGAACATGCTATAAATTACTTTAACAGTCTTGTAGAAGACTATACACAGGAATACTTAAATGTAGATTATTTTGCTATAAATCCTAAGGAGAAAATTAGCGTTACTAACATTGAAGGTATTGAAGTATTAGAAAATGGAGATATAGATATAAACTCAATAAAAAGTGATTATTATCAATTTTACGTGATAATAAACTATGATGAGTTAGGAAAACCAACTGTAAAATATGCATATGGTGCAAATCAGGATACAGTTCAACAAAACATATATAATAATTCGAACTCAGGCTTTTATGGATATCATCAGGATTTAGTAGACATTACAAATGTAAATATTATGGTTGGAGTTCCTAAGGAACTGAGATATTATGATGGGATTGCTTGGAAGCTAAATAATTCTTTAAATGATAGTTATGGAGAAGCAGCCGTTATTTTTATTAGTATAGCAATAGCAGTTGTAATTTTAATAGGTCTTCTAATACCATATAACAGAGCAAAAGAAATTATAGGATTTAAGGTAATAACAAAAACTCCCTTTGAAATAATTTGTGTTTTGGTAGGAATAAATATTTTCCTAACGGTTGCGTCTGCAATGTTTATGATAAGTGAGTGTATAGTAGGAGTACCAGGCAGGTTTATTGGTGGACTTACAGGAGATATAGGGTTAAGTCATGGAACTTATTATTTAATTAACTTCCTTGTTTGGTCAGTAATATTTACTGTATTTTTCAATGTTGGGTTAATGTTAAAGCATATATTTAAGACTGGGTTTAAAAGGTATTTCTTTGAAAGCACCATTATTGGGAGAGTTTTAGGTTTTGTAGGAAGGTATATTAAGAGAACAATAAAAGCTTTAGCAGAAGTAGATTTGACTAAAAAGAATAATAAGGTGATTTTAAAGGTAATTCTGATTAATGGAGCAATAGTATCATTATTTTGTTTTGCATGGTTCTTTGGTATCATTGGAGTAATAATTTATTCAGTAGTTGTATTTTTATTAACAAAAAAATATGTGGATGAAATAAGTAATAAATATAAAGTTTTATCTGAGGCAACTAAAAGAATTGCAGCAGGTAATTTAGATGTAAAAATTGCAGAAGATTTAGGTGTATTTGAACCGTTGAAAGACGATTTAGAAAGAATTCAAAGTGGTTTTAAAAAGGCTGTTGATGAAGAGGTTAGAAGTCAGAAGATGAAGACGGAGTTAATTTCAAATGTTTCTCATGATTTAAAGACACCTTTGACATCAATCATAACCTATGTGGATCTTTTAAAGGATGAAAATTTAGCGGAAGAAAAAAGAGTTCAATATTTAGATACCTTAGATAGGAAAGCTCAAAGACTTCAATTCTTAATAGAAGATTTATTTGAAGTTAGTAAAGCAACCAGCGGAAATATAACCATGAATATTGAAGCTGTGGATGTAGTCTCTTTAATGAAGCAAACCTTACTGGAGCTTGAGGATAAGCTAGAAAGTTCCTCATTAATCCTTCGAAAGAATTTCCCAGATGAAAAGGTGATTTTACAGCTGGATAGCTTCCGTACCTTTAGAGTGTTTGAAAATCTAGTATCAAATATAACAAAATATGCAATGGTAAGTACTAGAGTGTACATTGATATAATTGATCAGAAGGATTATGTAGAAATTACCTTAAAGAATATTGCAGCAGAAGAAATTAACTTTGATGCAGAGAATATTGTTGAAAGATTTGTACGTGGAGATGAATCAAGAAATACAGAAGGCTCAGGATTAGGTCTTGCCATTGCAAAAAGCTTTGTTGAATTACAAGGTGGAAGTTTAAACATTAAAGTGGATGGCGATTTATTTAAGGTTATGATAAATTTTAAAAAGTAAGCTGTTAAATAATAATAAATTAAAAGAGTAGTAGTACAAGTTAGGAATTTGTGTTGCTACTCTTTTAATTAGATTAATTAGATTAATTAGATTTTATAATAGATTTATGGATAAAAGGTGAAATCATCATCACAAAGGAACTAACAATAAGCAGGTAAAACCAAAAGGTTAGATTACCACATATATAGGGTGTATACTTTCCTAAGTTATGAGAAAGCTTTATAATTGGTACTACCTCATAGACTAAGAGCACAAAGTTGATGGTTGATGTAATATATGCAACTCTTTGCTGTTTTAAAAGATAGAGACAAGCTACAATAGTGATAGGAATAATAAATAGCTTATATTGAGGATGATTGATAAAGGTGTAAGAGGTTGAAGCTTTTAAAGTTGACAAGGTCATAAAGGGCATAAAGAGACAGAAAAGGGCAGTGAGAGAGGAGGTTACTCCAATTGAGTTTAAAGCCTTGGGTGGAGTTTGAGAATTCATAGGTAGATTTTTTTTGTCATCTGATGTGGCTTTAGCTGTAGACCTTATGTTTGGAGAAGTATTAGCGTTATGAAACCTGAACATTAAGAAACCTCCGAAAATACCTATATAATAAGTATATTCAGTAGGAACTGTATAAATATATATGTGGATAAAAATATGCTATGATTAAAAATATTAAGATTATTCACACAATTGTGGATTATTCTGTGGATAACTTGTTCATTTTGTGTGAATTGTGTGAAAAGTTTGGGGTGGATTATGAAACGAAAAATTTTAATTATAGAGAATGATGTAGCTTTAAGTAAAGGGATGGTTCTTGCATTAAAAAATGAAGACAATGAATTTAGTCAAGTCTATACCCTTGAAAGTGCTAGAAGTGAAATTAAAGAAGCCGATTTTGATTTGATTATTTTAGATGTGAATCTGCCAGATGGAAATGGACTTAATTTTTTTTGAGTGAAGTAAGGGAAATATCTTTACTAAGCCTTTCAGCTTAATGGTTCTTAGAGCAAGGGTTAATACTCAGCTTAGAAAAGCTATGCCAAAGTCAAATACTTTAAAAATTGGTGAATTTAACTTTAATTTTGATAACGTGGAGTTCAAAAAATCTGAACAGATTATAGAGCTGAGCAAAACAGAGCAGAAACTACTTAGACTCCTAATTGATAATAAGGGAAATACTCTTTCAAGAGGTGATTTAGTTGATAAAATCTGGACTGATGGAGCGAAATACGTGGATGAAAATGCTTTTTCTGTAACAGTTAAAAGGTTAAGAGATAAGCTTGAAGAAGTACCGTCTAAGCCAAAGTACATTAAGACTATTTATGGCATCGGTTATTCCTGGGCGGTGAAATAAATGGATGTTTTAAATATTATATGTATAAGCATAGCAGTAGCGGCAGTGACATCTGCGGTGATTATTGTAGTGATATATAGGTATAATTCAAAACAAATGATGAAGATATTATATAAAATGCTTGAGGATGCAATTTCAAGGGAGTTCAAATAAAATACTTATGATGAATCCATAATTTCAGCAATTGAAACAAAGATGAAATATTACATTGTACATAATTCTGCTACAGCAGAGGGGTTAAGGAAAAGGGGATAAAACTTCATTGCGACTGTGAAAAGGAGAAGGCAGTTTTTGATATGAAGTGGACCGTTGAAGCAGTTTATAATATAGTTGACAATGCTGTGAAACATACTAATGAGAATGGTAGTATTATTATTGAGGTTAAGGACTATGAAATGTTTTGTCGCATCGATATTGAGGATAATGGTATTGGTATTGCTGAAGAGGAACAAAATAAGATTTTTAGTCGTTTTTATCGTTCTCAACAGGTGCAGAATATTGAGGGAATAGGCATTGGACTTTTCCTAACAAGAAAGATTTTATCGGCTCAAGGAGGATACATGAAGGTAGCATCAAAGGTTGGAACTGGTTCAACTTTTTCGGTTTTCTTACCGAAGGAAATCTTTCAAAACTGTTAGATTTGAGAAAGATTGTGGAAAGATTCTTTTGTTATAGTCTATATATGGGCAGAGCGTGCTCAAATATATAGACTATTTTTGTGGAGGTTACACGTTATGAATATATTAGAATCTAAGGATTTAAGAAAAATATACGGTGCTGGAGAAAGTGAAGTTAGAGCTCTTGATGGGGCAAGCTTAACCGTTAAAAATGGGGAGTTTGTTGCTATTGTTGGAACTTCAGGAAGTGGAAAGTCTACAATGCTTCATATGCTTGGAGGACTTGATAGACCAACTAGCGGAACTGTAGTAGTTGATGGAAGGGATATCTTTGGATTAAAGGATGATGAACTTACTATTTTCAGAAGAAGAAAGATTGGGTTCGTATTTCAAAATTTTAATTTAGTTCCTGTATTAAATGTATATGATAATATTGTTTTACCTATAGAATTAGATGGAAATACACCGGATAAGGCTTACATAGATCAAATAATTTCAACCTTAGGCTTAGAAAGCAAGCTTAACAATCTGCCTAATAATCTTTCAGGAGGACAACAGCAGAGAGTTGCCATTGCAAGAGCTATTGCAACAAAGCCTGCAATAATTCTGGCAGATTAGCCAACAGGAAATTTAGATAGCAAAACCACCTTAGATGTTATGGGACTTTTAAAGGTTACATGCCAAAAGTTCAAACAGACCATAGTTATGATTACTCATAATGAAGAGATTGCGCAAATGGCAGATAGAATTATCCGCATTGAAGATGGAAAAATCATAGGTGGTGGTAAAAATGATTAAGGTTGATAATAAGAAAGCAATAAAAAAGCTTGCAAACAACTCTTTTAAAGCAAATAAGCTTAGAAATATTTTTGCCATAGCAGCCATAGTTTTAACAACTGTTATGTTTACAACTTTATTTACGGTAGGAATGAGTATGAAGGATTCCTTAGAAGAAAGTACCATGAGGCAAACAGGTGGGAAAGCCCATGGAAGCTTTAAGTACTTAACTCAGGAAAAGTATGATAGATTAAAAAGTCATAAACTAAGCAGCAATATGGAGTATTCTATTATTTTAGGAGTGGCTGAAAATGAAGCATTAAGAAAGCATCCAAGTGAAATTCGTTTTGCAACAGATGGGCAGGCAGAGTTCCAATTTGCAAAGCCAACTAAGGGAAATATGCCAAAGAAAATCAATGAGATTGCCTTAGATACAATAGTTTTAGATCACCTTGGATTACCTTATGAATTAGGTCAGGAAATTGAACTTGAATATACTTTAGGTGGAGAGCTTGTCAAAGATAAATTTATTCTATCAGGTTATTGGGAGGGGGATAAGATTATCCCAGCTAGTCAGATTTGGATTTCTAGAGAATACCTTGATTCAAAACTTGAGGATTATGTCTCAGCTGGAGTAAATGACATAGATTTTGGTGTAAACTGGGCATATATAGGAAACTCAGGGGAGGCTGACATACCAGCAGTTTTAGCTATAATAGGCGGTCTTACACTTATAATTTTCTTTGGATACTTAATTATCTATAGCATTTTCTTTATATCAGTATCAAGGGATATCAGATTTTATGGACTTTTAAAAACTATAGGAACAACTTCAAAGCAGATTGGAAGAATAATAAGAAAGAAATCTTTAATTTTATCATTAATAGGAATTCCAATAGGGCTTATTTTAGGGTACATAATCGGGATAGTCTTAACACCAATGGTTTTAGGTCGGATTAATATTGCAGGAGAAATATTTTCTGCAAATCCAATAATCTTTATTGGGGCGGCAATCTTTGCGCTGGTCACTGTTTTAATTAGCGTTAGAAAGCCTGCTAAAATGGCTGGAAAAGTAAGTCCGATTGAAGCCTTAAGAAACACAGAAGGAAAGGTTGGAGCCAAGGCAACAGCTAAGAAAAGTCAAGGTGGAAAGCTTAGAAAAATGGCTTTTGCAAATGTATTTAGAAGCTGTAAAAAAACACTTTTAGTTACAATTTCCCTTTCGCTAAGCTTAATTATTTTAAATTGCACTTATGCTTTAGTAAAGGGATTTGATATGGATACTTATTTAAGTAAAAAGATTGTTTCTGATTTTGTTATAGCAGATACAAACTACTTTAATGTTTATACTGGATATAATGGTGAAGATACATTAAATGAAGGATTTTTGAGGGACTTAGAAGTTCTTGATGGAGTTTCTGAAATAGGAAATGTGCGTTTTGTTGAGAATATGTTGAAAATTGATAATAATTTGAAAAATAATGTGGATAAAATTCTGAAAAATCAGCCCGAGTTATACATGGATGGGTATGATGAGCAAATTGAAGCTGAAATAACAAGTGGACTTACATTACCATATACCTACGGAATAGATGAAACAATTATGAAGCAACTTAAGGTTTTCGAAGGTGAAATTGACTATGAAAAGCTTAAATCTGGAAAGTATATTATAGTAACACCTTTTAACGTGGAAAGTGGAGAAGGTAGACTCTATAATGTGGGCGAAAAGATAACAATAGATTATGGTAATGGGAACTCCGAGGAATATGAAGTTATGTCAATAGCAGCAATTCCACATAATTTATCTGTAAGACATGGTCATTTATTTGATTTAGATTTTTATGTATCAGTAGAAGAATTTGAAGCTTAAATGGGGGTATAGCTCAATGGTAACAATGATGAATGTGAAGGATGCAAATGAGACTGATATAGAAGCATTTTTAAAGAATTACTGTGAAAACATAAATAAGGATATAAATTATGAATCAAAATCAACCTTTGTGGAAGAGTTTAATGGTATTCAGAGGACCTATATGAGTGTTGGAACAGTTCTAAGCTTCATCATAGCGGTTATTGGAATCATGAACTTTATCAACACCATGATAACTTCAGTAATTTCAAAAAAACATGAGCTGGCAATGCTTCAGAGCATTGGAATGACTAATAAGCAGATGAATGAGATGCTAATATTAGAAGGCTTAACCTATGCTGGTTTAACAAGAATGTTTGTGTTAACGCTAGGCACAGCAATTTGTTACTTTGGTGTAAGTGCCTTCATGGGAGGTATATGGTTCTTTAAATAACAATTTACTATAATGCCAGTTTTAATCTGTCTTCCAATTTTGTTTGTTTTTGCGGTAATTGTACCAGTGATTTGCTATAAAATTGCAAGTAAGGATAGTGTGGTTGAGAGGCTTAGAGAGAGAGAATAAATCTTTTACTTTACATTAAATGATTTTTAGAAAGATGCTGTTTGGATTCAGCACCTTTTTAGTTTTAATAACATTGAAGAGATTATTAACTAACCGATATACACAATACATATAGAGGATATTAACAATAAATCATAATCTAAATACGTAAAAAGGTATTCTAGTAAATAATACCCGTCCTAGTGTATCAGTGTATGAAATATGAAGAAATTTAAAGAAATTTGTAGTTATTTCGCCATAATTTCTTAAAATAGATTTAAATGGCTGTTTTAAGTGTTAAAATCATGATAAGATATGTCTTGTCGCTGAGAGATGCGGCAAAACAAACAACGAAAGATTGAAAGAATTTAATGAGTAAAGGAAACTCCTTCTCACATTCGTTCGAATGAGTAAGTTCAACTAACTAAATCAAAGATTTAGAGATTCACTTAAAAAGTTGTTGACAGATGCGAAAGTATCTAGTAGAATAGAAAAAGTCGTCACTAACAAGTGATGAAGCGANAACTGCAGAAGTAACTAAGAGCTTTGATGAAGTTAAAGATCAGTTAAAGGTAAATTTATTAAGCCAAAAACAAAATGCTACTTACCTTAATTTCGTAAATAAATTAAAGCAAGAGCAAGATGTAAAAATGGGTCAATAAAAAATATCAAGAAATTGTTTTGGAAGGATATAATCAATAGAAGATTATATCCTTTTTTATATATAAACATGAGATAATAGTAATTTGTATATAAACAATACCTAGTGTATCAATATGAGTATTAAAGAGAAAAAGCAAGTATATTGAAGAATTTGACCTATATTTATCTAATATAAAGTTTTATTATATTTTTATATAGAATAAATAATGATAAGATATGACTTGTCGCTGAGAGACACGGCAAAACAAAAACAACAAACTTGAAAAACTCATTAAAAAGTTTTTAAAAAGTTGTTGACAGGTGCGAAAGCCTCTGGTAAAATAATAAAAGTCGTCGGAAGTAAACGACGAAGAAAAAGAATTGGTCTTTGAAAATTAAACAGAGAAATAAAGGTAAAACCAGTTAATTTCGATAGAGATAATCTATCAATAAATGACTTTAACAAGTCAGCGAAACAATTAGAGCGCAGCTCAAACTTTTTAAATTGAGAGTTTGATCCTGGCTCAGGACGAACGCTGGCGGCGTGCCTAACACATGCAAGTCGAGCGATGAAGCCCTTCGGGGTGGATTAGCGGCGGACGGGTGAGTAACACGTGGGTAACCTGCCTTGTAGAGGGGGATAGCCTTCCGAAAGGAAGATTAATACCGCATAACATCTTTTTATCGCATGGTAGAAAGATCAAAGGAGCAATCCGCTACAAGATGGACCCGCGGCGCATTAGCTAGTTGGTGAGGTAACGGCTCACCAAGGCGACGATGCGTAGCCGACCTGAGAGGGTGATCGGCCACATTGGAACTGAGACACGGTCCAGACTCCTACGGGAGGCAGCAGTGGGGAATATTGCGCAATGGGGGAAACCCTGACGCAGCAACGCCGCGTGAATGAAGAAGGCCTTAGGGTTGTAAAGTTCTGTTTACGGGGACGATAATGACGGTACCCGTGGAGGAAGCCACGGCTAACTACGTGCCAGCAGCCGCGGTAATACGTAGGTGGCAAGCGTTGTCCGGATTTACTGGGCGTAAAGGATGCGTAGGCGGATGTTTAAGTGAGATGTGAAATACCCGGGCTCAACTTGGGTGCTGCATTTCAAACTGGACATCTAGAGTGCGGGAGAGGAAAGCGGAATTCCTAGTGTAGCGGTGAAATGCGTAGAGATTAGGAAGAACACCAGTGGCGAAGGCGGCTTTCTGGACCGTAACTGACGCTGAGGCATGAAAGCGTGGGGAGCAAACAGGATTAGATACCCTGGTAGTCCACGCCGTAAACGATGAATACTAGGTGTAGGAGGTATCGACTCCTTCTGTGCCGCAGTTAACACAATAAGTATTCCGCCTGGGAAGTACGATCGCAAGATTAAAACTCAAAGGAATTGACGGGGGCCCGCACAAGCAGCGGAGCATGTGGTTTAATTCGAAGCAACGCGAAGAACCTTACCTAGACTTGACATCTCCTGAATTACTCTTAATCGAGGAAGCCCTTCGGGGCAGGAAGACAGGTGGTGCATGGTTGTCGTCAGCTCGTGTCGTGAGATGTTGGGTTAAGTCCCGCAACGAGCGCAACCCTTATCATTAGTTGCTACCATTAAGTTGAGCACTCTAGTGAGACTGCCACGGTTAACGTGGAGGAAGGTGGGGATGACGTCAAATCATCATGCCCCTTATGTCTAGGGCTACACACGTGCTACAATGGTGAATACAAATAGATGCAATACCGCGAGGTGGAGCCAAACTATAAAATTCATCCCAGTTCGGATTGCAGTCTGAAACTCGACTGCATGAAGCCGGAGTTGCTAGTAATCGCGAATCAGCATGTCGCGGTGAATACGTTCCCGGGCCTTGTACACACCGCCCGTCACACCATGAGAGCTGGTAACACCCGAAGTCCGTGAGGTAACCGTAAGGAGCCAGCGGCCGAAGGTGGGATTAGTGATTGGGGTGAAGTCGTAACAAGGTAGCCGTAGGAGAACCTGCGGCTGGATCACCTCCTTTCTAGGGAGTCGACATAAGGTTAATCCCTTATGAAAACTACTGGTACTTATTACTCTGTTTAATTTTGAGAGACTAACTCTCAAAATGTTCTTTGAAAATTACACAGTGAAAGTTAAATCTTTAAATTAATTTTAAAGTTATAATTTCGTCAAGAATTTTAATGAATTCTTTGTAGAATTATTAGTTTTGGAGTGATTTTATCGCTAAAATCATGAAAGAACAAGATTACGAAGATAAAAGCGAGAAGTTCAAGGAAGCGAAGGCGCGAAGCGGCGAGCTTACTTTAGGGTAAGTGAGCAATGAGCAACTGAAGCTGACGCAGAAATTCGAAGCTTATATCGTAGTAAAGATAGGTCAAGCTACAAAGGGCGCATGGTGAATGCCTTGGCACTAGGAG
>NZ_CCXK01000014.1 GCF_000821305.1 Clostridium culturomicium | reverse complement strand
GAACACGAAGGTTAAGCATTAAGAGGCCGATAGTACTGCATGGGAAGCTGTGTGGGAGGGTAGGTGGTTGCCAGGTAAATGTTCCGCGATAGCTCAACGGTGGAGCACTCGGCTGTTAACCGATAGGTTGGAGGTTCGAATCCTCTTCGCGGAGCCATTTTTTATGTATAGTTAAGTATAAGTAGATAATGAGAATTATCTTTTTTACTTTTTTGAATAACTATTAAATTAATGCTATGAATCAAACACAAAAAAATAGAGAGATGATTTTCATCTCTCTATTTTTTTACTCCAAATTTACATAAATAGAACTCATTCATATATTAAAGTTATAAATTAAAATTAATATTAGTGTGGATAAGTTAATATTTCATATTTTAAAATACACATTATTCAGCTTTCATTGTGGATATCATTTACTTTTAGAGCATATCGTAATAAGCACATTAATATTTATGAACAATTAACCTAATATTGTGGTTAAATTATAAACATAAATAACTTATCTGTGGATTATTTTTATATCACCATAAATAAATTTACATGAAAAAAATTGTACAATATAAGAAATATTATTAGGGGGATGCCCATAGAATTATAAAGGAAGTGTTTAAGTTATAAGTAACTAGTAAAAACCTTTGAAGTTTGAAAAAAGTACAAACATTTATGTTATAAGATACTTTATTAAGGTAAAACTATTTAATAGTTTAGTAAATACAGTGAACAGAAAAATGTTAATTAATTACCGGACATATTAATTAAATATTATAAATATTCTGATAATTAAAGGAGAAATGAAGTTTTTGTAGAATAAACAATATATTTACTAATATATTAACTTAACACACTAAATTTATTTTAGGGGGTACGCCTTATGAAAGAGTATAAAAGTAACAACCTAAGAAACGTTGGTTTAATTGGCCATGGTGGTTCAGGCAAAACAAGTCTTATGGAAAATTTGTTATATCAGACTAAGGAAGTTGATAGGATTGGAAGAGTTGAAGATGGAACTACAGTAAGTGATTATGATGTAGAAGAAAAGAAAAGACAGGTATCTATTTCAACATCAGTAGCTTGCTGTGAATGGAATAATGTAAAAATTAACTTGGTTGATATGCCAGGATACTTTGACTTTGAAGGAGAGGTTATTGAAGGATTATGCGCCATTGATATGGCAATGATGACTGTTTGTGGAGTATCAGGAATTGAAGTTGGAACAGAGAAAGCATGGGATTATGCAATGGATCGTAAATTACCAAGAGCAATCTTTGTAAATAAGTTAGATCGTGAAAATAGCAACTTTGAGAAGGTATTAGAACAGTTAAAAGAAAAATTTGGTACATCAGTAGTACCTATTCAGTATCCAATAGGTAAAGAAAGTGATTTTAAAGGTATAGTTAATATAGTATCAAACAGAGCGAGATTATATAATCCAAAAACAAATGCTATGGATGAAACATCAGTACCTACTGAATTAATTAGTAAGGTTGATGAGTGTAAGCAGATGTTAATGGAAGCTATTGCAGAAACTGATGAAGAATTACTTGAAAAGTATTTTTCAGAAGGTAAACTTAGTAATGAAGAGATATATCAAGGATTAGTAAAGGGGGCATCCAAAGGAGAAATATGTCCAATTATGTGTGGTTCAGCTATAACAGGTGTTGGTATTCAGACCTTACTTGAAGATATAGTTGAATGTTTCCCATCACCAGTTGAGAATACAACATATGCAGCTAAAGATGCAAGTGGTAATGAGGTTGAAGTCAAAATTAATGAAGAGGATTCATTCTCCGCAATAGTATTTAAAACTGTTGTTGACCCATTTATAGGTAAATTATCTATGTTTAGAGTTATAACTGGATCTGCTAAATCAGATAGTTTAGTATATAATTCATCTAAGGAAAAAGATGAGAAGTTAGGTTCATTATATTTCCTAAAGGGTAAAAAACAGAATCAAGTAAATGAAATTAAAGCTGGAGATATTGGAGCAGTAGCTAAGTTGCAATATACAAGTACAGGAGATACGTTATGCGCAGCTAATAAACCTGTTGTGTATGAAAGACTATCTTTCCCATTACCAGTTTATTCACGAGCTGTAGTAGCTAATGCAAAAGGTGATGAAGATAAGATTTCTAATGGACTTGCAAGATTGTTAGAAGAGGATCCTACATTTGCAATATCTAGGGACGTAGAAAATGCCGAAATGGTTATTTCAGGTTTAGGATCAACTCATTTAGAGGTTCTTGTGAGTAAACTAAAAAGTAAATTTGGTGCGGAGGTTCTTCTTAGAGTGCCAAAGACTCCATATAGAGAAACAATTAAAAAACTTGCTGATGTTCAAGGTAAACATAAAAAGCAATCTGGTGGGCATGGACAATATGGAGATGTTAAGATAAAATTTGAGCCAAGAATTGATGGTGAAGATGAATTACAATTTGTAGATGCTGTAGTCGGTGGTGCCGTTCCTAGACAGTATATTCCGGCAGTAGAAAAAGGACTTAGAGAATGTATATCTCATGGAGTATTAGCGGGATATCCAGTTATTAAATTAAAGGCTACTTTATATGATGGCTCATTCCATCCAGTTGATTCATCAGAAATGGCATTTAAGGTTGCATCTTCTTTAGCATATAAGAAAGGACTTCAAGATGCTCAGCCAGTACTTCTTGAGCCAATAATGTATATTGAAATAGATGTTCCAGATGATTATATGGGTGATGTTATAGCTGATATTAATAAGAAGAGAGGTAGGATTCTTGGGATGGAGCCTGTATCTAAAGGGCAGAGAATTATTGGAGAGGTACCTCAATCAGAATTATACAGCTATGCAACTGATTTAAGAAGTATTACTGGTGCAAGAGGAACCTTCCGTACAAAATTTGAAAGATATGAAGAAGTTCCTAATGACATAGTAAATAAAATAATAGCTGATATTAAAAAAGAAGCGTAAATTCAAGTTACAAAGTTTTAAATATGAAATAGAGATACCTATGGAGTGAGAATTTCATTCCATAGGTTATTTTTTTATAAATTTATTTATTTCTAGGTTATTTTTTGAAAATAAGGTTATCATATTATTAAATTATACTTTTATTTAGTAATAAAGATTAACCTTAACTAAATATGAAAGGGGGCCAATTATGTCTGATTATAGAATGAATATATCAGGAGGCATTAACCTAAGTGATTACAGCTATATTCATGATTATATGGGGATAATAGGAGCAACTGATAATTTCCAAATAGATATGCAGGATACTGGTGAAGATGACGTAAAGGTTCTATGCTCCATTTTAGAAAGTGATAAGTTTGATATTATTGATAGACAGCAATTTGAAAGAGGATATCGTATTTTAGCATCAAAAAGAAGATAATTTCAAAGTTAATAATTATTTAGCAACTCTAAATAATTGCATATTTTCAGTGATTATATTAAAATTAAAATATTGGTATAAAATATATTTAATAATAAAAAAAGGTAATATTATTAGAGTAGTCTATTAGGTATTTAAAATTTATATCTAATAAAAATTCTACTTATAGTTATAATTTAAGATTTTAAAGTTATAACAAATGAGTATGTGTAATTAAATTTTGTAATAATATTTGTGGGTTTAATAAGTTAATAAAGTAATAAGTTGATAAAGTAAACATGATTAAAGATTTATTTTAAAGGGGGAATATAAATGAATAAAGAGTTTTTTATCTCAAACAGAAGAAAAATTTCAGAGAAGCTTCACAATGGTTCTATTTTAATACTTTTCGCAGGACAAGCACCTTATAAGTCTGCTGATGAGACATATAAATTTACACCAAATAGAAATTTCTATTATCTTACAGGTATTGATGAATCAAAAGTAATACTAATGATTATAAAAGATGAGGATAAAATTATTGAGCATTTATTTATACAAGAAAGTGATCCAGTAATGGAAAAATGGGTAGGAAAAACTATTAGTGCTAATGAAGTTAATGAGATTTCAGGCTTAACAGATGTTAAATATATAAAGGATTTTAATGATACTGTTGGAAGTTATTTAAGTAGAATTAATGTTGAAAATATATATTTAGATTTAGAAAGACAAGAGTTTAAGATGGCTTCAACAGAAGCACAAGATTTTGCAAAAAAAATGCTTGATAAATATCCATACATAAGAATAAAAAATATATATCATGAAATTGCATTGCTTAGAACGGTAAAATCTAAGGAGGAGGTTGAGCTAATCACTAAAGCAATAGAAGTTACCAATACAGGTATTTTATCAATGATGAAAAATGCTAAACCAGGTATGATGGAATATGAAATAGAAGCATATTTTGATTTTGAACTTAAAAGAAATGGAATTAAAGATTTTGCATTTCCAACCATTGCAGCGGCGGGAGTTAATGGTACAATCCTTCATTATGGAGAGAATAATTCTAAAACGGCTGATGGGGATTTATTATTACTTGATTTAGGTGCACAATATAAATATTATAATGCAGATATAAGCAGAACATTTCCGGTTAATGGTAAATTTACGGAAAGACAGAAAGCCATCTATAACATAGTTTTAAAAGCTAATGAAGAAGTTATGAAAGCCGTAAAGCCTGGTGTAACAACTTTAGACTTACAAAAGACTGCAAAAGCAGTTTTATCAGAAGGCTGCAAAGCTATAGGCCTTATAAAAGAAGATTCAGAGATAGACAGATATTATTACCATGGAGTTGCACACCCATTAGGACTTGATACCCATGATGTTGGTCCGAGAGGTATAGAGCTAAAGGCAGGTATGATTATTACTGATGAGCCAGGATTATATATTGAAGAGGAAAAAATTGGAATTAGAATAGAAGATGATATATTAGTTACAGAGGATGGATATGTGAATTTATCTAAAAATATAATAAAATCTGTAGAAGATATAGAAAACTATATGAAAAATTAATTAGATTTATAATGGGGGGGACTTAAAATGATAAAAAGATTCTTAGCTTACTATAAACCGCATAAGAAACTATTTTTTATAGATATGCTTTGTGCATTTTTAGTAGCAGCCATGGACTTAGTATTTCCAATGCTCACAAATTTCTTATTAAAGGATGCAATTCCAAATAAAAACCTGAGGGCAATAATTATATTTACAGCTGTACTTGCAGGGTTATATGTTATAAAACTGATAGCTAACTACGTAGTAGATTATTGGGGGCATGTTATGGGCGTAAGACTGCAGTATGATATGAGAAAGGAAGTTTTTGCACATCTGCAGACATTACCTTTTAGCTATTTTGATGATAATAAGACAGGAACAATTATGTCTAGGATTGTTAATGATTTGATGGATATATCTGAATTAGCACACCATGGTCCAGAAGATGTATTTATATCAATAGTTACATTAATCGGTTCATTTATTTTGTTATGCACAATAAACATTAAGTTAACACTAATAGTTTTTGCTTGCATACCTTTAATAATAATCTTTGCAATGTCAAAGCGAGTAAAAATGTCTAAAGCATTCTATGATGTTAGAAAAAAGGTTGCTGTAGTAAATACAAAATTAGAAAATAGTATATCAGGAATAAGGGTTTCAAAATCTTTTACAAATGAAGAGTTCGAAATGGATAAATTCGATGAGGGAAATAGTGAATTTAAAGAAAGCAGATCCTATGCTTACAAGTATATGGCAGAGTTTATGTCTGGAATGAGATTCTTTGTTGATATGCTTAATGTTGTAGTATTAGGTTTTGGAGGATATTTTGTTTATAATGGATCTTTGGGAGTTGTAGATTTAGCAACGTATTTTCTATATATTGCATACTTTATGAACCCTATAAGAAGGCTAACTTCTTTTGTTGAACAATATCAGTCTGGTATGTCAGGATTTAAGAGATTTATTGAATTAATGGATACTAAATCTGATATAGTTGATAGTGAAAATGCTAAGGATATAGAAAATATCAAGGGTGAAATTCAATTTAATAATGCTACTTTCAAGTATAGTGATAGTACTGAAATAATTTCAAATATTAATTTAGATATAGAAGCTGGAAAGACCTTGGCGTTAGTTGGACCATCTGGTGGTGGAAAGACAACAATTTGTAATCTTATACCGAGGTTTTATGAATTGACAAGTGGAAAAATAACAATTGATGGAAATGACATAAAAGAAATTACTATTAAGTCTTTAAGAAAGAATATTGGAGTTGTTCAACAGGACGTATTTTTATTTACAGGTAGTATAAAAGATAATATTCTTTATGGGGATCCAGAAGCAACAGATGAACAGGTTGTTGAAGCTGCCATAAATGCAAATATCCATGACTTCATAATGTCACTTCCAGATGGGTATGATACCTATGTTGGTGAAAGAGGGGTTAAGCTTTCTGGTGGACAAAAGCAGAGGATATCAATTGCAAGGGTATTTTTAAAGAATCCACCAATACTTATATTAGATGAAGCTACATCAGCTCTTGATAATGCTTCGGAACTGGTTATTCAAAAATCATTAGAAGCCTTATCTAAAGGAAGAACCACAATAGTAGTGGCTCATAGACTATCTACAGTAAAAAATGCTGATGAAATAGTGGTTATAACTAGTGATGGAATTTTAGAAAGAGGAAATCATAAGGAATTAATTGAAAATAACTCTATGTATGCGAAATTATATAATTCTCAATTTAATGGATTTATGAGAGATATAGCAGAGTAAGAATTAAATAAAGTTAAGCAATTTTTAATGCTCCCTGGTAAGTTAACAGGGAGCATTTTATTTTAAAGGAGAGTTTTTTTAGTTTTATACCAAAATGTGTGGATATTAATGGTAAAAATGGGTAAACTTATTTATATAGGAAAATAGGAAATGACAAGGGGTAGAGTTATGTTTAATAAATATAATGGAAGATCACGTCAGGTTCTCATGTACGCTCACAGAGAAGCAAGAAAGTTTCAACATAATTACATAGGGACAGAACATGTTTTAATGGGAATTTCTGAAGAAGGCGGCATTGCTGCAGAGTTATTAAGTAATATTAAAGTTAGCAATATGGTTCTCAACAAAAAAGTTGAAGATTTAGTTGGGTATGGAGAAAGTAAAGTACAACAAGAGGATATTTATTTAACTCCAAGGACAAAAAAACTAATGGAACTCAGTGTTGTTGAAGCTAGAGCTCTGAGTGAGGAATTTGTTTCACCTGAACATATGCTTTTGGCAATTATAAAAGAGGAAAGTGGAGTGGCATATACCATTTTGGATGGATTGGATGTTGATTTTAGAAATTTAACGAATCAGTTAAAGGATGGATGCTCTAAAACTGTTAAATCCAATATAAGAGATCAACAGGAGGGATACAGAACAGCTAGGAATATAGTATTAAATGAAAATAGTAATGAATTTAATGAGGATATAAAAATAAATACACCTATACTTAATAAGTATGGAAAGGATTTAACTGCTTATGCAATGGAAGGAAAACTAGACCCTGTTATAGGTAGAGAAAAGGATATAGAGAGGGTTTTAGAAATTCTTTGCAGAAGGATGAAAAATAATCCTTGTTTAATAGGTGAGCCTGGGGTTGGAAAAACTGCTGTAATTGAAGGTTTAGCACAATTAATTTATTTGGAAAGAGTACCTGAGGTATTAAGAAATAAAAGAGTTGTAAGCATAAGCATGGCAACCATGGTTGCAGGAACAAAATATCGAGGTGAATTTGAAGAACGCTTAAAATCTCTAATTGAAGAAGTAACTAAAAGTAAGGATGTTATCTTATTCATTGATGAAATTCATACAATTGTAGGAGCAGGAGGAGCCGAAGGTGCTATAGATGCTGCTAACATATTAAAGCCAGCATTGGCAAGGGGAGAATTACAATGTATTGGAGCAACTACAATAGAAGAATTTAGAAAGCATATTGAGAAGGACTCTGCTTTAGAAAGAAGATTTCAATCAGTTTTGATAAGTGAACCATCAAAGGAAGAAGCAATACAAATATTGAGAGGATTAAAGGAGAGATATGAGTTTTATCACGGGGTAGAGTTTACAGATAAAGCTATTGAAGCAGCAGTAAATTTATCTTCTAGATATCTTCCAGATAGATATCTCCCTGATAAAGCGATAGATTTGATTGATGAGGCTGGAGCTAAGTCGAGAATTGAAGCTAGCAGCATTAATGGAAATACAGAAGTTAAAGTAATGGAATCAGATTTAGATACTTTAATAGAGTGTAAGCTCCTTGCAGTTAAAAATGAAGAGTTTGAAAAAGCAGCAGTTATACGTGAAGAAGAGAATACTCTTAGAAGTTCTATTAATTCTAAAAAGAGAAATCTTGTTGGAAGCAAAGAGACCATGAGGATTAGAGTTGATGAAGAGGAAATAGCTAGAGTATTAGCAGGATGGACGAAAATACCTGTTGACAAACTAACTGAAAAAGAAACTGCAAAGCTTTTGAAGCTGGAAGATATATTAAGAGAAAGAGTAATTGGTCAAGAGGAAGCAATTGAAGCTATATCAAAAGCTGTGCGAAGGGCTCGGGTTGGATTTAGAGATCCTAAGAGACCAATTGGAAGTTTCATTTTCTTAGGACCAACTGGAGTTGGTAAGACGGAGTTATCAAAGGCCCTGGCAGAAGCAATATTTGATGACGAAGAAGCTTTGATAAGAGTTGATATGACAGAATACATGGAAAAGCATTCTATTTCTAAATTAATCGGATCGCCACCAGGATATGTTGGGTTTGATGATGGAGGACAATTAACAGAGAAGATAAGAAGAAAGCCGTATTCAGTAGTTCTATTTGATGAAATTGAAAAAGCTCATCCTGATATATTCAATATATTGTTACAGATATTAGACGATGGAATACTAACAGATTCAACAGGTAGAAAGATAAATTTCCAAAATACAATTATAATAATGACTTCAAATGCTGGCACAGCCATGCTTAAAAAACAAAATTCCTTAGGATTTGCAAAGCCATTTGAAGAGGATGAGGAAGAATATAAGAAAATGAAGGTAATACTTCTTGAGGATATAAAGAAGACATTTAGGCCAGAGCTTATAAATAGAGTTGATGAAATTATCGTATTTCGTAAGCTTACAGAAAAAGATATGATAAGTATAGCCGATATAATGGTTAGGGCACTTTGTGAACGTGCGAGAAAAAACAAGCTTAATTTAACAGTAACAGATGCAGTTAAATTATATATAAGTAAACAAAGTGAAACAGATACTTATGGAGCAAGGCCACTAAGAAAATTAGTTACTAAATTAATTGAAGATAGAGTAGCTGAGGAAGTATTAAAAGGAAATTTAGAAGTTACTGATTGTATTACTGTGGATATGGATAATAATGATTTGAAGATCATGAAATCCATGTAGAAGTTATATTGTTTTAATGTAAAAATAGGTATATAATTACTGTGCACGTTTAATTAAAACCACTTGAATAAGTGGTTTTAATTGTATAGAAATTATTTATTAGTGTATAAATATATTTAGAATATGAAATAAGGGAAGAAAAACTAATGATTTTTTATTAGTGGGTGAGGTGTTTTATGGCCAAGATAAAAAAGATGTTTGTGTGTAATGAATGTGGATATGAGTCACCAAAATGGATGGGAAAATGTCCCGGATGTAATGGATGGAACACATTTACAGAAGAAGTTAAGGATGAGTCCATAAATAATTTTAAGAGGGCTGTAACAATATCATCAGGCAATAAGCCTAAAAGTATAACTGAAGTAAAATCTAGCGAATATGAAAGATTAGATACAGGTATTGGGGAGTTAAACAGAGTTATAGGCGGGGGTTTAGTTAAGGGGTCTTTAACTTTAATTTCAGGAGATCCTGGGATTGGAAAATCTACAATTTTGCTTCAAAGTGCAAGTAATATAGCAAAAAAATATGGTAAGGTTCTTTATGTTTCAGGTGAGGAATCCGAAGAACAGATAAAAATGAGGGCAGAACGACTTAAAGCTACATGTAATGAGCTTTATATAGTTTCCGAAACTAATATAGATATAATTGAAGAGCATATTTTATCTATGGAGCCAACTTTTGTAATAATAGACTCTATACAGACTTTATATAAAGCAACTATAACGTCAGCACCAGGAAGTGTATCTCAGGTTAGAGAGTGTACTAATGACTTGATGAGAATTGGAAAAACAAAAAATATTCCTTTATTTATTGTGGCCCATGTTACAAAGCAAGGTGAATTGGCAGGACCAAGAGTTCTTGAACATATGGTAGATACAGTACTTTATTTTGAAGGTGAAAGAACACAGGAGTTTAGAATAATAAGAACTATTAAAAATCGTTTTGGAACAACTAGTGAAATTGGTGTTTTTGAAATGAGAGAAAGTGGTCTTGAGGAAGTAACAGATGCTTCATCTGTGTTTTTACAAGAAAAATCAATGCAGCAAGAGGGGTCAGTAGTTATTGGAATATTAGAAGGAACTAGACCTATATTAGTAGAAATACAAGCATTAGCAAGTGAAACTAAAGCTGTTATGCCAAGAAGGACAGCGGTTGGAGTCGATCATCAAAGATTGAGCTTAATTCTAGCAGTTTTAGAGAAGAAGCTTAAAGTTCCATTTTATAACAGTGATGTTTATGTGAACGTAGTTGGTGGATTAAATGTAGATGGAACCTATGGAGATTTAGGTATAGTGTTAGCTTTAATTTCAAGCATAAAAAGTCGTGAGATTAAACTAGAAAACCTTTTGGTAATTGGTGAGGTTGGATTGACAGGTGAGGTAAGGCCTATAGCACATGCTGAAAAAATCATAAATGAAGCTGTTAAAATGGGATTTACGAACATTATCTTACCTGAAAAAAACAAAGCAAAAATAACTAATAAGATGGTAAATCTTATTGGTGTAACAACAGTTAAAGAAGCAGTTTCGAAAATATTTTAGTAGAAGCAGCTATAGGAGGGTTTTATGAGGGAACAAAAGCAGAAGGAGTTAATGGCAATATTAAATATCATGTCTCCAGGAACTTTGTTAAGAGAAGGATTAGATAATATACTAAGAGCAAAAACAGGTGGACTCGTGGTGTTAAGTGATAGAGAAGAAGTTTTAAAAATGGTTGATGGAGGTTTTGCAATAAATTCAGAGTATACTCCTGCATATGTATATGAGCTGGCTAAGATGGATGGAGCTATAGTTATAAGCAGCGATTTGAAAAGAATTCTTTATGCAAATACGCAATTAATGCCTAATCCTTCAATTGTGACACAAGAAACTGGAACTAGACACAGAACAGCACAAAGAGTTGCTAAGCAGACAGGCGATATCGTTGTAGCTATTTCACAAAGAAGAAATATTATTAGTTTATATAAAGGTGATATTAAATATGTATTAAGAGAGAGTGGAGAAGTATTAGCTAAAGCTAATCAGGCTATCCAAACACTGGAGAAATATCAGCTTGTACTAAATCGTGTTATAAGCAATTTGAACTTATTAGAGCTTCAGGATTTATCAAGTTTATTAGATGTAGTTACTGCAGTTCAGCGTAATGAGATGGTAATGAGGATTGTATATGAAATTGAAACATATATATGTGAACTTGGAAATGAAGGACGACTTATTTCTATGCAGTTATATGAATTGATTAATGGAGTGGAGCAAGAGGGAAGAAGATTAATCAGAGATTATTGCAGCGATGA
This sequence comes from Clostridium culturomicium, assembly GCF_000821305.1. Taxonomy (GTDB): domain Bacteria; phylum Bacillota; class Clostridia; order Clostridiales; family Clostridiaceae; genus Clostridium_J; species Clostridium_J culturomicium. The sequence goes on along the minus strand of NZ_CCXK01000014.1, from coordinate 615,367 downwards.
AGCTAAATATGAGGAAATATATAAGAATATAGAGAAGCTTTCATCACAGGACTTACTTGATTTAGATATAATTGCAAAGGTGTTAGGGTATCCTGGAATTCAGTTAGTTGATAAATTGATTTCACCAAGAGGATATAGAATTCTAAATATGATTCCTAGAATTCCATCAAGTATCGTAGATAATATGGTAAAGCATTTTGGGGAACTTCAAAAAATTATGAATGCTTCCTTAGAAGAGTTAGACTTAGTAGATGGTATTGGAGAGGCACGTGCTAAAGCTATAAAAAACGGACTTAGAACATTGAAGGAAAGATTTATTTTGGACAGACAAATATAGCACAAAGCTAAGGCTTTGTGCTATTCTTTAGTATAATATTAAAAATTTTAAATTAGCTTATTTTAAATAAAGACCGTTTGAGTTGTTAAAGAATATTTATTATTACTTTTTATTGTATTAATATTAAAGTAAATGCAATTTATCGAAGGTTGTAATGTTTTTATACTCAGTAAGAAGTATATCGTATAAATTTAGATCTAAACTATTGCATAATGAGGTTATGTAAAATAAGTGGTTGCCTATTTCAGTTTCAATTACTTTTCTACAATTTTCACATATGCATCCTTCAAGGTGTGAACTTAGTTGGACGTCTAGATCATCGAGTGTTAATTTATCTAACTCTTCATTGCTTAAAGAGTAATTAATATTCTGTTTTTCAGCTTTGATTTTAATACATCCACAGCCAGTAACAGCTTTTACAACGGATCTGTTAACTCTGCTTTGGGATTCCTGAATCTTACTTAGTATATCAAGTATACTCTTATGTCTTAAAAGACAGCTATCAACGGAATTTTGATATTCATCAAATATTAGATCCTTCATAATGTATCACTCCTTTTAAACCTATGTGCTTACTGGAAATATCTTTAAATATATGATATCTCATTATTTAATTTATTGATAGGGGGTGATGAAGACTTTGATATTATTTTTAGTTGATGGGAATATATTCAAACTATTAGTTTAAGGGGAAATTTGTAAAAGATTAAATTTATATATACTTAATCAAATTTTAGTTAATATTTTTAGTTTTCGTTGAAATGAATTAAGTGATAATATATATTAATTGTAAAGGGTAATGTATGATTATTGAAAAAACTTAAGAATGTTTAAAATAAGTCGATAATATAGGATATTATGGTTAAAAGTTGTAAATAATCAAGTTATAATATTAAATTTTAGGGAGGTGTTATAATGCTGAAAAAAATACTAAGAGGGCTGTTTACTTTAATTGGAGGCGTTCTTGGATATATATTAGGTGCGTGGGGCGTATCTATGGAATTTGTATCAAAACTAGGATTAAGTAAAATTCCTCTTGCACCAGTTATATTTGTTGTTTTTTGCATTTTATTTGTCGGACTTATATTTTATTTTATTTCACCAGTTTTAAATTCAGGAATTATAAAAAGTATGGAATACTTAGAAAGGTCAGCACAGAAGGTACCTGTTATTGATATCGTATTTGCAGGGGTTGGGGCCTTAATTGGACTTGTTATATCAGTTTTACTATCATCATTGATAAGAATTGAGTCCGTGATATTTACTATAATAACTGTAATTGTAACTATAATAATTACAGTATTATGTGCGGATATTTGCGTTAGAAAAAAAGATGAAATTATGCATGTTTTTTCTAACCTAAGAAAAACCGGTGTTAAGGATTCAAAAAATAAGGTAGCTGTGGATAAGGGTTGTCCAAAGGTGTTAGATACTTCTGTAATAATAGACGGAAGAATTTTTGATATTTGTGAAACAGGTTTTATTGAAAGCACACTGGTAATACCAACATTTGTATTGGATGAGCTTAGACATATTGCAGATTCGTCTGATTCGTTAAAGAGAACAAAGGGTAGACGAGGATTAGATATACTTAATAAAATCCAAAAGGAATTAAGTATAAAGGTAGAAATTTGGGAAGGTGATTTCAAAGATATAAAGGAAGTAGATATTAAACTTCTTAAACTTGCCCAAACTTTAAATGGAAAAGTAATAACAAATGATTATAATTTGAATAAAGTGGCAGAACTTCAGGGAGTTCCAGTTTTAAATATTAATGAATTAGCTAATGCAGTTAAGCCAGTTTTATTGCCTGGAGAAGTGATGAATACAGTAGTGATAAAAGATGGAAAAGAGGCAGGCCAAGGTATTGCATATTTAGATGATGGAACTATGATAGTTATTGAAGAAGGTAGAAAATTCATAGGTGAGAATATTAGGGTTGTAGTTACATCAGTACTTCAAACAGCCGCAGGAAGAATGATATTTGCAAGACCAAAGGAAGATTAGGGACAATGGAGGACTTATGGGAAAGAATATAGCTCTTATTTTAGCTGCAGGTCAAGGAAAAAGAATGGGTGCAGGAATTAATAAACAATTTTTAACTCTGCAGGATAAACCAGTTTTATATCACACATTAAAAGCATTTTCTGATAATTCAAAGATAGATGAGATAGTTTTGGTATGTGCAGAAAAGGATATGGACTACTGCAAGAATAGTATTGTTAAAGAGTATGGCTTTTCTAAGGTTAAATCTTTAGTATCAGGTGGAGCAGAGAGACAAGATTCAGTATATAATGGGTTGAAAGCTATAAAAAGTTGTGATATAGTATTAATTCATGATGGTGCAAGACCATTTATAACTAATGAGATTATTGATGAGGGTATTAAAATGGCCCATATTCATGGTGCATGTACTTGTGGAGTTAAGGCAAAGGATACTATTAAATTAAAGGATTCTGAAGGGTTTTCTAAGGAAACCTTAAATAGGGAAGTTACCTTCTTAGTGCAAACACCACAATGCTTTAAGTATGAATTAATATTGGATTGTCATGAGAAGCTTAATAAAAACAGAAAAATGGTTACTGACGATACAATGGTTGTTGAAATGTTTAACCATAAGGTGTATCTTTATGAAGGAAGCTATTTTAATATTAAGATTACAACCCCTGATGATATGATTATAGGGGAAAACATATTAAAAAACTCTAGCAATGAATAAAATATAATATATGTGATGACGAAGACTAGTAGGAGCAGAACCACAGAGAGAGAATTCATGGGCTGAGAGATTCTCAACAGCTTTGAACCTACTTCAGAGCAGTAGTTAACAGCTACCGGCTGCAGGCCGTTAATGAATTAAGTAATAAATTTTAGGTGGTACCGCGATAGAATTCGCCCTAATGGGGGTGGATTCTATCTTTTTTTATTTTGTTAAGATTAAGTACTTTTTTCTTGTAACGATATAAAGAAAATTAAAATCAAAACAATTAAAATTAATTATTGAATTTAAATATATAAAATTAAAATGAGGTGTATTAAATGAGATTATCAAATATGTTAATAAGTACATTAAGGGAAGTGCCAGGAGAAGCAGAGATTATAAGTCATCAGCTTATGTTAAGAGCTGGGTTAATTAGAAAGTCAGCTACAGGAATATATACTTTTATGCCAACAGGGGTTAGAGTATTAAGAAATGTTGAGAACATTGTTAGAGAAGAGATGAATGAAGCAGGAGCTCAAGAACTATCAGCATCAGCTTTAATTCCAGCAAGCTTATGGCAGGAATCAGGAAGATGGGATGCTTATGGTCCAGAGATGTTCAGATTAAAAGATAGAAATGGAAGAGACTTCTGCCTTGGACCTACCCATGAAGAGATATTTACAGATTTGGCAAGGAGTGAAATTAAGTCATATAAACAATTGCCACTTAACTTATACCAAATACAAATGAAATATAGAGATGAAAGAAGACCAAGATTTGGAGTTATGAGGTCTAGAGAATTTTTAATGAAGGATGCTTATAGTTTTGATAAGGATAGTGAAGGTTTAGATAAGTCATATGATAAAATGCATGAAGCATATAGTAAAATATTCACAAGGTGTGGATTAGAGTTTAGTGCAGTTGAGGCTGACTCAGGAGCCATTGGAGGTTCTAGCTCTGCTGAATTTATGGTTAAATCAGATAGTGGTGAAGATGAAATTGCATTCTGCTCTAAGTGCAGCTATGCAGCAAATACAGAAAAGGCTACATCTCAATTAAGTGAAAAATCATCTGAGGCAGAAAAAGAGTTGATAAAGGTTGAAACACCAGATGTTAAGACTATTGAAGAATTAGAAAAGTTCTTTAATACTGACAGCAAGAAGTTTGCAAAGACACTTATATTCAAAGCTGGTGAACAAGTAATAGGTGTAATGGTAAGGGGAGACAGAACTCTAAATGAAACTAAGCTTACTAATGCTATTGAAGGAAATTTTGAATTAGAAATGGCGGATGAAGCTACAGTTCTAGAAGTAACTGGAGCTGAAGTTGGATTTGCTGGACCAATAGGTTTAAAGGTTGACTTATTATTTGTTGATGAAGAAGTAGTAAGTATGAAGAACTTTATAGTTGGTGCTAATGAAACAGGATATCATTACGACAATGTTAATTACGGAAGAGATTTTGAAGGAACTATTGGCGACTTTAGAACAGTTGTAGAAGGTGACTGCTGTCCCAAATGTGGAGCTCCAATAAATATTAGAAGAGGAGTAGAAGTTGGCCACATATTTAAATTAGGAACTAAATATTCAAGTGCTATGGGAGCTAATTACTTAGATGAAAATGGTAAAGAGCAGCCACTAGTAATGGGATGCTATGGTATTGGTGTTAATAGAACCGTTGCTGCGATTATTGAACAGCACTATGATGAAAATGGAATTACATGGCCAATGGAGATAGCTCCATATAAAGTAATTGTAATGCCAGCCAATATGAAAAATGAAGAGCAGGTTGCAGTGTCAGAAAAGCTATATAATGAATTAAAAGCTAATAGAATAGAGGTTCTACTAGATGACAGAAATGAAAGAGTAGGGGTTAAGTTTAAGGATTCAGATTTAATTGGTATACCTATGAGAATAACTGTTGGTAAGAAGGTTACTGAGGGAATGGTTGAGTTTAAATTAAGAACTGGAAATGATATTGAAGAAGTAACTATAGAGAACGCAGTGGAAAGAATTAAGGCTGAATTAGAAAAGAATAATATAAGATTTTAAGATTCAAATAAGACTATACTTAACCTCAAGTAAGTATAGTCTTATTTGTTTATTATTAATTAAATTTGGAGAAAGTTAAGATGAAAAGTATATTAATAAATATTTATGGTAAAATGATTGAAGGTAGATTTGATTTATAAATATATGTCTAGGAAAGATAAAGAATATAAACTATAATTATATGTAACTTATAATTTACGAAGGTTTATTTCGAAGGAGAAGTTTATGGAGTTTGATATACTAAAGGAAAAGTTTAAACCTGAAGAGGCGCACCTCATTAGTCCATTAACATTAGCCTTTATAGGGGATGCTGTATATGAGGTGTTTGTTAGAACTTATTTACTTAGTGAAAACAAGACGATGAAGGTACAAAAGCTTCATCTTAAAACTGTTGCATATGTTAAAGCTAAAGCTCAAAGTAATTATGCTAAAGCTATTCTAGATTTATTAGAAGAAGATGAGATGGCAGTTTTTAAGAGGGGGAGAAATACAAAATCAACTGCACCAAAAAATGCAGATGTAAGCGAATATAGATGGGCTACAGGGTTCGAAGCAATTATAGGTTATCTGTATATTGCAGGGAAAACAGATAGAATGAATTATTTGCTTAATAAGATTATTGAAGCGGGGGAAGAAACTAAATGTTAAAAGTTAAAATTTTAGAGCACACACCAAATCCAGAAAAGGTTATAGCAGCAGCGGCTAAGTTGTGCTATAGCGCAGTTGGCGTAGATGAAATATCAGAAGGCTTAAGTGAAGAATCAACAGCAAAATTTATAAAAATGCTTTCAAGCTATGGGCATGAGTCACCAATGGAACATGTAAGCTTTACTTTTGCTATTGAGGGTGTATCAAGAAGTTTAACACATCAATTAGTTAGACACAGAGTTGCTTCGTATTCACAGCAAAGTCAAAGATATGTTAAGCTAGCAGCATTTGAGTATATAATTCCACCAGCTATTGCTGCAAATGAAGAGTGTAAGAAAATATTTGTAGAAGCGATGAAAAGGGATCAAGAGGATTATGATAAGATAGTTGAAATATTAAAGGCTGAAATCTTAGATAAATCTATTGAAAAATTTAAAGCTAGCAAAAATGTTGAAGAGCTTACAGAAAAAGAACTTAAGTCATTGAGGTCAAAGGCAGAGAAAACTGCAATAGAAGATGCTAGATATGTGTTTCCCAATGCATGTGAAACAAAGATTATAGTTACTATGAATGCTAGGGAATTAAAGCATTTCTTTAGACACAGATGCTGTGATAGAGCTCAGTGGGAAATTAGAGATATGGCTGACGAAATGCTTAGACAAGCAAAAGCAGTAGCACCTAATATATTTATAGGGTGTGGTCCAGCATGCGTTAAAGGACCTTGCACAGAGGGAGCTATGACTTGTGGAAGAGTTATAGAAATGAGAGATAAATATAATAATCTTTAAAAAAATATATATTAAGGTAAATAAATATTGATAATAAACTAAAGAAAAATATTAAACAAAATAGTAATAGGAGAGATAAAGATGGAATATGGAAGAAAAAACAAAAGTGGTTATGGTTCAGGAGAAGTAGCAAAGCCAAAACGTACAGGCAAGAACAGAAGAGACCAACATATGACTAAGCGTGGAAGCGGAGAGGAATATAGAAATGAATATTCACCAGCTCCAAGAAGAGAAAAGAACTATGGTAGAGAGCAAGCACAAGAGTTTGTAAGAGCAGAGAGATTTGAAGCGGCTGCAAGAGAAGATATGATAGAAGGAAGAAATGCTGTTATAGAAGCTTTAAAATCTGATAGAACTATAGAGTACATAATGATAGCTAAAGGTGATACTAAGGGTTCAATTAGTGTTGTTACAGCATTAGCACAAGAAAAGTCAGTTGTTGTTAAATATGTTGAGAGAGCTAAATTAGATGGTATGAGCGAAACAGGCGCTCATCAAGGTGTTATAGCAATAGTTACACCGTATACATATTTTTCAATAGAAGACATAATAATGGGTGCTAAGGAAAAAGAAGAGGATCCATTTATATTAGTTCTTGATGAAATAGAAGATCCTCATAACTTTGGATCAATAATAAGAATTGCAGAAGTATGTGGCGTTCATGGAATAATAATTCCAAAAAGAAAAAATGTAGGGGTTACAGCTACAGTATATAAGACTTCTGCTGGAGCTACAGAGCATATTAAAATCGCTAAGGTTACAAATATTAATGTAGCTGTTGACCAATTAAAGGAAGCTGGTATATGGGTATATGGAGCTGATATGCATGGTGAAAAATACTGTTATGATGCAGATTTAAAAGGTCCAGTAGCACTTGTAATTGGAAGTGAAGGAAAAGGAATTTCTAAGCTTACAAAAAGCAAATGTGATGTTTTAGTGAAAATACCTATGGTAGGAAAGGTTAATTCATTAAATGCATCTGTTGCCTGCGGAATGATTAGCTATGAAATACTTAAACAAAGATTAAAATAGGATAATGAGGTTAGTAAATTGAAACATATTTTCGTGGATGGATATAATGTAATTAATAGTTGGCCGGAATTAAATAGCTTGAAAAATGATAGCTACGAAAGTGCAAGAACTAAGCTGATTGATTTGCTATTAAACTATGCTGCCTATAAGGGGTGTAAGGTGGTATTGGTATTTGATGCTCATATGGTTAAAGGAAGCTTAGAAAAAAAAGAGAGAATCGGCAATTTGACAATAGTATTTACAAAGACAGATGAGACTGCTGATAGTTATATTGAAAGAACAGTTAATAATATTGGTAGAAAATCTGAGGTCTATGTAGTAACTTCTGATTCGTTAGAACAGCAGTTGATTTTCCAAAGAGGAGCAAGTAGAGTTTCCTCTTTGGAGTTTTATCATTGGATAAATGATGAGAAGAATAGGATAGCTAAACGTTGTGAAACCACTGGGGGAACCCAAAGAAATCTCTTTGAAGAGTATATTGATAAAGAAAGTGCTGAAAAATTAGAAAAGATTAGGAGAAGTAGGTAATTAATCTTGACTACATAAAATTTGTTAATGTATAATTTAGTTGAGGTTATTTACGCTTTGGAGGGGATATTGTTGGGGAATGAAAATAGCAATAATGAACACAACTCCATATTTGTAGGGAAAAAAGATGAAGAAGTAGTAGCTATGGCAAAAGAAGGTAACGACAGAGCCTTGGAATATCTTCTCTGTAAATATCAAAACTTTGTAAAATCCAAAGCAAAATCTTATTTTTTAATTGGGGCAGACAAGGAAGATATATACCAGGAGGGAATGATAGGTCTTTTTAAAGCTATCAGAGATTTTAAAGACGATAAACTAGCATCCTTTAAGGTATTTGCAGAGTTATGTATAACTAGACAGATAATAACGGCAGTTAAGACAGCAACGAGACAAAAGCATATTCCGCTTAATACTTATATATCTTTGAATAAACCTATATATGATGAGGAATCAGATAGGACATTATTGGATATAATATCCGGTATAAAGGTATCTGACCCTGAAGAACTTATCATTGACCGAGAGGAAATGGAGAATATTGAAAGTAAGATAGGAGAAGTTCTATCAAGTTTAGAGATGGAGGTTCTAAATTCATATCTTGATGGGAAATCCTATCAAGAAATTGCAAGTGATTTAGACAGGCAAGCTAAGTCTATTGATAATGCGTTACAGCGAGTGAAAAGAAAGCTTGAAAAGTGTTTGGAACAAAGCTGAAACCGTGTTGACAAATGATTTAGTTTAATATATAATAAAAAACTGATAAAAGTATTTTATAAGCTTAAATTTAGTATTGAATGCTCATATAGCTCAGTAGGTAGAGCGTCACCTTGGTAAGGTGGAGGTCACCGGTTCAATCCCGGTTATGAGCTCCAATTAAATAGCAACACACGTGGATAAGTTTACATTAATCAAGTGAAAATATAATGTTTTCCAAATAAGGAGGAATTTAAAATGGCAAAAGCAAAATTTGAAAGAAGCAAACCGCACGTTAACATTGGAACTATAGGACACGTTGACCACGGTAAGACTACATTAACAGCTGCTATAACATCAGTATTAGCTAACAGAGGATATGCAGAAGCATTCAACTATGCTGATATCGATAAAGCACCAGAAGAAAAAGAAAGAGGAATAACAATCAACACTTCACACGTTGAGTATGAAACAGAAACAAGACACTATGCACACGTTGATTGTCCAGGACACGCTGACTATGTTAAGAACATGATCACAGGAGCTGCACAAATGGATGGAGCTATACTAGTTGTATCTGCAGCAGATGGTCCAATGCCTCAAACAAGAGAGCACATCCTACTAGCATCAAGAGTTGGAGTACAATACATAGTTGTATTCTTAAACAAAGCTGATATGGTAGACGATCCAGAATTATTAGAATTAGTAGAAATGGAAATCAGAGAATTATTATCTGAGTATGACTTCCCAGGTGATGATATTCCAATAATAACAGGATCAGCATTAAAAGCATTAGAAAACCCAACAGATGAAGAAGCATCTAAATGCATAATGGAGTTAATGGCAGCAGTAGATAGCTACATCCCAACTCCAGAGAGAGCAACAGATAAGCCATTCTTAATGCCAGTAGAGGACGTATTCACAATTACAGGAAGAGGAACAGTTGCAACAGGAAGAGTTGAAGCTGGAGTACTTCATGTAGGAGATGAAATCGAAATCGTTGGATTAAGCGAAGATAAGAGAAAAGTAGTATGTACAGGAGTAGAGATGTTCAGAAAACTTCTTGATGAAGCACAAGCTGGAGATAACATCGGAGCTCTATTAAGAGGAGTACAAAGAACAGACATCGAAAGAGGTCAAGTACTTTCAAAAGTAGGTTCAGTACACCCACACACAAAATTCGTAGGTCAAGTATACGTACTTAAAAAAGAAGAGGGTGGAAGACACACTCCATTCTTCGATGGATACAGACCACAATTCTACTTCAGAACAACTGACGTTACAGGATCAATCAAATTACCAGAAGGAATGGAAATGGTAATGCCTGGAGACCACATCGACATGAACGTTGAATTAATCACTCCAATCGCTATGGATGAAGGATTAAGATTCGCGATCAGAGAAGGTGGAAGAACTGTAGGTTCAGGAGTTGTTACTTCTATCGTTGAATAATTACAAATAAAAAATAAATAGGACTGGGTTTTGAAAACCTAGTCCTTTTAAAAGAAAAATCTAATGGCGTGAATTTATAAGTAATAAAATGGTTTGAATTAAGAAAGTATTTACATTTGACATGATGCACTACATGTGATAGAGTGTTAAAGTAACAAATTGCAGTTAATGATAACAAATAATTATTTAAGCTTATTGGATTTTTTTATAAATTGAAATTAATTACACGCAACTAGGAGGTGTTGATTGTGAGAGTTAAAATAACTTTAGCATGTACTGAATGTAAACAAAGAAACTACAACACAATGAAAAACAAGAAAAATAATCCAGACAGAATTGAAATGCAAAAATACTGCAGATTCTGCCACAAACATACACTTCATAAAGAAACAAAATAGTTCATATAGAACTTCAAATATTTTGGGGATGTGAATAAAATGGCTGTAAAAGTTGATGTTAAAACAATAGAACCGAAAAAACGAATGAAGATAGTACAGTTCTTTATCGACTTAAAGGCAGAATTTAAAAGAGTAACATGGCCAGCTAAAGATGAAGTGAAAACTGCTTTCGCGGCTGTAGTATGCTTTTGTCTTCTTTATACAATAACTGTAGGTTTGTTAGATGTTGGTTTTAAAAACCTCTTTAATTTGATTTTTAAATAATTTAAAAGGGAGGTATAGGGGGAATACGGATTATTACCCCTGGAGCTATGGCAGGAGAAAAAGCAAAATGGTATGTAGTTCATACATATTCAGGTTACGAAAATAAAGTAAAAGCTAATCTTGAGAAGGTTATCGAAAATAGAAACCTACACGAGTTCGTTCATGACATACAAGTGCCGATGGAGGAACAAGTTGAAATCAAAGATGGTAAAGAGAAAACTATTCTTAGAAAAGTTTTCCCTGGATATGTTATGGTTAAAATGGTTATGACTGACGACTCTTGGTATATCGTAAGAAATACAAGAGGGGTTACTGGGTTCGTAGGTCCTGGATCAAAACCTGTAGCCTTAACAGAAGACGAAATTCATAACATGGGAATTGTTGAAAAACAAGTGAACATAGATGTGGAAGTAGGAGAACAAGTGAGAGTCATATCAGGACCATTTGAAGACTTCACCGTAGTTATTACCGAAATATCTATAGAAAAACACAAGGTTAAGGGATTAGTAAACATGTTTGGCAGAGAAACATCTGTTGAACTTGATTTTAATCAAATACAAAAACTTTAAGAGAGACTTAGTAGGGCAAATCCTAAGGATTAGTTCTATTTAAGTGGGAGGGCTTAACGCCCGCTTACCACAATATAGGAGGTGTAAACTCATGGCTAAGAAAATAACAGGAATGATAAAACTTCAACTTCCTGCAGGGAAGGCAACACCAGCACCACCAGTTGGACCTGCACTTGGTCAACACGGTGTAAACATTATGGGATTCTGTAAGGAATTTAACGCGAAGACTGCGGATCAACCAGGTATGATAATACCAGTTGTTATAACTGTATATCAGGATAGATCTTTCAGCTTCATATTAAAAACTCCACCAGCAGCAGTATTACTTAAGAAAGCAGCTGGAATCGAAAGCGGTTCAGGAGTTCCAAACAGAACTAAAGTTGCAACAGTTTCTAAAGCTAAAGTTAGAGAAATTGCTGAGCTTAAGATGCCAGATTTAAACGCTGCATCAGTAGAAGCTGCTATGAGCATGATAGCTGGAACAGCTAGAAGCATGGGAATAGTAATCGAAGAGTAATTCAATTAATTCGGTGGGAGGCAAAAACCGTTAATACCACAAAGGAGGATGCAAAATGGCTAAAATGGGAAAGAACTACATAGAGAGTGCTAAATTAGTAGACAAAAACGCTCTATATACACCAGCAGAATCTATGGACCTTGCAATAAAAACATCAAAAGCTAAATTTGATGAGACTATCGAAGTTCACGTAAGACTTGGTGTTGACCCAAGACATGCAGATCAACAAGTAAGAGGAGCAGTAGTGCTTCCACACGGAACAGGTAAAACTGTTAGAGTATTAGTTTTCGCTAAAGGAGATAAGGCTAAAGAAGCAGAAGCTGCTGGAGCTGATTTCGTTGGAGCAGAAGAATTAGTAGATAAGATCCAAAAAGAAAACTGGTTTGATTTTGATGTAGTTGTAGCTACTCCAGATATGATGGGTGTAGTTGGAAGACTAGGTAGAGTATTAGGACCAAAAGGATTAATGCCAAATCCAAAATCAGGAACAGTTACATTTGACGTTGCTAAAGCTTTAAATGATATTAAAGCTGGTAAAGTTGAGTACAGAGTTGATAAAACAGCTATCGTACACGTAGGAATTGGTAAGACATCTTTCGGAGTTGAAAAACTTCAAGAGAACTTCCACACTTTAATGGACGCTATAGTTAAAGCTAAACCAGCTGCAGCTAAAGGTCAATACATTAAATCAGTTACTGTAGCATCAACTATGGGACCTGGAGTTAAAGTTAACCCAGCAAAAGTTTTAGATTAGTATTGCATTATACAGAGTAATCTGTTATAATACAAAGAGTTGAATATATTTCCGTAGACAGTAGGTGCTTTAAGCGTAACTTATACCTACCGAGGATGCTAATAAATGTGATTTTTATTGGTCTCTTCGTGTGTCTACGGGGAGACCTTAATTTTTGGAAAAATACAGTGAAAACTGTAAGGAGGTGGACACACAGTGCAAAGTAAAAATAGATCTTTAAAAGAAGCAAAAGTTGCTGAAATAAAGGAAAAGTTACAAAGTGCTCAAGGAGTTGTTCTTAGTGAGTATCAAGGACTTAACGTTGAAGAAGATACACAATTAAGAAAAGCATTAAGAGAAGCAGGTGTTGAATATAGAGTATACAAAAACACTCTAGTAACATTAGCTGCTAAAGAATTAGGAATTGAAGGATTAGATCAATATCTTCAAGGGCCAGTATCAATAGCTCTAGGATATGAAGATCCAACAGCTCCAGCAAGAGTTTTAAATGACTTTGCAAAAACTCATAAAAAACTTAAATTAAAAGCAGGGGTTATCCAAGGAACTCTTTACGGTGAGAAAGAGATTACAGAAATCGCTTCTATACCATCAAGAGACGTACTTCTTGCAAAACTACTTGGAAGCTTCAAAGCTCCACTTTCAAACTTAGCGTACTTATTAAGTGCAGTTGCTGAGAAAAAAGGCGAAGAAGTAGCAGAGTAATATATACTAATTTGTAGTTAGAAAAAACACATTAATTATTTAAAAATATTCGGAGGTGCATTTTAAAATGACAAGAGAAGAAATAATTCAAGCTATTAAAGATATGACTGTTTTAGAATTAAACGAGCTAGTAAAGGCTTGTGAAGAGGAATTTGGAGTAAGCGCAGCAGCACCAGTAGCAGTTGCAGGAGCAGGAGCTGGAGCAGCAGCAGCTGAAGAGAAAACTGAATTCGACGTAGTATTAACTAACGCTGGAGCAGGAAAAATAAAAGTTATAAAAGTTGTTAGAGAATTAACTGGATTAGGATTAAAAGAAGCTAAAGATATAGTTGATGGAGCTCCTAAAACAATTAAAGAAGCTGTAAGCAAAGAAGATGCTGAAAACATGAAAGCTAAACTTGAAGAAGTTGGAGCTACTGTTGAAGTAAAATAGTAGATCTTTAAAAGATTTATATTATGGAGTACTTAGATTAAGTACTCCATTTTTGTAACAGAAGAATTTCCTCAGAAAATGAAGAAATTTAGAAATAAATGAAATAATTGTTGACATGTGATAAGTTTAGTGATATCATATTTCAATGCGAATAAAGTATATAAAATCATGCGGTAAGAGTAAAATGTGAAAAAATTAGGTGGAACCTTTTGGTTTGCGGACAATGAATAATTTTTTTTGATTTGGGTAAAATTGCATGATGAACAAGTGTGAGTCCGAAACACAAAGTCCTAGGGGAAAGTGTGTCTTGGGTTATTTTAGTTTATACAAGGGGTGAAAATAATATGGTACATCCTGTAAAAGTTGGTAAAAGGGAAAGAATGAGCTTTTCCAAGGTAAAAGAAACGGCGGAGATGCCAAATTTAATTGAGGTGCAATTAGACTCATATGATTGGTTCTTAGCTGAAGGTTTGCACGAGGTATTTGATGATATTAATCCAATACAAGACTATACTGGCAATTTATCTTTAGAATTTGTCAACTATAAGTTGGATATGGAAAATATTAAATACTCAATTGAACAGTGCAAAGAAAGAGATACTACTTATGCAGCACCATTGAAGGTGAAAGTTAGACTACAAAACAATGAAACAGGAGAAATAAAGGAACAAGAAGTCTTTATGGGAGATTTCCCACTTATGACTGATCAAGGTACCTTTGTTATCAACGGAGCTGAGAGAGTTATTGTTAGTCAGCTAGTTAGATCTCCAGGAGTATATTACAAAGAAGAAGTAGACAAAACAGGTAAAAAGTTATATTCTGCAACAGTTATACCGAATAGAGGGGCTTGGCTTGAGTACGAGACAGACTCTAACGATATAATATATGTAAGAATAGACAAGACAAGAAAGCTACCTATTACTGTTTTAATGAGAGTAATGCTTAACTATGGTAGTGATGCAGAGATTCTTGAAATCTTCGGTGAAGATGAAAGATTAAAGGCATCTCTTGAAAAAGATAATACAAAGGATAAGAATGATGCGCTATTAGAAATCTATAAGAGATTAAGACCTGGTGAACCACCAACTGTGGACAGTGCCATTTCATTAATAGAATCATTATTCTTTGATGCGAAAAGATATGATTTATCAAGAGTAGGTAGATATAAATTCAATAAGAAGTTAGCTATCAGACTTAGAATTATGAATCAAATTGCTGCTGAAAATATAATACACCCAGAAACAGGTGAAATTATCGTTGAAAAGGGTAGCAGGATAGATAGAGAATTAGCAACTGAAATTCAGAACTTAGGAATAAATTCTGTTGATATTCAGGTTGATGATAGAGTTATTAGAGTCATAGGAAACAACTTTGTTGATTTAGCTAAATATGTGAATTTTGATGTTTCAGATTTACATGTTAAAGAGTATGTTCATTATCCAACTTTAAAAGAGATATTAGACACATACAGTGATGAAGATGATATAAGAGAACAAATAAAAGCAAATATTACAAGACTGATTCCAAAACATATAATCAGAGATGATATATATGCAACACTAAGTTATGAACTTGGCTTACCATATGGAGTTGGTAATATAGATGATATAGACCACTTAGGTAATAGAAGATTAAGATCTGTAGGAGAGTTATTACAGAACCAATTTAGAATTGGGCTTTCTAGAATGGAAAGAGTAGTTAAGGAAAGAATGACTGTTCAAGACCAAGAGATAATTACTCCACAAGCATTAATAAACATTAGACCAGTTGTTGCGTCTATTAAAGAATTCTTTGGAAGCTCTCAGTTATCACAGTTCATGGATCAAACTAACCCATTATCTGAGTTAACACATAAGAGAAGATTATCAGCTTTAGGACCTGGAGGATTATCTAGAGAAAGAGCTGGATTTGAAGTAAGAGACGTTCACTACTCTCACTATGGAAGAATGTGTCCTATCGAGACACCAGAGGGTCCGAACATAGGTCTTATTAACTCATTAGCTACTTATGCTAAGGTAAATGAGTATGGATTTATGCAGACGCCATATAGAGTGGTTGATAAAAAGCTAGGTAAGGCTATAGACAAAATTATATATATTACTGCAGATGAAGAGGATAACTACCTAGTAGCTCAAGCTAGT
Organism: Clostridium culturomicium; assembly: GCF_000821305.1. Lineage (GTDB taxonomy): Bacteria > Bacillota > Clostridia > Clostridiales > Clostridiaceae > Clostridium_J > Clostridium_J culturomicium. The sequence continues at coordinate 599,359 of NZ_CCXK01000014.1, read as the reverse complement.
GAGCCATTAGATGCAGAAGGACACTTCATTGATAAGAAGGTTACTGTTAGAGCAAGAGAAGATGTTATTGTTGTAAACAGAGAAGAGGTAGATCTTATAGATATATCTCCAAGACAGATCGTTTCTGTTGCGACAGCAATGATACCGTTCCTTGAGAATGACGACGCTACTCGTGCACTGATGGGATCAAACATGCAACGTCAAGCAGTTCCACTATTAAAAACGCAAGCACCAGTTGTTGGTACAGGAATAGAGTACAAAGCAGCAGTAGACTCAGGGGTATTACCTAAGGCTAAAAATGCTGGAGTTGTATCTTATGTAAGTGCTAACGAGGTTAGAATAAAAAGAGATTCAGATGGCGGTACAGACACATACCACCTATTAAAGTTCAAGAGATCAAACGCAGGAACCTGTGTAAACCAACGTCCAATCGTTGATAAAGGCGAGAGGGTTGAAGTAAACACTGTTTTAGCTGACGGTCCATCTACAGACCTAGGTGAAATAGCTTTAGGAAAGAACATCAGAATCGGATTTATAACTTGGGAAGGTTATAACTACGAGGATGCTATGCTTATTTCTGAAGAGTTAGTAAGAGATGATATCTTCACTTCTGTCCATATAGAAGAATATGAATCAGAGGCTAGAGATACTAAACTAGGACCTGAAGAAATAACTAGAGATATTCCAAACGTTGGTGAAGATGCTCTAAGAGATATCGACGAGCGTGGAATAATTAGAATAGGTGCCGAAGTAAGATCAGGAGATATATTAGTAGGAAAAGTTACTCCAAAGGGAGAAACAGAATTAACTGCTGAAGAGAGATTACTTAGAGCAATATTCGGAGAGAAAGCTAGAGAAGTTAGAGATACATCATTAAGAGTTCCTCATGGAGAAGCAGGTATTATAGTAGATGTTAAAGTATTTACTAAAGATAATGCAGATGAACTTCCACCAGGAGTAAATCAATTAGTAAGATGCTATATAGCTCAAAAGAGAAAAATCTCTGTAGGAGATAAGATGGCTGGACGTCACGGTAACAAAGGGGTTATCTCAAGAGTATTACCAGTTGAGGATATGCCATTCTTACCAGACGGAAGGGCACTTCAAATCTGCTTAAACCCACTAGGGGTACCATCACGTATGAACATCGGTCAGGTACTAGAGGTTCACTTAGGATGGGCAGCAAGCGAATTAGGATGGCATATAGCTACTCCAGTATTTGATGGTGCATTAGACGTAGAGATTCAAGATTGCTTAGAAAAAGCTGGATATAATAGAGATGGAAAGACTGTTCTATACGATGGAAGAACAGGGGAACCGTTTGATAACAGAGTAACAGTTGGATACATGTATATCTTAAAGCTTCACCACTTAGTTGATGATAAGATACACGCAAGATCTACTGGACCATACTCACTAGTAACTCAACAGCCACTTGGTGGTAAAGCACAGTTCGGAGGACAAAGATTTGGAGAGATGGAGGTTTGGGCTCTAGAAGCATACGGAGCTGCACACACACTTCAAGAAATCTTAACTGTTAAGTCTGATGACGTTGTTGGAAGAGTTAAAACTTATGAGGCTATTGTTAAGGGTGAGAATATTCCAGAACCAGGTGTTCCAGAATCATTCAAAGTTCTTATCAAAGAACTTCAAGCGCTTTGCTTAGATGTTAAGTTGCTTGATGAAAGCCTTGAAGAAATAAAACTTAGAGAGTCTATTGAAGATGAGGTAGAGGAATTAGAAGTGAATATGGAAGGCAAGGAAGAAGTGACTCCTGCTGAACCATCAAAAGAATTTGCTGAGCCTATAGATATTGAAGGATCTGATGTGGATGAGGATGCTGAATTAGATATTAATTTAGATGAATTCAGTGATGACTTAGATTCAGATTTGGATATTAACCTAGAATCTGATTTGGATAGCGATTTAGTTTTAGATGATTTTAATGATGAACACTAAATGGAAGGGAGGATGTACCCTTGGTTGAATTAAATAATTTTGATGCAATACAAATAGGGTTAGCTTCACCAGAACAGATCAGAGAATGGTCTAGAGGAGAAGTAAAGAAACCTGAAACAATAAACTACAGAACCTTAAAGCCAGAAAGAGATGGTTTATTCTGTGAAAGAATATTTGGACCAATAAAAGACTGGGAATGTCACTGTGGAAAATATAAAAGGGTTAGATATAAAGGTATAGTATGTGATAGATGTGGTGTTGAGGTCACAAAATCTAAAGTAAGACGTGAGAGAATGGGGCACATAGAGCTTGCTGCCCCTGTGTCTCACATCTGGTACTTCAAAGGTATACCATCTCGTATGGGATTAATCCTTGATATGTCACCACGTTCTTTAGAGAAAGTATTATACTTTGCTTCTTATGTTGTGTTAGATCCAAAAGATACACCACTAGATAAGAAACAAATCTTAACTGAAAAAGATTATAGAGAAGCAGTAGACAAATATGGATATGATGGATTCGTAGCAGGTATGGGAGCTGAGTCTGTAAAAATCTTATTACAAGATATAGACTTAGAAAAACTTTCTGCTGAGTTAAAAGAAGATTTTAAAACAAGTACAGGACAGAAGAAAATAAGAACTATTAGAAGATTAGACGTAGTTGAATCTTTTAGAAAATCTCACAATAAGCCAGAATGGATGATAATAGATGTAATACCTGTTATTCCACCAGACCTTAGACCTATGGTCCAGCTTGATGGAGGAAGATTCGCAACATCTGACCTTAATGATTTATACAGAAGAGTTATAAACAGAAATAATAGACTTAAAAAGTTGCTTGATTTACAAGCTCCTGACATTATCGTTAGAAATGAGAAGAGAATGCTTCAAGAAGCAGTTGACTCATTAATCGACAATGGAAGAAGAGGTAGACCAGTAACAGGTCCTGGTAACAGACCTTTAAAATCACTTTCTGATATGTTAAAAGGAAAGCAAGGAAGATTCAGACAAAACTTACTTGGTAAGCGTGTTGACTACTCAGGACGTTCGGTTATCGTTGTAGGACCAGAATTAAAGATGTATCAATGTGGTCTTCCAAAAGAAATGGCATTAGAATTATTTAAGCCATTTGTAATGAAAAAGCTTACTGAAAGTGGAGTTGCACACAACATTAAGAGTGCAAAGAGAATGGTTGAAAGAGTTCAGCCTCAAGTATGGGATATACTTGAAGGTGTAATTCAAGATCATCCAGTTCTTCTAAACCGTGCTCCTACTCTTCACAGACTTGGAATTCAAGCATTCCAGCCAATCCTTGTAGAAGGTAGAGCTATAAAATTACATCCACTTGTTTGTACAGCATATAACGCTGACTTCGACGGAGACCAAATGGCGGTTCACGTTCCATTGTCAGTAGAAGCACAAGCAGAAGCAAGATTCTTAATGCTTGGAGCTCACAACATCATGAAAGCATCAGATGGTAAACCAGTTTGTGCACCTACACAGGACATGGTTCTTGGTTCTTACTACCTAACATTAGATAGAGAGGGAGCTAAGGGAGAAGGAAGAGTATTCTCTTCACCAGATGAGGTTATGATGGCATATGCAGCTAAAGATGTAGAAATACATGCTGCTATTAAAGTTAGAATGTGCAGAGAAGTAGATGGTAAAAAAGAGTATGGTATGATAGATACTACTTTAGGAAGATTATTATTTAATGAGTCAATACCACAGGATTTAGGTTTTGTAGATAGATCTATTCCAGGTAATGAGTTTAAATTAGAGGTAGATTTCCTAGTAAGTAAGAAGAATCTTGGTACAATTATAGATAAATGCTATACATTACATGGACCTTCTGAAACATCTAAAATGCTAGATGCTATAAAAGCAAAAGGATATCACTATTCTACAATTGGTGCTATTACAGTTGCTATTGCTGACATGGAAGTTCCTCCAGTTAAGAAGGATTTACTTGCAGATGCAGATGCGACAGTAGAGAAGATTGAAAAAATGTACAGAAGAGGATTCATATCTGAAGATGAAAGATATGAGAAGGTTATTGATAAGTGGACTAAGACTACAGAAGATGTAGCGAACGCACTTATGGATAGTTTGGATAAGTTCAATCCAATCAACATGATGGCGGACTCTGGAGCCAGAGGTTCTAAGAGTCAGATTAAACAGCTTGCAGGGATGAGAGGACTTATGGCGAGTCCATCTGGTAAGATTATCGAGCTTCCAATCAGAGCTTCATTCAGAGAAGGTCTTGAAGTATTAGAGTACTTCTTATCTACTCACGGAGCGAGAAAAGGAAACGCCGATACAGCCCTTAAGACTGCTGACTCAGGATACTTAACAAGAAGACTTGTTGACGTAAGCCAAGATGTTATAGTAAGAGAAGAAGACTGTGGTACTCATGAGGGGTATGAGGTTACTGAAATCAAAGAAGGATCTGAAGTAATCGAGCCACTAAGTGAGAGACTATCAGGTAGATATAGTGCTGAACAAGTACTTCATCCAGCAACTGGTGAAGTTATTGTTGAGAGAGATGAATACATGAATTCGGCTTTAGCTGAAAAAGTTGAAAAAGCTGGAGTTAAGAAAGTTAAAATTAGATCTGTATTCACATGTAACTGTAAAATTGGTGTCTGCGCTAAGTGTTATGGTATGAACATGGCAACAGCAGATAAGATTAATATTGGTGAGGCTGTTGGAATTATAGCAGCTCAATCAATCGGAGAACCTGGAACACAGCTTACAATGAGAACCTTCCACACAGGGGGAGTTGTTGGAGCCGATATTACACAGGGTCTTCCAAGGGTTGAAGAGTTATTTGAAGCTAGAAAACCAAAAGGACTTGCGATAGTTAGTGATTGTGCAGGTACAGTTAGAATAGAAGAAACTAAGAAGAAGAGAACAGTTATTGTTACTGGAAATGATGGAGAAGAGCATTCTTATGATATACCATTTGGCTCAAGAGTAAAAGTTCAAAATGGTGAAATAATAGAGGCAGGAGACGAAATCACAGAAGGATCAGTTAACCCACATGACATCATTAGAATTAAAGGTGTTAAAGGTGTTAAAAACTATCTTCTTTCTGAAGTTCAAAAGGTTTATAGACTGCAAGGGGTTGATATCAATGATAAACACCTTGAGGTAGTAATTAGACAAATGACTAGAAAGATAAAAGTTGAAGAGACTGGAGATACTGATTTATTACCAGGTACAATGATGGATATATTCGACTTCGAAGAAGCAAATGAAAGAGCGATAGCTCAAGGTGGAGAGCCAGCAGAAGGTAAGATTGCATTACTTGGTATTACTAAGGCTGCACTTGCTACAGATTCATTCTTATCTGCAGCTTCATTCCAAGAGACTACAAGAGTTCTTACAGATGCAGCAATTAAAGGAAAAATTGATCCACTTGTTGGATTAAAAGAGAATGTAATTATAGGTAAATTAATACCTGCTGGAACAGGAATGAACAGATATAGAGGTATCAAAATTTCTGATAATAAACCAGTGGTAGAAGAGGTAGAAATTAACGCATAATCATGCCTTACATTTTCTTGACATGATATATATTAAGTGATAAAATACATTTTGTGTGTGAATAAAAACAATGTGTTTTATCACTTTCTAAACTTGAGTTATGAGGGGGGATAGTAGTATGGTAACTAGACTGACAGGTGAAAAGGTTGTTGGCATAAAGCAAACAGCAAAAGCCTTGAAAAACAATCTAGGAAGTAAATTATATGTTGCGAAAGATGCTGATATGAGATTACTTGAACCAATACTTAAGATAGCAGCAGATAAGTCCCTAGAGATTGAAGAGATTGACACCATGAAAGAACTAGGAGTTCTTTGTGGGATTGATGTTTCAGCTGCAACAGCACTCATAATTAAAGAATAGCTATCAATCTAATTATTATAGAATATCTATTATTATTATATGATAGATAAAAACAAAAATTTTCCAAATAAATGAGGAGGTGACACAATGCCAACTATAAACCAATTAGTAAGAAAAGGTAGATCAACATTAGCAACAAAATCTACTGCACCAGCATTAAAAGAGTGCCCACAAAAAAGAGGAGTTTGTACAGTTGTTAAAACTAGTACTCCTAAGAAGCCAAACTCAGCGTTAAGAAAAGTTGCCAGAGTTAGACTTACAAACGGATACGAAGTTACTGCTTATATCCCAGGTGAGGGACACAACTTACAAGAGCACAGTGTTGTTCTTATAAGAGGTGGAAGAGTTAAGGACCTTCCAGGATGTAGATATCACATCGTAAGAGGAGCTTTAGACTCAGCTGGAGTAGCAAACAGATTACAATCAAGATCTAAATACGGTGCTAAGAGACCTAAGAAAAAATAGGTCATAGTTAGAGAGTGCTATGCCTTCGAATTTATGGAGAGTTAAATAATTAATTTAAATAGATATAGAAGCAGAGCATTTTACGGTATATGTACCGAGTACCTATGAGTTAATTTAAAATGTTAAGGAGGGAAGAAAGATGCCAAGAAAAGGATTTATTGCAAAAAGAGATGTATTACCAGATCCAATGTACAACTCAAAAGTTGTTACAAAGTTAATAAACAGTGTAATGGAAGATGGTAAAAAAGGTGTTGCTCAGAAGATAGTATACGATGCATTCGCAATCGTTACTGAGAAAACTGGTAAAGAACCACTAGAGGTGTTCGAGGCAGCTATGAACAACATAATGCCATTACTAGAGGTTAAAGCTAGAAGAATAGGTGGAGCAACATACCAAGTGCCTATCGAAGTTAGACCTGAAAGAAGACAGACTTTAGGAATTAGATGGATGTTACTTGCTTGCGAAAAAAGAGGCGAGAAGTACATGAGAGAAAGATTAGCTAACGAGTTAGTTGATGCTTCTAATAATACTGGAGCTGCAGTTAAGAAAAGAGAAGATACTCATAAAATGGCTGAAGCGAATAAGGCTTTTGCTCATTACAGATACTAATTCAAAACTGTTTTGGCTAAAGCCAAAACAGTTTTGTCGAATTTAAAAATACTCGCTAGAGGAGGAAATACGAATGGCTAGACAATATCCGTTAGAAAAATTCCGTAATTTTGGAATTATGGCGCATATAGATGCAGGTAAAACTACTACTACTGAGCGTATTCTATTTTATACAGGTAAAACACATAAAATAGGGGAAACTCACGAAGGTGCATCTCAAATGGACTGGATGGTTCAAGAGCAAGAGAGAGGAATAACAATTACTTCTGCTGCTACAACTTGTTTCTGGGAAGGACATGAGCTTAACATCATCGATACTCCTGGACACGTAGACTTCACAGTAGAGGTTGAGAGATCTTTAAGAGTACTTGATGGTGCTGTTACAGTTCTTGATGCTAAGAGTGGAGTTGAGCCACAAACTGAAACTGTTTGGAGACAGGCAGACAAGTATGGCGTACCAAGAATGATATACGTAAATAAGATGGATGCAACTGGAGCAAACTTCTTTAGATGCATCAATACTGTAAGAGATAGATTAAAAGCTAATGCAGTTCCAATACAAATACCAGTTGGAGCTGAATCAGAATTCAAAGGTATGATCGACTTAATAGGAAATCATGCTATAATAACATACGATGATCTTGGAAAAGATGTAAGAAGAGAAGAAATTCCTGCAGAATTAAAAGATCAAGCTGAAGAGTACAGAATGGCTATGATAGAAGCTATAGCTGAAACAGATGAAGTATTAATGGAAAAGTATCTTGAAGGTGAAGAGATCACTGAAGAGGAATTACATGTTGCATTAAGAAAAGCTACTATAGCTAACGAAATTGTTCCATGTATCTGCGGTTCTTCATACAAAAACAAAGGGGTTCAAGAAATGATTAACGGTGTTGTGGCATACTTACCATCACCATTAGATATCCCTGCTGTTACTGGAACTAACCTTGAGGGAGAAGAAGATTCAAGAGAAGCTTCAGATGAAGCTCCAATGTCAGCGTTAGCATTCAAAATTGCTACTGACCCATTTGTTGGAAAACTTGCTTTCACAAGAGTATACTCAGGAATAATGCAAAGTGGTTCTTACGTTCTTAACTCAACAAAAGGTAAGAAGGAAAGAATCGGAAGACTTGTTAAGATGCACTCTAACACAAGAGAAGAAGTTGAGACATTAGAAGCTGGTGAATTAGGAGCAGTTATTGGATTAAAGAACACTACTACAGGGGATACTCTATGTAGCGAAAACCACCCAATAGTTCTTGAATCAATGGAATTCCCAGAGCCAGTTATATCTGTAGCTATAGAGCCAAAGACAAAAGCTGGTCAAGAGAAGATGGGATTAGCTTTAGCTAAACTTGCTGAAGAGGATCCAACTTTTAAAACTCACACTGATCAAGAAACTGGTCAAACAATCATATCTGGTATGGGTGAGCTTCACTTAGATATCATAGTTGACAGATTAACAAGAGAGTTCAAAGTTGAATGTAATGTTGGAGCTCCACAAGTTGCTTACAAAGAGACTATCAGAAAGCCTGTTAAAGCTGAAGCTAAATACGCTAAGCAATCAGGTGGTAAAGGACAATATGGTCACTGTGTAATCGAAATGGAACCAATCGAAGGAGATTACGTATTCGAAAATGCTGTAGTTGGAGGAGCAATTCCAAAAGAGTACATTGCACCAATCGACAACGGAATCAGAGAAGCTGCTAAGAACGGTATAATTGCTGGATACGAAACTATAAACTTCAAAATTAGACTTGTACACGGATCATACCACGAAGTTGACTCATCAGAAATGGCATTCAAAATTGCTGGATCTATGGCATTCAAAAACGCTATGGCTAAAGCAGACCCAGTTCTACTTGAACCAATGATGAAAGTAGAAGTTACAGTTCCAGAAGAGTACATGGGAGATGTAATGGGTGATATCAACTCTAGAAGAGGTAGAATAGAAGGAATGGAAGCTGTTAACGGCGCGCAAGTTATCAGATCGTTCGTACCACTATCTCAAATGTTTGGATATGCAACTACTTTAAGATCAAGAACTCAAGGTAGAGGAGTTTACTCAATGGTATTCGATCACTACGAAGAAGTTCCAAAGAGTATCCAAGAAGAAATAGCTAAAAAATAATTTCAGATAAATAATAGATTATAAATCATTGTTTTCTAAATAAGGAGGAATTTGAAATGGCAAAAGCAAAATTTGAAAGAAGCAAACCGCACGTTAACATTGGAACTATAGGACACGTTGACCACGGTAAGACTACATTAACAGCTGCTATAACATCAGTATTAGCTAACAGAGGATATGCAGAAGCATTCAACTATGCTGATATCGATAAAGCACCAGAAGAAAAAGAAAGAGGAATAACAATCAACACTTCACACGTTGAGTATGAAACAGAAACAAGACACTATGCACACGTTGATTGTCCAGGACACGCTGACTATGTTAAGAACATGATCACAGGAGCTGCACAAATGGATGGAGCTATACTAGTTGTATCTGCAGCAGATGGTCCAATGCCTCAAACAAGAGAGCACATCCTACTAGCATCAAGAGTTGGAGTACAATACATAGTTGTATTCTTAAACAAAGCTGATATGGTAGACGATCCAGAATTATTAGAATTAGTAGAAATGGAAATCAGAGAATTATTATCTGAGTATGACTTCCCAGGTGATGATATTCCAATAATAACAGGATCAGCATTAAAAGCATTAGAAAACCCAACAGATGAAGAAGCATCTAAATGCATAATGGAGTTAATGGCAGCAGTAGATAGCTACATCCCAACTCCAGAGAGAGCAACAGATAAGCCATTCTTAATGCCAGTAGAGGACGTATTCACAATTACAGGAAGAGGAACAGTTGCAACAGGAAGAGTTGAAGCTGGAGTACTTCATGTAGGAGATGAAATCGAAATCGTTGGATTAAGCGAAGATAAGAGAAAAGTAGTATGTACAGGAGTAGAGATGTTCAGAAAACTTCTTGATGAAGCACAAGCTGGAGATAACATCGGAGCTCTATTAAGAGGAGTACAAAGAACAGACATCGAAAGAGGTCAAGTACTTTCAAAAGTAGGTTCAGTACACCCACACACAAAATTCGTAGGTCAAGTATACGTACTTAAAAAAGAAGAGGGTGGAAGACACACTCCATTCTTCGATGGATACAGACCACAATTCTACTTCAGAACAACTGACGTTACAGGATCAATCAAATTACCAGAAGGAATGGAAATGGTAATGCCTGGAGACCACATCGACATGAACGTTGAATTAATCACTCCAATCGCTATGGATGAAGGATTAAGATTCGCGATCAGAGAAGGTGGAAGAACTGTAGGTTCAGGAGTTGTTACTTCTATAATCGAATAGTTTTAACTTCTAGTATTAATTACTATAATTAAAAATAAATAAATATAATCATGATAAACCTCGTAAGAGTACTAAAAGCTTAAGCAAATAATTCTTTTAAATAAGAATTGAATTAACTAGTTAATATCTGTAATGGATAAGGAATAGTCTTGAAAGACTAAAAAGAATTCTAAAACAAGACATCCAATAACTGATGAGTAGTCAACGTAACACTAGGATGTTATATGGAAGTCGTGTGCACAATAAAATCTATAGAAAAAAGATAGAGAGAGGGGGACGCCCAGCTCTCTATTTTTTTACCTAATTTTATGTGTTGAAATTATATAAAACTTAGTGTAGAATAACTAAATGTAGTTACGAAAAATAATGAATTAAACGAAAGAAAACATAACATAATAATAAGTTGTGTTATGAAAAAATATTAAGCAGTATTGAATGTAATTTGATGTTGAAGGATAAAATATATATGATGTATATATTTTGAGAATGACGAAATTTGTTGAAAATTTATTGAATAAATGTAAGTGATATCAAGTATTTGGCAAGAATAAAAATAAAATAAAAGTCTTGTCAAATACAATAAAATAATGTATACTATAGAAGTTGCAATGTGGTAACAGCGATGAGGTGAGAGGTTGCCGGACTTCCGGGGGAATTCTTAACCGAGCATGTCCTAATCAAGAATTGGGCGACGGGGTCTGTGGTGTGTCTATTGTTTTCTTGAAAAATAGGAAACACTAGGAACAGTTTACAGAACATCCGCTGTTGCGCGTAAGAAGTAATAGCGTGCGATGAAAAGGAGGGAACACAATGTCAAAACAAAAAATCAGAATTAGATTAAAGGCGTTTGATCACACAATACTTGATCAATCAGCAGAGAAGATTGTTGAGACTGCTAAGAACACAGGAGCAAAGGTTGCTGGTCCAGTACCACTACCAACTGAGAAAGATGTTATAACTATCTTAAGAGCTCCACACAAATACAAAGATTCTAGAGAGCAGTTCGAAATAAGAACTCACAAGAGACTAATCGATATATTAAGTCCATCACCAAAAACTGTTGATGCTTTAATGAGATTAGACTTACCAGCAGGTGTTGATATCGAAATAAAATTATAATCGTATTTAGTTTGTAACAACTAATAGTACGGGTAATAGAAAAACTATTACTAACTATTATGATCACTAAGGTGGTCCGCTAATAAGTAGGAGGTGTATTGTAATGAAAAAAGCTATAATGGGTAAAAAATTAGGAATGACTCAAATATTCGATGAGAATAGAAAAGTAGTTCCAGTTACAGTTGTAGAAGCAGGTCCATGCGTAGTTATCCAAAAGAAAACTGTTGAGAACGATGGATACGAAGCAATAAAAGTTGGATTCGGTGATATAAGAGAAAATATCGTTAACAAACCAAAGAAGGGTGAGTTCGATAAAGCAGGTGTTGTTGTAAGAAGACACATAAAAGAATTTAGATTAGAAGATACAAGCGCTTACGAAGTAGGAAGCGAAATCAAAGCAGAAATTTTTGCTGCTGGAGATAAAATAGATGTATCTGGTATATCTAAAGGAAAAGGATTCGCTGGTGTTATTAAGAGACACAACTTCCACAGAGGACCTATGAGCCACGGTTCAAAGTTCCACAGAGCAGTTGGTTCTATGGGAGCATCATCAGATCCATCAAGAACATTCAAAAACAAGAAAATGCCTGGACACATGGGTTGTGTTAATACAACAGTATTAAACCTTGAAATAGTAAGAGTAATACCTGAGAAGAACATAATTCTTGTTAAAGGTGGAATACCTGGACCAAACAAAGGTTTAGTAGTAATAAGAGACGCTGTTAAAGCATAAGGGAAGGAGGATGCAGAATGCCTACATTAAAAGTGTATAACACTGAGAGAAAAGAAGTTGGAGAAATCCAATTAAATGAAAGCATATTTGGTGCTGAAGTTAGCGTTGAAGCTATGCACCAAGTTGTATTAGCTCAGTTAGCTAACAAGAGACAAGGAACTCAAAGTGCTAAAACAAGAGCTGAAGTAAGAGGCGGAGGAATTAAGCCTTGGAGACAAAAAGGAACAGGAAGAGCAAGACAAGGTTCTATAAGAGCTCCACAATGGATTCACGGAGGTATCGTGTTCGCACCAAAACCACGTGATTACAGAGTTTCAGTTCCAAAGAGCATGAGAAGAACAGCTATGAAGTCAGCTTTAACTTCTAAAGTACAAGATAACGAAATGATAGTTTTAGAAAGCTTATCTTTTGAAGCTCCAAAAACTAAAGCAGTAGTTAACATGTTAAATGCTTTCGAAGCTAAGAAGACATTAATAGTAGTTGCTGAATCAAACGAGAATGTTTATAAATCAGCTAGAAACATTCCAGGTGTATCAGTAGTTCCAGTAAACAACATAAATGTTTACGACATATTAAAATATGAGAACTTAATGATCACTAAAGAAGCTGTATCAAAAATTGAGGAGGTGTATGCATAATGAAAATGACTAGTTATGATATCATAAGAAAACCTGTTATAACTGAAAAAAGTATGGCTGCTATGGCAGAAAAGAAATACACTTTCATCGTTGACATACACGCTAACAAAGTTCAAATAAAGAAAGCTGTTGAAGAAGTATTTGGAGTTAAGGTTGAAGACGTTAAAACTCTTAGAAACTTAGGAAAAGTTAAAAGAGTTGGAGTACACGTTGGTAAAAGAGCTGACTTCAAAAAAGCTGTTGTTACATTAACAGCAGACAGCAAAACTATTGAGTTCTTTGAGGGAATGCAATAATAAATCACAAAGCAAGTATTGGCGAGTAGCCAGATAAGCTAAAAAAGGAGGGAAACCTAATGGCAGTTAAAAAGTTTAAACCTACCACTCCTTCAAGAAGAAACATGACTATGGCAACATTTGAAGAAATAACTACAAATGTACCTGAGAAGTCACTTCTTGTATCAAAGAAAAAAACTGGTGGTAGAAATGCTCAAGGTAAAATAACTGTTCGTCACCACGGTGGTGGAGCGAAGCAAAAATATAGATTAATAGATTTCAAGAGAACTAAGGATGGTATCCCAGCGAAAGTTGCAACTATCGAGTACGATCCAAACAGATCTGCTTACATAGCATTAGTTGTATATGCTGACGGTGAGAAGAGATACATCATAGCTCCAGTTGGATTAAAAGTTGGTGATACTGTAGTATCTGGACCAGATGCTGATATCAAAGTTGGAAACACTCTTCCAATAGCTAACATCCCAGTTGGTACTATAGTTCACAACATCGAGCTTCAAGTTGGAAAAGGTGCTCAATTAGTTAGATCTGCAGGATCTTCAGCTCAATTAATGGCTAAAGAATCAGATTACGCTCAATTAAGATTACCTTCAGGTGAAGTTAGATACATCAGAGTTAACTGCAGAGCTACTATAGGAACAGTTTCTAACTTAACACACGAAATTGTTAACATAGGTAAAGCAGGAAGAAAGAGACACATGGGTATCAGACCTACAGTTAGAGGTTCTGTTATGAACCCTAATGACCACCCACACGGAGGTGGAGAAGGTAGATCTCCAATCGGTCACGCTAGCCCACGTACTCCATGGGGTAAACCAGCTCTTGGATACAAAACTAGAAAGACTAAGAAATACTCTGATAAGTTTATTGTTAAGAAAAGAAATAGCAAGTAATTAGAAGAGAAATCTATTCTCTTCTGATTATAAGTAGTTTGCATGAAGGGAGGCCACTATAAGTGAGTAGATCAGTAAAAAAAGGACCTTTTGTAAAAGAATCTCTTCTTAAGAAGATAGAAGAAATGAATAAAGCAGGCGAGAAGAAAGTTGTTAAGACTTGGTCAAGAAGTTCTACAATTTTTCCACAAATGATAGGACACACAATCGCTGTACATGACGGAAGAAAGCACGTTCCAGTATATGTTCAAGAAGACATGGTTGGACACAAGCTTGGAGAGTTCGCTTTAACTAGAACTTTCAAAGGTCATATTGCTAAGGAAAAATCAAGTAGAATGAGATAGTACGGGAAGGAGGAAGTTATCAATGGAAGCTAAAGCTATAGCTAAATATGTAAGAATGTCTCCTATGAAAGTTGGGATTGTTCTTGATCTTATAAGAGATAAAAATGTAAATGAAGCTTTCGCTATATTACAATATACTCCAAAAGATGCAGCTGTTGTAGTAAACAAATTATTAAAATCAGCTGTTGCGAATGCAGAAAACAACTTTAATTTAGATAGAAACAGACTATATGTTGCAGAGGCTCACACTGGTGCGGGTCCAACATTAAAGAGATTCAGACCACACGCTCAAGGAAGAGCATTCAGAATATTAAAGAGAACTAGCCATATAACTATTATAGTTAAAGAAAGAGCTTAAAAAGGAGGGAAATAGAGTGGGTCAAAAAGTACATCCACACGGCCTAAGAGTTGGTGTTATCAAGGATTGGGACGCTAAATGGTATGCAGATAAGAAAAACTTTGCAGATAACTTAGTTGAAGATAATGCTATCAGAGAATACTTAAAGAAAAAGTTATTCACTGCTGGCATATCAAAAATTGAGATAGAGAGAGCAGCTAAAAGAGTTAAGATTAACATATACACTGCTAAACCAGGAATGGTTATCGGAAAAGGCGGTCAAGGTATAGAAGAGCTTAAAGTTGCATTAAAGAATGTTGTTGGAGATAAATATGTTTTAATAAACATAGTTGAAGTAAAACAACCAGAAAACAATGCACAATTAATGGCTGAAAACATAGCAGCTCAACTTGAAAAGAGAATATCTTTCAGAAGAGCTATGAAACAAACAATTCAAAGAGCTATGAGAACAGGTGTTAAAGGAGTTAAGACTGCATGTTCAGGAAGATTAGGCGGAGCTGAAATCGCTAGAACAGAGCAGTACCATGAAGGAACTATTCCACTACAAACATTAAGAGCTGATATAGATTATGGTTTCACTGAAGCAAACACAATCTATGGTAAAATCGGAGTTAAAGTTTGGGTGTATAAGGGTGAAGTTCTTCCAGCTAAGAAAGTTCAAAAGGAAGAATCAAACTCATAATAACGTGTAAGGAAGGAGGAATTTGACATGTTAATGCCTAAAAGAGTTAAACATCGTAAGGTACAACGTGGTAGAATGAAAGGTAAAGCTACAAGAGGTAACTTCATTGCTTATGGAGACTTCGCTTTACAAGCAACTGAGTGCGGTTGGATTACAAGCAACCAAATCGAATCTGCCAGAATAGCTATAAATAGATACGTTAAAAGAGGAGGAAAGGTTTGGATAAAAATCTTCCCTGACAAACCAGTAACTGAGAAACCAGCAGAGACTCGTATGGGATCTGGTAAAGGTTCACCAGAATATTGGGTAGCAGTAGTTAAACCAGGTAGAGTATTATTCGAAATATCTGGAGTATCTGAGGAAGCTGCTAGAGAAGCAATGAGACTTGCATCTCACAAATTACCTGTAACAACTAAATTTGTTACTAGAAGAGATTTTGAGGAAATGGGTGGTGAAATCAATGAAGGCTAATGAATTAAAAGAATTGAGACAAAGTACTGCTCAAGATTTAAAAGCAAAATTATCTGATCTTAAATCAGAATTATTTAACCTAAGATTTCAGTTAGCTACAGGACAGTTAGAAAACCCAATGAGAATTAAACAGGTTAAAAAGTCTATAGCCCAAATTAAGACCATCCTTAGAGAAGAAGAATTAAGGGCTTGCGAACAGTAATACTGAAAGGAGGTTCATCTTGTGGAGAGAGCATATAGAAAAACAAGAATAGGTAGAGTTGTATCTGACAAAATGGATAAAACAATCGTAGTTGCGGTTGAAACTAAAGTTAGACATCCACTTTACGGTAAAACAGTTAATAGAACAACTAAATTCAAGGCTCATGATGAGAATAATGAAGCAAAAGTTAACGATAGAGTATTAATAATGGAAACAAGACCACTATCTAAAGATAAGAGATGGAGACTTGTTGAAATCATGGAAAGAGCTAAATAGTTAACTGAAAGGAGGGTATTTACATGATACAACAACAGACATTATTAAAAGTAGCGGATAACTCTGGTGCTAAAGAGATAATGTGTATTAGAGTACTTGGTGGTTCCAAAAGAAAATGGGGAAACATCGGAGACGTAATTGTTGCTAGCGTTAAAAGTGCAACACCAGGTGGAGTTGTTAAAAAAGGTGACGTAGTAAAAGCAGTTATTGTTAGATCAGTTAAAGGTTTAAGAAGAGCAGACGGGACTTATATCAGATTTGATGAGAACGCAGCTGTTATTATAAAAGACGATAAAAATCCAAGAGGAACTCGTATCTTCGGACCTGTTGCTAGGGAGCTAAGAGATAAAGAATACAACAAAATATTATCATTAGCACCTGAAGTACTATAGGATAGGGGGTAGCAGAAATGAAAGTACATGTTAGAAAGAAAGACACTGTAATGGTTATCTCTGGAAAAGATAAAGGTAAAACTGGAGAAGTTTTAGCTGTTTATCCTAAGACTGGAAAAGTTGTTGTTGCTGGCGTTAACGTAGTAACAAAACATCAAAAACCAAACAGACAAAATATGCAAGGTGGAATAGTTAACTTTGAGGCAGCTATAAACAGCTCAAAAGTTATGCTATACTGCGATAAATGTAAGAACGTAACTAGAATAAGCAATAAAGTACTTGAAGACGGTACTAAAGTAAGAGTTTGCAAGAAGTGCGGAGAAACATTTTAATTCGCGAAAGGAGGTATAACAAATGGTTGCAAGACTACAAGAGAAATATAATAATGAAGTAGTTCAAGCTATGATGGATAAGTTCGGATACAAAAATATCATGGAAGTACCAAAGCTTGAAAAGATAGTTATAAACATGGGTGTTGGAGAAGCAAAAGATAACGCGAAAGTGTTAGACGCTGCTGTAAGCGACATGGAATTAATTACTGGACAGAAAGCTGTTTTAACTAGAGCTAAGAATTCAGTAGCTAACTTTAAGATAAGAGAAAATATGGCTATTGGTTGCAAAGTTACATTAAGAAAAGAGAAAATGTTCCAATTTGCGGACAAATTAATGAACATAGCATTACCAAGAGTTAGAGACTTCAGAGGCGTACCTACAAAATCATTCGATGGAAGAGGTAACTATGCTCTAGGAATAAAAGAGCAAACAATATTCCCTGAAATAGAATATGACAAGATTGATAAAGTAAGAGGAATGGATATAATATTTGTAACTACTGCAAAGACAGACGAGGAAGCAAGAGAATTATTAAGATTCCTTGGAATGCCATTTGCTCAATAAAAGGAGGGAATGACTTGGCACGTAAAGCTATTATAGAAAAGTGGAAAAAAGAACCTAAATACTCAACTAGAGCTTACTCTAGATGCAGATTATGTGGAAGACCACACTCTGTCTTAAAGAAATTTGGTATTTGCCGTATATGTTTCAGAGAACTTGCATACAAAGGACAAATTCCTGGATGTAAAAAGGCGAGCTGGTAATACACAGATCATTTGAAAGGAGGCAAAAAATAATGAATATGACTGATCCGATAGCAGATTTGCTAACACGTATAAGAAATGCAAATATTGTTAGACATGAAATAGTAGAAGTACCTTCTTCAACAATAAAGAAATCTATAGCAAACATAATGCTAGAAGAAGGATACCTTAAAAATATAGAAGAGTATCAAGATGGTAATGTTTCAATGTTAAGATTAAGCATGAAATATGGTCAAAACAAAGAAAGAGTTATCACTGGACTTAAGAGAATATCTAAGCCTGGCCTAAGAGTTTACTCTAGTAAAGAGGACATTCCTAAAGTATTAAACGGACTAGGAGTTGCAATAATATCAACTTCTAAAGGTTTAGTAACTGATAGAGAAGCAAGAAAATTAGGATTAGGTGGAGAGGTTATCTGCTACATCTGGTAGTATATGAACAAGGAGGTGCGATTATGTCAAGAGTAGGAAGACTTCCAATAGCTATACCAGCAGGTGTAACTGTTACAGTAACACCAGACAACGTTGTTACAGTTAAGGGACCAAAAGGTGAATTAACTAAAGCGATGTCTAAAGAGATAAGCATAGCTATAGAAGAAAATCAAGTGGTTGTTACAAGACCAAGCGACGTGAAAGAACATAGAGCTCTACACGGATTAACTAGAGCATTAATAAACAACATGGTAGTAGGAGTAACTAATGGATTTGCTAAGACATTACAATTAATTGGTGTTGGTTATAGAGCAACAGCTAAAGGTAAAGGCTTAACATTAAACTTAGGATTCTCACATCCAGTTGAAATAGAAGCAGTAGAAGGAATTACATTTGAACTTCCAGATTCTACAACAGTAGTAGTAAGAGGAATCGACAAGGAATTAGTTGGTGCGGTTGCAGCTGACATAAGAACTTGGAGAAAACCTGAGCCTTATAAAGGAAAAGGTATTAAGTACTCTGACGAAGTTATCAGACGTAAAGAAGGTAAGACTGGTAAATAATAGCTATTAGGAAAGGAGAGAATTTCATGTTCAATAAAGCTGATAGAAAACTATCAAGAGCTAAGCGTCACTTAAGAGTTCGTAAGAAAATTACTGGAACTGCTGAAAGACCAAGACTTGCAGTATTCAGAAGTGAAAAGAATATATACGCTCAAATAATTGATGACGTAGCTGGAAGAACATTAGTTGCTGCATCTAGCTTAGATAAAGAATTTGCTGGAAAAGCTGGAAGTAACAAAGAAGCTGCTAAATTAGTAGGAGAATCAGTTGCTAAAAAAGCTATCGCAGCAGGAATAACTGAAATAGTATTCGACAGAGGTGGTTATGTATACCACGGAAGAGTACAAATGCTTGCTGAAGGCGCAAGAGAAGCAGGACTTAAATTCTAAAAAAAGGAGGTATACACATGAGAATAGATCCTAGCACACTTGATCTTAAAGAGAAAGTTGTACACATAAATAGAGTTGCTAAGGTTGTTAAAGGTGGTAGAAACTTCAGATTCAGCGCACTAGTAGTTGTTGGTGACGAAAACGGACACGTTGGTGTTGGAATGGGTAAGTCTATCGAAATACCTGAAGCAATCAGAAAAGGTATCGAAGATGCTAAAAAGAACATCGTTAAAGTTGAATTAGCAGGAACTACAGTTCCTCATACAATCGATGGTAAATTCGGAACTGGTACTGTTCACATAATGCCAGCTTCTGAAGGTACAGGAGTTATCGCTGGAGGTCCAGCAAGAGCAGTACTTGAGCTTGCAGGATTAAAGGACGTTAGAGCTAAATCATTAGGTTCAAACAACCCAAGAAACATGGTTAGCGCTACAATAGATGGATTATCAAGACTAAGAACAGCAGAGCAAGTTGCAAAACTAAGAGGCAAAACTGTTGAAGAGATACTAGGATAGGAGGGGAATACCTTGGCTAAAGTTAAAATAACATTAGTAAAGAGTTTAATTGGTAGAAAGAAAGATCACATTGCTACTGTTGAGGCTCTTGGATTAAGAAAGATAGGAAAAACTGTTGAGCACGAGGAGACTCCTCAGATCAGAGGCATGATAAATAAAGTTAGTTATCTACTTAAAGTAGAAGAAGCTTAAACTAAGGAGGTGTAAATTATGAGACTTCATGAGTTAAGACCTGCAGAAGGTGCTAAAAAATCTCCTAAAAGAATCGGTAGAGGTGCTGGTTCAGGTTGGGGTAAAACAGCTGGAAAAGGTCAAAAAGGACAAAACTCAAGATCAGGCGGTGGAGTAAGACCTGGATTTGAGGGAGGCCAAATGCCTTTATACAGAAGATTACCTAAGAGAGGTTTCACAAATATATTCGCTAAAGAATATACTTGTATAAATGTAGATAGACTTAACATATTCGAAGATGGCACAGAAGTTACTCCAGAGTTACTTCGTGAAATGGGTATGGCTAAGAGAGTAAACGATGGGATAAAGATTCTTGGAAATGGAAACATTGAAAAGAAATTAACTGTTAAAGCTAATAAAATTTCCAAGGCTGCAGCAGAAAAGATAGAAGCAGCAGGAGGAAAAGTTGAGGTGATATAAAATGTTATCAACCCTACGAAATGCTTGGAGAGTCCCAGAGTTAAGAAGAAGAATACTATTTACTTTAATGATAGTAGCGATTTTTAGGATGGGAATCTTTATTCCAGTACCAGGCGTAGATGCTAGTAAAGTTGCTACTTTAGTTGGAGATTCAGGATCATTATTGAGCTTTTATGATATGATAGCAGGAGGTGCCTTCAGTAAATTTAGTATATTTGCTCTAGGAGTTACACCATACATTAATGCTTCGATTATAATTCAATTGCTAACAGTAGCAATTCCATACTTAGAAGAACTTTCTAAAGAAGGTCAAGATGGCAGAAAGAAAATTCAAAACTATACAAAGTATGCAGCAATGGTATTTGCACTAATACAAGGATATGCATCTTATGTATTAATCAAAAATTCAGGAGCCATTTTAATAGATGGTACTTTTGGATTACTACTAATACTTTTAACAATGATTACAGGTACAATGTTATTAGTTTGGATAGGCGAGCAAATCTCAACTCGAGGAATTGGAAGTGGAGTTTCGGTAATTATATTTGTTAATATAATTTCGTCACTGCCAACTACAGGTTATCAAATAGCAGGACTTCTTCAATCAAATAGAGTTAGCTTAGTAGAGGTTGTAATATTCGTAGCAGTAGCTTTAGCTTTATTAGTAACAGTAGTTGTTATAAACTTAGCAGAAAGAAGAATTCCAGTTCAGTATGCAGGAAAGGCAGTAGGAAGAAAAGTTGTGAAGAGCCAATCATCTCACATTCCAATTAGCTTAAACTCTTCTGGAGTTATGGCTATCATCTTTGGTATGTCAGTGATGCAATTCCCAACGGTTATTGCTCAAATATGGCCTAATTCTTCCTTCGCTAAATTTGTTACAAGTAGCCCTTGGAGCATATTCCAACAGAATACATTGAAATATGTAGTAGCATATTTCTTACTAATATTATTCTTTGCTTGGTTCTATACTATAATTACTTTCAAGCCAGATGAGATGGCTGAAAATATGAATAAATCATCAGGATTTATTCCAGGTATTAGACCAGGAGAGAAAACAGCAGCATACTTAGAAAAGATATTAACTAGAATATCACTTTTAGGTGGAACCTTTGCAGCTATTATAGCAGTAGTTCCTATACTTGCAGCTATATTCACAAATTTTCAAGGCATTTCATTCGGTGGAACTAGTTTGTTAATTTTAGTAGGAGTATCATTAGATACTATGAAACAATTAGAATCTCAACTGGTAATGAGACACTATGAAGGGTTCCTTAAATAAAATACTTAGTTGGAGTTGATACTAGTGAAGATTGTTTTATTAGGTCCTCCTGGAGCCGGTAAAGGAACACAGGCAAAGTCAATCTCTAATAAATACTCTGTACCACATATATCTACAGGAGATATTTTTAGATACAATATTTCTAATGGAACTCCATTAGGCATTGAAGCTAAAAAATACTTAGATAAGGGTCATTTAGTACCAGATGAATTAACCATCGACATTATAAAAGACAGGTTAAAACAGGATGACTGTAAAAACGGTTTTTTACTAGATGGCTACCCAAGAACTGTTAATCAAGCAGAAGCCTTAGAAACTTTACTTGAAGGCCTAGGTACAAAACTTGACACAGCTCTACTAATAAAGGTTCCAAAGAGTTTTATTATAGATAGAATGACAGGAAGACGTGTATGTAAAGCTTGCGGAGCAAGTTATCATGTTCAGTTTAATCCTACTAAAACAGAGGGCGTATGCGACCTTTGTGGAGGAGAAACTTATCAAAGAGCAGATGATAATGAAGCTACAGTAAGCGAAAGACTTGAAATATATGATGCACAAACACAACCGTTAATAGAGTATTATTCAAATAAGAATCTTTTAACGGAAGTTGATGGCACTCAAACTATTGAAAAAGTTTTTGAAGATATCGTAGATATCTTAGGAGCGTAAAATAGTTATGAAAGTTAAGAGTGACACAGAACTAGAATATATGAGAAGTGCTGGTAAGGTTGTTGCCGAAACCCTAGCAATGATAGAGAAGGTAATTAAACCTGGAATAACAACAGGTGAACTTGATAGACTTGCAGAAGAATTTATCAGATCACAGGGTGCTATTCCATCCTTCAAAGGATATGGAGGTTTTCCAGGATCCTTATGCACATCAGTTAATGAGGTTGTAATACATGGTATTCCTGGTAACAGGGTGCTTGTTGAAGGAGATATTATAAGCGTTGATTGTGGAGCTATACTTAATGGCTATCACGGAGATGCTGCACGAACTTTTCCAGTAGGGTGTATTTCTAAAGAAGCACAACATTTAATAAATGTCACTAAAGAATCTTTCTTTAAGGGCATTGAAAAGGCCGTAGTAGGAAATAGACTTACTGATATATCAGCTGCGATACAAAAGTATGCTGAAAGCTATGGATATTCTGTGGTTAGGGATTTTGTTGGACACGGTATAGGAACTTCTATGCATGAAGATCCGCAGGTTCCTAATTACGGCACTGCTGGCCGGGGCCCTAAGTTAGTACACGGTGTAGTACTTGCAATTGAACCTATGATAAATATGGGAAATTATAAAGTTAAAATCATGCCAGATGGTTGGACTGTAGTAACGACTGATGGAAAGTTGTCTGCCCATTATGAAAATACTATAGCAATAACTAATTCTGGAGTAGAAATACTAACTTTGAGCTAATGAGGTGACTAGCGTGGATGAGCATAACCTTTTGGGAAAGGTAGTACATTCAAAATCAGGAAGAGATAAAGGAAAATACTTTATCATAATTGGTATAATAGACGCTGAGTATGTCTATATTTCAGATGGAGACCTTAGAAAAATTGAAAAGCCTAAGAAAAAGAAACTTAAGCATTTAGGATTCACAAATCTTATGGCTGACGAGATTAGAGAAGCTATCCTATCTGATGGAAGGATCAGCAATTCTAAGATACGTAAATTTTTGCAGGTTGAAGATATAATAGAGGAGGTTTGATTACCCTTATGTCAAAAGATGATATAATCGAAATGCAAGGTGTGGTAATAGATACATTACCTAATGCAACATTTCAAGTTGAATTAGAGAGTGGACACAAGATACTTGCTCATATTTCTGGAAAATTAAGAATGAATTTTATTAGAATTTTACCAGGCGATAAGGTTACAGTAGAACTTTCTCCATATGATTTGACTCGTGGGAGAATAACTTGGAGAGATAAGTAATAAGGAGGGTTAGCTATGAAAGTAAGACCATCAGTTAAACCTATATGTGAAAAATGTAAAGTTATAAAAAGAAAAGGAAGAGTAATGGTTATCTGTGAAAATCCTAAACATAAACAAAAACAAGGTTAATAGATAATAAAGTGAGTAGAAATACTTAGGAGGTGTAGATCGTAGATGGCAAGAATAGCAGGTGTTGACTTACCAAAAGAGAAAAGAGTTGAAGTAGGTCTAACTTATATATACGGTATCGGATTACCAAAATCTCAAGAAATACTTGCAGCTACAGGAATAAATCCGGACACAAGAATTAAGGATTTAACTGAAGATGAAGTAAATGCTATAAGAGATTATGTAAACAAAAACCTAGAGGTTGAAGGTGACCTAAGAAGAAAAATAGCTCTAGACATCAAGAGACTTAAAGATGTTGGATGCTACAGAGGAATGAGACATAGAAAAGGACTTCCAGTTAGAGGTCAAAAGACTAAAACTAACGCAAGAACAAGAAAAGGTCCTAAGAAGACTATAGCAGGTAAGAAGAAATAGTAAGGAGGGAATATCATGGCTCAAAAGAAAGTTAGAAGTAGAAGAAAAAAAGAGAGAAAAAATGTTGAGCACGGTGCTGCACACATTAAATCTACTTTCAATAATTCCATCGTTACGCTTACTGATGCAGCAGGAAATGCATTATCATGGGCAAGTGCTGGTGGATTAGGATTTAGAGGATCAAGAAAAAGTACTCCATTCGCAGCTCAAATGGCAGCAGAAACTGCAGCTAAAGCAGCAATGGAACATGGCTTAAAGAGTATTGAAGTTTACGTAAAAGGACCAGGAGCTGGTAGAGAAGCAGCAATCAGATCTCTTCAAGCAGCTGGATTAGAGGTTACTTTAATAAAAGACGTAACTCCAATTCCACACAATGGTTGTAGACCACCAAAAAGAAGAAGAGTTTAATTAACAGGAGGTGTAATTAATGGCAAGATATACTGGAGCTAAATGCAGACTTTGTAGAAGAGAAGGTCTAAAGCTTAACCTTAAAGGTGACAGATGTTTCACTGAGAAATGTGCTTTCGCTAGAAGAGGTTATGCACCAGGTCAACACGGACAAAGCAGAAAGAAAATGTCAAACTATGGAACTCAATTAAGAGAAAAGCAAAAAGCTAAGAGAATCTATGGAGTTCTAGAAGGACAATTTAGAAAATACTATGAGAAAGCTGAAAAGCAAAGAGGAATCACAGGTGAAAACCTATTAAGATTACTAGAATTAAGATTAGACAACGTTGTTTACAGATTAGGATACGGAAGCTCAAGAGTTGAGGCTAGACAATTAGTAAACCACGGACACTTCTTAGTTAATGGTAAAAAAGTTGATATTGCATCATACACAGTTAAAGCTGGAGATGTTGTATCAGTAAGAGAAAAAAGCAGATCTTCTGAGAAATTCAAAGTATTTGCTGAAAATCCAAAAACATTACCAAATTGGTTAGAAGGAAATGTTGAATCATTTGAAGGTAAAGTAGTAGCTCTACCTGCAAGAGAAGACATAGACGTTCCTGTTAACGAAACATTAATCGTAGAGTTATACAGCAAGTAGTCAATAATGTAATCAGTTGCCCTCGATATATTAAAACCACTAAATTTAGAAGGAGGGTTATATATGTTAGAAATAGAAAAGCCAAAAATAGAATGTGTTGAAACCGCTGAAAATGGTACATATGGCAAATTTGTTGTTGAACCATTAGAAAGAGGTTATGGAATAACTTTAGGTAATGCATTAAGAAGAATTCTTCTTTCTTCACTACCTGGAGTTGCTGCTAATTCGATTAAAATTGATGGTGTACTACATGAATTTTCAACAATTCATGGAGTTAAAGAAGATGTTTCAGAGTTAATCCTTAATATAAAAGGATTAGCCCTTAAAATGTCTGGAGAAGGCCAAAGAACAATTTATATTGATGCTGAAGGCCCTGGCGTTGTTACTGGTGCAGATATAAAAACTGACAGTGACGTAGAAGTTATAAGCAAAGATCTTCATATTGCTACACTTGATGAGGGTGGTAAGCTATATATGGAGATTAATATAAGTAATGGTAGAGGTTATGTTTCTCAAAACAAGAACAAAACTGATGACAAACCATTATCTACTATTCCAGTAGATTCTATCTATACTCCAGTTAAAAGAGTTAACTTCACAGTTGAAAATACTAGAGTAGGACAAATCACAGATTACGATAAATTAACTATAGAAATTTGGACTAATGGAACAATTAGACCTGATGAAGCGATTGGTTTATCAGCTAAGATTCTTATCGAACACTTCAAATTATTCATGACATTAACTGATCATGCAGATAATGTTGAAATCATGATAGAAAAAGAAGAAGATAAGAAAGAAAAAGTTCTAGAAATGACTATAGAAGAACTTGATTTATCTGTTAGAAGCTTTAACTGCTTAAAGAGAGCTGGTATAAACACAGTTCAAGAATTAACAGAGAAATCAATGGATGACATGATGAAGGTGAGAAACCTAGGTAAGAAATCTCTTGAAGAGGTTGAGCAAAAGCTTGAAGGCTTAGGATTAAATTTCAAACCTAGCGAAGAGTAAGGAGGTATAGATATGGCACAGCAACGTAAGTTAGGACGTCCAACTGATCAGAGAATAGCAATGCTTAGAGCTCTTACTACTAGCTTTTTAAAGCACGGTAGAATTGAAACTACTGAAGCTAGAGCTAAAGAAACTAAGAGATTAGCAGAAAAAATGATCACTCTTGCTAAAAGAGGAGATCTTCATGCTAGAAGACAAGTACTTGCATTTATTACAGAAGAGGACGTTGTTAAGAACTTGTTTGATAACGTAGCTCCAAAATACGCTGAGAGAAATGGTGGATACACTAGAATCTTAAAGATGGGCCCAAGAAGAGGCGACGGAGCAGAGGTTGTAATATTAGAATTAGTATAATAACTCAAGGGGATTAAGTAAGGCTAACTTAGTCCCCGTTTTGTTATATCATTTTAACTTTAAGTAGGAACTCTCTAATGGAGGGATGGTAGATGAAGACTAATAATAACTTAAAAGACGATCAAATAATAATGGATGATAAAACCAATAAAATGGTACCAGAAATCATTAGTGAAAACTTAAAATTTTGTTATCCACCAGATAGTGAAGGCAATATTAAGGTTGCCATTGATGGGGTTGATATAACTATAAATAAAGGTGAATTTGTAGTTGTATTAGGTCACAATGGTTCAGGTAAATCTACTTTTGCTAAGCATATAAATGGATTATTAGTACCTACTGAGGGAAAAGTAATTGTGGCTGGCTATGATACCAGTGTAGATGAGAATATATGGGAAGTTAGAAGCAAAGCAGGAATGGTATTCCAAAATCCAGATAACCAAATTGTTGCAACTATTGTTGAGGAAGATGTAGCTTTTGGACCAGAGAATTTAGGGGTTGAGCCTAAGGAAATAAGAAAAAGAGTTGATGAAGCCCTTGAAAGAGTTAACATGTCTGAATATAAAAAGCATGGACCACATCTTTTATCAGGTGGACAAAAGCAGAGAGTCGCTATAGCTGGGATACTAGCAATGATGCCTGAATGTATAGTACTTGATGAACCAACAGCAATGTTAGATCCTTCAGGAAGAAAAGAGGTTGTAGAAACTATCCTTGATTTAAATAAAAATCACGGGATAACTATAGTATTTATAACTCACTTTATGGAAGAAGCAGTTAAAGCTGATAGAATCTATGTTATGGATCAAGGTAAAGTAATTGTAGATGGAACACCAAGAGAAGTATTTAAAAATGTGGAGGTAATGAAGAACTTAGGTTTAGATGTACCACAGATGACAGAATTGGCTTATGAATTAAGTAAATCAGGTGTTAATATTAAAACAGATGTATTAACTATAGATGAGATGGTGAATGAATTATGTCAATTAAAATAGAAAATTTAACTCACATATATATGCAGGGAACTCCTTTTGAAAAGACTGCTTTAGATAAGGTATCTATAGATATAAATGATGGAGAATTTGTAGCTTTAATTGGTCACACAGGCTCAGGAAAATCAACTTTAATTCAACATATGAATGGATTATTGAAACCAAGCAGTGGAAGAATAGTTGTTGATGGTGTAGATATCACAGCAGAAGGAGTTAAACTTACAGACATAAGAAAAAAAGTAGGATTAGTTTTTCAATATGCGGAGTATCAGTTGTTTGAAGAAACTATAGAAGCTGATATAATGTTTGGTCCTAGAAATCTTGGATTAACTGAAGACGAAATTTTATCTAGAACTAAAAAGGCTATGGAAATGGTAGGTCTTGATTATGAGACTTATAAAAATAAATCTCCATTTGATATAAGTGGAGGACAAAAGAGAAGAGTAGCAATAGCAGGGGTTGTTGCTATGGAGCCAAAGGTTCTTATATTAGATGAGCCTACAGCTGGGTTAGACCCAAAGGGAAGAGACGAAATATTAGGAGAACTTCAGAAGCTACACAAGACATATAATATGACTATTATCCTTGTATCTCATAGTATGGAGGATGTTGCTAAGGTAGCAGATAAAATCTTTGTTATGGATGAAGGTAAGTGTGTTTTAAATGGAACACCTAAAGAAGTATTTAAAGAAGTTGAGACTTTAGAAAAAGTTGGTCTTGGAGTACCTCAGGTTACATATCTTATGAGAGAATTAAATAAAATTGGATTTAAGTTACCTGATGATATTTTTACATTAGAACAAGCAAAAAAAGAGCTGCTTAAGATAATAGGAAAGCAATAAGCTCCTTTTACACAGCTTTGGAGGAGTAAAGATGATTAAAGATATTACAATAGGACAATATATACCAGGGGATTCATTCGTTCATAAGTTAGATGCCAGAGTAAAGATATTACTTTCTATATTATTTATAGTCGATCTATTTTTAATAAATGACTTCACAGGTTATATTGTAATTTTTGCATTTGTATTTTTGGCTATTAAGATCTCTAAGATAAAATTTAAATATATTTATAAGGGATTAAAGCCTATTTTTATATTAATGTTAATAACGGCTCTATTTAATCTATTCCTTACAAGAGGAACAGGAGAGCCTCTATTTCAATGGTGGATTATAAAGATATATGCAGAAGGTATAAGAACCGCTGTATTTATGGTATTAAGGCTTATATTCCTTATTATAGGGACTTCTTTATTAACCCTTACTACTTCACCAATTGAATTGACAGATGGTATAGAAAAGCTTTTAGGGCCATTTAAAAAGATTGGAGTACCAGCTCATGAACTTGCCATGATGATGACTATAGCATTAAGATTTATTCCAACACTTATGGATGAAACAGACAAGATAATGAAGGCTCAAAAGGCAAGAGGAGCAGACTTTGAAACAGGAAGTATTATAAAAAGAGCTAAAAGTTTAATTCCACTTTTAGTACCTCTATTTATAAGTTCATTTAGACGTGCCGATGAACTTGCAATGGCAATGGAAGCTAGATGTTATAGAGGTGGAACTGGAAGAACTAGAATGAAAATCCTTAAGGT
Organism: Clostridium culturomicium; assembly: GCF_000821305.1. GTDB lineage: Bacteria > Bacillota > Clostridia > Clostridiales > Clostridiaceae > Clostridium_J > Clostridium_J culturomicium. The sequence continues at coordinate 570,212 of NZ_CCXK01000014.1, read as the reverse complement.
TACATCTAAGGATTATGTAGCAACAGCAGTCATGTTTGGATTAACAGGAATAATTATAGCTATGAGAATTTGGCTATAATTGAGGAAGATGATATTTATGAGAAATATTAAGTTAACACTAGAATATGATGGAACTAATTATTTAGGATGGCAGAAGCAGCCTAAAGGAATTACTGTTCAAGGAGCTGTTGAAGAAGCTCTAAGTAAATTAACGAAAGAAGAAGCAAGCATCATTGGATGCAGCAGGACAGACAGCAAGGTTCATGCTAAGAGATATGTATGTAATTTCACGACTAAAAGCAGGATTCCAGCGGAAAGTTTTCGGGAAGCATTGAATTTTCATCTTCCAGAGGATATTGCAGTTATAGATTCAGCAGAGGTAGATGAATCATTTCATGCTAGATACAACTGTGTAGGAAAGATGTATTCTTATACTATTGTGAATACGAAAAGCAGGATGCCCATGTGCAGAAATTTTGCATATCATGTTAAGCATGAATTAAATATAGATAGAATGAAAGAAGCAGCAGAATTTTTTGTTGGTACTCATGATTTTGAAGCTTTTAGAAATTTAGGAAGCTCAGTGAAAACCACAGTAAGAACAATAACTAAATTAGAAGTTGTGCAAGAAAATGAATATATAAAAATTTATATAGCTGCTGATGGATTTTTATATAATATGGTAAGAATTATAGTAGGAACATTAATTGATGTTGGAATTGGCAAAAAAGAGCCGTCTGATATTAAAATAATACTGGAAAGCAAAGAACGCAAAAGAGCGGGAAAAACTTGTCCACCACAAGGGTTGTGCTTATTTGAAGTTTATTATTAATAATAATAAAATGTGTTGACACACCCGGTAAATTGTATTATAATAAATTTTGTTCGTATAATTCGTATAGAATAATGATGAAATAAAATTTGTGAGTAAGATCCAATGGCCCCGGATCTTTATCATATATTATTATTTGTTAAAAATCAGGGAGGTAATCAAATGAAATCATACTTAGCTAAACCAGGCGAAATTCAAAAAAAATGGTATGTTGTTGACGTTGAAGGAATGACTTTAGGTAGAGCAGCAAGCCAAATCGCTTCTATATTAAGAGGTAAAAATAAACCAGAATTTACTCCAAACGTTGATTGTGGAGATTACGTAATAGTTGTTAACGCAGAGAAAATCGTTTTAACAGGTAAGAAATTAGATCAAAAAATGTTAAGACATCACTCTTTATATCCAGGCGGATTAAAAGAGACACCTTACAGAGAAGCTTTAGCTAAAAAGCCAGAGTTCGTTTTCGAAGAAGCTGTAAGAAGAATGCTTCCAAAAGGAGTTCTTGGAAGACAAATGGCTAAGAAGCTAACTGTTTACAGAGGAGCAGAGCACAATAACCACGCTCAAAAACCAGAAGTATTAGAGTTAAAATACTAATAAATAGTATTATTGTAAGGAGGAATAAACAATGGCAAAAGTTCAACATTTTGGAACAGGTAGAAGAAAGAAATCAGTTGCTAGAGTAAGACTTGTACCAGGCGAAGGTAAAGTTGTAATAAATAAAAGAGATATGGATAACTACTTTGGATTAGATACTTTAAAATATGTAGTTAACCAACCATTAGTTTTAACTGGAACTAAAGATAAATTCGACGTTTTAGTTAATGTTCACGGTGGTGGATACACAGGTCAAGCTGGAGCTATCAGACACGGAATCTCTAGAGCTTTATTAAAAGCTGACGAGAGCTTAAGACCAGAACTTAAAAAAGCTGGATTCTTAACAAGAGACCCAAGAATGAAAGAAAGAAAGAAATACGGTCTTAAGAAAGCTAGAAGAGCTTCTCAGTTCTCTAAGAGATAATATTTCGATCAGAAACATATTTATACAAACCTTGGAATTTTATAGTTCCAAGGTTTTTTTATATTTTTGTATTATATTTTAGTTTTTGAAGATAATATATACAAGCATAGTTAACTTCTAGGATTAAGTTAGTTATGCTAAAAGATTTAATACCGTGAAGGGGTTACGAATACTTAGGAAAGAAGGAAATCAATTATGACTAGAATAATTGCCACTAAAAGAGATGAAGAGGATAGAATTATTGCTTATCAAACAGAAGATGGGAAAGTACTAGATCATAACCAGTGCTTGGCTGGAATTAAGTCAGGAGAAATTGAAGGACTTCAAACCTTCACCAATAGAGCTGGTGAAGAAAGTATAAAAAGTAAAAGAGGCGAAGATAACTATTCATTAAAAGATTTACCACAATTATAATTTAAGAGTTAAGGCTATGTGCTTAAGCGCATAGCCTTTGTGTTTTATTGGATGCTAATAAAACTACTTAATCATTATATAAATAAGATATAGTTAGTTGGAAATCATGAAGTGTTAATGAAACATATTAATAATGTGTATGAGAAGTTAAGGCATGCTCAAACATAAATATTATACAGAAGGTTAAGCAAAATGTAAAAATTAACAGAGAATATAGATATGGTTATTTTTATTTGACTATAGGTCTATGGAAAGTTGTAAAGATTAAGTGAAATATTTAAGGATTTTATTATAGATAGTAAGTATTTAATGTAATATAGTGATAAAGTTATTAATATTTTTTTATAGATATTTGGAGGTATTAATATGTCACAAGTTACAAAACGAGCTTTAGAGGCTTCGTTGAAGAATATGCTTCTTAAGAAGCCTTTAGATAAAATTACAATAAACGATATTACCGATGATTGCGGGATGAATAGAATGACTTTTTATTATCATTTTAAGGATATATATGATTTAGTAGAGTGGTCTTGTGAGGAAGATGCTTCAAGAGCCTTAAATGGTAAAAAGACTTACGATACTTGGCAGCAGGGATTGCTTCAAATTTTTAATGCTGTGTTAGATAATAAACCTTTTATTATGAATGTTTATCGTTCAGTGAGCAGAGAGCAGGTAGAGCTGTATTTATATAAGATTACATATAAGCTACTGATAGATGTTGTAGAGGATCAGGCACAGGGGATGAAGGTTAAAGAAGTTGATAAGAAGTTTATTGCTAATTTTTATAAATTTGCCTTTGTTGGTTTAATGTTAGATTGGATTAAAGACGATATGAGGGAAAAGCCGGAGGATATAGTGGAGAGATTGAGTTTATTGATAGAAGGGGATGTTGCAAAAGCTTTAGATAAATATAGAATAGATAAAATTCATCATAAGGAATAAAATGATAAAAATATAAACAATAAAAGCTAGTTGATTAAAGTTTAATCAACTAGCTTTTATTGTTTATAGAAGTTATTTTTGACGAGAGTAATATATAGATAAGGAGATAATTTGATTGAAAAATGGAGGTAGATTTTATGTATTATTCAAGTGGAAATTATGAGGCATTTGCTCGTCCAGAGAAGCCAGAAGGCGTGGAACATAAATCAGCATATATTATTGGCTCAGGGTTGGCAGCTTTAACTGCAGCTTGTTATTTAGTTAGAGATGGTCAAATGAATGGAGAGCGAGTTCATATATTAGAAAAGGAGCCTATCCCAGGAGGAGCTTGTGATGGATATCTATATGAAAATTTAGGATATGTTATGCGTGGTGGTAGAGAAATGGACAACCACTTTGAAGTTATGTGGGACTTGTTCCGTTCAATCCCATCTATCGAAACTGAAGGTGTAAGTGTACTTGATGAGTATTATTGGCTAAATAAAAAAGATCCTAATTATTCACTTATGAGAGCAACAACAAATCGTGGTGAGGATGCCCATACAGATGGAAAGTTTGGATTATCAGACAAAGGTGCAATAGAGATTATGGAATTATTCTTTACACCAGATGAGAAGCTTTATGACAAGCGTATTACAGATGTATTTGATGATGAGGTTTTAAACTCAAACTTCTGGTTATATTGGAGGACTATGTTTGCTTTTGAAAACTGGCATAGTGCTTTAGAGATGAAGCTATATATTAAGAGATTTATACATCACATAGGTGGCCTTCCAGATTTTAAAGCTCTTAGATTTACAAAGTATAATCAATATGAATCAATGATTCTTCCAATGATAAAATATTTAGAGTCTTATAATGTTAAGTTTCATTACAATACTAAAGTTGTCAATGTTGAATTTGATATTAAGGGAGCTAAAAAACAAGCTTCAAGGATAGAGATAATAGCAGAAGGAAAAACAGATTATATTGATTTAACAGAGAATGATTTAATTTTTATAACTAATGGGGGGTGTGTTGAAAATTCAAGTTTAGGTAGTCAACATGCACCAGCACCATTTAATAAGGAAATTAAAGCAGGTGGAGGCTGGGATATGTGGCGTAAGATTGCAGCTCAAGATTCTGCCTTTGGTAACCCGGATAAATTCTGTTATGATCCAGAGAAAAGTAATTGGATGTCAGCTACTGTAACTACATTAGATGATAGAATACCACCATATGTAGAAAATATCTGTAAGAGAAATCCTTTTAGTGGCGGTGTTGTAACAGGAGGTATTGTAACAGTAAAGGATTCAAACTGGCTTCTTAGCTGGACCTTCAATCGTCAGCCACAATTCCGTTCACAGCCAGATGGTCAGTTAGTTGGATGGGTTTATGGATTATTTAGTGATAAACCAGGAAATTTTATTAAAAAGACTATGAGAGAATGTACAGGTAAGGAAATCTGTATGGAATGGTTATATCATCTTGGAGTACCAGTAGATCAAATAGAGGATATGGCAGAGAATAGTGCTAATACAATTCCATGTATGATGCCATACATTACAGCTTTCTTTATGCCACGTAGTGCTGGTGATAGACCATCTGTAGTACCAGAAGGAGCTGTTAACTTTGCTTTCTTAGGTCAATTTGCAGAAACCAAGAGAGATACTATATTTACTACCGAATATTCAATGCGTACAGGAATGGAAGCTGTATATACCTTATTAAATATTGATAGAGGTGTACCAGAGGTTTGGGGAAGTGTATTTGATATTCGTGATTTATTAAATGCAACAGTTCAGTTAAGAGATGGAAAGAAAATAACAGAAATGCACTTAGGAATTAAAGAAAAATTAGCCTTAAAGGAAGTTCTAAAGAAAATTCAAGGAACAGATATCGAAAAATTATTAAAGGAATATAATGTTATTTAAGCTAAGATCCCTCAGATTATTCTGGGGGATTTTTTATATAGTTTTAGGGATATTAAAAATTGAAATGCTAATGTTAAATTCATGTTAAAAAAGTTAAATTAACTTAACTTATGAGATGAATATAGTGTATTATTAATAGGGAATTTTAAGGACTTAACAATATATTTATATTTTTTATGAAGGCCCAGGAGGTAAATTAATGGACACTTTATTTACAATTATTAATCTTTTAGGTGGACTTGGATTATTCCTATATGGTATGAACATGATGGGAGATGGTCTTGAGAATGCTGCGGGGGACAAGCTAAAAGGCATCTTCGATAAGCTAACATCTAATCCTATTAAGGGTGTAATTACAGGAACAATTGTAACTGCGATTATTCAAAGCAGTAGTGCTACTACAGTTATGGTGGTTGGTTTTGTAAATGCAGGATTAATGAATTTATATCAAGCTGCAGCTGTAATAATGGGAGCTAACATTGGAACTACAATTACAGCTCAATTAATAACATTTAAGTTTAATAATTTTGCACCTATATTCTTAGCAATTGGTGCTTGCATGGTTTTATTTACAAAGAAGAGAAAAGTTAAAGAAATAGGAAACATTGTACTAGGATTTGGAATATTATTCTTAGGACTAAACTTAATGTCTAGCTCTATGGCGCCGCTTAAGGAATCAGATATATTTAATAATTTGATATTAAGCTTAGAAGGGCGTACAATTCTTGGAGTTCTTATTGGAACTATTATGACTGCAGTACTTCAAAGTTCTTCAGCGTCAACAGGAATACTAGTAGCTTTAGCTCAAGCTGGAACTCTTCCATTATCAGTGGCTATTCCAATACTATTGGGAAATAATATTGGAACCTGTGTAACAGCATTAATATCAAGTATAGGAACTTCTAGAACTGCTAAAAAAGCTGCACTATTGCATTTAACGATAAAAATAATAGGGACGATAATATTCTTAATAATTCCTATGTCTATAGTTACAGGAATGATATTAGCAATTAGTCCAACAGGTGGAGATGCTGCTGTTGCTAAACAAATTGCTAATGCTCATACGTTATTTAATGTAGTTAATACAATTATTTTATTACCATTCATTAAACACTTAGTAGCATTTGTAAATAAGCTTCTTCCAGGGGAGGATGAGAAAGATGTAGCTGGATTAATGTATGTAGACGATAGATTGCTTGAAACACCAGCAATTGCATTTGGACAAACTACAAATGAAATAATTAGAATGGCAGAAAAAGCAAGAGAAAATTTAGAGCTTTCCATGACTGCTTTTGAAAATGCGGATGAACAATTAATAGAAAAAGTTTATGAAAATGAGAAGATAATTAATATTCTTAACCATGATATAACAAGATTTTTAGTTAAGCTTTCGAATTCAGAACTAAGTGAAGAGCAAAAGAACTGTGTAGGTGCATACTTCCATGTAGTAAATGACATAGAACGTATAGGAGACCACGCTGAAAATATTGCAGATTTAACTAGTGAAAGAATATCAAAGGAGCTTCAAATATCTGAAGAAGCCCTTGAAGAATTAAAGAACATGTTTAAGTATACTACTAATGCATTAGAAATGAGCATTGAGTGTTTTAAAGAATATGATAATGTAAAGGTAGAAAAAGTAAGTGAACTTGAAGATAGAATAGACGTTTTAGAAAAGGATTTACGTATGTCACATATAAGAAGATTAAATTCAGGTAAATGTGATGCAGTAGTAGGTGCTGTATTCTTAGATTTAATAAGTAACTTAGAGAGAGTCGGAGACCACTCAATGAATATAGCTGGAATGATAGCCAACTAGTAATCAATATACATAACATAATACTGAGTTAAAAAACAAACTTCAAAGCTGGAGTTTGTTTTTTATTATGCAGATAAGGTATTTGTAAGGCATTTGACCGTAAACTTATATTCTAAATTATAATAGTTATATAAATTAGAAAAAACACTACTAAACTTCATAATTAGTGAATAGATATAAATACGTAATAATGTTAAGGATGGGGAGTACAATAGGAAATAAAGTAAAAAATAAAAAACTAATAAGCATTGTTTCAGTAATTGTTCTATGCTTTATATGCATGTCATTAATTAATGTTAATCATGCAGTAACAACATATAATGAGCTGAAAGAACAGGAAGCAGGAGAAAAAATAGTTCTTATAGATGCTGGTCACGGGGGGATCGATGGCGGAGCATTGTCTAAGGATGGAACTCCTGAAAAGGACATTAATTTAAATATTGGTATCCTTTTAGGTGCCAATTTGAAGAGTATGGGATATAAAGTGGAGTATACTAGGACGGAAGATACAGGTTTATATACAGAGGGTAAATCTGTGAGAGAAAAGAAAATAGAAGACTTAAATAATAGAGTAAAGCTAAAGAAAGAAACTAATTGTGATGTGTTTGTCAGTATTCACCTTAATACATTTCCACAGGCAAGCTGCAAAGGAGCTCAAGTTTGGTATTCTAATTATTCAGGCAGTCAAGAATTAGGCACACTAGTTCAAAGCACCTTAAAGGAAAAGCTAGACCCTAATAATAAAAGGGAGGCTAAGGCAGCAGGAACTCAATATAAGGTTCTAAGAGACAATGATGAAATGACTGGAATTATAGTTGAGTGTGGATTTTTAAGTAATCAAGAGGAATGTGAAATGTTAAAAACAGAGGATTACCAGATGAAAATTGCAGATGCATTGGCAGAAGCTATAAATAATTATTTAAAATAAAGAGAAATAGAGGAAAATAGAGGTAAATGGACAAAGAAACCTACTTTTGTAAAACAAAGTAGGTTTTTTATAAATTTTGGATATATTCTTTGTTGCAAATTACTATACCCTATGTTACTATAAGGAAGGATTGGATTAATCCATTAATCCAATTTTGAGGGGGTGCAGCATTGAACATTAAAATTAATAGAAATAATAGAATACCTCTTTATATTCAAGTGAAAAAACAGATTATATATCTTATAAAAGATGGCTCACTAAGAGTTGGAACAAAGATGCCAACAGAAAGAGAATTAGCAAAAGAATTAGGCATTAGTAGAAACACTATAAGCTCAGCTTATAATGAGTTAGAAGCTAAAGGTGTATTAAAGTCTATTAGGGGCCGAGGGACTTTTGTGGCAGAGGAAGTATTGTCATGGAAGACTGATGAAGGAGCTCATAAGGTATACAAGCTAATAGACATAGCTTTAGAGGAAGCGATAGAGTGCGGCATCGAGTCAGAGGATTTTCTAGACTTAGTAATTAGCAGAGTAAGGGAAAAAAGTGAAGCCATTAATAGAATCACTTCTGCTTTTGTTGAGTGTAATAATGAACAAGCTGTGATTTTTAGTGAAGAAATCAGAGAGATAACAGGGATGAATACGATTCCATTCACACTAAAACAGCTTAATGATATGGATGAAGAAACAAAAAATAGATTAAACAAGTGTCAGATAGTAATATCACCATTTAACCATGCCAATGAAGTTAATCAATTACTATATGGAATGGAGAAAGAGGTTTTAGGTGTAGCTACTGGTCCCAACTTAGAATCAATAGTCAGAATTGCAAGACATCCAGTAAACACAAAGTTTTCATTCATATGCTTATCGGAGGAGTTTATATTTAGAATAGAGTCTGCTCTTGATAAGGCTGGAATTGGAGACTTAAAAGTAAAATACTTTAATGGAAAAGATGAGATGAAGTTAAAGGAAGCAATTGATTATGCTGATGTATTAATAGTAACACCAGCCAGATTCAATGAGGTTCGCAAGCTTAATATTGCTAATAAGGAGCTCATAGAGTTTTCTTATATTATAGATTCAGAATCAATTAAAATGCTTAAATCAAAAATTGTTGAAACAAAGTGCCAGAATGATTAATTGGGAGGATTCAAAAATGGAAAAAAAGAAATTAGTTCTCGGTGTTATTGGAGCAGATTGTCACGCAGTAGGTAACAAAATTTTAGATTATGCACTAACTGAGGCAGGATTTGAAGTTATTAACATTGGAGTTCTATCACCACAGGAAGATTTTATTAACGCTGCGGTGGAAACTAATGCAGATGCAATCATAGTTTCATCTCTATACGGCCATGGCGAAATTGACTGCAGAGGCCTAAGAGAAAAATGTGATGAGGCAGGACTTAAGGGTATTCTAATTTATGTTGGTGGAAATATAGTAGTTGGTAAACAGGATTGGAATGAAGTTTATGATAGATTTAAAGCGATGGGCTTTGATAGAGTATATCCACCAGGAACAAGTGTTGATACAACTATCCATGATTTAAAAGAAGATTTAAAAATAACTGAATAATTTTTTTGGAGCGAAATTACAGAATATAATTAATATTATGAAAAGGTAAGGTGTTTTCCATGAATGCGTATTTACTTTTAGACTTTGGTAGCACTTACACTAAGTTGACAGCTGTAGATGTTGATAATGAGGAAATTTTGGCTACAGCAAAGGATATAACAACTATAGACAGTGATATAATGATAGGTTTTAATAAGGCTTATGAAGAGCTAATGAGACAGTTGGAAGGTAAGGAAGTAAACTTCGTTAAAAAGCTTGCTTGTTCATCAGCAGCTGGTGGTCTAAAAATGGTTGCTGTTGGGTTGGTTCCAGATCTTACTGCAGAGGCGGCCAAAAGAGCTGCTTTAGGGGCTGGTGCAAGGGTCATTAAGGTATATAGTTATGAACTAACTAAGGATGAGATTGAAGAAATAAGGGGATTAGATTTAGATATAATTCTTTTAGCTGGAGGGACTAATGGTGGGAACAAGCAGTGTATTATTCATAATGCAAAAATGCTTGTAGAAGGCAACATAAACCTACCTATAGTTGTTGCGGGTAATAAAATTGCAAATGATGAGATAAGAGAAATTTTTAAGGAAGCAGGCTTTTATTTCAGTATTACTGAAAATGTAATGCCACAGCTTAATAGTTTAAATGTCGAGCCAGCAAGAGAAGAAATTAGAAAAGTGTTTATGGATAGAATTACAGATGCTAAGGGCTTATCTAATGCAGAAAACTTTATTAATGGAATTTTGATGCCTACACCTGCAGCAGTTCTTAAGGCAGCACAGGTGTTAGGACAAGGTAGTGATGAAGAGGATGGCATTGGAGATTTAATCATTGTTGATATTGGTGGTGCTACCACTGATATTCACTCTATTGGTTATGGGGAACCTACCAAAGGTGGAGTAAATATGAAGGGGTTAGAAGAGCCTTATGCTAAAAGAACTGTAGAAGGAGACCTAGGTATGAGATATTCAGCAATGTCTCTTTGGGAAGCTGCTGGAAGTAGAAAAATGAGAAAATATTTAGGAGATACAGAGAGAAAGATTGATATAGAAAGCAGCTGTAAATATAGAAATCAAAATATAAGAATGGTTCCGGAAACGGAAGAAGACATTTTATTTGATGAAGCTATGGGAAAGGTTGCCACAGAATTATCAATGGAAAGACACTGCGGAACTGTGGAGTGTATATATACACCAATGGGAGCTGTGTACAATCAACTTGGAAAAGATTTAATGGAAGTTAAATATATGATTGGAACTGGGGGGGTATTAGTTCATAGCAGCAATCCAGGTGCAATCATGGAAGCGGGAACTTTTGATAAAGAAAATGCAGTATCTTTAAGGCCAAAGAATCCGAAGATGCTGATAGATAAAACATATATATTATCATCCATGGGGCTTTTAGCTCAAGATTATCCAGACAAAGCCGTAAGGATATTGAAGAAATATTTAGTTGAAGTGTAATTACTGGGGGGTAAATTAAAGTGGAATTACAAAATAAGAAGTGGACCGAAGAAGACTTTTTTAAGGTGAGAAAAGAAGTATTAGCTCAATGGCAAACAGGAAGTGAAGTAGATTTACAGGAAGCTATAGAATATAACAAAAGGATTCCAGACCACAAAAACTTTGCTAAGAAGCTTGTAGCTGCAAAGGAAGCAGGAATTACTTTAGCTCAGCCTAGAGCTGGAGTTGCTTTAATTGATAGTCATATTGAATTACTTAACTATCTAGATAGAGAGGGTGGAGCAGACCTTCTACCAACAACTATAGATAGTTATACAAGACAAAATAGATACGATGAATGTGAAGTTGGTATACAGGAAAGTATCAAAGCAAGAAGATCTCTTCTTAATGGATTTCCTGGAGTAAACCATGGAGTTAAGGGATGTAGACAAGTTTTCGAAAATGTAAATCTGCCATTACAATCTAGACACGGTACTCCAGATGGTAGATTACTTGCTGAAATAACTCACGCATCAGGCTGGACTTCAAATGAAGGTGGAGGTATTTCTTATAACATTCCTTATGCGAAAAGTGTTACCCTTGAAAAAACATTATTAGATTGGCAGTATTGTGATAGACTTGTTGGTTTTTATGAAGAACAAGGTATTTCAATAAATAGAGAGCCATTTGGTCCTTTAACTGGAACTTTAGTTCCACCAAGTATGTCAAATGCGGTTGCAATAATAGAAGCCCTTTTAGCAGCTGAGCAAGGAGTTAAGAATCTTACTGTTGGATATGGTCAATGTGGTAACTTAGTTCAAGATGTGGCAGCTATAAGAGCTCTTGAGGAGCAATGCAGTGATTATTTAAGGGCTTATGGGTATGATGATGTATTCCTAACAACTGTATTCCATCAATGGATGGGTGGATTCCCAGCAGATGAAGCTAAGGCCTTTGGAATAATATCTACAGGTTCTGCAGTTGCATGTCTTGCTGGAGCAACAAAGGTTATAGTTAAAACACCTCATGAAGCAATAGGAATTCCTACAAAGGAAGCTAATGCTCAAGGTATTAAAGCTACGAAGATGACATTAACTCTTCTTGCAGGTCAACATATGAAGTTATCAGATGAGCTTAGAATTGAGATTGGTGTGATTAAAGCTGAAACAAGATGTATTGTAGATAAGGTGTTTGAAGCTGGTCAAGGGGATTTAGCTAAAGGTGTAGTTAAAGCTTTTGAAATGGGAATATTAGATATTCCGTTTGCACCAAGTAAATATAATGCAGGAAAGATGATGCCTGCTAGAGATAATAATGGAGCTGTTAGATATCTTAAGTTTGGTAATGTACCATTCTATGCAGAGCTTAAAGCATTTAATATGAGAAAGCTTGATGAAAGAGGAAGATATGAGAAACGTGCAGTTGGATTCCAAATGACAGTTGACGATATCTTTGCCGTTGGAAAAGGTCACTTAATTGGAAGACCAGAATAGATAAGATTAATTATCAAAAACAGAATTATTAAGCAGTTTTAATTAATAGAAAAATAGGGGGGCAATTAAAAATGAAAATTGTTGATGTAGTATGTTCTGCAGGAAGAACAGGATTTTACTTTGATGACCAAAGAGCTATAAAAGCAGGATCTGGACATGATGGCTTTACTTATGTTGGAGATCCAGTAACAGAAGGATTTGCAGCTGTAAGACAAGCGGGTGAGTCTATTTCAGTAATGCTTATATTAGAAGATGGTCAAGTTGCAGTGGGAGACTGTGCAGCAGTTCAATACTCAGGAGCAGGCGGAAGAGATCCATTATTCTTAGCAAAGGATTTTATTCCTGTTATAGAAAAGGATATAGCTCCAAAGCTTATTGGAAGAGAATTAAACAGCTTTAAGGAATTAGCAGAAGAGTTTGATACAATGACAGTTGATGGGAAAAGACTTCATACAGCTATCAGATATGGAATAACTCAAGCTATTCTTGATGGTGTGGCTAAAGCTAAAAAGGTAACTATGGCTGAAGTTGTTAGAGATGAGTATAATACTGGAGTTGAAATAAAAAGAATTCCTATCTTTACTCAATCTGGAGATGATAGATATAACAATTCAGATAAGATGATAATAAAAGGTGCAGACGTAATGCCTCACGCACTTATCAATAATGTTGAAGAGAAGCTTGGATTAAAGGGCGAGAAACTTAGAGACTACGTTAAGTGGTTAAGTGATAGAGTTCTTAAATTAAGAACAAGTGAAGATTATAGTCCAATATTCCACATGGACGTTTATGGAACTATAGGAGTTGCCTTCAACTATGATACAAAAGCTATGGCTGATTACATAGCAACTTTAGAAGAAGCTGCTAAGCCATTCAAATTAAGAATTGAAGGGCCTATGGATGTTGAACATAGAGAAAGACAAATGGAAGCTTTAAGAGATTTAACTACAGAGTTAGATACAAGAGGCATAAATGTAGAGTTAGTTGCAGACGAATGGTGCAATACTTATGAGGATGTAGTATTCTTCGCAGATAATAATTCAGGTCATATGCTTCAAATAAAGACTCCAGACTTAGGTGGAGTAAATAATACAATAGAAGCTATCTTATACTGTAAACAAAAGGGCATGGGGGCTTACTGCGGAGGAACTTGTAATGAAACAAACCGTTCTGCAGAGATTTGTACAAACATTGCCATGGCTTGTGGTGCTGATCAATGTCTTGCTAAACCAGGAATGGGTGTAGATGAAGGATATATGATAGTAAATAACGAAATGAATAGAGTTATTGCTTTAGTAAATAGAAGAAATAAATTAGCATAATTTATTTAATAGTAAGACCATGGGAGGAACTAAGATGAGAAATATTGAAGCTGGTAAGGTTACTGAAGCTGTAAGAAAGCTTTGTATTGACGCAAACTATTATTTAGGCAAGGATATAAAAAATAGACTTCAGAAGTATCATGATGAAGAGCCTTGGGACATCGCAAAGGGAATACTAAATAATATTTTAGTAAATGCTGATATTGCATGCAACGAAGACAGACCAATGTGTCAAGATACAGGAATGGCATGTGTATTTGTTGAACTAGGACAAGAAGTTCAGGTTACTGATGGAAGTCTTGAAGAAGCTATAAATGAAGGCGTTAGACAAGGATATGGAGATGGATATCTTAGAAAATCTGTAGTTAAGGATCCATTAAACAGAGTAAATACAAAGGATAATACTCCAGCGATAATTTACTATGATATAGTTCCAGGAGATAAAATGAAAATCACAGTAGCACCAAAGGGGTTTGGGTCTGAGAATATGAGTCAGATTAAGATGTTAAAACCTTCAGATGGGCTTCAAGGTGTAAAAGACTTTATTATAAAAGTTGTTAAGGAGGCAGGGCCAAATCCTTGCCCTCCTATAGTTGTAGGTGTTGGAATTGGTGGTACCTTTGATAAGGCTGCTAATATTGCTAAGAAGGCCTTAATTAGAAGTGTAGATGTGAGAAATGAAGATCCTTTCTATGCGGAACTTGAGAAAGAAATGCTTGAAGCTATAAATGAGCTGGGGATAGGGCCACAGGGCTTTGGAGGCAAAACTACAGCTTTAGCAGTTAATATAGAAACCTATCCAACCCATATTGCTGGTTTGCCGGTAGCAGTTAATATTAACTGTCATGCTACAAGACATGCAGAGATAGAACTGTAAATAGGAGGAGTATTATGGAAAAGAGAATCACAACACCTCTTACAGAGGAAAAGGTAAGGGACTTAAAAGCTGGTGATACTGTACTTCTGAGTGGCGTTATATATACAGGGAGAGATGCTGCCCATAAGAGGTTAGTAGAACTTTTAGATAAAGGTGAACAGCTTCCTATAGATGTTAAGGACAGCGTAATTTATTATGTTGGACCAACTCCTGCTAAGGAAGGGCAGCCTATCGGTTCAGCAGGACCAACAACAAGCTATAGAATGGATGACTACACACCTGCACTCTTAGAGCAAGGTTTAAGAGGAATGATAGGAAAAGGCCTAAGAAATGAAAAAGTAGTGGAATCTATGAAGAAAAATAAAGCAGTTTATTTTGGAGCCATAGGTGGAGCTGCTGCTTTAATTGGAAAATGTGTAAAAAAAGCTGAAGTTGTTACCTATGAAGATTTAGGCGCAGAAGCTATAAGAAGACTTGAGATTGAGGATATGCCAGTAGTAGTTGTAATTGATTGTGAAGGTAACAATCTTTACGAACAAGGACAAAGAGCATATTTAGAATCAATTAGATAATGTATAGTATAGGATTAAGGAAGCTCCTTCTTGATATAGAAGGTGTTTCCTATATTCTAAGTTATAAAGAGTGAATATAATCACTAAAATTCCAAAGGAGTTGATTGTGTTGAAAATAAATAAAATATCTAAATCAGGAACTCTCGAGTCCAGCGATATATACATAATTCTTATGCCTAATGAGAATGGTGGTATAGAGGTTGAACTTGAGAGTTTAGTTATTAAGCAGTTTGGAGAGCAGATTAAAAAGACTATAATAGATACTTTAGTAGAGCTTGGAGTGGAAGATACTATTGTTAGAGCTCAAGATAAAGGTGCCTTAGATTATACAATACGAGCAAGGGTTGAGACTGCTGTTAAGAGAGCACAATAGGAGGTGGAGCTATGAAGCTAAGAAGAACAATGTTATTTATGCCAGGTAATAATCCTGCAATGGTACAAGATGCAGCAATTTTGGGTTCAGATTCTATAATATTAGATTTAGAGGACGCAGTAAGTTTAACGGAGAAGGATAGTGCAAGAATATTGGTAAGAGAGGCAATTAAAACTGTAGACTACAGTGAAGTGGAGGTTGTTGTAAGGATTAATCCACTAACTACAGAATTTGCTACAGAAGATATTGATGTGATTTCACGAGTTAAGCCTGATGCATTAATGATTCCAAAGGCAACAGAGGAAGAATTGCAAGAGGTAAGCAGAAGACTTGATTTAATAGAAGCTGAAGAAGGCTTTGAAAATAAATCAATTAAGTTAATACCTATAGTAGAGACAGCTTATGGTGTTGAAAATGTTTATAATATAATTAAAGCATCGGATAGAGTTACAGCAGTGCTTCTTGGAGCAGAGGATTTAACCTCTGACTTAGGTATAAAGAGAACCAAGGAAGGTAATGAAATTTTATTTGCGAGAAATAGAGTTGCAGTAGCCTGCAGAGCTATGAGAGTTGACTCGATAGATACACCTTTTACAGACACTAATGATTTTGAAGGTCTAAAAAAGGATATAATTCTTGCAAAATCTCTTGGAATGACAGGAAAAGCTTCAATTAATCCAAGACAGATAGATACTATTCATAGCATTTATGCTCCAACAGAATCAGAGATTATTCATGCACAAAGAGTTCTTGATGCCATGGAGCAGGCAGAGGCAGAAGGAAAGGGAGTATTCTCTTTAGATGGTAAAATGGTGGATGCACCAATTATAAATAGAGCAAAAACTACTGTGGCATTAAGCCGACAGTTAGGGCTTATATAGGGGGTGTTGTCATGAAAAATATATTAGGAAGAAGCTTACCAGATTATATTGAAGGGTATGGAGAGGTTAAAGCTTTTGAAGGTGCTTTTGAAAACATGGGCGAAGTAACAACAGCTACTTCAAAGGTTAGGCCAGGGATACCAGGACAAAGTAAGCTGCTTAATTCTATAGAGGAAGCTCTTGATGCTGTGAATATTTCTGATGGAATGTGTATATCTTTCCACCATCATTTAAGAAATGGGGATTATATTTTAAATATGGTTATGGAGGCTGTTGCTAGAAGAGGAATAAAAAATTTAGCCATAGCTGCTAGCTCTATATTCCCAATTCATAGACCATTAGTAGAATATATCGAGGATGGAACAGTAACTAAAATATATGCAAACTATATGTCAGGTCCTGTAGCAGAAGCTGTTTCCATGGGGAAATTAAAGTATCCTGCAATAATGCACACCCATGGTGGAAGGTCTAGAGCTATAGAAAGTGGCGATTTGCATATAGATGTAGCATTTATTGCAGCACCATGCAGTGATGACTATGGTAATATAAATGGGTTATATGGTAAATCAGCCTGTGGAGCATTAGGATATGCTGTTTCTGATGCACAATATGCTGATAGGGTGGTGGCTATTACAGACAATGTAGTTCCATATCCTAATTCTCCAATAGAAATTAGTCAAAGCTATGTAGATTATGTTGTTAAGGTAGAATCCATTGGAAATCCAGCAGGAATAGTATCAGGTACAACACAGATTACTAAAGACCCAATAGGACTTAAAATTGCTAAAACTGCCCTTGATGTTATGATATCATCTGGATTAGTTAAAGAGGGGATGTCTTTCCAAACAGGAGCTGGAGGAATATCTTTAGCAGTTGCAGCCGAGCTTAGAGAGTATATGAAACATCATGAAATTAAGGGGTCATTTGCTTCGGGGGGAATAACAGGATATATTGTAGATATGTTTGAGGAAGGATTATTCCAAAGCTTATTAGATGTTCAATGTTTTGACTTAAAGGCAGTAGAATCTTGCAGAGTAAATCAAAGACATATGACTATGTCAGCATCTATGTATGGAAATCCTCACAATAGGGGAGCTGTAGTTAATAAGCTTGATGTAGTAATACTTGGAGCAACAGAAATAGATACTAATTTTAATGTAAATGTTACTACAAGCTCTGATGGTACTATTATGGGTGGCTCAGGTGGTCATGCAGATACAGCAGCAGGCGCAAAACTGACTATAATAGTAACAAAGCTTACAAAAGCAAGACTTCCAATTATAAAGGATAGCTTGACAACTGTTACAACTCCAGGGGAAACAATAGATGTCATTGTTACAGAAAGAGGAATTGCTGTTAACCCTAGAAGAACAGATTTAATTGAAAAATTAAAAGAAACAAACCTAAAGGTGTTTACAATAGAAGAACTTAAGGAACTTGCAGAGAGTCTTACAGGAGCACCAAAGTCAATAGAGGTGACAGATGAAATCGTCGGTGTTGTTGAGTATAGAGATGGAACTGTTATAGATGTAATAAAAAAAGCTTTATAAAATAAGTTGAGAATTTGAGAACATCATCAAATAGTGGACTTAATAAATGATATATGCTCACTTTTCAGGGAGAGTAGATAGATTTGTGTAAACACAAATTTACCTACTCTCTTTTTGTATGATGAATTTGTTTAATATTATTTAATTAATTTTATAATATACTTCAGATGTCAGCGAATTTCGTCTTGCTGAATAACTAAACGATTATGCCATGATTTTACAACTTTAGTTAACGTTAAAGCAACTATCTCAATTTGTTTACTTAATATGGGATTTGTGAAATAATAAGTAAGAGGGGAGTTTAGTGAATTAATTTTAAAATTTATTTTTGTAGGTAAAGATGAGCAAAGAGATAGAATTTGTGAAGTTTTGAAGAATTGAAAGAGCAAAAGGTATCAAAGCGTTTCATAAAAAATATAATAAATACATTTTTTATAACATTAATAGCCTTTTGCATAAAGGTGATAGTTACAATAACCATCTATGGAGTTGAAATAAATATAATTATAGAATATATAAAAATAGATATATACATAATAATATTCCCGACAACAACGTGATATATGAACTTAATTATAAGCGATTATTAAATAAACATTAACTAAAAAAGATGATATTGTATTGTAGATACAGTTAGTGATTTAGTGATGTAAATGAGTAGAACGAGGTGTGATTGACAATGAAAAGACTTAGATTGGAGTTATCATCAGTCATTAAAGGGAGATATGAAATAGATGTAGAAGATATAAATAAAAGTTGCTTTGCGATTAACAGAAGTTTCATTATCAATACTATTTTATGTGATAATAAAATAGTAAATTATAAAGTAATAGAAATAAGATATAATTATAAAATTATTTCATTTGAGTTATTAGATGAATCGCATAAGGTTATTATTGAATATGAAGGGATTATTGATGGCTCTACTGGAAGATATCCATATGTTAAAGAAAAGACTACAGATGATTTTTATTTATTAAGAGGAGAAACTGTCTTTTATCCTACATTTGAGATTCCAGAGTCTGAGGAGTACTTAGCTAAAATGTTATATCCAACTACTAACGAAAAATTTCAAATTATAATAAAAATGAATAGCAAATATATGTTATGTACCAATTTAGACAAAATTAATCAATTTACTTATGAAGGTTATAATCCTACTTTCGCAGTTGGAAAGTTCAAGAGATATAGCGGTTATTTTGGAGAAATATACCATATGAATCTCGCAGAAAATAGTATTATGAAGATAGATAGCATTATTAAAAGTACAAATGAATATATGAATAGATTTAAAAACGAAAAAATAAAAGATTTTAAAGTTATTGTTATTCCACATGGATATGGAAGTTTTGTTTTATCAAATACAATGTTTATTACTATTGATGGAGTTAGTGAATATGAACAATTAATTCATGAATTAATTCATACAAATTGGAATCCGTTATGTGATGTTACAGTTCAAAAATCAAGATTTTTTGATGAAGCAATAACGCAATATTTTACTGCTAGAGTGTGTAATGCATTAGCCATTAAATCTCAAGAGGATATAATGACTAATTATAAAAATCAGTATTTAAAAATGATTAAAGATAATGGATATGAACCACATCCTATACAAGAATATCATATTTACGATTGTGGAGATTTAGCTTATACATTTGGTGCATTAGCATTAAATGCCATAGAAAATAAAATTGGAACCAATAATATGGATAAAATCATGAGTAAGATGCTAGATAAGTATATAAGAGAAAAGATTAATTTTGCTAAGTTTAAAGCTTTATTTGATGAAGATATTGATGATATTTATAATGATTATTTTTTGACCAATAATGCTTCAAATATGTTGAGCTTATTAATATGACACTAGTAGTTATGGTGATACATCATTTGTTTGATAGTAGTTCTAAGAACTATACTAATAGTAAATCTATAAGAATTCATTGATATCAAAAACAGTTCTATTATATGATTAGAATTTTTAAATTATCAAATAGTATGCTTTGTTTGTATCAGATTAGATTTTATTAATATATTAGCTATAATAGAAATGCAGCTTCGAGTAAGATCTGCATTTTTTTATGTAGTATATAATTATGTAACTTTATGTGGAAATGTGAAGTATTTCCCGAGAAATTGCAGTTAATAATATAGATTACCCTATTCTGAGTAGAAAAATGTAGTTCTAAGTTTTTATGGAATGATTAATCCCCTAAAAATTGTAATTGATTTTTAATAAATGTAACTATATGTTGTAGTATAATTATAGTATATTGAAATAATAACAAAAAACTAAAACGCTGATATTTTGGTATTAGCGCATGAACTTTAGCAATTTTTTATCGTATTAATTTATATAGAAGGGAACGAAGATGATGGGGTCAGATAAAACGGTGCCTGTTGAAGATATTATTCTTGTTAACAATGTACTTAAGGGCGATGTGAATAGCTTTGAACTTATAGTAGAAAAATATCAAGTTAATATACTGAGATTCGTTTATGGGATGCTTAAGCAAAAGGAAGCTAGTGAGGATATAACTCAGGAAGTTTTCATAACTGTATATAATAAGCTGGATATGTATGATAACAAATATAGCTTTTTAAATTGGATTTTGCAGATAGCTAAGAATAAGACTATAGATTACACAAGAAAGTATAGAAAGGTTTTTGAAAGCGACATTGATGAAGCATATGATGTGTCATCAACAGAAATGGGACCTGAAGAATCTATAGAATTTGTGGAGACGAAGGAGAAAGTTGAAAAGTACTTAAAGACGTTGGATGAAATAGATAAGCAGATTGTAACTTTAAGATATACAGAAGAGATGACGTTTAAAGATATTGGAGAGATTTTAAATATTACAGAAACTACAGTAAAGAGAAGATACTATAAGGTAAGAGATGGGTTCAAGGTCTTTTACAAATAAGGTAGGAGGATAAATGATGAAATGTAGTCAGTGTAAAGAGAAGTTAGCGGAATACATCGAAGGGAATTTACCTGCTGAGGTGGATGAAGAAATAAGAGTGCATCTTTTAACTTGTGAAAGCTGTAGGGAGGCATATGAAGAAGAGATTGTAGAATATGAGGCATTTAAGGCAGCTTTTTCTATAGATGATATCAAGTTTGAAAGTATAACGCCAAAGGTAATGGATACAATTGATAAAAATAAATATGCAAATGGATCAAAGCATAAAAAGATAAAATATATGGCACCTATTGCTGCAGCATTATTTATCTGCATTGCTATTAGTCCTATTGCCTTAAATTATATAAATAATGGTATAGGAGAGGCTAAGGGAGTGGAAGATAATGCGAGATCAGAACAGTCATCTCCAAAGCTTAGGAATCGGATAAACCAAGATGAGGAGCAAAACTATAGTGCTGAAACACCAGCAGAAGCTTCACAAAATGATGAAAGTAATCCTATGGTGGGGAACGTTCAGGACTCTGGAAAAGTTAATTATGTGGATTTATATACAATGACAGCTGTGACTAACCCTAGTATAGAAGCTAATACAGAATATATTTCTACTGAAGATGGAGTTTATGAAGCAACTATTGCTGGAAAAGGTCAATATGCACAAGAAGAGGGTATCGGAATAATTTATGTGAAAAATAATTCTAATAATGTAACCTTTGAAGTAAAGTTAAAAGATAGGGAGAAACAAATGTCACCACTTTCTATTAGCTGGTATGATGATACACATCTTATAATTGTGCAGGGATTTGCATATGGAACTTTAGCTAATGGAGTTGATATAGTTGTAATGAATGTGAACAATGCTCAACAGATGTTAATTGCTACTGTAGAGGATTCATCACGAATTAGTTATGAACATGTGTATAGAGATGGAAGTGATTTAGTTATAGAATTAAAAAGATATACAGATGAAATCATGAATGAGTTTGTTAATGAAGAGAGAAGGATTAAAGATTATAACTTAGGTGATGTTATAAAGTAAATATTTTAAATATGCAAAGAGAGACAGAAAATCTGTCTCTCTTTTTTATATGAATATTGTTATACTTCAATTCTTACTGGGTTAATTCGATTTAATGTATCTATATTGTATGGCGGAAGAACAAGAAGATTACATAAAACTAAAAGAATTACCATGAATTTTTTCATTCAATTCATCTCCTATTTAGTTATTGCCTTTAATCTTATTATATTCCTTTGTAAAATTTTTATACTTCTTTTGAACATCTTCGTAAGTTTTACTGCTGGAGTCATATAAAGAATCCATATAATCTTCTGTTATATCTGTTTTATCTCTACGGACACTTTCAGTAACTATAGCATATTTAACATCAAATAAATATTTGCTGTACAGATTTACAACTTCAGAAAAATTATTATATAAAGGTAAAAATTCATTTGGAATGGACATTTGACTTAGTATACTTTTTACTGAATCCATTTTTGAGATGGTATCATCTAGTTTAGCTATAAGAAGCTGATAAGTCATTTTGTTAGTTCTGCAGTCCATAACTTTTTCATAGTAGTTAATCATTAGTTTATCCATAGAAATTGTTAGTTCATTTAATTTAGAGATGAACATTTCTGCCTCAGCTGTTTTTATCTCCTCAATTTTTTTTGCGTTATTTGAAGAAATACAGTAATCTAAGGTTTCATTTATCATTCCCTTCATAGAATTACCTAAAGAAAAAGTAGAATTTTTATATTCAATTAAATTATAGTAATTTTCGGAGGTATCTCTATAGATTTTAAGATTTTCTCCAGCAAGTTCAATATCTTTTCCATAAGGATTACTGATCATTGCACTAAGTTGATCTAGAAGTAATATATTTTCATTTAGACCTTTTGAAAGATTAGAATAAGCACTTGTATATTTAGGTTCGTTAGCATACTTACTACTTCCAGCATCTAGAGCTATTTTATATAAACCTTCTCGCATTTTAGGAAGAGTTTTTAAAGCTTTTTCAGTATTTATCTTACTGTCATCAATAAAATCTTTACATTCATTATTTATATCTTTAATATTATCCATTAAGTCATTAAGATACATTTGTTCTTTAGTTGGTGAAAATAGGCTGAAAATACTATAGCTTATAAAAAATAAAACTAATACTGCT
The DNA here is from genome assembly GCF_000821305.1 of Clostridium culturomicium. Taxonomy (GTDB): domain Bacteria; phylum Bacillota; class Clostridia; order Clostridiales; family Clostridiaceae; genus Clostridium_J; species Clostridium_J culturomicium. The sequence goes on along the minus strand of NZ_CCXK01000014.1, from coordinate 547,169 downwards.
ACAGCAATAGCCGACCATTTAGCCACCTTATTATCAAATTTTAAATTAATCCTTCTCACCTACAGCATCCCCCTTTGTATTTTAAATATATATCATAATTCTTTATATTATGGTAAATACTAAAATATTCATGGAATGCTAATAAATTTAAGAAGAAAATATTTTATTTCACAGGAATTTTTATACTCCAAAATCAAGGTTTGGTGTATAATTGAAGTAGTATTATCGTAAGGTGGTGACCATGTGGAAAGCTTAAATTCATTGATTAACATTTTTAAAGGATTTTCTATTTTTTCAGTAATAGATATATTAGTTGTGTATTTTATATTTTATAAGGGCTATTCCTTAATAAAGGAAACAAGAGCAGAACAGCTTTTGAAGGGAATTATTTTAATATTTTTATTAATTCCAGTAAGTGATTTATTAAATTTAACAATGCTAAATTGGATATTAGAAAATACACTTACAATCAGCGTTATTTCCATCATTATAATTTTTCAACCTGAGATTAGAAAGGCTTTAGAGCATATAGGAAGAACATCTTTTGTTGATAAAATAATCTATGAAGATGAAGAAATTATGATTGGAGTAGTAAATGAAATTGTCATTGCAGTAGAAGCTTTAGCAGAGGAAAAAGTTGGGGCCCTTATTGTTATTGAACAAATGACAGGGCTTGGAGATATTATTAATACAGGGACAAAGATAAATGGAGATGTGTCTTCGGCATTACTTCAAAATATATTTGTTGTAAATACACCACTTCATGATGGAGCTACCATCATAAGAAATGATAAGATAGTTGCGGCAGGCTGCTTTTTACCACTTACTAATGATGATAAATTAAACAAACAACTTGGAACAAGACATAGAGCTGGTATTGGAGTTACTGAAGTAACAGATTGTATTACCATTATTGTTTCAGAGGAAACAGGAGTTATTTCAATGGCTTTAAATGGAAGATTACTTAGAAATTATGATAAAGAAAAGCTTAGAAATGTGCTTTTAAAAATTATGAGGAACAGACAAAGTAATAAAGATTCATTCAAGGAGAGGGTAAAACTATGGATAAGCAAAAAAGACAAGATGTAATAATTAGAATTTGTTGTCTAGTTGCGGCAATAGTTCTATGGATGTATGTCCGTAGTAGTGAAGACCCTGTCATAACTAGCGTTTTAAAGTATGTGCCTGTAGAGGTTTTAAATGCAGATACTCTTGCTGACAAAGGGTTAGTGCTTATTGAACAGGATTTTTATATAAACTTATCAGTTAAGGCCCCTGCATCGGTAGTAAATGATCTAGATAAAAATAAAGATTTTAAATTAGCTGTTGATTTGCAAGGTTATGGATTAACTCCTGGAGAAAACAAAGTACCAGTGCAAATAAAGGAATCACCTACGGGGGTTACAATTGCTAATGCTGATGCATTAAATATTAAGATTGATGTGGATAGTTTGGTAGAGAAGAATGTGGATATATCAGCTACTACTGTTGGAAAAGTATCAGAAGGGTTCTATAATGGGGAACCTACAGTAAATCCTAATATAGTGAGGGTTGAAGGTCCTAAGAGGATTATAGATCAAATAGCAAGAGGTGAGGTTGAAGTAGATTTAACAGATGCATCACAAAATATTACTAAGAATCTGAAGGTTAAGCTAGTAAATGAAGAAGGTAAAGAAATTAAAGGTGTAAGCTTGGCACAGGAATATGTACAGGTTAATGTTACAGTTGCAAAGGGGAAAAGCTTAAATGTTAATGTCAGAACAGTAGGGACAGCACCACAGAATGTTTTCATTGAAAGTGTAACAAGTGTGCCTAATTCAATTGAGGTTGCAGGGGAGAGTTCAGTAGTTGATGGTCTTTCTTATATAAATACAGGAGAAATCGATTTAAGTAAGATTACAGACAGTACAACTCTAGATGTTCCATTGGTCATACCTGAAAATGTAAGAACAGTTAATGGTGAAGAATATGTTCAAGTTAAGATAGTTGTTACAAAATATCAAGAAAAGAAATTTACGGTACCTATTAATTATGTCAATTTAGGGGAAAAGCTAGTGTTAGAACAGCAAAATCCTACAGTAGAAGTAATAGTTAATGGCTCAGAAGAAGCTATTAATGCTCTTACCGTAGATGTTTTTAAGGCTACAGTGAATTTAAATGGTATGCTAGAGGGAAGCCATGAGTTAGAGGTTGAACTTACTGGAATTCCGGAAAATATACAGTTAAAGAGCACAACACCAGCAAAGGTAACGGTAGTTATTAAAAAAACAAATGAGGAGACAGGGAATAATGACAATCAAGGTTAATAATTTAGTATTAGATATAAGTGAAGATAGTTTAGCCACCTTAAAACATAAGGTGGCTAAAAAACTAGGTGTAAAAGAAGAAAATTTTAAATCCTTTAAAATTATAAAGGAATCAATCGATGCAAGAAAAAAAGATGCAATAAAATTCAACTATGCAGTTGAAGTAGCTTGTGATAATGAAGAGAGAATTTTAAACAAGAGTAAAAGTTCTGATATAAGACCAGGAGGAGATAATTATACTCCTGATTTCCATGAAGGTATAAAGAAAATGCATAATAGACCTGTGGTTGTCGGAATGGGACCTGCAGGGTTATTTGCAGGATTACTGCTTGCAGAAAGAGGTTACAATCCTTTAGTTATTGAAAGAGGAGAGGCTGTAGAAGAGAGAACTAAATCTATAAATAACTTTTGGTATGATAGAAAACTAAATACTGAAAGTAATGTTCAATTTGGAGAGGGTGGAGCAGGAACTTTTTCTGATGGAAAATTAACCACTAGAATTAAGGATCATAGATGTGGTTATGTTCTTGAAAAACTTGTAGAAGCAGGAGCACCAGAGGAAATTGCCTATATGGGTAAACCACATATAGGAACAGATATATTAAAAGATGTTGTAAGAAATATACGAGAAAGAATAAAAAGCTATGGTGGAGAGGTTAGATTTTCTACTAAGCTTGAAGATATTGAAATAAAGAATGGGGAGTTATATTCAATAACTATTGATGGACAGCAGGTTCCTTGTGAGAATATGATACTTGCAACAGGGCACAGTGCAAGAGATACTTATGAAATGCTTTTTAAAAGGGGCGTATCCATGTCTCCAAAGCCATTTGCAATAGGATATAGAATAGAGCATCCTCAAATTTTAATAGATGAAAACCAGTATGGCAAATTTGCAGCACATCCAAAGCTTAGAGCTGCAGATTATAAGCTTACCTATACTAGCAAAGAGTTAGATAGAGGTATATACAGTTTTTGTATGTGTCCTGGAGGCTATGTGGTTGCAGCAGCTTCAGAAGAGAATGCTGTAGTAGTTAATGGAATGAGCAATTATAAAAGAGATAATGTTAATGCCAATTCAGCTTTAGTTGTTGCTATATCTCCACAGGATTTTGAGGATACAACACCTCTTGGAGGAATAGAGTTTCAAAGGAGATATGAGAGACTTGCATTTGAAGTTGGTGGAAGCAACTATAATGCACCAGTTCAACGAGTTCAAGACTTTTTAAAGGATAGAGTATCAAAGAACTTTGGAAAAACAGAGCCTACCTATACACCAGGTACTGAGTTTGCCGACTTAAGAAAGTGTGCGCCTGATTATGTGGTTAATGCGATAAAAGAAGCACTGCCTGTTTTTGATAGAAGAATTCCAGGTTATGCTGGAGAAGACGCTCTTCTTACTGGAATGGAAACAAGGACTTCAGCACCAGTTAAAATAAATAGAAATGAAGAATATGAAAGCGTTAATGTTAAAGGATTATATCCTACAGGTGAAGGGGCTGGATATGCAGGTGGAATTATATCTGCAGCAGTAGATGGACTTCGTGTTGCAGAAAAAATAATTACAGAGTACTCACCAAAATAATATACATTTTATTGAAAATGTAGAAAAACACTGATAATATAAAAGTATCATAGTATTTTATATAACACATAGTAATAGAGAAATAGGAATATTTTAGTGTGGAGGAATGAGAATGAACAATAATAAGTATATCTTAGTAATCAATCCAGGCTCGACATCTACGAAAATAGCTATATATCTAGACAACAAGTGTATAAGTACAGAAAACATATCTCATGATACTGATATAATTAAAAAGTTTGCTCATATAGTTCAACAAAAGGATATGAGAACAGTGGGAATTTTAAACTGGCTGCATGAAAAAGATTTTAAACTTGAGAACTTTGCTGCAGTTGTTGGCAGAGGGGGCCTTTTAAGACCAATGCCAGGTGGAACTTATAAAATAACATATAAAATGCTAGATGATTTAGTAATAGGCTATCAAGGGCAACATGCTTCCAATCTTGGAGGAATTATTGCCTTTGAAATAGCTGAAAAACTAGGAATACCATCCTACATAGTTGACCCAGTTGCGGTGGACGAAGTTAAAGAGGTAACTAGAATATCAGGATTGCCAGAGATTCCAAGAAGGTCTTTGGTGCATGCTTTAAATATTAAAGCAGTGGTAAGGAAATATTGTGCTGAAAAAGGTATGGATTATGACAAAAGTAAGTTTGTCGTAGCTCATATTGGAGGGGGAATAACTATTTCTCCAGTAAGTGGGGGGGAAATTTTAGACTGCAATAATGCAAACCACGATGGTCCATTTTCACCACAAAGAACAGGGGGACTTCCAGCAGGAGATTTAGTGGAGATGTGTTACAGCAGACAATACACTCAAGCTCAGATAATCAATAAGATAACCAGAGAAGGGGGATTATTAGCTTATCTAGGCACTGATGATGGAAGAATAATATCAAAGCGTATAGACGAAGGGGACAAAGAAGCAGAGTTTATATTTAAAGCAATGGCTTATCAAATTAGTAAAGAAATTGGTGCTATGTCAACAGCATTAAGTGGAAAAATTGATGCAGTAATTTTAACAGGAGGTATGGCATATAATCAAAAAGTTGTTGATTGGATAAATGAAAACGTTCGCTTTATTGCACCAGTAGAAGTTATTCCAGGAGAAAATGAAATGCAGGCTTTAGCTGAAGGGGCTCAAAGAGTTCTAAATGGTGAGGAAGAGCCAAAGATTTATGAAGATAAAGTTATAATTAATTAAATAGGGGGATGAAGGGATGATTAAGAGTTTTGAACAGGTATTATCAAAGGTAAAGTCACAGCCAATGAAGACTGTAGCTGTAGCGGTAGCGCAAGATGAACCTGTACTTGAAGCTGTTAGGGATGCTAAGATTAACGGCATAGCTGAAGCTATATTAGTAGGTGATAAGAACGAAATAGAAAAGATAGCAGAGTCTTTAAACATGAATATTGAAGACTATAAGGTTGTGGATGTAAAGGATATCACTCAGGCAACATTAGAAGCTGTTAAGTTGGTTTCTTCAGGGGAAGCAGACATGATGATGAAGGGACTTGTTGATACAGCAACATTTTTAAAGGCTGTACTAAATAAGGAGTTTGGATTAAGAACGGGAAAACAAATGTCACATATAGGTGTCTTTGAAATACCAGGATATAATAGACTTTTATTTATAACTGATGCTGCCTTTAATATGTATCCTGAATTAAAAGAAAAGGTTGATATTGTTAAAAATGCAGTTCAAGTAGCACATTCACTTGAGATTAATGTTCCAAAGGTAGCACCTATATGCGCAGTAGAAGTTGTAAATCCTTCTATGCAGGCTACACTTGATGCAGCAAGCTTAGCAATAATGAACATGAGAGGCCAAATTAAGGGCTGTATTATTGATGGACCATTAGCTCTTGATAATGCACTTTCAAAGGAAGCTGCACAGCATAAGAAAATATCAGGTCCAGTAGCTGGAGAAGCAGATATTCTTTTGATGGCTAATATAGAAGCTGGAAATGGAGTGTATAAGTGCTTAACTTATACTACTGACTGTAAAAATGGTGGATTATTAATGGGAGCTTCAGCACCAGTAATTGTTACTTCAAGAGCAGATTCACCTGAGTCAAAGCTTAATTCAATTGCAATGGCTTCATTAGTAGCAAACAAAAACTAGGAGGTATAATCATGGCATTTAAACAATTAATAATTAACCCAGGATCAACATCGACTAAAATAGGTGTTTATTATGATAATGATTCAGTGTTAGTTGAAACTTTAAGGCATTCAGCCGATGAGATTGGAAACTTTAAAGGCATTTATGATCAATTAAGTTTTAGAGAAAATGTAATACTCAAAGTATTAAAAGAAAGAAATATAAGAATTGAAGAACTTGACGCAGTAGTTGGCAGAGGCGGACTTTTAAAGCCAATAGAAGGTGGAACTTATCAAGTAAACGATGTCATGATTGCTGATTTAAAATCAGGAGTTCAAGGACAACATGCATCTAACCTTGGAGGTATAATTGCTAAAGGAATAGCAGATGGACTAAAAATACCAGCATTTATTGTAGACCCAGTTGTTGTAGATGAAATGGATGATATAGCTAGAGTTTCTGGAATGCCAGAAATAGAGAGAAAAAGTATATTTCATGCTCTAAATCAAAAGGCTATAGCTAAAAAGTATGCGAAGGAAACTGGAAATGAGTATGAAAATTTAAATCTTATTGTAGTTCATTTAGGTGGAGGAATATCAGTTGGGGCTCATAAGCTCGGAAGAGTTGTAGATGTAAATAATGCCCTTGATGGAGAAGGGCCATTTTCACCTGAAAGAGCAGGGGGACTTCCAGTTGGAGATTTAGTTAATCTTTGTTTTAGTGGCAGATACACTAAAGAAGAGATGAAAAAGAAGATTAATGGAAAAGGCGGTATGGTTGCTTATCTTGGAACTAATGATGCAAGAAAGGCACAAGAAAAAGCAGATGAAGGAGATAAGAAGGCTCAATTAGTAGTTGATGCAATGGCATATCAAGTTTCTAAGGAAATAGGAAAATGCGCAGCAGTGCTTCAAGGCAAGGTTGATGCAATACTTCTTACAGGCGGAATAGCTTATTCTAAATATGTAGTTAATTACATAAAGGAAAGAGTGGAATTTATATCACAAGTAGTTGTTTATCCAGGTGAAGATGAACTTTTAGCTTTAGCTGAAGGTGGACTTAGAGTTTTAAAGGGTGAAGAAACGGCAAAAGAATATAAGTAATCTTTTAAGTTATAGACAAGTTTTTCGACTGAAAGGGGATACAATGAGTAGAATACGTATTTTTACAGGGCACTTTGGAAGTGGTAAAACAGAGATTGCCATCAATTATGCAATTAATTTAGCAAAGGCAGGAAGAAAAGTAGCTTTAGTGGATTTAGATATTGTAAATCCATACTTTTGTGTGAGAGATTTAAAAAAAGAACTTACAGAAAATTATGGCATTAAAGTTATAGCTTCCAATCCAGAGTTTGTAAATGCAGAATTAATGGTTGTTCCAGCAGAAGTTCGTTCAGTATTTAATGATAAAGAATTTGATGTTGTTTTCGATGTTGGTGGAGATGATGTGGGGGCTATTGCTTTAGGACAGTATAATAGATATTTTAGGGATGAACCTTATGATATGTATTTTGTGGTAAATTTAAATAGACCTCTTACAGCAACGGACAAAGGCACTGTCGAGTTTTTAAGAGAAATAGAAACGTCTTCAAGATTAAAGGTAACAAAACTAGTTTCAAATACAAACTTATCTTTTGAAACTAAACCAGAGGATATTATCCGTGGTGATAAGGAAATTTCAAAGCTATCAAAGGAGTTGGGAATTCCACATAAGTTTACCTGCTGTTCTGAGGAGATAAAGTCCTTGGTGGAAGGAAAGGTAGAAGGAGAATTATTTCCTATACACATTTATATGCTTCCACCATGGAGAAAAGATTCAATTTAGCACTACACTGTGCTAAATTGACATCTTTAAAAATAAGGTATTAAATTATATTATAGAGTAATTTTAAGGAAAGTCCGGTTTAGCTTAAATTTAAGCTTGGAATAAAAGAATCATTTAGGAATAACATCATTAGAAGTTGCAATTTAAAGGTTTACATCAAGGTGAATAGTTTTATTTTGCATAAGGGGGTAAATGGTATGGCAAAGGTGACTTTTAGAGAAGAAAGATGCAAGGGCTGTGGTCAATGCATAATCGTATGTCCTAAGAACATTATAACTTACTCTGAAGAACTAAACGTAAAGGGATATCATCCTGCTACAGTGACAGAGGAAAATATGGCCAAGTGTATAGGCTGTGCGTCCTGTGGAAGAATGTGTCCGGACCTAGTAATTACAGTTGAGAAATAATAGGAGGTTGGTTTTATGTCAGGAAAAGTATTAATGAAAGGTAATGAAGCAATAGGACAGGCTGCAATAGAAGCTGGATGTCAGTGCTTCTTTGGATATCCAATAACACCACAAACAGAGATATCAGCATATCTATCAAGACAAATGCCTAAGATCGGCAGAGTGTTTTTACAAGCTGAAAGTGAAATTGCTGCTATAAATATGATTTATGGAGCAGCAGGTACAGGAGTAAGATGTATGACATCTTCAAGTTCACCTGGAATAAGCTTAAAGGCAGAAGGAATTTCCTATATCGCTGGAGCAGAACTTCCTTGCGTAATAATAAATATCGTAAGAGGCGGCCCAGGACTTGGCGGTATTCAGCCAGCACAATCAGACTATTTCCAAGCTACAAAAGGTGGAGCACACGGAGATTTCAACATGCCAGTTTATGCACCATGCTCTATTCAAGAAATGGTAGATTTGGTTCAAGATGCCTTTGATGTAGCTGATATATATAGAACTCCAGTTATGGTTATGGGTGATGGAATGCTTGGTCAAATGATGGAACCAGTAGAGTTCACCGAAAGACCAAAGAGAGAACTCCCTGAAAAAACTTGGGCAGCTAATGGCTTAGGAACAAGAAAAACTCATAATGTTATTAATTCTTTATTCTTAAAACCAGAAAAGTTAGAAGAGCACAATGAGCATCTTCAAAGAAAATATAAAGCAATAAAAGAAAATGAAGTTAAGTATGAATTATATAATTGTGAAGAAGAAGTTGATTTAATACTAGTGTCTTACGGAACAACTTCAAGAATATGCAAAAGTGTTATTAAGTTAGCAGAGAAGGAAGGTATAAAGTTAGGCTTAATTAGACCAATAACTTTATGGCCATTCCCAGCGGAAGCCTTTGAAAAAACTTTAAGCAATACTAAGCATGGTTATATGGCTGTGGAACTTAGCTGTGGACAAATGGTTGAAGATGTTAGACTTTCAGTTAATGGAAGAAAACCAGTTGCGTTCTTTGGAAGATCTGGCGGAATGGTTCCAAAGCCAACAGAAATTTTAGAAAATGTTAAAGCGTATATTGGAGGTGCTAGATAATGGCAGTAGTATTTGAGCCAACAAAGGCATTGTTAGATGTACCTACCCATTATTGCCCTGGATGTACTCATGGTACAATTCATAGATTAGTAGGGGAAGTACTTGAAGAGTTAAATATAATAGATAAAACTATAGGAGTTGCTCCGGTTGGATGTTCAGTTTTAGCTTATGACTATTTTGCTTGTGATATGTTTGAAGCTGCACATGGTAGAGCACCAGCAGTAGCAACTGGAATTAAAAGATCAAATCCAGATAAAATGGTATTCACATATCAAGGTGATGGAGACCTTGCGGCAATAGGAACTGCTGAGATTGTACATGCAGCAACTAGAGGAGAAAATATAGTTACTATCTTCGTAAATAACTGTATTTATGGAATGACTGGTGGACAAATGGCTCCAACAACATTACCAGGACAAGTTACAGAAACAACACCTTATGGAAGAGATATAAAAGCTAATGGTCATCCAATAAGAGTTTCTGAAATGATAGCTACTTTAGATGGGGCATGCTACGTAGAAAGAGTATCTGTAGACAATGTTCCAAATGTTATTAAAGCTAAAAAAGCTATAAAGAAAGCTTTTGAAAATGCAGAGGCTGGAAAGGGCTTCTCAATGGTTGAGGTTTTATCAATCTGCCCAACAAACTGGGGCTTATCAATTGAAGAATCTTTAGAGTGGTTAAGAAATAATATGATGCCTTTCTATACTCTAGGTGTAAAAAAAGACACAACTATGGAGGTGAAGTAATATGGCAGCACAAGATATAATTTTTGCTGGTTTCGGTGGACAAGGAATCCTTTCCATGGGTAAGTTTTTAGCTTATGCAGGAATGGATATAAACATGAATGTTTCTTGGCTTCCATCTTATGGTCCAGAGATGCGTGGAGGGACCGCTAACTGTTCAGTAATTTTATCAGACGATCCAGTTGGATCTCCAATTGTAGTAAATCCAACATCTTTAGTTGTAATGAATAGACCATCTTTAGATAAGTTTGAAAAAGACTTAGAGCCAGGTGGATTATTAATATTAGACAGTGATTTAATAGAGAGACAAATTGAAAGAACAGATATTGATGTGATTAGAATTCCTGCTCAAACAGAAGCTGATAAAATTGGAAGCAAGCAAATTGCTAACATGGTGCTTCTTGGAGCATTAGTTGCTAAAACTCAGATTGTATCTATGGAAGTATTACTTCAATCTTTAAAGGATCATGGAAAAGAAAAATTCTATGAAGTAAATAAAAAAGCTCTAGAAATTGGAGCAAGTTACGTTAAGTGAACATCCAAATCTATGATTTGGCTAATGTGAATTTACTCCACCGAACGCATGTGAGGTGGAGTTTCCTTAACTTATAAAAAATTCTCCTTGCTAAAGGGAGAATTTTTTATTTATAAATTTAAAGATTTATTTCTATATTTATTTTTATACTCTAATGGCGAAAGCCCTGTTGAGGATTTAAATACTCTGCAAAAGTAATGATGGCTTGAGAAGCCAACCATTTCAGCGATTTGACCCACTGTTAGGTCACTTCTAGTAGTAAGCATATTCACAGCAGCATTCATACGCAGTTCTGTTAAGAAGTTAGAAAAACTTTTATCAATTCTTTGCTTAATTATTCTCGTCATGTAGGATTCACTGACATGAAATAGCTTTGATAGAGTTGCAAGAGTAAGCTCACAATCTTTATAGTTGTCCTTAATATATTCTACTGCCTTAGCTGAAATTGAATTGCCATTATCCAGCTTTACAGGTTCTATAAAGCTGGGATTCTTTTCGGCAGGCATAAGAGTATCTATAGCCTTTTTTATAACATCAATAAGCTGAGTTTTATTTATTGGTTTTAAAAGATAGTCAAAGGCTCCAAGCTGTAAGGCTCTTTGAGCATATTGAAAATCATCATGGCCAGAAATTATAATAATTTTTGCATCGGGTATGTAAGGTTTTACGGTTTCAATTACCTGTAGACCCTTAATACCAGGCATATTTATGTCCATTAATATAATTTGAGGAAGAAAAGCTTTAATTATCTCAACAGCTTCTGTACCATTTGAAGCTGGCTCTGATATAGATAAAGGCAGACCAGAGGTTTCAAGTAGTTTTTTTAATCCATTTCTTATAACTTTTTCATCATCAGCAATTACTGTTCTTATCATATTTTAACTCCTTAGTTGATAATGGTATTTTTATAGTAACTGTAGTACCTTTGTTAAGAATACTTTCAATTTTAACACCGGAATTTTCACCATATACAAGTTTAATTCGTTGGTTAACGTTATATAGACCATATCCGAAATTTTCATTTTTTACATTAAGTGATTTGTTTAGTTCTTCAAGAGTTTCTTTATCAATTCCAATACCATCATCACATACTGAAATATAGATAAATTCATTATCGGCTACAACCTTTATATTCACATATCCTGGGCTTAATTTAGCTTTGATGCCATGATAAATGGCATTTTCTACTATGGGCTGAATTATTAATTTTAGCACTGTTATCTCGCTTAAGGACTTATCAAATTCAATATTAAATTTAAGTATATCTTCATATCTTTTTTGCTGTATGAATAAATAATTTTCAACATGTTTTATTTCTTGGCTTAGTGGTATAAATTCTTGACCATTGCTAAGAGAGATTCTAAAAAAGTTTGAAAGGGCTTCAATCATAGCTGCAATCTCTACAGCATCATAGTCATAGGCTTTCCATTGAAGATTGTCTAGGGTGTTATATAAAAAGTGTGGATTGATCTGTGATTGAAGAACTTTAAGCTCTGCAGAACGTTTTTCATTTTCTTCTTCATAAATTCTATTCATAAGAAACTTGATTTCTTCAACCATACTGTTAAAGCTATGAGCTAAAACGGCAATTTCATCCTTTTCTTTAGGATTAACTTCACAAAACACATCAAGGTTTCCATCTTCAATACTATTGATAGCTGTAGTTAGTTTCTTAATTGGGTTTGAAATTGAATGACTGAACATAGTACAAAGAGCAATGGAAGTTATAAGTATAAAAATCCATATAATAAATATTGAATAAATTAAATTATCTATATCCTTTGTGAGTTCTTTAGAAGAAACCATACTGCAAAGAGACCAACCGTTTGTATTAGGAATAGCAGAGTGAAAAATTACACTTTCAATTTTATTATTATTCATTATATTATAAGTTCCAACCTTCGTTGAAGTATTGAGATTGATTTTTTCCTTAAGAAGATTTAAATCTTCTATACTTATATTATCAGGCTTTTGGGGGGTGTATATATTACCGTTATTATCCATTATCCAGGATGTACAGTTATAGAAATCTATCCCTTCTACTATTTGTGATATTTTATTTAAAGAAATAGCTCCATTGATAAATCCATTTTTAACACCATTTTCATTATAAACAGGATAACAAATTAAAACTATTGGTTCATTATTAGTATGAGAGAATACAGGAGTACTAATAACGTATTCATTTGTAGATGACATTGCATGTTTAAAATATTCTCGTTCAGATACATCTATAGTTTGTTCTTCGGTTACCCAGCCTTTTCCATCAATTTTCCCAATAGCAAATGTGCCATAAAGGTTACCGTAATGTGTACTAAGTCTATCATTGAGTCTGTTTATATAGGGCTGAAGCTTATCCATATCCATATTCATAACTTCTTCAGATTGGCTTATTATACGAATTTCACTAATACGCTGATTTAACCATAGCCCAACATCTAATGTTTTAGATTCAATAAGCTGAGTATTTAGGTTATAGGTAAGGTTTTCTGTGGATTTAATAATGGTTTCCTTTGCTAAGAGTAAGAAAACTAATAAAACAAAGGTTACACAAGAGGTGAATAACATAATTATTTTGGTTCGGAGCTTCATTAGCGTATTCTATCCTTTCTTTAGTTAAATTAGTTCGTAAAAGTACAACTTTGTGAAAAGAATTACAAATACAAAGTGTACAACCTATACTATAATATAAAAAGAATGATAAGTATATAACAATGTTTGCTCGAGTATCAGGTTATAAGTTGATTTGAAAATCAATGAGATAGAATATAAAATGCTAAGGAGAGAAATTTTAATGAGAAATAAAAGAATAATTACACTTGTCCTTTGTGCTTTAATGAGTGCCTCTATAGTAGGATGTGGAAGCAAAAATACAGCAGGTAAAAGTGGAATTCCAGATGGAACATATACCGGAGAGGGAAATGGAAAAGGTGGAAAGATTGTTGTTGAATTAACAATGAAAGATGAGAAAATAGAGGATATTAAGGTTAAAGAGCATGGTGAGACTCCAGGATATGCTGATGCTTTAGATAAAATGTCTGCAGAAATGGTAGCTAAAAATACTATTGAAGTTGATATGGTAAGTGGAGCTACTTTAAGTTCAACAGGTATATTAGAAGCTGTTAAGGATGCGTTTAGTAAGACTGGTGTATCAGCTGATAAATTAGTTGCTCAAGAAGGACAAGCTGAAGATGAAGTTCGTGAAGCTGAGTATTCAGCAGATGTAATTGTACTTGGTGGTGGTGGTGCTGGATTAACTGCTGCAATCGAAGCTGCTCAAAATGGTGCATCGGTAATATTAGTTGAAAAGATGCCTATGGTTGGAGGAAACACTTTAATTTCAGGTGGAGAAATGGCTGCTCCAAGTAACTGGCTTCAAGGTGAAGAAGCAATTGAAGATAGTAAGGACCAATTTTATGAAGATATATTAAAGGGTGGAGATAATGAAAATAATCCAGAGTTAGTAAGAGTATTAGCTGATAATGCAACTGAAGATGCAGAGTGGCTTAGAGATGAAGTTGGAGTTACCTTTGAAGATTACATGTTATTCTTTGGTGGTCACTCAGTTAAAAGAAGTCTTGTTCCAAAGGATGCAAGTGGAGTGGAGTTAATAGAAAAGTTATCTGCAAAGGCTGAAGAGCTTGGAGTTATAACTCACTTAAATACAGCGGCAACTGAATTAGTGCAAGAAGATGGTAAGGTTGTAGCTATTAAGGCTGACTACAAGGGTGAAGAAATAAAATATAATGCTACTAATGGTGTAATAGTTGCTACTGGGGGATTTGGTTCAAACTTAGAAATGAGAGTAAAGCATAATCCAGATATGAATGAAAAAATTCTTTCCACTAATAGTGTAGGAAGTACTGGAGATGGAATTGTTATGGCTGAAGCTTTAGGTGCTGATATAGTTGATATGGAATACATCCAAACATACCCAACTTGTGATCCGGAAACAGGAACACTTCTTTATGTTGGAGATGTAAGATTAGAAGGTCGTTCAATTCTTGTTAATAAAGAAGGTAAGAGATTTGTTGAAGAATTAGAAAGAAGAGATGTAATCTCTAAAGCAGTAGTAGAGCAGACTGATAGTGTATCTTACATGTTCTGGGATGAATCTGCTATGGAAGCAAGTAAAGTCAATGTGAAACATAAAAAAGAGTATGATCAATTAATCGCAGAGAAGAAGCTTGTAAAAGCGAATACAATAGAAGAAGCAGCAGAATTCTTTGGAATTGATGCTGAAGAATTAAAGAATACAGTAGCTAAATATAATGAGTATGCACAAAATGGAAAAGACCTTGAGTTTAACAAAAGAGGAGAACTTGTACCATTTGCTGAAGGTCCATACTATATCATGAAATCTAAACCAGCTATACACCACACTATGGGTGGAATTAAGATTAATACAAATGCTGAAGTTGTAGATAAAAATGGTGAAGTAATCAAAGGGTTATATGCTGCAGGTGAGGTTACTGGAGATATTCACGGAACTAACAGACTTGGAAGTGATGCCATAGCAGATATAACTGTATTTGGTAGAATTGCAGGAAGAAATGCTGCAACTGTAAAATAAATATAAATTAATAATTTATATAAACAACCCTTAATAAAGAATACCCCTATAAACGGTACTATGAGATTAAAAAGTTAATTTCATAGTACCGTTTTGTTTTATTTTAATATAAATTGTCGGAAAGTTTGATGAGAGTAACGAAACAAACCTATTTACAGCGTAACAATGTTATGTTACGATTAAAATATAGTAAATGAGGTTAATAAACAGCTATAAAATGAAGTGCTAGCTTAAATAAGTTATTTTTATTTAAGTTATGTAACATTATTACGTGAAAGAGGTGTTAAGTATGGAGGAAAATCAAGGGGGAGAAAAAAAGATTAAATTATGGAATAAGGATTTTTTCTTGTTATGGCAGGGACAGTTGGTATCTTATCTAGGAGATGTTATTTATTCTTTTGCATTAAGCTTTTGGGTGTTAAATGTAACAGGTTCTACAGCATTAATGGGAATATTGCAAGCAGCATCAATGGCTCCTAGATTAATCATAGGGCCTTTTGCTGGAGTTCTAGTAGATAAGTGGGATAGAAAAAAGATTATAGTTATAGCAGATGTTATAAGAGGGGTTTTATCTACCTTTGTTGGAATTGCAGCGCTTAGTGGTTTCTTAGAAGTTTGGATGGTTTTTGTGGTTGGAGTAGTTACAAGCGTATGTTCAGCGTTTTTCAATCCAGCAATAACTTCTGTAAAGCCTGATATTGTAGATAAGAGTAAATTGGTTAAGGCAAACTCAGTTACAAGTTTAGCGCAGGCTGGAGCTAGTTCTCTCGGAAGTGCTGTTAGCGGAGTGATATATGTAGTAGTTGGTGCTCCATACATGTTTTTATTTGATGGAATATCTTATTTATTCTCGGCTTTTACTGAAATGTTCATAAGTATTCCAAATATAAAACGTAATAATGGTGAAGTAACTTTTATTGAAGATTTTAAAAGTGGTTTATCTTTTGTGTGGAATTTTAAAGCTTTAAGAAACATGTTTATTATAAGTTGTGGACTTAACTTCTTCTTCAATGCGGCTTTTGTACTTATGCTGCCACTATTTAATGAAGCAAGTTATCTTGGTGCTGAGAAATATGGATTTTTAATGGCAATGAGTTCTGTTGGAATGATAATAGGAAGTGGACTTTTGTCAGTAGTAAATATTAAAAATAACAAAAGATATCTTATAATTGTAGGGACATTTTTACCTATGGCAATGCTGTTTTTATTAATTCCTATTGTTAATAATTATTATATAATTTTAGCAGTAGCAACTATATCCTTTGCTTTGAATATTATGGGAAATACAATTTTTGATTCTGTACTAATGACTATTATACCTGAGGAAAAGAGGGGAAAAGTATTTGCCTTAATTAATACATTTTCTATGGGACTTACTCCGCTTGGATTAGCAGTTGGTGGAATTCTAGGAGAGATTCTTCCAATAAGAATAGCTATGCTTATCCTACTTTGCTGTACACTATTATTAACTTTGGCATTCGCGTTTATTAAGGGGTTAAGACCAATGATTAACTTTGATCCAGAGGTTGAAGATGTTGAGACTTTAATAACTCGTACCAATAAAATAAGTTATGGAGAAAAAAGTTGTCAAGTAGCTGCTGATTAGAATAAGGACTAACGTAGTTTTATCAGAAAATAGATTAGAGATGAGGTTATCTTATTTTAGGTTATTTATGAAGTATTTTAATAATAATTTCTATGAAATGTGTGAATAAGTGAACTGAAATAAAATAGATATATACAAATAATGAGGTGAATCGGAGGATATATTATGGAAAATAATCAAATTGGAGATTTAAGAATATCAGGTAGTGGAAGTGCTGGCGGAGGAAGATATAATGTGGTATCTATCAGTGGAAGTGGGAAAATTATTGGAGATTTAAACTGTGAGAGATTTAGAATCAGTGGAAGCGGCAAGGTGGATGGTTCAATTACCACTAATGATTTTGGAATCAGTGGAAGTGGAAAGGTTACAAGAGATCTAAAATGTGCAAGGGGCTCTATAAGTGGTAGTGGAAAAGTTGAAGGTTCAGTGTATGGTGGAAGTTTTACTATAAGCGGTAGTGGGGTTGTTGAAGGCAATTTTAAAGGTGATGAATTTACAATTAATGGGTCTGGAAAGGTTGGAGGCAGAATTAGTGGCACAGCTGTTAAATTATATGGAGCTGTAAGTGTAGGACAGGGAATCGAAGGGGAAATTATTGATATTAGAGGTTCTTTAAGAACAAATAATATGGTTAATGGAGATCAGGTAAATATTGAAGTTGGTGGCAGAACAGAGATTGAAGAAATTGGTGCTACAAAGGTTACAGTATCAAAAGGGATACAAGGCAGAGGGCTAGTATCTAGATTTTTCTTAAAGATGTTTGGAGGAAAAGATTTTGATTATTTAGTAGCTAAGACTATTGAGGCTGATGAAATTTATTTAGAAAATACTATAGCAGATGTAGTTAGAGGTGGTAAAATAATCATTGGTGAAGGCTGTAAGATTAAGAAGATAGAATACAGTGATAGCTTTGAAGTGAAGAGTGAAACATCTATTATAGATGAAACTATTAAACTTTAATAATATTAAGAGAACTTTAACCAATGAAAATTTATTGTAAGCCATTTATGGAGGGAATAAAGAATGGATGAGGAATTAATTTCTAAAAAAGAAATATTGGATATGACGGGAATATCATATGGACAATTGTACAGATGGAAAAGGAAAGATTTAATTCCAGAGGAATGGTTTATAAAGAAGTCTAGCTATACGGGGCAGGAAACCTTTTTTCCAAAGGAAAAGATAATTGAAAGAATTAATAAAATAATAGAGCTAAAAGATGAGATGCCATTAGATGAATTAGCAGAAGTGTTTTCAGATAAAACAGTAGTTAATGATTCAGGTGAAGAGTATCTTCTTCAATGTGGAGTAATTACAGCTGAAGCATTGGTGATTTATAAAGATATGTTTGGAGTTAAAGATGAATATAGCTTTAAGGATATGCTTATTATGTATGTCTTGCAAAGTCAGCTGGATTCAGGGGTTTTATCAATTAGTGACATAGAAATCTTGGTAAGATTCATAGACAAAGAATATCCTAAGTTGGAAGCAAGTAATGGTACAGTGTATTTTATTAGAAGATTAGGTGTAGGAGTATGCTTAGCCGCTTTCAATGAAGGTATCCTTGTAGATGAAAGCAGTAAAATTGTTGGAGAAGTTAATATAAAGATTGCAAGTGAAGCTATAAAGTTTAAATTAACACTTTAGAATCAATGGGGGTATTGTGAGATGAACTTAGAGGAGTATAGTGATTTAAAAATAAGTGATGACATTGATAGCAATGGTGGGACTTATAGAAATGTGCAAATCAGTGGGGATGCTAATATCAATGGAGACGTAACCTGCAAAACGCTTACCATAAGTGGAGATGGTGAGATAAGAGGGAGGATTTATTGCCAGGAAGATTTCAAGATTAATGGTGATGTAGATATAAGGTCAAATGTCAGCTGTGGAACCATGAAGGTTATGGGAGATGCCAATATTAAAGGTAGTATAGCTATAGGTGGGGACCTTAAAATATATGGAGACATGGACATTGAAGGAGATATAAACTGTGAAAATGCAAAAGTCATGGGAGATTTAGAGGGTAAACAGAGCCTTCTTTGCAGAGGAAATGTAACTATTATGGGAGATTGCACCTTAGGAAAGGATGTTAAAGGAAAAGAGATAAAGGTATATGGAGATATTGATAGGTGTGAATCAATTGTAGGAGAAGAAGTAAATATATACGGGGATGTAATAGCTGAGAAGGCTATTGAAGGAGATAAATTATACTTTCATGGAGAAGTTGAGTGTAATGGTTTAGTTAATGGAGAAGAAGTATATATAAGCATGCATGGTGACCATAAGATAAAAGAAATTGGTGGCAAGAAAATCAGAGTATCTGATGACATGGGGAAAAAGAAAAAGCTAAGTATCTCTTTATTTCCGTTCAGTATTTCAAAAGGCAGTGGACTTTGCTGTGACTGTATAGAAGGCGATGATATTATGCTTAAAAATTCAAAGGTTAAGATTGTTAGAGGTCACAAGATTATAATTGGTGAAGGCTGTGAGGTTGATAAGGTGGAATACACAGGGGAGCTTCTTGTTCTTGATAATGCAGTAGTAAGAGAAAGTGTGATTATAGAATAAGAGATAAATGGGGAATAGTTTATGAGGATTAGAGCTGAGATTGTAAATGATAATATCCATGCAAAGGATATTAGTAGGTATAAGGATGAATGGTTTTTCAAAAGCGATGGACATACATTTGTAGAGCCTTCATATGAAAAACAACATCGAGAATCAGTGGAGCGAATTTTTAACCATATAAAAAGTGGACTAGAAAACTTTATTCCTTGCAATGTTGAAATATGGGAAAAATTATTCTTCAATTGAAGAGAAATCATAGATAACGTTACTATTAATCTTATAGTAGGATATCCAGAACCCTATGATGCAACAGTTTTAAGGGCACTCAATAGTGAGAGTAGTGTTATTCTTGATTTAGGATTATGGACAAAATATGAGGGCAAATGTGATATTCCAAGTGTAGTTCATAGCTTGTTGACACATGAATTGTGTCATGTATGTATCGGGAAAACTATACAAGGGATTGATGAGGATATTGAAAGTGAGAATTACTTAATAAATTTAGATGCCAATACCTTTCATGAGGCTTTTGCTCATTTAATATCCTTTGAAGATAAAGATATCAATGAAGTCCAATGGGATACTGAAGAGTGGCAAGGGGTAAAAGAAAAATGCAGAAAGACAATGAGAGTAGCTTTGGTTGAAACTGATATTGATAAGCAACGCGAGTTTTTGAATGATGCTATTTGTGGAAAATATAAGGAAAAATATGCTGCAATATCTGGAATGTTTTATCTTGTGGATTATTGGAGAGAAAAAGGTTTAGTGGGGTTAGAAGAAGTATTTAAAAGTGGATATTGTGGATTTGCAAAAAAGACAGCTGATGGATACTAAAATAAATAAGTTGGAAAGAATAACCTACGTAGTGATATAATCAATACGTGGGTTTTCTTCTGTGAAAACTAAAATGTAGTAGAGGAGTGATGGATATGGAATATAGAAAATTTGGCAATCAATATGTGGTTCAAATCCCAAGGGGAGAAGAGTTAATTGAAAAGCTCACAGAGCTTGTGGAGAAGGAAAATATTAAACTAGCTTCAGTTTCAGGTATTGGAGCTGTGGATGAGGTTAAGATAGGAATTTACGATACTGTAAATAAAAAGTATGATAGCATAACATATAGGGGTGATTTTGAGATTTCTGCATTGGTTGGAAACATATCAACCATGAAAGAAAAGCCATATTTACATTTACATATTACCATTGGAAACGTGATGGAAAATAAATTCTACTGTGGACATTTAAATTATGGAGTAATAAGTGCAACTTCAGAGATTTTTATTACTGCTATAGATGGAGAAGTTGACAGAGAATTTAGTGAAGATATAGGATTAAATTTAATGAAATTTGATAAATAACCTTAGGGATTAAAGTTAAAATGGGGGGATTCAGGTGAAGTTAATTACATTTGAAAAGAATAATGTGCAATACTTGGGGCTTGTTAAAAGCAATAAAAGAGAAGTTGTAGACTTAAATAAGTTAGGCGTAATAGAGAAAACTATGCTAGAGTTTATAAAAAGTACAACAGGTGAAAAATTAAAGGAGTTAAGTCAGAAGGCTGAGGGTGTTGTAGGTGAGGATATTGAAAGGGTGACTTTGTGTGCGCCGATACCAGTACCAGAGCAAGATATAATATGCCTAGGAATTAATTATATGGATCATGCTGAAGAGTCAGCTAAATTTCATAATGAAAAGTTTGAGGGGGAAAGACCTTATGCAGTTTATTTCTCAAAAAGGGTTAATGAAGCTGTACCACATGGAGGCTTGATAGAAAGTCATAAAGAGATTGTAGATAGTCTTGATTATGAGGTGGAATTAGCTGTTGTAATTGGTAGGGATGCTAAGAATGTTGCTAAAGAGGACGCTTATCAGTATGTGTTTGGATATACTATTCTTAATGATGTAAGTGCTAGAAATCTTCAAACAAGACATAAGCAATTTTATTTTGGTAAGAGTCTTGATGGATTTACGCCTATGGGGCCTTGGATTGTAACTTTAGATGAATTTAATCATCCTTTAAGCCTAAAAGTACAAGCAAGAGTTAATGGTGAACTTAGACAAAATAGTTCAACGGATAAGTTGATTTTTGATATACCACACGTTATTCATGAGCTTAGTCAAGGTATGACGCTAAAGGCGGGAACAATAATATCCATGGGAACACCTTCAGGGGTTGGAATGGGTTTTGAGCCACCTAAATTTCTTAAATCTGGGGATGTTGTGGAGTGTGAAGTAGAAGGAATTGGAGTTTTGAAAAATATAGTTTTATAGTGGAACTAAAGAAAGGGAGAAGGTGGAATTTAGATGAGAGATCTTTGGGATTTATTTTTAACCTTTTGCAGAATTGGAGGGTTAACATTTGGAGGCGGATATGCTATGCTTCCAATGCTTCAGAAAGAAGTTGTTGAAAATAGAAGATGGGCAACAGAAGAGCAGATAATGGATTATTATGCTGTTGGCCAATGTACGCCAGGAATTATAGCTGTAAACACAGCAACTTTTGTTGGATATAACAATAGAGGTGTGTTAGGGGCGATTGCTGCAACTTCTGGAGTTGTATTTCCATCCTTAGTTATTATTATGATAATAGCAGCTTTTATTAGCAATTTTGCAGATTTAGCAATAGTTCAGCAAGCGTTTGCAGGAATAAGGGTGGCTGTTGGAGTTCTTGTTTTGAATGCAATAATAAAGCTTTGGAAAAGTGGAGTAAAAGATGTTGTGGGGATTATAATTTTTGCAGTAACATTTGTTGTTTCTCTTATATTTAGTTTGTCACCAGTATATGTTGTCATTGGAGCCATTATTGTTGGTATACTGGCAGGTAGAAAAAGAGGTGTAAATTAATGAATATTTATATATTGCTTTTTCTTGAATTCTTTAAGACAGGGCTATTTTCAATTGGTGGAGGGCTTGCAACACTTCCATTTTTATATGATATAGCAGATAAATATCCGTGGTTTGATAGAGCTGTACTGGCTGATATGATTGCAGTTTCAGAATCAACTCCAGGTCCTATCGGAATAAATATGGCAACTTATGTTGGTTATGAAACAGGTGGGATTTTAGGTGGAATTCTTGCAACAGTAGCATTAGTTTTACCTTCTGTTATAATAATTATTATAATTGCAAAATTTTTAAATAAATTTAATGAAAATAAGATTGTAAAGTCGGCTTTTTATGGCTTAAGACCGGCAGTAACAGCATTAATTGCAACAGCAGGCTTTGAGGTTTTAAAAATATCCATTTTTACCTTTGAAAAGTTTGCACAAAGTCATAATATTGTGGACATAATAAATATAAAATCTACTGTGCTATTTGCGAGTCTTTTCTTTATAACTAAAAAATTTAAGACACATCCACTAGGAATTATAGCAGGATCAGCGGTTGTAGGGATTATATTTAAGTTTTAAGTTCACTAAGAAACTTTTATTGTAGAGATACATATTTTGTATTATAATAGCTTTTGTACACGCAGGTGATGGACAAGAAGTGGAAGCTAAGTAATATGTAGCAAAACAATTTTGATGAAAGAATGCGTATAAGAGGAGAAAAAATATGAGTAGAATGTTTGGAACTGACGGAGTAAGAGGAGTTGCCAATAGTGAACTTACAGCGGAACTTGCTTTCCAATTAGGAAAAGCAGGAGCATGTGTATTAACTGAAGGAACTCACAAGGCTAAAATATTAGTTGGAATGGATACAAGAATTTCAGGAGATATGCTTGAGCATGCCTTGATAGCTGGAATTTTATCAGTTGGAGCTGAAGCAATATCAGTTGGAGTTGTACCAACACCAGCAGTTTCGTATTTAACAAGAAAATATGGAGCAGATGCAGGAGTTGTAATTTCAGCATCTCATAACCCAGTAGAGTATAATGGAATAAAGTTCTTTAATAAAGATGGCTTTAAGCTTACTGATGAATTAGAGGACAAGATTCAAGCATTAATAGAAAGTAACTTTGAAGGCGTAGAAGTTCCAGTAGGGGAACATATAGGTAGAAGAACAATCGTTGATACAGGTGTTCAGGAATATGTTGATTTTGCAATATCAACAATTGAAGGCAACCTAGAGGGATTAAAAATAGCAATAGATTGCGCTAATGGAGCAGCATATAAAACCTCAGAATTAGCACTTAAGAAGCTTGGAGCTGAAGTATTTGCAATTCACAATAAACCAGATGGAATTAATATAAACAGACACTGTGGTTCAACACATCCAGAAGATTTGATGAAGTTTGTAAAAGAAAACAATTGTGATTTTGGACTTGCTTTTGATGGTGATGCAGACAGATGTCTTGCAGTTGATGAAAATGGGGAACTAGTTAATGGAGACCATATGATGGTTATAGCTGCAAAACACTTAAAAGCTTTAGGACAACTTAATCATGACACCGTTGTTGTAACTGTTATGAGTAATCTAGGATTGCACATAGCTTTAAAAGAAGCCGGAATAAAAACTGTTTCAACAAAAGTTGGTGACAGATATGTATTAGAAGAGATGGCGAAGGGCGGTTTTTCAATAGGTGGAGAGCAGTCAGGACACGTTATATTTCTAGATTTCAATACAACTGGTGATGGATTAGTTTCAGGATTACAGCTTGCAGCAACAGTTAAAGAAACGGGTAAGAAATTAAGTGAATTAGCGGGTGGAATGAAGGAACTTCCACAAGTTCTTGTTAATGCAAAAGTACCAAATGATAAGAAAAATATTCATGAGGTAGATGATGAAATAGCAGCGGATATTAGAGGAATAGAAGCTAAAATGGCTGGTTCAGGGAGAGTATTAATCAGACCATCAGGTACAGAACCATTAGTGAGAGTTATGCTAGAGGGTGAAAACCAAGCAGAAATAGATAAGATAGCTCATGAGTTAGCTAAAAAAATAGAGGTAAAAGCAAACTGCTAATTTATAGACGGAAGAAAATATTTTTTCTTCCGTTTATTTTTTATTGATTATGAACGTATAATAAAATATGATATACTACAAGTAGATGCAATTGCCTTTAGGAGGAAATTTAAATGTTAGGGTATGTGATTTTTGGGGGAGTAGCCTTAGTTATCGCAGGCTTTTTTATATTTTCATGGTTATTATCCAGCAAAGTTATTCATCCTTTGGTTAAAAACTACCATGATACTTATAAAAGATGTGTAGATCGTAATTGTTTAGATGAAAATTTATATAACAGTTGGAATAAAACCGATTTTTATATATCATCTGATTATGGGTACAACCTATCCTGTGAGTTGTTAGAAGATGATAACTATGAGAAATTAGGAGAAAAAATTAAGGTCATGATATTAGTTCATGGTATAACCTGGAGTAAATATAGCTCTATAAAATATGCTGAAATGTTTATTAATCGAGGCTTTAAGGTTTTAATTTATGACCATAGGAATCATGGACTGAGCGGAAAGGCTCCTACAACTATGGGGTATTATGAGAAATATGATTTAAAAAAGGTTGTTGATTGGTGTTATAAAACTTATGGAGAGGATGTTCAAGTGGCTACGCATGGTGA
Organism: Clostridium culturomicium; assembly: GCF_000821305.1. Classification (GTDB taxonomy): domain Bacteria; phylum Bacillota; class Clostridia; order Clostridiales; family Clostridiaceae; genus Clostridium_J; species Clostridium_J culturomicium. The sequence goes on along the minus strand of NZ_CCXK01000014.1, from coordinate 522,307 downwards.
ATCTATGGGGTCTGCAACTGTTCTTTCTCATTTAGAAATAGATGAAAGACCAAAATTTGTTATAGCGGATTGTGGATATTCAGATTTGCATAAGTTATTAGAGTATCAATTGAAGCAACGATATAAGCTGCCAAGTTTTCCTTTTATACCATTAGCGGCAAAGCTTGTTAAAATGAGAGCAGGATTTAATATCGAAGAGGTAAGTCCAATAAAAGTTGTATCTAATACAGATACACCTATTTTATTTATTCATGGTGAAGACGATGATTATGTTCCAACTTATATGGGGAAAGAGTTGTTTGACGCCAAAAATGATAAAAAGGAATTGTATATTGCACCAAAAGCTAAACATGCTGAGGCTTTGGTGAAAAATATAAAACAGTATGAAAAAGTCGTTAGTGACTTTTTAGATAAATATTATAATCATTAATGGAGGTTATTGGAGTTGGGATATAGTATTAAAAATTTAAGTGATTTGGATGAAGAAAGCTCGAGGAATATGTCTAGAATTTTCATAGAGAGTTTTGGGCATATGTTTGAAAAGTTTTCTAATGATAAGGAAGCATTAATAGAATGCTTTGAAAAATCTTTTATTTATGACATGATATATGTTGCCTTAGATGGAAAGCGAGTAGTTGGCTTTATTGCAGTTTCAAATTGCAAGGGGCGAGTGGTAAATGTTAATAAAAAAGAGTTTTGTAATCACTTTGGAAAAATAAAAGGAGCAATTTTTAGCTGGCAGCTAAAAATGATTATGAGAAAACCCGTAGTGAGTGAGCCAAATCAATGCTATATTGATTTTGTAGCGGTAGATAAGGACTACAGAAGAAAAGGTGTTGCTATAGAATTGTTTAATTATATCCATGAACATTTGATTTTTGATGAATTTAATTTAGATGTTTTAACTACAAATCCGGAAGCGCAAAAGCTTTATGAAAAGCTTGGCTATAAGGTTGATAAAGTAAAGAAAAGTATTATGACAAGGAGTCAGGGCTTAGGCAATTTAGTTATTATGAAGCATAAGATAATACTGTAAGAAATATATATTAAAAGGTTCTAGGATTGATAAAATCAAATCTAGAACCTTTTTATGTGCAAGATTTATTTTGTTTTTGTTGAACTGCTGCTTGAACCAGACTCGCTAAGTTTACTATTTATTATTGAGTTTTCAATAATAGTGTAGAAAATAACATCCTCAATGGCTATGTCACTATTATCTATAATATCTAAAGTGAAGTTTGAGGTTGGGCTAAAGAAATTTCCATCGATTACATAATCAACCTCACCATCATTATCAAAAATTTTAAAATCCTTATTTAAGAAGAAAGAGTCAGGTTTACCAGTACCTTCTTTTTCAAAGTCACTATTGTAAAAGTACTGTATGCGCTTTATTTTCCACCAATCTTTTAGTTTTTCTTCGCCAATGTAGCCAGTAATAGTTTGGGTACTATCTTCTATCTGAGCAAGTCTATCGATTGATACGTTGAAAAGTTTCACTTGAGTTAATCCAAGTCTTTTAATTTGGCTTTCTTTTTTTATGATATTGCCATGGATATCCTTAAGCTCTAGAACATCTCCAAAGAAAGGAAATAATTTTCCTTTAACCTCTCCAATTAAAACACCATCGCTCATAATGTAATAATGTTTTCTAATGGATAGAATTTTCTTTTCCATAGCAATTTCTTTAGAACTTGAAAGTATTTCTTCAAAGCTCTGGGTATTAGGATTAACTAAATTTGTAGATTCAGTTCCAAATACTCTGTTCATTTGCGCCTGGTGCAAAAGAAAGATCCCTAGTATTAAGCCTGCTATTATAATTAGAATTGTATTTATAATTTTATTTAAAAGTTTCATAGTATACCTCTAGAATTTTCATATATTATGTATGATTAAATAATTATAACATTGATTTGAATTATATTCTAGGTTCGCAGGGAGCTGAAGAGTGCGTATATGATATGTCGCTGTCCATAGGATATTTAGAAAGATTAAAAAAATAGCAATATACTTATAAAAAAATACAAAAAAGTAACAATAATATTTAAACATTAAATTAATACCATTGACCAATAGATGTATTGTGAATATAATAAAATGAGGTTATTGTTAAAAGTGGCCAAGATTATCCAAGAGATAGGCCAATATTATTTAAAAAGTCACTTTAAAAACCTAGTGAAAAATGATATATATTTTAACTAAAACTAAGCGCCAGGGCTAAGTGGACGAGTTATAAGTTTTTATAAACACACGGACACGTAGTTGACGAGGATGGGGAGTATCGAGGTTTCGGCGGATGCCCCACGGTATCGCACTACCGTTAACGATTGATAAAAGCAGAAAGTGATTTTTGTTACAAAGCAATCATGTGTAAAACCTTAACTAAATGTGGATAGGTTGATTAGTATTTTTTAAGATGTGGATAGTGTTTTATGTAAATGGTTAAAGACTATTTAAGCACCTTCTTTTAGTGTTCTCAATAATATGGACAGTAGGAGACTTGCATATTATTACTAAGATTCATACTTAAAGGTTATACTAAATCAAAGGTTTTTCTTATTCATGTAGAGGTATTTCTAATTAAGAATAAAAAAGACATTTAGGGAGGAAAAAATTATGTGCGGAATAGTTGGTTATTTTGGAAAGAGAGAAGCGGCACCTTTATTAATCGAGGGGTTAAGTAAGTTAGAGTACAGAGGATATGACTCTGCAGGGGTTGCTATATTAAACGAGAACGGTGTAAATGTAGCAAAGCGTAAAGGCAGACTTGCTAACCTTGAGGCGGCATTAGAGGAAAGCCCAATTGAAGGATATGTTGGAATAGGGCACACTAGATGGGCAACACACGGAAGTCCATCAGATGTAAATTCACATCCTCATACAAATGGAGATGGAACAATAGCTGTAGTTCACAACGGAATAATTGAGAACTACATTAAAATAAAAGAGTGGTTAATGACTAAAGGATATACTTTTAAATCACAGACAGATACAGAGGTAATACCAAATCTAGTTGATTATTACTATAAAGGTGATCTTTTAAATGCTGTTATGGAAGCAACTGAAAAGTTAGAAGGTAGCTATGCTATAGGTGTTATTTGCAAAAATGAACCAGATAGATTAGTTGCAGTTAGAAATGAAAGCCCACTTATAGTTGGTCTTGGTGATGGAGAAAACTTCATAGCTTCAGACATACCAGCAGTATTAAACCAAACAAGAGACGTTTATCTTTTAGAAAACAAAGAATTCGTTGTAATGACAAAAGATGGAGTTAAGATTTATGGCGACTTCGAGAAAGAAATCGAGAAGGAAGTATTCCACGTAACTTGGAATGCGGATGCAGCTGAAAAAGGCGGATATGAGCACTTCATGATGAAGGAAATTCACGAGCAGCCAAAGGCAATAAAAGATACTATGGCTGGAAGAATTGTTCCAGGTCATCCAGTAAATATAGATGATATACACATTACAAAAGAGCAGATTGAAAAGTTGAATAAAGTTTATATAGTTGCCTGTGGAACTGCTTACCACGCTGGAGTTGTTGGAAAGTATGTTATTGAGAAGCTTGCTAGAATACCAGTAGAGGTTGATATAGCATCTGAATTCAGATATAGAGATCCAATTATAGACCAAAATACTTTAATGATAGTTGTAAGTCAATCAGGAGAAACTGCTGATACTTTAGCTGCTTTGAAAATGGCTAAAGAAAGAGGCGCAAGAGTTATTGCAGTAACAAACGTTGTTGGAAGTTCAGCGGCTAGAGAAGCTGATGATATTTTATATACTTGGGCTGGACCAGAGATTGCAGTTGCTTCAACAAAGGCATATGTAACTCAATTAATAGCAATGTATACAATAGCTTTATTCTTTGCAGAGCAGAAGGGTACTGTTGATCCACATGACTTAGAGGATATGAAGAAGGAAATGTCAACTTTACCTGAGAAGGTAGAAGCTGCCTTAGCATCTGAAGAATCAATCCACGAATTAGCTAAGAGAATAAAAGAGCATACTGATATGTTCTTCTTAGGAAGAGGTACAGATTATGCTGTGGCAATGGAAGCTTCATTAAAGGTTAAAGAGATATCTTATGTTCACTCTGAAGCTTATGCATCAGGAGAATTAAAGCATGGTCCTATAGCTCTTATCGAGGATGGAACTATAGTTGTAACTTTAGCTACTCAAAATGATTTATTTGATAAAACTGTAAGTAACATGAAGGAAGTTATAGCAAGAGGTGCTAATGTAATAGCAGTAGCGCAGGAAGGCCATACTGAAATCGAAAAATCTACTGAAAATGTAGTATTTATACCAAAGGTAATGGATTTATTTACACCAGTTGTAGCAATAATTCCAATGCAGCTTTTATCTTACTACCTATCAATTGAAAAAGGCTGTGACGTGGATAAGCCAAGAAATTTAGCTAAGTCAGTAACAGTAGAATAATAAATAATATATAAAAAAATGAGCTTTTACAAATAGTAAAAGCTCATTTTTTTACTCAAGTTTTAATTGAGTATGTGTAAATTAAATACATAAAGAGGAAATTCTTTTTCAGAATTTCATCAAAGGATGGGTGATGCTAGATGGGGGTCTAACATCTTTCATGAAAATTACTTTGATATTTTAATTATAGACAGTTTTTCATAATTATATACAAGTGGATTTGAAGATATAAAAAATTATATTATTAAATTAATAAAATAGTAAAGAGGTTTAATACAAAACATGGATAATATGTTTATAATTAGTATATAGGAAACATGAATGGGAAGATTAGGGGGAATGAGTATGTTTAACTGTTCAAAATGTGGTTTTCATGGATGTTCGAGCAGAAATCTAGAAAAAAGTCTTGATGAGTGTCCTAGCAAGAATGAAAAAGTTCAAAGTAAAGCTATGGAACTATATAAAAATGAAGAGAATTTGATGATTGCTAATAATGCAGCCTTGGTTGAGGCTGAAGGGTATTGTAAACAAACAAGATTAGAGGAAACTATTAACTTCATGAAGAAATGTGGATATAAAAAAATTGGAATGGCATTTTGTGTCGGACTTCAAAAAGAAGCTAGAGATGTACAGAATATTTTAGAATATCATGGATTTCAAGTTTCTTCAGTGCTCTGTAAAAATGGAGCATATCCCAAGAGTGATATAGGAATAAGTCAAGATCAGACTATTAGAAACTGCAAAGACGAAGTTATGTGCAATCCGATAGGACAAGCGTTACTTCTTAATGAAGAGCATACGGATTTTAATATTATTTTAGGATTATGTGTAGGACATGATACACTAGCGATTAAATATATGGATGCTCCAGTTACAGTATTTGCAGTTAAAGATAGAGTAACTGGACATAATCCTTTAGCAGCAGTATATTTATCACAGGGATACTATCACGATAAACTATATTAATAATATATTTTAGATGTAAGTAGTCTTTAAAGGAGCATAGATAAAATCTAGCTCCTTTTTATCTAACTATAATATAAAGGGTTAATCAACTACGAAAGTTTTCTAGTTGACTAATGAACTTCTTTTTAATGAAGTTAAAATTATTTTAAATAAAAACATACCACAGGCTGTGTTTAAGAATGTTGTTGGAACTACAATGGTTAAGAATAAAGCACTGAATGTAGTTGGAAGACCTACTATAAACATAGCAGAAGTAAGGAAGGTTGTGCCACTTATAAGAGTTCCTATTGGAAGAATTATACACATTAAAAGACTATTTTGTTTTATAGATTTTAGAGTATTTATTGACTTAATCTTAATAAGTAAAGTTAATAGAATATAAGTAATTTGAAAAGTAACAAGTTTATCAATTATATTGGGTAATTGTCCTCCAGGAAATTTTGTTGTCATAGCAGTAAAAATTCCAGTAATAATAGAGGCCACAAAACAGGATTTATAATCATCTTTATTTAAGATGATTATAATAAAAAGCATAGCAAGAGCCATATCTGGCTGCATAGGAAATCCTAAGGCTGGTGTGATTTGATGTAGAATTGCCCCTATAGCCAGCAGTAATGCATTAAGAACCATTTTGTTAGTGTTTAAATTTCTTTTCATAAAAATATTCCTCCTAAAATTTTTAAAATAATTTATCCATTCACTTTCATCACTTGCTGATTCAGCATAGGTTCACAACATCAAAATCACCTCCTCGATAATAAAAAAGAATAAAAAAAAGCTCCATCCTAAAAATATAGGACGAAGTTAACCGCGATACCACCTAAATTGCATAATATAAATAGAATACTACATGAATTATGCCACTCATTTTCAAGTACTAACATACTTTATCTGCTATAACGTGCAGCCCACGGTAAACACTACTCCCCCATAAAATCGGGTTTCGAATTACTCCTCAAAGGTCCATTCACTAAATTTTTTCTTGCTAGACTCTCACCAATGCTAACTCTCTGTATAGAAGCTAAATTTAGATACTACTCCTTATCAAAGGATTAAAATATAATAAAATGAAACTCATTTCAACATTAGTTTGAATGAGTAAATTCATCTTAATAGTATAATATTTGTTTTATTACATATTGTCAACTAAAATTTCTATAAAAAGTATAATTATCACGGATATACAAATTAAAATCTTACATATTTTATGGAAATACTTACTTTTCAAATGTTAAATATGTCAGGGTGATTGAAAATAACTCCAAAACAATATGATGATTTAATATAGAGAGTAATTACTATTGCTTTGAGATAAAATATTCAAGGGTAAAGGATGAGAGTGGTTGTGAGGCAAAATCGATTTATACCAAAGGTCCTATGCAGAGATAAATAAGAGTTTGGGTGTATTCGCATCAAGTGAACAGAGGATATGATTTATAATTTGGTTCTATAAATGTGAATATATTACACAATGAAATTAGAACAATGTAAAAGTAATAATTAGTATGTTAAAATAAAAATTGGATTTAAGAGTATTTTTAGTATATTATTGGGTTAATACTTTTAAGGAAGGTTATATAAAAGAAACGGGGGAGCAAAAAATATGGAAAAATCTAAAGTTTATTTTGGAAACTTAAGAACAACTTCAACAATGAATTTACTTCAAAAGCTTGAAAAGCTGGTTAAAAGAGCGGGTATTGAGGAGATTGACTTTAAGGAAAAATTTGTTGCAATAAAAATTCATTTTGGAGAGCCTGGAAACCTAGCTTATTTAAGACCTAATTATTCAAAGGTTATAGTGGACTTAATAAAGGCTAATGGTGGAAAACCATTTTTAACAGATTGTAATACTTTATATGTTGGAAGACGAAAGAATGCATTAGAACACCTTGATGCTGCATATGAGAATGGATACAATCCATTTACAACAGGATGTCATGTTATTATTGCAGATGGTTTAAAGGGAACTGATGAAGAACGTGTACCAGTTGAGGGTGGAGAATACGTAGAAGAAGCTAAGATTGGCCAAGCAATAATGGATGCAGATATCTTTATTTCTATGAACCATTTCAAAGGACATGAATCAACAGGGTTTGGAGGAGCTTTAAAAAATATTGGAATGGGTTGTGGTTCTCGTGCTGGAAAGATGGAAATGCATTGTAGTGGAAAACCAACAATTGGTAAAGAAAGATGTGTTTCCTGCGGAGCTTGCAAGAGAATTTGTGCTCATGATGCAATTTCTTTTGATGAAAATAAGAAAGCACAGATTAATCATGATAAGTGTGTAGGTTGTGGAAGATGTATAGGTAACTGTAACTTTGATGCAATAAGAAATTCAGAGTACGCTGCTAATGATATTTTGAATAAGAAGATTGCTGAATATTCTAAGGCAGTTCTTCATGGAAGGCCACATTTCCATATTAGCTTAGTTATAGATGTATCACCATGCTGTGACTGTCACAGCGAAAATGATGCAGCTATTATACCTGATGTAGGAATGTTTGCATCTTTTGATCCAGTAGCATTAGATATGGCTTGTGTTGATGCTGCAAATAAGCAAAAGGCAATTAGCACAAGTTATCTAGGTGAAAAGCAACACCATACTCATGATCACTTTATAAATACTCATCCAGAAACAAATTGGGAAGTATGTATTGATCATGCAGTGAAATTAGGTTTAGGAAATAAGGAATATGAATTAATAGAAATCTAAAATTATATTTATTATCTATAAGAAAACCCTAGGAGCTTTTGCTTTCTAGGGTTTTAAATTATCAATGTTGTTTTATAGAAGCTCAACCTTACCTTTAAATTTAATCCAGTGTTTTTTTATTTCTTTATTGTGAGTGTTTAAGAGAAAAGTAAGGATAATAATACTTTTGATTGTTTATAATTATGACTATAGATTGCAAAAGAATATGTGAGTTTGACATAATAACATGTAAAATAGAGAATATAATACATTATATAGTTAATAAATGGGAAAATGCATTCTAGTAAAGCAATGACATGGTGATGGTAGTGTAGTATAATTTAATAAAAGAGAATTTTGTTGAAAAGGATAAAATAATGGAAGCTGGATTAGGGAATAAAGTTAGAATAGTATTTTATATATGTTTTTTTATATGGATTAATCTTACCTTGGAATGTAGTGCATTTGATAGAATGAATTTTAGAAATATCACTATAGAAGAGGGATTGTCCCAAGCTACGGTAGAAACTATGCTTCAAGATAAAAATGGATATATATGGATAGGGACAAATGATGGATTAAATTGTTATAATGGATATAAATTCAAGGTGTATCGGCAGCAGAAGAAGAATGAAAACAGCATTGTAAATAATTATATTGTAGATTTAGAAGAGGATGATAAAGGCAATATATGGGTAGGTACTATAAATGGTGTAAGTAAGATTAATCATAGCACGGGAACTATAACGAATTATCTACAGGATAAAAATGAAGGTAATTTATCACATTACAATATTGGAGATATGATAATCTTAAAAAATGGTGAAATCCTAATTGGTACCATAGGAGGCTTAGATATATACAATGAATCAACTGACTCCTTTGAACCATTTATTGAAAAAGGGAAGTTAACGAGTGAAGAAATCTATTCTTTAGATGAAGATGATAATGGAGATATATGGTTAGGAACAACTAAAGGTCTTAATAAAATTTCCTATGAAACTAAAGAAGTTGTCCAATACGTTAGTGATGGAACTGAAGATTCAATACCAGATGATATTATATATAAAGTATATTGTGATAAAAATGATGTAGTATGGATAGGAACCTATTCTAATGGTGCAGCTAAAGTTAATATGAAGACAAAAGAGGTTACACATTATAATAAAGAAACCTGGGGATTTGAAGAAAAACCAGGAGAACATATAAGGAATTTTTATAGAGATAGTAACGATACTTTATGGATAAGTAGTAGTGGGGGATTAATTAAATATAATGACAGTAAAGATAAAATGGAATTATATAAACATAAAACCTATGACAAAAGAAGTTTAGTTGATGATTCTATTTTCACAGTTATTGAAGATAAAGGTGGGATGCTTTGGGTTGGAACATATGCTGGAATTAGTGTATTTGATCCAACTAATAGTATTAAACATTATAAAAATGATCCTTTTGATAAAACAACAATAAATCAAAATATGGTTCAAGGTATTTATGAGGATGATGAAGGGTATTTATGGGTTGGTACTAATGCCAATGGAGTAAATATATTAGATAAGGAAAGAAACAATATTGCAACAGTTAATGTTGACAATAGTCTAAATTTAAGTAGTAATAGAATAAATGACATAGTAGGATATAAGGACTTAATATTTCTAGGTACTAATAATGGGCTAAATATAATAGATAAAAGCAATGGCACTTTGAAGGTTTATAAAGAAGCAGAAGGACTAGTATCTAAAAATATAAAAAATTTATTTTTAGATGATAAAAATAATTTATGGATAGGTACAATGGATGGCTTCTGTATTTTAAATGTAGATACTAATGAAATTATTGATATAAATTATGCACTTGGAGATATAAATGTTGACGATAGGTATAGTGGAGCAATTTTCCAGGATAGTGAGGGGTACTATTGGCTTGGAAGTTTTGTTAATGGAGGACTAACAAAAATTAATCCATTTACAAGAGAAGTTACTAATTATATTTATGATGAAAATAATTCTTCATCAATTATTGATAATTCTATTCGTTGTATTGCAGAAGATAAAGAGGGGCGGATTTGGATAGGAACTAGCGGAGGGCTTTCTGTTTATAACAAGGAAATCAATAAATTTGCTAATTTTACCACAGAACATGGGTTAGCTAACAACACTATTTATGGAATATTGTTTGATGACTCAGGACAGCCATGGTTATCAACAAATGGAGGAATTTCAACTTATAATTTAGAAGATCATAAATTTATTAATTTTAATATAGTTGATGGCCTTCAAAGTAATGAATTTAATGGTGAAGCATATTTAAAAGCTAAGGATGGTGAATTATTTTTTGGGGGTATAAATGGAATGAATTCTTTTTATCCTCAAGATTTAAAAGTGAGTGAACACATAACGAATGTAGTATTTGAGGATTTTACTGTTAATGGAATGAGAGTTGAGAATATAAACGGTAAGAAATTCAGGCATGATGAAAATAATATTAAAATGAATGTATTTTTGCCAGATTACAAAAATATAAGGGGAATTAGGTATTATTACTTACTTGAAGGAGCAGATTCAGAGTGGAGGCTAGCGGATAGTACAAGTATACTGTTTAGTAATCTAAGCTCTGGTAAATATAATTTAAGAGTAAGAGCTGTAAATAGCAAAGGATTTGTTAGTGATGAAAGTAATGTTAATTTTGAGATAAAGAGACCGATATGGCTTAGTTGGCCTGCTAGTTTTAGTTACATTGTGATGATAGCGTTAATAATTATACACCCAAAAAATAAAGTTAAAAAACTTGATGCTTTAGTAGATAGAAGGACAGATGAATTGAGAGCGGAAATGAATAAAAATAAAAAGTTATTCGAAAAAGTTATTAAATTAGAGAGAAATAAAAATAGTTATTTTATAAATTTATCTCATGAATTAAGAACGCCGCTAAATGTTCTTCATACTACAGAACAGCTTATTACAACATTAAATCGTGATAATAATCTAGAAAAAAGCAAGCTGGAACATTACCTTAGTATAATAAGGCGAAACAACACTAGATTACTTACACTTATTAATAACCTTATAGACATTTCGAAGTTAGATCATGGGAAATATACTATAAACAAAAAGAAAGTTGATATTGTTTATTTAGTTGAAGAAGTGGCGCTAAGTCTTAAGGAATATGTAGAAGATAAGGGGATTGAACTTATAATTGATCCTGAAGTTGAGGAAAAAAATATTAGCTGTGATCAACAGGATATTGAAAGGTGTATAATAAATTTAATAAGTAATGCTACTAAATTTACGCCAATAGGCGGAAGCATAACTGTGTTATTACAAGATTTAGATGATAAAGTCAGAATAATCATAAGGGACACTGGAATAGGTATTGCGGAAGAATATCAGGAATTAATATTCAATAGATTTAATCAGGTTGTTGATATTAATGCAGAAGTTAAAGGTGGAAGTGGTTTAGGATTAACCATTACAAAGCAAATTATAGATTTACATAATGGATCTATTAAAGTGAAAAGTAAGGTTGGAGAAGGTAGTTCATTTATTATTGAGCTGCCAGTAGAATAACTAAATTAAATTTGTGATAAAAGTCATAGAGAAATCTATGACTTTTTATTTGTATTAATATGGTATAATTTTATGGAGAGAAATCTAGATAGATGACATAAAGGTTGTTTTAGGGGTTGGGTATAAATGAGACATGTTTTTATAGTAAATCCACTGGCAGGTGGAGGAAAGAGTTTAAAGATAGTAAAAAATATTGCAAGGGTTTGTCAGGAAGAGGATCTGGACTTTATTATACACTATACAAAAAATCCTATGGATGCAACAAAAATAACAGAGAGTTATAAAGAATCTCAATGTATTATATATAGTGTAGGTGGAGATGGAACTATGAATGAAGTTGTTAATGGAATTATTGGTTCTAAAAATCTATTTGCAGTTATACCGGCAGGTAGTGGGAATGATTTCAATAGAACTTTAGAGGGGATAGATAAGTTAGAGTTTTTAATGGATGTGGGAAAAATTAATGACAGGTATTTTGTTAATGTTGCTTGCATTGGTATTGATGGGGATATAGCTGATAATGCACATGAGATAATGAAAAAAGTTAAAATTCCACCTACTCAGATATATAATATTAGTATTGTTTACACCTTTATAAAATATAAGTTTAAAGAGTTAGAACTAAAGCTTAATGAGTTTTGGAAAAAGGATAAATTTACTCTTTTGGCTATATGCAATGGACGATATTATGGTGGAGGATTTAATATTGCACCGAATGCACAACTTTGTGATGGGCTTTTTGACATATACTTTGTAAATAAGGTTTCAAAATTGAAGATTCCTTTTTGTTTTTTGAAGTTAATAAAAGGGACACATGAAAACTTAGCTATTATTACTAAGAAACAAAGTGAGTATGTTGTAATTAATAGTGCTGAAGAGGTTGTTTGTAATGTGGATGGAGAAAGTATTAAGGGGAAGGAATTTAAAATTAGCGTTATAAGAAACGGGGTAAAAATATATAATAATAAGGAGTTAATAAATAAATTTTTATCACCTGGGGGTGAAGTTTTTGAAGAAAATTATAGACAAGCAACTTAAAAAAATAGATAAGAAAGAAAAGAAAATATTAAATAAAAAGAATAGTAAGGTGTATGAAGAAAAAGTAAGTCCAATAATCAATAAGGTTGAAGAAAGTATTCCTGATAGAATAAAGGTTACCCTTGATAATGCTTTTTATCAAGGATTTAATACTGTATTGTCAAAAGGGACTAAATATATTGAGAAGCTTTATGATAAAGAGAAACTTCAGATTGAGCATGATATTAAAAATTATGCTATTGAGAAATCATTAACTAAAAAGAAAATAAAGGAGTTAGATAGTATCTCTAAGAAAAGTAATTTTGTTAACACTACAATATCAACTGTTGAAGGTGGCGGATTGGGGCTTTTAGGAATAGGAATACCTGATATACCTTTATTTATTACAATGATATTAAAGACTGTATATGAGATTGCTTTAAGTTATGGTTTTAATTATGAGGATGAGTTTGAGCAGATCTATGTTTTAAATCTGATTTGTGGAGCATTAACCTCTGGAGATGAACTAAGAAAATATAATAGTATATTAGAACAGCTGAGTGATGATATTTTTAATAATAAGCCTAATAATTATATATTAGATGAAGAGATTAGAAATACGTCTAAAGTATTATCACAAGCTATGTTAACAACTAAATTTATTCAAGGCGTTCCCATTATTGGAGTAATCGGAGGAATTATAAATTTTAAGGTAATAAACAAAGTAAGTACCTATAGTAAATTAAAATATAAAAAAAGATACTTGCAAAAATATTAAAATTAATTGAAGAGTAGAGTTTTTGTGAACATAATTAGAGATGAATAATATAATAAGGTATAGTCATACAAAAGATAATTTACTTGTTTGGAGAGAAGAGAATGTATCAAAATGATTGGAAAATTACTTTGAACATTCTCTTTTAGTATGAAGTAATTCTCAAGTTTTTGAAACAAAAAAAGTGATAAATCATATATTGAATATATATGACACTTAGGAGGAGAGTATATGGTTTTTCCAGGAGTTTTTCAAATAGGGACACCAACAACTAAAAAGAGCTCTAGTGGACAAGTAGATACTCAGGAGTTAAAATACAATTTAAATGTATTAAATATATCTTCTGATACATTAGTATTAATCATCATTGCAATTGTTTTGAATTTGTATTACATATATAGGTCTAAGGTTGATATATGTGACACGCTTAATAATACTAGCTATGGTAAAAATATGCCAGATGTGAGTAATATACCAGAGTTTGCAAATTTCATGTTTCTTTATATTACTGCAGTTTTTTTGGCTATAAATTATGAGGATTATATGAGAAAAGCAAATGCTCCTTGTGATAAACGTGATAATGTGGCAATAGCAAAATCCTATAATGCATTTGTAGCAGCATTATTAGCATATATAGCAACAGTAATCAGTAGAAAAAATTATGATATAGACCAGAGGGTGAATTCAAAACAAGGTAATAGTGGAACACAAATAAATCCAGGATTAATACCAACATAAAAGTTTTAAATGAGGAGGTAGAGTAAAATCTACCTCCTTATTAATTGATAAAATTTATTTGAAAGACTTTTAATTTAAAATGCAGTAAGTAATTAAATTTGGAAATTTGGATACTATTTGTATTAAAATAAAAAGTTGAAAAGTTTTTCATGTGTTAAATGAAATATATATAGCTAAAATTTATTGAAATTTAAGAAAAGTTTATTTATAATTAAAAAATCCGTTACAACTTATTGTATACAGTTTTAAATTTACTTATGAAATAAAAGAAAAACAAGAGAAATGGAGAAATGAACAAATGAATAGTCAGAGTAATCAAAGAGGACAGTGGGCATCTAATATTGGATTTATATTAGCTGCGGCAGGATCGGCTGTAGGTTTAGGGAACATATGGAAGTTTCCTTATTTGGCTGGGGCTAACGGTGGAGGTGCCTTCGTAGTTTTATATTTATTAATGATTGTTGTTATTGGTTTCGTAATAATGCTTGGAGAAATGGCAATAGGACGAAAGACACAGCTTAGTGCAGTAGGAGCATATAAAAAACTTAATGAAAAATGGGCCTTTGCAGGAATTATAGGTGTAATAGTTGGTTTTTGTATTTTATCTTTTTATAGTGTAATTGGAGGATGGGTATTAAATTACATTGGTAAGTATGTTACAGGTGGAATCGTTGGTTCAGAAGCTGGTGCGTATTTTGGAAGCTTTATTTCATCCACAACAGCTCCAATTGTGTGGCATTTTATATTTATGGCAATGTGCTGCATAATAGTTTTGAAAGGGGTTTCAGGAGGAATAGAGAAGGCAAGTAAGGTTATGATGCCGGCTTTATTTATTTTATTAATTGGTGTAGTTATTCGTTCAGTTACATTAGATGGAGCTATGGAGGGAATTAAATTTTTCTTAAAACCTGATTTTTCAAAGGTAACAATTAGTACAGTAATGGCAGCTATGGGACAAGCATTCTTTTCATTGAGCCTAGGTATGGGAGCGATAATAACTTATGGAAGTTATCTTGGAAAAGAAGAGAATCTTGAAAAAAATGCATTGATTATACCAGCTATAGATACTGGAGTAGCAATGTTGGCAGGATTAGCAGTTTTACCAGCTGTATTTGCTTTTGGGTTTGAGCCGACAGCAGGTCCAAGCTTAATGTTTATTACATTGCCATCAGTATTTGATGCAATGCCTTTTGGACAATTCTTTGGAATTTTATTCTTTGTATTAATTTTATTTGCAGCTTTAACATCTGCAATATCTTTATTGGAAGTAGTTGTTTCATTTGTTATTGATATCTTTAAGATTGAAAGAAAAAAAGCTACAATAGGACTTGCTACAATTATATTTTTAGTTGGAATTCCTTGTTCATTAGCAAATGGTCCTATGAGTGACTTTTTAATAATGGGATATAATTTCTTCGACTTTATGAGCTTTTTAGCTGAAAATGTATTGATGCCATTAGCGGCTTTATCAATGTGTATATTTATTGGTTATGTATGGGGTGTTGATAATGCGATTGAAGAAATAACTAGTGGTGGTAGATATAAATTTGTATTTAAGAAATTTTTTATATTAATGATAAGATATGTTGCTCCGGTTTTAATATTCTTTATATGGCTAAATGCCATTGGCGTATTACCAGCTATAGCTAAAGTGTTTGGTATTCAGTTATAAGAATGAGATATATTAGTATTTCTTTTTTAGAGACAAACAATAGTTAGTTAAAATAAGTATTACTATAAAAAAAGAAATCTCAAAAGAGGTTTCTTTTTTTTATAAAGTTATATCTAAACCTTTAGTATTTAAAATAACATTAGCATAATTCCATGGATGAACATATTATAATATGAACATTAATTTAAAGGAGAAAACCATGGGGAAAGGTTTTATAAAGGTACAGCTTTTTTCAGCTAAAAATGTTATGCCAGTTAGTGGTGGAAATATTTTTATAATTGAGAGTGCAGCAATAGAGTTTGAAGATGGTAAGATTTTGACTACAGATGAGTGCGGAATTAGTAAAGTTGTTACTGTCAATACTCCTGATAGATCAGTTGGAGAAAATCCAGCATCAAAGGATGTTCCTTATTCAAGTTACGATATATATATAAGGGCTAAGGGATATAGAGATGTTGCAATTGAGGGGATTCATATCTTTCCAGATATAATAAGCATTCAAAATGTGGAAATGATTCCTACTAAGAAGGAAAGAGTCTTTATGGAGGAAGCAGAGTTTACATTTATTCCACCACATAAACTGCTTGAGTTAACTCAGAGAAACAGGATTGAAGGTATAAAGATAGGCTCGGGTGGATGTGTACCATTGGTAATACCTGAATATGTTACTGTTCATTTAGGTGCACCAAACTCATATGCTGAAAATGTAACACTTGATTTCTTAGATTATATTAAAAATGTTGCTTCAAGTGAGATTTATCCAACATGGCCAGTGGAAGCTATAAGAGCAAATGTATATGCTGAAATATCCTTTGTATTAAATAGAATACAAACGGAATGGTATAAAAATAAGGGTTATGCTTTTGATGTAACTAATTGTAGTGCTTATGATCAAGAATTTGTTCGTGGAAGAAATATTTATGATAATATATCCAGAATAGTAGATGAAGTATTTAATGAGTGTATTGAGAGTAAAGAAGGAAAAGGTCCAATTCTGGCATCATCATGTAATGGAATAAGTGAATCAGGTAGTGGTTTATCAAAATGGGGAACTGTAGTTATGGCAAATAACGGATGTGATGCCTTGGAGATTTTGAAAAAGTATTTTGGGGATGATATCAGATTGGAAAAGATATCTGATGTTTATGGACTTGATGAACAGTATAGTGGTGATGAGTTGAAGGTCGGCAGTAATGGCAAAATGGTAGAAGGTATTCAGAAAAAGCTTAATAAAATATCAGAGAATTTTACTGCAATAAATAAAATTGACATTATTACGGGAGAATTTAATAACGATACTTATAAAGCGGTTAAGACTTTTCAGGAAATATTCAACATTGCTTCTACAGGAGTAGTGAATAGAGTAACTTGGTATAAAATTTCATTAATTTATAACAATACTAAAAAGCTTTTAGATTTTATAGAAGATGATGAAGAACATAACATTGGAGTATCACCGGAATATTTGTTGAGGTATGGAGATTCGGGAGCCGCAGTAAGGGAATTTCAAAGGTATTTAAGAGTAGTAAGTCAATATTATTCTGTGATACCTCAATTGGATGTCAATGGGGAGTTCGATTTGAATACTAAGGCTGCCGTTTTAGCATTTCAAAAGAAATTCAATAATATAGATGTGGATGGTATTGTTGGAAAACAAACATGGGATAAAATATATGAGGTATATTGTGATCTGAAATAAAAATAAAGTATATTTTAATAAAAATACTATAAAATAAGACAAAGAGAACTCCTTAAAGTTCTCTTTATTTATTTTTCGATAGAATATAAAGCTGATAAATATAATCGTATGTAGAAATAATGAGAAAAAATATTTATGGTAATAAAAGGTAAAATGTAAGGCGAGGTAGAAATAAATTATACTGATTAGTAAAAAGCGCTAAGCTATAAATATATTAAAAGGGAGAAGAGTATATGCTAAAGTTGAAGAAAAAAACTTTATATGATAAAAAGAAAAGCCTTAAAAGGATGATTCTATGTGGGACTGTGCTTGGAATGTTTACAATTTCAGCATTTAGTATGGGTATGTCCCAAGGAAGTAACACTCTAGGGAAAAAAGCTGTGGGGATAAATGAAACACAAAAAATAAATAGTAATGAAGATGAAGAGGTAAAGCATGAAGTTAGAAGTGTAGTTAATAATGTGCCTAGTAGTGGCAAACAGAAGATTTCAAAGAGAAAGGGAATTATAGATGTACCCTATATAGATCAAACAAATTATTATCCATCAGGCTGTGAGGTTGTAAGTGCGACTATGTTATTACAGTATTATGGGTATGAAATATTCGTAGATCAGTATGTGGATAAATATTTAGATACCTCAACAATAGAATCCAAAGATGGGATTTTAATTGCAGAAGATCCTAATGAGTACTTTATAGGAGATCCGAGGAGTTCATATAGCTATGGTTGTTTTGCGCCTGTTATAGTCAAATCTATGAATAAGATATTAGACGGTGGAAAAAAAGCAGAAAACATAACTGGTACAAGCTTGGAAGAAATTACGGAAAAATATATTGAAAAGGGAATACCGGTTTTAGTGTGGGCTACTATAGAAATGGAACCGCCTTCTGAAGGAACAGATTGGCTGCTTAAGAGTAATGGATTAAGATATCACTGGATTGGTGGAGAGCATTGCTTAGTTTTAGTTGGATATGATGACACAAGTTATTATTTTAATGATCCATACAATAATAATGGGCTGGTTGCATACAAAAAAGAGATTGTTGAACAAAGATATGAAGATTTAGGTAAGCAGGCTGTGGTTGTCGTAAACTAATTTAAAAGTAAAGAACTTAGAATGATAGAGTCAAAGGCGTTAAAAGCTTCTCCTAAGTTGAAGGAGAAGCTTTTATTTAATGATTGATTCTATACTATCTTGCAAACATCTACCCACTCCATGGCATTTGAATATTTAAATAGCTCCTCACAGTTTAGCTCTATTGCACTGTTGCTGCTTCCACAGGCTGGAAATATGGTATTGAATCTTTTTAAAGATTCATCTAAATAAACTAGAATGTTAGGAGAAATGGCAAAAGGGCATACTCCACCTATACTGTGGCCTACTAAGGTGTCTACTTCTTCAGGAGTAAGCATTTTTGCTTTCATAGAAAACTTTGACTTAAATTTAGAGTTATCTATTTTGGCATCGCCAGCAGTAACAACTAATATACAGCTATCACCGTCTTTTGTCTTAAAAGATAGTGTTTTAGCAATTCTTTGAGGTTTAACGTTTAAAGCATTTGCTGCCAAGTCAACAGTTGCACTAGAAACATCAAATTCTTGAATTCTCTCATCTATACCAAGGTCCTTAAAGTATTCTCGAACTAATTCTATTGCCATATGATCATCCTCCAATAAATTGTATATATTATTTAAAGTGTCAACCTAAGAAGTAACATTAATACAATTATACCAAACATAAATGGTTTATTTTCGATAAAATAAAAAGCATGCTGTAGATAAGTTCATCTACAGCATGCTTTTACTTATGAGTTTAATTTGATACAGTTTTATTATTTGAGGATTTATTTATTTTTTTATCTTCCATAGCAGAAATGCACATAGTACATGCAGCATCACCTGTAATATTTACAGTTGTTCTACCCATATCAAGAATACGATCTATACCAGCTATAAGAGCGATACCTTCTATAGGTAGGCCTACACTTTGAAGTACCATAGCAAGCATTATCATTCCTGCTCCAGGAACACCGGCTGTACCAATTGAAGCTAAGGTTGCTGTTAAAATAACTGTAAGCTGCTGACCTATAGTTAATTCTAAACCGAATACTTCAGCAATGAAAATTGCACATACACCTTGGTATATTGCAGTTCCATCCATGTTGATTGTGGCACCGAGTGGAAGTACAAAGCTTGATATTTCTTTTTTAGCTCCCATATTTTGAGTGCATTCCATGTTTAGAGGCAATGTACCAACAGAACTAGCGGAGGAAAATGCCATGGTCATTGCAGGAATCATATTTTTGAAGAAGGTTAATGGTGATATTTTTGCCATGACTTTTACTGTAGTTGAGTAAACAACTACCATGTGAACTATATAAACTAGATAAACGATTAATATTAGCTTTAATAGAGGTAATAGCACTTGTGGTCCATTGGTGGCAACAACAGGTACTAAAAGAGCAAATACTCCTATAGGAGATAGTTTAATTATCATTGACATGACCTTCATGCAAACTTCATTGAAGGATTCAACAAACTTTACAACAGGTTCAGCTTTTTTTTCAGCAACGATAATACCAAATCCGAAGAATAAAGCTATGACAATAACCTGAAGCATAGTTGCATTTGCAAGAGGTGCAACAGCGTTGCTAGGGAAAATATTTACGAAGGTTTCCATAAAGCTTGGAGCTACAGCTGCTTCATAAGTAAGAGCTTCTCCAGCTAATTTATATCCGCCGCCTACTCTTAAAATATTAGCAAAAATAAGGCCTAAAGTTACGGCGATACAGGTAGTTACCATATAGAAAGCAATGGTTTTGACACCAACAGAACCAACTTTTTTTATGTCCTTCATGGAGATTACACCAGCAATGATAGAAAATAGTACAACAGGAACTACAACCATTTTAATTAAATTTAAAAAGATGGTGCCAAATGGTTTAATATAGTTTACTGCAAAATTTGGATTGCCTTGGAATAATATACCCACTATTATTCCGAGAATCATACCAATCAAAATGTAGAAAGCTAATGATCTTTGTTTTTTCATTTATATCCCTCCTTAAATTAAATAAAATTAAGTCTATATTAAATTTATATGTAAAAGTGTTTCGTATTTATGAATGATATTGAAATTTTTTCTATATGAAAATTTCAATTATCTAAAATATGAATATAAACTCAATGGATTATTTAATTTGGATAAAAAATATGCTGTAGAATCCAAATAGGGATTACTACAGCATATTTTTTATTAAACTATATTTATGAAGCTACAGCTTTGAGAGTGTTATTAGTTAAGTTTGATTTTTTATCTTCTATAGCAGAAACACAAACTGTGCAGGCAGCATCTCCTGTAATGTTTACTACTGTTCTTCCCATATCAAGAATACGGTCGATACCGGCGATAAGAGCTATGCCTTCAATTGGAAGCCCTACACTTTGAAGAACCATAGCAAGCATTATCATTCCTGCTCCAGGAACTCCAGCAGTTCCTATGGAAGCTAAGGTGGAAGTAAGAATTATAGTAATTTGCTGGCTGATTGAAAGATCAAATCCAAATACTTGAGCTATAAATATTACACAAACACCTTGATATATTGCGGTACCGTCCATGTTGATGGTTGCACCTAGAGGTAATACAAAGCTTGCAACTTCACTTTTAGCACCGAGTTTTTGAGTGCATTCTAAGTTAAGAGGCAATGCGCCAACGGAGCTTGCTGAAGAAAATGCAAGAGACATGGCAGGAAACATATTTTTAAAGAAGGTTATTGGCGAGATTTTAGCTATAGCTTTAACTGATAAAGAATACACAATAACCATATGAATAAAGTACACTAAATAAATTATAACAATCAGTTTTAATAGAGGTAATAGAACGCTTGGACCATTTTCGGCAATTACAGGAACTAAAAGAGCAAATACGCCGATAGGAGAAAGCTTTATTATCAAATTCATTATGTTCATACAAACTTCGTTGAAGGCTTCAACAAACTTTACAACAGGTTCAGCTTTTTCTCCTGTTAAAATTATTCCAAAGCCGAAGAATAGGGCTATTACGATTACTTGAAGCATTGTTGCGTTTGCTAAAGGAGCAACTGCGTTACTAGGAAAAATGTTAACGAAGGTGTCCATGAAGCTTGGGGCAGTAGCGGCTTCATAAGAAAGAGCTTCTCCTGCAAGCTGATATCCG
The DNA here is from genome assembly GCF_000821305.1 of Clostridium culturomicium. Taxonomy (GTDB): domain Bacteria; phylum Bacillota; class Clostridia; order Clostridiales; family Clostridiaceae; genus Clostridium_J; species Clostridium_J culturomicium. The sequence goes on along the minus strand of NZ_CCXK01000014.1, from coordinate 500,543 downwards.
CCACCTACGTTTAAGAGGTTAGCGAAAAATAAACCAAAAGTAACAGCTATGCAAGTTGTTATCATATAAAATGCAATGGTTTTAAGTCCTACAGAACCAATTTTTTTGATGTCCTTCATGGAGATAACGCCAACTATAATTGAAAAAAGAACAACGGGTACTACAACCATTTTAATAAGGTTTAAGAAAATTGTACCGAAAGGTTTTATATAACTTACAGCAAAGGCTGGATTACTTTGAAAAAAGAATCCTACTACGATTCCAAGAATCATACCGATTAAAATTTTGAAAGCTAATGGGCTTTTTTTCTTCATGTTAAGTCCTCCTAAGTTTGTTTATAATACTGAATAGTTTCTTAAAAATCATAAGTATATATTATAATATTTAAAATCTATATTCAAGAGATAAATGAAATTTATATAAAATAAAATTTCATTTTATAGAAAAGTGAATTGTTATTATTAGTAAATTGCATAAATGGAAAGTGGTGTGTTAACTTCATGTTAAATAGTGGGATAAAAATTAACAAACTTTGGTGGGAAATACTATTGCATTTTCGAGTTGATCTCCGTATAATAAGAAAATGACAGAAGTAAATTGCTCATTAGATTAAAAATAAATTCCTATTAAGAGGGAGTAGTAGAAAATATAACATCAACATTCGCGGCTTAAACTCCTGGTGTTATATACCAACTTGGTTACGAGACTTTTAATATAGCTTTCACTATTGGTGAAAGTTATATTAAGGGTCTCTTTTTTATTTAAAAATTGGCTCGAAAAATGTAGAAATTTATAGGAGGAAATCACATGGTAAAATTCTTTTCAAAGTCTTCAGAGGAAACTTTAAAACATTTTGGCACCACAAAGCAAGGCTTAACTGACGGAGAAGTAAAAGCACATTTGCAGAAGTATGGAACCAACACATTAACTGAAAAAGAAAAAGCAACAGTACTTCAAGTATTTCTTAGTCAATTTAAGGATTTACTAGTAGCGATTTTAATTGGAGCTGCAGGTATATCAGCATTAACAGGGAATTTAGAAAGTACAATAGTAATTGTAGCCGTTATTACTTTAAATGCAGTTTTAGGAACAGTTCAGCACTTTAAAGCTGAACAATCATTAGAAAGTCTAAAAGCACTTTCTTCACCATCAGCTAAGGTGTTTAGAAATGGGACAAAGACAGAGGTTAGCTCTAAGGAGGTTGTACCTGGAGATATATTAGTTTTAGAAGCTGGAGATTTAGTTCCTGCAGATGGAAGAATAATAGAGAATTATTCACTTCAAGTAAATGAAAGCTCTTTAACAGGAGAATCGGAAGGTGTAAATAAAATTAGCGATATCATCGAAAGAGAAGAACTTCCTTTAGGTGATCAAAAGAATATGGTATTCTCAGGTTCTTTAGTAACCTATGGACGAGCTATAGTAGTTGTGACTGGCACTGGTATGAATACTGAAATAGGGAAAATTGCATCCTTAATGGAGCAGACTCAAGAAAAGCAGACTCCTTTACAGCAAAATTTAGATGATTTTAGTAAAAAGTTAGCTATTGGTATTTTAGGAGTATGTGTTTTGATATTTGGCTTAAGCGTATATAGAGGTACTCCGATGCTTGATTCTCTAATGTTTGCAGTTGCACTTGCAGTTGCAGCAATACCAGAAGCACTAAGCTCAATAGTAACTATTGTACTTGCCCTTGGAACTCAAAAGATGGCTAAGGAAAATGCAATTATTAAAAAGCTTAAAGCTGTCGAGGGGTTAGGTTCAGTATCAATTATTTGTTCAGATAAAACTGGTACTCTTACTCAAAATAAAATGACAGTTAAGAAGATTTTTGTAGATAATAAATTAGTTGAAGACACAGAGCTAAATTTAAATAATACTGTAGAAAACTATTTATTAATGAGCTCAATATTATGTAATGATTCAACATCTAAGAAGGGAAAAGAGATAGGCGATCCAACAGAGGTTGCACTAGTTAATCTTGGACATAAGTATCAGGTAGAAGAGTTAGACTTAAGAAGTAAGTATGAAAGAGCTAAGGAACTTCCTTTCGATTCAGATAGAAAGCTTATGAGTACCCTTCACAATATTGATTGTAAAAATCTTATGTTCACCAAAGGAGCTTTAGATGTAATTTTAGATAGGGTTAAATTAATCCACACAGGTGAGGGAGTTAGAGAGATAACTCAAGACGATAAAGATAGCATTTTGCTAAACAATAGAATGTTATCTGAAAATGGTTTAAGAGTTCTAGCCTTTGCATATAAGGAAATAGATGAAATTAGAGAACTATCTCTTGAGGATGAAAATAACTATACATTTATGGGGCTGATTTCAATGATAGATCCACCAAGAGAAGAGTCAGCTGCTGCTGTTGCTGATTGTATAACAGCAGGGATAAAGCCTATCATGATTACAGGAGACCATAAGATAACAGCTTCAGCTATTGCTAAGCAGATAGGAATTCTTCAATCAGGAGATAGAGCTGTTGAAGGTTTAGAATTAGATAAAATGTCAGATGAAGAATTAAAGAAAAATCTTGAACACATATCTGTATATGCAAGAGTTTCTCCAGAGCATAAAATTAGGATAGTAAGAGCTTGGCAGGAAAAAGGACAAATAGTTGCCATGACTGGGGATGGTGTTAATGATGCCCCAGCTTTAAAACAAGCAGATATAGGAATTGCAATGGGGATAACAGGAACAGAGGTATCCAAGGACGCTGCATCTGTAATACTTACAGATGATAATTTTGCGACGATAGTTAAGTCTGTTGCGAATGGAAGAAATATATATGCAAACATTAAAAACTCAATAAAATTCCTTTTATCTGGTAATACATCAGGAATAATAGCAGTTTTATATACTTCATTAATGGCTCTGCCAATGCCATTTGAAGCGGTACATTTACTATTTATTAATCTATTGACAGATAGCTTACCGGCAATAGCAATCGGAATGGAAAAATCTCGTAGAGATTTATTGAAAGATAAGCCAAGAAACAGTAAGGCATCAATTCTTTCAAAAGAATTTATTTGGGGAGTAGCTTTAGAAGGATTAATAATAGGTATCTTCACAATTATAGCTTTCTATATGGGATTAAAAACAGGACATGGAGAAGCGTCAACAATGGCATTTGCAACTCTTTGCTTAGCTAGATTATTTCATGGATTTAACTGTAGAGGTAAGAAGTCTATATTCACTTTAGGTTTATTCTCAAACCAATATAGTTGGATGGCATTTGGTACAGGATTATTCTTCTTAAATAGTGTTTTATTCATACCATTCCTTCAGAATTTATTTGAAGTAACACCACTTGCTTTAAATCAAATTTTGGCTATATACGGGTTAGCTTTTGTACCAACAGTAATAATTCAAATCTACAAAGTGGTTGTGGAATTAATAGATAAAAATAAAGAAAAAAAGCAACAAAAAAATAGCATTGATACAGAATATACAAAGGCAGCTTAGTAATTAAGAATGCCTGAATTTCGAATTAAGAATTATTGAAGAAATCCAGATGAGCTGGATTTCTTTTTTATATAAATTAAGATAAGTTCTTAAGGGAGATTGCAATGAAAGGTAAAGAATCAGAATTAACCCATAGAAATCATGGGTCAGATCTTCTATCTTAAGAAAATTGTAAGATTTATATTAGCCAATATGAAATAATTCACATTTAAAATAAAATTATAACCTTGAACTAGAGGATTAGCGTTTAGAATTACAGATAGAATGAAAGAAATTCTGAAGAAATTTCAACCATCATTTTACATTCTCAATTTAAAATTCTAAATTAAAATTCATTATCATCATGTTATAATTAATAGTAATTGATAAAATGGTATAAAATTAATGTAAGATAGTAATTTGGGAAGGGGATAGAAAAATGAATTATAATATATTAGTTGTAGATGATGATAAAGAAATTGTGGATGCAATAGAGATATATCTTGCAAACGAGGGGCTTAAGGTTTATAGAGCAGGAGATGGTGTTGAAGCTCTAGAACTTTTGGTTGACCATGATATACATTTAATAATTATGGACATTATGATGCCTAGAATGGATGGTATAAGGGCAACATTAAAGATTAGAGAAGAGAAGAATATTCCAATTATCTTGCTTTCGGCTAAGTCAGAGGATACAGATAAAATTTTAGGGCTTAATATGGGGGCTGATGATTATATTACAAAACCTTTTAATCCATTAGAGCTTATTGCAAGAGTTAAGTCACAGCTTAGAAGGTATATTACTCTTGGCAATTTGAATCAAGAGGATTCAAGTGATAGTTTAAAAAGTGGTGGACTAGAGTTAGATGTAAGTACAAAGGAAGTTTTTATAGATGGAGAGATCGTAAAGCTTACTCCAATAGAGTTTAAAATATTAGAATTATTACTGAAGAATAAAGGAAGAGTGTTCTCCATGGAGGAAATCTATGAGAAGGTTTGGAATGAGCCTAGCTATAATGTGGATAATACTGTAGCGGTTCATATTAGAAGGATTCGTGAAAAAATAGAAATTAATCCTAAGGAGCCAAAATATTTAAAGGTGGTGTGGGGCATTGGATACAAAATCGAAAAATATTAGAGAAGAAAATGTTTTAACAGACAGTAAGATAAGAAAAAATAAATTTGATAATAAAGAATCTTATGAAGATATGGTAAGAGATTTTAGAAGAATGAAGCTTGCAAGAACGTTAGTTTTGATTTTCTTGACTATGGCAATAGCTCTTACTGTTATTAGTGGAAGGGATTTTATTCAGAACAAACATGTATTTAAAGATGCAAGCATGTATAATTGGTCCTTTTTAGGTGATGACATTGATGAATTCACTAGAAAGGTTTTAGCCTTTGGAGAATTATACAAAACAGAAGCTTATGTAAAAGATCCTAATAATATAACAGTAGAGGAACTTAATATTGCTAGAGATTGGGCAAATGAGCAGACCGATAGAGAGTATGAAGAAAGGGTTAAGGAGCTTTATCAAAGGGATACTTCAGATTGGGATGAGAACAGATGGAAGAAAGAACAGGATAACATTCGTCAGGAAATTATAAAAGAGTCAGGATATGATGATGAAGCCTTAAAGAAAATGATTGTCGAACAGAAGACAGTAGATTATACAAGAAATAAGAATTATTTGGATAGTCAGCAGAATTTAAAATATATTGTATATGATAGGGCAAATAACATATGGATGTCTAACTATGAAGGCAGTAAGGAGGGAATAGCTCTTTTACAAGGAAATAGCGGGTACTTTGCAGAGCACCATATAAGTGGGAATAGCAAGCAAAGTTATATATACATTGATGGAGAAAAGATGACTCCAAAGGATTTAGAGAAAGCTAATATTCATCGATACAATGGCAGCTATTATGATGATTTAACAATAAAATACACCTTAGAGGATGAGTATTATGGAAATCATAACAGCACTTTTCAACCACAAGGAGATTTAGATATTTATATTGCGATACCAAGGCAAATGGATTTAGCGGTAGGTGATAATATTTATAATGGCAGTGCAGATTTTGAAAAGGCCCAAAATATAACATCAATGCAACTATGGGGTTTTATAGGTGGAGTAATATTAATTATTATCCTATTAGGTGTTTTAAAGAAGATGAAATATAAAGGGACCTATCTTGATGATGTAACAAATAAACTTAATGAGTACCCTATAGAATTCAGTATTATTGGATTAATTGTATTATTTGTTATTAGAGCTATGATGTATCAGCACTATTGGATGAATAATTACAGGAATACTCTTAACTACAAAAATGTTATATTATGGGTTATGGCTTTGGCTGGTTTATATGTTGTAGCTAAGGTTGTTGTCTTAAAATACAATAAAGGCCAACTGCTTAAAGATAGTTACTTAGTCAAATTCTACGAGTATGTTCAAATATGTCTTGAAAAGAAGAGTTTTGGAAGAAAGCTATTTCTAATTCTAGCTATTTATGTTTGTGGTTTAGTAGTTGGAGGTTTCTTATTTATAGTTGCATTTGCAGAGGTTGGATTAATTATCGCAATATGTGGTGCTATTATAGCTACTATTCTGTTTATATTTACTGCAACAAGAGATTTAGCATATCTTAATAAAATTACAAAAGTAGCAAAGGACATTAGTGAAGGAAGAACTAGCCAGGATATTCCAGAGAAAAGAAAAGGTGCATTAAGGGATTTAGCACACAGCATAAATAATATGAAAGAAGGCTTGAGGACTTCTATTGCTAATGAAACTAAGAGTGAGAAAATGAAGACAGAGCTTATTACTAATGTTTCTCATGACTTAAAAACCCCACTTACATCAATTATAAATTATGTGGATTTGTTGAAAAGATGTGATGTGCAGCCAGAGGAAGCTAAAGCTTATGTTGAGGTTTTAGATAAGAAGTCTCAAAGATTAAAAATATTAATTGATGATTTATTTGAAGCTTCTAAGGCAGCAAGTGGTGCAATGCAACTTACTTTTACAAGGGTTGAAATTGTAGCTCTATTAAGACAGACGTTAGGAGAAGCAGAAGGAAGAATTGAAAAAGCTAATTTAGATTTTAAACTTTCAGTTCCTAAGGAGAAATTATATATCAGTGCAGATGGAAGAAAGATTTGGAGAGTATTTGAGAATCTAATTTCCAATATAATAAAATATTCGCTTGAAGGAACAAGAGTTTATATAAATGTAACTGAATACGATGGGAAGGTTTATATAACTATGAAGAATATATCTTCCTATGAATTAAATTTTGATCCAGAAGAAATAACTGAAAGATTTAAGCGTGGTGAAGAGTCAAGACATACAGAAGGTTCAGGTTTGGGGCTTGCAATTGCTAAGAATATTGTTCATCTTCATGGGGGAGAATTTAATATTGATATAGATGGAGATTTATTTAAATCTACTGTAATTTTCGATGTAGATAACGGAGAAGCTCAAAGTTAGTTGAAGTTTTAAAAGCTAGGAATTTATATTCCTAGCTTTTAGTTTTTATTTAAATCTTTCTTTAATAATAATTGCAATAATTGCTCAAAATAAAACAAATCGTGAAATTAAAGTTTATAAATTTGTGGGAGGTGAGCTTTAGAAGGATTTAAATTTTGATATAAATTCTTCTAAAAAGAAAGATGAAATTTAAAAAGCTGATTTCAGTACTTTTAATAGTTCTTACAATGGGGGGTGTATTAGCGGGGTGTAGCGACAATTCTATAGATAATGGAGAAGGAAGCTTTTCGGATGATGCTAAGTTTGGCAACAATGTTGGTGGAACAAGCGGTGGCGGGGACATTGTAGTGCCTTCAGAAAATAAGGTGGGAAGCCTAAATCCAGTGTTTACAGATCTTTCTAAAGCTAATTTAGTGACAAATATTTTATATGCGCCGCTATATCTTTATGAAGGTATGGACATTACATATTGTTTAGCAAATTTAGTAGAGTTTAAGGATAATAAGGAAATAACAATAAAGATGAAGGAAGGACTCACCTGGCATGACGGAAAACCTATAACTGCTGATGATGTCATTTATACCCTTAATCTGATTCTAGATGAAAGTCAAGGGTCCATGTTAAGACCTTATTTAATGGTAAATAAGGTGCCTATAACAGTAATGAAAGAAGATGACTTTACAATAAAGATTGAACTTCCGTTTGAAAAAGCTGGTTTTCTTCATAACCTTTCAAGGATATGCCCAATTCCAAAGCATGTTTATGAAGGTGAAAAGATTGTAGCAGCCTCAGAAAAAAATAATTACCCAATTGGTTCGGGTCCTTTTAAGTATAAGGAAAGTAAAGAGGGCGAATATATAACTTTGGTAAGATTTGATGAATATGTTGGCGGCAAACCAAAGGCTGATTCAATTACAATAAAAGTTATACCGAAAGAAAATCAACAGGAAGCACTCGAAAAAGAAGAAATATGTTTAATGGAAGCTACTAATGAACTTTATGAAAAGTCAGAGGAAAAGGATTCCAAATTTCAAAATTATTCTCATTGTGCAGGGAAATTAAATTTTTTAGCTTTCAATGAAAATACAAAGGTAATGAATAATGCTAATATTAGAAAAGCTATTTCCTTTGCATTAAATAGAAAAGGCATTATCGCTGCAGCTTATGATGGAGATGAAAAAGGTGCAAAGGAAGCAAAAACTATTCTTCTTCCAAGCACAGATTTTTATTATGATGGTGAATCAATAGAGGAATATGAGCAAGATTCTGAAAAGGCCAAGGAGTTCTTGAAAAAAGCGTCAATAGATATTGGTAAATTGACATTAGGCTACTGTAATGAAGAGGATGGTCATAAGGAATATGCGCAGGAGATTCAGCGTCAGTTAAAGGAAGCTGATATTCAAGTTGAAATAAGAGATTATGATAAAAAAGCCTTTCAAGAAGTGCTTGTAAACAAAAAGGAAGAGTGTAATCTTTATGTAACAGGGTATGAACTTGGTGGAAATCCAGAAGCCTATAGGGATTATTTTGAGAGCGATGCTTTTTTAAATCAATGGGGCTACAGTAATGATGAAATAGATATTTTATGGGAAAAGGCTGATGGCGAACAGAATAATGAAAAACGTAAAAAGATTTATACTGACATTCAGTTAAAGTTAGCAGAGGATGCAGCTGTATACCCTATTAATTATGAACGAAAGGTTATGGTTGCGCTAAATAAAGTTCGAGGTATAGACAGTGCAGATCCGAGAGGTGGGGGTTTGCTTTTTAGAGATTGGACTAAGTTATATCTTTCTAAATAGGTATAAAAACTACGATAGAAGCTAGGGACTCTACCGTAGTTTTTTATTATATATAAAAATAGGGGTTGTATTTTTATAAATATAATAATATAATAGGATTCATATTAAGAAAAGTAAAAATATTTTCAATTTAGGAGAAATAATAATGAATAAGTGTACAACCTTTAATTTTGTAAAATTAAATAGCTATTATTATAACTATTATAGATAAAGGTTTGTATTTATGAGATAAAAGAACACCATAGATACAAATCTTACGAGAAATGTATCTATGGTGGTTATATTTAATTTGATTAAATTTAGCCACGTAGAGTATACTATGTGGCTTTTGTTGATCCTAGGCAGACTATTTAGCCACATAGTAAAAAGCTATGTGGCTTTTTTTATATATTTGAAGCTCCTTGTTATATATTCCAAGGAGTAAATTCGCCTTAGCCAAATCAGAGATTTGGAGGCTCATTTAGGAGGAGTTAAAATGGAAATTGAAAAGAATTTGTCCAATACTAGTAATCTTAAAAAAAGGGATTTATTCTCAAATAAATTTGGTTTTATTATATCGTGTGTAGGAGCGGCTTTAGGTCTGGGAAACATATGGATGTTTTCTTATAAGCTTGGGAAATACGGTGGAGCAGCCTTTTTAATACCATATTTCTTGTTTGTATTTTTATTAGGAAGTACTGGTCTTGTAACGGAGTTTACCTTTGGAAGAATGTTTAAGTCAGGGTCCTTAGGTGGAATTAAAGCAGTTTTTAAAAGAAAAAATAAAAAGGGTGGCTCTATTATAGGTGCTATTCCGCCAATTGGCTTAGCGGGAGTATTTATGTTTTATTCTATTGTTATAGGGTGGATTTTAAAATATTTCTTTATGAGCTTAAATGGGCAGATTATGAATATTAATGCATCAACTTACTTTGACAGCTTTGCGGGAACAACTTCTACCATTCCATGGTTTTTAATAGCGGTGGTTTTAACTTTAGTTGTAGTTGCATTAGGTATTAATAAGGGGATTGAAAGACTAAATAAAATTATAATGCCTTTACTGCTTGTACTATTTATTATTTTAACAATTAAAAGTTTAAGCTTAGAGGGGTCAATGGCTGGCGTGGAGTACCTTTTAAAACCTAGATGGGAGCATTTGCTTAATGGTGAAACTTGGGTTATGGCATTAGGACAAGCATTTTTTACAGTATCATTAAATGGCTGTGGTATGGTGGTTTACGGCAGTTACATTAATGAAAAGTTTGATGTTCCATCATCAGCTTTAAGTACTGCGTTATTTGATACTATTGCAGCCTTAGTTGCTTCATTTATGATAATTCCTGCAGTATTTGCCTTAAATCTTGATATTACAGCAGGTCCGTCTTTATTATTTATTACAGTGCCAACAATATTTCAATCCATGGCTTTTGGAAGACTATTAAGTATATTATTCTTCTTAAGTATTATTTTTGCAGCAATTTCTTCTTCTGTTAATATGTTGGAGGGAATTGTGGAAGCAGTTATGTCTTCAACAAAAATAAACAGAGTAAGGACTTCTATATCTATTGGGTTAGCATGCTTTATATTAGCTCTGCCACTAACAGTAAATATGGGAAGCTTTGATAATTTTACAAATTTAGTTACAATAATTATTTCTCCAATAGCAGCTTTAATAGTAGCCATTATATTTTTCTATGTATTAAAGGAAGAGGAGATATTAAGTGAAGTAAATAAGGGGTGTAAGAGAAAGTTAGGAAGCTGGTTTGTATGTTTCGGAAAATTTGTTTTTGTGCCAGTTACAATCATAGTTATTATTTTGGGAACTATTTATGGCGGAATTGGTTAATGAATAGGTTATATAATTATTTTTTTTAGAAATACTAAATTTAAATAAACTTGAAAAATAATTATAAAAAGGGGCAGAGCTATGAAAATTAAAAAAGTCCTATCAATAACCTTATTAATTTTATTAACCTTTACAACCTTAGCCTTCGCAGAGGCAAGAAAATCTAAAAGTCCTATATTCATGGGAGAGGTTGAAGCTGTTGATATTGATGAAGTAAATAATATTATGAGAATTACAGCTAAGGGGTATATTAAAAACTGCACTATTTACAAGGAAGAGATTATTGCAATCGTTAGTCCAGAAACCTTAATAATCCCTCAGGAATGTCCAATGGATATGAATCAGCAATATGAAAAGGTTAATCCAGTAGAGTTTTCAATAAATAAGGGAGATTCAATATATCTTGTCCTCAGTGAGGTAATGACAAAATCTATTCCACCTCAAGTGGGAGCGAAGGCAATTCAAGTAACTATACCTTAATTAAAAGATTAAACATTTAAAATATATTGACAAATGTGATTGGATGGAATATTATATAGGAAACTCCTTCTCATATTTATTCGAAGGAGTGCTCTAATGAGTAAGTTCCACTGACAAAATTAAGATTTCGAGGCTTACTTATAGAAAATATACAAAATTCTTTGAAGGGAAAAGTAGATGTTATATAGTATCTAAAGCGAGTAGAGGATAGTGGAAGCTCTATGAGGACAATAGCATTGAAGGACATCCTGGAGATATTTATCTGAAATAGAAGTAGGATAAATCGGCTTCCTCCGTTAGAAGGGTTAAAGATGATTTAATTAATTATAATTAATCAAATTAGGATGGTACCGTGAACATAGCCTTCACTCCTAGCAGGAGTGAAGGCTTTATTTTATTAGCTTAATCTTGAACGTTCATTAAGTTGATAAATGGAGTAGTGTTAGGGCAACTGTTTTAAATTAGTTATTATAGCAAGTTAAATTAATAAGGGTGGTACCGCAGATTTTGCCCCTTGAACCAAAGTTTGGTTTGAGGGGCTCTTTTTATAAATTTAAAATGAAGGATTAAGGAAGGAACTCCAAGGAGTTATTATGAAGAGTAAGTTGTATTAATAAAAAACTATAAAGTATTAAAAGGAGTGATTTTAATGAAGAGAACATTAATTAATGAATTAAACAGCATGATAAATGAGAGAGTCTTAATACAAGGATGGGTGCATAAAATAAGGAAGTTGAAGTCTATTTCCTTTGTCATCTTAAGAGATAGAACGGGCCTTGTTCAATGTGTCATAGAGAATACTGCAATGGAAGAAAAGAATTTTAGGTTAGAGTCAGTGGTATCCTTTGAAGGGATTGTTAAGGAAGGTAAAAATTCTTTGAATTCTTTTGAAGTTCAAGTGGAGCAATTTGAAATTATTAATGGAACAAAAGAAGAACTTCCTATAGAGATTAATTCAGAGAAGCTTAATGTGAACTTAGATACCATGCTTAATAATAGAGTTCTTAGTTTAAGACATGAAAGGATAAACTCCATATTTAAGATTCAGAATTTAATTGTGGAAGGTTTTAGAGAATATTTAACTTCGCAAGGGTTTATAGAAATATTTACACCTAAGATTGTTTCAGAGGGCGCGGAAGGTGGAACTGAAATTTTTGAAGTTAAGTACTTTGAAAACAAGGCATATCTAGCTCAAAGTCCACAATTTTATAAGCAGATGATGGTTGGTGCTGGATTTGAAAGGGTATTTGAAATTGCTCATGTATATAGGGCAGAACAGCATAATACAAATAGACATCTAAATGAATATGTGAGTATGGACCTTGAAATGGGCTTCATTGAAGATGAAAATCAGGTTATGAATTTAGAGGAAGAGCTTTTGAAATATATTCTTAGTAAAATTTCATTAAAAGGAAAAAAATATTTAAGTATATTAGAGATGGAAATTCCGCAAATAAACTCAACAATACCAAGAATGAAGCTTAGTGAGGCAATTGAAATATTGAAAAATAAGTATGGTAAAACAGAGCTTAAAGGAGACTTAGATCCAGAGGGTGAAAAACTAATTTCACGTCATGTTAAAGAGCAGTATGGATGTGATTTTGTATTTTTAACTCATTATCCAAGAAGAAAGAGACCTATGTATACCATGCCTTGTGGCGAAAATGAAACTCATAGCTTTGACCTTTTATTTAAAGGGCTTGAAATAACTACAGGAGGACAGAGGATTCATAGATATGAGCAGTTAGTTGAAAATATGAGATATAAAGGCTTAGAACCAGAAAATTATAAAAGTTACACAGCAATATTTAAATATGGAATGCCTAAGCATGGCGGCCTTGCAATAGGGCTTGAAAGAATTACAGCTCAGCTGTTAGGATTAGAAAATGTCAGGGAAGCCACATTGATTCCTAGGGATAGAACAAGGCTAGTTCCTTAAGAACTTTATAAAATATATGATAAACTTTAAATGGGATTTGCAAAAATGTTATAGCAGATACTCTTATAAGGATGAGTTGTTTAAAAGAAAATAATATAGTATTTAAAATGGAGTAGATGAAAAGTATCTACTCCATTTTAATATCAGTATAAATAATTATAGAATTATATGGATTACATAAAGGTAAAAAATATGTAGAAACTATTGGTGAAGGGAGGCGTGAAAATGAAACAAGGTAATGGAAGAGCTAATATTGGAAATCCAATGCAAAAGGGAAAGAGAAGACAAAAACTTCATGAACAGCAAGATAATCATGGAAGTCCACAGAAACAACCAAGTGTGTTTCAAAATAATAAGGACAATAAATTTGAGTAATAAGTAATTAAATTTAAAAATAATGCATAATTAAAAAGGTATGAGGTAACATATATAGTGTTTCAATTAGTTGAGGGGTTCAACTATAAAATAATTTTAAATGTTGCTTCAAAAATGGAAATGGGTTAGGATTGTACATCCTGACTCATTTTTCATTATTATTAATATAATAAAAAAGTCTTTGAATAAAATACAATATATGGATACAATAAAGAGGAGATCAAAAAATATAAAGTTTTATTCTGTAATGATATTTTGGATAACTTATAAGAGGTATAGTATATTGAGTTATAAAATATTTTAAAGGGATTAATAGTTAGGGGGATTATAATGGTTGAGGAAAAGTTTAAAGTAAGAATTGAAAAGTATGAGAATGAAATTAATTTATATAAAAAAAGCAGTGATAGAATTGGATACCTGAGGTTGGTTACAGCAATTGGAGCTGGATACTATATATACAAATTATTCAAGGAACCTATTTTGGTCATTAATATAGTAATTAGTTCATTACTACTTTTGTTTTTTATAGGGTTGATAATATACCATGGGAAGATAAAAGAAAAAATCCAAGCAGCAGAAGTAATGATAGATATAAATAATAAGTACTTAAAAAGAATTTCTGGTGAATGGGTAACTTTTAAGGATATTGGAAGTGAATTTGTAGATAGGGCACATCCATATTCTTTTGACCTTGATATTGTTGGACAGGAATCGATTTTTCAGTTAATTAATATTACTTCTACTTGGAAGGGTAGAAATAGACTAGCGAAAGTATTATTGGACTCTAACTTTAGTGCAGAGGATATTAGTAAACGTCAAAAAGCTGTAGATGAATTAAAAGATAAATTAGAACTATGCCAGTTCATGGAATATGAAGGTAAAAGAAAAAGTGGTGCTTTGGAGAGTCCGGAGAAACTATTAGCCTTTATAAAAGATAAAAATAAGTTGTTTAAGAATAAAGTGTTGAAAAAATTTTTGTATTATATGCCAATGGTAACTATTTCGGTTTCAATGGTCATCGTAGTATTTAAGCTCAGTTATTTATATGATTTAATTACAATTTTTTTAGTCCTTCAATTGTTGGCATGGGCTGCAGGATTAATGAGAATTAGCAGAGCCTTTGCAGCAATTAGTTATTTTAAGGGAGCTTTAGAGGATTATGAAGGAATACTTAAATTATTAGAAAATCAAAAGTTTGAAACAGAGATGCTTAGAGATATTTATGGATCCTTGTTTAACAAGGATAAATCAGCAGCAAGTGCAATAAAGGAATTAACTAGAATTGCAGAAAAAATTGATATGCGTAACAATGGCTTCTTTTTTATGGTATTAAATGGGTTATTTTTATGGGATTATCAATGTATTTTTTCTATAGAAAGCTGGAAGGAGAAGTACAGCGATATTATTGAGTATTGGCTGGATACAATTGGAGAAGTTGAGGCTTTAATGAGCATAAGTGTTTTAAATCATATCAGTGATGAGGTTACATTTCCTATAATTGAAGAGGAACCAATGATTTTTGAAGCAGAGGATTTAGGTCATCCTTTGATATCAAAAAAAGCAAGAGTTAATAATTCAATTAAGATGAGCAGAAGCATACTTATAATTACAGGTTCAAATATGTCAGGTAAAACTACGTTCTTACGAACTATAGGAATAAATTTAGTTATAGCTTATTGTGGAGGCGCTGTATATAGTAAAAAAATGAGGTGCTCAAAAATGAATATGTATACCTCCATGAGAATAACTGATGATTTGAAAGCTGGAATTTCAACCTTTTATGGTGAGCTTATTCGAATTAAAGAAATCATTGAGGGAGCAAGTAGACAGGAGAATATGATTTTTCTAATAGATGAGATATTTAGGGGAACAAATTCAAGAGACAGAATTGAGGGAGCCCTTGCAGTGATTAAAAATCTAAATAGAGAAGGGGTTATGGGGGCAATAACTACTCATGATTTGGAATTATGTGTACTTGAGAAATCTGAAAGGATAAGAAACTTTCATTTTAAAGAATATTATAAAGATAATAAGATATATTTTGATTATAAATTAAAATCAGGGGTATCTAAAACTACTAATGCTAAATACTTAATGAAGATTGTAGGAATTGAATTATAATTAATATAGGGGCAAAAATAAATTTTTGTCCCTATATTAATGTGAAAAAATGAATTTAAGGTCGATATACAGTATTAGTATTTGGAAATTAAATTGAAATTTATTAAAAAAGAGAATGAAATTAGGGATGTTATGGTGGAAAATGTAGCATTGTAATTTCTTGACAATAAATAAACAGGTTGTTAGAATTAGTAGTATGAATAAATATTTTAATTGTATAGAAGATTTAAGTTTGGCTTAGTTATGACGAATATAGTAAACAGGGATAAAGAGGGGTTGAGTTTAAGATGTTTGTTGGTAATTAAAGCCTTTTAACATGTATAAGTAAGTTATGAAGACTAAATTTAATATTTAGATATAAACTTAGAATTCATAAGAGGGGGGAACATTATGAATAAAAGAGTTAAATTTTTGGCTGCAGCACTAGTTTGTTGTAACCTAGTAACAACAACAGCATTAGCTGATGATTTATCAGATGCTAAGGAAAAATCAGAAAGTATCCAATCACAAATTAAAAGTGATAAGGAAAAGGTTGAAGAGTTAAACAAAAACAGAGAAGTTTTACTATCAGATATGGATGCGTTAGATAAAGAATTAGATACGGTTTATGGACAAATAAATGAATTGAATTCTCAGATAAGTCAATCTAATAAAAAAATAGAAGAGCTTGAAACTAGAGAAGTTGAGCTTCAGAATGCACTTGAAAGTGATAAAGAGGTAATGGGGAAAAGATATCGTGCATTATATAAGAGTAATGGTGTTGGATATCTTGAATTATTAATAGAGTCTGATAGTTTTGGTGATTTCTTGCAGAGATTGGATACAGTAGTTGTAATGGCAAATCATAATAATGATGTTATTGCAGAGTATGGCAAGTTACAACAAGAGCTTACAGCTAATATAAAAGAGTCTAATGATGAAAAGGCTATTTTAGAAGAAAGTAAGAAAACTTTAGATGTCAATTTAGCAGATATAGAAAACAAAAAAGCTGCAAAGAAGGATCTTATGAGGCAGGCTGAGGAAGATTTAGATGAAGCAGAAAAACTTCTAGCAGCAAATGAAGCTGAATTTGATCAAGTATTAGCAAGTATAAAGTCTTTAGAAGAAGAAGCTAATAGACCTTCACGTGGAAATGGATCGACATCTACAGGCAGTGAAAGTACGGGAAGTACTACAGTTTCTAAAGATGGAATGTATTCTATAACTGGTACTAGATATAGCATAACGTCTCCATATGGTCCAAGATATAGTCCAATAAGTGGGAAGTCAGAGTTCCACAACGGAATTGATATTGGTGCTCCTTATGGTGCCCCAGTTTATTCCTTAAAGGATGGAGTAGTAACTTATTCTGGAGTAATGAGTGGTTATGGAAATGTAGTTGTGGTTAACCATGGTGATATAAGTACTTTATATGCTCATAATTCATCATTATCAGTTAGTGTTGGACAAGCTGTTTCAGGAGGTCAGCAGATTGCAAATGTTGGAGCTACAGGATGGGCAACTGGTCCGCATATTCATTTTGAAGTTATTATTGATGGATCAAGAGTTGATTCAGCACCATATTATTTTTAAAAATTATAAATGTGTAAAGCTTAAGGAATTTTCCTTAAGCTNAAATGTTGGAGCTACAGGATGGGCAACTGGTCCGCATATTCATTTTGAAGTTATTATTGATGGATCAAGAGTTGATTCAGCACCATATTATTTTTAAAAATTATAAATGTGTAAAGCTTAAGGAATTTTCCTTAAGCTTTTTTTATTAAAAAGTTTAATAATGATGTTGACATAGTGTATATAAACAATATATACTGTTAATATAGTAAGAAAGTATTGAAAAAGGAAATACTTGAATTTTTTTATTACAACTGTATATACTGAATATTAACGGAGTTCTAATGGAGGAGTTATCATGGAGAATATATTAGAAATTAGGAATTTAACAAAGAAATATAAAAACTTTAAACTTGATGACATTTCTTTTGTTATACCAAAGGGATTTATAATGGGATTTATTGGTGAAAATGGTGCAGGAAAGACTACTACAATAAAGCTTATAATGAATCTTTTACAAAAGGATGCAGGAGAAATTAAAGTATTTGGAAAAGAAAATGTTAAGCATGAGCGAGAAATAAAAGAGCGTATTGGCTTTGTATATGATGATTGCTTTTATTATGAAAATCTTTCAATAAGAGATAATGGAAAAATAATTGCTGGGTTTTATAAGGCTTGGGATTGGAATGTATTTAACAAGTATTTAAGAAAATTTAATTTGGATGATAAGCAGAAAGTAAAAGAATTATCAAAGGGGATGAAAATGAAATTTGCAATTGCAATAGCTTTAAGCCACAAAGCTGAATTTATTATCCTTGATGAACCAACCTCTGGGCTTGATCCAGTTATGAGAAGGCAGGTTTTAGAGATGCTTCAACAAGTCATGGAGGATGAAAATGTTGGTATGTTGATTTCAAGTCATATAACGTCAGATTTGGAAAGGATAGCTGACTATATAACTTATATTAAAAATGGCAAAATAGTTTTTTCTATGTCAATTCCAGAGCTACAAGATGAGTATGTGATGATTAAAGGAAATAAGAATCTATTAAGAGAGATTGACAGAAATATAATTTATGGTTTAATAGAAACGCCTTATGGCTTTGAGGGAATTACAAGAGAAATTAGTAAAATTGAGAGTGGAGTTAAAAAGCAATTGGTAATAGAGAAGCCATCTATTGAAGAAATTATGGTGGCAGTGAATAAGGGGGTAGGGAAATAATGTGGAAAATGATTAATAGAGAACTGAGCACTAATATATCTATTTATAAAAATTTTAGAGGTTTAGTAATTGTGTTATGTGCAATTGTATATCCCTTTTTAATTGGTTCAGATAATATGAGTGTATTTAATTACTTTATAATGCTGGGAGGCTTAACAAGTGTAGCGTTTACTGAAGGTGAATCAAGAGATAAGGTGTATATGTCAATCTTAAGTAGTCCATGTAAAAGAAGTGATTATGTGTTTGGGAAATTCCTTGGAAACTTAATATGGGTAGGAATTTTGACTATTGTAGGTTTAATTTTAAATAGTATTTTAAATATAATGATGCCAGGAAAATATTTACTAGTAACTTTGGGTCAAGTAAAGCTAGTAGTTAGTTACATGTTGATTTTTACAGGAATTTATTATTTGTTATACTTTGCGTTAGGTTTGAAATGGGCTAAAATTGGGTATTTTGCTGTATTCTTCGCAATAATGGTTGGAATAGTTGGAATGGATGATATAGTATTTGGCAGTAGCAGTCCACAGATAATTAAGCAACTATATAGTTTTATTGAAAGTGCAGCTTTAGTAAATAATTTAATCCTAGTGATTATTGTAGGGGCGTTACTTGGATTATTTGCATATGTTTCATATATCTTTTATGATAAAAAAGATTTTTAGGAGGGATTAATGTGGGAGCACTTTTAAAAAAGGACTTTCTAACAAGCAGATATATATATAGTGTAATAACACTGCTAGTTATAGCAGTTTTGGTTGTTCTGGTAAAGGTAAATCCTATGGCAGCGTTTATGACAGCAACAATAGGAAGCGTTATGATTCCAATAGTGGTTAATAAATTTACTGCAACAGAGGAAATGAGAAAAAATTATGATGTGGTAATGAATAGTTTTCCTGTTAAAAGAAAAGATGTTGTAATTAGCAAGTATATGTATTATTTAATAATGCATTTCCTAACAGCGTTGCTGCTTCAAGGAATTGTAGTTATAAATAACTTAAGTGATAGTAGTTTTCTTGTAACTGTATTTTTAGTTCAGGGAGCCGCATTTTTATATTATATCCTTTTTATAGGTATACCGAATTACGTATATTACCGCTTTGATTATGATGTTGCGACTAAATACTCAGCTGTAATTATTATTGTGGTAGCTAATCTGCCTTTAATGATAAGTGGGCTAATGGATAGAATAAATCCAAATTTAAAGATTACAATTATAAAGTCAATAGAAGCTGGTGGAAGAGATGCCTGGCTATTAGCTGGTATGGTGTTTCTTATTGGATTTATAATATACCTTACTATGACTGTAGCTTCAGCAAGAAGCTATGGAAGACGTGATTTATAGATGGTGATATAATAGAGGTACTTTAAAGTACAAGTCTTGGAGGAGAAGCAATGAATATTATAATAAATAACTCTTCAGGGGAGCCTATTTATTCTCAAATAGAAAAACAAATAAAAGATGATATATTAACAAATAAATTGAGTCCGAATGAACCGTTACCATCTATTAGGGGATTAGCTAAGGATTTGAGGATTAGTGTAATTACAACCAAAAGAGCCTATGACGAATTAGAAAGAGATGGGTTCATCTATACTCTGCCTGGGAAAGGATCCTTTGTAGCAGCTCAAGATAAAGAATTATTAAAGGAATCTATCATGAGAAATATGGAAGAATATTTAATAAAAGCTCTTGAGGAAGGAGCAAAGGCTGATATAGGAGTGGAAGAAATCTGTAACATTTTAAAGGTGTTAAGTCATGAAATTAATTAGCAATTCAAAGGGCAGGAGGAGTAAATAATCATGGAGAATATTTTAGAAATTAAAAATTTAAATAAAGAATATAAAAATTTTTCTTTAAGGTCGGTTTCTTTAAACTTGCCTAAAGGATTTATTATGGGGCTTATTGGAGAAAATGGTGCAGGGAAAAGTACCTTGATAAAAATTATTATGAACTTAGTTAAGCGTGACAGTGGAAGTATTAATATATTTGGAATGGATAACTTAAAGTTTGAGAGAAAAGTCAAGGAAAGAATAGGGTTTGTGTATGATCAATGTTATTATTACGACCATATTAGTCTTGAGGAAAATGGGAAGATGGTAGCAAAGCTTTATTCTAATTGGGACAATGAGAAGTTTAATAGATATCTAAATAAATTTTCCTTAAATAAGAAGCAGTTGCTTAAAGAGCTTTCAAAGGGAATGAGAATGAAGTTTTCTTTGTGTATTGCCTTAAGTCATGGGGCTGAGCTTATTATAATGGATGAGCCAACTGCAGGATTAGACCCAATTGTAAGAAACGAAGTTTTAGAAGAATTACAAAGACTTTTAGAAACCGAAAACCTTAGTGTAATTATTTCAACTCATATAACAGAAGATCTTGAAAAGATAGCTGATTATATAACTTTCATAAAAGACGGTGAAATAGTATTTTCAACATCTAAGGATGAGATTGAGGATAATTATAGAATTGTTAAAGGAAGCAAGGACGTTCTTACAAAAGAAGTTGAATCTTTATTCCAAGGGGTAAGTAAGAATAATTATGGCTTTGAAGCAATAACGAATAAAGGTGATGAAATAAGCAGACTTCTTGGAGATAAGGTTATTTTAGAAAGAGCCGCTCTTGAAGATATTATGCTTTTGTATAAAAAATAAAAATATTTTAAATATTGATTTATTTAGAGAAACGAATTAAAATAAAATTATAAATAATTATTTTAAATTAGTATATTACCTCATATATCCTTAGGATATATGAGGTTTTATTGCGTTTAAGTAACCTTTGTTTAAGGGTTAGAAGGGGGATATATGGAGAGTAGAATTGATTTAACAGAAGGAAGAATTGCAGAAAAGTTAGTTAAGCTTGCATTGCCAATAATGGCAACATCCTTTATACAAATGGCATATAACTTAACAGATATGCTTTGGTTGGAAGGGCTGGAACCAATGCTTTGGCGGCCGTTGGAACAGCAGGATTTTTTTCACAATTAGCAGTTGCATTAGCAATGATATCTAAGGTAGGAGCAGAGATTAAAGTTGCTCAAAGCATTGGCAGAAGGGATGAAAGAGCAGCCAAGAAATATGTTACAACTTCACTGCAGATGATAATAGTAGCTTCAATTATAATGGGGCTTATTATTTTAACCTTTAAAAGTAAGTTTATAGGCTTCTTTGGATTAGAAAGCAAAGAAGTAGTTTCCATGGCAGAATCTTATCTGTCAATTATAGCAATGGGGATGGTTATTACAAATTTAATGCCAGTTTTTACAGCTATATTTAATGGTTCAGGTAATAGTAAAACGCCATTTATTATTAACACCATAGGACTTGTGTTCAATATGGTATTAGACCCTATATTAATTTTTGGCTTAGGTCCAATTCCAAAGCTTGGAGTTCTTGGAGCTGCGTTGGCTACAATTGGCTCACAGGCTATAGTTGTAGCATGCTTTATATTTTTTATGATAAAAAGTAAGGAAAAGTACTTAAAGGTAAATTTATTATCTAAAATGGATTTTGAAGCAGTGGCAGGTTTATGTAAGTTAGGGTTGCCAGCTGGAATACAAAGTGGATTGTTCACAGTGTTTTCAATACTAATTGCAAGAATAATTGCAGGATGGGGAGAGGTTCCTATAGCAGCTCAAAAGGTTGGATGTCAAATTGAAGCAATTACCTGGATGACAGCTGGAGGCTTCTCAACAGCTCTTAGCTCCTTCGTTGGACAAAACTATGGAGCAGGAAAGTTTGACAGGATTAAGAAGGGATATAAAGCAACCATTATACTTGCAGGTGTAGTTGGTATTTTTGCTACCTTACTTTTAGTACTTGGTGGAGAGTGGATATTCTCATTATTTAGCAATGAACCAGAAACAATATTAGTCGGAAAAGATTACTTAAAAATCATGGGATATACTCAGTTGTTTATGTGTTTAGAGATAACGACAGTAGGAGTATTTAACGGGCTTGGAAAAACAACTATTCCTGCTGTAGTAAGTATAATTTTAACAGGAGCCAGAATACCAATGGCCTTAATACTTTCTAGACCAGAATTATTGGGATTAAACGGAGTATGGTGGAGTATTAGTATCTCTATGGTGCTAAAAGGAGTAACAATTGTATCTATTCTTTGGTATTTTGTTAAAAAGAAGGATTTGCTTCATAATAGTAATAAGTTGAATTCAAGTGAAGAAATAGGAATATAAGAGAAAGCTTAGGACAGTGTGAGGCTGTACCTAAGCTTTTTTATAAATCGTTATTTAGTTGGTTACTTTTGTGGAGAATTAGTGGTTGGTTGTCCTTTAGGAGGATAACTTTCACCTTCTGGAACGACACCAGTATAAGTGCCCAGATACTCAGGGCTCATTGCAGAGCCACCTTCCTCTTCAGGAACTATCCCAGTATAGGTTCCAAGATATTCAGGCCCCATTGCAGTTCCACCTTCTTCAGCAGATTGTGGGAGAGGAGTGACGGCTGATGGAGGCTCAGGAATTACATTAGAAGGATTAAGAATCTTATTTATAGGACTTTCTGGAGATAAATATTTTGTTATTAGGTTATAAGGGATAGGTATTCTAAATAAACCTTGGCTGGCAGGGGTATATTCATCAACCTGATAGTATAAAACTAATTCTTCAGGGGTTAGATAGTATTTTTGACCATCGGTAATTCCCTGATATGGTACAACAAGTTTAACATTTGATTTTTTAGCAATGTCCATAGCCATTTTGCTTATATCTTCTTTATAAGTTGATTTAGAATTAAATAGATCTTCAAAATCATATTTTTTGCCTGTATTTAAATCAACAGTAAGAGAATCAAAAGTTATTCTAGGATTTTTTCCACCTTCGACTAAAGTACTTAGGGACATAACAAGGCTTAGTAAACCATATCCATCAAGAGGAACTTCATAGGCGCTTAAAACTTTTTGAAAGTTTACTTTTTCAGGTACTAAAACTTGATTTTGTAATAAATCATCCAATGTATCAATTATTTCAGTGTTGATGATGTTCTCTATGTCTTCAGTTTTCATATTACTTATAAAAGGATATTCAAGTTGTAACATTGATGGGGCAAGTGTTTGAGTTTGAAGATTGGAGATAACATTATCTGTGCTTCTAAAAGGGTTTCTGCCATAACATTCAAAGGATTCGATTCTGTTCAAATCAACTCCAAAGTAAACCCAGCGATAACCGTTCCAGCGATATCCAGAAGCTGTGGTTCTATCTATTCTAGTAAACCATGCCCAATAGGAGGAACCGTTTGTCTGCCATACATAAACATATTGATATCTACATGGCGCTAATGAACCAGGTGAAACTTTCAACATGCTTGAGTTAGAGCTTTTGGATGATGTAGCCTGTTTAGGAGTATAGGATGGTGGAGGTCCAGGAACATCATTTGGGTTCGAAGGAGGACCTGGCATAGGTGGTTTAGATGGAACCGGTTCATTATTAAAGTTAGGTGGTCCTGGTTTATTATTTGGAGGAAAAAATGGAGGAAATACTCTTTCGCCATTTTCACTGAAGAATTCTTCAAATTCTAAGTACTCGTCATTAACAATGGCATCTAGGTTAGTGACGTAAGGATTTCGAATTAACATATATATTCTCCTTAATAGTATTACATTATTATAATATACAAAAAATAGTTAATTGTGATTTTAGTTTTTAAATTGAGGGTGAATATAATAATTTAAAATTAAATTTTATTAAGTACATAATAAAAGAAATTAAGGAGATAATAATAGCATACCAATAAAATCATTATTTGTTTTGAAAGAAATTTTTAAATCTATGTCATGGAAGAGCTTAGGGATTATGAAGGAATAAATTATTACTAGTAGGAACTGCGGCTCTGCTAATTCACATAGAATTGAAATTTTAAGGAGGAACGGCTAATGAAAGATGTTTATCAAGCAACTCACGTAGCAACTAGTCCAAGAACAAAACAACAACTTAGAAAATTCAAAGAAGAATTTTCAGAAGAGATGCCATGGAGGAAAGCTAAGAGAAGATATTCTAAATAGCGTCATGGTAATATAATGATTTTATTGTTATAATATAAAAGGGAAACCCCATTGCCTGTTAGCAGTGGGGTTTTCTATTGATGATATATGAGAAGGGAAGATTGTGATGGTGAAGTTAGGTAATTCATGGGATGGGATTTTAACAGGGGAGTTTGAAAAACCATACTATCTTAAGTTAAAGGAATTTCTTACACATGAATATAAAACAAAGGTTATTTATCCAGATAAGTATAATATTTTTAATGCTTTAAAGTTAACACCTTATGAGGAGGTTAAAGTGGTAATCCTTGGACAGGATCCTTATCATGGTCCAGGTCAGGCACATGGTTTATCATTTTCAGTTCAGCCAGGTATACAGACACCGCCGTCATTACAAAATATGTACAAAGAGCTTCGTGATGACTTAGGATGTTTTATTCCTAATAATGGATATCTTGTCCCATGGGCTCAACAAGGAGTATTACTTTTAAATACAGTTTTAACTGTTGAAGCTGGAAAAGCCAATTCTCACAGAAAGAAAGGGTGGGAGAATTTTACGGATGAGGTAATTAAAAAGCTTAATGAAAGAGATAAGCCAATAGTTTTCCTGCTATGGGGTAACAATGCAAAAGAGAAGATGAATCTTATAACAAACCCAAATCATTTCATTTTAACAACAGTTCACCCAAGTCCATTATCAGCAACTCGAGGCTTTATGGGGTGCAAACATTTTTCAAAAACTAATGAAATCTTAAAGGAGTTAGGCGAGAAAGAAATAAATTGGCAGATACCTAATCTATAATAAAATTAAATTCACGTGAAAGGAGAGGAGTTTTGTACCTCTCTTTTTATTTTTGCATAATATAGTAATTAAGTTCAATAATATTTGAATAATTATAGTAACAGAGGAAATTATGTTAATGTGTTTAGAAAGGAGTTGGAGTATATGAGGACAAAGCTTGCAGATAGGAAGCTACCTAATTATACTAAGGGAGAAGAAATTTTTAATATGGTGTCACATATTGTTGGAGCCGTAGCAGGGATTGTGGTCCTTGTGCTGTGTGTAATTGCAGCAGCTCTTAACCACAATCCATATGGTGTTGTAGGGTCAGTTATTTATGGGGTAACGATGATAATGCTTTATACCATGTCTAGCATTTACCATGGTCTTAGACCTGGAATGGCGAAGAAGGTTTTTCAAGTAATTGATCATTGTACAATATATCTTCTTATTGCAGGAACATATACACCAATAGCTTTAAGTGCTATTAGAGCTGTTAATCCAGTTTTAGGCTGGTGCTTATTTGGAATTGAGTGGGCTTTTGCAGCATTAGCAATAACGTTGACAGCTATTGATCTTGAGAAGTTTGGTGTGTTTTCAATGGTATGCTATATCGGTATGGGGTGGAGTGTTATATTAATTTATAAAACTGCATTTATAGCATTAACCTTTCCAGGCTTTATGCTTTTGTTTGTTGGGGGAGTGTTCTATACTTTTGGAGCTATTCTTTATGGATTAGGCTCAACAAGAAAGTATATGCACAATATCTTTCATGTTTTTGTAATAGCGGGAAGCATAATGCAATTCTTTGCTATTTTGTTTTACGCAGTATAAAATATAGGAACTCCCTCAAGGAGTTCCTACCACCATTTTTAATTATAAATTCTTAATTCTACATAAAAAAATGACTGCCATGGCAGTCATTTTTATTAGTATGCTTTACCCCAGTAAACCATAGTCTTAGCTTCTTTTCCACAACACACACATTTGTCAGAAAGCTTTTCCTGTTCAAATGGCATACATCTTGAAGAAACTCCAGCAACTTCTTTAAGTTTGTTTTCACAAGCTTCATCTCCACACCACATAGCCTTAATGAATCCTGGCTTATTATCTGCGATTTCGATGAAGTCTTCTAAAGTTACAGCAGAGTAAGTTTTTTCTTCTCTATGTTTTTTAGCTTTTTCAAGAAGTGCATTTTGTACGATTTCTAGAGTTTCAGTTATTTTTGTTTCTAATTCATCAAGAGAAACAACGATTTTTTCTCTGTTATCTCTTCTTACTATTACAGCTTCATTATTTTCGATATCCTTAGGTCCGATTTCAACTCTTACAGGAATACCTTTCATTTCACATTCGCTGAACTTCCAACCAGGCATTTTATCGCTGCTGTCAAGTTTAACTCTTGCTACTTTGGATACTCTTTCTCTTAATTCTTCAGCTTTCTCAAGTACGCCTTCCTTGTGTTGAGCGATAGGGATTATCATAACTTGAGTTGGAGCTATTCTTGGAGGAAGAACAAGTCCGCTGTCATCACCGTGAACCATGATTATAGCTCCGATTAAACGAGTTGTAACTCCCCAAGAAGTTTCGTGAACATATTGTAATTGTCCATTTTTATCGTTGTATCTGATGCCAAAGGCTTTAGCAAAACCATCACCAAAGTTGTGAGAGGTTCCGCTTTGAAGAGCCTTACCATCATGCATTAAGCTTTCTATAGTATAAGTAGCTTCAGCACCAGCAAATTTTTCTTTATCTGTTTTTCTTCCTTTAACAACAGGCATCGCAAGAACATTCTCGCAGAAGTCTGCATACATGTTAAGAATTGAGATTGTTTCTTTTTCTGATTCTTCAGCAGTTGCGTGGATTGTATGTCCTTCCTGCCATAGGAACTCAGTACTTCTTAGAAATGGTCTAGTTGTTTTTTCCCATCTTACAACTGAACACCATTGGTTATAAAGTTTTGGTAAATCATTGTGAGATTGAACGATTTTTGCAAAGTGTTCACAGAATAGAGTTTCTGAAGTTGGTCTAACACATAATCTCTCTGCTAATTCTTCACTTCCACCGTGAGTTACCCAAGCAACCTCGGGAGCAAAGCCTTCAACGTGATCTTTTTCTTTATTCAATAAGCTCTCTGGAATGAACATAGGCATATATACATTCTCGTGTCCAGTTGCTTTTAATCTTTCATCTAAATTCTTTTGGATGTTTTCCCAAATTGCATAACCGTAGGGTCTTATTATCATACATCCCTTAACGCTTGAGTAGTCAACTAACTCAGCTTTTTTTACTATGTCAGTATACCACTTTGCAAAATCCTCATCCATGGAGGTAATTGCTTCAACAAATTTTTTACCTTTTGCCATAATAATACTCCCTCATTTCTATTTATTTTGTTGCTTTGTGAAAAAATAAGGGCTTAAAAGCACCTTATATATCAATATATTTAATACTTTAAACAGATTTAAGTATATTTATCACTAGTTTTATATTATATCAAATGTATAAACTAAATTGAAGAAAAATTCGCACTGAAAAGTATAAAAGATTATTAGATTTTAGTGCTTTTAGTTATTATGAAATCGAATAGGTGAGAAATATCTATTAAAAGTAAGAATAATCAATGAAAATGAAGAGGGTTGTTAATATAATAGCTATGGGAGTTATAAATTATATTGAATGAAATTGGAAGGATGGATGAATTTATGATTAAAGAAGTAAGTGTACAAAAGGTTAAAGCTGATGCAGAGGATTTTTTCAAAAGAGGAGAGTACTATTGTTCAGAGGCAATCGTAGCTTCAATTAAAAAGAATTTTGAATTGGACATGCCAGATGAAATGATAGCTATGGCATCAGGGTTCCCGGTTGGAATTGGAAAGACAAAATGTACTTGTGGAGCAATATCAGGAGCAGTCTTAAGTGTTGGTTATTTCTTTGGAAGAACAGCTGGAAGCACGCCACAGGATCCAAGAAGTGTTAAAACACTTGAGCTAGCAAAGGAGCTTCAAGAATATTTCAGAGGGAAAAATAAGGTTTCATGTTGCAGTATTCTTACAAAAGGAATGGATATGGCATCAGGTGAACATAAGGCTCAATGTGTAAAATTTACAGGAGAGATGGCAGAAAAAACTGCAGAGATAATAGTTAGAGAATTAAATATTAAAAATATTGATGCAGAGTAAAGGGGAGTATCATGAATTATATAAAAAAAATACCATTACCATTTGCAGCAGTAATATTAGCATGTGCCGCATTGGGTAATTTGTTATCAAGCTATACAGTTATGGCAAAAAATATATTTGGAGCCATAGCATCAATAATGTTCATTTTACTGACTTTAAAAATGGTAGTTTGCTGGAAAAGTGTGAAGGAAGAAATGAATAATCCAGTAATAGCAAGCGTTATTCCAACTTATTCAATGGCAATGATGATATTGTCAGGATACTTAAAACCTTATTCAGCTAGTGCTGGAGCAGGGTTATGGTGGTTAGGTGTAATTATTCATGTGGTTTTAATTGTTGTGTATACTAAAAATTTTATATGTGGATTTAAAATAAATAAAATATTTCCGAGTACCTTTATTGTATATGTTGGAATTGCAGCTGCGTCGATAACTGCCCCAGCCTTTGGTTTTGAAAAAATTGGACAAGCTATTTTCTGGTTTGCATTAGCTACATTAATAGTATTAGTGTTTGTCATAGGATACAGAGTATTGGTTGTGAAGGGGATTCAAGAACCTGCAATGCCAACCACTGTAATTTTTGCAGCACCAGCAGCACTTACTTTAGCAGCATACTTAAATTCTTTTACGGAGAAAAACATTTCGATGCTATACTTTTTAGCAGTCTTAGTTGGAATACTATATGTAGTTGGATTATGTTTTTTAGTTAAGGGGTTAACTTTAAGGTTTTATCCAAGTTATGCTGCGTTTACATTCCCTATGGTTATAAGTGCAATTGCGATAAAAGGAACAAATGGTACACTAATGAATGCAGGAAAAGGTATTTCGTGGCTTCAGTATGTGGTTAAAGCTCAAGAGTTTATAGCTGCCGTTATAGTTATATATGTTTTAGTAAGATTTATTATGTTTATATTTGCTAAGGATGCTATAAAGGTTACGACTCAAAAGGTTAAAAGTAGTTAAAAATCTTCATTATTGTAAATAAAATAACAAAAGAATATATATCCAAAATACATACTAAGTGCTATAATTATCTTGTTAAACAATTAGCAAATATTGTTAATCAAGAAGGTGGTAGATAAGGGGAAAATAAAAAATTAAAACTAAATAACTTATAAGCTGTTCTATTTTATTTGATGCTAGTTAAAGAATTAGTATTATTAAGTCGTCAATTTTTATTATTTTAGTAGGAGTGGAGATTATGGCTAAGAAGAATAGTCAAATTATGCAAGATGGCGGAGAACTAAAGAGAGAGTTAGGGATTTGGGCGGCAACGGCAATAGTAGTAGGTAATGTAATAGGCTCGGGAGTCTTTATGTCACCAGGAAGTATGGCAAGAGCTACAAACCCTAAGGTTGCAATTATAGCATGGATTTTAACAGCAGTGGGTTCATTACTTATAGCACTTAGTTTTGCTAACCTAGGCTCTAAGATGCCTAAAACAGGTGGACCTGTAGTTTATACAAGAGCAGCATTTGGTGATTTTGCAGGGTTTCTAATTGCCTGGTCCTTCTGGATTGGATCATGGGTAGGGAATGATGCGATAATTACAGCATTTATGAGTTATTTTACTTATTTTTTCCCAGGCGCAAACAATCCAATGAGCGCCATTCTAATTTGTTCGGCAGTTATTTGGGTATTTACTATTGTAAATATTGTGAGCGTAAAGCATGTTGGAAAGATTGGGGTTGTATCTACAGTTTTAAAAGTAGCAGTATTAGTTGTGTTTATTTTTATAGCCTTCATTAATTTTAATCCAAGCTTTATGAGTACAGTTTCTGCTCCAGAGGTTTCAGGTATGGGAACACTTCCAGCAGGTATTGCAATTGCTTTATGGGCTTTCGTTGGACTTGAAAGTGCAACTGTAGCAGGAGGAGAAATTAAGAATCCAGAAAAGAATATTAGAAGAAGTACAGTATATGGAATATTATTAATTGGAATAATATACATTATCATAAGCGTTGCTGCAATGGGAGCTATGGATCAGGCTTCTTTAGCTAATTCAAATGCACCAATGGCTGATATAATAGACGCAGCGACAGGTGGAAGTTGGGGTGGACCATTTATAGCCATTGGAGCTATAATATCAACTTTAGGGGCAGCTTGTGGCTGGTTCTTAACTACAGCTAGATGTGCAGTTGGTGCTGCAGAAGATGGATTATTCCCTAAGATATTTAAGAAGGTAAATCCAAAATATAATACACCAGTAGCAGCTTTAATTATTAATGGTGTGTGTATGAACTTACTTTTATTGATGAATTATATTGGTTCCTTACAAAGTGTATTTGACTTTATGATTCTTCTTGCAACTTTATCCTTCTTGCCAGCATATTCATTTACAGCGGCAGCAGAGATAGTATTACTTTGCAAGAAATCAAAGGATTTCAGTTTAATTAATTTCTTAAAGAGTTCATTCTTCTCATTGTTAGCCTTTGCATACTCAATTTATGCAATTTATGGCACCGGTGCAGAAGTAGTAATGTATGGATTTATTCTAATGCTTGTTGGAATTCCAGTATACGTATATATGATGATGCAAAAGAATAAGCAATCAAAAAATATAGATGAAATTAGAAAGTCAGCAGGACTGGATATTTAATAGATTCATATTTTAAGGTGAAATAATTAAATTAGATAAATGATAAAATCCCATGATATAATCATGGGATTTTAATATTTATTTATGATATTTCACTTTGGGGAAATTGGTTTTATTTTAATGATAAGAATTCATCAATATCACCTTTAATAATTTCAAGAGAGCTTCTCCAGAAGTTAATGTCAGTAATATCAATGTTCATAATCATAGCAATATCCTTTAAATTATTTTTGCCAGTTACAGAAAGTAGTTTTCTGTAATCATCTGCAAAAGATTGTCCGCGGTTTAAATACTCAGCATAAAGTCCTTTGGAGAATAATTGTCCGAAGGCATAAGGGAAGTTATAAAAGTTTCTGCCAGCATAATAGTAGTGGGTTTTACATGCCCACATGTATGGATGCAGGTAGTTTTGATCTAAGCCATCTCCATAAGCTTTTCTCTGTGCATCAAGCATTATTTCATTTATTTCCTCAACAGAAAGGTTTGCTTCTTCTCTTCTTCTAAATAATTCACTTTCAAATAAGTATCTGCTATAGATATCAACTATAACCTGAGTGCAATCACAGATTTCTCCTTCAAGAATTGCAAATTTTTCTTCAGGTGTTGCTGTTTTTATAGCTGCCTTTTTCACTATAGTTTCACAGAAGGTAGAAGCAGTTTCAGCAATTGGCATTGGATATCCAGAGTTTAATATGCTTTCGTTGTTTAAACAGTGACCATGGTAACCATGACCAAGCTCATGAGCTAGGGTTACAACATCACTGAAGGTATCACCATAATTAAGAAGAACTCTACATTCGCCTATTGGGTGAATACCAGAACAGAAAGCTCCACCAACCTTACCTTGCTTTGGTTTAACATCAATCCAAGATTTTTCAATAGCTTCTTTTGCAAAATCAGCTAAATCATCGCTGAAGGTTCTGAAGTTGTCTATTACACATTTACAGCCGTCCTCGTAAGAATAGGTCATATCGATATCACCCATAGGAGCAAATAAATCATAAAAAGGAAGTCCATTTTTATGTCCTAAAAGTTCACTTTTTTTCCTAAGGTAATTTCTGAACACAGGCATATATTCTTCCATAGCTTGAAGCATGGCATTTAAAGTAGCCTTGTCCATTCTTGAATTAGCTAAAGTTTCATCTAGTGGAGATTCAAAGCCTCTTAATTTTGAAGTAGTGATAACTTCGCCCTTTATACCATTTAAAGCTGCAGCCATACCATCATCAATTTTTTTATAGCTGGCAAGTTCTGCTTCATAAGCAGCTTTTCTAGTTATAGGGTCAGCTTCATAAGCTAAATTTCTAACTACGGATAAAGGAAGCTGCTGCTGTACATTATCAATTTCTATATCAACCATTAAGCTTGAGGTTAAAATGTTCTTTAATTTTTCCCATGCATTAGACCCAGTAGTCTTCATTTTAGCTATTATAGCTTCTTCCTTGTCGCTTAAAATGTATTTAGCTTTTTCAGCTTCTTCCTTAATTATAAATTCATGCTCTTTAAGAAGAGGTGAGCTTTCAATGATTACATCAAGATTTTCTATGCGTCCCATCCACCTTGTAAGCTGTGCTTCACTTTCGGCTAAATTGCTAAGTTTAGAGGATAATATATCTTGATAACGTAGGGCTGTGGAATTTTTAGTATCTGTGCTTAGAGTTAAATGGGTCATAGCACCAAGCATTCTAGAGGTTTTAGAGAGTTCTGTGTTTATGTAAATATATCTTTCAAGAACATCTCTAATATCAACGGCGATTCCAGTAGTTTCTTTTCCAAGATGAATAAATTCATCAATTATTTTATCCAGGGTTTCAAAGTCATTTTTAAATTCATCACTCTGGAAGGATGGATATAGCTCCTTTAAACTCCAGTTTAATTCCAAAAAAATCATCTCCTTATTATTTCTATATTCGAAATATTTTCAATATTATATCATATAATTGAAGAGGGAATGCCAAAATATAAAAATTGTTAACATAGAGTTAAATAAATTTATAAATAAGTTGTTTGTAAGAAAATTTAGTAAATGATACTATTAAGATGTTAAGTGAATATCCGAATCTTTGATTTGGAAACATAAACTTACTCCATCGAATGAATATTAGATGGGGTTCAAATTTAAATGCTTAAGGTAGGAGGTAGTGTAATGAGAAAACTTGAAAATAAGGTAGCTATAGTTACAGCTGCTACAAAAGGGATTGGTCTTGCATCAGCTGAAGTGCTAGCTGAGAATGGTGCATTAGTATATATAGCTGCAAGGTCAGAGGAATTAGCAAAAGAAGTTATATCAAACATTGAAAATAAGGGTGGTACAGCAAAGTTTGTATATTTTAATGCTCGTGAGCCACAAACATATACTTCTATGGTAGATACCGTTGCAGAAGCTGAAGGAAGGCTAGATATTTTAGTAAATAACTACGGGGGAACTAATCCTAGATTAGATAGGGATGTAGTTAATGGAGATACGGATGAATTTTTTAGAATAATTCAAGATAATTTGCAAAGTGTATATTTACCATGTAAAGCCGCAATACCACATATGGCTAAAAATGGTAGTGGAAGTATTGTAAATATATCTACAATTGGATCAGTTGTACCTGATTTGGGAAGAGTTGCTTATTGTGTTTCAAAGGCCGCAATTAATTCGCTAACTCAAAATATAGCTGTTCAGTATGCTAGGCAAGGGGTTAGATGTAATGCTGTTCTTCCAGGATTAATTGGAACTAAGGCAGCATTAGAGAATATGAGTGATGAATTTAGGGATTCATTCTTAAGACATGTACCATTAAACAGGGTTGGAAAGCCAGAAGATATTGCTAAAGCAGTACTTTACTATGCAAGCGATGATTCATCTTACGTTACAGGGATGATTCATGAGGTTGCTGGAGGATATGCTCTAGGAACTCCTCAATATGCTGAATTCTCAGAGATGATGGATAAAAGTAAGTAAATATAAAAGTATAACTTATATAATAAAAACAGCTAACGAAAATGAGGCGTTAGCTGTTTTGCTATACGTTATAATTGTTCTGCAGTTTTATTTAGTGATTTAGCAAGAATATCTATAATGGCATTTATTTTTTCATCATTAGAAGTTGTTGCATAAGCGGTTTCATCATTAGGATTTGCTGAAGAAGTTGATTTATTTGAGGGTGAAGAGTCAATGGCAGTCTTTTGATCATGTTTTTTAGTAAATTAGAAAGTCCAAATGCAGATAGAGCTACAACACATAGTTCTATAATGGAAATAGTTAAGATTTTTTGTTTTTCATTTTAATTTCCACAAGATATATTTATATTATTAGAGTACTTATAAGTTATTGTTGTTTTAAGCATTTTTTAGGATTCAAGAGAAATCTTTCTTACTTTCCATTTTTGCTCATCTTATATTGAGAAACCTCCACATCAGTGTTGTTGGTAATAGTTAAAAATTCAATCATATACTTATGTCCATCAGTACCATCGAAGTATATAGTTTTTGTATAATCATCAGTTTGGGTTGTTGGATTTCCAGATATAAGCTTACACCATTCTCCATATTTAATTTCAACGACCGATTCACCTTGCCATTGCCAGCCATGATAAGGTGTACATAGAAAATCTTCTCCGTAAAAATCCATGTTGGAAATTTTGAATGAATCCTTTTCTTGTGTTAAATCAATAAAGCTGTAGTAATACCCAAAGTTAGTCATAGGTTTATCGGAACCTTCTATGGTTTCAAGTTCAACAAAATATCTTTTTAAGTTTTTAGATGTATTTGGTATAGGGATTTCTTTTAGCTTAATAAGATTAATATGGAATATATTTATAAAGGATTTTAGAAAGTCCTCATAATTTAATTTTTTTATATTCTTTACTTAAAAAATTATAAGCTACAGGATAGTAGGCATTATCAGCGCCTATAGAACCACAGCCAGCGTATTTACCGCTGCTTTCTTCATAATAAGAAGCTGATTTTAAAATTGTATAGTAGTTAATTAAAGTATCTTCAGGAGTTTTTAAAAGGCTGTCCTCAAGGTTAATTTCATTAGTTTTTTTATTAAAATATTTATCGAAGAAGCTATAATTTAGATCAGTAGTATTCAATATTTCAGAGCAAGAGGGTCTAAAAAATTTATCATAGTTTATATCTGATGCATCCATATTTGAAGCTTCGCAGGTATTAGGCTGTGTATGAAAGAGTCATCCCATGACCATAACATAGTTTTTTGAATTCAAGTTATATATTATGTAGGATATGAGGAATATGAATACTAGTAGTTCTAAACTAATAATAATATAAAAATTTTTAGAGTAACTGCTGTTAATTAAATTCATTCCAGACCTCCATAAATAATAATATTGTTACAGTATATTTGATGAATTGGTATATAATTACATAAAACAATAAGCTGATTTTACAACTTTGAAATAATATATAAATTAGATATAAACATGGCAGGTATATATTAAATTATCGTAGGAGATGATTTAATATGAAGAACATTGAGAAAGATAAAAGATATGGAAATATTAATTATAAAAATAAAAAGAAGGTAAATAAAAAGAAAAAAATTAAGAGGAAGATAAGACAGTGCATATCAATATTAATACTTTTATTAATAATTATTATAGGAATAAATAGTATAATAAATAAGGATATAGCTAGAGAAGAAGCAGTGAAAAATGTTGAAATATTATTTGAGAAAGCTGAAGGTGAAGGCATATATTTAATGGCTGCTGCAGGTTATAGAACCTATGATTTTCAAAAATAGTTATATAATAACGAGGTTAGTAACTATGGAAAAGAGTATGCTGACAAATACGTTGCAAGACCGGGACATAGCGAACATCATACTGGATTAGTTATAGATTTAATGTCTGCAGATGATATTTCGCTAACAGAAGATTTTGATAAAACACCTGAGTTTAGATGGCTTCAGGAAAATATGAGTGACTATGGATTTATATTAAGATATCCGAAGGAAAAAGAGGATACTACAGGTTATAATTATGAACCATGGCATATTAGGTACGTAGGTGTAGAGGTAGCTAAAACTATAGAAGAATCAGGACTAACATTAGAAGAGTATTTAAATAAGTAAGAGTGGCTTAATTCCACTTTTTTTTTATATTCAATAATTCTATTTATATTTTTATTTAATGGAGCTGGAATATTTATAATAGAGAATATATACAATAGAAATTTAGAAATGGCAATAAAATCTACAATAAATGAAAGCAGCAGCGTAAGAAGTTCTATATACTTAAATTCAGATTTAATTGAAAGCTATAATAGATATTCAAGGGAGAGATTTTTGGTTGTATTTAAAAGATATATATTATATTCGGGTGCAACCTCAATAAAGAATATTGAACTATTTGATGGAGAAGGGAAAATATCATAAATACTTCGGAGTTTTTTATAGACGGTGTTAGAAGTGAAGTTGAGGAAGCTACTGTAGATAATAGAAAGTTTATAATAAGAAAAGTCGGTGAAGAAAATCTATTATTTGTGAGTTCGGCACTTAAAATAGGAGATACAACACATAAGCTAGTTTTAACAAAAGATATAAGTTTTTTAAGTAAGAATAAGATTGATAATTATAAGTTGTTTTTTTATTAAGTGTTATTATTACAATACTCTTGGCAATTGGAATGTATATTATTTCTAAAAATATCACAAATCCAATAAAAGGTTTAATTAAGGTTTCAGATAGTATAAAGAAGGGGGAGTATTCAAAAAGAGCTGAGTACACTGGGAGTGGAGATGAGATAGATACTTTATCCGAGAATTTTAATGCTATGATGAAGGTTATAGATAATAAAATTCATGAATTAGAATGGGCGAATGAATCAAAGCAAAGATTTATAGATAATCTGACCCATGAGATGAAGACGCCCATTACTTCAATAATTGGATATTCAGATTTGTTATTAAAAGGTAACATTAATGATGAAATAAAGATTAAGGCTATAGATTACATAAACTCTCAAGGAAAGAGATTAGAGAATTTAAGCTCAACTCTTATTAAGCTAATTATGATAAAAAAAGAAGATGTAAGTAAAGGAAGAGTTTCTATTAAAGAAAGAGTTTTAGATACAGTGTAACTATAAGTAAATTAAATTATTTAAGGAAAGAAGAATGAGAATATTAGTAGTAGAGGATGATAGACCTATACGAGAGTTAATAGAAATAAATTTACAAATGGCTGGATATGAGGTAGTTACAGCAGAGGATGGTGAAAAAGCTAAAGATATATTTGAAAAAGAATATTTAGATTTAATTTTATTAGATGTAATGATTCCGAAAATAAACGGATTTGAGTTAATTTCATACATTAATAAAAAGGATATACCAGTTATATTTATAACTGCAAAGGAATCTGTTGTGGATAGGGTAAAAGGGTTAAGATTAGGTGCAGATGATTATATAGTGAAGCCATTTGAGAATATTGAATTATTAGCTAGGATAGAAGCTGTCATCAGAAGATATGGAAAGTCACAAGAGATTATAAGATTTGGGAATATGGAAATAAATGAGAAGCAAAGAGTGGTAAAGTTAAACAACAAAATAGTTGATATGACTTTAAAGGAATTTGAACTACTTTTATTATTTATTAAAAATAAAAATATTGCATTATCTAGAGAACAAATCTTAGAGCGAGTTTGGGGATATGATTATGTAGGAGAAACGAGAACAGTAGATATTCATGTTCAGAGGGTTAGAGAAAAGTTAAATTTAAAGGATAGTATTAAAACTGTTTTTAAAGTTGGATATAGATTTGAAGAATGAGACTTTTTAGAGGTGTAGATAAAAGCTACCAATTTAAAAAGTTTTTTATTTTAAATTTATATATTGAATTATTAACACATAGGAACACTTCAACATACAATAGCAGTATAAAACAAACCATTTAGGAGGAAATTATGAAAAAGAACACATTAAAGATAATTGGTGTCGTAGCAGCTATGATTTTAACTATAGGTATGTTTGCGGGGTGTAGTAGTAAAAAGGATAGTGCTAAAGGCAGTGATGAGTTAAAAACAATAAAGCTTAACGAGGTTACAAGATCAATTTTCTATGCGCCAATGTATGCAGCAATCAGTCAAGGCTTTTTCGAAGAGGAAGGAATTAAAATTGACTTAACAACAGGGCAAGGGGCAGATAAAACTATGCAGCAGCTTATTAGCGGAAATGTTGATATTGGGTTCTCAGGTCCGGAGCAGGTAATTTATATTTATAATCAAGGCAGAGATGATTTGCCTAAGGTATTTGCTCAATTAACACAAAAGGATGGATCTTTTTTAGTTGCAAAGGATAAACATAGTAATTTTTCATGGGACGACATTAAGGGGAAAAAAGTAATTGGTGGAAGACCTGGTGGAGTTCCAGAAATGGCTTTGGAATATGTTTTAAATGAAAAAGGGATAGATAAGAATACGGATATTGAATTAATTACTAATATTTCTTTTGATGCTGTTCCAGCAGCTTTCTTAGGTGGAACTGGTGATTATGCAGCACTTTTTGAACCAAGTGCAACAGCTATTGCAAATGAGGTTAATGGACAAATAGTTGCATCTGTTGGAGAAGGCGCAGGAAATCTTCCATATACATGTTTCTATGCTTTAGATTCTTATATTAAGGATAATAAAGATCTTTTAGTTAAATTCGTTAGAGCTATTCAAAAAGGACAAGACTGGGTAATGAAGAGCGATGATGCAACTGTAGCAAAATCAATTAAGAGTTTCTTTGAGGGCACCGAAGAAAGCACTATTGCAACAGTAGTAGGAAATTACAAGAAGATAGAAGCTTATGCAAAGACTCCAGTTGTAAATGAAGAAGATATGAATAGGTTAATGGATATAATCCAAGCTTATGATAAAGAACTTATTACAAAGAGACCACCATTTGCTGATATTGTTGATACGACTATCAGTACAGAAGCAATAAAGTAATTTAAATAATAGCTATATAGCCATATCCAGAAATGGATATGGCTTTTCTTTTAAAGTTTTATTGTCAATATAAAGCAAGTCTTCATATATTGAATTATAGCTATAAGTTAAAAAGATTACGGAGCTAGATAAAGAGAAAATA
The DNA here is from genome assembly GCF_000821305.1 of Clostridium culturomicium. Lineage (GTDB taxonomy): Bacteria > Bacillota > Clostridia > Clostridiales > Clostridiaceae > Clostridium_J > Clostridium_J culturomicium. The sequence continues at coordinate 461,643 of NZ_CCXK01000014.1, read as the reverse complement.
TAGTATAAACGATATGGAGATGGAGAGATGAGTAAAGTAGAAGTTAAAAATATCTATATGAATTATCATACTCTTGCTGCTGAAACTGTTGCTTTAGAGGATATTAGCTTTGATGTAGAGGCAGGAGAATTTGTTAGTATTGTAGGTCCTTCGGGATGTGGGAAATCAACTCTGTTAAATATTATTGCAGGTTTAATTAAACCGTCATCTGGTGAAATTTTTATTGATGGTGAACTTCAAGAGGGGTATTCAAGTAAGTTAGGGTATATGTTTCAAAGGGATCAGCTATTTGAGTGGCTTACAGTATGGAATAATGTTTGCTTGGGGTTAAAAATTAAAAGAATGTTGAATGAAGAAGCAAAGGTAAAGATAGAAGGTCTTTTAAAGAATTATAATTTATGGGAATTCAAAGATCATTATCCAAGGCAGCTTTCTGGTGGAATGAGACAGAGAGTTGCATTAATTAGAACCTTGGCTTTAAATCCAGAGGTTTTAATCTTAGATGAGCCATTTTCAGCTTTAGATTATCAAACAAGGCTTAATGTTAGTGATGAAATATTCCATATTATCAAAAGAGAAGGAAAAACTGCAATAATGGTAACACATGATATTTCTGAAGCAGTATCAATGTCTTCGAAGATTGTAGTTTTATCTAAAAGACCTGCTGTGATAAAGAAGATTGTTAATGTTGATTTTGAGTGTGATAATCTTACTCCTTTAAAATGCAGAGAACACAGTAAATTTAGAATTTACTTTAATGATATTTGGAAGGAGATGGATTACAATGAAGAAGAATAAGAGTAAAGAAACAGCTTTAGTCAATAAAGCTGAGTTAAATGTAAGTAAAGAACATGAGGAGTTTTTAAAAGGTGTTAAAAGAAAAAAAAGAAATATTATTATAACTAGAATACTTATATTAGTTACATTTTTTGCATTATGGGAGATTCTTGGGGATTTAAGAATAATAGATCCATTTTTAACTAGTACGCCATCAAGGATGGTTAAGAGTTTTATTAAGCTTTATACAGAAGGTACTATGGTGGGGCATATAATGATAACCTGTTATGAAACTATAATAGGATTTACCCTTGGAACACTTATGGGTGTCGTTATAGCTATAATGCTCTGGTGGTCAGATTTTCTTTGTAAGGTTTTAGATCCATATATTGTAGTTTTAAATGCACTTCCAAAGGTAGCTCTTGGACCAATAATTATATTCTGGGCAGGAAATGGAATGAAGGCAATTGTCATAATGGCTTTATTAATTTCGGTTATATCCACAATAATAAGTGTTCTGTCAGGCTTTAGGGAAGTGGAAGAAGATAAGATAAAACTTTTAAAGACCTTTGGAGCCTCAAAATACAAGATATTAACAAACTTAATAATTCCGTCTTCTACACCTACATTGATGTCAGCGCTAAAGATAAGTGTTGGGTTATCCTGGGTAGGAGTAATCATGGGAGAATTCTTGGTTGCTAAGAAGGGATTAGGATTCTTGATAGTTTACGGTGGACAGGTTGCACAGCTAGATATGGTTATGATGAGTGTTGTTGTTTTAGCAGTTATTGCATACTTAATGTATGAAGTAGTTCATTATTTTGAAAAGAAATATGCTGAAAAGCTATAGGATATAAAAAAGGACTGAGAGATATCTCAGTCCTTTTTTTATCTTTCTTTAGAGTCGTTTTCTTTAACTACTCTTTCTATGAAGCTTTCAAGAGACATTGCGCCTTCATCACCGTTTTTACGGCTTCTAACAGCAACTTCTCTGTTCGCAGCTTCCTTCTCACCTACAACGATAAGGTAAGGAACTCTTTCGTTACGAGCTTCTCTGATTTTGTATCCGATTTTTTCAGCTCTGAAGTCAGCTTCAACTCTGATACCTTGTGCTTTAAGTGCTGCGAATACTTCATCAGCATAGTCATGGTATTTTTCAGAGATTGGAAGTAACTTAACTTGAACTGGTGCAAGCCATACCGGGAATGCTCCAGCATATTTCTCGATAAGAAGAGCAAGAGTTCTTTCATAGCAGCCGATAGATGTTCTATGGATAACGTATGGGTATTTTTCTTGACCATCTTTATCTGTGTAAGTCATACCGAATCTTTCTGCAAGAGAGAAGTCGATTTGAGCAGTGATGATTGTATCCTCTTTACCGTGAACATTCTTGATTTGTAGATCAAGCTTTGGACCATAGAAAGCAGCTTCTCCAGCAGCTTCTGTATACTCTATTCCAAGGTGGTTTAAAATCTCTCTCATCTTGTTTTGAACATTGTTCCAAGCTTCTGGCTCTCCAATGTACTTATCTTTGTTGTTTTCATCCCATAAAGATAATCTGTAACTGATATCTTCTTTAAGACCTAGAGTTTCAAGCATGTGGTTGATTAAATCAACTACTCCTCTGAATTCGTCCTCTAATTGGTCTGGTCTGCAGGCAAGGTGTCCTTCAGAGATTGTAAATTGTCTAACTCTGATTAAGCCGTGCATCTCTCCTGAAGATTCATTTCTAAATAAAGTAGAAGTTTCAGCATATCTAAGTGGAAGATCTCTGTAGCTTTTTGAATCAGCCTTGTAAACCATGAATTGGAATGGACAAGTCATTGGTCTTAAAGCAAATACCTCATCATCTTTTTCTTCATCTCCAAGAACGAACATACCTTCCTTGTAGTGATCCCAGTGACCAGAAATTTTATATAAATCATTTTTAGCCATTAAAGGAGTTTTAGTTAAAAGATATCCTCTCTTTTGCTCTTCATCCTCAACCCATCTTTGAAGAAGTTGGATTACTCTTGCGCCCTTTGGCATTAGGATTGGAAGTCCTTGACCTATTGGTTCAGAAGTAGTGAATAATTTAAGCTCTCTTCCAAGTCTGTTGTGGTCACGCTTCATAGCTTCTTCAACAGAAGCTAAATACTCTTCAAGTTCTGCAGTCTTAGTGAAAGCAGTTCCGTAGATACGAGTAAGCATTTTATTCTTCTCGTTTCCTCTCCAGTATGCTCCAGCAAGTTTAGTTAACTTGATAGCTTTAACTGGCTTTGTAGACATTAAGTGAGGACCAGCACATAGGTCAACAAATTCACCTTGCTTGTAGAAAGATATAACCTCATCTTCAGGAAGATCTTCAATAAGTTCAATCTTGTATGGTTCATCATTTTCCTTCATTAAAGCGATAGCTTCTGCTCTTGGAAGAACAAAGCTTTCGATAGATAGGTTTTCCTTAACAATTTTCTTCATTTCAGCTTCGATTTTTGCTAAATCATCGTTGCTTAATTTTTCTTCAACATCGATGTCATAGTAGAAACCATTATCGATAGAAGGTCCTATAGCAAGTTTAGCTGATGGGTATAATCTCTTAATAGCTTGAGCTAATATATGAGATGCTGTATGTCTGAAAGCTTTTTTACCTTCAGCATCATCAAAGGTTAATATACTAAGCTCGCAATCTTCTTTAACAACATAACGTAGGTCTACAGTTTTTCCGTTAACTGTACCAGCAGTTGCAACTCTTGCAAGTCCCTCAGATATGCTCTTTGCAATTTCTAAAATACTCATTTCTCTTTCAAGTTCTTTAACAGAACCGTCTTTAAGTGTGATTTTAATCATATTAATTCTCCCTTTCTATTTAGATTGTAGACATGAATTCTATGGAGAACTCAGCTACTACATAATTTGCAAAATAATCTATTTTAAAAATAAAAAAACTCGTCACTTTTCAGAATTGAAAAGGGACGAGATATAACCCGTGGTTCCACCCAAATTGCCCCTTCTATTAAATTAACTTCCTTCAAGAAAACTTCCAAAGCAAGTCAAAATAAAAAGCGAAAGGACCACTTTAAAAACTATAACGTAGTTAACGGACTTTATTAGAGTCGCTCAGAGGTGGTTTTCGTTATGATTTATTTAAAGGCAATTTCAGCTACTATGCCTTCTCTCTGAAAATAAGTTTCATAAGTACTGTCCTCATCATAGGGATAACACTATTTATTTACTATTATAGTACCAAAAACTATTTTTGATACATGAGTAATAATTTTATTTTAGCATAAAAGTTTTTATTGTCAAATGGAATTTGAAATTAGATGATATAAAATTAATTATTAAAAAATTTTAAATCTGTAATAAAAATGTAATACATTTTGTCATTTTTATTCGTATAGTTAGTATATGGTAGAATTGATTGAATTGTATGTAAAATTTGTTCTATCCAGGACATGGTAAATATAACTATATTCATGCGATAGAGTTAGCATGAATAATATTGGGGGAGGTACAGAATGAATAAGAAAGTCGTTATTACCATTGGTGCTGTGGTGCTTGCAGGAGTAATTACAGCTGGAGTATATTTCCTTGGAGGAAGTAAGTCAGATGCCAGCAATGGAGAAGGTGTATATGTAGATTCAGTGTCAATGATTACTGGAATGGGAGGAATAGGTCTACAGAATAGATTTTCAGGGGTTGTTGAGCCACAGGAAACTTTAGAAATAAAACTTGATTCAGGAAAGACTGTTAAGGAGTGTTATGTAGAAGCGGGACAAGAAGTTTCTATAGGAACAGAGTTATTTTTATATGACACTGGTGAGATGGCAATGAAGCTGGAAGAGGGAAAGCTTGAGCTTGAATCTATTAGCAATGAAATTCTATCAATGAATCGTCAAATTGCTACCCTTGAGACAGAGAAGGCAAATGCTTCTGATGATGGCAAGTTAGAATATACAATTCAGATACAAAATTTACAAAACTCTGTAAAGAGAGCTGAATATAACAAGACCGTTAAAGACATAGAATTAACTCAGCTTCAAAAGAGTATTGATACTGCAAAGGTAACTAGTAATATACAGGGAGTTGTAAAGTCAATTAATAAAACAGGGATGGATCAATATGGACAACCTGTAGCTTATATGACGATTCTTGCTACTGGAGAGTATAGAATTAAGGCAACGACTAATGAACAAAACATATATGCATTAACAGAAGGTATGCCTGTTATTGCTCGTTCTAGAGTTGACAGCACATTAACTTGGAATGGAACTATCAATAAGATTGATACAGAGAGTCCAGTAGATAACAATAACCAAAATGGCGGAATGATGAGTCCAGGTGGTGGCAATGTTGAAACAGCGACAAAATATCATTTCTACACAACTCTAGATTCTTATGAAGGCTTAATGCTTGGTCAGCACGTATTTGTAGAAATGAATAATGGACAAGGTGAACAAAAGGAAGGATTATGGCTTCCAAGTTATTACTTAGTAGAAATGGATGGAGAAAATGCATTTATATGGACTGCCAATGATAAGGACAAGCTAGAAAAAAAAGCAGTAACATTAGGAGAATATGATGCAGATATGGATCAATATAAAATTGTAGAAGGGATTACTCCTCAAGATTATATAGCGTTCCCACAAGAAGGATTAGAAGAGGGAACTAAGGTTATAAAAGACGGAGGGGAGATAGCGGAATGATATTAGAATTAAAAAACATCTATAAAAACTACGAACAGGGGAAGATGGACGTTCCAGTATTAAAGGATGTTTCTTTAAATGTTGAAGAAGGAGAATATGTGGCCATAATGGGGCCATCGGGGTCAGGTAAAAGTACACTTATGAACATTATTGGCTGTTTGGACAAACCAACTTCAGGAGAGTATAAATTAGCTGATGAAGATATTCTTCTATACAATGATAAGGAGCTATCTGGAGTACGTTTAAAGAGTATTGGTTTCGTTTTTCAAAGCTTTAATCTTCTTCCAAGACAAACTGCTCTTGATAACGTAGCGCTACCACTCTTATATGCTGGAGTTCCTAAGAAGGAGCAGCATATAATTGCAAAGGAAGCCCTTGAGAGAGTTGGCCTTGCTGATAGAGTTGATTTTAAACCAACACAGCTTTCAGGTGGACAAAACCAAAGAGTTGCAATTGCTAGAGCTATGGTTAATAATCCTAAAATACTTTTAGCCGACGAGCCAACAGGAGCTTTAGATAGTCAATCTGGTGAACAGATTATGGAGTTATTTCAAAAGCTTAATGATGAGGGTGTAACCATTGTAATGATTACTCATGAAAGGGAAGTTGCTGAAAGAGCTAAGCGAATAGTTTATATTCGAGATGGTGAGTTAAGCGAAAATAATGTCTTTGAAGTTAAGGAGGAATCACTATAATGAAAACAAAGAGAATAGTGTCAATAGTATTGGCAGCTGTAATCGCTGTTGGAATTTGTGGCGGAGGAATCTGGCTTTACAGAAAAAATAGTGATTCTAGTAAAAAGGTTGAAGTTACACCTGTTTCTAGCTTAACTGGAGGCTGGTGGGGCAATGAAATGTATACTGGCGGGATAGTTAGCAATGACTTGATGCAGGAGATATATCTTGAAGAGCAGCAAAAGGTTAAGGAGGTCTTCGTAACAGAAGGTCAGGAGGTTAATGTAGGAGATAAATTATTTGAGTATGATAAAACTCTTATAGAGCTTGATATGGAAACTCAAAATCTTGAAATGCAACAAGCGGATAGAGATATAGCAGTTGCTAGTGAGGAGCTAAAGGTTTTAAAAAATACAACGCCTATAGTAAAAAAGTCACCAAAGCTTGTAGAGGTTGAAGAAACACAAAAGGTACCAGCATCCTTACCAATTGTAGGTAAAGATGGGGCAGCTAATAAAGCTGATGGTAGTAGTAAAGAAGGGACTGATGGAGAGAATAGTGGTGAAAATGAAGAGACACCACAACCACCAAAGGTTGAAGCTACTTTATACAGTAATATAAGATCTGATGCTAAGGCATATAAAGGAACGGGAGCAGCTGATGACCCATATAGATTTTTATGTAGTCCTGAGGTTACAATTTCAGGAGAGTTTATTAATAAGCTTATAGGCTATAATACTGCTGGCACAAGCAAAGAGGGGGAACCAACAGTTGCGGTTTTTGAGATTCATAAAGGAAATGTAGTTGAAGGAGATATGCTATATCTATGGACTATGTATGGTTCAGATTATGAACCAGTGGCTGCAGATTCTGTTTGGAAGTTTGGAGTTAATTCAGATGAAAAACCAGTTGAACCAGAAATACCTGTTGAACCACCAGTAGAAGAGGGGTATACAAAGGAGGAATTGGCAAAGCTTATTGCAGAAAAAGAGGAGAAAATAAGAGATTTACAGCTTAAAAAGAAAAAGTCGCAACTAAATTACGATAACACGAAGGCAAAGCTAGATAAATGTACTGTTATAAGCAGTGTTAAAGGTAAGGTATCAAGTCTTAAGACACAGGAAGAACTTACTGTTGGAACTCCATTTATGATAGTTAGTGGTGGTGATGCCTTCTATGTTACTGGTTCAATTAGTGAGTTATTGCTAGGACAATTAAAGGGTGGAGACGCTTTAATGGCTAATTTATGGAGTCCAGAGGGGCAAAAGACCTACAATGCAGTAATTTCAGAGATATCTGAGTATCCTGCAAGCAATGGTAACAATTATGGTAGTGGAAATATGAATGTTTCCTACTATCCATTTACGGCAGTTATTGAAGAGAGTGAAGGCTTAACTAACGGTCAGTATCTTGATATGACAATGACAGTAGGTGGAAATACAGATGGTACATCAAATGCTTTATATCTTAGCAAAGCATATATAAGAGAAGAAAATGGGAAAAACTACGTGTTTATTGCAAATGAAGATAATAGACTTGAAAAAAGATATATAGAAACAGGAAAAATTATTTATGGTGAACAGGTTGAAGTAAAAGAGGGAGTAACCATGGAAGATAGAATAGCTTTCCCATATGGAAAAAATGTTAAGGAAGGCGTTAGAGTTAAGGATATGAGTGAAGAGGGCGGAATGTTCTTTAAATAGGAGGGGAAGAAATGTTAGAAAATATTAGATTATCATTCCAAGGTATTTGGTCCCACAAAATGAGGTCGTTCCTGACAATGCTTGGGATTATCATTGGAATTGCATCAATAATAACAATCGTCTCCACTATTAAGGGGACTAATGAGCAGATTAAAAGAAACTTAATTGGAGCTGGAAGTAATACTGTTGACATACAGCTTTTTCAAGATGATTGGCAGTATGAAATGGAGTATAATGGAGCACCAGATGGAATTCCTATGATTTCTCAAGAGGTGTTTGACACAATTAAAAATCTTGAAAATGTTGAGGCAGCTTCAATGTATAATATGAGAAGAAGCTATGATAATATATTCTTTGGAAACACAAGTTTATCTGGAGGACAGATAATGGGAGTAGATAATAACTATTTCAATACTTGTGGTTACAGAATAAAAAAAGGTCGTGGCTTAGCTGCAGAAGACTTTACTAAGTTCAGAAAAGTTGCAGTGTTAGACCAAACTTCTGTGGATAGCTTATTTGCCGGAGTTAATCCTGTTGGAGAAACTATAGAAATTTCAGGAGAACCATATACGGTTGTTGGTATTGCAGAACTTTCAGAGCAGTTTGAGCCTGTTATTAATTCTATGGAAGATTATTATATGTATGCTCAAAATAGTAGTGGTATGGTGTTTATTCCAGATTCAACTTGGCCAATAATATATGGCTATGATGAGCCACAAAGTGTAGTAGTTAGAACTACGACTACTGATGACATGGCTACTGTTGGAAAAGCTGTTGCTGATACTTTAAATGGATATGTAACTAATCAAAATAATATAAAGTATAAGGCAGAGAATATTCTGCAACAAGCGAAGGAGTTACAAGAGCTTAGTGCAGCAACAAACAATCAACTTATATGGATAGCAAGCATTTCACTTTTAGTTGGTGGTATTGGCGTTATGAATATAATGCTTGTATCAGTAACCGAGAGAACTAAAGAGATTGGACTTAAAAAGGCTATTGGAGCTCCAAACAGCAAGATTTTAACACAGTTTTTAACAGAGGCTGCTGTTTTAACAAGTCTAGGCGGAATCATTGGAGTTCTTGTTGGAATTGCACTGGCACAAGTGGTATCAAAAATGTCGCAGGCACCAGTGGCAATCAGTGTACCGGCAATTATGATTTCAGTAGTTTTCTCCATGGTAATAGGAATAATATTTGGATTATTACCATCAGTTAAAGCTGCAAAATTAAAGCCAATTGATGCATTGAGATATGAGTAGGAATTAAGAATTAAGAATTAAGAGTGGTGTAGGAAATTCTTTGATTTGATCAAGTGAAAGACTAAAGAATCCTAACAAAGCTACGATTCTTTAGTCTTTTTCTCAAGCAGTTCTGAATTTCACAGTTTAATAAAAAATAATTTAAAACTTCTACGAAAGTAGAGAGGAGAAATCACATTCATTCTTAGTTAAATAAAAACTTAAATTGATATGAAGCCATTACTTATGGCTTCATACTTTTTTTTTACTTTAATATAAATATAGTGTGGATATTTTATTCCTGTATGGATAGGAGGAAAGCTGTTTTGGATATAAGAAATAAAAATGTAATGGACTCAATGTATTACAGTGATTTATGGATAAAGCTTTGTAGAAGAAGTAAAGGTACTTTGTTAACCGAAGAGGATATAAAAAAGATGAATATGGAAAATATTAAAAAAGGATATTTGAACAATATTTTTGAGGAAGAAAATGAATTAACAAGAGAGAGTATTGAAGAAAGTATAAAACTAGTTAGTCGAAGACCAGAAGCTGACAGGTATAAAAATGGTGCTAAGCTGTCAAAGGAGTATTATGATAAACTTGAAGATAATATGAATTTAAATGAATTAAGGGATAGAAAACCTGAATACGGTATTGTGGTTAAAAGGGGAAAGCTAAAAAGCTTTCCAACTAGTGACAGGGTGTTTAAGGAACCAAAAGATTATGAGTTGGATAGATTTATGGAAAGTGCAGTTTATGTTGGAGAGCCTTGTGTAATATATTCTATAAGTAGAGATGGTAAGTGGTTCTTTTGTAAAACCTTTAACTGTAGTGGTTGGATTAATAGTGAGTATATAGCTTTAGGAGATAAAGAAGAGATTGAAGAATTTAGTAAGAGTAAAGATTTTATAGTTGTAACTGGCAGAAAAATTATGTTAGGGTACAATCCTTTTTCAGAAGCATTAAGTGAAGAAAGTCTTGATATGGGAGTAAGACTGCCAATAGAAACTGATTGGGAAAGAAATGATAACATTTATGATATGTATACAGAGGGAAATTATATTGTAAAATATCCTGTACGAGACAGAAGTGGTAAATTGAAATTAACTCATGTGTTAATACCTTTCAATGCAGAGGTTAAAAAAGGATACCTAAAATGCAAGAGGGGAAATATTTTGAAGCAGGCCTTTAAGTTTCAAGGTGAGAGATATGGTTGGGGAGGTGAATTTGAAGGCAGAGACTGCTCTTCAATGATTGTCGACATATTTAGAACATTTGGGATATATTTCCCGAGAAATACAAGTGAGCAGTTAAAAAAATCCGTAGGTAAATCTATTTATTTTGACGAAAGTACACAGAAGAATGATAAGCTGAGGGTTATTGAAGGAGTAAAACCAGGAGCTTTAATATACTTAAGCGGTCACGTAGTTATGGTTATAGGAAAGTATAAGGAAAAAACTTATGTTATTCATGATGTTATTGGAGTTCATGTAGAAGATGAAGGAGAACTTATTTATCTGCCTATTAGGGGGGTAACCATAAGCTCCTTATGTGATATTTATACTTCGGGAGAGGTTAACTATGTTGATGCTGTTATTGGGATTAAGGATATATTTAGTTGATATAGCTGTATAAAAAAAGTGGATTCATTTGAATCCACTTTTAATTTAAAACTGTATTTTAACTGATTCGTGATCTAAGCTCTTAAATCTATAGCCCCTATCCTTTAGGCCTTCTATGATTTGAGGAAGGGCTTCAATAGTTGTATGTTTTACATTTGTATCATGCATTAATATATTTGCAGTATTAACTAAATCAGTTCCACTAAGAACTCCATTAACAACAACTTCTTTTGGTTGGGTTAATGCAGATGCATCCGTAGAATCTACATTCCAGTCATAGTAAGAATATTCTAATTCATTAAGCTTGGATTTGATTTTTGCTGAATTATCAGGAGTTACAAATCCTGTATTTGACCCGCCTGGGAATCTTAATATTTTTGACGGTGGAACTCCTGTAATTTCTTCTAACTTTTTATCAAGCTTTAGAATATTATCTATAAATGCTTCAGGTGATGCGTAAATATCTTTATATTGATGACTATAGGTATGATTTGCTAAAACATGTCCACGCTTAACGATTTCTCTATAGACATCATCATAACCTTCTTTATAAACTACAAAAAATGTTGCCTTAACTTTATACTTATCTAAAACGTCTAAAAGCTTAATTGTATTGTCAGAAGGTCCATCATCAAAGGTTAGATATGCAATAGGAGAATTAGCCATAGCTTGGTCATAGTTTTTTTGAACTTCATCAAATTTAGCTTTTGTATTAGCATATGTATTAGATAATTCTGATGTAGTTTCTGAAAGCAGTGTGTTTTGTTTAATAATTGTTTTATACTCAGCTTTTATTCGAGTATACTGGTACATTTTATAAAACATCTTTCCAGAACACAGACATAAAGTAACAAAACATATTAAGAGTACTAATAATTTAATAATATTTTGTGCGGAAAGTTTTATTTTTCTTACACGTTTTCTTGATGGAATTTCCATAAATGAATTAATATCCATGACTCTCTCCTTTCCTAATTTAATTCAGTTTCCATCTCTTTAATTTGAGAGTTTAGTTCGAAAATGGAAGATTCTAGTTCTTTGTTTTTAACTTCAATTTCTTTTGTTTCAGTCTCAGCTGACTTTATCTTATTAGATAAATCAGTTGTTTTTGAACTATAATTATTGGCAATAGAGTTAGTCCACATTGCAACACTCAAAAGTAATATGCATATTATTGGAATGATAATGGTTGAGTTTGATGTTGATTTGTGTCGTCTTGGTCTTTTAAAATTCTCTGACATTTGTATCACCTTCGTTGTTTTTGTCGTATTTTTTATCACTAACACTATTGTAAGGGATTTAAGTACTAGATTCATTACGAAAAGGTAACAATTTGTAGTAAGTTTATTTATTTTTAAATTTAATTTTAGAATTATGTTTATATGATATGCAATAGATTATAATTTATAGTGATATAAAAATATTTTTATAAGGATTGATTAAATTATGATTATTATTCCCAAGAGAATTAAGCTATGTTTAGAAAGGTTAAATAATGCTGGGTTTGAGGCTTTTGTTGTTGGAGGTTGTGTTAGAGATAGTATTATTGGAAGATGTCCTAATGATTGGGATGTGTGTACATCAGCCTTACCTCATGAAACAAAGCTGGTGTTTAAGGAGTATAAAACAATTGACATTGGTATGGAACATGGAACTGTTGTTATTTTATTTGAAGATGAAAGTATTGAAATTACTACATATAGAGTTGATGGAGAATATAAAGATAACAGGAGACCAGAAAAGGTTGAATTTACATCAAAAATTGAAGAAGATCTTTCGAGACGTGATTTCACTATAAATGCAATGGCATACAATTATGAAAAAGGGTTAATTGATTTTTTCAATGGAAGGAAAGATATTAACGAAGGGGTAGTTCGTTGTGTAGGAAATCCTAATAAAAGATTTAGTGAAGATGCTTTAAGGATAATGAGAGCACTAAGGTTTGCAGCACAATTAAATTATACAATTGAAGAGAATACTTTGGAGGCAATTAACCAGAGTAAAGAGTTGTTAAGAAATATTTCATCGGAAAGAATTATGATGGAATTAAATAAATTAATCATGGCAGAAAATCCAAAGGAAATGATTAAACTTTTATTTGAAATAGATATTTTTAATATAATTATTGAATTTATGCACAATTTCAGTATAAAAGTGGATAATTTGAATAGCTTTACTGAAAATTGTGGACAAATCATTGAATCGGCTCCAAGAGACTTAAGTATACGATTATGCATTCTTTTCAATTTTATAGCAGAAGCCTATAATCTTATTGGTAATGTGAAAGATGAGGGCAAGAACTTGACAGTAGAAAGTTTTTTCAGGACGTTAAGATATGATAAAACAACAATAAGGGAAGTTGGTATTTTAAGCAGATATTTCAATGTTGAAATTGGTTGTGAAAAAACAGAAATAAAAAGGATTTTAAATTCAATAGATCTGGATATGTTTAAAAAGCTAATACTTATGAAGGAAGCAACGGAAAAAAAATTTAATAAGGACAGGTACATAAAGCTTTTAAGTTCCATTGAGGAAAATGGTGAGTGTTATAGAATTAAAGATTTAAAAATCAATGGAAGAGATTTAATTTTACTAGGAATTAAAGATGGAAAAGAAATTGGAGAAACATTAAATACAATGCTTGAACTAGTTATAGAGAAGCCTGAAATAAATAATAGAGAGCGTTTATTTCAGGAAATTAAAAAGATAAATTAGTGCATAAAAAAACGAAACAAAGCCCTAAAGATTAAACAGATGGCAAGCTGTTTAGATTTAGGGCTTTATTTATGAAAACATTAGGTGTAATTAATGGCAAGATAAGAATTAAGAAGTAAAAGTTAAGAATGATAGATGAAATCCAATGGGATTTCATCTATTTTATTTTGCAATTTTAAAATTGCAATTTCTCTTAACAAAGCGAAGAAAAATAACATTCATTCTTAATTATAAATTCTTTAATTCTTAACTTAGATAGACATTCTTTTTACGTTTTCTGGTACTATTACATCTGCTTCAGTAGCAGCTTTTACGTCTTCTATAGTTGCTTCAGGTCCTAATTCTCTAAGAACTAATCCTTCAGCAGTTACTTCTAAAACAGCTAATTCTGTAATGATTAAGTTTACTTGGTGAGAAGCTGTTAAAGGTAGTGTACATTTCTTTAGTATTTTTGGTGCGCCTTTTTGAGTATGCTCCATAGCAACGATAACTTTTTTAGCTCCTACAACTAAGTCCATTGCTCCACCCATTCCAGGAACCATTTTACCAGGAATCATCCAGTTAGCTAAGTTTCCTTCTTGGTCAACTTGAAGAGCACCTAGAACTGTAGCATCAACATGTCCACCTCTGATTATTGTGAAGGACATAGAAGAATCAAAGAAAGCAGCACCAGGAGTAACAGTAACGTATTGTCCACCTGCGTTAACTAAATCTTTATCTTCCTCACCAGGAGCAGGAGCAGCTCCAATTCCTATAAATCCGTTTTCAGATTGTAAAGTTATATCCATTCCTTCAGGAAGGTAGTTAGCAACCATAGTTGGTAAACCTATACCTAAGTTGACTACGTCTCCATCGTGTAATTCTTGAGCAACTCTTTTTGCAATTACTTCTCTTATCATGTTCTTATCCATGTTAGTTATCCCCCTTCACAATATAGTTTACAAATATGTGTGGAGTCATAACGCAGCTTGCTTCTATTTCTCCAACTTCAACTAGCTCTTCAGCTTCAACTATAACAACATCAGCAGCAGTAGCCATTAATGGGTTAAAGTTTCTTGTTGATTGGTGATAATAAACATTACCTTTCTTGTCCACTTTTGAACCAAAGATAAGGGCTACATCAGCATGTAAAGGTTTTTCTAAAATATATTCTTGTCCATCTATAGTGATGACTTCTTTTCCATCTTGAACTATTGTTCCAAGACCAGTTGGAGTTAAGAATCCACCTAGACCAGCACCGCCACATCTAACTCTTTCAGCAAGAGTTCCTTGTGGAACTAATTCTACTTCCATTTCTCCAGAATTCATTTGGTTTCCAGTTTCTTTGTTTGTACCAATGTGAGAAGCGATAACTTTTTTAGCTTGTTTGTTAACTATAAGTTTTCCAATTCCTCTATCTACAAATCCAGTATCGTTACCGATAATTGTTAAGTTCTTTACACCTTTATTTACTAAAGCATCAACTAAAGCTTCAGGTGTTCCGTTAGCTAAGAAACCACCAATCATAATGGTCATACCATCTTCGATTTTAGCAATTGCTTCATCGATTGAAATAAGTTTATTCATATCCCGTATCCTCCATGATTTAAAGATTAATTTTACACATTTTTAGTTTAACTCTTTTTAGAATATTTTGCAATGTTTAAAAATTTGTTAAATTGAAAACGGTTTTATTGGTATATGTTGAGAAAAATAACTTTAAATCGAATCAATACTGTTTAGAAGCGGAATTTTGAATAAATAGTTTTTAATTTACAGAATGATTTTCATTAGATAAGTATTATTTGTTGGGAAAGTATAAAAGGAATTGATTAGACAACTTATACCTATGGTAATATATAATTAAAGGAAAGATTAAAAGTGATAAGTGAAAGATTGATAAAAGAATTCCTGTGGAATTAGTATAAACAATAAATAAAAATATAGAAACTCCAAAGGAGTTTCAACTATAATTGTTCATCTTTCAATCTTTATTTTTCATATAAACTATAGAGGGAAGTGATGCAAATGGGTATTCGATTTATTTATGGAAGAGCTGGTACGGGTAAGAGTTATACATGTGTTGATGAAATATATAAAAAGTCAAAGGGAAATGATAAGCCTCTTATTTTAATTGTTCCTGAACAGTTATCCTTTAGGGCAGAGAAGGCGTTAATAGATAGAATTGGTGCAACGGGAATAAATAATGTGCATCTATTAAGCTTTAAAAGACTGGCTTTTACTGTATTTAATGAGGTTGGTGGAATAACACATAGCTATATGAACGATACGGGGAAGGCAATTATTATTGGAAGGTCAATTGAAGAGGTTCAAGAGGAGCTAAGTATATTTAAGAGAGCTACAAAGCAAAATGGTTTTGTAGATAAAATTATTGGAGTATTAACGGAATTTAAAAGACATAATATTTTTCCACAAACGTTATTAGATTTAAAGGAAAATGTGGATGAAAATTCATTATTGGTGGATAAGTTGACCGATGTTGAAAAGATTTATTCTAAGTTTCAAGAAAAGCTTAATGAAGGCTATTTTGATTTTGAGGATAACTTAACTATTTTAAAGGAGAAAATTGAAGAAAGTGAGTTTCTTAAGGGGGCCGAGGTGTGGATTGATGAATTTAATGGTTTTACACCACAGCAGTATGACATCATTGGAAAACTTTTAAAGCTTTGTACTAATGTAAATATTACTCTGCCTTACAGTGGAAGAGAAGTTCAAGGAGATGGAGATGATACAAATCCATTTTATCCTATATACGTAACAGAGCAGAAGCTTATAAAGGTTGCTCAAGATTATGGTCATTATCCAAAGGAAACTCTTCATTTAGATACTGGTCACAGATTTAAAAACAGTTTAGAGCTTCAATTTCTTGAAAGGAATTACTTTAATAGCAAAGAGTCTGCATATAAAGGAAATACAGAAGATATTAAAATCTTTAAGGCGCAGAATCCTTACGGAGAGATTGAGTATATTGCTAAAGAAATTTTAAGTTTGGTAAGAGACGAAAAGTATAGGTTTAGGGATATTATTCTTGTTACCAGAGATTTAGAAAATTATAAGGATATAGTAAGGGTTATTTTTGATGAATATGAAATTCCATACTTCATTGATGATAAGGAAGATATAGCTTCAAATCCGCTTATTGTTTATATAACCTCACTTCTAAATATTTTTGCTAAAGGCTGGAGAGATAACTCCATAATAAATTACTTTAAAAGCGGTTTTACAATTTTAAAATCTGAAGAAGTAGATTTGTTAGAAAACTATGCATTAGAATTCGGGATTAAAAGTAGAAAGAAATGGATTGATGAAGAAGGTATTTACTTTAATGACCATGAAAGATATCCAGGTATAACTGAAATAAAAGAAAAAGGTGTTACTCCATTAATAAAGATAGAGCAAAAAATTAAAGGAAAGCATACAGTTAGAGAATTTTGTGAAGAAATTTATAAATTTTTGGTTGAAGGTGGAGTATATGAAAAAGTAAATGAGTATATAGAGCTATTTAAAGATGAAAGTAATCTTGTTCTTGTGGACGAATACAGTAACATTTGGAATATGCTTATTGAGCTATTTGACCAATTTGTAGAACTCTTAGGAAATGAAGTTTTATCCATTGAAGATTTTAATAATATGATGAATATGGGAATTTCTCATAATAAGATGGGACTTATTCCAACTTCAATGGATCAGGTTGTGGTTGGAAGTGCAGATAGAATTAAGGCTCAAGAAGTTAAAGCAGCAATGATTATTGGAGTAAATGATGGACTTCTTCCAAGAACCAGCGGAGATGAAGGATTATTTAATGATAGTGATAGAATAACCTTTAAAAATAATGGAATAAGTGTGGCTGATAACAGCCTTGAGCTTGCCTTTGGTGAGCAGCATCTTATTTATGAACTACTGACCTTAGCCAGTAACTTATTATATGTAACATACCCCATTGCTGATTTAGAGGGAAGAACTAAAAGGTATTCCATGGTTATTCCAAAGCTTAAGGGGATTTTTGAAAATATTACAGAAGAAACGGATATCATTCATCATGAGGAGCTTATGGCAGAAGATACTGTGGTGGCAGAGCTTCCTACCTTCAATATGCTTATTGAAAAGCTCCATGATTATCTTGAGAAAGATGAAATTTCGCCCTTATGGCAGGAGATTTATAGATATTTTTACAGCAGGAAAGAGTACAAAGAAAAGCTGGATAAGGTTATAAGCGGATTTACTTATAAGAATCATGTGGAGGAAATCAGCAGACAGAAAATTAGACAGCTTTATGGCAAAGGGCTAAGTGTTTCAAAGATAGAAGCCTATGCCAACTGCTCTTTTGGATATTTTGTTCGATATGGCTTAAGGGCTAAGGAAAGAAAGATATATACCTTTGCACCTTTAGATTTTGGAAATCTTCTTCATGAGGGCATTGAGAAGTTCTCAAAGAAGGTTGAAGAGAAAGGTGTTAAATGGGGAACCTTAGATGATAGATTTTGTGAAGAATTAGTTAAAAATATCATAGATGAAATGATGGCATCAGATGACCATAGAGTTTTAAGAAGTTCCAAGAGATATGAGTATATAGGGGCAAGAGTAAAACGTATTTTATATAGAATGGTTAGAATTATTAACGAACAAATGGAGAGGGGAACTTTCCAGCCAATGGGATATGAGCTTTCCTTTGGCTTTGGAGAAGAGGATTATTATCCACCTATAGAAATTAAGCTGTCCAGCGGTGAGGTAGTTAAACTTCAAGGAAAGATAGACAGGGTTGATAAAACTACAATTGATGGAGTTAATTATTACAGAGTTGTAGATTATAAGACAGGAAGGTCAGATTTAGATATTAATGACGTTTATAATGGTTTAAAGATTCAGTTACTAACATATTTAGATGCAGTTCTTACCTTAGAAGAAAGAAGAATGGCTAAAAGTCCTGTATTAGAAGGTGTAAATGGCAGAAGAACTAAGCCGGGAGCAATGGTTTATCTTGCAGTAGATGACCCAATAATGGATGCTTCTAAAAAGATTACACTGGAAAATATCAATGAAGAAATATTAAAGGCCTTAAAGATGAAAGGACTAGTTATAAAAGACTTAAAGGTTGTCAGGGAAATGGATAAAACCATTGAAGGTGGGGGAACCTCTGCCATAATTCCAGTTTCACTTAATAAGCCTAAAAAGGGAGAAACAGATCCTGACTTTGGAAAAAGAAATAATTCTGTTATTTCTAATGGTGCCTTTAATGTCCTTAGAGACCATATGAAGGAGAAAATCAAAGAAGTTTGTGAAAATATGCTGGAGGGAATTATCGAGGTTACTCCTTGCAAAAATGGTAAGAGTTCTTATTGTGATTTCTGTGATTTCTCTTCCATATGTCAGTTTGATGAAACTATGGGGATTAACAATTATAAGGTTATGCCTAGAGTGAGGCCATCAGAGCTTCTAGAGAAATTAGAGGAAGAAGGAAAGGGTGGTGAAAGTCTTGAGTAGTGTTAAGTGGACAGAAGACCAGCAGAAGGCCATTGATATTAGATATAGAAATACGCTTGTATCGGCAGCTGCAGGTTCAGGTAAAACTGCAGTTTTAGTTGAAAGAATAATAAATATAATAACCGATGAAGATAATCCAGTGGATATAGATAAGCTTTTAATTGTAACCTTTACTAATGCTGCAGCGGCAGAAATGAGGGAGCGTATTGGAGAAGCTATCAATAAGAAGATAAAAGAAAATCCAAACAACAGAAATCTACAGACACAGCTTATTTTACTTAATAAAGCCAGTATATCTACTCTGCACTCCTTTTGTTTGAATCTCATAAAGAATAACTTCCATCAAATAGATGTGGAGCCTAGCTTTAGAGTTGGAGATACCACAGAGCTTAATCTTTTAAAGCTGGAAGCTTTAGAAGACTTAATGGAAGCTAAGTATAATGAAGGCTCTGAAGCCTTTCTACAGCTGGTGGAAAGCTATTGTGATAATAAAACCGATAGAGCCCTTGCAGAGATAGTATTAAAACTTTACAACTTTGCCATGAGCATGGCAAGCCCTGAAATATGGCTTAAAGCAAAGGCTGAAGCTTTTAATTTAGGGGAGGATTTCTCCTTTGAAGATTTTTCTTTTAAGGATGAATTTATTAAGGAATTAAGAGAAGAAATTTTAATTGCCTTAGAGTTAAATAATCAGGCCATGGACATTATTGTTTCAAATGAAGATTTAGAAAAGTTAACTTCAATATTTGAGGCTGATGGTGATTTATTGGAAAGAACCTTTGAGGTAATTGAGAATGGCTTAAAGGAAGGCACAGAGATAATTTCAGGAGCAGCCTTTGGAAGATTTCCATCACTTAAGCTTTCAGGTGAAGCTGGAGCATTAAAGGAAAAGGTTAAAGGAATTAGAGACGAATATAAGGATATTTATAAGCCTGTACAGGATAGGATTAAAGCTATCACCGACCCGAAAACTATTGAGCAGATTAAAGCATTATATCCTTTAATGGCTGAATTATCGAATCTTGTATTAGAATTTAAAGATGCCTTTGATAAAAAGAAAAGGGAAAGAGGTATTATAGACTTTAATGACCAGGAGCATTATGCTCTTGAAATTTTAAGGGATAAGGAAGATATATCAAAGCCATCTAATGTAGCCCTTGAATTGAAAGAGAAGTTTGAAGAAATTTTAGTTGATGAATATCAGGATTCTAATAATGTTCAAGAGGAAATCATTAATCTAATCTGCAGAAAAGAGCAGGGCAGAAGAAATGTATTCATGGTTGGAGACCTGAAGCAGAGCATATATAGATTTAGAATGGCTAAGCCAGAGCTCTTTAAGGAGAAAAAGAACACTTATACTAAGGATGGTGATGACCTAAATGCTCTTATAACCTTGCACAAAAACTTTAGAAGCCGTGAGGAAGTCATTTATGGAATAAACTTTATCTTTAAAGCTGTCATGAGTGAAGAAGTAGGGGAGCTTGCCTATGACGAAGGAGAAGAGTTAAAAGTTGGAGCAGCGTATAAGGAGTTTAATGAAATTGGAAATGCAGGTGGAGCAGTAGAGTTTAATATTATAGATCTAGATGAAGAAGTACCTTCAGGTGAAGAAGAAGCTGTAGAGGAGCATAAAATAAAAGGTGAAGTGATTTCTTCAGAGGGAATAGGAGAAGAAGAGTCATCAGAGGAGGAGCAAACAAAGGAAGAGCTTGATGCAATTCAGGTGGAAGCTCGATTTGTTGCAAAACGTATAAGACAGCTTATGGAGGTGGAAGGAGAAAACTCTCTTAAGGTCTATGATAAGCATCTTGATGATTACAGAAGAGCAACATATAAAGATATGATAATACTTTTACGTTCCAGTAATAAGCTTGCACCAATATTCATTGAAGAGTTTAAAAAAGAAGGAATTCCGCTATTCTCTGAAGGTGGTGGTGGTTACTTTAATACATTGGAGATTAAAACTATAATCAGTACCTTGGAGATAATTGATAATCCTATTCAGGATATACCTTTAATAGCAGTTTTAAGGTCACCAATTGGGGGCTTTACCACAGATGATTTGGCAGATATAAGAATTTCTAACAAAGAGGTAAGCTTTTATCATGCAATGGTTGGTATGATTCAAAACAAAGAAAAAAATGGAGAAATGGCATTAGATGCTTCAGTATATGGAGGAAATAAAGAGTTATCAAATGAAAATATAGCTGCAGAAGGTAATTCAAAATATCGAGCTGATAATGAAGGGTTAATTCTGAAGATTAAAGATTTCCTTGATAAAATCGAAAGATGGAGATTAGAGAGCAGATATACTCCAATAAATAAATTAATCTGGCAGATAATTACGGATACAGGCTACTATGGTTATGTGGGAGCTCTTCCAGGGGGAGAGCAGCGACAGGCAAACTTAAAGATTTTATTTAAGAGAGCCAAGGATTTTGAGAGAACTAGCTATAAGGGGCTTTACAGCTTTATTAACTTTATTAATAACGTAAAGAGCAGCAGTGAAGATATGGGAAGTGCAAAAATCATTGGAGAAAATGAAGATGTAGTTAGAATTATGAGTATCCATAAAAGTAAAGGGCTAGAGTTTCCGATAGTATTTTTATGTGGTCTGAATAAGCGTTTTAATGAAGGAGACCTTAAGGGGAAAATTCTCTTCCATCAAGAGCTTGGCTACGGTCCTACATTCATAGATTTAGATAATAGAGTTAGCCATAATACTGCTCAAAGAGAATTTATAAGTAAAAAGATTCAAAGTGAAAATAAATCAGAAGAAATGAGATTGCTTTATGTTGCTCTTACAAGGGCAAAGGAAAAGCTGATTTTAGTTGGAAGCAGTAAGGGTCTTGGGAAAAAGATTGAGAAATGGGCTGGAGCTGATCTTGAAAATGAAATCAGTATAAAAACAAAGTTTACAAAGAAGCAGACCTCTTACATGGATTGGATAGGTGCTGCAGTAATGAATCATAGAGATGGCGAACCTTTAAGGCACTTCAATGAGGAAAAGGTAATAAAACCAAAGTTTATTAAGGATAACAGTGCATTTAAAGTTAATATATTTAAAAAAGAAGAATTCATGGCTTCAGATGCAGTTCATCATGAAGGAATGTCCATAGAAGAAAAGCTGGAGATTCTGGAAAACATGGACTCCAAAGGTCAATATGATGAGCTTCTGAAGGAAAGATTAAATTATCAATATGAGTTTGAGAAAGCTACGAAGATGCCAACAGTTATAAGTGTTACTCAGCTTAAGGAAGCTCACAATAAAGCTGAAGATGCCAATAAGGCAGTGAAGGCAAAAAGTGGTGAAGACGAAACAGCAGCAGATTATTTTGAAGATGAATATATAGCAAGTACTTATGGTGAAGATTCAGAAGATGCAGCAAGAAAGGTAGTTTCAAAGCTTATGCAGACACCTTTATTTCTTCAGGAGAAAAAAGGTTTATCCTCTGCAGAAATTGGAACGGCTTATCACAATGTAATGCAGAGGATAAATCTTCAAGAAGAAGTAACTAAGGAAAGTATTAAAAAACAAATTAACTCAATGGTAGAAAAGGAGTTAATGACCTTTGAAGCGGCAAAAGAAGTAAGTGTCACAAAAATATTTAATTTCTTCAATAGTGATATGGGAGAAAAGGTTATTGAAGCTTATAGATTAGGAAATTTAAAAAGAGAGCTGCCTTTCCGAGTTGAGATTCCAAGTACTAGAATCTATGAGAACCTGGATAAAGAAAAGTACGAAAATGAAAAGCTACTTTTAAGAGGAGTAATAGACTGCTACTTCGATGATGACGAGGAAGGTATAATAATTGACTATAAAACCGATTATGCTCCAGAGGATAAAATTGAAGAGATAAAAGAACGGTATAAAGTGCAGCTAGATTATTACAGTGAAGCAGTTAAGGATGCCTTTAAGAAGAAAAAAGTAAGAAGATATTTATATTTATTTTCATCAAATAAATTTGTAGAAGTAGAATAGTAAAAAAGTTCAAGAAAACTTAGTTAACAAGTTTTTCTTGAATTTTTTTATTGGATAAACAGGTCAAAAGCTATCACTGCAAAAACTACGGGTCAGGTTTTAGCTTGGAATATTTATTGAATTTTAATGTCGATAATCTCTTAAGTAGCACTAAAGGGGATTTTTTAGATAATGTAGAATAGATATTCAAAGAAAATATATGGGGTGATGTACTTATGGATGCTAATATAAAAGATACATTTGACTCATTAAATAATGATATTAATTTATATAAAGATGGATTAGAGATAGTAGAAGGTATGTTGGAACTTTATAGAAGCTTTTTTTGTTTAACAGACAAAGAAGGAAATAGTCGTAATTTTATTATTGATTACGGTGTTAATATAATTGAAAAATATAAAAAGCAATGGATAGATTTGTTTGAAAATGCGATGATTTTTAGAAATATAAAATCATTACCAGAGATTCAGGAGATTAAAGTCGAAAACTTTAATTATATATTTTATAGCATGGAGAAATTTTTCCTTAAGGAATATGGATTGTTTTTGAACTCCTGGAATTTGGAGATTGCGACCTTTGTAGAGAGAAATAGTAATGTTAAAAATATAAATGTATACATCATAGAGCAATCTAAGGATGATATAAGAAAATTTAATTTAAAATTTATAAAACAAATCATTGAGGAAGTGAAAAGTGAAGCGTACCTTGAAATGGATAATTTGGTGAAAGCTTTAGGTAAAAGTATTTCAATAGAACATGATGACTTAAAGTATTTTATAGCTAATAAGAGTTCTATGGATTTAAATACATTTTATGATGAAGTGAATTTAATGAGAGAATCTGTTTTCATGAAGATTGATGAATTTCAAGAAAAAGTTAAGGTAATAATTGAAGAAAAGCTAGTTAAAGAAACTCTTAATAAGATAAATCAAGCTACAGAAGAAAAATTAGGCTTAATAATTAAAAACTACATAGAGACATTAAATAAGTATTATATTTTAACTATGGATATGGAGAAAAAAACTACAATGTGCAGATGTAGAAATAGTCTAATAACAAATGAAAGTTTATATAGACGATGTATATCAGTACTGGAGGGTGAACTCACATATATATGCTTTGTGAAAAGCATATATATTGAAGGATTTAGAAGTTTTGAGCAGGAAACACAGGGAAGGTTCAATGATGTATTTAATCATGAATTTTATTCATCCATATATGATATAAGGTTTCCTAGTGATTTTGAAAATTTAATTGAAGCTTATGAAGTTAAAACTAGTTTTATTTTAAATAGTTTAGTTACAGAAATAATAAAAAGCTTTATTTATAAGTGTGAAGAAATAATACTTTTCATGGTAAAGAACAGAAAAGAAAGAATTGAAAAATTGTATGTGTTTAAACCTATAACTTATATGGGGAATTTCAACATATATGAACCATCGGTTATGCTTCAGCTTCATAGGGGATTGAATGATATTTATTTAAATTATGACTTGAAGCTTAATGAGAGTAAAGAATTAAAGGCTGTTAAGAAGGCATACTTAGGTTTGAAGGAAGAAGTTTATGATATAGTTAAGACGTTTAACTATAAAAATATTGAAGTAGAGTCACTTTTAGATGTTACAGTTGAAGAAGAAAATAATATAATTCATAGTAATGTAACCTTTTTGAAGGACGAAGCTTGGAAGCTTTTAAACAGCAGACTAATTAATATTTTTAACTCTTTTAATAGCATGATAGAAAGAAGTATTAAGCAATTAGAGTTAGAGATTAATTTATATAAAAGTAGAATAGATTATATAGACTATTAAAGGGCAGAGTTAAATACAACTGCCCTTTTTTATATGCTTTTTCAGTTCTACTGTATAGATTTAAGTAAATTTTCAAATCCAAATCTTTCAACAAACTCATATAAGACCTCATCATCAATCTTGTTTTCATTGAAGAAATTATATATTTTTGATAGTACATCTTTAAGTTCATCTACCTTATACAAGGTTGGAAGCATATGCGGTTTCTCAGAAGATAAATTTTTTATGTATACACCTAGACCAGTTTCAGGAGCTTTTAAGGCTAGGAAGGGACAGTTTCCGACACAGTTACCACATCTGATGCATCTATCTTCATGTAAAACTAAGTCTACCCCTATTTTTTCTAAAGCTTGGCTTGGACAAAATCTTGTACAACGTTTACAGGCTATACACTTTTTATCATTAAGTTCAACGTGAGAGGACGTAAGTATGCCAAGAGAATTTTCAAATAAATCTTCATACTCTTCAGCTAGGAAACCAAGGATATTTAAATCTTCTTCAGTATATTTTGTTGCAGGTTCTGGTACGGTATCATGTTTAAAGATTGACACTCTATCAGTATATAGGAAACCCTGAATTTTAATTTTAATAGCTTGTATATCATTTTGAGAAAGTTTAGTTAACGTTTTCATATAAAAGTCACTCCTAGATAAAAAATTAAATATAATTTACTTAATTAAATTATGTATAGTTAAATCATATATAAATCTATATGGATTATCAAGAGAAAAGAGAAAGATAATTCAGATTATTTCGCATCCCGTACTTTCTTTTAAAGGAGGGATAGGATATAATTTTATCATAATGAAATATTTGTAAGGATGGAGGCTGAATACTGTGGAAGATAAGGAGTTTCTAAGGGAGCTTTGTTTGGCTCATGGACCAAGTGGAAGAGAGCATTGGCTACATGAATATGTTACTGAGGTGTTTTCGGAATTTGGACAAGTTACTGTTGATAATTTAAATAACCTTATTGTACATAAAAAAGGTAAGGGTAAAGGTAAAATCATGTTAATGGCTCATTTAGATGAGATATTTATGGTGGTAACAGATATAAAGGAAAATGGTTTTTTACAGTTTAAAGGAAATGGAATTGATCCTAAGACGTTAGTTTCTAAGGAGGTAATAATTCATGGAAAAGAAAAGCTTCTTGGGATTATTGGAATCAAGCCTCCTCACTTAATGACAGAAGAGGATAGGCAAAAAGCTGTAACTGTTGAATCTTTACTAATTGACACTGGATATTCTAAAGAAGCTTTAGAAGAATTGGTGAGACCAGGGGATTATATAACGATAAAAGGTAATTACAAAGAACTTTTAAATAATAATGTGAGTGTAAAAACAGTAGATGATAGAAGTGGGGTTGTGGCTCTTTATAGATGTGCTAAAGAGCTTAGGAATATAAGTCATGATTTAGATGTGTATTTTGTATGCTCTGCTCAAGAGGAAGTTGGAATAAGAGGAGCTAAAACAGCTACTAATGGAATTAATCCAGATATAGGAATTGCTGTAGATGTAACTTTTGATTGCGGAAGATATGGATTAAAGGAAGGTGACACAAAGCTTGGAAATGGTGGAGTTATATGTATAGGGCCTAATATTCATCCGAAGGTTAGAAAGCTTTTAGTGAAAATTTGTAAGGAGTATTCTATACCATATCAAGTTGAGGTTGAAGCAGGAAGTACTGGAACAGACGCTTGGAACATTCAAGTAGGAGGTAATGGGGTAGCAACGTTACTTATATCTATTCCAATTAAATATATGCATACATCAGTGGAAACTGTTAATATGGATGACATTAAAAATGTTGGATATATGATGGCTAAGCTTATAGAAAATATTAAAGGTGAGGAATTGGAGGAGTTAATATGTTTTTAGAAGAGATTCTTGAAAAGGGTGGTCTTTTAGATAAATTAACTTCTTTAGATGGACCTTCAGGGTATGAAGGCGAAGTTAGAAACTTCATAAAAGAAAAGATTGCACCTTATGTAGATGAGATTTTTGTAGATAGAATGGGTAATGTAATTGCCCATAAAAAGGGGAATGGGAAAAGAGTTATAATAGATGCCCACATGGATGAAGTTGGATTTATTATAACAGGCTATAATAATGATGGAACTTTAAGATTTAGAGCTTTGGGGGGGATAAATGCTAAAATAATACCATCAAAGACTGTGCTTATTGGTCCAGATAAAATTCCAGGAGTTATTGGAGCAAAACCTATTCACCTTCAAGATAAGGCTCCAAGAGAGAAGGGTTTAACTTATGATGACTGTTGTATTGATATTGGGACGTACTCTAGAAGTGAAGCTGAGAAGTTAATCGAACTTGGCGAGTATGTGGTATTTGATACAGAATATGATGAGTTTGGAGAAGGATTAGTGAAAGGAAAGGCCTTTGATGACAGAATGGGTTGTTTGATCCTTATGGAGGCATTAAAGGAAAGTTATAATGCAGATATATATGGAGTTTTTGCAGTTCAGGAAGAGGTTGGAGAAAGGGGTGCTTTTATTGCTTCTTTAAACGTAAAGGGAGATATTGGTATAGCCTTAGAGGGAACTATATGTGCTGATATGCCAAATATTCCAAAGCACTTAAGTGCCACCGAGGTAGGAAAAGGACCTGCAATTTCTATTATGGATAGAACAAGTATTTTTGACACGGATATAGCACAAGATTTGATGGAATTAGGTAATGAACTTGGAATAATACATCAGAGAAGAAAGGCTATTGCAGGAGGAAATGATGCAGCAACCTTCCATGGAACTGGAGAAGGTGCAAAAATTGCAACATTGTCTGTCCCATGCAGATATATCCATTCAGCTGTATCAGTTGCATCTAAATCAGATATAACAAATACAATTAAGCTGTTGGTGGCATATTTGAAAACCTTATAAGTAAGCCTCCAAATCTATGATTTGGTTAAGGCGAACTTAAGTTAGAGTATAAATCTTTGATTTAGTTGCTCGAACTTACTCAGTAGAGCACTCCTTCGAATGAAGATAAGAAGGAATTTCTTTATAAAAGAAAGTTATGGAGGTAAATTATGAATAAGTTATTTGAAGATTTAGTAGGTGCTTTTGGTGTTAGTGGCCATGAAAGCGAAGTAAGAAGTGTTATAGTTGAATATTTGAATTCATTAGAGATAGAAAATGAAATAGATAAAATGGGAAATGTAATTGCTTTTATGGGAAAGAAAAATCAACCTGAGGAAAAGAGAACCATGATTGTATCACATATGGACACTATGGGATTCATAATATTATATATTGAAGAAACCGGATTCTTAAGAATCGGTAAAGTTGGTGAATTTGATGAAACTGCTTTTGTTAATAACTTAGTAGAATTTGAAAATGGAAATTCAGGAAGAGTATGCATTTCTAAAAAAGATGGAACCCTTGAGGATATGTACATTGATATGGGAGTAGGAAGCAGAGAGGAAGCTCTAGAGCTTGTACAGGAAGGCGATGTATGTGTAATAACCTCTAATATAATTGAGGAAGAGAAAAGTATAATTGCTCCAGCATTAGATAATAGGGCAGGCTGCTACATGGTATTAAAAGCTATGGAAAGACTTAAGGGAGAAAAGGAAACCTTGGAAAATTTAGATAAGGAGTTATTCTTTGTATTTTCTACTCAAAATGTGCTAGATGGAAGAGGAGCAAGAGCAGCAGCTTATTCTATTAATCCAATGTATGCTTTAGTAGTAGATGGTGAAGCTTCAGGGGATAGCTTAGGCGCTAGCGGAAGATTAAGTTTAGGAAAAGGTACTGCTGTGAAATTCATGGATAAAACTATGATTATTCATCACGAAGTTAAGGAGCAGCTTGAAGGCGTATATGGAAAATTGGGTAAAAAGCCAGGTTTTGTTTTCGGCGAAGAATATAGTGATGGAAGAACTATTCACAAAGAAGGTACGGGAGTTAAGACAGGAACTATTGTATATCCAGTAAGATATAAAAATACAAACATGGAGATGGTGAATTACTCAGATATACAAGAAGGCTGTGATATAGTATTTAACTATCTTTTATTATAGAAGTATATTGAGGCCGGTTATATAATATATATAGTAATAATGTGTTGGAGGATTAATTATGAATTATGGTGACGGATTTGGAGTTAACTTTATGTTTGATGTATTTCCGTTTATATTTATGATTGTATTTCTCATTATTTTATGTGTGGTAATTATAAACTTAGTTAGAGGCGTTGGTATTTGGAACAAAAATAACCATGCTCCAGTACTGACGGTAGAAGCTGCTGTTGTGGCTAAAAGGATTTCTGTAAGACATCATCACAATAATACTGGTGATAGTATAAATCACACATCTAATTCAACTTTTTACTATGCTACGTTTCAAGTTGATAGCGGAGATAGGTTTGAACTTGCAGTAAGCGGAAGTGATTATGGTATGCTTGTTGAAGGTGACAAGGGGAAACTGACATTTCAAGGAACTAGATTTAAAGAATTTAAAAGAAATTAAAAAAGGCACTTTAAAGTGCCTTTTATTATTTTGCGCTATAATAGCATCTTTTAGGAGATTCTATTTTTTCTTCAGCTTTAAGAGATTTTATAGCTTTATCTACTTCTTTTTTATCTATTCCGGCCTTTTCAGCTATTTCTCCAGCTTTTAATGGTTCTGATGAACTTTTTAATATTTCTAATACTTTATCGATCATTGTAACCCCTCTTTATAATAATTATAGTTAATTAATAATGTTTATTCTTAAAAATATTATAATTCAAATAATGGAAAGATTCAACTGTTAATTTTATTATTTAATTGGTAGTATAATTCTTCTCTCCTATCTTGTTTAAATTTAAAACTGTTTTGGACTTCAATAATAAAATCTTTCCTTATATCTCCAACTATAATGTCGTCTGTACCATCTTCTCCATAAGCAATAATTTCGCCTAAAGGATTAATTATCATTGAATTTCCACTATAGGTTATATTATTACCAATACCAATTCTATTTACTCCAGTGATATAGCATTGATTTTCAATTGCTCTTGCTTTCAGTAGAGATATCCATTGGGCTGAACGGGAACAAGGCCAATTGGCAGCTATAGTGATTAAGTCAGCTTTTTTTGAGGCAATTTGAAATACTTCTGGAAACCTTAAGTCATAGCATATAAATGGCGATAATATAATATTATTAATATTACACCAAACAATCTCGTTGCCGCTAATATAATATTTATCTTCATTGGAATAGGAGAATGGATGAATTTTTGTGTAGTTGCATAAGATATCACCAGACTTAGATATTATAGTATATTTATTTTTTGCTTTTTCACCAGTACATTGTTGAATATAGCCTATACCTACATTAATATCATAGGTTTTGCATAAGTTAGACATATAGTGTATAGTATATGAGTCCGACTCCTGAAACATTTTTGTATTCATAGTAAAGCCTGTAAAGGAAAGTTCGGGGAAGAGAAGTAAATCAATATTAAGGGTTTTAGCTTTTTTAAAATATTCTTTACTTGAGTTTAGATTAAATTGTTTATTTTCCCAAAGGATATTATTTTGAACTAGTCCTATTTTCATAATATCACTCCTTTATTAAAGGCTAGTATTTAATAAAATATTCCATATATATTATAATTATAAGATATTTTTACGTTTATATTCATATTAATTTGAGTTTTGTAACATTGATATATAGGGTTGAGGATTTGAAGATTAGGTAAAATAGGTTTGAAAAAAATAAATCATATAAAAAGGTTGAAATGGATAATAAAGGATATATAATTAAGATTATTAATATAGAATTGAGGGATGAGTATGAAAATACCTGAATATAGTGTAAAAATGGTAATTAGATATAATAACCACCATATATCAAACTTATCTTCCCAGTTGGCATTTGACATAATGTTTTCAATGGTTCCATTTTTAATTCTGCTTTTAAGTTTAGTAGGTTTTATTAATGTTAATCCAGCTAGTGTTTTAGAATCTTTTAGAACAATGATTCCAGAGCAGTTGTATGAGTTAGTATCAACATTAACTATGCAGTTGTTGCTGACAAGGAATGGAAATCTATTATCAGTGTCATTAATTTTTTCGCTTTATACTGCATCTAGAGCCTTTAGGGCAATTCGTTATGGCTTAAATCGTGCTTATAATGAAGAGGAGGATAAAAACTTTATAAAAGTTATTTTTTTTTCAATAATATTTATGTTCGTAATTATTATGTTAATTTTATTTACTTTAGCAGTATTGGTATTTGGAGAGAAAATTGGAAGTGCGTTAATTAAATGGTTAGATTTAAGTCCTATGATATTTAATTATGTTAATTATTTAAGGTATCCAATAGGAATAGTGGGTATGGTTGTTGTCTTTACTGTTATCTATAAGTTAATACCTTCACGTAGAGTAAAAATAATGGACGCATTGCCTGGCGCTGTTTTTACTAGTGTTGTTTGGACAGTTTCCTCTATGGGATTTGCATATTATGTGAATAATTTTGGAAGATATTCAGATTTATATGGAAGTATAGGTGTAATAATTATTTTAATGATATGGTTAAAGCTTACTTCTACAACAATACTTCTGGGCGGAGAGCTTAATGCCATAATTATGCAAGAAAATGAGTATGTATTTAAGTAAGCAAATATTTGATTAAACAAAATGAAGAAAAATTGGAAAATTATTAAAAATAATTGGCTAGTTTTTGTTTATTTTTAGGGGAATTAATTGATTTAAGCAATATAGATGTATTAATAATTGGTTTGATAAAATCATTAAGAATAAAATGTAGAATAATGGGAGAAAAAATAAGTAAAAAAACTGGGAAATATAGTGTAAAATGTTTAGGTAATATAATATTTAAAATTATCATAAACACGGGGGATTGGTAATGAAATTTGATAGTTTAGCGGAGTTAAGAATATATGATGAAATATCACAACCAATTGTAATGATTGATGATATGAATAAAGTTGTTTATTGCAATGCTCATGCTGGAAATTTTTTATCCATAGTTACTGATGACAACTATCTTAATAAAAAAATAAATAACATAATAAAATTTAAGGATAAAAAAAGTGGAAAGCCTTGTATTGTCGACATTTATGGCATGAAACAAGAAGTATTTGAGACAATAGCTGAAGTAAACATGTATACAGTAGGGAATCTTAAATTAAACCTAGCAGATGTTTTTATTGGGGATAATAAGTATAAAATGTTATTGTTGCCAGCTAATAAAAAGGAAAAAAGTTTTTTTGATATCATGCCTTATGTAGAAAAGGAAGCAACCGTTGAGAACAATGAGAAGTTCAATTTTATAGATATAAAGAATTCTTTAGAAAATCATTGTGGTGAATATGTCAGTGCAGAAATGGCAATGGGAATCGTTAATGCTACATCTACAGGTGTAGTTATCGAAAAAAATAATAAAATAATAGCTATAAATAATTCAGCAAGATTAATCATAGGTGGATCAGATGATTATGAAGGAAGAGAAGTGTTTTTGGGAAAGAGTTTATTAGATGTAGTTAAAATAGAGCCAATAAGATATAAAGATAACCTTATTGAAGAACAGCATAAAAATTTTCAGGATATAAATATTGTTGATAGAGGGATTATAAGAAGGGATGGTAGTGCAGTATTTTGTGAAATTACTACCATGTTTTTAGAAGAAAAAAACGAAATATATTATATTTATCTTATTAAGAATATTACAAAAAGGGTTAAGCTGGAAAAAAATCTTATAAGTAATAAAAATAGCTATATGAAGTTGTTAGAGTTATTACCTATTGGTGTTATGATTCATACTAATAATAAATTTAATAGTGGAAATAAGGCTCAAGCAAGAATATTGGGGGTCGAAGACATTAATGATTTAACCAATAAAGATATTATGGACATGATTCATAAAGATTATAAACAAATTTATAGAGAAATGTATTATAAGACTTTCACAACTGGAAAAACTACAGACTTACAGGAAATTAAAATGATAAGACAAGATGGAACAATAATTGAAGTTGAAATGATAATGATGCCCCTAT
The DNA here is from genome assembly GCF_000821305.1 of Clostridium culturomicium. GTDB lineage: Bacteria > Bacillota > Clostridia > Clostridiales > Clostridiaceae > Clostridium_J > Clostridium_J culturomicium. The sequence goes on along the minus strand of NZ_CCXK01000014.1, from coordinate 428,923 downwards.
GTTATGAAGGTGATAAATCAGTTGTGGTGTTGACCCAAGAAATTACTGAAAAAAAGAAAGCTGAAATAGATAAGCTTAAATTACAGGAAACTTTAAAATATGACAAACTTAAAACTGAATTTATTTCCAATGTATCACATGAGTTAAAAACTCCACTTAATATTATTTTAAGTACAGTTCAGTTGCTTCAATATAATTATAAGAATTGTGAAGATGAACAGTTAATAAGATATTTGAATTTAACTAAAATAAATAGTTATAGACTTTTGAGATTAATTAATAATTTAATTGATGGTACAAGAATTGATGTTGGAAATCTTAAAATGAATTTCGGCAACTATAATATTGTTAAGATTGTTGAAGATATAACAATGGAGGCTGTTGAATATGTAGAAAGTAAAGGATTAACAATTACCTTTGATACTGATGTTGAAGAAAAAATAATTGGAGTTGATAAGGATAATATTGAGCGAATTATGCTTAATTTATTATCAAATGCAGTTAAATTTTCTAAAGCTAAGGGTAAAATCGAAGTTCAGATTATTGATGAAGGGGAGATTGTTAAAATTAAAGTTAGAGATGATGGAAAAGGGATATCTAAAGAAGATCAAGCAAAAATATTTGATAAGTTTGTTCAAGTTGAACAGTTATTTACTAGAAGCCATGAAGGAAGTGGGGTTGGATTATCCTTAGTGAAATCAATAGTTGAAAATCATGGCGGCAGTATTTATGTAGTAAGTGAACTTGGAGTTGGGAGTGAATTTACTGTAGAACTTCCCAATATTTTATCTAAAAAACCTATAGGATATAACGATCATGCAATAAATCAAGTAAGCAGTAATGAGAAAGTAAGAATAGAGTTTTCAGGTATATAAAGTAGCTCTTTCTCATATTCATTGGAAGAATTACTCTACTGAGTAAGTCTTCATTAACTAAATCAAAGATTTGGCTGCTAACTTAAAATTTATAAAAACTTTGACATATTATGTTTAAAAAAATTTTTAATGGATATAATTACAATAAGCGATATGTTGGAGGTGTATGATGAATAGAATAGTTTTGGTAGGCAGGCTTATTCGTGATCCAGAAATCAAAGTATTTGAAGATGGTAGTAAAGTATTCACTAGATTACTTTTAGCTGTTGACAGACCATATAAAACTGCCGCCGGAGAAAAGCATGTTGACTTTATTCCAGTTGTTCTTAGAGGAAAGAAAGCTGAAATAGTAAATGAATACTTAGTAAAAGGAAGTATCATTAGTGTAACTGGTAGATTGCAAAGTAGACAATTTGAAGGTGAAGACGGTCATAAGAAGTACATATCAGAAGTTATTGCAGATGAGTTCCAATTTATGAGTAACAACATTAAAAAGAAAAAAGATGAAGATGTAGCTAATTGTTAGCTTCAATGAAACAGACAATTACTTGTAAAGACCAATCATTACTAGAAATATGGCATAAGAACCTAGTGAAAAGCTATGTAAAATAGAGAAATCTATTTTATGTAGCTTTTTTGTGTTGAATTATTTAAATTATGTGTATATTTATAATCTTTGAAAAGTAGTATAATTATAAAAAAGGCAATTAGGGGGAGAAGCTGTGGATATTAATAAGTTTGTAGAGTTTAGGAATAAAGCGGTTGAGAATATTTCTAAGGTTATTGTTGGAAAGGAACAGGTAATAGAGCATATAATTGTTTCATTTATCGTTTCAGGACATGTATTATTAGAGGATGTACCTGGTTTAGGAAAAACAAAAATGTGTAAAGCTTTATCTAAGACTATGAATTGTAGTTTTAAAAGGATTCAGTTCACGCCTGATTTATTACCATCGGATTTAACAGGAATTTATTTTTATAATCAAGGAACTAAGGAGTTTGAATTTAGAAAAGGGCCTATTTTAAGTGAAGTTGTATTAGCAGATGAAATAAATAGAGCAACACCTAGAACTCAATCAGCCTTACTTGAATGCATGGAAGAAGGACAAGTTACTGTTGAGGGAAATACAATTGAACTTGGAAAACCCTTTTTTGTTATAGCAACAGAAAATCCAGTTGAGCAGTTTGGAACATTTCCATTACCAGAGGCACAATTGGATAGATTTTTTATGAGGTTATCAATTGGATACCCAGAGTATGATGAGGAAATTAAAATAATCAATAGATTTATAGAAGAAGAACCGCTTGAAAAGTTAAATAGCGTAATTTCTTTAGAAGAGATTTCCTATGTTCAGAAAAATTATAATAAAATTTATATAAGTGAAGATATAAAGAAATACATAGTAGACTTGGTTAGAGCTACTAGAAATCATAAGGAAATAGAGTTAGGATGTAGCCCAAGAGCAACATTGAATTTAATGAAAGGATGTCAAGGATTAGCAGCAATAAAGGGAAGAGATTATGTTATTTTAGAAGATATTAAAGACTTGGCAGTTCCGATAATGGCACATAGAGTTATTGTGAAGAATGATATGAGTAATTCAAGAAATAAAAGTGAAAAGGTCATTGAAAATATTTTAAATACAGTAGAGACGCCAATAGAAAGAAGTTAGAGGTGGTGAGATACTATGCTTCAAATTTTTATTCTAGGAGCTTTAATACTGGGGGTTATACAGCTTTGTAATTACAGTGCTAGTAATGGTCATAAGGATTTAAACATATCAAGACAAGTTAATGAAAAACTAATTCCTATAGGTGAGAAATTTAAATTTACATTGAAAATCGAGAATAGGAAAAGTCTCCCTATAATGTTTATGCTGGTTGAGCAGAAGATTCCGGAGGAGTTAAGCTTTTGTGATGGAGCAAAAACTGAGTTGTGTGGCAGTGAAAAATGGCATATTTCTAGATATGCCATGGGGAAATATCAAAGAAGAAATAGAAGCTATACAATGACAGGGGAAAAAAGAGGAGCATATAATGTTAGAGGAGTTAATGTTAGAATTGGAGATCCATTAGGGTTATGTATTGAGACAAAGGAGATGGAGGATTGGGTTGAGATTCTTATTTGTCCTAAAGTGAAATCGATGGATTCTCTAAGCTTCGAAGATACAAGTTTTGTTGGAGATAATACAGTTAGAAGATGGATTCATAAAGATCCTCTTTATATAAGAGGGGTAAGGGAGTATTGTGTTGAAGACAGGATGAAAGATATTAATTGGAAAGCATCTTTAAAGGCTGATAAGCTCATGGTTAAGGAATATGATTATACTTCAGATAATCAATTAGTAATGATAATAAATGTACAATGTGGGGATCCTTACTGGGGATGTCTAAGGCCAGATGCGGTGGATAAGGCTATAGATATTGCATTAGCTTTAAGCAGTAAGGCATTAAATGAAAATATTCCAACGGGAATTTGGAGTAATGCAAATATGATATATTGTAAAGGTAATGGTCCGCTTGACTTAATGCCACGGCGAGGAGCTTTGGAATCGTTGATTGAATACTGTACAAGAATTCATAAAGTTCCAAGACAGGAGTTTTCAGTTTATTTACAAAGTAAACTTTCATATCTTAATGCTGATACTACTTATGTGATAATAACTTATTACTTAAATGATAAGGATATTAAAGTAGTTAGAGAAATGATAAGAAGAGGATATAAGGTAAAAATTATAGATGTATCTGAAAATGGAATAGAGGTAAATATAAAGGGTGTTCAGACAATCCGTTATAAGGGGGAGGTTAAATAATGAGCTGGTTTAATCAAGTTAAATTTTTTTATACCTCAACGATAGCACTGTTAATAACATTTATATGGACCATAATAATGTCTATTGCATTTAAGGAAAATATAAGTTTTCAATTATTCTTTTTAATTGTTGTTATGTCTAATATAGGAAGATATCTTTTAAGGCTTGGAAATAATCCGAAGTTATGCTTGGCTCTATCGGTAATTCCCATTGCTTTAATCGAGTTTTTAACTAGTAGCGAACCTTTTTTTGCCATAATTAATATTATATTTTCATCAGCACTTATACTGAAGCTTTTTAAGGAAGAGAAAGATGATATTAACTATGATGAATATAAGCGAATTTTTTTGCATGGAATATATTATATTTTTGCCGCTGGGATTATTTATAATTTCATGAGGTGGTCAGGGTTTAGATCACAGGGATCAATGATTTATATTGGTATATTAGTATATATCATTTTGGTTGTTATATCTCTTAGGGAAGCTATGGGATATGAGTATCAGATAAGAAGAACCAGAGGAAGTAAGTACATTAATTATGGGTTGTCTTTGTTTGGAATTTTATTAACGCAAGATGCTGTATATAGTAAGATAATGTTTGTAGGCGAAATAATTGCAAGTATGGTAGCAAATGTAATTGATTTTCTAGCTAATATTATATTTTCAGTTTTACAATATCCATTAATGTGGTTATATAGTTTGATTGATAGATTATTTGCTGGAGCTAAAGGTGAGCTTCCTAAGAGTTTAATTGATTTAGGGGCAGTTACACAAGACATACAAGCACAGCGTGTTACGGGAGATGGGAAGGTTATAGTAAATATAATTATAGCTATTTTATTTCTTTTAATTATATATTTTTTATATAGAAGTATTAATAAGGTTTATTATAGGGCAAATAAGAATAAATCACAGGAGTATACTGAGTTTGTAGAGGATATAGAAAAACAGACAATAAAAAAAGATAAAATATTTGCTAAGCTTAAGAAGCTATTTAGAAAAAAAGGAAGTCCACGAGAAGAAATTATATATAAATATGGTGAATTGGTTGATACTGCAGCTAAAAAGGATATTTTTAAAGAGTATATGACTCCAGGTCAATTAAAGCATGTTATAAAGATTAAGGTTGATCCATCAGAAAGGATTAATGAGGTTACTAATATATATAATGAGGCTAAATTTTCGCAACATATGATAGAAAATAAGGAATGGAAAAGTATGGAAGAAAATGTAAATAAACTAAATAAAATCATGAAATAACACAAAAAATATTTCTACACTTTAAGACAAAATAAGATAAGAGGATTCATATAAAAGGGATAAAGTGGAAACGGAAACCATTAATGAGGGCGGCAAAGGTGAATATTAAAGAATATTAAGAAATAAGGTGTAAGTTTATAGGTGGAATATAATTAGTTCCATCTACAAAAATTTACACTTTATTTTTATTTTAAGTGATACAATTTCAATTATAGAACGAGTGTAAGCTTGCAACGGGGAAATATTATTATTGGGGGCGTTAGTATGGTAATTGAAACTTTAAAATGCAATTGTAATAATGATGGGGAAAATCTAGAATATATTTATAGATTAGTACAAAGAGATTTGCGTATGGATAACAATGGAGAATCTTTCTGTATTAAAGCGTATGGGATTGAAGTTGAAAGTAAAGTAAGAGATAATGAAAAAAATGTACAAGCTTTTAAGGAAGAAATTAAGTATATTACTCCATATAAGTATAAAGGTAGCCAACTTTTACACATGTTAGAAAAGAACATGGTTTCACCAGTACATTTAATTGATGTAGCGGAAGAAGTGGTTGAGGAATATTATAAGGATTTTGATAAAGAGCTTTATGCTCAATTTGAAAAAATAACTGTATAAAAGCAATAAATTAAAAGGCGGGATAAATTTGAAATCCTGCCTTTTAGAAATTATAACAATATAAGTCAAAAGATGTAAAAGGTGTATTATATAATTTATTTTTATGATAGAATAATAAATAACTTAAATTAGAGAGGAGGGATAGAGGTGATATTAGGTATTGGAGTAGACATTGTTGAGATAAGGAGAATAAGGGAAATATTAGCTAAGGACAATGGTTTTTTAGAAAAAATATTTACTTCAAATGAGATAGAATATTTGAGGAGGCGTAATCTTAGACCTGAGTATGTGGCAGGCAGATTTGCAGCAAAGGAAGCAGTTTCAAAAGCTTTGGGTACAGGGTTTAGAGGTTTTTCATTTAGAGATATAATAATTGAGAATTCTACTCTTGGAAAACCTATAGTCACATTAAAAGGAAAAGCAAGGGTCATTGCCAACAAAACAGGAAATACTAATATACATCTTAGTATTTCACATGGAGAGGATAACGCCATTGCATATGCTGTGCTTGAGGAGGTATAATCTTGGAGAATTCTTTTGAAAAATTTAAAAGTAATAAGCTAAGTTTTATTGGATTCAGACATAAACCTACGGAAGTAGACTTTGGAATGGTAAGGAATACACTTGTAGGAAGAAAGCAGAATTCATATAAAGGTGATTATGGCCAGGTGCTAGTAATTGCAGGTTCTATGGGATTTGCTGGAGCAGCATATTTGACAACCCAAGCTGCTGTAAGAAGTGGTGCAGGACTCGTCACCCTTTGTGTGCCTAAGGAAATTCAAGATATAATGAGTATTAAATTAACGGAAGCTATGACTATAAATTTTGAGCAAAGTGATAAAATTGGAAATATTATGGTTAAGTCGAATTGCATTGCTATAGGACCAGGTATGGGAGTCAGCAAGTTGACATTAAATGTGATTAAGAATACTATTGAAAATGCGGATTGTCCTATTGTAATAGATGCAGATGGAATTAATGTATTACAAGAAAGATTAGAGATATTAGAGAGAAAAAACAACACCATCATATTAACTCCTCATTATGGGGAAATGGCAAGATTAACAGGCTTATCTATAGATGAAATTAAAGCTAATAAAGTTGAGATTGCAAGGGGATTTGCTAAAGAGCATGATGTGATTATTTTGTTAAAGGATCATCGGACAATTATTACTGATGGAGAAGTGGTGTATGAAAATTCTTCGGGTAATAGTGCTATGGCATCAGGCGGGATGGGAGATACTTTAACAGGTATAATTGCATCGTTTATAGCACAGGGATATGAGCCTTTAGAGGCAACATTCATTAGTGCATATATTCATGGATATTGCGGGGATAGACTAGCAGAAAATATGTTTTGTGTTAATGCAACACACATCATAAATGAATTACCATTTGGTATATATGAAATAATAGAAGGAAAAGTATGATGAAGTCTTTATTTACATAGGAATAATCAAAGAAGTTTTATAAAATTTTATGTATTAAATTTTTTTATTTGAAGTAAATTATATTTGTGTAGGTTATTAACTAGGATTACATATAATAAACATATAGTGTATTAAGATTTTGGGGGGCAATTATGAAAAAGAAAAATATTATTACACTTGTGGTTATTGTTGCAATTGGGGTAGCATTGATATTTGGAACAGTTTTTGTAAAATTACAGAATAAGAATGTTTCAGATGAATATCATGTTATTGAACTTTTAAGTGAAATCAAGGCTTATACTAGTGAGGTTACTATTAAGATTATCAATGACAAAGAGATCAATGTCTATGAGGGAACTCAAAAATATGTTAAAGATGTTGGATATAAGTTAGATTTAAATGATGAAAGAACTTTTATCTTTAAAGGTAATGACATAGAAGTTAAGGATAACAATAGTGAGAGACAATATACTCTTGAAAAAGATTTTGATGAAGTATTTAAATATGGGTTTATTGGGGAATACATAGGTTTAATATATACTAATGAGGAATTAAAATTTCAAAAGGAAATTTTAAATGATAAAGAATATTTTGTAATAACAACATTAATTCCAGGAAGCAATAATAATTTATATGAAGGAAGTATGTATTATGATATTGCAGAGTATAAACCTAGCAAAATAATAATTTATGATAATAAACACAATGAAAGAATAATATATAACTATAAAAACTTTAATTGGACGGATAAAGAAAGTGATATGAGTATAGATTTTTAGTAGGGATATGAGTATCAATGACTTATAAGAGGTGAAAAGAATATGATTCACAAGTTAAGAACAACTTGGGCAGAAATAGATTTAAATGCCTTAGAAAATAATATTAAAGAAGTATTAAGGGTTTCCAATGGTAAAGATGTAATTGGTGTTATAAAAGCTGATGCTTATGGACATGGAGCGGTTAATATTTACAACACATTATTGGAAAATGGTGTTTCTAAATTTGCAGTTGCAGTAATCACTGAAGCTATGGAACTAAGAAGAGCTGGACTAAAAGCTCCAATAGTGATACTTGGATATACTGCCCATGATTTTTATGATGAAATTATAGACTCTGACATAGAACAGACAATATATTCCTACGATGATGCAGTGGAACTATCAAAAGCAGCGGTAAAGAAAAATGCAAAAGTTAAAGTTCATATCGCAGTTGATACAGGGATGGGCAGAATTGGCTTTTTAGCAACACAAGAAGAAGCTGGTGAGGTGAAAAAAATAGCTAACCTTCCAGGTATAGAACTTGAAGGGATGTTTACACATTTTGCTTCTGCAGATGAAAAGGATAAAGAATTTACATTTTTACAATTAAAGAGTTTTGATGATTTTGATGAATATTTAAAAGGACTTGGAGTAAATATTAAATATAAACACGTTAGCAATAGTGCAGGTATAATAGATTTTTCAAATCTCGAGTATGATGGAGTTAGGGCAGGAATAATGTTATATGGATATTATCCATCTAGGGATGTGGACAAAACTAAAGTTAGTTTAAAACCTGTAATGAGTTTAAAAGCTTCAATTGTTCATTTAAAGACTTTAGAATCAGGAAAAAGTGTAAGTTATGGAAGAGTGTTTACTACAGAAAGAAAAAGTAAAATTGCCACACTTCCAATTGGATATGCAGATGGGCTATCAAGACTATTAACTGGTAAGGGAAAAGTAATCATAAATGGAGCTTTTGCAGATATTGTAGGAAGAATATGTATGGATCAATGTATGATAGATGTAACTGACATTCCAAATGTAAAGGTTGGTGATGAAGTTATATTTATGGGAGAAGATCAATTTGGAAATAGAATAACCGCAGATGATATTGCTGAAGCTATAGGTACTATTAGTTATGAAGTTGTTTGTGATGTAAGTAAAAGAGTACCAAGGGTGTATAAAAAAGACGGGAAAATAGTTAATATAAGGAATTATGTATAATCAAGGCCGTGTAAATTGTTGAAAAAAGTAGAAATGGGTACAATTTCTTTGACATAGTAGCAATTAATCAATTATAATTGAAGTGTACATATAGTTGTTATTTAAGTTGGAGGTAAGAAAATCCATGTTTAGCTCAAAAAAGATAGTTCTAAGTTCAAAAGGTAATTTTTCTGGTGACTTTTATACTGGTTACTCAGAAGCTTTAAAACAATATAAAAAAAGTAGTGAATTAATTGACCACTATGGAATAGAATATAGTAAAGGCGAAATGAGCAATAGCTATATTGATTGCATGAAGCAAGGTTACTTAGCTATGGAAGAACTTAACTTAGAATTGTCAGAGTACGGCTTTGAGAGCTATATAGATGATTTGAAAGAATACGAAGCTAGCCTTTAGGAGAGTGAATGCCTAATGACAACTATTATTAAGAGAGGCGATATATTTTATGCGGACTTAAGTCCGGTAGTTGGGTCTGAACAAGGCGGTATAAGACCAGTAATCATTATACAAAATGATGTTGGAAATCGATATAGCCCAACGGTAATTGTAGCAGCGATAACCTCTCAAATCAATAAGGCAAAACTTCCCACACATGTGGAGATTTCCTCGGAGGAATATGGGTTAAATAAAGATTCAGTAGTTTTGCTAGAACAGGTTAGAACTTTAGATAAAAGGAGACTAAAAGAGAGGATAGGGCATATGACTGATGAAGATATGATAAAGGTTGACATAGCTCTTAGAATTAGTCTAGATTTAAAAGGATAAGTATATATTACGGAAGGTAACCAAGTTATCTTCCGTTTTTTTATTGCATTGCAATAAGGTTTATTTAGATGAATGTATTACACTATAAGTATAATGTGTAGCAAAAATGTATATAATAGGTGTTTAGTATATCAAATTAAATTTGAAATAGTATTCATTAAAAGAATTTGTACATGCTATATATAAGAAAATGTAATATATTTATGAAAAAAAGTGGTAAAATAGTTGAGAATATATGAAAAATTGATATAATTAGTGTAGAAGTAAGTCTGGAGGGATAAGTAATGGAAAAATCATTGGCATCGTTAGAACAGATAACAAAGACTCTTAGAAGAGATATTGTAAAAATGGTAACTGAATCTGAATCTGGTCACCCAGGTGGATCATTATCATCAGTGGAGATTATTACAACACTATATTTTAATGAAATGAATGTAGACATAAATAATCCGAAGGATCCAAATAGAGATAGATTTGTATTATCAAAAGGGCATGCTGCACCAGTATTATATGCTGCGCTTGCAGAGAAGGGATTCTTTAATAAAGAAGAATTAATGAAATTAAGAAAAATGGGAGCTATGCTTCAAGGACATCCAAATATGAATTATATTCCAGGTGTTGATATGTCAACTGGTTCATTAGGTCAGGGAATTTCAGCTGCTGTTGGGATGGCTTTAGCAGGAAAAATAGATGGAAAGAGTTATAGAGTGTACACATTATTAGGGGATGGAGAGCTTGAAGAAGGTCAAGTTTGGGAAGCGTCAATGTGTGCTGCACATTATAAATTAGATAATTTAACTGCATTTGTAGACTTTAATGGTCTTCAAATTGACGGAGATATAGAAAAAGTTATGAATCCTAATCCAATAGCAGATAAATTCGTTGCTTTTGGATGGAACGTAATATTTGTTCAAAATGGTAATGATTTAACTGAAATAAAAAATGCAATCGAAGAAGGCAAGAAAGTTAAAGATAAACCTACAATGATAGTTTGTAAAACTATAAAGGGTAAGGGCGTATCCTTTATGGAAAATCAAGCAGGATGGCACGGGTCAGCTCCAAGCAAAGAGCAATGTGATATTGCATTAAAAGAGATTGGGGGAGAAGAATAATGAAGAAGATTGCTACTAGAGAAGCTTACGGTAAAGCGTTAGCTAAAATAGGTCAAGAAAATGATAATATAGTTGTACTTGATGCAGATCTATCAAAATCAACAAAAACTGCAGATTTTAAAGCTGTATGTCCAGAGAGATTTATAAACATGGGTATTGCTGAAGGTAATATGATGTCTGTTGCTGCAGGTATGGCTGCATGTGGAAAAATTCCATTTGCTTCTACATTCGCAGTTTTTGCTACAGGAAGAGCTTTTGAGCAAATAAGAAACTCAATCTGTTATCCAAAGCTAAATGTTAAGGTATGTGCAACTCATGCAGGTATAACTGTTGGAGAAGATGGAGCATCTCACCAGTCTGTAGAAGATATCTCACTTATGAGAAGTATACCTAATATGGTAGTTATAAGCCCAAGTGATGCAGTGGAAACAGAAGCTGCAATTGAAGCTATTGTTAAATATAATGGACCTTGCTACGTAAGATTAGGAAGAAGTGCAGTAACAGTTATTAATGATAATGGTGATTATAAATTTGAAATTGGTAAAGGAGTTACCTTAAGAGAAGGTAAAGAAGCCACTATAATTGCGACAGGAGTTATGGTAGAGGCAGCCCTAGAAGCTTTCAATGTATTAGCAGAAGAAGGAATAAAGGTAAGAGTTGTAAATATGCATACAATTAAACCAATAGATGAAGAAGCAATAATTTCTGCTGCAAGAGAAACAGGTCTTATTATAACAGCAGAAGAGCATAGCATCATTGGAGGACTCGGTTCAGCAGTAGCAGAAGTTGTTACTGGGAATTGCCCTGTTCCAGTACTAAGAGTTGGAATTAAGGATGTATTTGGAGAAAGTGGTAAACCTGCAGAATTGCTTAAGGCTTATGGATTAACTGCCGAAGATATAGTTAAAGCTGTTAAGCATGGAATAAGCATGAAATAAGCTGTTTATGGAAATTTAATATTTTTATTTGATTAAATGGAAAGAAAAGAATTTGACTAAAATATGGTCAAATTCTTTTTTTGTAGAAGCTCCATATTGCAGTATTTTTAAGAGTCAGCTTAATAAAATTTTATTAAAAAATCGATAGAGTGATAAGGTGCATATTTTGTCGTAAAAATAGGAATTAAGCTAAATGGAGGGGTTTTTATAGTGATTTTTGGTATAAGCTATGGTATAATCTATAAACATGAAGATAGTTGATGGGGGCAAAGTTATATGAAGCAAAAGATAGGAACATATGTTGATGATATACTTTATTGTTTAAAGCTTTCATTAAAGATAGCTTTAATTCCAATTGTCATTGGAGTAATTGGAACTATTGTATATCTGCTTATAAAAGGTGAATCTATTGAATTTATTAGGATACTTTTAGGGGTTAGGAATGTAGGGATAGTATTTTCTTGTGGTGGTCTATTTATTTGCGCACTTGGATTTTTACAACCATTAAAGCTGTTAAGACCTTTGAGCTATCATAATACATGGAAAAAGTATTTTAAACAATTTGGATTAGTTGGTGTCATGTTCTGTATTTCAGGATTTATGGCAGTATATTTTTTAGGGTTAGATGTTGCTATTTACTATTTGCTATTACAATAGTTATCAAATTCTAACAAAAAGAGATCAATATGTTAAAAAAGTTATATTTTTCAGGAAATAACCCTAAGGGTTATTCGTCGAATTTAATTTGGAATTAAGGTTTTTATGATATAATATAGTTTGAAAAGTAAAATTGAGGAGAGTTAATGATATGATAGATTTTAAGAATGTTACTAAGGTTTATAATAACAATGTACTAGCATTATCAAACTTAAATGTCCACATTGACCAGGGAGAATTTGTTTTCTTAGTTGGACCTAGTGGTGCAGGTAAATCTACTTTTATTAAAATGTTGTTGAAGGAAGTAGATCCTACAGCTGGGTCAGTAGTGGTTGCAGGCTCGGATTTAACGAAGTTAACAGATAAGGAAGTTCCTTATTATAGAAGAAAAATAGGTGTGGTTTTCCAAGACTTTAGATTAATACAAAGTTTAAATGTGTTTGAAAATGTTGCTTTTGCACTTAGAGTTACTGGTGCAGGGGAAAAAGATATACAGAAAAAGGTTCCAGCTGTTTTATCACTAGTTGGACTATCAAAAAAGAGAAATGCATTCCCAAGTGAATTATCTGGTGGAGAGCAGCAAAGAATTTCTATAGCTAGAGCTATAGTGAATAGTCCATCATTACTAATTGCCGATGAGCCAACGGGTAACTTAGATCCAGAAACAGCATTAGAAATTATGGAAATATTAAATGATATAAATAGAGCAGGAACTACAATAGTAATGGCAACTCACGCTAAGGATATAGTTGATACCATGAAGAAGAGAGTTATAGCTATTGAAAAAGGTGTTATTGCAAGAGACGAAGAAAGGGGTATGTACGGATATGAGATTTGATTCGGTTAAGTATTCATTTAAGGATGCAGTAAAAAGTATTGTAAGAAATAAAACATTAAGTATAGCATCAATGGCTACTGTAGCAGCAACATTATTCATATTAGGTACTATAACTTTAGTAGTAGCTAATGTTGATAAAGCTGTTACACAATTGGGTTCTATGGTTGAAGTAAGAGTTTATTTGAATAATGATATAACTGATGCACAAAAAACGGCTTTAGAAGCTAAGATAAACTCTGTAGATGGAATAAATTCCGTTGTATATGAGAGTCAAGAACAAGCTTTAGAAAATATTAAAGAACAATTAAATGACTCAACAGGTGATTTAACTGCTGGTTTTGAAAATGATAACCCATTTCCAGCTTCATACACTGTAAATGTAAAAAAACCAGAGATTATTGATAATGTTGTAGATTCAATTAAAGATATGGATGGAATTGAAGAGATAAAAGATGCTAGAAGTTTAATTGAAAAAATATCTAATTTAACTAACTCAGTTAAGTTTGGTGCAGTAATTGGGTTTGTAGTATTTATTTTAATATCTCTATTCTTAATAGGTAACACAATAAAAATAACAGTGTTCACAAGAAAAAAAGAAATTGGAATCATGAAGTATGTAGGAGCTACTGATTGGTTTATTAGATGGCCTCTTATAATAGAGGGAATGATTCTTGGACTTGCAGGTGCTATAATTGCAGGAATAGTCCTTGCATTAGCTTACTTAGTAGTTACAAGTAAGTTAGGATTAGATTTATCATCATTTGGATTTACTATGATACCTGTAACGTATATGTGGAAGGTTGTTATTTGGGAGTTATTTGCCTGTGGATTATTTATTGGAGCTGTAGGAAGTATTATCTCAATGAGAAAGTTCTTAAAAGTTTAATTTATATAAGATATAAGACTAAGACTAAGGAATTAAATTTCTTAGTCTTATTTGCATATGATTGAATTTAGAATGCCTGAATGTATTAATGAAGATTGATGTTTCTTAATGTGTTCAAAGAACCTTTTATTTTGATTTTTGTACTGAACATATATGACTATATATGTATATAAATTTAAATAAAAATTAAGATATAGGTAGTAAATATTGTGTTATAATATAACACAAAACTAACAAAGTTATATTTTCAACTAAAAGAAAGAAACTCTATAGAAGAAACTTCTTGGGAGTTTCTTCTATATTTGTAAAGTATGAATTTTAAACTTTGTACTCAAAGATAATAATTAATTTTAAATTAATAAATATGTTATTAATAATATAGTACTTTGAACATACTTATTAATGAGATAAAATAAATTTACAAAGTATTTTGATAAAGATGTTAAGGAAGTTGAGAGGGTGGTTTGTATGAACGACAAAAAGAAAAGATGGAAAGGTATTACCATTATTGTAGCCTTGCTGATAATTACTAATGTAGCGACATTTTTAGTCTCTAACTTAGTTTCATTTTCAATGCCTAATGGTAAGGTAATGGTTAGCAGGACCACATATAACAATATTTTAAGCTTTGAAAAATTGTTCACTATTAAGGATAAGCTAGATAAGTATTATTTAAACGATTATGATATGACTAAACTAATAGATGGAGCTGCAAAGGGCATGGTTTCAGCAGTTGGTGATCCGTATACAACATACATGAATGCAGAGGAGTTCAAGGATTTTTACTCTCAAACAGAGGGAAACTATGTAGGGGTAGGAATTCAAGTTGGAGTTAAAGATGATAAAATTACTGTAATTAGTGTTTTCGAAAATTCACCAGCTGAAAAAGGTGGAATTATATCTGGAGATATTATTGAAAGTGTAAATGGAAAAGCAATGACTGGTGCAGAATTACAAGATGCAGTATCAATGATGAAGGGTGAAAAAGGTGGTAAGGTAGACATCACTTTATCAAGAGAGAATAAGGGAAATTATGATGTTACATTAGTAAGAGATGAGATTGAAATGGTAACTGTAAAAAGTGAAATGATAGATAATGAAGTAGGATATATCCAAGTTACTATGTTTGATGAAAATACTTCTAAGAACTTTGATTCAGCGCTTAAGACTTTAGAAGAAAAAGGTATGAAGAGTTTAATAGTTGACTTGAGGGGAAATCCAGGTGGATTATTAGACCAAACTGTAGCAATGTCTTCTCAATTTATTGAAAAAGGTAAAAATATAGTTTATACAGAAGATAAATATGGTAACAGAAAAGATTATAATTCTGAAGGTGGAGTAGCAATAGGAACGCCGTTGACAGTATTAACAAACGGTGGAAGTGCAAGTGCTTCTGAAATATTTACTGGAGCAATAAAAGATTATAGCTTAGGAACAATAGTTGGAACAACAACTTTTGGGAAAGGATTAGTACAGACTACCTTCTATAGGTCAGTAGATGGCTTTAATGATGGAAGCGGTCTTAAAGTTACCATTTCTAACTATTACACTCCAAATGGAAATTATATTCAAGGAACTGGTATTGAGCCAGATGTAAAAGTTGAATATCCAGAAGAGTTGGCAACAGTAGCTTATGATAGAGCGAAAGATCCTCAATTTGCTAAAGCTTTAGAGATAGCAAAAGAAAAAATAAAATAAAATTTTAAAATATAGTTTTATATGAGAGAATTTAGAGTTAGAATTTAAGAGGATTCTAAACTCTAAATTCTTAATTTAATTTATATGTTTATGTCAACTTGTGTGTGCATATTAGAAGGAGAGAAAAATGGAGCTATTAAAATATACTTTGCAGAATGTTTCTTATGCAATTGTAGAGCCATCCTATGCATTAATTTTAATATTAATGGGATTGGCATTTTATATGAAGAATAGAAAAATTACATTAATGGAAAAGTTAGTTATGGGTAAAAATACGATTTCAGCTTTTGAACTAACAATTTCACAAATAGTAATGGGGATATTTGGAGGTGTATTAGTTAGTATAATACTTACTTTTTTAGGCGTAAGCTTTTATGAGAGCTCCAATATATTTTTAATATTTATACTTTCAGTGGGGTTAATTTTTGTTAATCCGAAGTTAGGTGCATTTTCTTATTCAGGAAGTGTGCTTGGGGTAGTTTCAATATTGTTATTCTTTTTATCCCAAGCACTGAATAAGCCAAATTTAAATGTGATGAATTTGGATATAACTAACTTAATAATAGTAATTGCAGTAATGCACTTTGCAGAAGGATTACTTATAATCCTGGATGGGAAAAGAGGTGCAATACCAGTTTTCAGTGGAAGAGATAAGCATATTATTGGTGGGTTTGCTTATGGAAGACAGTGGGTACTGCCTATGATTATATTGTTGATGGTACAGGCTTCAGGTGCGGATCTACTTAGTGGAAATGCAGTGAATACACCCAGTTGGTGGCCATTAGTTAATCATGAAGAAAATTTAGTGCTTTTTGCAACCATGATAATTGGTGCGTTGCCAATGTACTCCGGCCTTAGTTATAAAACGGCGACCTTTACTAAAAGTAAAGGAGAAAAGCCAGTTATTTCAGGAGCATTATTATGTGTTTTTAGCATATTTGTATTGATGATATCACAGTTTGGAAATATAAATAAGTTTTTGGATACCTTTTTACTTGTGTTAATTCCGTTAGCTCATGAGGGAATTAGTCGATTAGAAAAGCAGATGGAATTAAAGGCAAAACCTAAGTATGTAAGTACTAATGAAGGCGTTTGTGTACTTGATGTTGCACCTAATTCAATAGCTAAAGAAATGGGACTTTGTCCAGGAGATTTGATTTTAGAAATAAATGAAGAAAAAGTGCTTAAGGATGAAGTGGTTTTCAAATTTCTTGAAAGAATGCCTTATCATATAAAGATGTATGTTAGGGGTGTTAATGGCGAGATAAAGATTCTTACAAAAAATATTCAAGATAGAAAAGAAAAATTAGGCTTCGTTATAGTACCAAGAGAAGTGCCAAAGCAAGTTAAGGTTGCTGGAAGTGGCAATAACAGCGGTGGTGAAATGCGATTTTCGGACATAATAAATAATGTTAAGAAAAAGAAGAATGATGAAGATTAGTTAATTAGAAAAGGAGAAACTATGGGCGAATTTAAGATACATTCAAAGTTTAAGCCTACTGGAGACCAGCCTCAAGCTATAGATAGTCTGGTAAATAGTATTTTAGAAGATAAAAAGTATCAGACACTTTTAGGTGTTACTGGTTCAGGGAAAACTTTTACTATGGCAAATATTATAGAGAGGGTACAAAGACCAACTTTGATACTTGCTCATAATAAGACTTTAGCGGCTCAGTTATGTTCTGAGTTTAAAGAGTTTTTTCCAGAGAATGCGGTAGAATACTTTGTATCTTACTACGACTATTATCAGCCAGAAGCTTATATGGCTCAAACTGATACCTATATTGAAAAGGATGCTTCTATAAATGAGGAGATTGAGAAGCTACGTCACTCAGCAACCTCTGCTTTAATTGAAAGAAGAGATGTAATTGTTGTGGCCTCTGTATCTTGTATATATGGGTTAGGAAATCCAGAGGAGTATAAGGCACTTACAGTTTCTTTAAGAGAAGGTATGGAGAAGGATAGAAATAAGGTTATAAGCCAGCTGGTAGATATACAATATGAAAGAAATGACATTAATTTTGTTAGAGGAACCTTCAGAGTAAGGGGAGATGTTCTTGATATATTTCCTGCTTCCTCAACGAATAAGGGGATAAGGGTTGAATTCTTTGGTGATGAGATAGATAGAATCAGGGAATTTGATGTTTTAACTGGAAATATCATTGGTGGAAGAAAACATGTATCAATATTCCCGGCATCTCACTTTGCTACCTCAAGAGAAAATCTAGAAAGAGCTATTTCACAGATTGAGTTTGAACTTGAAGAGAGATTAAAGGAATTAAAGGAAGAGGATAAGCTTTTAGAAGCACAAAGATTAAAACAGAGAACTAACTTTGATATTGAAATGATGAGAGAAGTTGGGTATTGTACTGGTATAGAGAACTATTCAAGGATTCTTGATGGAAGAGCAAAAGGAACGCCACCTCAAACATTAATTGATTATTTCCCACAAGACTTCTTATTTATGGTGGATGAGAGTCACGTTACTCTTCCACAAATCAGAGCAATGTATGGTGGAGACAGGTCTAGAAAGACCTCTTTGGTGGAGTATGGTTTTAGGCTTCCATCGGCATATGATAACAGACCGCTTCAGTTTGATGAGTTTGAAAATAAGCTTAACCAAGTACTTTTTGTAAGTGCAACACCAGGTCCTTATGAAAAGGAGCACTCAGAAAATACGGCAGAGCAGATTATAAGACCTACAGGACTTTTAGACCCAGAAATAAGCATTAAACCTGTAAAGGGTCAGGTAGATGATTTGTATTCAGAGATAATGCAGACCATTGAGAAGGGCTTTAGAGTTTTAGTTACGACCCTTACAAAGAAAATGGCAGAGGATTTAACTAAATATTTTAAGGAGCTAGGAGTTAAAATAACATATCTTCACTCAGATATTGATACAATGGAAAGAATGAAGATTATCAGAGAACTTCGTAGTGGAGAACACGATGTTTTAGTAGGAATTAACCTTTTAAGAGAAGGGTTAGATATTCCAGAGGTTGCTTTAGTAGCAATTTTAGATGCTGATAAAGAAGGGTTCTTAAGAAGTGAAACTTCGCTTATTCAAACTGTTGGTAGAGCAGCGAGAAATTCAGAGAGTAAGGTTATAATGTATGCAGATACTATAACTAATTCTATGGAAAAGACCATAAATGAAACCAATAGAAGAAGAAAGATACAGATGGAGTATAATGAAGCTCATGGAATAGTACCAAAGACCATTATTAAAGAGATAAGAGATGTTATTGAAATTTCTACAGTAGCTGAAGATACTGCAGCTTACGGAGATTCCCCGTCATCAGATATTCTTTTAGATAAGAAAGAATTAGCTAAGCACATCGCTAAGCTTGAAAAAGAAATGAAGGCTGCGGCTAAGGATTTACAGTTTGAGAGAGCTGCACAGTTAAGAGATGAGATTCAGCGTATGAAAAGAGATTTTGAATTATAAGAAAAGGAGAACTTATGAGAAATAGTATTTATATAAAAGGCGCTAAGGTACATAATCTTAAAAATGTTGATTTAGAAATACCAAGAGATAAATTTGTTGTATTTACTGGATTATCAGGATCAGGAAAATCATCCTTAGCCTTTGATACCCTATATGCTGAAGGACAAAGAAGATATGTAGAGTCACTTTCAGCTTATGCAAGACAGTTTTTAGGACAGATGAACAAACCAGATGTGGAATATATAGAAGGACTATCACCAGCTATATCTATTGACCAGAAAACTACAAGTAGAAACCCACGTTCAACAGTTGGAACAGTTACAGAGATATATGATTATTTAAGACTTCTTTATGCAAAAATTGGAGTGCCACATTGTCCTAAATGCGGTAAGGAGATAACTCAACAGACGGTAGATCAAATGGTAGACCAGGCAATGGCATTACCAGAAAGAACTAAAATACAGATTTTAGCACCTATAGTTACTGGGAAAAAAGGTGAACATGTTAAAATTCTTGAAAGTATAAAAAAGAATGGATATGTAAGAGCTAGAATTGATGGTGAACTTATTGATTTAGTAGAAGAAGAGGTTAAACTTGAAAAGAATAAAAAGCATACAATTGAAATAGTTATAGACAGAATAGTTATAAAAGAAGGCATAAATTCAAGACTTACAGATTCATTAGAAGCTGCATTGAAGCTTGGTGAAGGTATTGCAATTCTTAACATAATTGATGGAGAAGATATCCTATTAAGTGAAAAGTTCTCCTGTGTTGATTGTGGTATAAGTATTGGTGAGATCGAACCAAGAATGTTCTCCTTCAACTCTCCATTTGGAAAGTGTGATACCTGTGATGGATTAGGAACACTAATGGAGATTGACGAGGATTTAGTTATTCCAGATAAAAGCAAATCTATTCTTCAGGGTGCCGTTGTTACCATGGGAGAAGGAAGTTTAAAGGATGATTCATGGACTAGAGCTATTTTAGAAGCCTTAGCAGAAAAAGGAGGCTTTACTTTAGATACTCCAATAAATGAATTATCTAAAGATAATTTAAATTTATTACTTTATGGAACCAATGGAGAAAAGTTAAAAATAAGATATGTTAAAGAGTTTAGAGAGTCAACTTATCAGTATGCTTACGAAGGTGTTATAAATAACTTGAAAAGAAGATACATGGAAAGCAACTCAGATTACATAAAAAGAGAAATTGAAGAGTATATGAGTGATAATCCTTGTCCAAAATGTAAGGGTAAGAGATTGTCTAAAGAAGCTTTATCAGTTACAGTTGGAGGATTAAACATAAGTGACTTTTGTACTATGTCTATAACAGAGGAGCTGAAATTTATTGAAAATCTAGCTTTATCTGAGAAGGATACAATTGTGGCGGCTCAAGTTGTGAAAGAAGTAAGAAGCAGATTGAATTTCTTAGTGAATGTTGGGCTTAGCTATTTAAACTTAAGCAGAGCTGCGGGAACACTATCAGGTGGAGAGGCTCAAAGAATTAGACTTGCAACTCAGATAGGGTCAAGTTTAATGGGAGTCTTATACATTCTTGATGAGCCAAGTATAGGACTTCATCAGAGAGATAATGATAAGCTCATAAAAACTCTTCAACATCTTAGAGATTTAGGAAATACTTTAGTTGTAGTTGAACACGATGAAGATACAATGAGAGCTTCAGATTATCTTGTGGATATAGGACCAGGAGCTGGAGAGCATGGAGGCAAAATTGTTGCTGCAGGACCTGTTGATGAAGTTATGAAATGTGAGGAATCAATTACAGGTCAATATTTAAGTGGTAAAAAATCCATTGAAGTACCAGAAGAATATAGAGCTATGGATCCAGAAAGGGTTATAACTATAAAGGGTGCAAAGGAAAATAACCTTAAAAATGTTACGGTTTCCTTCCCATTGGGGTTAATAACCTCTGTAACTGGAGTATCAGGGTCAGGAAAAAGTACACTTATAAACCAAATACTTTACAAGGGACTAAATAGGGTGGTAAATCGCTCTAAAAAACTTCCAGGAAAGCATGATGCAATTATTGGTGCTGAGCAGATTGATAAAATTATAAATATTGATCAAAGTCCAATAGGAAGAACCCCAAGAAGTAATCCGGCAACATATACAGGTGTATTTGATTTAATAAGAGAAATCTTTTCAATGGTTCCAGAAGCTAAGAGCCGTGGCTACAAGCAAGGACGTTTTAGCTTCAATGTAAAGGGAGGACGTTGTGAAGCCTGTCGTGGAGATGGAATTATTAAAATTGAAATGCAATTTTTATCTGATGTTTATGTAGAATGTGAAGTATGTAAGGGGAAAAGATATAACAGGGAAACTTTAGAGGTTAAATACAAAGGAAAGAGTATAGATGATGTGCTTAATATGACTGTTGAGGAAGGGCTTAAGTTCTTTGAAAATATACCACGTATCAGCAGTAAGCTTCAGACATTGATGGATGTAGGGTTATCTTATATTAGACTAGGTCAGCCTTCAACTACATTATCAGGAGGAGAAGCGCAAAGAATTAAGCTTGCCTACGAGTTATCTAA
Organism: Clostridium culturomicium; assembly: GCF_000821305.1. Lineage (GTDB taxonomy): Bacteria > Bacillota > Clostridia > Clostridiales > Clostridiaceae > Clostridium_J > Clostridium_J culturomicium. The sequence goes on along the minus strand of NZ_CCXK01000014.1, from coordinate 407,037 downwards.
AAGAAGTACAGGAAAAACTCTATATATTCTAGATGAGCCAACTACAGGACTTCATATTGATGATGTAAGTAAGCTTATAAAGATACTTCAAAGGCTTGTAGAAGGCGGAAATACTGTTATTGTTATTGAACACAATTTAGATGTAATTAAATGTTCGGATTACATTGTAGATTTAGGACCAGAAGGTGGAGATAAGGGTGGAACTATTTTAGCCACTGGAACTCCTAAAGAGATAGTTAAGTGTTCTAAATCCTATACAGGACAGTATCTTAAAAAAATGATATAATTACTATAACTAGCATCAAAGAATTTTGATGCTAGTTATGTTATATTTTTTAAAGGAGTTTGTATATGGAGATTTTAAAGTTTGGATTAAAGGTAGGAGTAATTGTACTTATTTACTTTATAATATTTTATGCATTGAAAATAATGTACACAGATACTAAGACATCGGGTAAAAGACGTAATAAGATAAAGAAGGCGACTATGGGCCTAGAGGTTATAGAGGCAGGAGAGAATTCTAACTTAAAAACTGGAGGGGTACTGCCTTTAGCAGATATTATTACTATGGGAAGAAAGAGTGATAACACTGTAATTTTAGATGATAAATATGTGTCTTCCCATCACATGAAGATTTTTAAAAGAAATAATGAATATGTAATTGAAGATTTAGATAGCACAAATGGTACTAAAGTTAATGATGAATTAATTAAAAATAGAGTTACGCTAAGAGCGGGAGATTCAATAAAGGTTGGAACAGCTATTTTTAAATTGATATAAAGGTGGAAGGAGAAACATGAACATTATAAGAGAAGAAAAACGTGTACTAAGGTTGACATATCTATTGGTAATGGCATTGTTCTTTAATGTTGCAATAATAACTCCAACCATTAACAATAATGCAGTTATTATTGGAGCAATAATATGTGGATTGATGGCTTATGCACACTTTGTCATAAGAAGATTTTATCCAGATGGAGATAAATTTTTATTATTGTTTGCAAATATTTTGGCAGTTATAGGAATTGCCATGATTTATAGATTGGACTTACCACTTAGAGGAGGTACTTTTATTGCAGATGGCGTTACTACAAATTTAGCTGTTAAGCAGGTGCTGTTTTTTGCTTTAGGCATGATTGGATTTATATTAATAGTTGTAATTGTACCGGACCTAAAAAGGTTTAACAAATATAAGTATTTGTATCTTGTAGTAACTATAATATTTATGGCTATGGGTACTTTTCTTGGTGAAGAAACATATGGAGCTAAAAACTGGGTAAATATTGCAGGGTTTGGTTTCCAGCCATCGGAGTTTGGAAAGATTGCTTTGGTAGCATATTTGGCTTCAGCTTTAAGAGATTATGAAAAGCCTTCAAAGTTTTGGATAAGAGTAGCTAGCAGAATTGGAATAAAGAATGAGAAATATTATTCATTAATAAGTTTAGTAGAGCCTGCATTAGTTATGGGAGTATCTCTTTTATTTATGCTTGCTCAAACGGATTTAGGGTCAGCCCTTATCTTTTTTGCTATAGCTCTTACAATGCTGTACATAGCAACATCAAAGAAGAAATATGTAATAATTGCCTTACTTTTATTTGCCGTGGGTGGAACTATTGGTTATTTCTTATTTTATCATGTCCGAGTGAGGGTTATGATATGGAGAAATCCATGGGAATATGGATATGATCAGGGACTACAGCTTGTACAATCGCTTATTGCCATATCCAGTGGAGGTTTATTTGGAGTTGGACTCGGAAGTGGATTTCCCAACTATATTCCAGTAGTAGAATCAGACTTTATTTTTGCAGCTATTTGCGAGGAATTGGGGATTTTAACTGGATTTGCAATAATAATCTTTAACTTCTTATTATTCTATAGATGTATAAGAGCAGCTTTATATACTAAGGATAAATTTTCTAGGCTTTTAGTTGTAGGATACAGTACCATGCTAGTGGCACAAACCTTAGTTATTATTGGTGGTGTAACAGGAGCTATTCCTCTTACAGGAATAACCCTTCCATTTGTAAGCTATGGTGGTAGTTCAATGCTTATAAGCTATTTTGCTCTAGGAATAATTCAAAAGATATCAGAGGAGAGTAACAGCTATGAATAATCTGCAGAAAAATATAAAAAATGTAATGATAGTATTTTTAGCACTTTTTATAGCGTTAATATCCTATATAAGCTATTACTATTTATTTAAAAGTGAAGAAGCTATAGATAGTGTATATAACAAAAGAACGCAAGCTGAAAATAGCAGGGTTTTAAGAGGTACGATTTATGATAGGGATATGAATCCACTTACAAGTGGTGAAAAAACCAGTGAATTCTCTCAAACTAGACAGTATATAGGCGGAGAAGCCTTTGCTCATGTAGTTGGGTACTATGATGTAGTTTATGGGGCAAGTGGTATAGAGAAAAAGTTTGATAAAGAACTCTCAGGAAGTACAATGAATTCCATTAAAGATTTATTTGCTTCTGCTGACGCAGATAAAGTAGGAAATCATGTAGTAACTACTTTAAATTCTGAACTTCAAAAAAAGGCTTATGAGCTTTTAGGAGATAGAAAAGGATCTATTGTAGCATTAGACCCTAAAACGGGAGAAGTTTTAGCTATGGTATCTAAACCTAGCTATGATCCTAATAAAATACAAGATGAGTTTTCAGCCTTATCACAGGATGAAAACACTCCATTTTTAAATAGAGCTGTTTCTGGGTTGTATCCTCCAGGATCATCTTTTAAGATAGTAACTGCAGTAAGTGCTCTTGAAAATATGCCTGGAGTAAGAGATAGAGTCTTTGAGGATGAAGGAAGAATCTATTTCAATGATGTAGATTCTTTAGAAAACTATAATGGGGTTGCTTTTGGGAACATCAACCTTAGAACAGCATTTTTAAGATCAAGTAACGTTGTTTTTGGTACATTAGCCATGGAGTTAGGAAACCCACAGCTTAGAGAAACCGCAGAGAAATTTTTCTTCAATAAAGAGATTCCATCAAGAACTTTAACTATTGATGATAGTAGATTCCCAACCTATGGGAAAGAAGAGGTTGGAAATATAGCTCAAAGTGGTATAGGTCAAAGTGGAGTTCTTTCAAGTCCAATTCAGATGGCTCTTGTTGCAAGTGCCATAGCTAACGATGGTGTTATGATGGAGCCTAATATAGTAAAAGAGATAGTGAATTCAGAAGGGAAGGCTGTTAAGGAGTTTAAGCCAGAAGTAGCTACAACGGTAACAACGCCAGAGAATGCACAAGTCTTAAAGGAATATATGAAGGCTGTAGTAAATGAAGGTACAGGTAGGGCTGCTAGTCTTTGGGGTGTTCAAGTATCAGGAAAAACAGGAACTGCAGATACTGATGCAGGAGATAAAATACCTCATTCATGGTTTGCAGGTTTTGCAGGATATGATAATCCTGAAATTGCATTTGCAATAATTGTTGAACAGGGTGGTAATGATTCTTACAATGCTAGTGGAATGGCAGGAGATTTAGTTGATGCCTTTTTCAAGTAAGAATTGTGTATTAGAAGTTAAGTAAGGATGAAAATGACGAGGGGTATATTTAACTTATAATGCCCGAATGTAGAATATAGAATAAAGGTTGTTTTCAATTACTGTGTTTCGGAGAAGATTTAATTTGATTTTAAAATTAAGAATTGACAGTTGAAAATACTATTGTTATTGTATACTAAGCTATTCTATCTATAGTAGAATAGCTCAGTATGATAAAATAAAAATAAAGAAATTCCGAAGGAATTTCAACCATAATTCTACATATAAATTCTAAATTAAAAAGTGGAGGAGTTTATTTATGTTTGACTTTGAATATCAGCTGAAAAATCTTCCAGATAGTCCGGGTGTATATTTAATGCGAAATTCCTTAAAGGAAGTAATATACGTTGGAAAAGCTAAAAACTTAAAAAATAGAGTAAGACAGTATTTTCAAAACTCCAAGAACCATACGGAAAAAGTTAAAGCTATGGTTTCTCATATTAGTGAGTTTGAATACATTGTTACAGATTCTGAAATGGAAGCACTAATTTTAGAGTGCAATCTTATAAAAAAATATAGTCCTAAATATAATATTCTTTTAAAGGATGATAAATATTATCCTTTTATTAAAATCACAAATGAAGAATTTCCAAGGGTTATAGTAACAAGAAATCATGGAAATGATGCTTCTAGATACTTTGGTCCATATACTGATGGAGGTGCCGTTTATGCGGTTAATGAGCTTATAAAAAAGGTATTTCCACTTAGAACTTGTAGAAAATCTATAAAAGAAGATGGACCTAAAACAAGAACTTGTTTAAATTATCATATAAACCTTTGCAAAGGACCATGTAATGGGTTAATATCTAAAGAGGAGTATGGTAAGATTATAGATGACGTGGTAGATTTGCTCACAGGTAAAGATACGAAGATTACAAACAAGCTAAAGGCAGACATGGAAGAAGCAGCTGAGAATTTAGATTTTGAGAAGGCTGCTATCCTTCGTGATAAGCTTATAGCTATTGATAAAATAAATGAAAAGCAAAAAATTATAAGTAATAACTTTGAAAATGAGGATTTTATAGGTATTTCTCAAGATGAAGTGGATAGCTGTATTCAGATATTCTTTCTTAGAGATGGAAAGATTAGTGGCAGAGAACATTTTATTTTAGATAATACTGGGGCAGAAGAGCCCACTTATGTCTTAGGAGAGTTCATTAAGAATTTCTATGGTGGTACAGCATTTATTCCTAAATCAATTTACGTTAGTAAGTGTAATGATATAGAGATTATGGAACAATGGCTATCATTGAAAAAGGAGCATAAGGTAAATATAAAAATACCTCAAAAGGGTGAGAAAAGAAGAATCTTAGACATGGTAGAGAAAAATGCTAGTCATGCACTTGAAATGTTTAAGTTAAAGCATAAGGTGGACAGAGAATTAAATGAAGTAGCTCTTACAGAGCTTCAAGAAGCACTTGGACTTGATGAAAGTCCAAGTCGAATAGAAGCTTATGACATATCAAATTTAATGGGTATGGATTCTGTAGGATCTATGGTTGTTTTTCAAGATGGAACTGCTAAAAATAGTGATTATAGAAGATTTAAGATAAACACTATCGAGGGTGCAGATGACTATGGTTCAATGAGAGAAATTCTTACAAGAAGATTTACTCATGGACTAAAAGAACTTGAAAAAATAAACAATAATGAAATGAATTTTGAGGCAGGAAAATTTTCTATTTTCCCAGATCTGATTATGATGGATGGTGGAAAAGGGCAGATAAATGTAGCCCTGGAGGTTCTGAGAGAGCTTAATATAACCATTCCTGTATGTGGAATGGTTAAGGATGACAATCATAGAACCAGAGGTATTATATATAACAATAAAGAGATTATCTTAAGACCAGGATCTAAATCTATGCTTCTTATTACTAGAATTCAAGATGAAGTACACCGCTTTGCAATAACATATCACAGAACTCTTAGAGATAAGCGTACTCTATATTCAATTTTAGATGAAATACCTAAAATTGGAGAAAGAAGAAGAAGAGAGCTTCTAAAAAAGTTTGGAAGTGTCGATAATATAAGAAAAGCTACCTATGAAGAATTAATCTCAACACCTTCAATGGATAAGTCGTCTAGTGAAAGTGTGCTGGAGTATTTTAAGTAAGACTCTAAAAGTGATGCTGCAAAAGTGATGCTCCAAATATATGATTTGGTTAACTTAATTTTCACAGCGTGCATCTTTGATTTGAATAGTGGGGTTTCCAAAGAGTGAATCTATGATTTAGTTAATGGAACTTACTTTTTGAGCACTCCTTCTAATGTATATGTGTATATGAGAAGGAATTTACTGAAAAAGATTAACAAAATCTAAGAGATATTCATATAAAGGTAGAGAGGCTTTGAATTTGCAATTACAGTTATAGGAGATTGATTAAATGCATAAAAGGTCTATACTTAAATATTAATAATGAGCAAGGGGTATATGATGAAGTTGAAGGATTGTTTTATAAAAAGTATCGAAGAAATCGTTGGCAGTGAGAATATAAAGTTAAATGAATTAATGAAGAAGCATACAACATTTAAAGTTGGTGGTCCAGCTGACCTTTTAGTTTATCCATCTACATATGATATGATAAAGAAGGTAATTGATGTATGTAAGGCGAATAATGTAGAGTACTTCCTTATGGGAAATGGTTCAAATCTAATAGTAAAAGATGGTGGGTTTAGAGGTGTTGTTATAAAAGTAGACCGTTTAAGTGAAATAAAGGTTACTGATAATGCTGTAACTGCACAATGTGGTGCAATTTTAAGTTTGGTTGCTAAGACGGCGTTAGAAAATGGCTTAACAGGATTAGAGTTTGCTGCTGGTATACCAGGATATATTGGTGGTGCAGTTGCTATGAATGCTGGAGCTTATGGTGGAGAAATGTCCCATGTTCTTGAAAAAGTATTAGTTATCAATGATGAAAATAATATTATTGAATTATCTAAGGATGAATTAGAATTAGGCTATAGAACAAGTGCAATACTTAAATATGGCTATATTGTTTTAGAAACAACTATTAGATTAGAACAAGGCAATAAGGAAGATATAAAAGGCAGAATGAACGAGTTAGCTCTTCAAAGAAGAACTAAGCAGCCTTTAGAATATCCATCAGCAGGAAGTACATTTAAAAGACCAGTTGGATATTTTGCTGGTAAATTAATTCAAGATGCTGGATTAAAGGGAGCAGTAGTAGGTGGAGCTCAAGTGTCAGAAAAGCATTCTGGCTTTATAATAAACGTTGGTGATGCAAGTGCTGCAGATATACTAAATCTTATAAAGCGGGTTCAAGATGAGGTTTACAAGCAGTTTGGAGTAGAACTTCAAACTGAAGTAAGAATAATAGGTGAAGAACTTTAATATTAATTGAGAGTTAAAAATTAAAGTGGGAATTCCCTGGAAGTTTCATTTACAATTTTGAATTTTAAATTATTAATTCTAAATTAAAATGTTAATTAAGATGAAAAGCGAAAGATGAAAAATTATATTTTATTTCTTTTATGATTAGACTTTAGAGTAAATCAACAAGGGGATTTTTATGTGATTTTTCATTATTAGCTTTTCATCTTTTATTTTTATAAAAAATTAGGGGGAATAGGGATATGATTTCAAAGGAAATGGTTACTTATGTACAAAGTAGTTCGTTGATTCGAGCAATGTTTGAAGAGGGGAAGAGGCTTAGTTCTATATATGGACCTGATAAGGTGTATGATTTTAGTTTAGGGAATCCAAACTTAGAGGCACCAAAGGAAGTAAAAGAAGCTATTATTGATATTTTAAGCAATGAAGCGGATACCTTAGTCCATGGGTATATGAATAATTCTGGCTATGAGGATGTTAGAAGCACAATAGCAGAATCACTTAATAAAAAGCATGGAACTAGTTTTGGCGAAAAGAACATATTAATGACTGTTGGAGCAGCTGGAGGCTTAAATGTAATTTTTAAAACATTATTGAATCCAGGAGATGAAGTTATTGTCTTTGCACCATACTTTGGAGAATATAGAAGCTATACAGCCAATTATCACGGTAAACTTGTTGTTGTATCTCCAAACTGCGCTGATTTCCAACCTAACTTAAAAGAATTTGAGGATAAAATTACTCAAAATACTAAAGCGGTTATAATAAATTCTCCTAATAATCCTACGGGGGTAATATATTCAGAGGATACTATAATAAAGTTAACTGAGATTTTAAGGGCAAAACAGCAGGAATATGGAACAGATATTTACTTGATTTCAGATGAACCATACAGAGAATTAGCTTATGATGGAGCAGATGTACCGTATTTAACTAAGTACTACGAAAATACAGTAGTAGGTTATTCCTATAGTAAATCTTTATCATTGCCAGGAGAGAGAATAGGATATTTAGTTATTCCAAATGAGGTTGATGATTTTGAAAACGTTATCTCTGCGGCTAATGTAGCAAATAGAATTTTAGGATTCGTTAATGCACCATCCTTATTCCAAAGGGTTATTGGAAAGTGTATAGACGTAGAAACTAATGTGGAATTCTATGATAAGAATAGAAAACTTCTTTATGAGGGATTAACTAAAATAGGCTATGAATGTATTAAGCCTGAGGGAGCTTTCTATTTATTTGTAAAATCTCCAATTGAGGATGATGTTAAATTCTGCAATGCAGCTAAAAAGCATAACATTCTTATTGTGCCAGGAACCTCTTTTGCATGTCCGGGATATATAAGAATCGCATATTGTGTTGCATATAAAACCATTGAAAATGCAATGGGTGGTTTTGCAAGTTTAATGGCAGAGGCTGGAGAAGAATTAGTGGCTGCAAGTAAGTAAATTTAATTATGTTAAAAGCTCGTTTTATACGAGCTTTTTTATTTATGTTACCATGGAATATAATGCAAAATAATTTGAGAGTGTATATAAGCTCAAATTCCAGTATTTCTAAGAAAATTAATCAATGAATATATGTTATAATTGTTGTATAATAAATAGGGTATACTCATTGATAGAAGTAGCTAAAGAGTATATTTTAGCAGCTAAATCATAGATTTAGATATTACTTTAAGTTAAAGGTATTCAAGTTAGAATTGGGATATCAGCTTAAATAAAATAAAAGGATTTCGTTTATTGAAGAAATACTAGGGATGATATTTAGGAAGGATGTGTTTTAGTGAAATTTTTAGTGGTTACAGGAATGTCGGGAGCAGGAAAAACACAGGCCATTAGAAGTCTTGAGGACTTAGGGTTTTATTGTGTTGACAACTTACCACCAACACTCATAGCAAAATTTGCAGAGGTTTGCTATAAGACCGGGGGACAGATAGATAAGATAGCCATTGTTGCGGATATTAGAGGCAGGTCTTTTTTTGACGACCTATTAGGAACTTTGAACACTTTAAACAAAGAAGGTTATATGTATGAGGTGTTATATCTTGAAGCTACAGATGAAACCTTAGTTAAGAGATATAAAGAAACAAGAAGAAAGCATCCGTTAGCACCAGATGGAAGGATTATAAATGGAATCAACGTTGAGAGGAAAAAGCTAAAAGCCATAAGAGAAAAGGCAGACAGGATAATTAATACTTCTAAGCTGACAAATAAGGAATTAAATGAAGAAATTATTAAGGCTTATGGGGATGAGCATCAAATAGATAGTCCTCTTTTAATAAATGTAATTTCTTTTGGATTTAAGTATGGAATACCTCTTGATGCGGACTTAGTTATGGATGTGAGATTTATACCAAATCCTTATTATATTGCAGAACTAAAGCCATATTCAGGAAAGGATAAGCCAGTTAAGGATTATGTTCTTTCTAAAAGTGAGACTTCAGAGTTTCTGGATAAGTTTACTGATATGTTGAAGTTCTTAATACCAAACTATAAAAATGAAGGAAAGAGACAACTGATTGTGGCTATAGGGTGCACTGGGGGAAGACATAGGTCTGTTGCTATTGCAAATAGAACTTATGAAGTGTTAAATCATTTAGGATATCATGTGACTGTAGACCATAGAGATATAAATGAAGATGTCAATCGAGGTGCAGGAAAACGATGAAGTTAAGTGAGTGGGCTACTCCTGGCATAGGAGTTAAGCGTTGGCTTTTCCAAATGCTCATAGGAATATTTTTTGTTTCCTATGCTATAATTGGATTCATAGGTGGAACAGAAGCTGGAGTTAAAGCTAAAGAATTTCTAGTTTTTGTTTTGATGGTAGGTATTTTGATAACTATTTTAGGATTAAATCAATATACTAAAAAAGTTATGACTATTATGCGATTAGAAGAACTAGACTTTTCTAAGATTGATAAGAATCATGAGGATAAAATTCAAAGGAAAAACCTTTTAATTAAAGGTCCTAAAATAGTAGTTATAGGTGGAGGAACTGGACTTTCTAATATGCTAAGGGGATTAAAGAAGTATACTTTTAATATCACTGCTATCGTTACCGTTGCTGATGATGGTGGTGGATCAGGTATGTTAAGACAGGACTTAGGAATGCTGCCACCAGGAGATATCCGTAACTGTATAATATCTTTAGCTGATACTGAACCACTTATGGAGAAGTTATTCAGATATAGATTTAAGGATGGAGCTTTAGAAAATCAGAGCTTTGGAAATCTTTTTCTTGCAGCTATGAATGGAGTTTCAGACAATTTTTTAGAAGCTGTAAAAAAGACTAGTGAGGTTCTTGCGGTAACAGGGCAGGTACTTCCAGTTACCTTAGAGAATGTTGAGCTTTATGCAAAGCTTGAGAATGGTAGTATCGTAAGGGGAGAATCATCTATTCCAATGGAAAGCTTGAATCAGAACTCCCCAATAGAGAGGGTTTTTCTTGAACCAGAAGATGCAAAGGGAATCCAAGAGGCTATTGATGCCATCTTAGATGCCGATGCTGTAGTTTTGGGGCCAGGAAGCGTTTATACTAGTATAATTCCTAATCTTATGGTTAAGGATGTAAAGGAAGCTTTGTTAAAGACAGAGGCATTAAAGATATATGTTTCTAATGTTATGACTCAACCGGGGGAAAGTGATAACTATAGTGTTGAGGATCATATCAGGTCAATAATGCGTCATTGTGAAGGTATTAATTTGGATTATACCATTGTTAATAAAGGAGATACCAATGAAGAAGAGCATATTAAAGAAAGGTATCTTCAAAAGGGTTCTAATTTAGTTAAGCGTGATGGGAAACCAGATAGCAGTATAAAAACTAAGTATATAGAGTGCGACATGATAAAGATAAAAAGGGAGCTTATCAGACATGATGAAGATAAGCTAGCTAAAATTTTAATGAAAACAATAGTAACTAGATGTATGAGACAGGGCAATAGAAGAATTGAAGAATATATGCAATTAGCCCATGAAATGAAAAAGGAAAAGAAGGATAAGGAGTAGAGAAATGTCATTTTCACTAAAGGTTAAGAATGAAGTATGCAGAACTAGTGAAATATCAAAAGATGAAGTGGCAGCACAGTTATCTGCAATTATGAAGGCCAGTGGAACTTTGGGCTTTGGATTTAATAGAGCTGTTACCTTTAAGGTTGTAACTGAAAACCCATCCATTGCAAGGTGGGTATTTAGAGTGCTGAAAGAGTATTTTGAGATTCACAGCAAGCTGCTTGTTAAGAAGAGTAATTCACTTAAAAAGAATAATATTTATATGGTTTTAATACCAGAAGATGCCGATGTAAGAGGATTACTTCAGCATTTAGGAATCATTGAAGAGGATGATTATTTTAATATTAATTATGGACTTCCATTGGATATGTTAAAGGATGAAAATTGTAAAAGAGCTTATATCAGAGGTGCCTTTTTAGGTGGAGGAAGCATAAGTAATCCAGAAAAAACTTACCATTTAGAGTTTGTAACTCATGATGAGGAATATGCAAATGCCTTAAGTAAATTAATAAATAGCTATAAATTAAACTCAAAGGTTATACAAAGGAAAAATAGTTTCGTAATATATGTAAAGGAAGGCGAGCAGATAGTTGACCTTCTAAATATAATAGGGGCTCACAATGCACTTCTTGAGCTTGAAAACATAAGAATTATGAAAGAAATGAGAAATAACGTAAATAGAATTGTTAACTGTGAAACTGCTAATTTAAGTAAGACAGTAAATGCAGCAGTTAGACAAGTTGAGAGTATAAATCTGATTCAAAGCGAGATTGGGCTTGATAGATTACCAAAGAACTTAAAGGAGGTGGCAAGACTGAGATTAGAGTATCCAGATGAATCGTTAAAAGAGCTTGGAGCTATGCTTAATCCACCAGTTGGAAAATCAGGTATAAATCATAGATTGAGAAGAATTGAAAAAATTGCTGATGAATTAAGAAAGGAAGGGCGATAATTATGTCTAAACATGAGGAGATAATTAAACATATCCTATCCTTAGAAATTGGAACAAAAATTTCCGTTAGAGGTATTGGAAACAGATTAGGTGTTAGTGAAGGAACTGCATATAGAGCTATAAAGGAATGTGAGGCTATAGGAATTGTAAATACAGTTCCAAGGGTTGGAACAATCAGGGTTGAGAAGCTAGAGAAGAAAAATATTGATAGAATTTCTTTTAAGGAGATAGTAAATATAGTAGACGGTACTCTTCTTGGAGGAAAGGAAGGCGAAGAAAATTTTCTTGAAAAATTTGTTATAGGAGCCATGGAGCTTGAAGCCATGATTAAGTATATAAGTCCAGGAGCTCTTCTAATTGTAGGTAACAGGGAAGCAGCTCAAAAAATGGCTCTGGAAAATGAATGTGCAGTATTAATCACTGGGGGGTCGGATTGTAGTGAAGAGATAAAGGAATTGGCAGATAAAAATAAACTTCCACTTATATCTTGCGCCTATGACACCTTTACAGTTGCCAGTATGATAAATAAAGCTATCTATGAAAATAATATAAAGAAAGACATTGTTCTCGTAGAAGATGTTATGGCAAAAAAGCCATGGTATGTGAAAGTCATGGACAAGGTTAAAACTGTTAGACAGTTGGTAGAAGAGACTGGACATGAGAGATATCCTGTAATTGATGATGAAGGAAAAGTTGTTGGGGTGGTAAGTTTAACTCATATTAGACATAATGATGATGAAGATTTAGTTGGTACTATCATGATTAAGGAACCTATAGTTTTAACTCCTAAAAGTACGGTAGCCTATGCTGCTCATGTTATGGCTTGGGAAGGAATTAAAATTTGTCCAGTAGTTCATAAAAAGAAGCTTGTTGGTGTAATTACCAGAGAGGATGTAATTAAAGCACTTCAGATTGTGGTAAGACAGCCTCACATGGGTGAAACCATGGATGATTTAATTTTAAAGAACTTTGAATTTGAATCTAATAAAAATGGAGTTCATTTTTGGGGAGAGATTGTTCCAGAAATGTTGGATTCCATAGGAACAGCTTCGTGGAATGCACTTAATATGCTTTTATCAACTATGGGAACTATGGCATTAAGACAGGATGGAACTACTAATGTAGCAATAGATAACTTTACTTCATATTTCACTAAGCCTGTTCAAATTGAGAGGCTTATTGATGTGTATGCAGAGGTTATAGATAGAAGCAGATATAATTCTAAGGTTGAAGTTACTATGTACAATCAAAATAAAGAACTGATGGCAAAGGCATTGCTTTCAGCAAAGGTTTTAAGAAAAAGATAGGAGGCTGTTATGTTTACTCATGTTGTACTGTTTAAATTAAGTGAACCAACAAAGCAAAATGTTAAATATGTAAGTGATATTCTTAAGGGGATGAAGGGAAATATACCTCAGATTAAAGAAGTAGAAGTTGGAATTGATGAATTAAAAAGTGAAAGATCCTTTAATATTTGTTTGATTACTAGGTTTGATTCTCTTGAAGAGATGAAAGCTTATCAAGTTCATCCTTATCATGTAAATGAAGTATTAGCTAAGATAAAGCCTTTTATTGAGGTTAGCAAGGTGGCTGATTATAGCATTTAGTTTTGAAGTGATTCATTCAAAAAGGTGGTTTGTAGAATGAAAAATAAGGTTAGAAATATTACTAGTATAGCTTTGATAGTTATTGGACTTGTATTGCTCTTTATGGCATTTAAAGGCAAGGTTGAAACAAAAGTGATGCAGGATAAACTTTTAGAAAAGTTTAATACAATATATGAAAGTGACCAAGGAATAAAGGGCAATGAACAGGAAGAAGAGCAGATGGAAGAGAAAGATAATACTTATGATTATATTAATATGGTTGACCCTATAGCAATACTAGAAATACCAAAAATAAATTTAAAGGTTGTTGTAGCAGAAGGTACTGAAGATAATATAATCAGATATGCAGTAGGACATTTTGAAGAAACTGCTATGCCAGGAGATGCTGGAAACTTTGCTTTAGCAGGACATAGAAATTTTGATACAGGGGAGTTCTTCCTAAAAATTGATAAACTTGCAGAAGGCGACGAAATAAAGGTAACTACCTTAGATGGCACTGTCTATACTTATAATGTAACTAATAGTTTTGTAGTTCAGCCACAGGATACGTACATTTTAGAGGAAAGCGATAAGCCTATAGTAACTCTTGTTACATGTACCTATGATGGTTCAGAAAGATTAATTGTTCAAGGCGCATTAACAGGAAAAAAAGAAAAAGCTGAATAAAAAGGAAAAAAGTAAATAAGAAACAGAAGAGCAATTTATTGCTGGGAGGTGAGAATATGAAGGATTTTGTACATCTGCATGTTCATACAGAATATAGCCTTTTGGATGGGTCGGGAAAGATATCAAAGCTTATTGAGAGAACTAAAGAGCTTGGAATGAAAGCCATAGCAATAACCGATCACGGAACTATGTATGGAGCTGTTGAGTTTTATAAACAGGCAGTTGAAGCAGGCATTAAGCCAATCATAGGCTGTGAGGTTTATGTAGCTGGAAAGTCCATGGATATTAAAGAACCCCAAAAGGATAATGACACATATCATTTAGTTTTATTAGTAAAGGATGAAGTGGGGTATGGAAATCTGATGAAGATAGTTTCCGCTGCATCCATAGATGGATTTTACTATAAACCTAGGGTAGATTACGAATATATAAAAGAGCATTGCGAAGGTTTAATTGCATGTAGTGCTTGTCTTGGTGGAGAGGTTCAAAAGAATCTTTTAAGAGGAGATAGAGAAAAAGCAGTTGAAGTTGCAATGAAATATAAGGCAATTTTCGGTGAAGATTTTTATTTAGAGCTTCAATATCACGGAGTTAATCAACAGCTTCAAGTAAATGAAATGCTTTTAGAATTATCAAAGGAATGTGATATACCTCTTATATGCACAAACGATCTTCATTATATAAAAGAGGGAGATAGCAAGTCTCATGATATTCTCCTTTGTATTCAAACAGCTAAAACTGTGGAGGATAAAACTAGAATGAGATATCCATCAGATCAATTTTATCTTAAATCTGCAGATGAAATGTATGAAGTATTTTCATATGTGCCTGAAGCTTTAGAGAATACAGTTAAAATAGCAGAAAAATGTAACTTTGATTATAGGTTCCATGAATCTAAGCTTCCAAAGTTTCCTCTTCCAGAAGAGACAGATCCCTTTGAGTACTTAAAAGAAACCTGTTATAAGGGATTATTTGAAAGATATAAGGTTTTTGAAGGTTTCACGGATTTTGATGAATCTAAGGTGAGAAAGTTATGCGAAGAGAATGAGGAAGCAAACCATCTATGTGAAAGGCTTGATTATGAGCTTGGAATCATTAAACAGATGGGGTATGTTGACTACTTCCTAATTGTTTGGGATTTCATAAGGTATGCCAATGAAAATGGCATTCCAACGGGTCCTGGAAGGGGTTCAGCAGCAGGTGCCATTGTTGCATACACACTTGGAATTACGAAGATTGATCCAATAAAGTATAGCTTAATCTTTGAACGATTTTTGAATCCTGAACGTGTGAGTATGCCAGATATTGATTCGGACTTCTGTTATGAAGGACGTCAGAGGGTTATAGATTACGTTGTTGAGAAATATGGAAAAGAAAATGTTGCTCAGATTATTACCTTTGGAACAATGGCGCCTAGAGCCTGCATAAGAGACGTAGGAAGGGCAATGAATTATTCTTATTCCGAGGTTGATAAAATATCTAAGATGATTCCAGCGGTGCTGAATATCACCATAGATAAAGCCTTAGAAATGAATCCAGAGCTTAAAGCAGTTTATGATGAGGATGACAGAATAAGAGAGCTTATTGACGTTGCGAGGGACTTAGAAGGTCTGCCACGTCACTCTTCAACTCACGCAGCGGGAGTTGTTATAGCATCCCATCCACTGGTGGAATATGTTCCACTACAGAAAAATGATGAAATGATAGTAACTCAATTTACCATGGGAACCCTTGAGGAGCTTGGACTTTTGAAGATGGACTTCTTAGGCTTAAGAACCCTTACGGTAATGGATGAGTGTATAAAAAATGTGTGGGAAAACCGAGGAATCAAGGTTGATATCGATCAGATTGATTTTGATGACCAAAAGGTTTACAACATGATTGGAGAAGGAAAAACAGTTGGAGTATTCCAGTTGGAATCAGCAGGAATGACAAACTTCATGAAGGACCTGAAGCCAGACTGTTTAGAGGATATCATCGCCGGAATCAGTCTATACAGACCAGGTCCAATGGCGGAGATACCTAAGTATATCGAAGGTAAGAGAAATCCTGAAAAAGTTCAGTACGTAACGCCACAGCTTGAAGCTATATTAGATGTTACGTATGGGGTAATGGTATATCAAGAACAGGTAATGCAAATTGTTAGAGATTTGGCAGGATACTCGCTAGGGCGAAGTGATTTGGTACGACGTGCCATGTCTAAGAAGAAGCATAAGGTAATGGAAGAGGAAAGAAAGAACTTTATCCATGGTATCGTGGACGAAGAAGGAAAGGTTCTTGTTCCAGGATGTATTAGAAATGGGATAACAGAAGCAGCAGCCAACAAGATCTTTGATCAGATGATGGACTTCGCTTCGTATGCTTTTAACAAGAGCCATGCTGCAGCCTATGCTGTTGTAGGATATCAAACAGCATACTTAATATATTACTACCCAGCGGAATTCATTGCAGCCATGTTAAATAGTATCATGGGTAACAATGAGAAGGTTGCATATTATAGCAGATTCGCTGAAGATATTGGAATAAAGGTTCTGCCTCCAGACATTAATGAAAGCTATACAAAGTTCACGGTTAAAGGTAATACCATAAGATTTGGACTTTCAGCTATCAAGAATGTTGGGGTAAACGTAATTGAATCCATCGTTGAAAGAAGAAATGAAAAAGGTAGATTTAAGAGCTTTGTAGATTTCTGTACTAAGATTGATACTTCTCAAGTAAATAAAAGAGCAGTAGAAAGTCTTATAAAGGTTGGGGCTTTTGATGAATTAGGCGTTTATAGATCTAAGCTTATTGCAATTTATGAAAAGCTTCTTGATGGTATAAACAACGAAAGAAAGAGAAATGTTCCAGGTCAGATAAGCTTATTTGGTGGTGGCGATGAGGAGGAAACTCAAGAGGAGACCTTCCAAATTGTTTATCCAGAGATACAGGAATTTAATAAAAAGTATCTTTTAGGTATGGAAAAAGAAATGTCAGGTATATATCTATCAGGTCATCCACTTGATGACTATGAGAAAACCCTGAAGAAGAGTACTACTCATAAGATTTCTGATCTAGTTGTTGCAGATACATTGGAGGAAAACACTGGAGATGAGCTGGTAGAAACTAATGTTTCAAAGGTTAAAGATAGACAAAAGGTTATATTAGGTGGTCTTTTAACTAGTGTTTCTAAAAAGATAACAAGAAATAATCAGGCTATGGCATTTGCAACCCTTGAAGATTTATGGGGAACAATTGAAGTTGTAATTTTCCCTAAAACCTATACTGCTTATAGAGAGTTTATAGAAGAGGACGAAATTGTAACCATAGAAGGCAGAGTTGCCATTGAGGATGAAGCGCAGCCAAAAATTCTATGTGAAAAGATATTACCACTTGTTAATGCAAGACAGGATAAAATCTATATAAGAGTCCCTGATGATCCTAGAAGGATAACGGCTATGAAGGAGATATATGAAAATTTCAAAGGTAACTTTGGAAACACTCCAGTATATTTCTTTGTTGCTGGAACTAAGAAAAAATATCTTACCAATAAAAGTGGATGGCTTAACAATGATTTTGAAACAACATCAACGCTTAGAAAGCTTTTCGGAGATGAGAATGTGAAGGTTGTTGAAGAGTAATTAGTTAAATAAAGGTGAAAAGTAAAGAACTAGACCTTTCCCGTAGATTATACAGGGAATGTCTAGTTCTTTTTCTATAGTGTATTGGAATATTTCTTATAAGCCTTTAAGCGATAAAGTTACAATTTCATTGTATATTTCAACATATTATGAATAAGTGTTAGATTTATCATCTATGTACACCTTCTTAGGCCCCCAGAGAACATATGTAGTTTGGTCAGTAAATTTATAAGTTATTTTATTATATTCGCTAAGAGGTGGTGAGTTTTTTTCATCTTTTATAGTGAAAAGAAGGTTAGTGTTAGAGTTTTGCTCTCCATTTTGTAAATAGTAAACATTTATATAATCGGCATTCTCTTCTATACCAAACTTACCAGACCAGCTTTCAGGGAATACTATGGAGTATTTCAAGGTTTCATTTTCATATAAAAATGAGTTATCAATTAACCTCTCCATTTGATCCTCCATAATTAGGTCATAAGTTGGAAAGTTATGTTCATAATCATATCTGCCAATGAAATGAGAAGCAGCTAGGGCTAAATAGGATATAACAACGAGTAGGATACATTGCTTTATTAGTTCATGCTAATTCTTTTTACTGATGTTCTCTACCGTTAGCTTTGGATTGGCAACTTTAAATATTTCAATAAATTCCTTTAAGGAAATAGGTAAAGCTGCATTGGGTATAAATAAGAAAACTTGCTCATTTCTAGAGGAAAGAATTAATCCTTGTTTTAATAGTACTAAACTGGGTTTCTCTTATTAAATAACCATCCTCAATGGTAAAGGTGAAGTTACCTTCAAGGTCGCTATAAAGTTTATTATTCTTAATGATTCTACACAATTTTGTATAAACAATTCTTATAATAAAAATCATCAACAATATAACTATAATAAATATAGCTAATTCTATGCTGTTTGTGAGTATAGAATTAAAGTACTTACTAAAGATAGAGATGATAAAATAGCTTGTTAGGAGTATTATTGCTGGAATTATTGCTTTAAGGTATATTTTAACAGTTGGAGTATCCTTGAATAAATGATTTAGGTATTCTCTAAAGCTTGAACTATGGTTAGAAGGCGTAAATTCCAATTTCATCTTTAGTCAACCCTCCTAACCTTTGTGTATTTTTCAATTTCTTTCAGGATATCTTCTCTGGAAGCTTCAAAGAATCTAAAGTAAAACCCATTACTTGATACCCCGTTTATTTTATAATATAAGGCTAACTCCTCTTTACTAGATCGAACTCCTCTAATACCATCCTATTGGATATGTCTAATGATACCTTCAGAATTTATATGAATCCCGTATTCATCAAAGGAAAGTGTAAGTGCTGAATCTCTTAAATCATCTAAGGATTTTTTTATTTCTGGGGTGGAGGCAAATATAAAAATAACACCTTCTAATATAAGTGTAATAAGTATTAAGGTGGACATTTAATTCAGTAAATTTATTAAGTGATATTATGATATAGGAAAAAAGAAAAATAATGATATCAGCTATAGCAAGCATAAGAGCATTATAAGTTAGAAAATATTTTCTAAGATATTTTGCATGGTGATTACAAATCCAAGGGGTTTTAACAAATTTATAATTGAACATGTGAAAGCTCCTTTCAAAATGTTTGATATATTGTATATTATAACATATATTTACAATGAGACATGGATTACATTATAAACTTGCAAAAAGCGACTGATAAAATACTAGGTTGAGAAGAATTATTCTTTAGATCTAAATTTTATTAAGTGCAACCTCAAGTTGCGCATTTGCAAATGTAAGTTGGTGTTTATTATGGTAAAAAAATATTAGAATTTAAACATAATAAAAATGAAAAGAGGTTAAAATATGAGTTTTTCAGAAAATCTAAGGTTAATGAGAAAAGAAAGAAATATATCACAGGAAGAATTGGCAGAAATAATGGGCGTAAGTCGTCAAGCAGTTTCTACATGGGAACAAGGTACTGGTTATCCTGAGATGGAGAAGTTGCTTATACTTTCAAAGGAGCTTAATGTGTCTTTAGACTATTTAATGTTAGGGGAGGCAAAGCATACTGAAAAGGATATACCCTCATCTAACAATATAATTGTATCAACAGGAAAAATCACTATTAAGTCCTATGATGGAAAAACAATCGTAAATTGCTATAAGGTTTTAGCTTCTAGTGTAATGTATAAACCACAAGATGATGAACCTAAATATTGGTTGATTGGTGTTAATAGTGGAGCGTTTTGGGGAGAAAAATCAATTGTACTTGGTTGGTATGCTGATGAGGAAGATATTAAAAGAGAGATGGATGAAATTGCAAAAGCCATTAGTAATGGTGCACCTGCATATGAGTTAAAATATGCAGTTAGAGTTAAAAACAAAATGTTAAGAGTAAAAATTAATGAAGAATAATATTAAACAGGCTTGAAATACAGCCTGTTATTTTTTCGTTGAGGTGAACCATACCAGAGATAAATTTATTTTATATTTTCTATAGATGAATTTATTTTTGTCAGCAACTTTTCTAAAAGATTAAGTTCTTCTTCACTAAGATCCTCTTTAAAGTTATCACTAACCATTGGGAATAAATCTAAGATGATTTTTAAAGATACTTTTTCTAATTGCTCCATTAATAGAATTAATAAATCTTGGCCTTTTTGAGTCAGGTTTATTAAGCGAACTCTATTATCATTTTTTGAAGGAGTTATATAAACTAATTCCTTTGATTCAAGATTTTTTATTACATAGTTCGTTGTACTATGGGCGAAGTCAAAGGATACGGTGATGTCACCCATTGAGCTTTCTCCATATTTATATAGGTAGTATAAAACACCCTTTTCTTCTTTTTTTAGAGAAATAGATTGGTAATTAATATTAAAGGATTTTCCAAACCAATCTTTATATTTTTTATTATCATCGAAATGCATGTCTATTAATTTATTTATAAGCATAAGTAGTCCTCCATAATAGATATTTCATATTATATAAAAATTATAACATAAGTTTAGATTAAAAATTCAGAGATATATTTCACAAATTGAAATAATGTGCTACAATAAAATTAATATTTCAGTTTTTGAAATAAAAATTTGGTAGGAGAGGGTTTTATGAATATTTTTACGCCAATAAAAATTGGGAATGTGGAGCTAAAAAATAGAATTATGTTTCCACCATTAACTACTTCATTTGAGGAGAGAGGTGGAGTTATTACTCCAAAGTCTATAGAGTTTTACAGAGGTATTGCAAAAGGTGGAGCTGGATTGATTGTAATTGGGGATGTTTCAGCAGTTTCAGCTTTTTCAAAAACACCAACACTTCATCATGATGGATTAATTGAAGGACATAAGAGTTTAACAGATGCGGTGCATAAAGAGGGAAGTAAGATAGCTGCTCAGATATTTTATCCAGAGGTAGATCCAGATATAATAGTTAATGAGATGAAAGCTAAGGGGATGCCTACAGCTATGAAGCTATATAATAGATTATTTAATGAATTTGTTAATGAAGTAGATAAAGAAGGAATAGAAAAGATACAAAATTTAATTGTAGATGTAGCAGTAAGAGCAAAAAAAGCAGGTTATGATATTTTGCAATTACATGGAGATAGATTGATTGGAATGTTTTGTTCTCCAATCTTAAATAAAAGAACTGACGAATATGGTGGATCCTTTGAAAATAGAGCAAGATTTGTTTTAGAGGTAATGGATAAGCTTAGAGCATCATTACCAGATATGCCGATAGAGTATAAAATGTCTATTATCAGAATGAATCCAAGAAAAGGTTTTGGAGGCCCAACTTTAGAAGAAGCAAAAGTATTAGTGAGGTGGCTTGAAGAAAAAGGAGTTAACTCTTTCCATGTAGCTCTTGCTAACCATGGGGAACTAATCAACACTATACCTGGTATGGGCATGGAGCCTTATGGATGCTTCTTAGATTTATCAGAGGCAATAAAATCTGTTGCCACAGTTCCAGTAAGCTGTGTTGGAAGAATATTAAGACCTTCAATGGTTAAGGAAATATTAGAAGAAGGTAAAGCTGATATTGTTGCCTTAGGAAGACAATTAGTAGCAGACCCTGATTGGCCGGTAAAGGTTCAAGAGGGAAGAGAAGATGAAATAAGATACTGTATTATGTGTAATAAGGGATGTACAGACAAGCTTCTTGCTCATGGAAGTATTGAATGCTCAATAAATCCAAATAATGGTTTAGAAAAGGAAGTTATAATAACTGAAGCAGAAAGTAAAAAGAAAATAGTAGTTGTAGGTGGCGGTGTGGCTGGAATTGAAGCAGCTTGTACAGCAGCTGAAAGAGGACATACTGTAATATTGCTTGAAAAAGAAGAGAAGCTATTTGGACAACTAAATATTGCTATGGCTCCTCCCAATAAGTCTGAAATGGAAAGATTAATGGAGTACTATTTGAAAAAGCTAAAGCGTCTTAATATTGAAGTTAGAACAGGCACAGCAGCAACTGTTGAGATTATAAAAGAATTAAATTGCGATGAAGTAATAATAGCAACAGGAGCAACTGAGTTTATGCCTAAATTTAATGGTATGGATAATATGAAGGTTGTATCAGCTTGGGAAATTCTAAGTGGAAAAGAAGAGCTAAAAGGTAAAATTGCAGTAATAGGAGCTGGATTCGTTGGTATTGAAACTGCTGAATATATTGGAGAAAAGAATAAGGAAGCCTTTGTGGTTGAATTAAGTGATAAGATATTAAATGGAGAAAATGTATCTAATATTAAGGTTATGATGAAAAATCTTCAAGATCATAACATAGAGATTTTCAAATCTCATAAACTTTTATCAATAGAAAAAGATCACATTAAGGTTCAGTATGGAGAAGAGATAAAAGAAATGCCATGTGACATGGTGGTGGTTGCAATTGGAGCTAAGCCAGATAAGACGTTATCAAAGGAACTTACTAAAGCTGGCATTAACCATTATTTAATTGGAGACTGCAAGATGGACAATGTGAGATTAATTGGAGATGCTGTAAGAGACGGCTTTAATTTAGCTGTAACAATATAGGATAAAAAATTAAAATTCTGAATAAAATTATTGAAAATTAAAAAAAGAAGTAGTAAAATGGCATCATAAAACTATGAAGAGAACAGTAGTCAATCTAAATTTTTTTACAGAGAGCTTTCGGTTGGTGAGATGAAGCGAAAAGTATTTTGATGAATAAAGCCTTGGAGTTGTGCATTGAACCGTTAAGGGGATGATGCAACGGGTGCTCCCGTTATAGAGATAGAGTATAATCTTTTAATAACCTGGTAATTTAATTTTATTGAATTACGTACAGGGGTTTCGGGTAAAGAAGCCTGTGATAAAAGCCGTACTTGAAAAGGTCAATATGGTGACATATTGATAAAATGGGGTGGTACCACGGAAGTTGAACTTAGTAACTCTCGTCCCCAAGACTTAGTCTTGGGAGGTGAGAGTTTTTTTGTTGCAATTAATACTCTATTTAGCCTTATGAAGGTAGAGGTTAATTAAAAATATGGAGAGTAAAGAAAGTTAAAAACTAAGTTAACAACTTAAAGAAATTGAAAGGTGGTACTATCATGTACAATAATTATGCAGAGCTTAAAAATTTACAAGAAATAATGCAGGATGCAAATGAATTTAATGTGGAGAGAATTAAGAAATTAAATGGAATTTTAGATAGAGGAATTAATGCATATCCTTATACATTTAATCCAAATTCTACTTCAACTTATATACTAAATAATTTTGAAAATATAAATCCAGAGGAGAGCTTCACAATTGCAGGAAGAATAATGCTACTTAGAAGAATGGGGAAGGTTACCTTCCTAAATTTGAGTGATCAAGACGGCAATATTCAAGTTTATATCAGTAAAAATGATATAGGTGAAGAAGCTTATGAGGTTATAAAGCTTTTAGATACAGGAGATATAATTGGTGTTGAAGGAACTGTGTTTAGAACAAAAACTAATGAAACAACAGTTAAGGCTTCAAGCATTACAATACTTTCAAAATCCATCAGACCACTGCCAGAAAAGTATCATGGAATTCAGGATGCGGATTTAAGATTAAGACATAGATCCCTAGATATGATAATGAATCAAGAGGTAAGAGAAAGATTTATGAATAGATCAAGAGCCATGTTTGCAATACGAGAGTTCATGACTTCAAGAGGTTTTATGGAGATGGATACACCAATTTTAGATACTAAATATGGTGGAGGGGAAGCAAAGCCATTTATAACAAAGGTAAATGCCATCGATTGCGAAGTGTTCATGAATGTATCTCCGGAGTTATATTTAAAAAGACTTATTGTTGGTGGTATCGACAGAGTATTCAGCATGGGACGTTCTTTTAGAAATGAAGGGATAGATAGAACTCACTATCCAGAGTTTACTTTATTTGAATGCTACATGGCTTATGCTGATTACAATGATATGATGAGACTTATGGAAGATCTTTATGAAGATGTATTCCTAAAAGTAAAAGGCACAACCAAAGCGGTGTATGATGGTATGGAAATAGACTTTAAAGCACCTTGGAAAAGAGAAACCATGTGTAATTTAGTCCTTAGGGATACAGGAATTGATGTGGAAAGATTAACTAGAGATGAAATTGTAACTTTAGTTGAGGAAAAGAGTTTATTAATGGAAGAAATAGCAGAAGGCTTTGATTTGCAAGAAGCAAATAAAGGAGATTTAATTTTAACTTTATTTGAGGCATACAGTGAGAGCAAATTAATAGAGCCAACTTTTGTAATAGACTTCCCACTAGATTCTTCACCATTATGTAAAGTTCATAGAGAAAATGAAGAATTAATTGAAAGATTTGAGCCTTATGCATTTGGAGTTGAGCTTGGTAATGCTTATTCAGAATTAAATAACCCGTTAAGACAAAGAATTTTGCTACACGAGCAGGCAGATAAATTGAGAGCTGGATTTGAAACTGCAAGTCCAATGGATGAAGAGTTTGCAGTGGCAATAGACGTGGCGATGCCTCCAACAGGCGGACTTGGAATAGGAATTGATAGAATGATGATGTTCCTTACGAATTCTTCCTCAATAAGAGATGTAATAGCATTTCCACTTGTAAAAAGATAATAAATTTTATTTTTAAAACATCTTCAAAATATTATTTTGAAGATGTTTTTTTATGGATATTTTGTGATAATTTAAAATTTTAAAACTAATCGGTGGTTTTATGGAGAATTTTGAGGTAAAATATAGGTAATGCTACCAAGGAAATTTCAACTTAAAATATTTTTTAATCAAGGCTTTAAATTAAAAATGGGTAGAATAAAATTATGGTGTAATTATAATATTCAATGGGAATTATTGTTATTTGAATGTTAAATGTCAGTATATTCTGTTGCAAGTAACAATTCAAAATATTAGAATATATATGTGTTATACTATTTGTTTCTGCGTTTATTAAGGGACAAGTAGAGGAAGCATAAAATTCTAGAGATGATATACTATAAAATCCTAGGGGGTAATAATATGAAGAGAATTGCAGTACTAACAAGTGGTGGAGATTCACCAGCGATGAATGCAGCTATAAGAGCGGTTGTAAGAACAGGGATAGAAAAAGGGCTTAAGGTATATGGTGTTCACAGAGGATATAATGGTCTTATCAGTGGAGAAATCTTTGAAATGGATAAACATTCGGTTTCAGATATAATTCAAAGAGGTGGAACTATATTAAGAACTGCAAGAAGTGAAGAATTCAAAACTCCTGAGGGCAGACAAAAAGCTCTCAATGTTATAAAGGTTCTAAAAATAGATGGAATAATAGTAATAGGCGGAGATGGTTCATTCCATGGAGCAGATTTATTAAGTGACTTAGGAGTGCCAACTATAGGAATTCCAGGAACAATAGATAATGATTTAGCATATACTGATTATACTGTTGGATTTGATACAGCTTTAAATACAGCTATTGATGCTATTAACAAAATAAGAGACACATCAAGTTCTCATGAAAGAGTAAGTGTTATTGAAGTAATGGGAAGAAACTGTGGTGACTTAGCTATATATTCAGGAATAGCAGGTGGAGCAGAATATGTTGTTGTCCCAGAAAAGCCATTTACAGTAGAGGATATCTGTGAAAATATTTTCAATGGAAAAAGAAGTGGCAAGCTTCATAACATAATTATATTAGCAGAAGGTGTAGGTGGAGCTCAAAAGTTAGCTAAAAAAATTGAAGAAATTACTTCAATAGAAACTAGAGCTACTGTACTAGGCTACATTCAAAGGGGTGGAAGTCCAAGTGCTTCTGACAGAATTTTGGCTTCAAGAATGGGAAACAAAGCTGTTGAAGTATTACTAGAAGGAAAAAGTGCAAGAGTTATAGGAATTAAAAATAATAAAATAATAGATATGGATATTAAGGAAGCTTTAGCAATACCAAAGGTATTTGATGAAGAGTTATTTGATTTATCAATTAGCCTTTCAAATTAATAGAGATAATTAAAATTATATAAACACTCCACCTGATATCAGTTAGGTGGGGTGTTTAATGAGTAAGTCAGGCAATTGAATCAAAACATGCATTTTGTGAAAGTTTCACTGACCAAATCAAAGATTGGGAGTGTCATTTTTGAATGCCGGCTTAATTAGTACGAATCGAAGGAGAGAACAAGATGAAAAAAACTAAAATAGTATGTACCATGGGTCCAACTACTAATGATAAGGAAATCATTAAAAGTTTAATTGAAAGTGGCATGAATGCTGCAAGATTGAACTTTTCCCATGGAAGCCATGATGAACACTTAGGAAGAATCAACATGGTTAAAGAAGCAAGAAAAGAATTAGGAAGGCATATTGCAATTCTTCTTGATACAAAAGGACCTGAAATAAGAACAGGTAATTTTGAAAATGGAACTGTTGAGCTTCAAGAGGGCGGTAAGTTTGACGTTTATTGTGGAGAAGATATAGTTGGGGATGAAACTAGATGTTCTATCTCATACAAAGGCTTATATAAAGACGTAAAACCAGGAGACAGACTTTTAATTAATGATGGATTGGTAGCTTTAAAAATAGAGGCTATAGAGGGAACAATAATAAAAACTACTATTGAGAATACAGGGGTTATTGGAAATCATAAAGGGATGAATGTACCTGGGGTTAAGCTTAACCTTCCTGCTTTAACAGAAAAGGATATAGCAGATTTATTATTTGGTATTGAGTGTGAGGTTGACATAGTCGCTGCATCTTTTATTAGAAAGGGTTCAGACGTTATTGATATAAGAAGTCTTCTTAGTAAAAATGGAGGAGAAGGTATTCAAATTTTCTCTAAAATAGAAAACCAAGAGGGTGTTGATAATATTGATGAAATCATAGAGTACTCTGATGGAATCATGGTTGCTAGAGGAGACCTTGGAGTTGAAATACCAACAGAAGAAGTTCCAATAGTTCAGAAAATGATAATTGAAAAATGTAATGAAGCTGGAAAGCCTGTTATTACAGCTACTCAAATGTTAGATTCTATGATTAGAAATCCAAGACCCACTAGAGCTGAAGCTTCAGATGTTGCTAATGCTATTTTTGATGGTACTGATGCAATAATGCTTAGTGGAGAAACTGCTAGTGGTAAATATCCAATAGAAGTTGTACAAACAATGGCACGTATAGCTGTTAAGGCTGAAGAATATTTAAGCTATAAGGAGATTTTTGAAAAGAGAAGAAAGAATTATAGCTCAAATGTTCCAGATGCAATAAGTATAGCAACTTGTAGTACTGCTATGGAATTAAATGTTCCTGCTATTATTACAGCAACTCAAAGCGGACAAACTGCTAGACAAATTTCTAAGTATAGACCAGAGTGTATGATATTAGCATGTACTCCATATGAAAAGGTTGCGAGAAGCTTAGCATTAAACTGGGGTGTTTTACCTGTAATAATTCCAAAGGTGGTTGATACTGATGACTTAATTGAAAAAACTTCAAAAATTGCATTAAAAGAAAATTACGTTGAAAATGGAGATTTAGTAGTTATTGTTGCAGGAATTCCAATAAATCATACTGGAAGCACAAATATGATGAAGGTTCATATTATTGAGGATACTAATATTTAAATGGTTTATAAAATAATCCAGAAAACTTGAAAAAAATTAAAAATAAGTGTATAATTGATGGTCAAGTGGACAAAAATTGTAATGGCGACATTTTTGGCAACTGATACATTATTGGCACCCGTAAGGGTGTCCTTTTTTATGCATAAAAAGTTAAAAATTCCACATACTAATGAAAACTAACTCAAAGGAGTGTTTAAAATGAGTGGAAATTTGAACTGCAATGCCAAAAATTGCATGCATAACACATATGGGATGTGCACATCAAATAATATACACATTCAAGGTACAAATGCTCACTCAAAGGAATATACGAATTGTGGATCTTTTGAAGAAAAAGGGCTTAAGCATACTTTATCTAATGTACATAATTATAATATAGGTGGTGTGGTAGATAATAGATTTACCAATTCTGCTTACAGCAACAGTTCATCAATTCAATGTGAAGCAGCGAGATGCAGATATAATATTAATGGAAGTTGCACTTCTGGTGATGTTAATATAAATGGTCCTGGTGCAATAAGTAATAATAGAACGGATTGTGAATCTTTTATGCTTTAAGAGGCGATATAGAAGTGACGCTTAAAATCTTTAATTTGGCAGTGGAACTTCCGCAGAGAACAACTGTGGTTTAGTTATTGTAAAGTTAACTGAGTGTGCAAAGTTTTAATTTTGACAAACGAGCTTAATATTTGAGCATCATTTCAATGAAATAAGAAGTGATTTAATACTAAAAAGTAACTTTAGTTGTCAGCTAAAGTTACTTTTTTACGTTATAGTGGTTAAATAAGTGGATTTCTGTTAAAATTATTAGTATTGAAAACTGATAGAGGGTGAATTAACAATGACTAAAGCACTAAATTTAGATATAAAAAAGAATGAAGATTATATAATTAACATAGACAATTACGGTCATGAAGGAGAAGGCGTAGGTAAAATAGATAATTTTACAGTGTTCGTTAAAGGCGCTATCAAAGGCGAGCAAGTAAAGGTTAAGCTTATAAAAGTTAATAAAAATTATGGAGTAGGGAAGCTTTTAGAGGTTATAAAGCCAGCAAACTGCAGAACAGAAGCAGTTTGCTCAATATATAAAAGATGTGGAGGCTGTAATCTTCAGCATTTAACCTATGAAGAGCAGTTGAATTTTAAAACTCAAAGAGTTCAAGATGTTATGAGCAGAATTGGAAAGCTTGAGGATGCAGAGATTCTTAGAACTTTAGGTATGGAGAATCCTTATAACTACAGAAACAAGGTGCAGCTGCCAGTGGGAATGAATGGTGAGGATATAGTGGTAGGTTTTTATGCACCAAGATCTCACGATATCATAGACATGAAGACTTGTTTTATTCAAAGCAAACTTGGAGATAAAGTTGTTGAGCTTCTAAAAGATTGGATGAGAAAATATAAGATTAAGGCTTATGATGAAAAAACACACAGTGGAACAGTTCGTCATGTAATGATAAGAGAAGGCTTTAAGACTAAAGATGTTATGGTGGTAATTGTAACAAATGGAAACAAGCTCCCAAGTGTAAATGCTCTTGTTGATGAATTAAAAGCTGAAATTCCAAATTTAAAATCTGTAATTCAAAATATAAATAAAGATAAAACCAATGTAATATTAGGACTTGAATCTATAACTTTATGGGGACAGGATACTATTGCTGATTACATTGGAGAATTTAAATTTAATATATCACCATTATCCTTCTTCCAGGTTAACCCTGTACAGACAGAAGTATTATACAGCAAAGCTTTAGAATATGCAGAACTAACGGGGGATGAAGTTGTATTTGATGCTTATTGCGGAACAGGAACAATTTCCTTATTCCTATCAAAAGCAGCTAAAGAGGTTTATGGAATAGAGATAATTCCTCAAGCTATTAATAATGCAAATGAAAATAAAAAGAATAATGGCGTCTCAAATGTAGAATTCATCGTTGGAAAATCAGAAGAGGAAATACCAAAGCTGATTAAATCAGGCATAAATCCAGATGTAATAATGCTTGACCCACCTAGAAAAGGCTGTGAGGAATCTCTTCTTCATGCTATAGCAGAGGTTGAGCCAAGAAGGATAGTATATGTATCATGTGATCCTGCAACCCTTGCAAGAGATTTAAGAATATTAGAGGACTTAGGATATAAAGCACAGGAAATTCAACCAGTTGATATGTTCCCACAAGGGCATCATGTTGAGTGTGTTGCTAAGATAGTAAGAAAATAAAGGGTTTAAGCCGTATTGATATTGGCAAAAATATGATTTGCCACCGATTTGCCACCGTAACTTTATAGTTGGTGGCAAATTATTTTTTTAAAATAATATTTTCTAAAATATTAACAGTATCATTTTTCATTTTGTTAGTAACATGCGAATACGTGTCCATAGTTGTGGATAATTTTGAGTGCCCTAATCTTGCTTGGATATCTTTAATATTAGCTCCAGCTTCTAAAAGCATAGTAGCATGAGTGTGTCTAAGAGAGTGAAAGTTAAAAGTTATACCTAATTCGTAATTTATTACACGTGATAAATACTTAAGACTATCAGTTGTTATGTGTTCACCATTTTCTTTAGTACATATAAAATTTGAATTAGTATAATATTCACCATATCTTAATTTATTTTCTTTTTGAAGTAAACTGTGCTTTTTTAGTATATTAACTAAAGTATCACCTATAACAATTGTTCTATTGGAGCTTATGGTTTTAGGTGTTCCTAGTTCAAATATTCCTTTTCCTTTATTTATTAAAGTATGACGAACTTGTATAGTTTTATTATTTAAATCAATATCATTCCATTGTAATGCTGTGATTTCACCACCACGCATACCGGTATGAAAAGCAATTTGAAGTGGTATATAAAAGTTACTACCTACAGGGAATCTTTTGGTGATTTTATTATAATCTTCAAGAGATATTAGTTTTAAATCATCTTTAGCATTTTTAGATTTATCATCTTTAGGGAGTTTAACATATTGCATAGGATTGTCTTTTATAAATTGATAGGGATATACTGCAGATTTTAATCCACTAGAAAGTACACTGTAAAAATTCTCTATACTGGATTTAGATAATCCGCTTAAGTATTTTTTATTAATAAATTCTTGCAATAATGCTGGGGTTAATGATTTCAGTTTATATTTACCTAATATTGGTTTTATATGATTATTTATTATTCTTTTGTAATAATCTTGAGTATTATATTTGCAATTAATAACTACATATTCTTTGTACCAATAATCAAAGTAATCAGAAACAGAAATATTGCTTTCTTCTATGATAGATCCACATTTTTCATATTCATTTAAAGCAATTCTTAAAGCTTCTTGAGCTTCTTTTTTTGTTTTAAACCCTCCTTTTTCTTTTTTCTTTCTTTTTCCTTCAACCATTCCTAAATCGAAGTAATAGCTCCATGTTGAGCCACGTTTTCTTGTTCCACCTTGCATTATATTACCTCCAATTACTTTCATTATTAAAAAATGATTATTTTTTAAAATCTAGTGTAAGAAACTCTAGATAGTCATAAAATAACCTCCTTCCACAAACGTATGTTCAAGAAATGGTAAAAAAATATACATTAACCTAGATTAAATTTTAGATTGATTAACTCAACAGGTACATTATATATAGCTGCTAATTGCTCTACAGAATATAAACCTAAGAGGCATTTATCAATTTTATTTGCATCTATAAGCAATTCAGCGCTAAAATAATTTGCTTGTTTTTCAAGTTTATTTATAGAATAAAAAGAATTATCTCTAAAAAAAGGGGTATTAGAATCAGGGTGGATTCTAGCATGACCTAATTCATGAGCACATGTTAAGAATTGAGATTGAAAATCTAAATCTTCATTGATATGAATAAACTTTTGTCTAGCATATTTATTATAATATCCATTAATATTACCTAGTTTTTCAAATAAGATAATAATGTTTTCACCTTTTGCAATTTCAAAAGGATTATTAGTATTATATTTTTTTATCAGTCGATTAACTTCTTTTTTTATATAGTTTTTCATTAAACCCATCCCCTGTGTATATTACTTCTTGTCTTTGTACTTATTTGGAGTATATTTGACCTTAGCAATTTGCTTAGCAAGTTTCATTGAATTTTCAATACTTAATCTTAATAGTTCTCTAGTTTCATCATCAATAGGTTCACCGTCAAACATCAAGCCATCTTGAGAATTTTCGAGTTGCTCTAGTGTTTCACTAAGAGCTTTTTTTATATCCTTTTCAGCTTTTTTAGATATTTTTATATCATCTATATCATTCATATCTTTATCATCTGAAAGCAAATAGTCAATTGTAACATTAAAGAAGTCAGCTATTTTTATTAAAGTATCTTTACTGGCACCTTGTTTATTTCCTTCAATCATTCCTATTGTAGAACGACTTAAATTTAAAGCATTTGCTAATTCTTGTTGTGTAACCTTATTTTGTTTTCTTAATAACTTAACTTTATCACCTAACATAAAAAATCACCTCGTATGATAATTTTATCATAATTACCGACAAAATCAATAGCAATATTAAGAAAATTCAAGAAAAGCAGAGTGAGAGCGACATAAGTTGAAAATATGACGTAAATACCGACAATTAGACTTTTTACAAATGACGGTTTAAGCGACATAATATATATATAACATGATAAATAAATCACCTAACATAACAAATTTATCTTGTGAATTTAAAGAGGGAAGTGATATGAATATGAAAATAACACCAATTAAACTTAGAAGAATAAATGCTGGACTTGAATCCACTCAAGCAGCTGAAAATTTAAATATAAGTATGAGTACATTTTATAAGCTAGAACAAGGATATCAAAAGCCTTCAGCAGTGCTTATCGCAAGGATGGCTAAAATTTACAATTGTACTACAGATGAAATATTTAAGGATTTTAAAATTACAGGTTAGGGGTTGAATTTGATGGAAGATTTATTATATACAGTTCCAGAAGTAGCAAAGCTTTTAAAAGTTGATAATCATAAAGTGTATGAACTTATTGATAAAAAAATATTAGTTGGCTTAAAACTAGGAAGATTAAAAGTTACTAGGGTAGAGTTATTTAAATTTCTTGAAACTTATTCTGGAAAGGATTTATCTGATTTAGAAAATATAAAAGAACTAAATTAGTTTTAGCTAAAAGGATGATTAAATAGATATTCAAGCGGCTCCTGATGTATTTGGAGGGTATATTCGAACGGCTCCAGTGAGAGGGTAAAAAGTTTAGGAGGTAAGAAATATGAACAAATTAGAAAACAAATTAAGCAGCAGAGAAGTTGCAGAAATGATTGAGATGGAACATGCAAAGTTATTAAGAAAGATTGATGGGATCAATGAGGATTTAGCTAAAGCCAAAATTGGATTCAGTAAATATTGGACAGAAGGTTCTTATGTTGATAAGAGCGGTAAATCAAATAGAGAGTATATGGTAACTAAAGGAGGGTGTGAGTTTTTAGCACATAAGACTACGGGAACCAAAGGAAACTTATTTACTGACAGATACATGGACAAGTTTGCTGAGATGGAGCAGTACATTGAAGAAGGCCATAAGAAACAATTAAGTCCTATGGAGATACTAGAGTTACAGTTCCAGGTAGTTAAAGAACAAGGTGAAAAGCTTGAAGAAGTAGATTCAAAAGTTACTAAGCTTGAAAATGATATGCCCTTATTTAATGTGGATTGCAAAGAATTACAAAACTTAGTTAGAAAAATAGGTATTAAGGTTTTAGGTGGATATAAAAGCCAGGCATATAAAGATAATTCATTAAGAGGAAGAGTTTACTCAGACATTCAGCATCAACTAAGAAGAGAGTTTGGTGTTAGTAGATATGAAGCTATTAAGAGAAGTCAGTTAGAAAAGGCTAGGGGGATAGTAAATAACTATGTAGTTCCAACAGTTTTAGAAGAAGAAATTATACAAGTAAATAATCAGATATCTATAGAGGAGGCAATGTAGATGTGGAGTACTTATACAAAAACTTACGTGTTTAGAGATTGTTTTGAAGAGGATCAAGTTCAAGGTGAGATTAAATCTATTAATGCGTTACTAGAAATGGAACAATGCAATAGTAATGTTGGAGTGTTAATATGTACAGATTTGATGTCTGCAAGTGTTGCAACAAGCTTTTATGCATTTCAGCATGAAGAAACAGGAGAATGGATTTTAGATTTTATGAATGGTTGTGATGAGGTTGCAACAGTAGTAATGGATAAATATAAAGAGATTCATCTTGAGTTTATTATTGAAGAGAATTTGGAAGAGGATAAGTTATGTATTCATTGTTGCTTAATCAAAGGATTTAACGAATATCAGTAGAGGTGTCATATGATTCGTAAATGTGCCAGCTGCCATGGGTACAAAGAGGAAACCGAGTTTCCTAAACGAACTGGTGGAGGTTATCAAAGCTATTGTATACCATGCAAAAGGTTATTAGATAGACAGTATAGGAAGTCTAGGAGAGAGTTAGAGAGGGGAGGAATTATAAATGGATAAACAAGAATTAATTGAAATATTAGAGGAGCAAATCGAGAGATTAAGGGATTATAGCAATGAGTTAGGAGACCTTGCGATTAGTAATACGATTACACTACAAATAGCAATTGCTACTAAAATAGATCATTTAATACAGAGAATTCATGAGCTACATAATCCAGACATAGTTTTTTAAGGAGGAATTAACTATGGATAAAAAAGAAGCAATATTACAACTAGAAAGCCTAAGAGCAGACTGTAAAGAGTTTGAGAGTGTTAATCCAACAGAAAAAGATGTACAAGCTTTAGAGATAGCACTAGCAGCATTAAAAGAAACTGCTCAAGAAGTACCAGTTCAAGAGCAGTTATCAACTATAAGTAAAAATTTTAAATTTATTCAAGTTAGCCAAACTATATATTTTACATTAATAATAGTTAGTATCAATTTAATGATTAATAGATTCGATAAGAGTTTCCAAGGAGTTGTTGATATTTTCCAAGGTACTAGTGATGTCACAACAAGAATTATCGATATTCTTCAAACTATCACTAATATCATCACATAAATCTAATTTTTGTTTTTCTAGCTCTATAATTTCTTGTTGTTGTTCTATCATTATTTCAGATGAATTATCTAAATATGGCTGAAACACTGTAAATATTGTTATCAATAAAGCTATAAATGAACGAAAGCTTTCCCAAGTTAGAGAAGAATTTTGAATAAGTTGTTTTAAAGATAAAAAACAACTTGTATATTCATTAAGCTCAACTGAATCATTAGTAGTATCAAAATCATTTATATTAGTATAGATTTCATCGACAGTATTAATAAATGAAGTCTCATCAATATATTCTAAATCATCTGGAGTAAATGAAGATAGTATTTTTAAATTATTTAGATATTCAAAATTAAATTTAGGTGTAGTAGCTTCTAAATATTGATTGATAATTTTATTAATTGAATTCATATAATCTTGGAATGGTTGTATAGAAGAATTAATCATAGCAAATTGGTTAGATATTAAATTCAACTGTGCTGTAAAGGGATTAATAGATTCGGTAATAATCTTAAAGTCGTATGTAGGTACATTAACGTTTATAGTGCTTTTAAGAATACGATTATATGAATCAAGTTGTTTTGAAATATTGTCATAAATTTTGAACTGATCTGAAATAGTAGCCATAAATTAAACTCACCCCCTTTCAAAAATATTCTAACATCTTATGGGGGAAGATGTAAATTAAGGAGGAATTTTAAAATGAAAATATCAGTTATTTTAGAAAAGAAATCTAGAGTTTCAATTGATGTTCCAACTGGACAAGCTAATGAGTTGTTTAAGAAATTAGCAACAATGGTTATTGATGGAGGATGTGAAACAACAAGCCAGGTTAGTGTAACTAACATTAAACTAGATCAAGATTTCAAGGAAAAGTTTGCAGAAATATCTTGTGAGGTTGGACGTGCTCTATCTGAAACTAAACCAGTAGTAAAAGAACTTGGAGAGAAAACTGAAAAAGTTCAAGGTAAAAAGCATTTACTTATGGTTAAGTGTGAAAGATGTGGGAAGGTAGCAACACCTATTATGTATATTGAAAATGGAGAATTAATTCATAAAGAACACAATTTGGTTTGTATGAATTGCAGCAGTGAACTTCCACAGTTTGAGAACATTAAGTATGCAAAATATACTTGTCCTAACTGTAATACTAGAGCGGGGTTTTATGTAGCAAATGATTTAAATGAAGTTAGATGTAAAGGCTGCGATAGTCCTATTGACTTAGTTTGGCATGATAAAAAGAAAGTATTTTTAAGTGCAAATTTAATTGAAGGGGAGAGAGAATAATGAAAAGTACAGGGATTGTTAGAAAAGTAGATGAATTAGGAAGAGTGGTTTTACCAATTGAATTAAGAAGGACTTTGAATATAGACATTAAGGATCCATTAGAGATTTTCGTAGAAGAAGACTTAATAATCCTAAAGAAATATGAGCCAGCTTGCATATTTTGCGGTGAAGCAGCTAATGTTGAAAATTTCAGAGGTAAAAATGTTTGTAAAAGTTGTGCAAAGGAGTTAGGAGAAATAAAGTAATGGGAGTTGGAGTATTTGAAGATGTATCACTTGGTGCTACAGAGGAAGAGTTTAAAGCAGTTCTTAAGATAGCTACAGCTGATATTAAATTTAACAATATTGGATTTAATAGAATGACAAAGGCAGAGGAATTAAAAGCTTTACTAGATAGAATTCTTAAGTTAGTCAGAAGTGTACAAGCATAAAAATAGGTGCTTAGCTGCGCCAACAGCCTTGCACCAATAACAAAATATATTCAAGTGAATTATACCATAGGAGGTAATGAAAATGAATAAATTTGATTGGAATAAATTTAAAAATGAAAAGATAGCTGTTAATTGCAGAACAGAGGAAGCAGCTAAAGAGTTTATTGAAGAGTGTTATATCAGAGGGATAAAGTGGATAAATGGAGCAAGAAATATTACTTATTACAATATCCATGGAGCAGAAATTGCATATACTTTCAATTTTAGTGGTTTTGATAGTTTGGAATATGCAAGTACTTGTTGGTACAAACAAAATGGTTGTGAAATAGTGGAATATACTTCTGAGAAAAAGCAAACAGAGTTTACATTCCAGGAGGTAATAGCGAGGAATGTTCCAGGAGTTTATGTTTGTACTGATAAAGGTTTAAGAATTAAATATGTTGTAATTAATGAAAATGGAGGAGTTTCAATTAAAGCTAATTATTCAAATTTAATAAATTCAACTTTAGGAATACCGGGTTATGCAAGATTTAAACTTCGAGAATCTAAAAAACAATATACATTATTTGAAATTGTTCATGCAGTTGGTGGCAAGCACTATACATTCAGAGCTAGTGGCAATGAAAATTTAAAACCTAGAGATTTTGTTATATGTGACACATCAATTGGAAAAACATTTGGAAGAGTAGCAGGAACATTCACAAAGGAACTTACTGAAAAAGAGTATATGGAATATAAAGAATGTTGGAGGGCAATGTAATGGAGAATATTCAAGTAATTTTAAACGATATAGAGGCAGATAGACTTATAGATGAGATAAAAGAAGAGAAAGCTGACTTTTTAAGATTAGAAGAGTTAGCAGCTCAAAAGATTGAAGCTATTCATGAGGAGATAGAGAGAAAAAGAGCAGCGCATGAAAATAGTGTAGGATTTAAGGTTGCACAGCTAAGAGCATATTTTAACACTATTACACCAAAAGAAACTAAAACTCAAAAGAAATATTCATTACTAGCTGGTGAAATGGTACTTAAAAAGCCAACATCAAAGCTGGATCATGATGATAAGAAACTTATTGAATACTGTAAATTAGTTAATAAAGAAAAATATATTAAAAGAATAGAAACTGAAAAGCTTGATTGGAGTAACTTTAAGAAAGATTTAGAGATTAATGGTGATTTAATTATACATAAAGAAACTGGTGAAATAATAGATTGCGATGGAATTAATGTTATTGAAGTACCAGAGCAGTTCGAAATTAAGTTTTAAGAGGTATAAGTGATGGATATACAAGAGGAATTAAGAAAACCATTTGGAGAAAATGAGATTGAATGGAGAGTTCAAAGCTGTGGAGTAAGTAACAACAATAAGCCATGGGTGATGGTTCTATGTTATGTACAGGCTAGAGCTATACAGAACAGATTAGATTATGTATTTGGGTTTGATGGATGGAAAGTAGAATACAGAACAGGGTCCAATGATAGCAATATTATCTGTAGAATCTCTGTAAAGGACAAAGATGGAGAGTGGATATATAAAGAAGATGGGGCCAGCGAAAGTAACGTTGAACCTTTTAAAGGTGGAATAAGTGGAGCATTAAAAAGATGTGCTAGTAGTGGATACGGCATAGGAAGATATTTATATAACCTTACTGAAAATTTTGCAGAGTGTTCATTAGAAAAACCTAAAGACAATATAGGATGGAAAAAGGCAACAGCTAAAGATAAAAGGACTATATATTGGAAAGTTCCTAAATTACCTGCATGGGCCTTACCTAATTCTATAAGTGAAGCAGAGATAAGTAAATTAATGAACTTAGCTGCGAGTGCAAACATAACAGAGGCTGATGTAAAGAAGGTTATAGAAAAAGAATTTGGATGTAGCGAGATAAGAGAGCTTTCAAGTGACGAATATCAACAAGTATATGAAAGGCTTTCCAAAAAGGTAAAGTAGGTGAAAAGAATGTATAGGATGGAAATGGACCTTAGAGCAAATGATGGCAAGGTAGTTTCAATTAATGAAGCAGGAGGACATGTAGAAGTATTAGTTGAGGATTCAGATGTTGAAACAAAGATAAAGTTAAGTTATGAGCAATGGAATGATTTAGAAAATTCATTAAGAGAGCAGTGGGGCTTAAATGCATAAAAAATAAGTAGGTGATGGTATGGATGAAGGATGGATAAAGCTCCATAGAGCAATTCGTAAAAATTGGATATGGGAAGACCCTCTAAAGCTTAAATGGTGGTTAGATATCCTTCTTCAAGCTAACCACCAGGAGAGAAAAATCCTTATAGGAAATGAGATTGTTTTGATTGAAAGAGGAAGTTTTCACACATCAACAATTAAGTTATCTGAAAGATGGAAAGTTGATAGAAAAACGGTAAAAAGATTTCTCGACTTGCTCCAAAAGGATAACATGATTACTCTAAAAACTTCAAAAAAGGGGACAACGCTAAAGATAAGTAATTATAAGGATTATCAAGCAGTTTCAGAACCTAAAAAGGACAATGAAGAGGACAACGATAGGGACAACAGTGAGGACAACGAAGTCCCAACAGAAGGGACAACCATAGGGACAGATAAGTCCCAGATAAGTCCCAATAAGGTGGACACAAACAAGAATGAAGAAGAATTAAAGAATGAAAACAATGATAAAGAAGGAGAAGAAGGGGAAGAAATTACACCTCCTTCACCTCCACCCTTATCCATTCCTACTAAGTATCATAAATTAATTTTGGACCAATGGTCAGAGGTAACATATAAAACATGGTTCATGGATTCAGAAATAGTTGAGGATGGACAAGATTTAAAAATCATAGTTGATAGTGAGCTAAGGGCTGAGGCTATTAATCGGAGTTTTAGTAAGCACTTAGGAATACTCTTAGGTAAAAATATAAGAGTTGAGATAAAAGTGTAAAAGTCTTTGAAGTATTAGGGAGGGAATATAAATGAATATGTTAAATCTAAAAAAAGACATGAAGGATAAACATGGGAATGTTTTATTAAAAGCGAATACTGCTTACTTTCCTAAGGGTGAAGAGGTTATTAAAGGCAAAAAGTATTTAATATATGATTCGGAGATTAAAAATGAAGAGATATTAATACCAGCTAGTAATTTATAGGTTGCCCAAATATAAAAGGGACACTCTATTGTGTCCCTTTGTCAATAAATACTTCACCGTTACCAACTATTACAATTCTATATTCAGGTTTAAGGGGAATCAAATTATATTTATCTGAATTAGGTTGCAGACGAATAGATTGTATTATAAGTTGATTTTCATCATAAAGAGTAATGTAAACACTATAAGTTGGTGAGAAATTTTGAACTATATAAGTTTCATTTGCTGAAAAATTAAAATCAGCTGCTTTATAAACACCCTCTTTAAATGTATTGGAAGCAAATGCGGGAGTTACAATAAATGTACTAAATACTAAGGTCATTAAAATTAATAACATAGTAGCAATTTTTTTCATATAACAACCACCTTTCAAACTTATTTTGCGTAATAGCAATAATAATATACAGATTTGTGGTTTAAGAAATATGTTATATATGATTAATAATTAATAATATAAATAAATTATGATTCAAATTAAGGAGTGATAGATTATGAAAGATGTGTTATTAGGAGCAAGCATATTGTTAAATATAATTCTTATAGCTGCTTATAACTTGTTTGTAAGAACGTGTAAAAAAGAAGTACAAGAATATAAAAATAAGAATTTAGGAGGAAATTAAAATGGAGACAAGCTTAATTTTAATTACGATAGGTTTATTAGTTGTTTTTCACTTCATGAGTGTTATTACTCTAAAAAAGAAATTGGAGAGCTTACAGAAGGGAATAGACAAGCAGAATTATGTTTCAGATGAAAGGTATAAGTCTGTTATTAAAACTATAGTAGAAAAAGCACAATTTCAAGAAAAAGCTTTTGTTGCATTAGCAGAAAAGATAACTTCAAGTAGTAATGATGTTGTTCAAGAAATTAGACGTCACGATTTGAATGTTAAACATAGAGCTAATGAACAGTTTATTGATTTACAAGAACTAATAGCTGCTTGTGATGATGAATATATAGAGGCAAATAAAAGAGTAAGAGATGACATAAAAAGTATAAGTGAAAGGTTGGAAAGTAAGATAGATAAAAGTACCAGAGATATAAACAAAACAACCAAAGAGCAGGCAAGCAGAATTGTATATACAGTTCCAATGATAGATTTATCAGCATATGCAAAGCTTACAGGGAGAAGACATGGAAAATAAAGAGTTGAAAATTAAAGATTTACTAAAAATGCAGAAGTCTTTTGATAGGTATTTAGCTCACATATCAACAGGACTAGACAATCAAGAAGAGTTAGATTTATGGAATAAAGTTGTTTTAGATAAAAAGTTATTAGCTTTAAGTGTAGAAGTTTCAGAACTCGCAAATGCAACTAAATGTTTTAAATATTGGAGTGAACAGGGTCCAGAAAGCACAGAAAGAATACATGATGAGTTTGCAGATGTACTTCATATGCTCCTATCCGTTGCCAATAGTCTTAAAATGACATCGGAGGACATAGAACATGCTTATATTAAAAAACATAGTGAGAACTACAAGAGACAAGCAGAAGGATATTAGAAGGGCGGTGAAATAATGAAGCATCTAAGGAAATTAACAAGAGCTCAGAAAAAGCTTTTATCTAAACTAGGATTTAAGCCAGAGGATTATTTATTTGAACATCAGGACCAATATGGGTATAGATTTTATAATATTCATATTGAGCAGTTGATGGAAATACCAAAATAGGAGGATGAAAGATGAACAAGGTAGTTTTAATCGGAAGATTGACCAAGGATCCGGAGCTAAAGTTTACACCTACTGGAACATCAGTAACAACATTCACACTTGCAGTATCTAGAAGGTATAAAAAAGAAGGACAACCACAAGCTGATTTTATTCAAATAGTGGCATGGGGTAAAACTGGTGAAGGTGTAGCTAACTATAAGAAGAAAGGGGATTTAATATCTGTTGCTGGCAGAATTGAGACTAGAAACTATGAAGCCAAAGATGGAACCAAAAGATATGTTACAGAAGTTATAGCAGAAGAAATAATTTTCTTAGATTACGAAAATAAGCAGCAAGGACAAGCTCAACA
Source organism: Clostridium culturomicium (assembly GCF_000821305.1). GTDB lineage: Bacteria > Bacillota > Clostridia > Clostridiales > Clostridiaceae > Clostridium_J > Clostridium_J culturomicium. The sequence continues at coordinate 365,334 of NZ_CCXK01000014.1, read as the reverse complement.
AGATAATACAATACCAGGTGATTATTTTGGGAATGGTGGTATGACTGAAATAGAAGATGATTCAGATATGCCATTCTAGTAAAAGGTAGTTCATGTGAGGGTGCAGCTACAACAATGTATTCTCATATGAAAATCAATTGATAAATAGAGGTTCAGTATTATGTTAAGAAGAAAAACTAGGCCTCAAAAGGGCATAAATCAAATTGAAGGTCAGATGTCATTATGGGACATTAAAATTACGATAAATGATGTTTCGGTTACGAAAATCAAAGAAAATATAACAGAAATAAGCAATCCGATTACAAGCTTATCACTTGTAGAAGAGGTTACCAAAAGTGAGAAAGTGCAGAAAGAGTTTATAGTAACAGATAAGCAGCAACGATTCTTAGAAAAAAATAAAGTTATGGAAAATGAGAGTTTATCAAGGATAACGTTATTATGTAGTGGTAGTTTGTTAGTAGAGTTCATATTTGGAGAAAACTATAAAACTATTTGTATTAATAAAGATGGAGTTATAGAACTTTCGTATGATAAGAGAATAGCATTAGTTCCAATGGATAAAATCATTTATTACAAAGATGACATGAAGCCGAACGAACTCCAGGAAGAGAAATTGTTAGCAATTCAGGACAAAGTAACAAAGGTACTAAAACGTAAAGGTGATGAAAATATAATAGCTATAGCTGCAGGTAAAGTTATTGGCATAAATAAGCAGGGCTGGGTACTTGATTATAAAGGTGTACAAGCTGTTTATGATGAGGAAGATGTTAGGGTGAAAACTGCAGCTGATGAAATCATAAATGAAGATTTTAAAGTTGGTGAAAGCGTGGAAGTAGAATTTAATAAGAAAATTTACAAGGGAGTTATCACAAGGATCTATAACGGGGGAGATACAATAAACTGTATTTTTGACAATAAACACACAGCTTTTCATAGAAGTAAGGTAAGGAAAGTGAAATATGCATAGATCACAGATTTGAGAATGTTTATGATACGAAGGAGTGAAGTAATGAGTTATGCAGTTGTTATGGAGTTCCAAAAGGAATTCGAAACGATTAACTTAGATATGATGAAGAATGATACTAAAAATTATGATATGGCTATTTTAGTGGCTTATACACTAGAAACTAAAAGAGGATTTATAGTAAAAAAACAAGGTAAGACAACTAGGAAAGGCACTAAATTTACTTATAAGGCTTGTAAAGATGAAGAAGAAGCCAAAGGGTATAGTCTTAAATGTCATAAGTTATTGCAGCAATACAATGAAAAATATAATACTAATTACTGTTGGTAGTGTTTACATTGTGAATTAATTACGTAAGTTGATCTTTGAAAATTGAATAGTACAGTGTTTACAATATATGTTACAATTGTTTCATAATAGTATTATATTTTTTATTAAGTTTAAAAAGGAGAAATATTATGACATGTGCTAAATGTAAACAGAAATTTTCATATAAGGATATTTTAAAAGCCATTATGTGTTATAAGTTAATCTGTAAAAACTGCAAAAAAAGTATAAGGTTCCTGCCTTATATAGATTAACGATTTCTATACTTTTTGCGTTGCCAGTATTTTTTCAAATTTATTTAATAAATATTTTTAGCTACTATGTAATTATAATGTATTTAGGGTACTGCATAGTGGTTGTATTAATAAGTTCTTTATTTGTTAAATTTATTGAAGAACAATCTTAGATTATTATGAAGAAAAATTAAATATTAAATCATATGGAATACTGTACTATTCAAAACTGAATAATACGGTATTTTTTATTCGCAATTTGTTTATATTGCGAATTAAATAGAGAATTTGTTCTTTGAAAATTGAATAGTACGGTATTTATATAGTATAATATGTAAATAAATATTTAAACAATTTTTAATATTAATATTATAAGGAGGTAAAATACTATGATTAATAATATTTTTACGAACAAGAGTAAATTGAATAAAATAATGCACACTATTCTATTTATTATTACAGGTTTATATCTATTAGAAACTATACTTTTTACTGGATTATTTACTAATATTATTTTAGCTTGTACTAATATTATAGTAAGTATTATTACTCTTGTAATAGCAATCATAAAGAAAGAGAGTAAATTAGCTTTGATTGATTTAGCTATTTTATTAGGAACTTCAGTAATATTTACATACGTAATCAATTTATAAAAGAGAATTTTTAAGTAACTTAAAATTTATGAAAATAAAATTAAATATTTATAAATGATATAACATACCGTACTATTCAAAACTGAATATACGGTATTTTTATTTCGCAATTCATAGATATTGCGAATTAAATAGTGAAATTTGATCTTTGAAAATTGAATAGTGCGGTATTAAAAAATATGTTATAATTAACTCATAGTTGTATTATTATATGAGTTATCAGCTTTTTTATTAACTGATAAATTAGAATTTGTGGAGGATGTGAAATTTGTGGAATATGGGATGTTAACTTTAATGTTTATTATTGGAATCTTACTTTATATAGAAATCACTAAATTAAAAAAGCAAGTGAAATCTCAACAGATACAGATTGATACCTTGTGTAAAGAAACTGGAAATCAGCAATTAGCAACATATTTTATTTCTGATGAAGAAAAAGAATATATAGTTCATCTAAAAAATAGTGGGAAAGAAGTTGAAGCGGTTAAAAAGTTAAGAGAAGTTACTTCTATGGATTTAGTACAGGCAAAGCAATATATTGATACACTATAAATTCCAGTTTATCGAATAAATTAAATAAGTAATTATTAAATATTCTTAAGATAGAATTAAATATTAAGTTGATGAAAATACCGTATTATTCAAAGTTGAATATGCGGTATTTTTTATTTTGTAATTCGTAGATTTAACGAAGGAAGTGAGAGAATGATAACAGTAGAGGGGAAGATAAAGGGTAAAGCTAGGCCAAGGTACAACACTAAAACTGGAAGAGCGTTTACACCTGGAGATACTATTCAATATGAGAACTGGGTTAGGCTATGTTATCAGGAACAGGATGGAAGGTATTTTGAAGGATCAGTAAGAGCAAAGATAACCGCTTACTATAAAGTACCTAAGAGCTATACTAAAAAACGTGTACAAGCTATAAGAGAAGGATTAGAGTATCCACAGAAGAAACCGGATTCAGATAATGTAGCTAAAATAATCTTGGACTCATTAAATAAAATAGCATATGAGGATGATAGTCAGGTAGTAGAGTTAAAAGTAATTAAGCAGTGGACGGAAGAGCTTGAGAGAGTTGAGTTTGAGTTGGAGGGAATTTGATGGAGAAAGAGCTATTTAGAAAAACAGAGGATGTATTACGAAGATATAAAACTTTAGTTGCAGAAGTGGAGAATATTAAACTGTCAATAGAATCAATGGAGAGGGAATATAAAGGATGTTCATCAATTACCTATGAAGAGAAAGCAGCTCCAACTAATAAGTTTAGTTCAATAGTTGAAAATGAAATAATAATAAGGGAAACTCAAATAAGAAAGTTACAAGAAGAGTTAAGCTATAAGCAAATTGAAATTAAGAAAGTTGAGAATGCATTGGAGCCTTTAAGTGAACGTGAATTTAAAATAATTAATTTAAGGTACTTTAAAAGAATTAAGTCATGGAATGCAATAGGTGAGATATTAGGATTAACGGGTGATTATTGCAGATACTTAAATTCTGATATAATTGAAAGAATATCACGTATAATATTTATAGAAAAATACATATAAAATATACGGATAAATCTATAGATTATATCTGAAACAATATGTAAGCTATTATCATAGAACAAATGAAGTTCCCCAATCCATGATTAACCCTATATTAAGACATCTATACAAATATAGGTGTCTTTTAATTATTAGGAACTTGAGATAAAAAACAACCTGATTGGATAGATTTAACATGAATATTAGCCTTCTAAAAACACATAATATAATCGTTTATAAATTATATTTAAAGGAGGTAAAAATATGAGAAAGCTTTCAGAAGCAGAAGTACTATCTTTAACGTCACTATTAAAGATGGAGCAAGATGGATTAATTGTACAAAGAGCGGTGAATGCATTAATAACAGATGAAAACCTAAAAAGCCAAGGTGAATCTAGTGCATTAGCATCAGAAGGTAGAATAAAAGGATTACAGCAGTTTATTACTGAAAATCAAGTAACAGATTCAAGTGAGGTGTAATGGAATGTCAAATATAATTGGAAACCTAATTAAAAATAACGTTAATATTAATGATGAAGTTATATCTACAAATATGCTTTCTTCTGGAAAAGCTGCAGCTGATGCATATCTTAATGCTACTTTAACAAGCAGTACTCCAGAGTTAAGGGCCATATATTCTGCAGGATTAAGTCAAATAGTTGGAGGTCACACTGCACTTACAGAACTAGCTGTAAACAAAGGTTGGGCTAAACCATATAATTCACCTATACAACAATTAACTGATACTTATAATGAATCAAAAACTGTAACTAATCAAAATAAATAATAAAATAAAATTTATTGTAGCTAATTATGGAGTTCTTAATAGAACTCTTTTTTTATATGAAAAAGAGGTGGCATTATGGCCAAGTTAACAGAAAAGCAAAAGAGATTTGTAGAAGAATATTTAATAGACCTTAATGCTACTCAAGCAGCAATTAGGGCGGGATACAAAGAAAAAACAGCATATAGAACAGGTGCTGACAACCTCAGAAAACCTCAGATACAAGAATATTTAAACAAAAGGATGAAAGATAGGGTTCAAAGAACTGAAATAACACAAGACAAAGTAATTGAAGAGCTAGCAGCTATTGCATTTGCTAAAGGTTCAGACTTTGCAAAAGTAGTTGAAAAATCCTATATGAAGCCTATATATAGTGCTGATGGCAAGGAAATCATAGATGAAAAAGAAGTTTTTTATAAAGATGTTGAGTTAGAAATAACCGATAATCTTTCAGAAGATAAGAAGAAAGCTATTACAGCAATAAAAAATACTAAGTTTGGTATAAGTATAGAAACAGCAGATAAGGTTAAAGCCCTGGAGCTATTAGGAAAGCACCTAGGAATGTTTAAAGATAAAGTAGAGGTTACAGGAAATATAAATAATCCTTATGAAGGGTTAACTAGAGAGCAGCTACTAAAGATAGCTAATGAAGATAATGGATAAGAAGTTAATACGGTTGGGAGCAAAGATAGAACTTGCAAGACGTGAGTTCTTTTTTTATTGCAATTTAAAAGCACCTGATTTTTATAAAGAAGATAGAAGATACTTAGTAGAGTTGTGCAATGACCTTCAAGCATTTTATGAAGGAGATGATGATGTTTTAATCATAAATGAACCACCTAGACATGGAAAGAGCAGAACGGCAGGATTATTTGTTGAGTGGGTGTTAGGAAAAGACCAATCACAAAAGATAATGACAGGATCATACAATGAAACTCTTTCAACTATGTTTTCTAAGAATGTTAGGAATAGCATTCAAGAAGAAAAGGCCGACCAATATAAACCAGTATTTAGGGATGTATTTCCTAATGTATCTATAAAGCGTGGTGATGGAGCTATGAACCTTTGGTCATTAGAAGGTGGATATAATAACTATCTAGCAACATCGCCAACAGGAACAGCTACAGGATTTGGATGTTCTCTTATGATTATAGATGACTTAATCAAAAATGCAGAGGAAGCCTATAACGAGGGCGTGAAAGAGAAACATTGGGATTGGTTTACTAACACAATGCTTTCAAGACTTGAAGAAGGTGGGAAAATAATAATCATTATGACTAGATGGGCCAGTGATGATTTAGCAGGAAAAGCATTAGAGCATTATAAGGAACAGGGTGCAAGGATTAAACATATTAGTATGAAAGCATTACAAGATGATGGAACTATGCTTTGTGAAGAAGTTTTAAGTAGAAAGTCTTATGAGGATAAAAAGAAAGCTATGGGAGAAGATATTGCTTCAGCAAACTATCAACAAGAACCTATAGATTTAAAAGGATGTTTATATCCAAGCTTTAAGACTTATACTGATATACCTAAAGATGAAGGTGGTAAATCTTTATTTACAGGTATTAAAGCCTATTGTGACACTGCTGATACTGGAGATGATAATTTATGTAATATAATCTACGGAGAGTATAACAAAGAGGCTTATATATTAGATGTTTACTATACTAAAGAACCTATGGAAACAACTGAAAAAGAAGTTGCTAAAAGATATTTAGAGCATCAAGTTAATAGAGCATTAATAGAATCAAATAATGGCGGAAGAGGTTTTGCAAGAAGTGTTGAGAGAATACTTAATCAAGAATTAGGAAGTAATAGAACTAAAATAGATTGGTTTCATCAAAGTGAAAATAAGATTGCAAGAATATTATCAAATAGTACATGGGTAATAGAACATATTTATTATCCAGCTAACTGGAGAGATAAGTGGCCAGAATATTATAAAGCTATGACAAGGTATCAAAGAGAAGGAAAGAATAAACATGATGATGCTCCAGATGCAACGACAGGTATAGCAGAGCAATTTGTTAAGAAAAAGAAAATTGGAATAGGAAGTAAATCTAAGTTAGGAATAAGATAGGAGGAGTACCATGGCGATATATAAAGATAGGGAACTGTTAAATGAAGATGGCAGTATACCAATAAAATTATTAAACAAATGCATTGATAATCATAAGGTTATGCTTGATAGATATAAGCATCTTAACAGTTATTATGATGGAGAGCATAAAATACTAAGTAGAACATTCAGTAATCATAATATACCTAATAATAAAATAGTTGCAAATCATGCTGAATATATTACAGATATGGCTGTAGGATATGTATTTGGAAGCCCGATAAGCTATGCTGGAGAAGGTTCAGAGGAGTTAAATGAGATATTCACAGAGATAGATGAAGATAGTCATAATAATGAGTTAGCTATGGATATTTCAATTATGGGGGTAGGGTATGAATTGTTATTTATGAATGATAATGAAGTACCGTATCCCGAGTTAGTAGTTAGCAGTCCATTAAATACTTTTCTTGTGTGCGATACTACTGTTAAACATAAGCCATTATTTGCAGTAACTTATTTTGAAAAAAGAAATATTGATGATACTGTTATGGGTTATGATGTTAATGTTTATACAGATAAAGAGATCATTAAATACTTTTATAATGATTTGTCCGATAGTAATCCTATGGAAATAGATAGGGAGCAACATTACTTTGGAGATGTGCCAATAATAGAGTACAAGAATAATAAGAAACTTAAGGGTGATTTTGAAGGAGTAATAAGTCTTATAGATGCTTATAATAAGCTTCAATCTGATAGGGTTAATGATAAAGAACAATTAGTGGATACCTTTCTTGTTATAGTTGGACAATCTCTTGGAGATACAAAGGATGAAGTAAGTGAAACTGTAAAATATCTTATGGAGAATAAGATTATAGAGCTTGATGATAATGGTGATGCTAAATGGTTAGTTAAGCAGCTTAATGAAACTGAAACAGAAGTACTTAAAAAGGCACTTAAAGATGATATTCATGAGTTTTCAAAGGTCCCATGTTTAACAGATGAAAACTTTGTAGGAAATGCTTCAGGAGTTGCAATGAAGTACAAGCTGTTAGGCCTTGAGGGGTTAGGAAAGAGCAAAGAGAGATACTTTAAGCAAGGATTAAGGCAAAGACTTAAGTTAATGTCTAATATATCTAATATCAAAGCTAAGAATATTAATTCTAATGACATTGATATTAGCATGAAGAGAACTCTTCCAGTTGATGAAGAACTCCTTGCAAAGATTGCAGCTGAAACAGAAGGGTTCATATCATGGGAGACTAGAGTTAAAAGATTTGATGGTGAAATTGATGTTGAAGAAGAAAGAAAAAGACTTGAAGGGGAAAATAAGAAGAAAGTTGAGGATCAGCAAAGAGCCTTTGGAAGTTATGATTTTAAAGATAATCAACAAAATATTGAGGGTGATTATAAAAGCACTTCAAAGAGTGGTGAGGTAAATGAAGAGTAGTTCCTATTGGAAAGATAGAGCTAATCTTAGAATGAACTCATATCACAAAAATAGTGATAAGACTATTTATAAAATCAATAACGCTTATGATAAGGCTATAGAAGATATTAATAAAGATATCAAAAAGATATTTTATAAGTTTCAATCTGATAGTGGTATGAGTATAGCAGAGGCTAAGGACTTACTCAATACGAAAATACCAAAGTTAGAATTAGAAAGTATTAGAAGTAAGATTAATGGCATTCAAGATAAGAATTTAAAAAGATATCTCATGGCTCAATTAAATGCTAAAGCTTATAATTCAAGAATGACAAGACTTGAAGCACTTAAAGAGAGTATTTATATTAACACTAAAAGAATTGCTAATGTAGAGCTTGTACAGAGTGAATTAAGATATATAAAGAATATTAATGAGGCTTACTATAGGAATATATATGATATCCAAAAGGTAACAGGTATTGTAACAGATTTTGCTACAATGCCTGTTAATGTTATAGAAGATATACTTAAGAATAATTGGAGTGGAAAACACTACAGTGAGAGAGTATGGGGAAATAGTGAAGTATTAGCAGCAAAGCTTGAAGAAGTGATAACAAGTGGATTAATGAGTGGTAAGAGTTCTAAAAAGATGGCTGTGGAATTAGCTGATTTAAGTCAGTATGGAAAGATGGCAGCTGAAAGGCTGATTAGAACAGAGACTACTTATGTTACTAATATGGCAGAGTTAGAAAGTTATAAAGAACTTGGAATAGATAAGTATATATTTGTTGCTACATTAGATTTGAGGACTTCTAAACAATGTAGGAATATGGATGGTAAAGTAATCGATGTATACAGAGGAGTACCAGGAGAAAACCTTCCACCATTACATCCTTGGTGTAGAAGTACAACAAGGGCATATTTTGAAGGAATGAATAGGAGAAGAAGAGCACGTGATCCAGAGACGGGCAAGAACTATATCATTGAAAATATGAACTTTGATGAATGGTATCAAAAGTTTGTTGTAGATAAGTATGGTGAGCAGAAGGCTGAAACATTCCAGAAGATGATAAAAAATAAAGCAGCTGATAGAAAACAATATAGTAAGTATAAAGAAATCCTTGGAAAAGATGTTCCTAAGTCATTTACAGATTTTAGGCAGTTGAAGTATAATGATATTAATGAGTGGAAGCTAATAAAATATAATTATAAACTTAAGAGCGAGGCTAAGAATAATCCTCAGTGTATTTTAGAAAATGCTCATAAATTTAATATTGATGAAAGAAAGTATACAAGTTATCTATTTGGCGGTAGCAATGTAAATGGATTAGCAAAAGGTGATGCTTTTGAAAGTAGATTGGGATATAGTATAAATAACTATAAAGATCTAGATATACTTATAAAAGATAATATAGGTAAATTCCCAGCTATATTTAAGGGGGATACACCACATGGTAAAAAGTATGAAGTGAATATGGTTCTTAAAGGATTAAAAAATAAACAGGCAAAGGTTAAGGTTGGAGTTATGTCAGATGATAATGGACCTAGATTAACTACTGTATTTATCGATAAATTAAAGGAGAGTGATATAGAGTATGAAAGATATTAAAGAGTGTGATATTGTAAAGCTTAAAGATGGAAGAGTAGGAACAATATTAGGTATATGGTCAGATGGAAAGGCTTATGAAGTTGAAATTGACTCACCCAAATTAGAAACAATAGAAAGAGAAGATATATATGAAGTAATACAGAAGGATTGAAGCACTTACTTAGATACAAAGTAGGTGCTTTATTATGTTTACTTTTACAATGAATTTGTATATTATTGTATTATAAGTAATATTTGGGGGAGGATAATATGAATTACAAGTTAGATTTCTTTTTATGTCTAATTCTGGGTATGTTTGGAGCTCATAAGTTTTATGAGAAGAAAGCAGGCATGGGAGTACTTTACTTATTTACATTTGGAATATTTGGATTTGGATGGATGTTTGATGTTATTAAATTATTCGTTGTAGCATTTATCTATACTGAAGATAAAAGAAGAGAGTATGAAATAAAAGAGAAAAAGAAAAGTGAGGAACAGCTTAAAAAGAGCCAGGAATATCTTCAACAAGTAAATGCTAAAAAGCAAGTTATTGATGAGAGAAAAGCAGAAGCTCACAGAGCAGGGTTAGCATGTTGTCCTTATTGTGGAAGTACATCAATAACAGCTCATAAGAAAGGTTATGGTGTAGGAAAAGCGGTTGTAGGAGCTTCAGTTGCTGGAGGCCTTGGATTAATGGCTGGTAACATAGGAGCTAAAAAGGTAAATATAACTTGTCTTAACTGTGGTAAACAATTTAAGCCAGGGCAAAGATAGCACTTACTATGTAGGTGCTTTTATTATGCTCAATTTTAAGGGGGAGTACAATGAGGTTAATAGAAAAAATAAACAACTATTTAGAACCAAAAATTATAAACATGAAATAGTTTATCAAAAAGACTTTGGTTACAGATGTAAATGGTGTAATAAACCTAAATTACAATGTAATTGAAGTCTTTTATTATACTTAAAATTAAGGAGAAGATTAAATAATGAATGAAAAAGAATTTATAGAATGGTGTAAACAAGAGGTATGTAACTATACTAATAAGCATCTAGATAAAACAGATAAAAAGGAAATTTCAACAGATGATGTATTTATGGTATGGAGCTGTAAAACGCTACAAAACAATAAAGCATTACTTAGTACTACTTTGTTTGATGGAATGTATTATGAGTGTACATATAATGGAGATAAAAAGGAAATGTATGTAGATGCCTATAAGAAATGGGAAAACTACAAGGTTGCAAGGTAATTAAGTCTTAGGAAACTAAGGCTTTTTATTATGCCCTGAGTATGGCTTTAAACTGCTTAAATTTATTTATGAACACTATGGGCTTAAGTGAATGTAGTGGGCAAGGAGGATTTTATGAAAAACACAAGATTTTTAGTTAACTTAGCACTATGCAGATTTCAACCAATGTTAGCACCAGACACTGGAGCTGATGGGGGTAATGGAGGAACTGGTGATGCTGGAACAAGTAACACTCGTACAGATGGAGCTGGAGAAGACGGCAAAGGAACAGAAACAAAGACGTTTGATGATGTTCTTAAAGATAAATTTTATCAATCTGAATTTGATAAGAGAGTAGCTAAAGCTCTTGAAACTGCAAAGTCTAAGTGGGAAACAGAGAAAGCTACAGAGCTTGAAAATGCAAAAACAGAAGCAGAGAAGCTTGCAAAGATGAATGCAGAACAGAAAGCAAAGTATGCAGAAGAAAAGCGAATAGCTGAACTGGAGAAGAGAGAAAAAGAAATAACTACTAGAGAGTTAAAAGCACAAGCTTATGAGACTCTAGCAGAAAAAGGCCTACCAAAGGATTTAGTAGATCTACTTAACTATTCTGATGCTGAATCATGCAATAAAAGTATTGAATCAGTAGAGAAAGCTTTCCAATCAGCTGTAGAGAAGGCTGTAAATGAAAAGTTAAGGGGGGGAAATCCTCCTAAGGGTGGACAAGGAAGTAAAGCAGATTATAGCAAAATGAGTGATGCAGAATACTATGCAGCTACTTATAAAAAGTAAAAAAGAAAGAAGGAATGTTAAATGGGAAATGAATTTATTACAGTAAAGGAAATAGCAAGGCAAATCTTGCCAAGATTAATTGAAAACTTAGTTTTTCCTAACCTAATCCATAAGGATTTTAGTGAAGAATATGTAACTGGTAAGGGAGCTACAATACAAGTGAAAAAACCAGTTATTTTAACCGCAAAGGAATTTAATGAATCAGAAGGGACTTCTGCACAAGATGTAAAAGAAGAGTCAGTAGATGTAACATTAGATAAACTAGCAACAGTTGATGTTGAGTTTGGAGCAATTCAAAGAGCTACTAATGTTGATGATCTAAATAGATTATTCTTAGAGCCAGCTGCAGTTGCTTTAGCGGAAAAGATTAATAGTGATGGATTGTTCTTATATAAAGATATACCTTATGCAGTAGGTACAGCAGGAACAACTCCAAGCAAACTTACTGATTTAGCTAATGTAAGAAAGATGTTAAACACAAATAAAGTTCCAGTATCAGGGCGTGTTGCTGTATGGGATCCGGAAGCAGATGCTAATTTTACAACAATAGATGCAATAGTTAATGCTGAAAAGAGTGGTTCTACTGCTGCATTAAGAGAAGGTTCTATTGGTAGGGTATTTGGACTAGATAACTATATGGCACAAGGTGTTAAACAACATTCTACAGGAATTACAAAAGCTACAGATGTTAAGGTAAATGGTAAAGTTACTGCAGGAGCAACAAGTCTTGCTATAGATGGAACGGCTTTAACAGGTAAGCTTGTAAAAGGTGATATATTAACTATTAAAAAGAAAAATTATGTAGTTATAAAAGATACTGCAGATGCATCTACTAATGCAATAGCTTCAGTAGAAGTATATCCAGCGTTACCAGAGATTGCTGATGATACAGTAGTAACATTAGTTTCTGGACATACTGCTAACCTAGCATTTAATCCGATGGCATTCGCTTTTGTTACTAGACCATTAACTGCACCAGCAGGAGTTGAATCTTATGTTACATCTTACAATGGAATTACTTTAAGAGTAGTAAGAGGATATGACATGAAGTATAAGAAAGAAATGCTTTCTATGGATGTGCTTTATGGATATAAGACAATGTATCCAGAATTAGCTACAAGAGTATTAGGATAGAAATAGATAGGGGAGAGAATCCCCTTTTTTGTATTATAAGGTGGTGTTTAAATGACACAATTAGAAAAGTTAAAGTTAAGACTTCCAGGTGTAGAAGATTCTCTTTTAAATCAGCTATTAGAAGACACTGAAGCTGACATATTAGATTATACTAATAGAAACGTAATGTTACCTAAAATGGAGGCTATACAAAGAGAACTGGCTATTATTTATTATAATAGGTTAGGAAGTGAAGGAGAAACCTCTAGAAGTGAAGGAGGTATATCTGTAAGCTATGAAATGCCAGAACATATTAAGGATAGATTGAAGGCTTATAGAAGACTCAAGGCGGTGAGTATAGTTGAGAGTGAAGAATAAGAAAACTTACTATCTTAAGAAGAAAATAATAAGTGAAGATAATGAAGGTGGAAAGTATCAAGGATACTCGGATTTAGGGATAGATATTATGGCCAATATAAGTCCTGCTTCGGGAAAGTTACAAGCAGAGATTTATGGGGAGAGGTTAAATTATATTCTTAATATGCTTTATGATGGACCGTTGGATCTAAAAGAAGGTGATGGTATATGTGTTTATGCACCTAAAAAGAGTGATCCAGATTATAAGATTATTTCTATAAAGAGATATTCGCACAAGGTAATAGAACTGGAGAAAATACTATGAGTATAAATGGGATAGATTCTTTAATGAAGAAACTTAATGCTCTTGGTGGAAATGTTAATAAGGTTCTGGAAATAAGCATATCAAAGCAGACTAAGTTAATTCAAGGTGAAGCTAAGGATTTATGTCCAGTAGATACAGGGGACTTAAGAAAAAGTATTTTTACAGATGTAAATGTATCATCAAGTAAGGTAACAGGAAAAGTATTTACTAATAACGAGTATGCTGGTTATGTTGAATTTGGTACTGGGAGAGTTGGAGAAACTACTCCAGTAGCGGATAAGTATCCAGGAGAATTAGCTTACAAGCAAGATAAATGGTTAGCTAATATTCCAGATGTGGGATTACGATATGTTGCAGGTCAGCCAGCTCAACCATATATGTATCCTGCTATAAAAAATAATGAGGATAAAATATTAGGGAATATAAAGTTAGATTTAAAAGAGGCCATAGAAAAGGTGGTTAAGAAATGATTAATGTTAAGGATCAAGTGTATAAAGCTATAAAAGATATTTGTACTAATGTAAGTGATAGTTATCCATCAGAGTGGGCGAATTTACCCGCTATTCAGTATATTGAGGAAGATAACAAGGTATATGAGTTTACAGATGGTAAAGAAGATAAGTCTTATATAAGGTATAAAATTGATATTTGGCATAATAGAAGCACTTCTGAATTTGCTTTAGAAGTAGATAAAAGAGTATCTGCTTTAGGTTTAAGAAGAACATTATGCCAAGATGTAGCTGATCCAAGTGGATTAAAACATAAAGTAATGAGATATGAGGGTGTTATAGATAATAATACTCAGTTAGTTTATCAGTAAAGGAGGAATATAGATGTTAGCTAATGGAATTAAGTTGGGTTACAAAAAGAAGGGTTCTGAACCAGGTACTTATACAGATTTAACAGGATTAAAAGAAGTTCCAGAGATGGGAGCAGAACCAGAAAAGGTTGAAAATACTTGCTTATCAGATACAGTTAAGAAGTATGAATATGGAATAGGCGATCCAGGAGATTTAGAATTCAAGTTTAAATATGAAAACAAAAGTGCAACTAGTCCATATAGAGTGTTAAGAGCGGCTGCAGATGCAAAAGAAGTGTTAAGTTTCCAAGAAACATTCCCAGATGGAACTACATTTACTTGGGATGCACAGGTAAGTGTAAAGCTTGGTGGCGGTGGAGTAAATGGAGTTATAGATTTTACCCTTAAGATGGCACTACAAAGCGAAATTTCTGTTACAGATCCAGAATAAATATAGGAGGAATAAAATATGAAACAATTTGCGATATGGGAAGTTGGAGAAGAGGAATATAAGCTTAAGCTTAAAACATCCGCAGTATGTAGTCTAGAAGAAAAGTTGAATATGAGTTTAATGGATGTTATAGGTACAGTTAGAACAATGCCATCTTTAAGCATTATGCTGACTATAACACATGCTGCTATGAAAGATTGGAATGCTGGAATTAAAAGAAGTGATGTAGATAATATCTTTGATAAATATATTGAAGGTGGAGGATCACAATTAGAGTTTTTCACAAAAGTGTTTATGGATATTTATAAAGTAAGTGGTTTTTTTTCTCAGACAGCAGCACAGAAGATGGAGGAGCAACAGGAGAAAGCACAGGAAATGCTAGAGTAGAATTTGAAAATTTAACAGAGTTAATAGAAGGACTATATCCAATGTGTTTAGACATAGATATAAGTCCTTCTTTATTTTGGGATAGTTCATTGCAGGAGCTATATGATTTAATAGCAAGTTACAACAGAAGAATGAAGTTAGAATCTGAAAAAGAGCTAATTAATATTAAGAAGGATATATCTTTAAATGCAGTTTTAGCAAGGCAGATAGGGGAGTATGTAGCTTCAATGTTTAGTTCAGATGTGAAAATAACACCAGTCGAGGAGTTTTTTTCAGAATTATTTGCAGAAGAGAAGGCTAAAAAAGAAAAATTAGATATAGCATTATATAAAGCTAAAATGGAAGAGTTTGCTTTTAGGCACAATGAAGAGCTTAAAAGGAAAGGAGGCAGTAAATGACCTTAGAAGAATTACAAGTAATTATTGAGGCTCAGACATCTCAGTTTAAGAAAGAGCTTAAGACAGTGCAGAACGAAGTAAAAAGTATGACTAGCAGTGTTAATAAACAAGTGGCTTCTATTAAAAATATATTCTCTAGGTTAGGTAAATTCCTCGTAGCTCTTGGGTTAGGTAAGATTTTTGTTAACAGCATAAAATCTGCTATGAATGCCATTGAAAGTGAGAGTTTGGTTGGTACCGTGTTTGGTAGTATGACTGATGATATTCGCGAGTGGTCTAATGAACTCCAGAATAGCTTAGGTTTAAATGGATATGCAGTAAGAGAGAATGCAGCAGTTTTATATAATATGACTAGATCCATGGGGTTAGCGAAGGAAAGTGCATTAGGTTTATCTAAAGATTTAACATTACTTGCTGAGGATATGGCTTCTTTCTATAACTTAAATAGTGATGAAGCATTTAATAAGATAAGAGCAGGACTTACAGGAGAAACAGAGCCACTGAAAGCTTTAGGTATTTTAGTTGATACTAATACATTAAAGCAGTATGGATATCGTGATTCATTATCTAATTCAGAAAAGGTAATGATTAGATATCAAGCAATATTAGCCCAAACTGGTGCAGCGAATGGAGACTTAGCAAGAACATTAGACAGTCCAGCTAATCAGGTAAGAATACTTAAAAACAATTTACAACTATTAGGCATAGAACTTGGAAGGGCATTTATGCCTATAGTTCAAGTGGTTATTCCTATTCTTAATTCTTTAGTAAGAGCTATAACTAGGGTTGTAAGTGCAATCGCAACATTTACAAGTACGTTATTTGGTAAGAGTAGTGGTAAAAGTTCAGGATTAGGAAGCATTGCAGGAAGTATGTCAGATGCGACTTCAGGAGCAATAGACTTTGGAGATGCTATTGGCAGTGCAGGAGATTCCGCTAAGAAGACAGCTAAAGAAGTTAACAGGCTTATGGGTGGTTTTGATGAAATAAACTCTTTAAGTAAAAATAGTGATGCTACTGGTGGTGGAGCTAGTGGTTCTGGAGGAATGGGGGGAGGTCTTGGGGATTTAGGAGCCTTAGACTTAGGTCTAGATGAAGAGCCAGATACATCTGGAGTAAGTAAAGCTGCATTAAAGGTTAAAGCAATTTTAAATGATTTAGCAAACTTTATAAAACAAAATAAAGAAATAATACTTTCGGTAGTTGGTGGTCTTATAGCTGGACTTATAAGTTATTTTGCTGGCCCTAAGATATTAAAAGCAGTAAAGGTGTTTATATTAAACATTAAAGCAATTCCAACAGGTATAGGTGTGGCTTTCTTAAATATAGCGTCATTTATAACTTCACCAGTAACATTAATTTCTTTAGCTATAGGATCTGTGGTAGCTGCATTAATATATCTTTGGCAAACTAGTGATGGATTTAGAAAAGCATGTATTGAAGCTTGGGAAGGAATAAAGGAAATAGTATCTACTGTGTGGGAAAGTTTTCTAAAACCTATATTTGATGCTATAGTAACATCACTTCTTATGATTTGGGAGAATGGGTTAAAGCCATTAGTTAAAGCTTTTGTAGATTGTGTAGAACAAGTAGCAATGCTACTTCTTAACTTATGGAATAATGTGTTACAACCAGTATTTAATTGGATATTTGAAATTTTGGGACCTCCTTTTGCGGCGATAATAAGTGTAGTAGTGTATATTATTTCAGGAGCAATCACAACTATAATGGCTATTATAAGTGGAGTTTTAGATTTTTTTACTTGGTGTATAGAAATGGTAAATAAATTATTTACTTTGGATTGGAAGGCTATATGGGAAGAGTGTAAGAAGATTGTTTCAGATATATGGAATAACATAACAGAGTTCTTTAGGAATACGTGGGATAAAATAAAATCATTTGGTGATACAGCTTGGAGTGGAATTAAGGATATATGGAACTCTGCAAGTAATTGGTTTAACACTAAAGTTATTGAACCTATTAGAAGCTTTTTTAGCAACATGTGGAGCAGTATAAAAACTACTACGAGTAACGCTTGGGATTGGATTTTAAATTTATTCTCAAAAGGTGGGAAAATATTTTCAGGAATTACAGGATCTATAGCTGAAGTATTTAAAACAATAGTGAATTCAATTATTAGTGGTATTAATACTGTTATAGCTATTCCATTTAATTCGATTAATGGCATATTAAACAAGATAAGAGGTATAAGTATTTTAGGAATAACTCCATTTAGTGGATTCTGGGGATATAATCCTCTTCCAGTACCAAGAATACCTAAATTGGCAAGAGGAGGAATAGTTGATAGTGCAACAATGTTTATAGCTGGTGAAGCAGGTAAAGAGGTAGTCATGCCACTTGAAAACAATACTGGGTGGATTACTCAGCTTGCAGAAAAGGTTGCAGCAAGAATGCCACAAGGAAACTATGATAATAGTTATAGTGGAGATTTAATTCTTATGATAGATGGAAGTGTTATTGGAAAAGTAGCATTAAAGCAGCTTAGAAAAATGCAAAGACAAGGTGGAATAACATTAATGCCAACATAATAAAGGAGTGGTAATATGCTTGAGGTTAATGGGGTAGCAATTGCTACTCCTAAAGTTTATGAGCCATCAATTGAAGATTTAGATGGAGAAACAAATAGAAATGCCAATGGTGATTTAATAAGAGATAGAATAGCAGTAAAAAGAAAATTAAATTTAGAATGGGGTCCATTAACCCAATCACAAATGACAACATTACTTAATGCAGTAAGTAGTGTTTTTTTTACGGTTGAATTTCCTGATCCACAATTAGGAATGATTACAAAAACAATGTATGTTGGAGCTAGAACAGCCCCAGCATATTTTTATGATACTAAAATACAAGAAGTTAAGTGGAGTGGTTTAAAAATGAATTTTATTGAGAAATAGGATGGTGTAAGAGATGTTAAAAATAAACAAGAATATTACTTTATCTGGTGTTTCAGAAATTAATGGTCAACAAATTGTGTACATGAGTGCAACAATAAATACTGAAGGCAATAACAACACTAATACAACTAAAACTATAACTAATAAGGAATTATATAATGCAAACGTAGAAGCTGCAAGAGCTGATATGGCTGCATTTGAAAGTGAAGTGTTTAAGGTTGAAGATGAAATTAAGGTAGGTATTAATAATGAAGTTAAGTAACTCAAAAATATTAAATAGCACAGGTGCTTTAAGTAAGATTTCTCAGATGGAGCTACCAATAAAGGTATCTTATGCAGTTGCTAAAAATATAGATAAAATTGAAAGTGAACTTAAGGTTTATAATGCAGAGAAACAAAAGCTTATTGATAAGTATACTGTTAAGGATGAACATGGAAATCTAAAGATTTCTGAGGAGCATCAAGAAGCCTGGACTAGGGACATTGAAGCTTTAGTTGAAATTGAAGTAGATATAGATATACACAAGTTTAGTGTTGAAGAGTTTATAAACTCTAATTGTAATATATCTCCTGGGGAGCTTATGGCCATAGATTATATGATAGAGGATTAATCTCTAAATCTCTACGATGGAGGAAGGAGGTTATGTATGCAGGCAACAAGTGCAGAATATAAGCTAGAGATAAAGAAGCCTTCTAGGAGTTTTGAATGTAAAATCACTATAGGCAATAATGTTTATTTTAACGAGGATATTGTTGATATTATATTGGAGACTGTACAGCCTAATGAGGGATATAGCATAGGTAATACAACAAGCCAAAGTCTTGAATTAACACTTATAAACAAGGGAGATACCATTTATTCGGCTAGTCAAATTAAACTTGAAATAGGACTACGTGTAGGTTCTACCATTGAATATATACTCATGGGATACTATAACATAGATGAGGTTGAAAAGACTGATTATACCACTAAAATAACAGCTTTTGATAATATGATAAAATTTGAAACTCCATACTTTAGTAGTTTAGGAGAGATAGCTACATTACAGCAGATAGTTAATGAATTATCTACTATAACAGGGGTACAATTTACAGGAAGCCTTCCAGCTTATACAGTTAAAAAGTTGGAAGGCTTTACTTGTAGAGAAGTACTTGGATACGTGGCTTCATTATGTGGAGGTAATGCTCATATTACAAGAGATGGTAAATTTACAATAATAGTACCTAAAGAAGTTAACTACTCTATAACTGGAGATAATTACTTCGATTATAAGAGAGAGGAAGTTAAATATAAGATAGGTAAGATTAGTTGTAAGGCTGAGGATAAGGAATTTACCAAAGGTACATTAGGAACAGACTCCATGGAGCTGCAGTTTGAAAATCCATGGGTAACTGAGGCTATATTAACTGATATCTACAATAAATTAAATGGATTTTCTTATTTAGGATATAGCATGAAGTGGCAAGGTGATTTATCACTGGATGCAGGGGATATTGTATCAGTTACAGATATAAAGGGCGTATTGAGGAAGGTTCCAATTTTAAGTCAGAAGTTTACCTATACTGGTGGATTGACTTGTGAAATTGGAGCCAAGGGAGAAAGTAAGAATAAAAACTCTTTTAATTCCTCAGGTAGCGGAACTAATAAATTAGATAGGGTAGTAACAGAATTATTACTTGTTAAAGAAGCATTGATTGATAAGGCTAATATTCAAGAGCTTGAAGCAGTACAAATAAGGACACAAACATTAGAAGCTAAAACAGCCACCATAGAAAAAGCAATTATTGATGTTGCACATATTTCAGACTTAACTGCAATAAATGCTAAGATTGAAAATTTAGTTGCAGAAGATGTAAAGATTAATAAGGCACTAATAGATAAAGCAACAATAGGTGATTTAAATGCTTTAAATGCTAAGATTGTTACAATGGAAGTAAGTATTGGTAAGATTGGTACGTTGGAAGCTAATCTTGCTACTATACAGACTTTAGTTAACGGTAATTTAACCTCTGATAATATTCAATCTCTAGTTCTTACTGCTAGTAAGGTAACTGTAGAAAATGGTTTTATTAAAAATGCTATGATTGAATCTCTAGATGTAGCAAAAGTTAATGCTGGAGATATTAGTACAAATAAATTCAGGATAGTATCTGATAGTGGAAGAATGGTTATGGCTGATAATACTATACAGATATCTGATGCTACAAGGGTTAGAGTACAGATAGGTAAAGATGCATTAAATGACTATAACATGTATGTATGGGATAGTTCGGGAAAGCTTATGTTTGATGCAACTGGATTGAAGGCTGAGGGTATTAAATCGAAGATAATTCGTGATGATATGATTAGTGATACAGCTAATATTAATTCATCTAAGTTAAATATGATCAGTATAATAACTAGTATTAACAATGGGACTACAACAATAAATTCATCTAAAATTTTAATTGATGGTACAACTCAAACCCTTAATATAGCATTTACTAGTTTAAACAGTAAAGTTGATGGAGTTAAATCAACTACAGATAGCAATACTACTGCTATTAATGCTCAACAAGGGAAGATTGATGCTTTAATAGCTAATACAACTATTATTAAAGACGGAGTTACTACTCAACTTAAAGATGCTTATAATGCTACAGTATTAAAGGTAGATAGTATTCAGTCAACTATAGGAATACACACTACTCAAATAAGCGATGTAACTGGCAAGGTTACAGGAGTAGAAGCAAAAGTAAATGATGTTAAAAGGGATTTAGACGGTACTGTATCAATAGTTAGTGGACATACTACTCAGATTAATGGTTTATCATCTACAGTAAATACTCAAGGTGCAAGCATTAGTCAGTTACAAAATCAAATTAAATTAAAAGTAGAATCTAGTGAGGTAACTAGTATAGCTCAAAATGTGGTTAATGGAGTGGCATTAAGCTCTAGGAATATAGTATTAAATAGTACACTTAATATAGTGGATAATACAAGTTACAATACTACTATAATAAATCTAAGCAAATCGTTAGAAGCAAACAAAAGGTACACTATGGTCATACGTGGTAAGGTTACAGGAACTCAGAAGCTAGGACTTTGGGCTAATGGTGGGTCTAACTGCGTAGGGTACACTACACTCACAACTACCCTAAGCACAGTGGTGTTCAAGTTTATAACCCCTACTACTATAAACTCATCGTGGACTAGCAAGCTTTCATTTTACAATTATCCTAGTACAGGTGTAGCAGCTAATCCTGCATCTATAGAATGGGTCACGTTGTACGAAGGAGATGTTAAGCCATCGCTAGATTGGATACCGGCACCAGAGGACACTGACTCAGCAATAGATGGTGTATATGATAACATTTCTAAAGTTGAATCAAAGATTACTCAGAAATATGAAGCCGCAATAAAGATAGCTGAAGGTAATATAACTAATAGCATATCAGAAATGTATACTACTAAGAATGAATTTGGAGAGTTTGTTTCAGGTGAGTTCAGTAATATTAAACAAGATGTGAATAGTGTAAGGACTGAAATAGGTTCAGTAGAAACTAGAGTTGAAGAGGTAAATGGTGATTTGGTAAACTATCAAACTTTGGTCGCAACATATATGCAATTTACTGAAATAGGCCTTGAAATAGGTAAATCAAATAGTAAATTTAGGGCCTTATTAGATAATGAAAAACTTGCATTTACTCAAGATAACACTATCGTTTCTTATATAAGTAACAATAAAATGTATATAACTGATGCAGAAATTTTGGGTAGATTAACAGTAGGTCAGGCTCCATTAGGATTTTGGGATTGGTCGCAAAGGTCAAATGGAAATTTTGGATTACAATGGAGGGCACAATAGATGGCAAGTAGTGGATTATTAAGTACAAGCAATCAATACGTCAAATATTGGATAGAGGTTATTGTAAACAGTCAAAATATAGCTAATAATACATCTAATATTACAGTAAAAGTATGGGCTAAAAGAACAAATACAGGATACACAACATGGGGAAATGGATCAGTTACTTTAAAAGTAGATGGAGCTTACTATAATAGTGGAACTAAGGAAATAAGCATATCCAACAATAGTGTATTGCTTCATTCATGGACAGGAAATACAGGACATGCTGCAGATGGTACTAAGACATTAACTGTATATGCGGCAATTAATATACCATCAATACTTTCGTCTAGTGAACAAGCCTATAGTGAAAATTTAACAACTATACCCAGAACAAGCACCTTTACAGTTAACAAAACAGTTTGTGAGTTGGGTACTCCATTTACTGTAAGCATAAGTAGAGCATCTAGTAGTTTTACACATTCAGTGTCATATGTAATTGGGGGTTCAGAAAGAAGATATCTTCAAGAATGGAATAGTACATCGACAACTTGTAGTGCTACACCGCCGATAACAGATGCGGTTTATTCGAAATCTAGTACATCAATGGGGATAACTGTAATTGTAGATACTTATTTAGGCTCTAGATTTATAGGTAGCACATCTAAGACAATAACTTTAACTATACCTAGTAGTGTAGTACCAACAATATCTAGTGTAACGGCTACATTAGTAGATGGAACATGGGGTAAATATATTAAGGGAAAATCAAAAGTTAAATTAACTGCTAATGGTGTTGGTGGCGTCTATGGATCTTCAGTAACATCGGTGAAGTTTGAAGGGGGAGGCTATTCAAATACAGATACAGCATCACCATGGGAGTATACAACAGGATTACTGAATACTGCTGGTAATAATGTTTTTATCGCAACAGTGACAGATAGTAGAGGAAGAACCAACAGGACTTCAGTAACAGTTTTAGTTACAGATTATTACGCTCCTAGCTTTGTAGATGCTTGGTGTGTAAGATGTTTGAGTGATGGAACTACTGACTTAAACGGGACTTATATTAAGGTATTGATAAATCTTAATTATGATACTGTTGGAGGAAGTAATACACGTGTAGTCAAATACAGGTATAGGCCTGTTGGAGGTACATGGTCAAGTTATATAAGTGTAACTAACAATGTTGTAACAGCTGCTAGAGCTGGATTTAGTACAGATGTTACTTATGAGGTTGAGCTTTATGGAGCAGATTATTTTACTAGTATAACTCCTAAAATAGTAATATTGCAGACAGCTGTATTTCCAGTAGATTTTTTAGTTGGGAATAAAGGGGTTGCTTTCGGGAAGGCTGCTGAACTTGATGATATTGCTGATTTTGCTTATAATGCTTTATTTAGAAAGAATATTGAGGTGCAATCAGGTAACAAAGTAGATGCCTCAGCATTTAATCTTAACGGCTATAAAAACTGGGATTCTGGCGGATTTAATGACACTGGTGGAGGGGCTGCTATTGTTAACGACAACGGTACGTATAAGGCACTCATGATACTAGGAAACCGTAGCGCTGGGGGGAGTCGTAAAATAGAAATGTGGGACAGTGTTAATATCAATGGGGCACTTAGCGTATATACAAACCCAATTGTGTCTTATAAAAAAGAGACATCAAGTACCCACATTAAGCAGTCAATACGTTTCTATGATGGTACAGCTATAGAACATTGCACAACCTACATATCACAAATGACGCTTAATACCCAGGCTGGTGCAATATGGCACTCACCTACATACACATTAGGCGCATGGCTAAGGGCTTTTGTAGACTACCCAGCAATATCAATGACTGTATCTAATACAGCAAACTTTTGGTATACAGGTAATAAAGGGGAGTCACCTACACACTCTGGCTCAATGGTATTCTTTGGTGCAGGCGGCGGTACATGGAACTTGAACTTTTATATACATTGTATAGGAATAGGAAGGTGGAAAGTATAATGGCGTTAATAAAAGAAAAAGACACTACTTTTGGTGTCAAAGCGTCTTACTGGAAAATAGGACTTATGGTCGTTAACACTATGGAGAAAGAAGTAAGTTTTACGCTGAAATTACTCGTTAATAAAGCAGCTACTTCTCCAATTGACGAGTACGTAGTGGCTGACTTAATGGGCTTAGAGGATAAGACATTGTATAACAAATACTTTGCGGAGGACAAAGGAAAAACATATAAAGACTGGCAGACAGCTTGCTATATGTACGCTAAGGAGAATGTAGAATTTTTCAAAGACGCGGTAGATGATCCAGACGAAATAGAGCTTTTAAGGGATTAGCAGAGCTAGTCTTTTTTTATTAGTTAAATGAGGAAGGTGAAGTATGGAAAATATAAGTTTTGCTATATTATGCTCTTTAATAGGATGCATAGGAACAATAATGACTATGTCTAGGAATAAGCAGAAAGATACGAAGGATGAAGTTGAAGGAATAACTAAAATAAATCAAGAGATTAAATATGTTTCAAAAGGAGTTGATGATATTAAATATAATGTAAGAGACATAACTAAAAATTTAAATGATATGAATGAAAGGCTTATAAGAGTAGAAGAAAGTTGTAAATCAGCTCACAAACGAATTGATGGGATAGAAAAGGAGAATGTGTAGTATGTCAAAGGTATTAAAATCAATTTTTACAAGGTTAAATAATAAAGGAACTGTTATTTCGTTAGCAGCTTTAGTTGTATCGCTATTATGTCAATTTGGATTAAATATTGACTCTGAAAATGTGCTAGGAATTATAAATACGATATGTAGTATTTTAATTTTATTAGGTGTACTTAATGATCCAACAGAAAATACATCAGCGTATATACCAGGAGTAAGTGATAAGTTAATTAATAAGGAGCAGGATTAATTTCTGCTCTTTTTATTTTAAATTTAATTTTTAGGAGGAATGTATTTATGTATAAGAATTTAAAAATTTTGATTATTGATGTTGGTCATGGTGGAACAGATCCTGGAGCAGTAGGAAATGGAATTGTAGAAAAAGTAGCCAATCTTAATACTGCATTAGCATTAAAAGCAGCTGCTGAAGCAATGGGAATCAAGGTATTTATAAATAGAACTGCAGATGTAACTATGAGTCTTGAAGTTAGAGTTAAATTTGCTAATGACATTGCAAGACAATATCCAGGAGCAAAAATACTATTTGTTTCAATTCATCATAATGCTGGTGGTGGAGATAGGGCAGAAGCTATACACTCAATTTACAGAGGAGAAGGGCAAAGAGCTGCTAATTTAATAGCTAATGAATTGCATTCACATTTAGGACAGCAGAAGAAAGTATATGAGAAACGAGGTAGTGATAATAAAGATTATTATTATGTTATAAGAAATACAAGCATGGATGCAGTTATTGTGGAGGTTGCTTTCTTGGATAATATCAATGATGTCCAGATATGTGATTCAGTTGAGGAGCAACAAAGAAATGGACAAGTAATTGCTTGTGCTATAGGAAAATTCTTTGGAGTTATAAGTAGCTGCAATGATAATGGAGAAGTTATTAAACCAAATCCAACACATACACCATCACCAAGTAATGAGCTATACAGAGTAAGAAAATTATGGGGTGATGCAGCAAGTCAAAAGGGAGCATATTCCATTAAAGAAAATGCCATAGCTGAATGTAAAAAACATAGTGGATATAATGTATATGATAGTAATGGGAATTGTGTATATTCAAATGGTGGATCTCAAACATCACAACCAGAGTCTAAACCAGTTCCACCACAAACAAGAAAACTAGATGTTTTTTATAAGGTATTTACAGCAGAAGATGGCTGGTTACCAGAGGTTAAAAATCTTACAGACTATGCTGGAGTTTTTGGACATGCAATAAGAGGATTAATGATTAGGTTATCTTCAGGAAATGTGGATTACAAGGTATCAACTCTAAGTAGTAATGGATATTATCCAACTGTTAGAAACCACGAGGATTATGCTGGAGACTTGAAAAATAACGTGGATAAAGTTCAGATACTTAACAATAAGCTTAAATATAGAGTTAGACTTATTAATGGAAGATGGCTTCCTTGGGTAATTGGCAATTCAGATTTTGCTGGGTTAGAAGGTTACAGTATAGATGCAATTGAAATAGATAGTATATAATTTTAAGGCTAGTGGGTTAATTCCTACTAGCCTTATTTTTATGCGCAAATATGAGCCTGGGAGGGATGATCCAGGCTCATAATATAAATAAATGAAGAGTAGAATAGATAACACATAGTAGGGATTACATATCACGTTTTTGTTTTATGGGAAAGAAACGATTTACGTGATATTAATAATTTTGGAAAATATAAAAAGGGGAAATTTTATATTTTATGTTATCTAAATTCTATAAATAACTCTTCAAATATAAATATTAATTCAAAGAAATTTAAGGCTTATTAGAATATACATATGAATGCTAGATATATAATTGATATGAAAAAGAAAAAGCATATAAATGTATATAAAATAAACAACATAAATTTCACATTCCATAGATTAAAAATTATAATTATTTAGATTAAAATATAAACTCTATTAAGAAACAAAATAAGAAAATAAATATAATAATTATGGTATTGAATATTTTAAGATTATACATGCTATGAAACTCCCATAAAAGTGATATTGTTACTTTTTATGTAATTTTAAATTTATTTTAATCATAATTCAACAATATTTTTAAAAAGTAAGAAAGTTTTAATAATTATTAATATAATATTAAGATAAAGGCTCAATTTGGGACAAATAAGAAAGAATCAGGCAAAAGTCAAAGCTCCTTGAAAATGAATATAATTTATAAAAAAATGAGCCCAGGAAGGGTTGCCCAGGCTCATAAATATATAATTTGAAGAATATTTTATAGAAGAGATAACATATGGAAGTTTTTAATGTAATATGTAGTAGGACTTTAAATTCCATAAATACTCTTCAAATATAAACATTAAGATGTCATGTATTTTAAATTATTTTAAACCAAAACTCAACATTATTTGTTAAGAAAAATAATGTTTTTAATATTTTTGATTTAATGCTGGCTTAAAAATAAAAGCTCATTTTTTTAAAATAAAAAAGAGCCAGGCACAAAGCCAAAGCTCTTTTAAGGAGTTAAAACATAGGATTTTAAGATATGATTAATACCTAAAGTATCTTACAAACTTAAAGTATAAACATTTTAACTTAATTTATTCATTTTCAATATAAAAAGACAGTACCATAGATACTGCCTTAAGTGAATTAAAGCTAACTTTAATCCACACTAATATGAAAGAGATTATTAAACAGATGTCTTACAGATATATAATATACTATTTTATAAATAATATTCTAAATAATAAAAAAAGCTAGTAGAAATAATAAATTCTTACTAGCTTTTTATGATGGATTTTATAGTAATGGGTTTTTGGATATTGTTTATATTTAGAGTATAGACAGTTTTGGGTTAGTTATGCAGGGATTTTGAGTGTGAATATTTTAAAAAAGTTAGCCTAGGAGTTCCTAGGCTATTTAAATATGGTGGCAATGTCGTCAATTTGCCACCGGTACACACAATATGATATAACTTGTATAAACAAGAATTCTTTTAAAAACACAATAAGTTACTATAAGAAGTAATTATATTTAACATATTACATCATTAATAAACAAGCTTAACCACAATATAACTTTATAAAATATAAAAAATAAACATTTATCATATTATCTTAAGAATAAATATGATTAACATAGATGTAATATTTATATAATACAAGGGCATCATGTTGAGTGTGTTGCAAAGATAGTAAGAGCGAATATTTAAATGTATTAAAGTTTGAAATAAGACTTACTCAATTAGATTAATGGGTGGGTCTTATTCATTTTAATATATTCAATTAGTGTAGAGAAGGTGATGAAGTCCTAGTGCATCACCTTTTTGCCATTGAGGTATAATTGTTTTTTTATGTAATTTAGGTTATTATATAGTAGTCGGTGCTCGATTAATTTTATGACTTATATTGTTATTGGGGAGAAGGGTAAAAGACTGATATTAATATTTGTTCAAGTGGGGAGTGATTATATGAATATATATAAAATTAGAAGGTTTACAATTTATATTAGTGGGCTTTTAATAGTGGCATTAGGGATAGCTTTATCAATAAGATCACAGTTAGGGGTATCGCCAGTTACGTCAATACCTTGTGTTTTAAATTTAACTACAGGAATAAGTGTTGGATCAATAACTTTTGGACTATATCTTTTGTTCATTATAGCTCAAATAATTATTTTGAAGAAAGAATTTAGAAAAAGAGATTGGCTACAAATTATATTTTCATCTGTATTTGGAATTTTTACAGATATATTTTTGTATTTAACTTTATTTATTAACTTTGACAGCATTATATTAAAATTACTCCTTTGTTTATCCAGCTGTATGGTAATTGCATTTGGTGTATTTTTAGTTGTGACTACAGATGTGATAATGAATGCACCAGATGCACTTTGTAATGTCATTTCAAAAAAATACAATAAAAAATTCGGAAATGTGAAGATTAGGTTTGATTTAACCTTAGTTTCAATAGCAGTATTAATTTCCTTTCTTTATCTGGGAGGACTTGAACAAATCGGAATTGGAACTATAGCTGCTGCACTCCTAATTGGAAGGTTTGTGAATATGTTTATGGGGAAATATAAGGATAAGGTTGAATCTTTTTATACAGTTTAAGCAGTATTTTGAAAAATAAGTGCAGGCAAAGATAATTCCACTAATTAAGGTGAAAATTAATGTTGAGATATGAAAGGGTGTCGCACTTTGAGACATCCTTTTTTATATAGAATTTAGGAAAGAAGGGGTAGTTATGGAGAAATATATTTTAGAATGCTGTGTGGACTCTGTTGAATCTGCAATTGAAGCAGAAAAGGGTGGAGCTAACAGGCTTGAGCTTTGTGCTAATTTAATTATAGGAGGAACTTCACCAAGCTTAGCTTTATTTAAAAAGGTTAAAGAGAAAATAAATATAAAGATAAATGTATTATTACGTCCACGTTTTGGAGATTTTTTGTATTCAGATTATGAGTTTGAAATTTTAAAGGAAGAGGTAAAGCAATTTAAAGAAGCAGGTGCAGATGGAGTGGTTATCGGATGTTTAAGGAGTGACGGAACCATTGATAGCTCTAAAATGGAGGAGCTTATTGCTTTAGCAGAAGGAATGCACATAACAATGCACAGAGCCTTTGATATGACAGAGAATCCTTATGAAGCATTAAGAGAGGCTAAAAGGTTAGGGGTAAATACTATACTTACTTCAGGGCAGAGAAATACAGCCTTAGAGGGAAAAGAGCTAATTAAAGCTTTAATTGAAGAAGCTGGGGACGACCTAGAAATTCTAGTCGGAAGTGGTGTAAATGCTGAGGTTATAAAAGAGTTTATATATGAAAGCAATGCGTGGGCATTTCACATGTCGGGAAAAGAAACTTTAATTAGTAAAATGGATTATAAAAATAGTAAGGTTTCCATGGGACTTCCAATGATGAGTGAATATGAAATCTGGAAGACTGATTATAAAAAGGTACAAGCTGCTAAAGCAGTTATTGATAAGGTAATAAATATGTAAATATTTTACTAGAAGTGTGAATTTTCTGAAAAGGTTTAATGGAAAAAAGGTTAATAAAATTACTTTCAATGCCTGTACACACATGATATAATCTTGAATTAAATAATGCTTCAATAATTGCGTACAGGAGAGATGTATATGGAAAAAGGTCTGGAAAAGAAATATGGACTTATCACGGCTGTTGCTATGGTAATCGGAATTGTTATAGGTAGCGGTGTATTTTTTAAGGCTGAAAAAGTTCTAACGGCTACTGGAGGAGATCTTCCTACCGGTATTTTAGCTTGGGTTATCGGTGGACTTATTATGATAGTTTGTGCTTATGTATTTTCAACTATGGCTACAAGGTATGAGAAGGTTAATGGTATCGTTGATTATGCTGAAATGGCATTAGGTTCAAAATATGGATATGTGATTGGTTGGTTTATGACTACAATTTATTATCCAAGCTTAACAGGTGTACTAGCTTGGGTTGCGGCAAGATATACTTGTGTATTAATTGGATGGGATATTGCTGGACCACAAGCTATGGTTATAGCAGGATTATTTTTAGTTGCTAGTTATGCGATTAATGCCTTATCACCAAAACTTGCTGGGAAATTTCAAGTATCTACTACAGTTATAAAGCTAATCCCATTAGTGTTAATGGCGGTAGTAGGAACAATTGCAGGTATTAGTAATGGAGTTTTAATAGAAAACTTTACTAGTGGAGCAATAGTTGAGGTTACAGGAAATCCTTTATTTACAGCAGTTGTTGCAACTGCGTTTGCTTATGAGGGATGGATTATTGCTACAAGTATTAATGCAGAGCTTAAAAATGCGAAAAAGAATTTGCCTTTGGCATTAACTTTTGGAACAACATTTATAGTTATTATTTATATTCTTTATTATATAGGTTTAGCTGGAACTGTGGAAAATAGTGTTATGATGGCTGGCGGAGAAACAGGAGCAAAGCTTGCATTTTCAAAGGTATTCTCTAGCGCAGGTGGATCGATATTATTTGTATTTGTTGTTATATCCTGCCTTGGAACCCTTAATGGGTTAATGCTTGGATGTACAAGAGGTATGTATTCACTAGCAGCTCGTAACATGGGTCCAAACTCAAGAATATTTAAATCTATAGATCAAACTACAGGTATGCCAACAAATTCTGCTATAGTAGGTTTATTATTAAGCAGTATATGGCTAGTTTATTTCTATGGTGCAAACTTAACAACACCTTGGTTCGGAGTATTTAGCTTCGATAGTTCAGAGCTTCCAATAGTAACAATTTATGCTCTTTACATTCCTATCTTCGTTATGATGATGAAAAAAGAAAAGGAACTTGGTGTGTTTAAACGCTTTGTAGCCCCATCACTTGCAGTTTGTGCATGTATATTTATGATAATAGCAGCATGCTATGCGCATGGAATGGCTGTAGTATATTATCTAATAGTATTTGCTGTTATAATGGCTATAGGCTGGATATTAATGAATCCAAAATCAAAATAGAAATTTATAAAGATCTCATTTTGCTTTAAGGTAAAGTGAGATCTTTTTATTTATTACATGATATTGATTGATATTAATTATAAAAAAAGAGTGTAGTTTAATTAGAATAATTTTGCATATTATTAACACATTCTATCATACATATTTAAACATACACATAATGTTTTATCATACATATTTAGAACTTTCATCTTAGATACTATTAATGATTTCATTTAAATGGACACCCGTAGAATTACTTATAGAGCCTTAAGTAAGTTTATTGAGAGGTAATATTTTATTACTCTTAAAATTATTAATTTTTAATTAAAGGGGGACAAGAAATGAGTTGTAAAAAGGAAAACATGTATCGACTGGAAGGAAGAGTACCATTAGTGGATGCAATACCACTTGGTATGCAGCATATTCTAGCTATGTATGCAGGAAATTTAGCACCATTGCTAGTTATTACAGGTGTATTAAGTATGGATATGGCAACAAAGATCACCTTGCTGCAAAATGCAATGTTTGTATCAGGAGTTGTAACTTTAATTCAATTATATCCAATATGGAAGGTTGGTTCAGGCTTACCCGTAGTTATGGGAACAAGTTCTGGATTCATTCCAGTAAGTATTGGAGTAGGAACTCAATTTGGATATGGGGCAGTTATGGGAGCTTCATTATTAGGAGGAATAATGGAATTTTGTCTTGGTTTCATAATAAAACCTTTGAGAAAAATTCTACCTCATTGTGTTACTGGTACAGTTGTTTTAATTCTTGGAATATCTCTTATCGGAGTAGGAATTCAATTTGTTGGTGGAGGTGTTGGAATGCAAAGCGATCCTAGCTTTGGTTCTATCGCTAACGTATCTATTGCATTACTTGTATTTATAGTAATTGTATTTTTGAAGCAATGGGCAAAAGGGTTTTGGAGTATTTCAGCAATTTTAATAGGAATATTAGTAGGGTATATAGTTGCTATTGCAATGGGAATGGTTGATTTTTCAGGAGTAGTAAGTGCATCTTGGCTCTCCATACCTAAACCAATCTTTATGATAGAAGGGTTAGAATATACATTTAATATGGAGGCCATAATTCCATTTCTTTTAGTGTATTTAGCTACAACAGTAGAAACTATAGGAGATAATACAGGAATAGCTGTTGGAGGACTTGGAAGAGATATAACGGATAGAGAGCTTCAAGGAGCAGTTCATGCAGATGGATTTGGCAGTGCATTTGCAACTTTATTTGGAGTAATGCCAAACACATCTTTTAGTCAAAATGTTGGATTAATAGCAATGACTAAAGTTGTTAATCGCTTTGTTATTATGACAGGAGCAGCGTTCTTAATTCTTTGTGCATTTATACCAAAGCTAGGAGCAATAGTTGCATCAATACCAAACTGTGTTTTAGGTGGAGCTGTAATCTTAATGTTTGCTATGATTAGCATCAGTGGATTAAATCTACTATTGGAGGATGATGGAAAACTAACAGAGAGGACTGGATTAATAGTGGCAGCCTCTTGTGCAGTAGGCTTAGGTTTAAGTAATTGCCCAGAAGTAATGCAATACCTTCCAACTTGGTTCCAAAACATGTTTAGTCAAGCTATTGTAGGTGGTTTTGTGACTGCATTGATATTGAATTTAGTTTTACCTAAAGGAATTATGAGTAAATCAGTTAACAAAAATAAAAATCAATCAGTATAAGATTTTAAGGAGGTGGCTTAAGTTGCCTCCTTAATTATTGAAAGTAAAAATAACGTGCAATAGATTTGTAGTTAAGATGGAAGGAATAAGAGTATAAGTAGCGAAAAAATAAGATAATAAAAGAAGTTTTGCAAATATAGTTACAGAAAATAAAGAATTACATAAAGGCAGTGGAAGGTGTTTAGCTATGATTTATACAGTAACCTTTAATCCTTCAATAGATTATATAGTAAAGATTGATAATTTAAGACTTGGAACAGTAAATAGAACACAAAATGAAGAGATTTATCCAGGAGGGAAAGGAATTAATGTATCCATAATGTTAAAAAAGCTTGGAGTTGAAAACAAGGTATTAGGTTTTATAGGTGGTTTTACAGGTGATGAAATAGAAGCACGTTTAAAATCACAGGGCTGTTATAGTGAATTTATTAAAGTGGCAGATGGTTTATCTAGAATAAATGTGAAGATTAGTTCTAAAGAAGAAAGTGAAATTAATGGTCGAGGACCTAGAATAAAGGGCAGCGATGTCGAGAAGCTTTATAGTCAGTTAAAGGATTTAAAGTCAGGAGACATTTTAGTTTTAGCTGGAAGTATACCTAATACCCTGCCAGAGAATATATATGAAGATATCTGCGATTTTTTAAGTAATAATATAAATATTGTGGTAGATGCTACAAGAAATTTGTTAGTGAATGTATTAAAATATAAACCCTTTTTAATTAAACCTAATAAGTATGAATTAGAAGAAATATTTAATACAAAGCTTAATGATGAGGAAGAAATTATTGAAAAGGGGAAGGAACTGCAAAAGTGTGGGGCCAGAAATGTTCTAATATCTATGGCTGGAGAGGGTGCTATCTTAGTTTCAGAGAATGGAGAAATATTTAAAAGCAAATCACCAAAGGGAGTTGTAATAAATTCAGTAGGCGCCGGGGATTCAATGGTTGCAGGCTTTTTAGCAGGTTATCTTAAAAGGGGAAGTATGGAGGAAGCCTTTAAGATGGGAGTAGCGGCAGGCAGTGCTTCAGCATTTTCACATTGGATGGGTGACAAAGCTCAGGTATTAAGGCTATATGATGAAATCTAAAGAAGAGATTGAAGATGGTAAATGTATAATGGTGACTGCAGACGAAAATGTAGAAATGAATAGATTCAGGGGAAAAAGATTAATAAAGACAAAGGTTGAAGGGGTAAAGTATGGTGTATTAAATTTTATGATGAATTAAAATAACAGCCTGTTTGGCTGTTATTTTTTTAGACTATGTTTAAAGAGCATAATAGCTTTTTCAAAATCAGCTTCATTTACCCCGGAACAGGATAAAGAAATTTTAGGGGGTTCATTAGGAATATCTCTATAGGTATTGACGAGTATTCCTGCTCTTTCGGCTTTTTCAGCTATTTCTTTAGCTGTTAGATTAATATTAAACTCCACCTTAATTAAAAAGCCACCGGTACCAGGTATTGCTTTTGCTGTGTTTTTAAAGATTCTATTGATGGTGGAGCATAATTCCTGGCTTTTGGCCATGTATAATTTTCTTGATTTCTTTATTTGTCTTTCTAAATGACCATCCCGTATAAACTGACAGAGGGCAATTTGCTCGGTTTTGGAAGTTGTTTGGTTATATAAATGTCCAATGGCATTGTATTTATCCATTAACTCCATAGGTAACACCATAAAGCTTATTCTTAAGGAGGGAAGTAAAAGCTTTGAGAAGGTTCCCATATAGATTACCTTATGACCTCCATCTAAGCCCTGTAGAGCGGGAACAGGGCGTCCATAATATCTAAATTCGCTGTCATAATCGTCTTCAATTATTAAACAATCCTTCTTTTGAGCAAAGGAAAGTAACGCTAGCCTTTGTTGCATTGGCATTACATCGCCCCAAGGAGTAATATGAGATGGAGATGTGTATACTATTTTTACATTATTTTTTTCAAAATCAGAAAAATCTTCAGTCATATTTTTATAAGTTGTAGTGGTAAATCCTCTATCCTCAAAGATTGCTTGTCCTTTTTCAAAGGAGGAACCTGTGAAATAAACAGGTGAACGTGGTCCTGTCAGGGAGCAGATTATATGAAGAAGGCTCTGAATACCTGCTCCAATTACTATTTGGTCTGGATTACATACAACACCTCGCTGTTTTGCTATATAGGAGGCAATTGCTGACCTTAAATCTTCTTCCCCTTGAGGATCTCCATAGGATAAAAGACGTTCATTGTTTCTAAGGGCGCTTTTAATATAACGGCTCCATATATCAAAATTAAAGCTTTTTAAGTCTACAGCAGAGGTTGAGAAGTCATAAGTAATAGCCTTAGAGGTATGATTTAGGGTTGTGTTTTGTGGTTTTGACTGCTTTAGAGTAAAGTAGTTCAGATCATTTACATAGAAGCCGCTTCCAGGTCTTGAAGTTACATAACCTTCTGCTGCAAGCTGGAGATAAGCACTTTCCACGGTTGTTCTGCTTATCATTCTTTCAGCAGAACATCTTCTTATGGAGGGAAGTTTAGTTTCTGCCTTTAGAACCCCTGAGGATATTAAGTTTTTATAGTATTCATAGAGCTTAATATATAATGGCTCTTTAGCTTCACTTAGGGTTTTAGATTTTTCATTACTCATAATTTATAGATGCCTCCTTTAACTGTACACTTATAAAAATATGTTTTTGCAAATTTAAATAACGACAATTATATATATATTATACCGAAACAAAAGTCTGGATTCAAATCATGTTATAATTTGAGGTAGGTTAATGAAGTTTAGGCAATAATCTATTTAGAAATTTAATGTTAAGAGGCGATTTAAGTTAGTTAGATTAATGAGGAAAAGGGGGATTTTTCTCATTAATCAGTGTATAAGTAATGTAGTCAAGGATGGTTGTATAAATTAGGGATTTAAGGCACTAAAATAGGTTTGTTTAGTAAAAAGTTTTATGTTAATATCTTTATGATAAAAGGCAATCGAATGAAAAAGTCAAGCCATATGAGCGAGGTATTTATGAGCCAACAAATGATAACAAAGAATGAGAAAATCAAGAAGAATGTTAAGGACTATACCTTAATAACCATTAGCACATTGCTGGTTGTACTAGGCGTATATTTGTTTAAGTTTCCAAACAACTTTTCTTTTGGAGGGGTTACTGGACTTGCAGTTGTTGTTAGTAAAATAACGGCAATTTCTCCAAGTACAATTACAAATATAGTTAATGCAATACTAATTGTTGTTGGGTTTATCTTCTTGGGAAAAGAATTCGGAGTAAAAACTGTTTATGTAACTATTTTAACTACTGTGGGTCTTAGTGTTATGGAAAAATTATTTCCTATGACAGGACCATTAACAAACCAACCGTTTTTAGAATTAATATTTGCAGTGATTTTGCCGGCTGTTGGATCGGCTATATTATTTAATATAGGGGCATCTAGTGGTGGGACAGACATACTTGCCATGATTCTAAAAAAACATACAAGCTTTAATATTGGAACTGCGTTATTTGTAACAGATGTAATAGTTGTACTTTCTGCATTTTTCATATTTGATGTTCAGACAGGGTTATACTCAAGTCTAGGTCTTATGATGAAATCAGTATTTATTGATAGTGTAATAGAAAATATCAACTTATGTAAGTACTTTAACGTTATGTGTGACAATCCTGAACCGATTTGTGAATATATCACTAAGGAGCTTAATAGAAGTGCTACAATATGCAGAGCTGAAGGTGCTTATTCACATGACAATAAGGCAATCATATTTACAGCTTTAAAAAGAAGTCAGGCTGTACAGCTTAGAAATTATCTGAAAAAAGTTGAGCCAAATGCATTTATTCTTATTTCTAATACTAGTGAAATTATAGGTAATGGATTTGGACATTAAATATTGTGAGATTAGAGGGATGATGGTATGAGTGAAAAAAATGGGGAAGAATTCGAAGAAATACAGTTTAATGATTTAATCATAAATA
This sequence comes from Clostridium culturomicium, assembly GCF_000821305.1. Classification (GTDB taxonomy): domain Bacteria; phylum Bacillota; class Clostridia; order Clostridiales; family Clostridiaceae; genus Clostridium_J; species Clostridium_J culturomicium. The sequence continues at coordinate 328,403 of NZ_CCXK01000014.1, read as the reverse complement.
GTGAAGGTAAGGCTGGAATTCCTTTTGATACGCTTAGAGATAAATTTGGATTCTCGATTATTGTTAAGGATTCTGTAGTGTATGTTAAGGATAATAAGTCCCCAGGTTCTGAAGTATCTTTAACCAAATCTCAAGAACTTGAAAGAGTCAGTGCTGCTGATAATTTTAAAGTGGATGTAGAGTTTCTAAAGAGAAATTATGGTTTTCAACAATACTACCAGGATTCAATTATTTATAGTTCTCAAAAAAGAGGAATAAAGTGTTATGACATCATCATAACAGAAGTTGGAGAATGGTGTAATATAACCTTTAAGGGAATGTATGAGGAGTATTGTGATCAGTATAGTACAACAAATGTAATTCCTAAATTAATCAAGTTTTATTTCCCTTTAAGCTGTAATGAAGTATTACAAGGCTTAATTGAGAGTGATAACATAAGAAGAGAATATGATGGCAGGGATACACTAATTAGAAGCTATGATGTTGATAGCAGGGAAATTATATTTTCCAGAATTGGTGAGAAATTAAGTTAATAATAAATAATCAAGATATATATGTGCAATTTGCAGGTGTATATCTTTTTTTATAAGTGAACTTTCACGGAGTGCATCTTTAGTTTGCTAAGTGGAACTTTACTTATGTTAAAATTAATATAAAAAATAAAATGGAGGAATCAAAAGTGTTATTTGAAATCATTGATGAAGTAGAATTTAGAAATAAAGTGGATATAAAGTTTGATAACATTTTAGAAGGTTTCAATAAATATTGTAATGGAACACTTCAGAGTAAGGCAGGCCTTAACAAGGAAGCTGTTGAAGAGAAGCTCCTTAGTTTCTTTGAAAAAGTATTAGAGTTAAATGGCGAAGAAAATTCATTTGTAGATTTTTATTATCAGAGATTAAGTGATGAAGATAAAAATAGGCTTAAGGAGTTTTTAACAGCAGAGGATGAAGAAGTGTTAAAGCTTGCAGAAGCAGAACTGAAGGGTAATGGAGTTTATTTTAGATTGTCAAAGGATATAATGCCATTCATTCTAAGATTATCTACAAGAGAAGTTTTATTTTCAACATTTTATTTTACTAAGGTACCTTGTACTATATGGGGGAATTATAATATGAAATTTCCATGTTTCTTTAAAAATCATGAAAATATGAAGCTTTATAAGGAAATAGTGGAAGCGGTGGAGTTAGAAATAGAATAGTGAAATAGGAAATTGATATTAAAGTTATGGAAAAGAGTTAACTAATATAGATATTCATATATCTCCTAAAAAATACTACCTAATATAATCATATTAAAAATTTAGAAGGCATATAGATTATTAGAAATAGTTCATGGAGGATATGTATGAATAATTATGATAATATTGAAGCTAAAGTTGATAAGTTTATAAGTGAATTACCATGTCAATCAGAGCTACCGATGCCGGAAGGTGAAGTTGCTGAAAAGAATTTAGATTATGCTAATATGCTTTTAGACGCATATGCTAGTGCAGCAGATAGTGAGATTCAAGCAATAACACAATACTTATATCAACACAAGACTATAGCTAATGAATCGATATCTAGCACTTTAATGTGTATTGCATTAATAGAAATGCGGCATTTAGATAAGTTGGGAGATTTAATTGCAGCATTAGGAGGAAAGCCTGCATTTTATAATTCTAATAGATATTATTGGGGAACAGAAAATATTGCCTACGGGGATAAGAATATGTTAAATTTAAAGCTTGATGAAAATGATGCAGAAAGCAGAGAGGTAATAAGGCAAAAGCTGTTACTTGATATAAAGGGAGAGGTAAATGCTATAAATGGATATAGATTTATCAAAAGTAATATTGATGATAAATATATAAAAAAGGTATTGGATAAAATAATAAGTGACGAGGAAGTTCACATTTCTTTATTTCAAGGCATGATTAAAAAATATCTTTTTTAGAAAAACATCAAAAGAAAAAAGATATTAACAGATAATTATTATTGATTAGTTGAGACTATGATGATATAATTTAGTTAATGAAAGAAGGAAATGCATAAGAAAAGGAGGAGAAACATATGGCTGGAAAAACTATATGCTATTGCTTAAATGTAAATGAAGATGAAATAAAACAAGCTATTTCAGAAGGAGCAAATTCTGTAGATGATATTAAGGAAGCTACAGGTGCTGGAACTGCATGTGGAGCATGTACAAAAAGAATTGAAAAGATTTTAATTGATAGTAAAGAGAGTTAAGATTAAAAATCATTAAATTATTTTGTTATAAATGTTGAGTAAAAAGAGTATCGTGTTATTTTACTAAGGAGGAGAAAAAAATGTCTTGTAATAGAGTAATATGTCCTTGTCAAGGGATAGAGATTGAAGATATAAAAAAGGCTGTAGATTCTGGTGCAGAAACTGTTGATGATGTTATGGAAGCAACAGGTGCAGGTACAATCTGCGGAGCTTGTATAGATGAAATAGCTGAAGTTTTAGAGGAACTTTAGGCTATAAATTAAAAGTGTAGATAAATAATGTTATAACATTATTTATCTACACTTTATTTTTTATAGTGGCAAAGGAGTCAAGATTAATGAAGTTCTTTTTTTATATCTTTTACAACCTCATTAGCAATAGTTTGCTCTGCTTTGCCGATTTTTTTAGCTTCATGAGCCATTTTTTGCGCTAATTTTTTTTCATCATTAACTTCTGATTTCATTTGGTGTTTTATTTCACTTGAAAACTTCATTTCGTCAAAACGGTCTTTTAAATCATCGATTTTTTCTTCTGCTTGAATTTTTATCTCGTTATATTTATCTTTTACGTCTTCTTTTAAATTTTGAAAATCTTGTTTAATTTTATCCATAATAAACTCCTTTCAAATGTAGTTAATATAAGTATGTGTAGAAAAATGAAAAGTATAAGTATGAAATAAATACTTCAAGAGTAGTTTAAAAAAAATTAAAAAATTCATTTGTAAAAAAAGTAAAAAGTGGTATAATTATATCTGGGTTAAAAACTTAACAATCCAATTAGGGAAACTTAAAGATGGTAATGCAAAAGAAGAGTCAACCTAAAGATTATTAAGTAATTACAAACTATACATTAAAGGGGGAAAAAATATGTTTAAAAAATTTACTAACGGCTGTGTTACATTAGTGCAAAGATTTTTACCAGACCCATTTCTATTTTGTATTATTTTAACATTTGCAATTTTTCTTTCAGGAATTATTTTTACAGGTCAGTCTCCTATGGCAATGGTTCTTCATTGGTCAGGCGGATTCTGGAGTTTATTAGGGTTTGCTATGCAGATGGCTTTAGTTCTTGTTTTTGGGCATACTTTAGCTAGTGCACCAGCATTTAAAAAAATGACTAAAAAGTTAGCTAAAATTCCTAAAACACCAACTCAAGCAATAATGATGGTTACTTTTGTATCTGCAATTGCTTGCGTATTAAACTGGGGATTTGGATTAGTTATCGGAGCTATTTTTGCAAAAGAGTTAGCAAAAGAAGTTGATGGAGTAGACTACAGACTTCTTATTGCATCAGCATATTCAGGCTTCTTATTATGGCACGGTGGTTTCTCAGGATCAATTCCTCTTACTGTGGCATCAGGTGGAGAAACCTTAGTTAAAGCTACAGCAGGAGCTTTAACAGAAGCAGGTATTCCAACGAGTCAAACTTTATTCTCATTCTATAACATGGCAATTGTTGCCGTACTTGTTCTTACATTGCCGCTTATTAATAAAGCAATGCATCCTGCAAAAGGACAAAAAGTTGTTGTTATAGATAGAAGTTTGTTAGAGGAAGAAGAAGACTTTATGGCTATGACAAGAGCTGAAATGACACCAGCTGACAAATTAGAAAACAGTAGAATTGTAACTTGGTTAATTTCTTTAATGGGCTTTAGTTATATAATATATTACTTTATCAATAATGGATTTAATTTAAATCTTGATATAGTTAACTTCATATTTTTATTCTTAGGTATCTTCTTACATGGAACTCCAAAGAGATTCCTTAATGCTTTAATGGAAGGAGCAAAGGGAGCAGGTCCTATATTACTTCAATTCCCATTCTACGCTGGAATTATGGGTATGATGACTGGGGTAAATGCTGCAGGAGTTTCACTTGCAATATTAATGTCTAACTTCTTTGTTCAGATTGCAAATCAAACTACATTCCCGTTATTATCATTCTTAAGTGCAGGACTTGTAAACTTCTTTGTACCATCAGGTGGTGGACAATGGGCAGTTCAAGCTCCAATTATGATGCCAGCAGCAATAGAACTTGGTGTAAGTACTGGAAAAACTGCAATGGCTATTGCGTGGGGAGATGCTTGGACAAATATGATTCAACCATTCTGGGCATTGCCAGCACTAGGTATAGCTGGGCTTGGAGCTAAAGATATTATGGGATACTGTATAATTGACTTATTATATGCAGGACTTATTATAGGAATTGGATTGACTGTATTAGGGATATAATAGATAAAGTTACGTTCAAAAAAGTGGATTTTTATATCCACTTTTTTTATTATAGTTATAATAATAAGTGTAAATATGATAAAATTGAACTAAATAAAAATTGAAGATTGATTATGGGGGAAATATGAAAATAGTAGTTATTGATGGACAAGGTGGTCGAATAGGAAGAGGTGTCATAGAGCAGCTTAAGTCTTTGAATTTGGAAGCGGATATATTGGCAATAGGAACTAATGGAATAGCTACTTCAACAATGATTAAAGCAGGAGCTGATTATGCAGCTACAGGTGAAAATCCTGTTATTGTGAATTCAAGGAATGCAGATATAATTATCGGACCTATTGGGATTGTTATTGCAGATTCATTATTAGGAGAAATAACCCCTGCTATGGCCGTTGCTGTAGGTCAGAGTAGAGCAGAGAAAATATTGCTTCCAATAAATAAATGTAATAATAGAATTGTTGGAGTTGGGGAGATTAATGTTTCTGAAATAATAGGCATGGCAATTGAAAGAGTGCGGGAAATATTGACAATAAAGTAGAATTATTATAAAATTATTATAATTTCGTGCAGAAGCCGAAGAAGATATATACAATATGTTAAATTAAGCAATCATACCACGCAGGTATTATAGGTCTATAGAAGTAGGCTTGTATGACTGCGTGTTTTTTTATGAATGAAATTCCTTAGATATCATAAGGCATGCCATAGTGATTAGGGTGAGTAGTTAAATCAAATGTTTTGAGTATCATTTCATGATACTAACTTAAGGAGGATAAGAATTATGGACAAGATTAAGAAGGTTACTTTAGCAGGTGTTTTGTTAGCACTAACTTTATTGCTGCCATTTTTAACAGGTCAAATTCCGCAAATAGGAAGCATGCTTTCGCCAATGCATATTCCAGTATTAATTTGTGGTTTTGTATGTGGGTGGCAGTATGGCTTTGCAGTAGGGGCCGTTGCTCCTATTCTTAGATTTTTATGTTTTGGAATGCCACCTTTATTTCCAGTTGGTCTAGCAATGACCTTTGAATTAGCAGCATATGGATTATGTGCAGGGTTATTCTATAAAATTCTGCCAAAGAAAAATTCTAATATTTATATTAGTTTAATTTCATCTATGCTTATTGGAAGAATGGTATGGGGAGTTTCAATGTTTATTATCGCTGCTGTTTCTAGTGTTAATTTTAGCCTTAGCATATTTTTAGCGGGTGCATTTATAAATTCAATACCGGGAATAATTTTGCATATTATTATAATACCTATAGTAGTAATTGCATTAAAGAAGGGAAATTATATTTCAGATGAGTTATATACAAGAAGTGCTTAGTGAAGCAGTAAAAAAATATCCTGAAATGGAAGTTCAAGATGTATTAAAACTTACTTACCAAAGTGAGTTTGGATGTGGACATTTAATTGAAAATAAGGAAGCTAGTTATACAATGCTTATGGATGAATGGAATGATGAGCAGGAAAATGATGTGGAGTTATTTGAAATAATAGGGAATGGTTATGCCAGGTTTAATGTAGGTGCAGCTAAAAGTATTGGAATTTCCTCGAAGGTTTTTCAAAGGATATTCTTAAAAAGTACAGAGGTTCAAAGGGGAACACTAAGTAATTTTTATGAAAAGGTTGATGAGTTAAAAAGGCTGTGTATTAATCGTTTATTCAACTTTGATATAAGTGAGATAGAAAGCTTTTTATCTCAATGGGAAGAAAGTGGCAGGCCATTGTTTAGACATTCAGCAAAGTACAGGAAATTGTATAAACCTTCATATAGGGTTGTGTTAGAGGAATATATAACTATGCTTCCTGCTTTAATGCAGATTGAAGATGAACTTAATGAAAAGGGTAAAATTATAATTGGCATTGATGGACCCTGTGGTTCAGGAAAAACAACATTTTCAAATAAGTTGGCTGAGATTTATAATGCTCAGATTATTCATATGGATGATTTCTTTTTGCCTCCAGCTTTAAGAACAGAGTTTAGGTTAGAAGAAGCTGGAGGAAATATCCATTATGAGAGGTTTCTTCAGGAGGTTGTAACTAAAATAAAAGACGTTGAAGAGTTTAAGTATAGAGTATTTAGCTGTAGGAGAATGGATTATGAGGGTGAAGTTGAAATAAAACCATATGAGGTTTTAATAGTTGAAGGCAGCTATTCAATGCATCCACTATATAATCATATATATGATGTTAAATTGTATTGTGATGTAGAAGCTAATATACAAAAAGAAAGAATTATAAGAAGAAATGGCTTGGCTATGTATAGAAATTTTGAGTCAAAGTGGATTCCTATGGAAGAGAAATATTTTAATAAATTTAAAATTAAAGAGCAATGTGATTGTATTATATAATGAGGATTAAAAATTTTCAAAGGAATTTCATTCCTCATCCTTTAATTCTGCATTAAATAAAAACTCCGTTCCCAATGGAAAGGAGTTTTTGCGTAAAGGGAAGTTTTAAGGGTTATTTCACTGTAAGGCTTCCAATCCCTACACTTAAATCAAAGGTATAGGTGTTTTCGCCAGAAGTTGTAGCCGAGATATTGGTTTCACCAAGGCCTGCTTTAGTAAGTAGTTTTACAGGAGCATTTTCAGGAAGATCAATAGTAGCTTCACCTATTCCACCAGAGTAAGTTAGATTTCCTCCAACTTCAGAAAGATTTAAAGTGAATTCTCCCATACCCCCAGAGATATACATATCTCCACATTTTTTATTTAGATTTATACTTGTTTCTCCAATTCCTTGTTCTAAGGATAAGTTTTCAAATACTATATTAGATAAGGTTAATTCACCAGCACCACCTTTTATATCTAAGGCTTTAAAGATAGCATCATTAATGATAATTTCACCAGCACCACAGGATATTATGGCATCGCCTTCGAATGATGATGGGATTCCTATTATAACTTTTCTACTAACACTGTTGTTAATTCCAGTGTAGTTATAAGATTTCGAACCTTTCTCCTGAATGTATATAGTGTTGTTATTTTTATTATAGGTGGTTTCTTTAACTATATTACTTGAACCCGTACAATCCAGAGTTACTTCATTTCCACCGATTGCTTTAATTGTTACTTCGGATGCTAAAATCGAAATATCTATTTTAGTTACATTTTCGGTAGAAATACTTTGATGAAGGTCTTCATTATATATGGCTGAAGAACTATTATTAGGGTTACTGTCAAAGTCATTATTTGTAACATTATCTATAAAACTATCTATTATATTTCTTTTATTTTCTCTCGATTCAATTCCAAATCGGATGCCACATCCAGCTAATAGGGTAGTTGAAATGGTTAAAGCAGAAATTGCTAATAGCATTTTCTTTTTCATATATATCACTCCTCTTTTAATAAATATCTAATTTTTTATCAATCATATAAGCAGCTGTTATCTGAAGACCTATTAAAGCAAGAATGTCAATTAAAACTGAGAAGATGTCAATCTCTATAAAACCTAGTCTTCCTATACTCATGTAGAAATAAGGTAAGAAACTAATGATAGCTTTATTGAACCAACCATATATACCTTCGCCGATAATACAGCTTAGAATTACTATTAGTACACAAAGCCCGGTACTTCTAATATAAGAACCAACTATAGCAATTGTAGCACTTATTATCAGGTGGGCACTAAGAAGACCTAATAAAATTCCCATTGAAGAAGTAATTAGAAGTGAAGCAAAGCTATGAGCATTTATGCTTCCTACTAGACCAACAATAAATAATATAAGAATATCAATACCAAATAACTCTAATAAATGTCCTAAGATAAATTGCATTCCATTAATAGGAGTTAAAAATAGCAGGTTGCCATGTTCCTTAGAAATTTGCAGTGAAAATACAATAAGATGAGCAATAAAGTTTATGGTAAATAAAATTGAGATTGTTGGAACTAAGTCCAATCCTTGAGTAAATCGAGAAAAGAAACTGTTTGAGAATAAAGCTAAAAGCAGGATTATACCCTCAACAATGTATGTGGTTCTTAAGGTTTTAAAGGTGTGTTTTGCAATACTAATAATATTTTTCATAGAATTTTGTTTAATTGATAATACTTCCATAATTTCACCTACTCCGCAAATACTTTTCTATAAATTTGATCAATTGAGTTCCCATATTTAAGTCTTAAGTCTTCAGCATCTCCTTGTTCGATTATTGAGCCTTCTCCAAGGAAGATGACTTCATCAAATAATCTTTCAAGCTCACCGACATAGTGGGTAGTAATAATCATTGATGCATTGTTATCTATATTATCAATGATGGCATTTATAATTTTATCTCTGCTGATGATATCAACACCTGATATTGGTTCATCTAAGATATAAAGAGCTGCTTTGCGGCTAAGTGTTAAGCTAAGACCTAGCTTTTCAAGCATTCCCTTAGAAAGAGTTTTAAGTTTAAGGTTTGTGTCGAGGTTCATGAATTTGATAAGATTTCTGCATTTTTCTTCATCAAAGTCAGGAAAAAAATCCTTATAGAATTTTATTGTGTCAGATATTTTCATCCATTTTGGAAGGAAGTCTTTTTCTTGAAGATATGATACTAATTGTTTTGTTTCTGAACCTATATTAAGGCCATTGATTGTTATTTGACCACCTGATGGTTTGAAAAGACCAGAGATGATATTAAGTAACGTTGTTTTTCCTTGTCCATTTGGACCTAGAATTCCTAAGACTTTTCCTTTTTTCAAAGAGAAAGTTAATCCATTAAGGACATGTTTTGAACCGAAGTTTTTAACAAGATCAGATATTTCAAGCAATTCATATTGAGCAGTATTTATATTTGGAGTAGAACATTGGGTATTCTTATCAGTTGGGATTAAAATGTTGTTATCCATTAAGATTCCTCCTCGTACATATCAGTTATTAAGTTAATAATTTCACTTTTACTAAACCCTAAGTTTTTACTTTGAGATATAAAATCTTTTATAAGCTCTATTGATAATTCTTTTCTTAAGTTATGTATTTTTTCTACATCATCTGTTACAAATTTTCCAATTCCTCGTTGGGTAATAATAAGACCATCATTTTCAAGCTCTGAATATACTCTAAGTATTGTGTTTGGATTAACCTTTAGTTCACTGGCATAATCTCTAACAGACAATAATCTCTCCCCCTCTTTTAACTTTCCTGAAACAATTCTAAGTTTCATGTGATTTTTTATTTGAAGATAGATGGGTTCCTTGGAATTTAATTCCCATTCCATATATAAACCTCCTGTTAATAAAAAATGACTAACGATATAAATTAAGCATTAAATGTGTATCGGTGTCTTAATTACATAATACACTAATACTGGAGAAGAGTTAAGTTTGAATAAGGAAGATTATGCTTTATTTACTTCTAAATACTCGTGCAATCTATAAAATGCTTTAATTTACATAAAATTGAAAAATATATATAAATAATTCGACTTGAGATTGTAATAACTTGGAATTGTATGTATAATTATTAATGAAACTGGACAGAAATGTAGTAATTTGTCAATTAAAATATAATGAATGGGGGAAGGTAGTTTATGGAACGTATTTTTAACTACCTAGATGAAGGGGTAATTATTTGCGATACTTATGGTGAAATGCTTTTTGTTAATGATGCAATAGTATCCAAGTTGAAATTTATAAAAGAAGAAATTATTGGAAAAAATATAATTAATATAGCTGATAGCACTGATGTTGTAACTCAAGAAATTTTATCAAATTTATCTTTATATGGAGAGAAAAGAGTGAAAATTAAGCTTTACACCAAGGATAAAGGTAAAAAAATGTTTAATGCTACATTAGGTAAAGATGTGTGGAATGATCAAGATGTATTTTGTTTAATTTTAGATGAAGCTTTGTGCCAGGGCAAACATACTAAGGTTGATTTAGAAAGAATTTTGGATGAAATTCCATATGGGGTATGGGTAAAAGATGTATATGGTAAATATGTATATGTAAATCAGAAGCATGCAGATATAGTAGGAATGAATAAATGTGAACTTTTGATGACTAATGATTTTGATATATGGAATTACAAGGATAGCGAATATTTTAGACATGTAGATACTGAAGTTTTAAAGTGTAAAAAGCCAATTTTAGAACAACATAAGGTGACTGGTATTAATAACGAAGAGTCATGGTTTGAAACCTATAAAGCGCCACTTATAAAAAATGAAAACACAGCAAAATATGTGATGGGTATATCTAGGGATATAACTTTATCTAAAAAAATAGAACAGGAATTAGCGAGAGCTCATGAAGATATGATGACATTAAATAACATGATTCCAACTAACGAGTATGATGCCCAAATAGTATTAAGTTCAACAAAGGATGATTTGATAAGCCGATTCAAGGCAGATGGTGGAACTATTTGGCTATATGATCCTAAAAGTACTAGATTAAAGCCAGTTGTAAACTTTGGCATAAGTGAAGGTAAAACTGATAAATTTAAAGAGGTTTTTATTCCGGGTGATATATTTAAAGATCCATTAAATTGGAGAGATGAAGGTATTTTGGCACTTGAGGATTGTAAAAATATTATTTTGGGCAAAGAAGAATTAATAGAGTTAGGGGTAAAATATTGTGGCATTTACAAAATTACCTGTAATAGTGAAGTAATAGGTCTTGTTCATACGTTATATAAAAATAAAAATGATTATAGTATAAAAAGTGACGATTTTATGAAAACCATGTGTAATCAATTAGGTATGATAATAAAATATGATATGCTTTCGCGAGATATAAAGTGTGAATTTTCTAAAAGAAAAGAAGCAGAAGAAGAACTGCAGCTATTCTTAGATACAGCAGTTGATTTAATTTCTATAGTTGATTGCAATAAGAAGTTTAAAAGAGTAAATTCAGGATGGACTAATATTTTAGGCTGGACAGAGGAAGAATTATTCTCAATGAATAGTTATGATATAATTCATCCAGGGGATAGGGTTTTAACGGAAAAAATAGTTGATGAACTGAAGTCTAAATTATCTATAAAAGGTGCTGTTAACAGGTATGTTTCAAAAAATGGAGAAGTTCATTGGTTAGAGTGGAGTAGCAGGTATATTCCTGAAAAAGGTATTTCAATATGTACTGGAAGAGACATCACTAAGCTGAAAAACGCAGTAGAGCAGAAAGAAATTTATGAAAAGGCTCTAGAAATGGAGAAATTGAAGAGTGAATTTTTTGCAAATATATCTCATGAATTTAAAACTCCATTAAATATAATTTTAACTATAATGCAGCTTATAATGAAAAACTTAGATAATGGGATGGAAGAGTTAACTCACGAAAAGCTTGTAAGGTATATGGAGTCTATTAAGCAAAATTCATATAGACTATTAAGGCTTGTTAATAATCTAATTGATATAACTAAAATCGATACTGGTTATTATGAAATTCTTTTAGAAAATGCCAATATAATTAATGTTATAGAAGATATAACTATGTCGGTTACAGAGTATACTTCAGAAAAGGGTATAGAATTGATTTTTGATACAGATATTGAAGAATTGATTATTGCTTGTGATCCTGACAAGATTGAAAGAATAATGCTTAATTTATTATCTAATGCCATAAAGTATTCAAGGCCAGGTGGAGTTATAAAAGTAGATATAAAATCTACAAGAGATAAAGTGATTATAAGTGTAGAGGATAATGGAATCGGGATTGAGAAAGACAAGCTAGATAAGATATTTAATAGATTTTCACAGGTTAAAAATACTCTTACTAGAGATTGTGAAGGCAGTGGAATAGGACTTTCTTTAGTGAAATCTTTAATAGAAATGCACGGTGGGAATATTTATGCTGAAAGTGAATTTGGAAAAGGAACTAAGTTTATATTTGAGCTACCTGTAAAGATATTAGATCAAAGGGATGTATTTATAGAATCAAGGGATGTTATAAGTTCTATTGTTGAAAAATGTAATATTGAATTCTCAGATATATATAATTAGGTATTTACAAAATATAAATATGTCTTTATAATATAAAAATAAGTTGGAAAAATAAAAAAATCCTAACGATGCATAGGTTGTGTTGTTAGAATGTTCGTGATACAATGAACATATAGTTAATAAAACTCGTATATAATCGGTAATATGGTCCGGAAGTTTCTACCTGCAAGCCGTAAATTTGCAGACTACGAGGAGTTGTAATTCATTATTTACTGGCAAGTTATTTATAGTGAAAAGTTATCAACACCTCAATTTTAGAATAAATTGAGGTGTTTTTTTATTAAATAATGTAAATTTCTTCGAGTAAAATATGATATCAAACTTCAAGTATGAAAATAGAAATGCGAGACAAAAGATTAAATCACTTGAGGGGGAGATAAACAAATGACACATGAAGAACAAGTAATTAATGACGACATTAAATTAACCTATGGGGTGGATGATAACCCAAGTTTAATCAAGAAAATATTATTTGGATTACAGCATATATTTGCTGCCTTTGGAGGAATAGTTGTTGTACCTTTAGTTATATCAAGTGCTCTAGGCTTTGATGCAAAGCTTACAACCACTGTTATAAGTGCAACAATTTTAGCATCAGGATTAGCAACAGTAATACAAGCAAGAGGTTTTGGGGCTGTTGGTTCTAGAGTAGCATGTATAATGGGGACAGACTTTACATTTGTGTCACCAGCTATTTCTGTTGGTACAGTTTTAGGATTACCAGGAATAATAGGAGCAACAATTTTAGGAGCATTCTTTGAAATTGTATTAAGTTATTTTATTAAACCTTTAATGAAGTTATTTCCACCTATAGTTACTGGTACGGTTGTGTGTTTAATTGGATTAACACTACTTCCTGTGTCAATAGATTGGGCTGCAGGCGGAGTTGGAGCTGCTGATTATGGCAGTATGAGAAATTTATCTATAGCAATGTTTGTTCTAGTATTTACTTTAGTATTAAATAGGTATGGTAAAGGAATGCTTAGCAGTGCATCAATATTAATTGGTATGGTAGCAGGATATCTTATTTGCATTCCTATGGGAATGGTTGATTTTACAGCAGTAAAAGAAGCTAGCTGGATTTCTTTCCCTAAGATATTTGAATATGGTATTACTTTTGATTTAAAAGCATTAATTGCATTTATTCCAGCATACTTTGTTACAACTATAGAAACGGTAGGATGTTTAAAGGCTATAGGAGAAACTTCACAAATAGAGATGGATGAAAAGAAGGTTGGTTCAGGAGTTTTAGCTGATGGTATCGGAAGTATTGTTGGAGCAGCAGTAGGTTCCTTCCCTAATACAACCTTTAGTCAGAATGTAGGATTAATATCTTTAACAAAAGTTGCAAGTAAGCATGTAGCAATAATGGCTGGTATCATAATGGTATGTTTAGGCTTTTTACCTAAATTAGCTGGGTTAATAAGTGGAATTCCACAGCCAGTATTAGGTGGAGTTGGAGTAGTTATGTTTGGTACAGTAGCTGCTGCTGGAATCAAAACACTTAGCAGAGTTAGACTTACAGAGAGAAATCTGTTAATCATAGCAACTTCTATAGCTTTAGGTCTAGGAGTTACATTTAGACCAGATGTTATAGCACAGCTTCCAGAAGGAATTAAGATGATTTTCTCATCAGGAATTTCAACTGGAACAATCACAGCATTAATATTAAATTTAGTTTTAAAAGAAGATAGAATAATAGAAGATAGTAATGAAGATAGAGAGGTAGCATAATGGAAGCTTTAAAACAACGTATTTTAAAAGATGGAAATGCATTAAATAAATCAGTATTAAAAGTTGATTCATTTTTAAATCATGGAGTTGATCCTGTTTTAATGAGCGAGATTGGTACAGCGTTTAAGGAATACTTTCAGAAGCATGGAATTACAAAGATATTTACAATAGAAAGTTCAGGAATTGCACCAACAGTTATGACTGCACTTCAGATGGGGCTACCTATGGTAACTTTAAAGAAGCAAACATCTAAGATATTAAGTGGAGAAGTGTATCAAACAACGGTACACTCTTTCACAAAAGATATAAATTATGAATTAACTTTATCTAAGAAATATATATCAAAAGAAGATAAGATTTTAATAATAGATGATTTTTTAGCTTATGGTGAAGCGGCTCTTGGAGCAGCGAGACTTGTTGAGGAAGCAGGGGCAGAGGTAAGTGGAATAGGAATTGTAATAGAGAAATCCTTCCAGCCAGGCAGAAAACTTCTTGAAGATAGTGGGTATGATGTATGCTCATTAGCTAGAGTCAGCAGATTAGATGAGGGAATTATCGAATTTGTTGAAGAATAATTAAATTGTTTACCTTTAAATTTATATAAACCGTGTAGTAATTATTTACTATGTTTTAACCTACAAATATGTAATGAAAAAGATGAAAGTGAAAAATTTGCTTTTATCTTTTTTATTTTTTTACTATAAATTCAAAAGAATAAATCAGCTTTACAATGAAGAAAATAATGATTATATCAGTAAATATTTATTTAAGAAAATATGAGTAAGTGACAAAGAGAGGATAAAAATTAGTAAGTAAAGGAGAATGACAATGGAAACGATACTACCTTATCATAATTATATAGTAGTGACTCCAAAGGGGGATATTGAAGGCTTTCAACAAGTGGAGGATGCAAATGCATATATATTGGGATATTTTGTTGAAAAGATTGATGATATTGGGAATAATTCTGATTATGTTTATGTTGATAATACTACAGAACAGCTTGAAAATGCAGTGAATATTTCCAGGGAATTAGGGGTTTATGAAGGAGAATGTAGAATTTATGACCTGGAAAGTTTAATCGAAAATATACGAAATTCAGGAATATTTGATGATGAAAAAGAAGAGATGATTTCAAAATTGATGGAAGAGGAAATTGATTTAAATATACATGATTATCAGATGGATGAATTCTTGATTAATACTAAACAGATGGAGAGAAATTTTTAACATAATAGAACGAAATCACATTCTTGTGATTTCGTTCTATTTAAATTCTTATGCAAATAACCTGTCATGAGCCGACATCATTTTATCATCTAAATTAGATGTAATATCAGCACAACTAAGGAGCATATCGCTGATATCATCAGGCATTTCTCCATTATACTTATATCTTAATTTATGTTCAAGACTTGCCCAAGTATCCATTGAAACGGTTCTAAGCTGGATTTCAACAGGTACATTTTCTACCTTGGATGAAAAGAAAACTGGTACACTTACGATTAAATGTAAGCTCCTATATCCATGAGGTTTTGGATTTTTGATATAATCACTTTTTCTAATTAGTGTTAAGTCATTTTGAGAAATAATTGAATCTGCAATTTCATAAACATCACTTAAAAATGAACATACAACACGAATCCCAGCAATGTCAGTAAGTTCTCCAGCACCTTCAGCAGTTACAGGAAGACCTTTTCTTTGAAGTTTTTCTAAAATACTCTCTGGAGTTTTTATACGAGACTTCATATGTTCAATAGGGTTATGGGAATGTACACTTTTATATTCATCATTTAAAATAGCAAATTTAGTCTCTATTTCACGAAGAGCACATCTGTATTTTAAAGAAATTGTTTTTAATTCTCCAACTAAGTATTGTATATCTAATATATTTAGTTCTTTAAGATTCTTTATTGGAAGTTGTTTCATGTTTTAACTCTCCTTTGTGCAATGAATGTAATTTTAGTATAGTACAGTTTTTCTAGAAGTTAAAGTAAGGTACGTATTTTTAATTAAATGTTATTAATTTAGTAAAAATAAAATAAAAAATGCCGTTTAAAGGAAAGGTGAAATATTATAGTAAAAATAAATTTTAGAAAATTTAAAATATATTGTAATTATAAATAAAGTATGATAATATTTAGTCATTAATAAACGAAAATTAAAAATATTTATAAAATTATGGTGTTTAGGAGGAGTCGTGGATTGGAGAAAAAAAGAGATATTACAGAGAATATAGATACTAGTAAAGATTTTAAAGAACTTCGTATGGAAGAGTTATATAAAGGGTATATACAGCAAGAAAGTGGACAAGGGTATAGCTGTATCTTTTGTGGAGAGTATTTTGAGGAGGGTTTAATTCATACGAGCAGGGAGCGTATGGTGACTGCTGAAAAAGCTGTTATAGAACATATTGATGATGAACATGGAGGAGTATTTAAAAGTTTAATTTCTTTAGATAAACAGATTAGTGGACTTTCTGATATTCAAAAAAGTATGCTTATAGCCATGTTTTTGCGTAAGGATGTAAAGGTTATCGGTAAAGAGATGGGTATAAGTCCAGCAACAGTAAGAGCTCATAAATTTAACCTTCAAAAGATGAAGAGAGAAGCCAAAATATTTCTTGCTTTAATGGAAGTCATTGAAAATGATAGCAGTTTGAATAACCAATGTAATACTTCTATAGATGAAATAAATAACAAGGAGCTAGCAAATCCTACGGGTGAAGATGTTTTCTCATTAAATTTACTTCATCCATTTTTTACACAGTGTAGATATAAGTAATACTTTAAAAAGTTTATTTTAAAAAGGAGATTATAATGGAAGAGTCAGAATCTTGGTTAAGCAAGCGTAAGACATGGAATATTTCTATGTTCATTATAAGTTATGTCATAAGTAACTTGGTGAGCGGAATTATTTATGATACATATATTAATTACCTTCAAGAGGTTTCAATAACAGTAGCAACTTCATTTTGGGCATTTTACGGATATGCAACATTTATAAGTGCATTCATCCTTGTTTTCATACCGAAAATTGGATATAAAAAGTTGCTGATGTTTTCATCAGTCTCATGTTCAGCAGCTCTGTTGTCAGTATTATACTTGGATTCACCAATAATTTTTAATATTACAACTCTATTAGCATTAACAGGAATTCAATTGCATTATGCAATGCTTGCACCCTTTATAGCCGTATACACCAAAAGTAAAAACAAGATTAGCTGGTACACAAAAACTTATTATATAGGTTATATAGGTTATTTCCTAACAACATTTTTAGGCGGAGCATTAACCGTTAAGATGTTTTCATTAAGAGCAGGTCAGACTTATAGTTCAGCGAAAGCTTTGACGGAATATGTGTCAGAAATGTCTCCAGTTATGAAAGTTGCTTATCTTCAAGGAAATAAGGATGTGCTGTTTATGGCTGCAGTCTTATCATTAGCAGCAATAGTTCCTGCAATTCTTATTCGAGAGAAGAAAGATGATTATTTTTTCATGGCTGCAGAAGAGAGAAAACCGTTTATACAACAGGTAAAGAACATATTAAAATCCATAATGGGAAGAGATTCTATTATTTATATGATTTATTGGGCTATGATTTCCTTTGGCATGGGACTATTTAGTTCATACTACACTGTTTTTCTAAATAGGAATCTTCATATTGATAAGGTTACATCTTCTCAATTAGTATCTTTGTCATATTTAGCAATAGTAGTTTTCATGTTGTTTACACCATGGGTGGTTAAGAAATTTGGACAAATTGTTACCCTTGGAGGTGTAGCACTACTATCAATTCCTTTTATGTTATTGATTGCCAATGGAGATGCCTTTGGAAAATATACAATTCCAGTTGTAGGAATTTCCTTATTCATCAGGTCTGGGCTTATAAATTTAAGTAGTCCAGTAGATAGTTCTTTATCTATGGAGATTGTACCAGATAGGTATAGGCCAGCATATGCATCTGCATTAAATTTTGTAGCAGGACTTGCGAGCATAGCAAGTGGAATGTTCACAGGTAAAGTATTATTTGTAACACAGGAAGGATATAGAACAGCTTATTATATAGCAGCTATTATTTATGCTATTGCATGCACAATACTTTTAATTGGATTATGGAAATATAATAAAGCAGCAAAACAAGAAGGAGAGAGTAGTCATGGCGAAAACTAATAAAATTTATGATACTAAGCTCATGGAATTTAAGGAATTGGTTAGAAAAATAGAATATCTTAAATATACTTTAAATTCATTAGTTTATTGGGATAAAATAACTAACATGCCTGAGAAAGGGCTGGAGTATAGAAGTCAGGTTATGGCTTATCTAAGTGGAGAACTATATAAATTATTTTCAGATAAAAAACTTAGAAGCTGCGTAAGTTATTTTGAGGGAAGAAAAGATAATGAAAAGTATGTTGACTCTATGGTAAAGCGTATAAAGAGAAACTACAGTTATGTCAGCAGTATTCCAGTTAAAGAGTATACACAGTATATAACACTAATTGCAAATGCGGAGCGTCAATGGGAAGAAGCTAAGAGAGCTAAAGATTTCAATAAGTTTGCTCCATATCTGGAAAAAATAGTTGATTCTTTTAAATCCTTCGCAGAATACTGGGGCTATGAAGAAAATCCTTATGATGCATTAATTGGTTATTATGAAGAGGGCGTAACGGTTAAACAGATTGATTCATTAGCAGAAGAATTAAAGTTATTTGTGATTGAGCTCTTAAGCAAGATAAAGGGTAGTGGAATTTATATTGAAGATAATTTCTTTGATATTTATATAGAAAAGGAACAACAAAAAAGATTGTCTGAAGAGTTATTGAAAAGTATTGGGTTCGACTTTTCAGCGGGTAGATTAGATGAAGGAATGCATCCTACAACACTTGCAAGTTCACCAAATGATGTGAGGATTATTACAACATATAATGACAATGATATTAGAGTTGGATTATTTAACACTCTTCATGAGGGCGGAAAGGGAATATATGAGCAGACAATAAACTCTGACTTAATGGGAACTATGCTAGCAGAGGTTTCATCCTTTGGACTAGAAGAAGGACAAGCCAGAATATATGAAAATATAATTGGAAGAAGCAAAGGTTTCTGGACTTCATTTTATAAGACACTTCAAGAAATATGTCCACAGATGAGTGAATTGAGTGAGGATAAGTTCTTTAGGGGTATAAATAAGGTTCAGCCATCGCTTATACGTAATGATGCTGATGAGCTTACTTATATTCTTCATATAATTATTAGATATGAAATAGAAAAAGATCTAATTAACAACAAAATTAAGGTGTCTGAATTGCCAAGAGTCTGGAATGATAAATATAAGGAATATCTAGGGGTAGAGCCAAAAGGTGATGATGAAGGGGTATTACAGGATATTCATTGGGCCGCAGGCTATTTTGGATATTTCCCAAGTTACTTCTTGGCAAATTTAACTTCTTCACAATTTGTGGCGGCAATGGAAAGACAGATAGGCTCAGTAAATGAATTATTATCTGAAGGTAAACTAGATTTAATTTATAAATGGATGGCTGATAATGTTCACAGCCACGGTGCAATTTACTCACCTACAGAATTGATAGAAAAAGCAACAGGGGAAAAGCTTGAATCAAAATATTTTGTTAACTATCTTCAAAATAAGTATTTTGAAGTTTATCAGTTAAATAAAAATTAAAGGAGAGTTTAATATGGGAAACAAATTTGGAAAACTTGGGTTTAGTGAAAAGACATCAAAAAACTTTATTGCAATTTTGCTTGTAGCAGCTGGTGGAGCAATTATTTATGGATTGCCATATTTCAGGTATGACTATTATGATGCATATTTGGAAGTGTACAATTTAACTAATACTCAAATGGGGGTATTTGGCAGTATTTTTGGCGTTTTTGGTATGATATCTTACTTATTTGGTGGTTATTTAGCAGACCGCTTTTCTATTAGAATGTTATTAACTTTATCACTTGTTGGAACTGGAATAGGGGGATTTCTACATTTATTACCGTTAAGCTTTGGTGCTTTAGTTTGTTTATACGCATTTTGGGGATTTACTTCACTATTTGCATTCTGGCCAGCTTGTGTAAAAGCAGTACGTGTTTTATCAAGTGCAGAGGATCAAGGTAAGGCGTTTGGATGGTTTGAAGGGGGAAGAGGCATTACAGCAGCAATAATGGCTCCACTTGCAGTAATAATATTCAGACTTGGTGTAAATAAATTAGATGATGCAACAGGTATGAAATATGTTATCATATTTTATTCAATAATAACTATAATAAGTGGTTTGCTTGTATTTTGGAAAATGAATGATGAAAATATCGGAGAAAGTGAAAAATTATCTTTTAAAGAAATAGGAAAAGTTCTACGTTTACCAGCAGTATGGATAATTGGAATTGTAACCTTCTGTAACTATGTATTTACTTTATCTTTATACTATTTCACTCCTTATGCTACAGGTATTTTAGGAATGACAGTTACACTAGGAGCTACTCTAGCCGCAGTTAAGAGATTCCTTTCACCTCTTTCTAATGTTGGTGGTGGATATATTGCTGATAAGGTTGGAACTGGTAATTTACTTTTAGTATCCTTCATAGCTATGGCAGCAGGAACTTTAGCAATACTATTGTTACCATTATCATCTAGCTCAATAATAGTGTTTACAATATTATTTTTAGTAATTTACTTCTTCTATAATGTTAATTATGCATTAACTTGGGCAATGATGAGTGAAGGAAATATACCAGAGCAATATTCAGGAACTGCAGCTGGAATTATATCAACGGTTGGTTACTTTCCGGAAATATTCTGTTCTTTACTTGCAGGAATATTAATTGATGGATATCCAGGTGTAACTGGATTCAGATATTACTTTGGATTCTTAATAGTAATGCTACTAATCGGAGCAGGTGTTGTATTAGTATGGAAGAGATATCTTAAGAAGCAAAAGTAGGAAATAGTAGGGGGATACAAAAAGGATATGGCAAAGGAAGAAACGAGAAATTATAGCAGTTTAATAAAGGCTAATAAGACACAGGCAATATTTGATTATAAAGAATGTATTTTTGAAAAGGTATTTGTTGAAACACCAGTAGATACTGATGGGGATGGAAAGTTAGATTTAATTGCAGTGTATATAAGAAGGCCTAAGGAGACCTTAGAAGGGTTAAAGATCCCAGCTATTTATGTTGCAAATCCATATATGATGACTTGTAATGAAGACTGGTATGTACCTCACAATGTAGATAAAGATGTTGTTGTTTATGAACAGCAGAATATTTCTAGAGAAGATATTATATATGATTTTAAAAGGAAGAATAACGTAAAACCTAAATATGTAAGAGAAACAAAGGGATATGTAGAAACAGCTCCAACGGAGGAGATTCCCCTAGAGTGTATTACTGACTGGTACAGCTATTTTAATAGTCGAGGTTATGCATCAGTTTTCTGTGGTGGACTTGGAACAAAGGGGTCAGAAGGGTTTACCTTGACAGGGTCTGTAGAAGAAACAGAAGCCTTTAAATCTGTAATAGATTGGTTAAATGGAAGATGCAGAGCTTTTACTAACAGAGAAGATAATATAGAAATAAAGGCTGACTGGTGTACTGGAAGTGTTGCAATGTCAGGTAAATCGTACTTAGGAACCATGTGCATTGCAGTTGCAGCTACAGGTGTTGAAGGGTTGAAAACTATTATACCAGAAGCGGCAATTTCTAGCTGGTATGAATATTATAGATACAATGGATTAAATTCTCCAGCCATTGATTGGCAGGGAGATGACCTTGATATACTTGCAAAGTATTGCTTCAGCAGAAGGTTAGATGAAGATTATCCAAAGGTTAAGGATGCTTATGAAAAATGTCTTGAGAATTTAATAAAGCTTGAAGATCGTAATAGCGGGAATTACAATAAGTTTTGGGACGAGAGGAATTATTTAAATCAAGTACATAACTTTAAAGCTGCGACCTTTATTGTTCATGGTCTAAATGATTGGAATGTTATGCCTAATCAGTGTGACCTTTTATGGAAAGCACTTGAAAAGTATAATGTACCAAGAAAGATGATTTTGCATCAAGGTGACCACATATATATTCACGATTTAGAAAATGGAAACTTTAATGAAATTATGCACATGTGGTTAGATTATTGGCTATACGATATTGAAAATGGAGCAATGGAGAAGATTCCAAGTGTTTTAATTCAGAGTAACATAAATCAAAATCAGTGGCATACTTCAGCAAATTGGCCAGCAGAAAAAAGTGAATTAAAGAAATTTGATATAGGACAAGTTGATACTTTTGTGAATTTTGTGGATAATTTATCAGCAACTGTGTATGAGAGAGAAAAAGTTAATATGTCAGAATGGTTAGATGAGCTTGTCTTAAGTGAACAAAAGGATGAAAGTCACTTTGTGAGATTTGTCGGAGATGAGTTAGCTGAAGATGTAAGAATAAGTGGAAGAGTACAGGTGTCCTTTAAAGCTGCAATTGATAAGCCAACTGCTATATTAAGTGCGATGTTAGTAGATTATGGTGAGGATAACCGCATGTTAGTTAAGCAAGAGGTTACCTTAGAAAAAGGGATACAATGGGGATTAAATACTCCTAAAGCTGATATGAAAAGATTTATTCATGAGGCTGAACCATCTAAGTATAGAGTAATTTCTAGAGGATGGATGAATGCACAAAATAGAAACTCTCTTTGGAATAAAGAAAAAATAGAAGAGGGTAAATTCTATGAATATACTTTTACAATGATACCAATGGATTATACTGTAAAAGCAGGACATAAGATAGGAGTTATTTTATATGGAACCGATACTCAAGCTACTGAAAGACCTTTTGTAAAAACAAAAGTAAAGATTGAGGGAAGTTCAATAAATGTAGAAATTCCTTTTGTATAATTAAATAGCTGATTAATTAATTATATGAATCCCCTTTTGTAGAATAATAGTTATAAAAAAGGAGCGAAGTCATTTTGGCTTCGTTCCCTTTTTTTAATCATTTACCCAGTAATCCGTTCCAGTATTATTTCTATCAAGGAAGCCATATTCAATTAAGGCTCTTCTAATAGTTGCATAGTCTTCATGAATTCGCTTTATGATTCTGTTTATTTCCTTTTCTGAATAATGCTTTCCTTTGGAAAAGTTTTTAGCTATTTCCTCTAAAACTATTATTTTTTTCTTTTCTTTAGAGGGATAAGTTTTTAATGCACCACTTTCATCCATGTAATTGGCAATTACTTGGGCTTTCTCTTTATCAGTTATATTAAATCTGTCATCTAAAGTTGTGGCAGTTTTATGAGCATCACAAAGGGTAGATTTTTCAAGTACTGATATTTTCTTTTTAGTATTTTCAGCTAGAAGCTCCATCATTGCTAAGAAAACTTTGCTTTGTTTTTCCTTTTCTCTTAATTTATATCGATGGTTTCTAATGGTTGACCCTGCAATACCAAGTTTAGCTGCAATTTCTTTATCAGTTTCCTTTGATGCAAAGTGAGTAATGAGATTTTTTTGAACATCTGATATACCAATAAAGGATGAATTCATGTTAAGAATATAGTTTAGCATTGATGTATGGGCCTCTTCAATGTGTAATTCAACAGCTTTTTTAGCATCGAAAAATCTATTTTCAATGGGAAAAACCTCACCCTTAATAAATTCTTTTCCACAAACTAAACATATATAGGCATCGCTTGATTCTGTATAACCAGCTTTGATTTCGTCTATAGATGCATCCCAAAATAGTTCTAAGTTATTTTCCATGACAATACCTCCTTGAAACAATATTCTTTACAATACAATTATAAGAGATATATTTTTAAAATGTCTACTTATATATAGATAAAATTATAAAAGGTTTGTTTGAATAAACTTTTTGAAAAGTTGTAAAATTTTTAATGAAGCCTTAGTATTATAGTAGTAAGATAAAGAGCATAATTCAAATTAAAGGATTATAAATAAAATGAAGGTGGTTAATTGAAAATTGTAAGAGAATTATCAGAATTAAATATAGGATTAGTATTATCTGGAGGTGGAGCAAAGGGAGCTTATGAAACCGGGGTATTTAAAGCTTTGTGGGAGCTTCAGCTGATAAATCAAATTCAAGTTATTTCAGGAACTTCAATAGGAGCTGTTAATGCTTTACTTTTAGCAATGAATGATGAAGGTACTTGTAATAGTAGCTGGAGTAACTTGTCTTATTCTAGATTTATTTTCAGTCAGGAGAATAGTAGGAAAAAGAAGGTAACAGAGTTGATATCCAGAGTTAAAAATTTAGGTAATGACCAAGGGATAATTGATCAATTAAAAGGTGGAGATATAGCACTCTTATCTCAAAGTGGTGTTGAAAAATTTATAGAAGAGTATGTTGACATGAGAGTTATTAGAAACTCAGGTAAATGTATATATGCTTGTGCGTATAACATCGATGATGAAAGACCGGAATATTTCTGTTTAAATGACTATAATGAAGAGGAAATGAAGAATATTGTTCTTGCTTCATGTGCCATACCATACATTTTTAAACCTATAATGTTTAAAAATCACAGATATGCAGATGGTGGCATTAATATGTATTCGAGAATGAAACATAATGCTGATAATGTACCAGTGGCACCAGTAAGAAAGCATGGATGTGATATAATAATTGTGGTTCATTTATCAAATAAAGATGCAGTAGCTGTAAGATTTGGTGAAATGAAAAATATAGTAGAGATTTATCCATCAACGTCTTTAGAATTTATCAATGGAATTGGTGCTATTAATATGAATAAAAGTACTTTATATCAAAATATTGAAATGGGGTATCGAGATGCTATGGTTATTTTAGCACCAATGATTATTGAAATTATGAAAGGTCAGCCAATTGAGGATGCCGTAAGTAGAACTAGGGAAAAGAGTATGAATTTATTTTTGAGAAATGGAGTAGTAAGATAGTTGATTTACAGTATGAGAATATTGCAATTTTCATACTGTTTTTTTATAAATATTTTAATTATATTTTTTGGAACTCTAGTTTTATGGATGATGGTCAATGGAATTGCTCTCAAAAATAAAGGGTTTGATCCATATCCATTCATTCTTTTAAATTTAGCACTGTCATGTCTAGCAGCATTTCAAGCACCTCTTATTATGATGAGTCAGAATAGACAGGAAGCAAAGGATAGAGTTAGAAGTGAAAATGATTATAAAGTAAACTTAAAAAATGAGGTCATTATGAGTGATATACATGAGAAGTTAGATAAGCTTTTGGAAAATCAAGAAGCTATTTTTGATAAGCTAGAGAAGTTGGGTATAGATGAGAACACAAAAAACAACGAATAAAAAAGTAGTTAAGTCCATATGAGCGTTGTTATGATTCATCCTCATATGGACTTAATTTTTATAAATTTGAGACAGCTTCACTTAAAACTTTTCCAATTGAATCACGAATAACTAGATTTGCATTGGAGTCGGCAGGAGTGGGAGTTTTGTTAATTAATATAAGGTTTTTACCTCTGAAATAATTAATTAAACCAGCAGCAGGGTAAACAACTAAAGAGGTGCCGCCAATGATCAAGGTATCAGCAGATGCGATAGCGTTAATAGCACCATTAATAACATTATCATCTAACATTTCTTCATATAGAACAACATCAGGTTTAACTATTTCACCACATTTGGTGCATAGAGGTATTCCTGGTGCAGTAATTACAAACTCAGCATCATAAAATGAATTGCAGTTGGTGCAGTAATTTCTGTGAACTGAGCCATGCAATTCAAAAACATTTTTAGAACCTGCAATTTGATGAAGTCCATCTATATTTTGTGTAATTATAGCTTTTAGCTTTCCTGCTTCTTCAAGTTTAGCAAGGGCTAAGTGTCCTGTATTAGGTTTAGCGTTAGGATAGATTAGTTTAGCTTTATAGAAGTTGAAAAATTGCTCTGGATATCTTGAAAAATAAGTATGAGAAACTAATTGTTCAGGAGTAAGAGTGATATTAAGCTTCTCGTTAAAAAGTCCATCAGAACTTCGAAAATCAGGTATTCCTGATTCAGTACTCATTCCAGCGCCACCAAAGAATACTATATTTTTACTTTCATTAAGAATTTTTGATAGCTTTTCTATTTTAGTAGTCATTGTATCATCTCCAAAACCTTATTTCTTACTTTTATTATGACATAAATGAAGATAAAAGCAAAATGCCTAACTTTATTTGAAATCATAAAAAACTTTTATTTACATTATAAAATTTTTATATGATATAATAGTTTATATACGGTATGTAGTTTTAATAACGTAAATCTAGTTGTTAGAGCTATATTTTTTTATTTCTAGAAAATAATTAGCAGATATAATCATCGAAAGTTTAAAAGATAAATAGCATATTAAGATTAAGGAGGAGGATACTTTGAAGTTTAAAATTAATGATTTAATAATGTATGGAACAATGGGAGTATGCAAAATTATAGATATTGAAAAAGAGACAGGAAATAATTTGAGAGAATACTATGTTTTAAGTCCCGTATATTCTAAAAATATAGTTGTTAAAATACCCGTTGATAATGAGAAAATTGCAATGAGAAAAATACACACAAAAGATGAGGTTGCATCATTAATTAGTGATATGAATAATGAAATTCCTATATTGGTAGAGGATGAAAAGTTAAGATTACAACAGTTTAAATCTATGATTAGAACTGCCAAGTGTGAGGATTTAATCACAATTATAAGGAGCATATATTTAGATAAAAAGCAGAGAAAGTTGCAAGGGAAAAAGCTATATAAAGGTGATGAAGAAATAATGCATACCGCAGAGAAGTTGTTAAATGAAGAGTTTGCAATTATACTTAATATTTGTCCAGAAGAAGTCAAATCCTATATTAAGACCCATGTACAACATTAATAGCATAGACAGGGTAAAGGAAGATATTGAAAAAAATATTTAGTATTTTAGTTAAAAAAAATAGATAAATAATTGTGAAAATTTTGTAAAATTATAATTTAGAATTAAAAAGAGTGTTACAATATATACTATAAATAATATTTTATATCATAAGATAATAATTATTCTTAATATGTAAGGATGGTGTTTTTATGTACAATGATGAATTGAAAGGTAAGGCAGTTATCATTACCGGTGGTTCGAAGGGGATAGGTAATGGTGTTGCTAGAGCCTTTGCAAAAGAAGGGGCTAATATAGTTATAACTGGAAGGAATGTGACTGACTTAGAAAATGCAGCTAAAAAACTTGAAGAAGAGTTTAATGTTCAAGTATTAGGCATTCCAGCAGATGGTGGAAATGAAGAGGCTGTTAAAAGTGTTATAGCTAAAACAGTTGAAAAGTTCGGAAGAATAGATTGTTTAGTAAATAATGCTCAGGTTTCTAAATCTGGAACAAACTTAGTTGATCATAGTAAAGAAGATTTTGATATGGCAATTTATTCGGGGTTATATGCAACCTTTTTTTACATGAGAGAAGCATTCCCATACTTAAAGGAAACTAAAGGCAGTGTTATAAATTTTGCTTCAGGAGCTGGTTTGTTTGGGAAACTTGGCCAATCTTCGTATGCTGCAGCAAAGGAAGGAATACGTGGAATGTCACGTGTTGCGGCTGCAGAATGGGGTGGCTTTGGAATTAATGTTAATGTGATTTGTCCGTTAGCTATGACTCCAGGGTTAGAGAGATGGAAGGAAGAATATCCAGCTTTATATGAGAAAACAATAAATGATATTCCACTTCGTAGATTTGCAGATCCAGAAACAGATATTGGTGGAGTATGTGTATTCCTAGCTAGTAATGCAGCAAGCTATTTAACAGGAGAAACTATTACACTTCAAGGCGGAAGTGGATTAAGACCATAAAATATAAAAGTAATAAAAATATCAGCAAAATTATTATCTGCTGATATTTTTATTACTTATTTTTTATGTTTTTTAATAAAGATTCCACTTGCTACAGCCATTACGCAAAGGGTTAAGGGATGAAGGTTAGTCGGTTGGTGGAAGTGGCTTTTTATCAGCTTCTAGTTTAGCAATTAATTCTTATGCTTTTATTAATTTATTGAGGTTATTTACTAAAGTTTTTTGAGAAATTGTTAAGCCTTCATAGGCTTCTTTAGCTTTAGTTACTTTTTCTTTATCTTGAAGAGTTAAATTGTCGGGTATTTGTTTAAAAAGTTCTTAAACGTATTCTCTATCTATTTGATTCTGCACTTTTATATCACCTTCTTGTACTTCAAGCAGAAATATAGTTCCACTGATTTCATTTGAAATTAGTACTAGAGGACACTCTGTTTTGCTAATTTCAGTAGGAACGAATTCTATGGATTCTGAGCCAGAATACCCAATATTAAATAAGGTTAACCTTAAATGATATTTACTTGATTTTTTAAATATATATTAAAAGTATAGATATATAGGAAGAGTTATGTATAATATAATTAATAGCGATTATTAGGAAAATATTATTACAGGAGGGTTCGAGATGAAGCATGAATTAAAAATATATGAGTTAGGTAAATTATTAGAGAGGGTTACTGAAGCTTATAACACAAGTCTTTTAGCTAAAATTAATTTAAGTGGTGGATGGATGACACTTCAAGGGCAGGTAGAGGTTAAATCAATTCCAACAGATAAAGTAGTTTTAAAAGGAAATAACATCATAGGGTTAATAGTTAAGTCAACTGAAGGTGTGGGAACGGAATTAAAGATAACAGGTGCGAAGGATGGAAAATTTGAAGTTGCAATAGCACCAAAAAAGGTTATAGAAATACACACTGGAGGTTTAGGGCTTCAGGTTCAAAAAGAAAAGACTGATGAATGTACGATAAAGATTGATGACAGCATGATATTTACTGTAAAGGCTAGTGCAGCAGATGTAGAGGCCTTAGTTTAATTAAAAAATATGCAGAAGACATAAGTGAAGTAGAAAGTTTTGAAATAGAACTCTATATTAACTTAAATTAGTACATATGAATGAATCAAGACCTGACCCGTAATGTTTGCGGGTCAGGTCTTCTTCTTATTTTTATGATATTTTAATGGTTGATGCTATAAAACTTTAGATAGAAAATCTATAGTTCTTGGATTTTTAGGATTATTGAAGATTTCTTCAGGGGTTCCTTGTTCTACGATGTTTCCATCATCCATGAAGAGAATTCTATCTCCAACTTCCTTAGCAAAGCCCATTTCGTGAGTAACAACAACCATGGTCATTCCATCCTTAGCTAAGTCCTTCATAACATTTAGAACTTCACCAACCATTTCAGGGTCAAGAGCTGAAGTTGGCTCGTCAAATAGCATAACATCTGGTTCCATGGCGAGAGCTCTTGCGATAGCTATTCTTTGCTTTTGTCCACCGGAAAGAGAAGCAGGATATGCATCAGCTTTTTTAGTCAAACCAACCATTTTTAGAAGTGACATTGCTTTTTGTTTAGCATCTTCACTCTTTTCACCCTTAACTTTTATAGGTGCAATAGTGATATTCTCTATTACTGATTTATGTGGGAATAGATTAAACTGTTGGAAAACCATTCCCATTTTTTCTCTTAATTTATTTATATTAGTGTTTTTATCAGTTATATTGCTACCTTCAAAGACAATTTCACCACTAGTCGGCTCTTCAAGAAGGTTTAAGCAACGTAGGAAGGTTGATTTACCAGAACCAGAAGGACCGATAACAACAACAACTTCACCTTTTTTTATATGTTGATTTATTCCTTTTAAAACTTCATTATTTCCAAAGCTTTTGTTTAAATTATTAACGTAAATCACTTGCTTTAAATCTCCTTTCAACGTATGCCATAAGTCTTCCAAGAGTGAAGGTTAGTATAAAGTAACATACCGCAGCTACTATTAAAGGCTCGAAGTTTCTATAAGTTGCTCCAGTAACTAACTTTCCGGCATAGGTTATTTCTGCTACACCGATTGAAGATGCCATGGAAGATTCTTTTATTATAGTAACAAATTCATTACCTATAGCAGGTAAAATATTTTTAATGGCTTGAGGAAGAATGATATATTGCATTGCCTTGCTTTGAGTCATTCCTAGACTTCTGGCAGCTTCTAATTGACCCTTGGCCACTGCATCTATACCACTTCTTATGATTTCTGCAACATAGGCTCCGGAGTTTAGAGACAGAGCAATTACACAGGCAGTAATTGGAGAAAATTTAAAGCCAAAGGTGTTTAATCCGAAGTAAACTATGAATATTTGTAGTAATAAAGGCGTTCCTCTTACAAACTCAATATAAATAGAGGCAATAATTTTTGGTATTGGAATTCTTAAGACTCTTAACTTAGATCTTTTCATGAAACAAAGTATAGTTCCAAAGATAACTCCAAAAACAACAGCTAGTAGAGATACAAGCAAGGTAAACTTAATACCTTCTATAAAGACTGGATAATATTTTTCTAAAAATTTAAAACTTAAATTACTCATAGTTCCTCCTTGATGATAAATTTAAAAGTCCATTTTTAATGAAGCTCCTTCTCTTTTCATTCGAAGGAGTACTCTTACAGAGTAAGTTAAAATTACTAAATCAAAGATTTAGATTCGCATTTAAGCTCTACTTAATCAAATCATAGAGTTGATTAAGTAGAGGTTAGTACTTTTAAAAATTATTCTGCTGATACTTCATTTTTGCTTAGTTCTACAGCAGTTTTATAAAACTCACTTAATTTGCCTTCATCTAGTAATCTTTTTATTGATTTATTAACTTCTGCTAAAAGAGCTTCTTGTCCCTTTGGAACTGCAATTGCTGAACCACCACCAGCGTTATCAGCTATTTTTTCAGTGGCAACAGCTAAGTTATCATGGATTGAAGCTTGGATATCTGCAACAGGAAGTTCAACGATAACTGCATCAAGATTACCAGCAATCAGGTCTTGAATTAGAGTTGGGACTTCAGGAAGAAGCTTGACATCTGCATCTTTAACTCCTTGAGCAATACTTGCTTGGATTGAACCATTTTGAGCCCCTATTTTTTTACCTTCTAAGTCAGAGAGGCTTTTAATAGAGCTTGTATTATTTTTGTTGATTAAGATACCTTGCTCAGCATTGAAATATATATCTGAGAAGTCAACAATTTCTAATCTATCTGGTTCTGGAGATAAACCTGAAACTCCCAAGTCAACTACACCAGTTCTAACAGCATCACATATGGTGCTGAATTCCATTTCTTTAACTTCAACTTCAACTCCTAAATCTTTCGCAATTTCGTTCATCATATCGACATCCATACCAACCATTTTCTTTTTGCCATCTTCCATAATAAAGAATTCGTATGGAGCATAATCAACACTCATTCCAATAGTTATTTTACCTTTTTCTTTAATTGTTTCTAATAAGTCTTTGTTTCCATTGGCATCTTTATTATTTCCACATGCCATTAATGGCAATGCCATTGTACCTACAAGTGTAAATACTAATAATTTTTTTAATAATCCTTTTTTCATTGTTATTTCCCCCTTATATGTAAAAAAATAATATTCATTCCATGTGTATGATTATACAACTGATGTTAATAAATATGCAATAGTTTTTTATAAAAATTCTAAAACAATTTTTAAAACAATAAAATCTATGTTTGAATTGCTGTAATTTCAACGAATCAAAACGATTTTAAATAATATTTATGTATAAATATGAAGTGGTTATGCATGGATTTATGCATATATTCATTGCTGGCTGCATAGATATTTTGAGGAATATATAGTTTAATAAGGTAAGTTGAAGTTAAATATATTAAAAGAGTTGAAGAAAGTCAGCAGTAAATTATACTTAAATTATTGTTTACTTAAAGCTGAAATGTTAATATAACTTTGTCTAGAGTTATAATCTAGGGGGATTACAATAAAACTTAATAAGGAGGGTGAGAATATGAGGCTGACAGAGAAACAAAGAAATAAACAGATTCACAAGGAAGTAATTATTTCAGTTATTTTGTATCTGCTTTACTTTGTATGGTGGTATTTTACAGGTTTTGTAATGGGTGATAAAGATCCATCAACCTATACCTTTATAATGGGACTTCCAGTATGGTTTATTTTAAATAGTATCGTTGGACCAATATTGTTTATCACAGCAGTAATTTTTACAATTAAGTGTTTTTTTGTGGAAGTTGACTTAGAGGATTGTGAAGAAGAAATTACTAAAACGAAAGAGTAAAGTGGAAGGAGCACATTTATGGAGAGATTTTTAATTATACTACCAATAGTGCTGTACCTGGCACTGAACTTGTTTTTAGGAGTTTGGGTGAGCAAAAGTTCAGCTAAGCAAAATGCTAAAAATGGATTTATCAATAATTATTTTATAGGTGGAAGGTCTATGGGAGGCTTTGTTCTTGCCATGACATTGATTGCTACTTATACTAGTGCAAGTAGCTTTATAGGAGGTCCAGGAATTGCTTATTCTGTTGGATTAAGCTGGGTTATAGTTGCAGTAACTCAAGTACCAACGGCGTTTCTTACTCTAGGGATTTTAGGAAAAAAGTTGGCTATTATTTCAAGAAAGATTAATGCGATAACGGTAACTGATTATTTATCAAGAAGATATGAATCTTCAACAGTGGTAGTTCTATCATCAGTGGCATTAGTAGTATTTTTCATTGTAACCATGGTAGCTCAATTTATAGGTGGAGCAGTTCTGTTTCAGACTATAACAGGCTATTCATATATAACAGGACTAGTTTTATTTGGGACTATAGTTATTCTTTATACTACAATAGGGGGCTTTAAAGCCGTTGTCC
Source organism: Clostridium culturomicium (assembly GCF_000821305.1). Classification (GTDB taxonomy): domain Bacteria; phylum Bacillota; class Clostridia; order Clostridiales; family Clostridiaceae; genus Clostridium_J; species Clostridium_J culturomicium. The sequence continues at coordinate 295,543 of NZ_CCXK01000014.1, read as the reverse complement.
TAACTGATACTCTTCAAGGAGTAATTATGGTAATTGGAACTGGACTTATCCTTTACTTTATAGTAAAGGCTGGAGGGGGAATGGATTCCGTTGCAGCCAGTTTAACACAGGTTAATCCAAACTGGGCAACACCGATGAATGGTGACCACTTTAGCAGAGGATACATATTATCCTTCTGGGTTCTTGTTGGAGTTGGTACCTTAGGACTTCCTCAAAATACAGTTAGAGCTATGGGCTTTAAGGATAGCAAATCCATGCACAATGCCATGATTTATGGAACTATAGTATTTTTTATATTAATGGTAGGAATGCTTTTGGCAGGAGTGTTTTCTGCAGTGGTGCTTCCAGCAGGAATTGCTAACTCAGATATAGTAATACCAACTTTAGTAGTTAGTATAATGCCGCCGGTATTGGCAGGATTATTCCTAGCAGCACCTTTAGCGGCTGTTATGTCAACAGTTTCATCTATGCTTATTTTATCTTCAGCAACAATAGTTAAAGATATATATATAACTTATATTGTTAAAGGTAAAGTGGAGGAAGGCGATAAAGATTTTGAAAAAAAGGTTTCAAGAATAAGCTTCGCATCAACAGCTATAATTGGAATTATAGTTTTTATCCTAGCTATTCAGCCACCGGAATTACTTACCTTTATAAATTTATTTGCTTTTGGAGGACTTGAAGCAGCATTCTTCTGTCCAGTAGTTTTCGGACTATATTGGAAGAAATCAAATGCTACGGGTGCAATTTCTTCAATGGTATTTGGTGTAGCATCATTTATAATAATGTATGTTACAAAGTTTGCACCATGGGGACTTCAGCCAATAGTACCTGCATTATTTGTATCAATAGTTGCTTTTGTTATAGGAAGCTATATAGGGAAGAAACCTACAGAGGAAACTTTGGAACTATTCTATGGTAAGTAAGAATTATTACAGGTAGTTAAAGCAATATGCTTTAACTACCTTTTTTATTATCTACAATGATAAATTACTAAGAAATATAGGTTATAATTATAGTATATTTTAATTTGCAAGGTGAAAATTAGAAACTTCTTTTTATAAGATTAAAGGGAGTAAGTAGAATATAGAATTAATAATTTTATTTAAGGGGGATGAGGCATTATGAGAATTCTACATACAGGAGACTGGCATTTAGGAAAAAACTTAGAGGGCCAGAGTAGGATGGATGAGCAGGAGGAGTTCTTAAAGGATTTTGTAAATATAGTAGAAAAAAATAAGGTTGATATGGTAATTATCGCTGGGGATGTGTATGACACAAGTAATCCACCAGCGAGGGCAGAGAAGATGTTCTATGATACCTTAAAGAGATTATCTAAAGAAGGAGAGAGATTAACTCTTGTAATTGCGGGAAATCACGATAATCCCGAGAGGCTTGTGGCAGCAGGGCCTCTTGCCATGGAGCATGGAATTATTATGGTAGGAACACCAAAGACTGTGGTGCAGCCAGGTGAGTATGGGAAGCATAGAGTTATTCAATCTGGAGAGGGCTTTATAGAAGTTGAAATCAATGGAGAAAAAGCTGTTGTTTTAACAGTTCCATATCCTAGTGAGAAAAGATTAAATGAGGTTCTTTATAATGATATGGATAGTGATGAAGACAGACTGAAGTCTTATAGTGAAAGGATTCATCAGTTGTTTTCTAATTTAGCAGAAAACTATAGAGAGGACACTATAAATTTAGTGGTATCTCATCTATTTGCCATGGGAAGTGAGGAAAGTGGTTCAGAGAGAAGTATTCAGCTTGGGGGAAGCTATATTGTAAATGGAAGCTGTTTCCCAGAGAAGGCGCAGTATGTAGCGTTAGGTCATGTCCATAAACCACAGGTTGTGCCAGGTACAAATAAAAAAGCTAGATATTCAGGTGCGCCACTTCATTACAATAAGAAAGAAATCAGTTTTGCTAATAAGTGCTTTTTAGTTGAAGTAAGAGCTGGCGAAGAAGCAAATATAAATGAAGTTGAATTTAAGGTATATAAGCCGATAGAAATTTGGAAATGCGAAAGTATAGAGGATGCCATTGAAAGATGTGAGATTAATAAAGACAGAGAATGCTGGGTTTATTTAGAGGTTTCCACTGACAGATATATAACGGAAGAGGAAATAAAGAAAATGAAAACTGCAAAGAAGGATATCCTTGAAATTCTTCCAAAGCTTAAGGGGGTAGAGGAAGAGGATGAGGCTGCAACAAGTCTTGTAGATAAGCCCTTCCATGAGATTTTTAAGGAGTTTTATAAAAAAGAAAGAGGCGTTGAGGCTCAAGATGAGGTGGTAGAGTTACTTATGTCTATTCTTTCAGAAGAGGGGGATAACTAGGATGAAGCCGATTGAATTAAAAATAAAAGGTTTAAACAGTTTTAATGAAGAACAGATCATAGATTTTGAAAAGCTTACGGAGTGTGGGTTATTTGGGATTTTTGGACCAACTGGCAGTGGAAAATCAACAGTTCTTGATGGGATTACTTTAGCCCTTTATGGAGATATAGCGAGAAAAAGCAGTAATTATATAAATACAAACTGTAACTCTTTAGCTTTAAGCTTTAAGTTTCAAATTTCGGGAGCTCATCCCAAGATTTATGTAGTGGAGCGTTCCTTTAAGAGAGATAAGAAAAGTGGAAATCCACAATCAGATAAATGTAAGCTTATGGAGGTTACTAGTGGTGAGCCAGTGGTGCTGGCAGATAAGGTGAAAGAAGTTACTAACAATTGCCGAGAAATTATCGGTTTAAGTCTTGAGGATTTTACTAGAACAGTAGTACTTCCTCAAGGTAAGTTCAGTGAGTTTTTAAAGCTTGAGGGTAAGGCACGAAGAGAAATGCTTGAAAGGTTATTTAGTCTTCAGTGTTATGGGGATGAGCTTGCTCGAAAGCTTGGAAGTAGGATAAGTAAAGAGAAAACAGAGCATAGTGTGCTTTTAGGCGAGATTAAAGGCTTTGAAGATATTAGTGAAGAAGGATTAAAATTAAAGCAGGATGAGCTTAAGGAAGTAAAAGAAATTTTGAAGGTTGAAAATAAAGAGTTTGAAACTATAGAAAAAAACTTCAGGGAAGCACAGGAACTTTGGAATTTAGTAGAGGAGCTTTCGGTTCATAAGAAAGTGGAAGCTGACCTTAAAGATAAAACAGAAGAAATAAATGGTTATAAAGAAAAGGTTAATTTAGGCGAAGCTGCTGTAAAGGTTTTTCCATATGTTGAGGCTTATGAGAGTACGGAGAAAAATATTAAGGTTTCAAATATAGAAAAAGAAAAGCTTCAGGAAGTAAGTGAAAGCTTAAGGATTAAACTTCAAGAAGTTCAAAATAAGTGGAATTTATGGAGGGAAAAAAAGGATGTTCAGATTCCAAGGCTAAGGGTTCAGGAAGAAAAAATAAAAGATGCCTTAGAGGAGGAAAGGTCCCTAAACATTTTAAAAAGTGAAATAAAAAGTTTACTAGAAGTTATAGGAAACCTTGAAAAAGAAGATGTGAATGCGACAAATGCAATAAAAAAGGCTGAAGAGAGAATGGAAAAAGGCACAGAGCTTATAAGTAATACTGAAATTCAAGTGGAAAACTTAAAGGTGGAAGGTACATTTAAGGCTAAGGTTCAACAAGGTATTATATTAAAGGGTAAGAGTGCTGACTTGAATGAATTAATTAACGAAGCTAAGGCAAAGCGCTTAGAGATAGAAGCAGCAGTAAATGAGAGTAAGTTGAAGTTAGGTAATCAACAGGTGAACTTTGAGGAAAGGTCAAAGGCTTTAATAGAAGTAGAAAGAAAGTTAAAGGAGCTTTCGAATAATGTTCCAGGTAAAAATGAAGATCTAGTAGCTATTCAGAAGCTGTTAATGGAAGTTAAGGATAAGTGGACTAGATATGAAGCAGCTAAGAAGATTCTTGAAGCTGATAAGGTTTCTATAACTAAATTTGAAGAGTTACTTAACAGTAACGCTACAGAAAAATCTGATTTGGAAGGATTCATCCTTAAGCTTAAGAGCTCACTTTCAAAACTTCAGGTAGAAAATATAGCCCATACCTTAAGAGAAGCTTTGAAGGAGGGAGGAGTATGCCCCGTTTGTGGTTCAAAGGATCACCATCTAGAGGACATTGAAATTGTAGAAGTTGCTGATGTTAAGGACTTAGAAAGTGAATTAGTTTTAAAGGAGTCAAAGTTAAAAGCTTTAGACGTGGATATAGCCCGTGGAGAAGCAAACCTTAAAACTTTAAAGGAGAGAGTTGAAGAGAAGAGTAAGGAAATCGAGGGTTTAGGAGAAGATTTTAAAAAGTATAAGCCAGAGGAACTTGAAACTCAATTTGATATCTTAAGTAAGGCTATAGCTGACTTTGATAGTAAAAAAGAAGACTTAGAAAAGGAAGTAAAGAAGCTATCAGAGGAAAAGTTAGTTTTAGAAGGTCAGATAAATACAACAAAGTCTATAATTCTCCAAAATGAAAAGCATGTAGAAGAATTAAAAAATACTATAAACAAAAATGTTAAAAATCTTGAACTTATTGAAAGTGATATTAAGGTTATTAAGGGTGAAATAAAGGTTGAAGATTTTAAGGCAGCCAGTGATGAAATAGAAAAAAAGGAAAAGAAGCGTGAAAACCTTGAAAATAAATTAAAGGGATATAGAGAATTATTAGAAACAATTATTAAAGAGAAAGAACAAGCAAATAGTAATCTTACTAAAGTCAGAGAAGCTTTAGTTAAGGAAAGGTCTACACTTTCAGCTAAGGAGAAAAATAAAGAAGAAAAGGAAGCTACTATTAAAGCTAAGGTTGGGCAGTCAGCAGATTTACAGGAGCTTTTAAATGATGTATTAAGTAGCATAAAATCCATTGAAGAAGGCTTTAGTAAAAGTGATAAGGAGAAAATCGCGTTAGAGGAAGAATTCAAAAAGTGCAATGAAGCTTTAATAGAGGCTATAAGTAAATTGACGGATTTAGAGAAAAGATTAAGTGAAGAGAAGGCTGCTTTAAGTAAAGTCCTTCAAGAGGAAGGCTTTGAAACTCCACAGCAGGTTAATGAGAACTTGATTTCTAAGGCGAATCTTCAGAAATTAAAGGAGTTAATTGAAAATCATAATAATGCTATTGCTAAGGTAACTGGAGCTATTGAGAGTATTTTAAAGAAAATTGCAGGCAGAGATATTGAAGAAGAAGTCTGGATCAATATTCAGCAGGAGAAAGCTGTGAAGGAAGCTAGACTTAAGGAAATTAATGAAGGGAGAATCAGGCTAGAAGAAGAAGTTAGTTTAATTTCAAAGAAAATAGAGCATCTTAAGGAGCTTATGGAGAAAAGGACTAAGCTGGAGCATAAGTTGAGCCTTCTTTCAGATTTAGAGAAGTTATTTAAGGGAAAGAAATTTGTTGAATTTGTGGCAGCTGAAAGGTTAAAGTATGTTTCTATTGAAGCCTCAAAGAGACTTAAGGAAATAAGCAGTGGTAATTATGGATTAGAAGCAGATGAAAATGGCAAGTTCATAATTCGTGATTATAAAAACGGAGGAGCAGAAAGAGATGCATCAACCCTTTCCGGAGGAGAAACCTTCTTAACATCATTGGCTCTTGCCTTAGCGTTATCTGCAGAAATTCAGCTTAAGGGAACAGCTCCACTTGAGTTATTCTTCCTTGATGAAGGCTTTGGAACCCTTGATGACAATCTGCTTGAAGTAGTTATGTCTTCTTTAGAAAGAATTCATAACGATAAGCTTAAGGTTGGAATCATAAGCCACGTGGAATCTATTAAAAACAGAGTTCCTGTGAAGCTTATGCTATCTCCAGCAGAAGCAGGAAAAGGTGGAAGTAAGGTTAGAATTGAAAGAAGCTAATAGGAGCATGAAAAATATACAAGATATTTTAATGAACTAAATAATTAGCTCTATTTTCAAATTAAATTTTTATAAACCTTGATAGTAATATTGGTAATGTTATAATAGATACATTACCGTTGAAACATATGGTTAAATAAAAGATAAAGTGGGAAAACTTAATGAGAAATGAAAGATTAGAAAAACAGATAAATAGACTGGACAATGATATTGATGCTATGGGAATAGCAAAGAAATACTTATCAAATGTAGAAGAAATCAATGAAGTGATTAAAGAATTAAATGAGAAGAGAATACTTCTTGCTAATGAATTATACTTTGAGGATCATTCTTCTTATGCTCAATGCTGTATAGAAATAAGCAAGTTTTTAGACAAAGAGATTGGTAAGGAGGAGCAGGCTGAATTGTTAGAGACAATCAAAGATATTTTTGGAAGAAAATCACCTAACGTCAGCAAGAAAAGCCATGGTCTTAATGCATGGCTTAAGGAGCTTGACATAGAGTATCATTGGGTAGAAAAAGAAAATGCTGATTGGGCAGGACTAGTAATCACAGGTTTCGGTTTACACGAATAGAATAAGTATTAGAAAAGCTTAAGCCATATATTGACTTAGCAAATGTAGTTAAGTACAATATATGTAAATAGAAATTTGTCTTATTAAATTAAGAGAGAAAAATTAAAATGGCTATGATGGAAGAAGTAAATATCTATTTTCTTATACAGAGAGCTCCGATAGCTGAGATGGAGCAAAGAAGTATTTATTGAAACAAGGTCCTGAGCTTCATACGGATCCGCAAGGTGATGCTATGACGTTTGTTCACGTTACAGAACTAGAGTATAAGCACTAGGTATAGTGCCGTACTTGATGAGGTTAATATGGCAACATATTAATATATTTAGGTGGCAACGCGAGATATAACTCCCGCCCTAAAGACTTTAAAGGTCTTTGGGGTGGGAGTTTTTAAGTTTTATTCCAAAAGTGATGCTCCAAATCTATGATTTGGTAAGCGAAACTTTCACTATGTGCTCTATGATTTGCTAAGTAAAACTTACTCCACCGAAGGACCCTGAGGCGGAGTTTCATATTGAGTAGAGGAGAAAAGAAGTTAATAAAAATAAAGGAGATATGTGAAATGTGTAATGAAAAAGAAGTATTAAATTTTGTTGACAGAATAGTTGGGGAAGATGTGGAGAAGGGATATACAAGGGAGATTCATACTCGTTTTCCACCAGAGCCAAATGGTTATCTTCATCTAGGTAGTGCTTATGCTATTAATATAAGTTATGGGATTGCGACAAAGTATAAGGGGAAATTTAATTTGAGATTTGACGATACAAACCCTGGGAAAGAAGACCACGAATTTGTTGAGGCCATTATGGAAGATATGAAGTGGATGGGTTTTGATTATGAGGATAGACTTTTTTACGGTTCGGATTATAATGAAAGAATTTATGAATATGCTATTCATTTAATTAAAAAGGGAAAGGCTTTTGTTTGTAATTTAAGTGCAGAGGAATTAAGGGAATATAGAGGGACTTTAAAAGCACCAGGTAAAAATAGTCCTTATAGAGAAAGAAGTGTAGAGGAAAATCTAGAACTTTTTGAAAAGATGAAGAGGGGAGAATTTAAAGAGGGAGAAGCTGTCTTAAGAGCAAAAATTGATATGAGCAGTCCTAATATGAATATGCGTGATCCTGTAATTTATAGAATTTCCTATATTCCGCATTATAGGACGGGAAATGAATGGTGTATTTATCCTATGTATGATTATGCTCATCCAATTCAAGATTATATTGAAGGAATTTCTCATTCTTTATGTTCTAATGAATTTAAAGACCATAGATCGCTTTATGAGTGGGTTTTAAATGAGTTAGATTTAGAACTTCCAAAGCCAAGGCAAATTGAATTTGGGAGAATGAATTTAAGCGGAGTTGTTACTAGTAAGAGGTATTTAAAAATGCTGGTTGCAAGCAATGAGGTTGACGGATGGGATGATCCAAGACTTCCTACTATTAAAGGTATGAGAAGAAGGGGATACACAAGAGAAGCCCTACTAGACTTTCTTAGAGAAATAGGTGTGGCAAGGGCGGATACATTAGTTGATGCGGCAATGCTTGAGAATTCTGTAAGAAAGAATTTAAAGGCAAAGGTTCCATCAGTAATGGCAGTTCTTGATCCAATAAAGGTAGTAATTACTAATCTAGCTGAGGAAGATTTAGAGTATCTAACAGTAGAGAATAATCCTGAAAATGAGGAAATGGGTAGTAGAGAGATTCCTTTTACCAGGGAGCTTTATATTGAGAGAGAAGACTTTGAGGAAAATCCGCCTAAGAAATATAACCGTTTAACCCTTGGAGGAGAAGTAAGACTTAAGGGGGCTTATTTTATAAAATGCAATGAGATTATAAAAGATGAAAAGGGCGATGTGGTTGAGTTAAGATGCACCTATGATCCAGAAACTAAGAGTGGAAGTGGATTTACAGGAAGAAAAGTTAAGGGAACAATTCATTGGGTAAGCGCTAAGTATGGTGTGCCTTGTGAAGTGAGGCTTTATGAAAATCTATTTAATGAGTCTCCATCAGGCGATGATTTATTTAAGTTTATTAATCCTAATTCTCTTGAAGTAAAATCAGGGGCTGTCATTGAGCCAGAAGCTTTAAGACTTGATGAAGAGGGCAGATATCAATTTATTAGACATGGTTTCTTCTTTAAGGATGAAAAGATATCGAAGGAGAAGTTAGTATTCAACAGAACTGTGGCCTTAAAAAGTTCCTATAAAAAATAGTAATAGGAATTAAGGGGGATTAACACTAAATTTCCGAATGAATATTATGATAATAAAATAATATTTCTAGGAGGAGGTTTATGTTTCAGCTATTTAGCAATATTTTTAATGATTTGACTATTGCTGGCAGCAGGGGAATGATTGCTGCTGTAAATAATATAGATTGTTCTAAAGGTTTAGATGGAAATTTAATTAGTATAGTTATTCTAATTATTTTAGTAGTGATTGCATTAGTTGTATCTGTATTTGTTTATAAAGAAAATGTCGTAAGTATTAATGAGACAGAAACAGATTCAGAAGATGGTACCATCAGAGAGAGAGAGTCAGATAGCACTGGAGATAAGAATTTTGATAAAATAGTTAAAGATGCAGGATATGGATATGATTTAAATCAGGATATATTTTATTCAAGAATAAATTCATGGCAGAGAAAATACGGATATTGTACCCTTTATGATGAAGCAGCAGCACCATTAGGAATGATTATTGATTGTGAGCCTATTTATTTTGAACATGAAGGAAAAAAGTGGCTCATTGAATTCTGGAAGGGTCAATATGATTTAACTTCAGGTGGAGAAATTGGAGTATATAAAGAGAAGGAATCCAATATTGAAATTCAAGGTGTATTTTTGGGAGATTTTTATGAAGCTGTTAGCAATGAACAGCTTCTAGATATGTCATATGAATTAAAGAGTGAAGATAAAGTTATATTTACAAGGGCTGAAAAACATTGGTGGTTAACAGGCTTTAAGCTAGGAGATTTTTTTAATCCTTCAGATTTAGTTATGAATTTGACTATTAAGTTTAATAACGAGGATATGCAAAATGCTTTTATAAATGGATTAAAGAAAGTAGGTTATTTAGAAGAAGAAATAATAATAAATAATGACAGTGTATCAGTATGTTTTGATAAACCACATTCAAGACAGCCTTATACTAGGGGGGGAACTACAGATAAGATAATCCAAAAGAAGAATAAGTTTTTATGTGATGAGTACCAAGAGATTACTAAACCATATACAAATTTTAAAGATAAGCTAGCTGCTCTTAAGAGTATGTCACCAGAGTTATATAATGAGATTATGAATATAGGTAAAACTAAAGCCTTATTTGAAGAGTACAATAGTATTAAGAGATATTTAAAATAGATTTATTTGATGTAAATGTGGAATCAATGAAATAGGTTGATTTGAAGAAAAAATGGAATTAAAAGTAGGTATAATTAAAATTAGATAAAACAAATGAAATACTAGTAGATTTAAATCTACTAGTATTTTAAATTTTTAATAGAATTTTATTTCTAGATATGAAAAGTCTAATGTTTTTTACAAAATTGGGAAATAATACGAATAAGGTGAGGATAAAAGGGCAGAGTTTATAATATCAGATCTTCATTAAATGGTGAGTATGGCAGCACCGAAATCTATTATAAGATGACGAGGGTAGCTTTAAAATTATAATTAAGTTTTATGAGTATCCTTGTAAGGATAAATAAAACAGTTGCAATGAAATTGTACAGGGTATAAAATTGAGAATAGTAACATCGTAAAATAAATATAGAAATAAATATACCAATAAGTATATATAAAATAAAACGAGGGGGAAGCTATGAAAAGAAAAACAGCAAAAAAAGTTAGAAAAATAACGTCTATGGTTGTGATGATTAGTATTATAATTTTTACAGGATACTTTGCAGCAAAATTCGTTAATTCTAAAGAAGCAGCTAAAGATAATTTAGATAAAGATAAAGTTGTAGAAAATAAAGGTAACAATTCAAATAACAATAACTCAAATTCAGATAATAATAAAGTAGATGAAACTAACAAAATAAAGATTTCATCTTTAGGGAATATTATTTTTCATGACAAACAGCTTAAGTCAGCAGAAACCAATGCAGGATATGACTTTGCTGAGAGTTTTAAGTATGTGAAGGATATATTAAAGGATTCAGATTTAAGTGTGGCTGTATTAGAAACAACCCTTCAAGGAAATGGAAATTATTCAGGTTTCCCACTATTTAATAGTCCAGATGAAGTGTTAACTGCATTAAAAGATAGTGGAATCAATATGCTCAACCTTGGAACAAATCATATTTGGGATGGTGGGATTGATGCACTTAAAAGAACTGTTAAAGTGACAAGGGAACAGGGGTTAGGTGTTTCTGGAGTTAGAGAAAGCACTAATGAACCTAAGTATGAGATTATAGATATCAATGGACAAAAGATAGGTATGATTTCTTATGTATTTGAAACTGGAGTTGTGGGTGGAAGCTCAACAATTAATAGTATTCCAATTTCAGAGTCAAGTAAAGCGCTTTTAAATACCTTTAGATATGATAAATTAGATGAATTTTATAGTGATTTACAAGGAAATTTAAATGCAATGAAAAGTGAAGGTGCAGATTTTACTATGGTAGCTATGCACTGGGGGGAAGAATACGATAATGAACCAAGTGATCATCAGGTAGAAATAGCAAAACAATTAAATGAAATGGGCATTGATATTGTACTTGGAAATCATCCACACGTAATTCAACCATATGAAATAATGACTAATTCACAAGGTGAAAAGACTTTTGTAATTTATGCTCAAGGAAATAATCTATCGAATCAATGCTTTGAAGAATTAAATGATTCAATAAATGAAGCTGGAAGAACAGAAGATGGATATATGGTTAATTTTGAACTAGCCGTAGATGATACTGGTTTAAGCATAAAGGAGTATGAAGTTATTCCACTTTGGATGTACAGAGAGCAAAGAGCTGATGGACTTTATACCCATAGAATGATTCCGCTTGGGAAGGCTGCAGGAGATGATGTGGTTATACCAGCTTCTTCAGGGGAAAGCAGTGCGGTAGCTTCATTAAGAAGAACAGAAGAGGTACTTGGAAAAGATAAAATAGGAACCTTTGAATTTTAATAAGGCGATTAGGGAGCTTACGATAAGTAGGCTCTTTTTTGTGTGATTCTCAAGGAGTTCTAAACCTTGAATGTTAAGGGGAGAAGATGAATATAGATATACAAACTTTAAGTGATACTCCAAATCTTTGATTTAGTAAGTGGAATTTTCACAGAGTGCATCTTTGTTTTGGATAATATGAAGTTAAGTGAGAGTATAAATCTTTGATTTAGTCACTTGAACTTAGAGCGCTTCTTCAAATGAATATGAGAAGGAGTTTCATTAATAAAGGGAGGGTGAAATTATTGCAGAGAAGGATAGGTAGGAAAAAGAGTATATTTGAAAAAATTAAAGCATTAAAGTATACAGATAGTAAGAGTGGTATGAAAGAAATTAATTATATTTATGGATAAGATAAATATTTTAGTTAAGGAAGAGGAAATTGATAAAAGTTGGATTAAGGCATTGACTAAAGAATACGTATTTAAAAGCAACAGTAAAGATGAAGTTAAACTTGGATTGATTTTAGCGGAAAAATACTTGGAGGAAGATGAAGTAATAACGGCAGTAGAGGTATTTACTAGAAGTGGGGAATTTATATACTATTTAACAAAGGCAATAAAGAATATGCAAAAGTGCAATAGCTATATGTTTAAATTATTAAAAGAAACAAAAGGAACACTTAAAATTTTTGCTTTAACCAATATAGAGATTTTAAGTGAGGAGATTAATACTTATATATTTGAAGAAGGATATAAGAACAAGATATACGAAGAGATACTAGTTGAGTATGTTTTGATATCAGGGAATATTAAGGCTTATTTAACTGAAATTGAAGATAATAAGAATAAAATCAACAAGTTTTCTTACTTGATTTATAAACATTTGAATAATTATAAACTTAAGGATTCTGAAATTAAATATGAATTGATATATCAATACTTGCCATTAGCTTTAAAGGGAAGTAGTTTTTTAGCTTTGGTATGCATAACATCAATATGGAGACAGTTAGTTGATTTAAAGGATATTGATGAAGTTAGGGAAGAACTTTATAAAGAAATTAATAATATAAATAAGAAAAAATGGACTAAGATATTTTTTAAGGAGCTTCAACGGAGTAAGTATAAATTGAAGGATATGATTACTATAGCTGAATATTATGGACTAAGTCTTTCCTTTCAAGATTTAAAGATATTTTTTGAAAAAAAGCCTATGGAGCTTGATGGATATTTATATTTAACGTTGATGGGCAGTAAGAAGGATAAACTCGAGGTTTTTAATTTTTTTCAAGAAAGAGTTCAGATGGCAGGATTATTAAATGGGCCAGAAAATATTAACACTAATAATTTAAATGGTAGTGATAGTGAGTATATAATTTTATCTTTGCTTATTAATGGGTTAAGAGATATTTATCCAGAGGGGAAGGATTTAGCAATTAAATGTCTTAATGGTGTTGTTAATGATATTAGAGGGGAAGCAATCAAAACCTTAAAAAAATATAAAAAGCAGTTAACTACTGAAGAAAAAGAAATTATAAAAAGAGCTGCTGATAATGAGCCCAATTTTGAAGTAAGAAAAAAGTTTAAGATGTTATGTGAAGAGCTTGAAGAAGGAAAAACTGAATATATAAACACAAAAGGGATGCAAGTGACGAGGCATATTAAAGATGTGTATTTATTGACTTCTTCTGTGGCAAGAAGCAGATATAGGAATAGAGAGTATGTGCAAAGAGAAATAAAGTTAAGTAAGATGTTTAATCTAGTACTTGAAGCTGATAATACCTTTGATAAAAATTCAATCAAGATAGCGGGAGAAAGTGGATTTGTAATTGGATATATTCCCAGAAAAGATAATTTTATTTTAAGCAATTTATTAAGAGGAGGACGATATCTTTATTGTGTAGTAAAAGAGTATAACTTAGATGAAAATTATATTATCATTAACATTTATTTTAGTTATAAGAATATTGTTAAGGAAGCAGAGACTTTAATTCAAATGATGACCAGTGATGGTGGAGACTTTGAAAATTAATTGAATTAGTGATATTATTGTAGAAAATAAGAAGATAAGGGGTGTTGATATGGAAGAATTATATAAGGCAATTGAAGATATAGCAAGCAGTAATATCATTAAACTGGTTATTAGTAATAAGATGAATAAAGAAATTAAATACAATAAAGTGAATATACAATTAAAGGTGCAAGGTAATAAAGAGTTCTATCAGATAGAAAAGTATACAGATAAACAAGTGTTTCATGAGAATATTTCTTTAGATGAATTGAAAGAGAAGCTTATGGAATTAGTGGAAGGCAATTATAAACAACTTACAGCTTGGTCAAAAGATGCAGTATTAGATTTGAAAATATCTAAAAAAGGTAAGATTCATTTAAGTAAGAAGAAAAGTGATAATAAGGTTACGGTTTCTTCGCATAACAAAGAGAAAAATTACATTTTAAAGGAAGGCATGGATATTCAACCCTTAGTTGATTTGGGAGTATTTACAAAGGACGGAAAGATTGTTAACTCAAAATATGATAAATATAAACAGATAAATAGATTTATTGAAATAATTGATGATCAGATAAAGAAAAACAATTATGAAGAGCTGACTATATTAGATTTTGGATGTGGAAAATCTTATTTAACCTTTGTTTTATATTTTTATTTTGTGGAAATAAAGAATATTAAAGTTAAGATGATTGGCTTAGATTTAAAAGAGGATGTAATAAAAAAGTGCAATGATATTGCTAAGAGATATAATTATGAAAACCTACATTTTGAATTAGGAGATATTAACGGGTTCAAGTATAACAATAAGGTTGATATGGTAATTACATTACATGCCTGTGATACAGCAACAGATTATGCTTTATATAATGCTGTTAAGTGGAATGCTAAGATGATTTTTTCAGTGCCGTGCTGTCAACATGAGTTTAACAGTCAAATGAATACTGAAGATCTTTCCATATTAACAAGGTATGGGATAATACAGGAGAGAGTAGCTGCTTTAATGACAGATGCTGTGAGAGGAAATTTATTAGAAGCAGCTGGATACAAAACTCAATTATTAGAGTTTATAGATATTGCACACTCACCTAAGAATATACTTATTAGAGCTTCTAAGGGGAGTACTTCTGAAGAAAAAAGAAAAAAAGCTATAGTAGAAGTTAATAATCTAATAAAAGAATTTAATGTTAAACCAACACTATTTAATTTATTAAAGGAAGATTCCTTAATATAATATATTGTGAGCCCTTGAATATTCAAGGGCTTATCCATTATAAGTTTAATAATTTAAGTATATAGCCAACAAGTATTTAAGATGATATAATATACGGAAATAATAAAAAATATATTTTAAAGAGCGTTATAAAAGAATGTAAGGTTTAAAATGGAGGTGCGTTTTATGGCAAGAATTGCAGCATTCTTTGATATAGATGGAACTATCTATAGAGAAGGCTTAATAACAGAAGTATTTAAGAAGATAATGAGATATGAACTAGTAGAAGGAGAAAAATGGTATAATGAAGTAAGACCAGCCTTCAGTAATTGGGATAAAAGACAAGGAGATTATGATACATATCTGCAGAAAATGGTTGATATCTATACTGAAGCTATTATAGGCTTAAGTAAGGAGCATATAGAACATATTGCAAAAAAGGTAATCGATCAAAAGGGTGATAGAGTATATACCTTTACAAGAGAAAGAATTAAGTGGCATAAGGAGCAAGGTCATGTTGTAATCGCTATCTCAGGTTCACCTATGGAGCTTGTACGTGAAATGGCGAATAAATATGAAATGGATGATTTTAAAGGTACAATTTATATGTTAAATGAAGAAGGCAGATATACTGGAGAAATTACGCCTATGTGGGATTCTGTTAGTAAAGAAAAAGCATTGCTAGGATTAAAGGAAAAGTATGATTTAGATTTAGACAATAGCTATGCTTATGGAGATACTTCAGGAGATTTAACTATGATTAAGTATGTTGGTAATCCTTATGCAATAAATCCAACAAGAGAACTGATTTCTAAGATTAGCATGGACGAAAATGTTAAGAAAAAGGTTAATATAATAGTGGAAAGAAAAGATGTTACGTATAAACTTGATATTAACTCCTTAGAATTAATATAAGATAAAAAGAATATAGAAATTTAAACCGCCCTCAGGTTTTTGAAAATCTGGGGGCGGTTTATTATTTTGATTTAGAGCCTAATTTCCAAATATATCTGTTGCGGTATTCGGAAGGAGTTGTTCCATAATACTGCTTGAACTGCTTATAAAACGCAGGAGTATTTTTAAATCCGCAGGAATAAGACACTTCTGTAATACTTGCATTTGAACTTTCAAGAAGTTTACAGGCCATATGGAGTCGATAATTTATAAGATAAAGCTGAGGTGATTGATTATGCACCTTTTTAAAGGTCTTGTAAAGGTAGGTTCTATCAATACCAATATTTTTTGCAATGTCTTCAATTTTTATATCATAACTATAATTATGCTGAATAAAATCAACAGCTTTGTCAGAATAGGTTTTATCGAAGGTTTTTGTTTGTTCATTTTTCTTTTGGTGCATCTTGGAGAAAACTAAGTAAAGATGCCCCATAGCTTCATATTCATTAAACAGGGTTTGTTCAAACAGATTAACAAGATTCATCAATTCTTTCTTAACCGATCCTTCGCTTTGATCCGTAAAGATTGGATTCTCTTTAGAAAGATTACAATTTTCAAGTATGGTTTTAACTTCATACCCATCAAAGCCAAACCAGCAGTAATCCCATGGATCATCCTCATCTGCTTCGTAATATGTAGATTCACCTGGATATATTAAGAAGCCCTGGTTAGCTGAAAGATTGTAGCATTTATCACCCACAATAAATTTACCCTTACCTCTAAGCACGTAGTGAAAAAGATAGTGTGCACGAATTGCAGGACCAAAGGAGTGTTTAGGCTGGCAATTTTCCCATCCACATAAAAACAAGGTAAGCGAACTATTTACATATAAGGGACTGTTAATAATGTATTCCGTATATTGATCTTCACTTATCATAAGAACAAATCCTTTCACACCAAATAATTACAAATAATGGTTGTGTTGAAATTATATCACAAATTTAGGGGAGAATCATTAGTCAACATCATGACAAAAAGTAGAAACACAAGAAAATAGTAAATTTTTCTATAATAATTAAAATTAAAGTATAGGAATTAATACAAAGGTCGAAAGGGGAATTACAAAATGATCAAAATTACTTTTATGGGAGCCGGTAGTACTATATTTGCGAGAAATGTATTAGGTGATTGCATGTGTACACCAGCACTTAGAGATTGCGAAATTGCCTTATATGATATTGATGAGACTCGTTTAGAAGAATCAGAGATAATTTTAAGTGCAATAAACAAAAATATTAATGATGGACGCTCAGTTATAAAAACATTTCTAGGGGTTGAAAATAGAAAAGAGGCTCTAAGAGGAGCAAATTTCGTAGTAAATGCCATTCAAGTTGGGGGATATGATCCTTGCACAATTATAGATTTTGAAATTCCCAAAAAATATGGCTTAAGACAAACTATAGCTGATACTTTAGGTATTGGTGGTATTATGAGAGGCCTTCGTACAATACCTGTAATGAAAGAATTTGCAGATGATATGGAAGAAGTTTGTCCAGATGCCTGGTTCTTAAACTACACAAATCCAATGGCCATACTTACAGGATATATGCAAAGGTATACAAAAATTAAAACAGTGAGTTTATGTCATAGTGTACAGGTTTGCTCTCAATATCTTTTAAAGAATTTAGATATGGAGGATAAGCTTGAAGGCAGAAAAGAACTTATTGCAGGTATAAATCATATGGGATGGTTACTTGAAATTTATGATAAAGAGGGCAATGATTTATATCCTGAAATTAGAAAAAGAGCAGCAGAAAAAAATGCAACAGAGAAACATTGGGATATGGTTAGATATGAATATATTAAGCATTTGGTATATTATTGTACAGAATCTAGTGAACATAATGCAGAATATAATCCTCTTTTCATTAAGAGTAAGTATCCAGAACTAATCGAAAAATTCAATATTCCTTTAGATGAATACCCAAGACGTTGTATTAATCAAATTGCAGGATGGGAAAAGGAAAAAGAAAACATTTTAAACAATGGAGAAGTTACACATAAGAGATCATCAGAGTATGCATCTTACATTATGGAAGCTATAGTAACAGACAAGCCTTTCAAAATTGGAGGTAATGTTATAAATAGTGGATTAATAGATAACCTACCAGCAGATGCCTGCGTCGAAGTTCCATGTATGGTTGATGCAATGGGTGTTAATCCATGTCATGTAGGAAAACTCCCTCCTCAGCTTGCAGCTATGAATATGACTAACATCAATCCTCAATTATTAACAATTGAGGCTGCTGTAACTAAAAAGAAAGAGCATGTTTATCAGGCTGCAATGCTGGATCCTCATACTGCTGCAGAGCTTTCAATTGATGACATAATTGCAATGTGCGATGAGTTAATTGAAGCTCACGGAGAGTATATGAAGGACTATAAATAGTATCTAATAAAAATTATCCGTTGCGTTAAATACCTTCGTTGTAGTATGATTTATGTATTGAGATGGAGATAATACATTAACACTATTTAAAATAGATGGTGTTAGGTTAATGAAAAATTAAATTATTGATATGGAGGAAATTTAATGTTAAATATAGGATGTCATTTATCAACAACTAAAGGTTTTAAAAATATGGGAAAAGAAGCTCTTCAAATAAATGCTAATACCTTTCAGTTCTTTACTCGTAACCCAAGAGGGGGAAAAGCTAAAGATATTGATGAGAAGGATGTAGAAGCACTTAAAGAAATAATGGATAATAATGGATTTGTGAAAATCTTAGCCCATGCTCCTTATACCCTTAATGCATGTTCAGCAGATGAAAGAACTAGGGAGTTTGCCGTGGAAACTATGGCGGATGATTTAGCAAGAATGGAATATCTTCCAAATAACTTATATAATTTTCATCCAGGAAGCCACGTTAAGCAAGGGGTGGAAATTGGAATTAACTATATTGTAGATATGTTAAATACTGTATTAAAACCAGAGCAGACTACAAAGGTACTTTTAGAAACTATGGCTGGTAAAGGCTCAGAAATTGGAAGAAACTTTGAAGAAATTGCAGAAATTATAAGCAGAGTGGAACTAAAAGAACATATGGGGGTATGCTTAGATACCTGCCACGTATATGATGCTGGATATGATATAGTAAATGATTTAGATGGAGTATTAGAAGAGTTTGATAGAGTTATTGGATTAGAAAGATTACATGCTATACATTTAAATGACAGCAAGAATCCTTTTGAAAGTCATAAGGATAGACATGAAAAAATAGGTGAAGGTTCAATTGGAATTGAAGCTTTAACTAGAATAATAAATCATCCAAAACTAAGACATATACCATTCTTTTTAGAAACTCCGAATGAGTTAGAGGGATATGGTAAAGAAATAGAAATCTTAAGAAGCTTATACAATGAATAAATAAAGCTTTAGATTGATATTAGTTTATAGTAACTTCACTAGTTGTATATAATATATATAAAATCCCTCTGAGTTAAATAAAATGTCCTTAACTAAGGTACACTTTAAAATTCTCAGAGGGATTTTTATTTAGGGCTTTATTAATTAAGCATTTTTAAATAACTTTTTTGAGAGAGAAGTTTTTGAGGCTGCAAAAATTATTATGATAGCAATTATTGCACCAGAGAAAGATTGCATTATATTGCCGGGTATATCAGCTAAAGCAGTATTGAAATTGAACATAATTGTTGAAGCTAGTGCATATCCCAATACTTGCCATACTGAACCTATAGCTGCTCCGAAAATCCAAGAATATTTATTTTTAGATTGTTGTTTTTCAACTAATGTACCCATTATATAAGCCATGATATATTTAATAATAAATGTAGGAATTGCCCAGTGAGCATAGCCGCTTAAGATATCGGCAAGGAAGCCACCAAGGCCAGCAGCAAGTGCACCACGTCTTTTACCCAGAATTAAAACAGAAACGAAAATTATACTATCCCCTAAGTGTACAAATCCTCCAGCAGATGGAATTTGAAGTACCATTATACCAACGCAGATTAAGGCTATAGCAAGGCTGGATTCAACTAAATCTTTTATTTTATTGTCTCTCATGATTAAACCTCCTAATAAAATTCCCTATGTAACCTATTATTGTAATCGATTAATTTAAATATAATATAAAACTGTATTTTATAAAAGTGACAAAAAACAAAAAAATAAAAGGGACGGTTTGAAATGTAAAATATAACCTATGAATCAGTGCATAGTTCTGATTCATAGGTTATATTTTATTCTTTGTCAGATTTTTTAACAAGAAATTGATGAGTGCGTCCCATAGTATAGGCTAATTGAATCATATCCTTTTCGGTTTTAGATAATTAGCGGCTATACATTTTTTCAAATTGTTGATATACACCATTCATATTGACTTTATATTTTTTATGGGGCGCATCTTTAACTTTTCGTCTATTGGTATCATTATAAATGAGTGGTTTCATTGTTGGAGAATAAATGCTTTTGAAAACTTCACATGTATAATAAGCATCATTAAATGCATCATGAAAGTCGCCTTCTATTTTGAGATTTAAAAGTTCAATAGCATTTTTAAGTCCAATTCTTGAGCTATATTTTGTACCAAAAAATTTTGAAGCGTGATGTTGAACATCAATATATTTTTTAGGAATTACATCAGTAGATAAATTATAAAACTTAATATTTCTTAAAAGCTCCTTGATATCAACTATGCCCCATACACATAAAACTGAATCTTCAGGATTGCCGATAAATTCCACAAGTCTTTCATAGATTGAGGGAAACTCTTCTTTAGATTGAAGCTGATCTTCAGTAATTCCAGTCATCTTATGAACATAGGGATGAACTTTTATGTGGACATTAGGTTTAATAAGACTGCTGAATGTGGATATCTTTTCAAAGTTATCATTGATTTTAATGGCTCCTATTTGAATTATTTCAAAGGTTAGTTTGGGGTTATTATTATGTTTTTCATCTGTATTTTCAAGTGATTTATCTTTAAATTCTTGATTAAATTCTAAATCAAATATTATATAATTCATTTTGCACCTACTTACTTTATTAATAAGTTTATTAGTGATAAAGTAAACGTCCCTTCATGTTCCTTTGTCAGAGTGCTTACAGAGTAAATTCTAATGTTAAATCAGAGATTCATTCTTTGAAAGTTCAAATAGCAAAATCAAGGATTGGGGGGTTCACTTAGATTAAAACTTATTAGACTTATATTTGAAATATATTTATCTATTATATAAGATGTGAGATTAACCCAGCTAATGCAATTATCTAAAATTATAGAATCACTTGTGGCTACATAATCCATATTTTTTAAGATGTTATCTGGATTTGGAACTACATGTACTTTAACTGGCATATTTACTTTATTAAAAATATCAATTATTGCAAGTTTTAAATTGATTGAATTTGAAATTGGTTCGTCAAGGTAAAATTCTGCTTCATTGAAATTTAAATCTTTTAAGGCAGAGGCAATAAGCTGAATAGCTTTTGAGGTTTTATCTATGAGTTTATATGTCCCACGCAAACCTGCTAAATCTTTGATGGAAGTGTCTCTGCATTGAAGGAGAGTACCATTAGATAATGCTACTTCCAATGTTATTATAGTATTAAAACCATCTATATTTATAAGTCTATCATATTTATTAAGACAAAGAAAATTATTATCGATGAGTTTAAAAATTCTTGTTTTAAACTCTATAGTTGAGCAACAGCTTCGTTGTAAGGCGAGCCTTTGTCTAGCTGTGAGCTGATAGTGGTTTCCGATAAAAGTTACAAGTGATTTACTATCATAACCCCTATCAAGCATAAAGCATATTTCTTCGGAAGCTTTATTGAGAGTTGTTATTCTAGTTTCTGAAAATGAAGTTAAATCTTCATTATTAAATCCTCTTCTTGTACATTTTTCATGCAAAATAAATTCACCTGCCTAAAGTAAAAGATAGTATTAAGGCAGAGTAAATCTGCCTTAAACTAGACTGTTACTGTAAATTTTGAACGTTTATGGCCATTGGACCTTTTTCTCCATCTTCAACATCAAAGGATACACTTTGACCTTCGTGTAAGTCTTTTTCTGTACCTTTTTCTTTAACTTGTGAATGATGAACAAATACATCATTGCCGTCATCACAAGATAGAAAACCATAACCCTTTTCTTGATTAAACCATTTTACTATGCCAGTTCTACTAGACATTAAAAAACCTCCCTTAAATGAGCCTCCAAATCTACGATTTGGCTAAGGCGAATTTATATATTATATTATTTGTATAGTTTTAGTTTTTTACGCAAATATAAAAGTAAAAGTTAATAAAAGATAAAAAATATGATATAATAATTATTATTAATTAGGAGAAAATAATCTAAAGGGAGAGATTGTAAAGATGAGTAGTAAAATTGCTTTAATATATGAGAATGACAATTTTCTTATAACAGTTAATGATACAGTTGTAGACACTGAAAAAGATATGGAAACAGCTATAGAAAGTTATAAACAAGTAATAAAAAATAATTCAGAAAAAAATAATGTGCAGGCTAAAACTTGGGAAGAAATACTAGAAATTATGAAAGATATAGATGATAGTAGATTAATAATTAATGATGAGTATAAAAATATAGCCTTTGATACAATGAGATTTTTCTATAATACAGGTAAGTTATTTTATATGAACTCTAATGGAATGACAGAGCTAATTGGAGGTATTAGTCTATTTCATCTTGTAGCAGATATGGTTTCGAGGGGGAAGGTTACAAGCTCTAATGATATCTTAGAGTTTTGTAAAGCTGTACTAGAATGTAAAACTGCCTATGGTGTTTCAGAAGATGGGATATTAGTTGCAAGTCCAGCATTTAATTATGGAAGTGTGGAGTATAACTTTGAAACAGGTAAAATCCATAAAGGAACCTCTATTGAAAAGGCTGGCTTTAGTGATTATAAGATTTATGTTTTAAGTATTTTAAAGAAGTAGGATAATTTAATGTTTTATTTAAATAAGAGCTATATCAGAGTTTTGATATAGCTTTTTATTATGATGTGAAGAAAAGGCATATTACTAGTTCAGGACATGATTGAAGAAAGCGGGAGGTGGTATTTTATACGTACCTTTGGAAAGATATATAAACTGAGAATAAAGGATGGAAATGTGGGGAAAAGTAGATATAAATGTTACAAATTCATCATTTATCTGCAAGTTAAAACATGATATTATATAAAGCAACAACAGGTTAAATAAAATTTACAAAATAAATCAAATTTGTTTAAACAAATTTCAAAAAATATGATATAATGACTATTGGTTATACAAGATATTGTGTAGCACATATAGTTAAATATATTAACTTAAGATTTGGAGAGGAAGAATCAAATGAAAAAATTAATTGCATTACTTTCAGTTGTAGTATTAACTATGGCAATGTTTGTTGGTTGTGGAAGTAAAGATTCAGCAGCTAACAAAGAGTTAGTGGTATACTTTGTACCATCAAGAAACCCAGAGGAAATCGAAAAAGCTACAGCACCTTTAGCTGAAATGTTAAAGAAAGAATTAGCTGATCAAGGATTTGATTTTGAAAAGATAACTGTACAAGTTGGAAATAGCTTTGAAGCAGTTGGAGAAGCATTAGCAGCAGGAACAGCACAGGTTGGATTTATTCCAGGTGGAACTTATGTATTATACTCTGATGATGTAGAAGTTGCATTAACAGCTACAAGAGATGGATTAAGCCATGATTCTGACAATGCTAAGGATTGGAACGCAGCTCCAACAGAAGCAACAGATAAATTAGTTACTTACTATAGATCATTAGTTATAGCTGGACCTTCAGCAAAAGGACAAGAATTAGCAGCTAAAATAAACAACGGGGAAGCTCTTACTAAAGAAGACATAGAGAGCGCTACTTGGGGAATTTCAAGTAACACAACTTCTCCAGCTGGATATATCTACCCAAGCTTATGGTTAAAAGATAACTACGGAATATCTATAACAGATCTTCCAAGCAAAGTTGCTTTAGACAACTATGCAACATCTTTATCTCAACTTGCAAGCGGACAAATAGACGTGATGGTTACTTATGCTGATGCTAGAAGAGATTACGAAGATCAATGGAACACTACTTTCGGAAGAACAGGTTCTATATGGGATGAAACAAATGTAATCGGAGTAACAAAAGGAATCTATAACGATACAATTTCTGTTACTAAAAACAAAGATGTTGTAAGTGATGAGTTAAAGGCAGCTTTACAACAAGCTTTCATCAACATTGGAAACACTCCAGAAGGTCAAGAAATCATCTCTATATACAGCCATAAAGGTTATGAGATAGGTGAAGACTCTAACTACGATGCTGAGAGAGAAGCTCAAAAATTAATAAAATCAATGGAATAGTAGTTCCATAGTTAATATAACTTAAGCAGTAAAATGAGTTCATGATTAAAAGTGAGCTCATTTTATTACTGTCTAAGACTTATACAAGAAATGTAAGAGTAGTTAATTTTAAAACACATATATAAATTTTAACGTAAGAATATAAAGTTACTTTAATATGAAAAAAATGGAGGGATACCTTTGATTAAATTTGAAAACGTAAATAAAGTATATCCAAATGGATTACATGCATTAAAGAACATAGACTTAGAAATTGAGCAAGGTGAGTTTGTTGCAATAATCGGACTTTCAGGAGCTGGAAAATCAACTCTTTTAAGAACTATAAACAAGATGCATGATATTACTGATGGAATATTAACTGTAAATGGACAAGATGTTAAATCGCTAAAAGGTAAGGAATTACGTAAATTCAGACGTAAGCTTGGAATGGTATTCCAATCATTTAACTTAGTTACAAGAACTTCTGTTATTAGAAACGTATTAACTTCAAGAGTACCTGATATGCCATTATGGAAATCAATTCTTGGAATATATTCAAAAGAAGATAAGGTAATTGCTTTAGAAGCTTTAGATAAAGTTGGAATATTGGACAAGGCTTATGTAAGAGCTGACCAATTATCAGGTGGACAACAACAGCGTGTTGCTTTAGCTAGAACCTTAGCTCAAAATCCAGAAGTAATATTAGCGGACGAGCCGGTTGCTGCGCTTGACCCAATAACTGCTGGACAAGTTATGGATGACTTTAAGAAAATCAATAAAGAGATGAATATTTCAGTTCTTATTAATATTCACCACGTTGACTTAGCTTTAAAATACTGTGATAGAGTAGTTGGAATAAAAGCAGGAGAAATCGTATATGATGGACCTTCAAGCGAAGTTGATGGAGAAATATTAAAGCAGATCTACGGAAGAGAGTTAGCTGCTGATGAAATAATGGGGGATTAATTATGGTAAAAGCTATTAAGAATATCTTCAAACCAGAAAAGTTAGTATTAAAGGATGGTAAAGAAGTACAGCCTCCTAAATCGATGGTTCCTTATGTTGTAATAGGTTTAGTTATTGCAGTTGTAGTTGCAGCTAATATTACTGGCTTTGATTTTGGTATTTTATTAGACAGAGGAAAAGAGTTTTTTGTAATACTTTCAGATATGTTCCCACCAGACTTTTCTTATGCAAAAGCTGTTGTAGAACCACTTCTAGACACAATAAAAATGTCTCTTCTTGGGTCTATGATAGGAAGCTTTATAGCAATACCATTTGCTATATTATCTTCAGTTAACATAAATAAATCAAAAGTGTTATTAACTGTAGTAAGATTAGTGCTTAGTATAACTAGAACTTTACCAACACTTATATTAGCGTTAATAGCAACATATGTATTTGGTCTAGGAACTTTCGCGGGAACAGTTGCAATCAGTATATTCACTTTTGGTATTGTAGTAAAAATGTTATATGAAAAAATTGAGACTGTTGACATGGGGCCATTTGAAGCTATGGAAGCTGTTGGTTCTACAAAGCTTAAAGCTTTTATGTCAGCTATTATGCCTCAGATTTTACCAACTTATTTTTCAACTTGTCTTTACAGCTTAGAAATTAACGTTCGTTACGCTGCAATTTTAGGTTATGTTGGAGCTGGTGGTATTGGGCTTATTTTAAATGAGAAAATCGGCTGGAGAGAGTACGATAGAGTTGGAATGATTCTGCTTATGTTATTCATCACTGTAGTTATTATCGAGAACCTAAGTAAGTATATTAGAGAAAGGCTGGGGTAAAATGCAATTAACAGTACAAAAACAACTTGAAAAAGAACCAAATCTGTGGATACGCAAAGCCCTAACAGTATCCTTTGTTATAGTAATAATGCTTTGGGCTTCAAGAGCAATAGTGTTTAATGGTGTAAAGGAAAATGGAGTAGAGATAGCTAAAAACGTAGTATCAGGTATATTCCATCCAGATATGGAGTACTTACTAGATTTCGTTAACGGGGTGCCGGCTTTACTATTAGAAACAATCAGTATCGCACTTTTAGGAACAATAATTGGTACAATCCTTGCAATTCCACTATCATTCATGGCTGCAAGCAACATAGTGCCAAAATGGGTTAGTACAATAACTTTATTTGTTATTGCGGCAATAAGAACTTTCCCAGCTTTCGTATATGGATTAATGTTCATTCGTGTAACAGGACCGGGAGCTTTTGCAGGGGTTCTTACAATGTCTGTAGTTTCAATTGGAATGATTTCTAAGATGTTTATAGAGGCCATTGAAGATTTAGATACAAAGATTCTTGAATCTTTAGATGCGGCAGGCTGCAACACTTTCCAAAAGGTTAGATATGGTATCCTACCACAATTATTTACAAATTTCGTTTCAACAGCTATTTATAGATTTGAGATAAATATTAAAGATGCATCTACGTTAGGCCTTGTTGGAGCGGGTGGTATAGGAGCACCTCTTATATTTGCTATGAACGCTTTCAACTGGAATAAGGTTGGAGCAATCCTTTGTGGATTAATCATATTAGTATTAATTGTTGAAGTTGCATCAACAAAAATAAGAACTAAATTAGCTAGAGGATAGGCTTTAATTTAAAATGCCTGAATGTAGAATTTAGAGTGAAGGATGGAACTCCCAAGTGGGAGTTCCTTTTATTATAAGAAATAAAAGAAGTTCAGAAGGAATTTCATCCATCATTCTACATTCGTAACTCTAAATTCTTAATTCATTAACTTGTTATATATTCTTGTTTAAGATAAAATTATCATAAAATATAGTATTTATTAATGGAGGATTATTATGATTTGTCATGTTACGGTTCAAACAGAGGATTTAAAGAGTTCTATAGAGTTTTATGATTGGCTATTAGAACTGCCAGTCGCTCAGCAGTTTGAAATTCCTAATGGAGAGATTGCTTTTTTAGGGAAAGAAGAAACAAAATTTGAGATTATTTATAATAAGGATTATAAAAAACAGGGGAATGCACAAGGTGTTACTATAGGTTTTTTAGTGGATTGTCTTGATGATAAAATAGAAATGCTTAAGTCTAAAGGGATTGAAGTATCACCAGTTATTTCTCCAAATCCTCATACAAGATTTATATTCTTTGTAGATTTAAATGGAATTAAGATTCAACTAGTTGAAAATAAGTAGAATACAATTAAGGCGTGTGCATAAATAGATATGCACACGCCTTAATTATAGTTAAACTTATTAAAATCAATGGTTCTCAAAGATGTGGGTATTGTGTATGTATTCTGTGTACAATATTATATTTATGGAATTATTGATTTTACTTAATCTTCATAACTCCATAAATTCTAATACTTATATAGAGTTTATACCAAAGATGTACACACCTAGAGTTTAAGGATTATTGAATAACAGTGATATATTTAGATTTATCTACTATTACTTCTGCATGATTTCTGAAGTAATCAATTATTATGTCTGGCATTTCTTTAAGAACTTCTTTTACAACTTCACATTCAGTATAGAATTCATAACCACCAGCTCCGGTAGCTCTGTAGTTATTCATTGCTAAGGTAAGGCGATCATCGTATTTTACAGGCTTTCCTTTGAATTTAATGGAAGTAACACGGCTTCCTAGCTCTTTAGACAAATCAAAGGTGTATTCAATCCCTGAAAAATAATCGTAGTTATAGTGCTCAACCTTTGGTTTTAAGAATAGGTCTGAAACTTTAAGTTCACCTGTGGTATTATCAATGTAACTAGCGCATCTTTCAAGGGCAAGCTTAAGGGTTTTTCCATCTATACTTAATATAGCAAGAGTATTAGGGAACATATAAGTTGAACATATGTCTCTTACGGTTACATCTTTATTGAAGCCTTTTATAGAGTTAGCAAAGGAAGTTACAGATATATCAGCTTCACTTTCCTTAAGTTGAATTTGATTGATAAAGTTTGCTAGATATGAACCATTGACAGCCATGTCAATATGAGTTGTTGGCTGAAGGTCCACATCTAAGTGACCCACTGGAGTATCAAGCCATTGTTGAACTTGATTTTCTAAAGTCATTAGTTTATCAAACATTGCTTTATTTGGAGTATCTGCAGGAACTCTTAGCTCAGAAGTAATGTTTTTAGATCCGCTATCATTTACTTCAAGATGAAGCTCAAGGAATTTCGTTCCGTTAGGTGGAGTTTGAGCTATGTAAGTACCATGGATTTCTTGACCAGGTAAAGACATATGCTGGTGACCTGTAAGAAGAATATCAAAATCAAAATCCCTGCAGATTTTATAAGCAATATTTTCACTTGTCTTACTTAATTCCGTATGAGATTCTAAATCATATTCAAATCCTCCATGATAAACTCCCACAAGTATATCACAGTTTTGTTTAGCTTCATTAAAACAAGCTTTTATTGAAGCTGCTGTATCTGAAACCGTGAAATTCTCAAGATTTGAAGGTCTTTCCCAACGATTGATGAAATCAGTTGTAAATCCCATAACGCCAACTTTTAATCCATTTTCCATGGTTTTTATTTCATATGGAAGAATAGATATTTCATTAGTTTTGTTATTAACGTTTGTACAAAGGCATTTTGCATTTATGTTGTTTAAATATTTCTTTAAGTAATCAAAGCCATAGTTAAAATCATGGTTGCCAAGAGTAACATAATCGTAGCCGCCCTCATTCATAACCTCTGACATTGGGTGGATTTCAAAATTTGAATTGCTCAAGTAATTTGTGAAAGGAGAGCCTTGTATTGTATCACCACCATCAATAACAAGTGTATTTCCGTCTTTTTCAAAGGAATTAATTATTTTAAGTAATCCCATATTCATATTATTTTTTGCTGCATCTCTGTAATCTGTTGGATATATATATCCGTGCAGATCAGAGGTGAAGTATATCTTTAGTTTTTTCATTTTAGCACCTCATTAAATAAATTCTTCTTAATTATATCATATTTAGAGTTAACTTTTGCAAAAGGAATTATTACCTCGAAGTAAAGAATAAAAATAAAATTTCGTAAAAATGGGTGGGAATAAATGTATTTACTTTTATTGTTTTATAGTATAATTGTTTTGAGTGAATATCCAAATCGTTAATTTGACATATTTGAGTGTGCTTCTTCGAAGAAAATGAGAGGGAGATTTCATATATTTAATATAGTTGGGGTGGAAAAATGGAAAGAAGGTTATTATTTGATAAATCCATTAGTGATTTAGTTAAAGAGCGTAAGTCGGTTAGAACCTATGATGAAGGAAAATATATTTCAGAAGAAATTATTAATAGGCTTAACAGTTATATTGACAATTTACAGGGACCTTTTCAAGCAAAGGTTAGATTTAAAATAATAAAAACTAAGAAAAGTGCTACTAAAAGAGGATTTGGTACCTATGGAGTTATTAAGGGCGCTGATACTTATATAGGTGCAGTTGTAGAAAAGGGATATATGGCCCTTGAAAACTTAGGATATGAAATGGAGGAATTAATTCTTTATGCAACCTCTTTGGGGCTTGGAACCTGCTGGATGGGTGGAACTTTTAATAAAAGCGGTTTTGCTAAGGCAATGGAGGTTAGAGAAAATGAGATTTTCACTATAATTACTCCTATTGGTTATAAATCAGAAGAAGTGAGAATAGTTGATAAGCTTTTTAGTAAAGGAAAAGGCGATAGACGTAAGGAGTGGGTAGAGTTATTTTTCCTAAAAGACTTTTTTACGCCTCTAGATAAAGATTCAGATATTGGTGAAATGAATGAAGTCTTCGAAAATCTAAGATTATCTCCATCGGCATTAAATAAGCAACCATGGAGGGTGGTTTTGGATGGTAAAAAAGTTCATTTCTTTAAAGTAGGGAAGCAAAGTCAGGCAGAAAAAGATACACATCTAGATTTAAGTGAAGTTGATATGGGGATTGCATTGTGTCATTTTAATTTAACCTGCAAAGAAAAGGGAATTGAAGGTAGTTTTGTAAGAGAAATTTTAAAGCTTGATGGTGTTCCGAAAAATGTTGAGTACTTAATTACCTGGGTAAAAAAATAATATTAAGCATGTAAAAAACTGGACATCTTTGATCCAGTTTTTTACATATTGTATTCGTTTAAAGAAAATAAAATATGATATACTTAGTTAAGGGTTTAAATTTTAGTATCTAAGGGGGATTAATATGAAAAGTGAAAATGATTATGTAAAAACCACGGGGAATGAAAAAAAGTATTTTACTAGCAGCAGTACAAAAAAGATATTTAGTTATATAGTTAAAGGGGAAAAATCAAAGTACATATGGAATTATTCAGTATTAATGAGAGGCTTAATGATTGTAGGCATAATCAGCTTATTTATAGGACTTGTATTTGGAGAGTTATATAATTATACTGCTTATTTCATATTGCATACAGTGATTAAACTTATATTATGTATTCCTATTGCAGCATATAGTGGTAAGCTAACCTACGAAGTATTTGAGGATATAAGAAATAGAGGGTGCTGGACAAAAGCTACAGTATGGAAGTACATCATTGGTGAAGGTATATTCGGATATGGATTAATATGTTTTATTACAATAGGACAATTCTTACCTTTTAATGTAGTTTATATTATAGCTCAAAGCACAATTTGGGCTGGAATAGGAATGATTATAGGAATATGGATGAGAGTATCTTGGAAGATTGAAAAGATAAAAAGTATTTTTATGGAGCTAAAGGAAGATGGAACTTATTAATTGATTTATGTTAAGGAGACAATATGAAGGTTATAGATTTGAGTTATTTAATAGATGAAGACATGACGGTATATCCTGGAACTGAAAGGCCTAGTTTAGTTCAGAAATATAATATTGAAGAGAATGGTTTTAGAGAAACAAAAATATCAATCTTTTCACATGTTGGCACCCATATTGATGCTCCAGCTCACATGTTGAAAAATGGGAAGTATCTTGATGAATTTCAAGTTGATAAATTTGTTGGTTCAGCCATGGTTCTAGATTTTTCTGGTTGTGGTTCAAGGATTATTAATTTAAATGATATACAAAAGTACGAAGAAAAAATTTCAGGGGTTGATTTTGTAATAATAAATACAGGCTGGCATAGGCATTGGGGAACGGATAAATATTTTAAGGATTATCCAATTTTGAGCTTAGAGGCAGTGCAATGGTTGGCAAAGTTAAGCTTAAAGGGGGTTGGAGTTGATGCTATTTCTCTTGACTTCATGGAGTCGGAAGAGTTTTATGCTCATAATACTCTATTAAATTCAGGGTTTATAATCATTGAAAATTTAACAAATTTAGAGGCAATAGGAGACGAGATATTTACCTTAAGTGTATTACCTTTAAAATATAAAGGGGCTGATGGAGCTCCTGTTAGAGCTGTAGCAATTATTTAACAAAATAACTAAGGGAAGCTATGAACCTTTAAAGTATAGTTGAATATAATAAAATATAATCATCTATAAAAAGGGGAAGAGAACATAATGAATGCATTTGATGTAATTAGAAAAATTCAAATGAAAATGAATGATCCTGCTTTTGCTGCGAAATTTAACAATGCCTCCAGCATAGTAAATAATACTCCAGGCTTACAACAGGAGATTATGAGAATTGCGCAAATGAGTAGTGAAAAGGATCAAGCAGCTGCTATTGCTCGTTTACCAAAACAAGCAAGGGATGCTGTACAGGAAATAATTAACCTATTAAACGGTTAGAAAAACTATAACTAAGTTAGGCCAGCGAAGAAATTCGCTGGTTTTTTATGTAATGGAAATTTGATGTTTTGGGATATGTTTTAGGAGGATGACTTAAAAGGGGAAATAAAAGTAAGGATTAATGTAGTAATAGGTTATTAGAAGTAAAAGTTAAGGAAATAATAAGAGTTATGGTATTTATAAAAAGTAAAAGCTATGATATTATTTTATTTTGTATCAATTTATTAGCAAAGGAGAAAATTATGAGTACTTTTAGCACAATATTGTTTGCAACAGTAATAATGATGTCATATTTTATTGAAGGTATGATAGGCTTTGGTGGAACTATTATAGCACTTCCATTAGCATCAGAAATAGCTGGTATTAAGATGGCGGTACCTGTCCTTACTATAGTTGTATTTTTAGCATCAGTTGTTATTGCCATCAGAGATTTTAAATACCTGGATAGAAAAGAGTTTGTAAAAATATCTTTATTGATGATTTTAGGTCTTCCAATAGGAACATGGCTGTTTTCATCTCTGCCAGAAAGACCGCTTAAGCTTACCTTAAGTGTATTTATGATTGTTATTGCAATAAAGGGTCTTCTAGGTATAGTTAGGGAAAAGAAGGAACAGAAGTCAGAGCAGTCAGTTCAAGGCAAAGATGAAGAGTTAGAATTAGAAAGTATAATTGATTCAATTGGAGATTCTATAGCTGAAAACAGTGCTATAGCAGATGTGGATAATGATAATCTTCTATTAATAGAAGAAGGGAAAAATAAGACAAAGAAGTGGTTATCGAATTTAACTATATTTGTAGGTGGAATTGTTCACGGAGCATTTAGCTGTGGAGGTCCATTTGTTGTGGTATACGCAACAAATAATATTAAGAATAAGAGTAGTTTTAGAGCAACTCTATGTACCTTATGGGCATTATTAAATGCTATTATGATAGTTATTAAGTCAGTAAATGGAGAGATAACTTCAGAAGTCATGAGATTAAGTGCATGGACAATGCCTTTTGTTATTGTTGCAATTATAGTAAGTAACATAGCTCATAAAAAATTAAAGGGTGATAGCTTTACTACTTTTGTGTATGTTGCACTATTCGTATCAGGTATACTTATGGCGTTGTAACCTATCTATAAATTATAAAAAATCTATTGCTTAATGTAGCAATAGATTTTTTTGCTTGTATTATTAAATAGAGTATAGAATTTCGCCTCTTTTAATAGTGTTAAGAACTTTGATATCTTTAATAGTCATTGGATCTACCTTTAATGGGTTTTTATCAAGTATAACTAAATCAGCATATTTACCTTCTTTTATTGAGCCTTTTGTATCTTCTTCGAAATATTGATAAGCTGCATTTATTGTTATACCTTTAAGAGCTTCAAGTGGTGAAATTTGTTCAAAACTTCCAATAGATACTCCGTTTTTAGTAATTCTATTAACAGCACACCAAACAGTAAGAAGCATATCTGGCATTATAACTGGAGAATCTTGGTGAAGAGTGAACGGAACCCCCTTTTCTATTGTTGTTTTAAGTGGGCTAATCTTTGCTGCTCTTTCCATACCTAAGTTTTCAATATGAACATCACCCCAGAAATAAGTATGTGCAACGAAGTAGGAAGGAATCATTTTTATTTCTTTCATGGCATCTATTTGGTCATAACGAACAGTTTGAGCATGAATCATTACAGGGCGAGTGTTATCATTAGCATTAGGCGTAGTTAAAACTTTTTTAAAGCAATTAATCAGCTGGTCTGCAGCTGCATCTCCATTACAGTGAGTAAGAAGCTGAACATTGCTCTTTACAGCTGTTTCAACTAATTCATAAGCAGCATCATCAGTATAGATTGGATATCCCCTATAACCATCCTCAGAGGTTAGATATGGCTTAGTTAACCAGGCTGTTTTTCCTTGAGGTGAGCCATCAAGGAACATTTTATATCCACCGATTTTAAAATTATTTTTATATTTTTTTACATACTCATTATTTTCTTCTAATAAATTTCTAGAATCTTTAATATCTACATATCCAACGATGTCTAGTTTAAGCATATGATTTTCTGCAAGATACTTTAGTTGTGCCATCTCAGCATTTTTAACCATACCATCTTGAACTGTTGTAATTCCATATTTAAGATAAATATCTTGTGCTGAAGCTGTGTATTGGCATACTTCTTGCAAGCTCTTTTGAGGTATTTTCTGTGCATAATTCATAAAAGCTTTTTCTTCTAAGTAACCATTTGGTTCGTTAGTATTAGAAACTCTTCCGATTCTTCCGCCTTCAGGATCTTTAGAAGCTTCAGTAAGTCCGAACTCTTTTAAAGCTAAAGAGTTAACAACACCCATATGACCAGAAGCATGAGTTATTAAGATAGGATTTTCAGTAGATACCATATCTAATAATTCTTTAGTTGGGTGAGTAGCATTAGGAAGTATGTTATTATCATATCCAAAGCCCATAATCCACTGACCAGGAAGGATATTATTTTTTTCTTTAAAGTCTCTAAGTCTTTGAGCTATTTCATCATATGATGCTGCGCCTGAAAGAGGGACAAGACAAAGGGTTGAACCTAAGGCTGTAATATGGCTGTGAGGATCGATAAAAGCAGGTAATAAAGTTTTACCATTCAAATCTATTAGTTCAGTATCAGCATCACTTAAAGTTATAACATCATTGTAGTTCCCTACTTTTGAGATGATGCCATTTTTAACTAAAATAGCTTCGACATAAGTATCTTTTTCCATGGTAATAATATCACCATTATAATAAAGTTGATTTTTCATGTGTTTCTCTCCTTTTAATCTAAATTTGAACAAAATTATGAGAACTTGTCTTCATAATTTTATAGTAACCATTATATAAAAGTTTAATGCTAGAACCTAACACTGTTATAAATATTATAATAATATACTTATAAGCATAATTTAACTGTTTTAACTAAAAATTTGTATAAATTTAATATGGCATGGAAATATAAACATAGGTTTAGTTAAATTAAAAGTAATTATGTGATTAGAATAAATATATTATGAATAATCTATTTAAGTATAATCAAAACTAAAGAAAATATGTTTATGAGGTGGTTAAATGGATACAGTTAAACTTAAAAACGTGTTAAGAAGTGAAATTGAAGATTTAAGAGAAGCTGGACATAAATTTATAAACGGTGAAATGAAGATGATGGATTTCAAACACAAGTCTGGAGGCTTTGGAGTCTATGCTCATAGAGACGGAAAGTCATTTATGATTAGATTAAGAATTCCATCAGGAAAAACAGATTTAGTAGAACTAAAAAAAGTATATGAATTTGCAAAAAAATATAATATGGAGAAGATACATTTTACAACTAGGCAGGCCATACAATTCCATGGGTTAACTATAGATGAAATTTGTGACTTAATGAAAGAAGCATTAGATGTAGATATATATACAAGAGGTTCAGGCGGAAATTTTCCAAGGAATGTTGCACTTTCACCTTTGGCAGGAGTGAATCCAGAAGAAGCCTTTGATCCTACACCATATGCTTTAGCAGTTGGTAATTATTTTTTAGAAAGAATTTATACATACCATTTACCAAGAAAGTTAAAAGTATCATTTTCAAGCAGTAAGAATGATGGGGCACACTGTACCATTCAAGATTTAGGTTTTTTAGCTGTGAATGAGAATGGTAAAAATTATTTTAGGGTTTATTTAGGCGGAGGCCTTGGGCAAAATCCAAGATTAGCAGTTAAATATCCAGCTTTAATCGAACCTGAAAAGGTTCTTTATTATGTTGAAGCTATGGTTAAGTTTTTTATGGCTGAAGGGGATTATGAAAATAGAAGCAAAGCTAGAGTCAGATATATACTAGACAGAATGGGTGAGGATAAATTCATCAGTGAATATGGAAAGTATGTTGAAAAAGAATTAGCTAATGGTGGAATGGATATTAATCCAGAGAAAGTAAATTATAGTAAAGCTGGTAAGGAAACTGACATACAATCTTTAAGATTGTATCATCAAAAACAGAAAGGGCTATATAGTGTATATTTACACCCGACAGGAGGACAGCTTAAAACTGAAGATTTGAAAAAACTTATAGTAGAGTTAGAAAAAATACAAGATGTGGATATAAGACTTGCCATGACTGAGGGTGTTTATATTAGAAATTTGAATGGCGATGAAGCAGCAGATATTTTGAAAGTGACACAACCAATGGGTGATGAGACCTTAGTTAAACAAAGCGTAGCGTGCATAGGAGCACCACTATGTCAGATTGGAATGGGAAATAGTCAAAAGCTTTTAAGGGATATAATAGGGTATTTAGAAGATAAGAATTATAATGCTGACTTACTTCCAAGAATTCAGATCTCAGGATGCCCTAATTCTTGTGGAATTCATCAAGCTGGAGCTATAGGTTTTACAGGTAAAAAGAAAAAAATTGGAGAGACCATTACAGATTGCTTCACTTTATATGTTGGAGGTTCGTTCCATGCAAATCATCCTAATATAGGAAAGTCTTATGGTGAAATTCCTGCAGAAAAAATTCCAGAACTTATTTATGAAATAGGAAAGAGATTAGAAAATAAAAACATTATGTTTACTGAATATATGGATAAAAATGAACAGGAGCTAGAATTGTTAATAAACAGTTACTTAGTGTAATGTTGAAAGAAATCAAAATTAATAGTTTCATATACAAAGAGAGATTCTATTTTCTACAATAGAATCTTTTTTTGTGTATAAAAAATTGAAATTCTCCAACAGTAAAAATTTAACTTGAAAAAATGTAATAAAATGAAAAGAGTAAAATGAAATTTTGAAAAGATAATTATTCATAAATGTGATGTAATTTCAATCAGGATGTCAAAATGTGTTGAAAAAAATAAGCTAAAATACATTGAAAAACTTTACATTGACTAGGTTTGATTGTTATAAATTAATCAATTTATTACAGATAGAAAAATATTCGAATGTCTAAATTTAAGGACTTATAAAATGTTATATGCAAAATTCAGAAAATTTTAAATTAATGTATTTACAAATCATAGATTTAAAGTTAGAATAAATATATGAATTTAAAATGTAATAAAAAGTAAACATAAGAATTAAAAGTGAATGATAAATGTTTATTTAAGTGATTTACGATGATATATACAAATATATATTTAATAAAAAGTTTTTTTATTTTATTTATGTATTTGTATTTATTTATATCTTATTTAAATTATCTAAAAGGGGGAATAATTTTGAAGAACAAAAAATTATTGGCGTTATTAATGTCAGGGCTTCTTGCTGTTTCAATGGTTGGTTGCGGAAAAAAAGATAAAACAGAAGAACCAGCACCGGACAAATCTGGGGATGCTAAAACAGAAACACCAGAAGTTTCAAATGAACCGACAGTTGGTGGAACAATCACAGTTGGGGTAACAGAGATGTCAGGAAACTTTAACCCGGCATACTATTCATCAGCTTATGATGCAGTAGTTGTTGATTTAGTATTTGATTCTCTTATCACTATGAACGTTGATGGTATATATGAACCATCTGCAGCTGATGGCGATTGGACTGTATCAGAAGATGGAAAAGATATCACTTTCAAATTAAGAAAAGACATGAAATTCTCTGATGGAGAGCCAGTTACAGCTGATGACATAATCTTTACTTACAAATTCTTATCAGATGGTTCTTACACAGGAAGATATGGATCTTACGCTCAAGATTTAGTTGGATATGAAGAGTATTTTGCAGATAGTGCTAATGCTGAGTTTAAAGGTGTAACTAAGAATGATGATTATTCAGTTACATTCCACTTTAAAGAAGGTTACAGAACTAACATAGCAAATTGTGGTTTCTATATTATGCCAGAGCATTACTATGGAGCAAGTTGGAAACCAGGTGATACTTCTTCTATAGAAGCTATTACTTCAGAGCCAAAGGGTTCAGGTGCATATACTCTTAAAAATTACTTAGAAGGACAACTTGCAGCGTTAGAAAGAAATCCTGACTATTATGGAGAAGGATATTATATTCAAAACGTAGTTTGTAAGTTCGTTGATGAAACTACAGACATACTTGAATTAACTTCTGGAGAAGTGGATATGTTACCAGGAGTTATCGAACCAGAAAAAATTAACCAAGCTAAGGCTACAGATTTCTTAACTTACAATGATTATGATAGAAGTGGATATGGATACGTTAAATTTAACTGTGAATACGGCCCAACTGCTGAAAAAGCAGTTCGTCAAGCATTATACTATAGCTTTAACGTAAAAGAATTCGTAGAAAGCTACTATAAAGATTCAGCAACAGGAGATGTACTAGCTTCAGTACAATATCACCCATTCTCTCAAGTATCTTGGGCTATTGATGATGCTTTATTATCAGAAATGACTGAGTATGACTTTGATATGGATAAAGCTGCAGCTTTACTTGATGAAGCAGGCTGGAAGTTAAATGCTAATGGTAAGCGTGAAAAAGATGGTAAGTTAATGGAACTTAACATTGCTGCTATGCCAGATCACTCAATCCTTAACACTCTTATCCCAATGTGGCAAAGAGACTGGGAGCAAGGTCTTGGAGTTACTCTTAATATAGCATACATGGAGTTCAACTCAATGCTTGACTATGTAATGTATAATTCTGATGCTAACGTAGATAAGTGGAGCTTATACTTCATGGCTACATCTATCAATACTCCAGACCCAGATACATTATGGTCTACATTCCACTCTTCACAAATTGGAAGTGGAAAAGATAACTCTTCCAGATACAATAATCCAGAATTAGATAAGTTATTAGATGAAGGTAGAACTATTATCGATATTGATGAAGCTAAACCAGTTTATCAAAAAATGGCTAAACTTCTTAATGAAGAGGCTGTAATGGTACCAGTTTATGCTAACACTTACTTTGACATTTATAATAAGAAGATTCAAGGTTTAGAGACAAGCCCATTCTGTGATTGGGTTAAAGCTCTAAGACATGCTTATATACCAGCAGATCAACAGTAGTATATAAAGTATAAAGTAGTATGGCGCCCTGCCACTTGGCAGGGCGTTATTATAAATGGAGGGGTGAGGCGATGTTAAAATATTTTTGCAAGAGAGTCTTGAATATGATTCCAGTAATATTAATAATCACTATTATTCTTTTTTCATTACTTCAGCTTATGCCTGGAGACCCAGTAAACGCATATCTTGGACAAGGTTCTAAGACAACACCTGAACAACAAGAACAAATAAGAAAACAATTAGGATTGGACGAGCCAAAACCAGTGCAATACATAAAATGGCTTGGAAGAACATTAACAGGAGACTTTGGAAGCTCTATAAAATATAGAAAACCAGTAAATGAAGTTATGGGTAACTTTATTTGGAATAGTTTTATTTTAAATTTAGTTGCCATGGCAATAGCATTTGCAATTGCAATTCCAGTTGGAATAAAGGCAGCGGTCAAGAAATATGGACTTTTTGATAATTTTTGGACGGTATTCACCCTACTGGGTGTTGGAATGCCATCATTCTTCTTTGCCTTGCTGATGATTTATTTAGTAGCAGTGAGGGTACCAGGAGTACCTTTAAATGGTATGAGAACTCCAGTGTTAGCAGCTATGGGATATAGCAGTGTGTGGGCAGAGTTTTTAGACGTAGCTAAACACATGATTTTACCAGTATTTGTTCTAACACTTTTAGATTTAGCAGGTCTACTTAGATACGTAAGAAACAGTGTACTTGAGGTTATTAATCAAGATTATATCAGAACAGCTCGTTCTAAAGGATTAACAGAGAAGGTTGTAATTTATCGTCATGCCTTCAGAAATGCGTTAATACCAATAGTAACACTTTTAGGAATGTATATACCTGGATTGTTTGGAGGCGCGATTCTTTTGGAAACCGTTTTCCTATGGCCGGGAATTGGTAAGATATTATATGATGCAGTAATGCAAAGAGATATCTGGCTTGTAATGGGAGCTAATACTTTCTATGCAATATTAATGGTACTTGGAAATCTTGCAGCAGATATGTCCTATGCATTAGTTGACCCAAGAGTAAAAGTAGAATAGGAGGGTGGTCTAAATGGTAGAAGTTAAAGAGACAAAAAATGAAAAGAAAAAGAAAGACCTCCAAGCTATGGGACCATGGAGAGTTGCTTGGGAAAGATTCAGAAAAAACAAGCTTTCAATGGCAGGAGCTATTATATTTTTTTCAATAGTTATATTAGTAATATTAGTACCAATAATATCACCATATTCATTACACGAATTAAATTTGCCTAATAAATTACAGCCACCATCAGGAGCACACTGGCTTGGTACTGATGAGCAGGGGCGTGATGTACTTATGAGAGTATTTTACGGTGGAAGAATTTCTATGATTATAGGAGTTTTAACTGCAGGTGTAACAGTACTTCTTGGAGCAACTATGGGCGGAATTGCTGGTTACTATGGCGGATGGGTAGATAATATATTAATGAGAATTACAGAGATTGTATACTCACTTCCATTCTATCCACTAGTAATAACCCTTTCTTTCGTTCTCATGTGGCGTGTAAGCAGCTCTATGAAGATGTATATAGTAATGTTTATCTTGGCGATTTTATCGTGGCCAGGACTTGCCAGAATGGTTAGAGGACAAATTCTATCCCTTAGAGAGCAAGATTTTATGGTTGCTACTAAGGCCTTAGGTTTATCAACAAAAACTAAAATTGTAAGACACTTACTTCCAAACACATTAGCTTATATCATAGTTAATGCAACACTTGGTATGGGGGGAGCAATTCTTACAGAGGCTTCACTTTCCTTCCTTGGTCTTGGAGTTATTCCACCAACACCAACTTGGGGTAATATGATTGAAAGAGCAAGAGATACTTTCATATTCACTAAGAATCCATGGGTATGGATACCACCAGGAATATTAATAATCTTGACAGTTGTTAGTATAAATCTTCTTGGCGAAGGCTTAAGAGATGCCTTTGACCCTAAAGAGATAAGGTAGGTGGAACGAATGGAAAATTTATTGGAAATCAGAGACTTAAAAACGTATTTTTACACTGATAGTGGAATTGTAAAGGCGGTTAATGGAGTTTCCTTCGATGTTAAGCCTGGAAAAACTCTTGGTATAGTAGGCGAATCAGGCTGTGGAAAGAGTATTACTTCCATGTCCATCTTAAAACTTATCGAAAAGCCAGGCAAAATTGTTGAAGGTACAATAAAGTTTGATGATAAAGATATCGTTGGAATGGGAGATAAGGAGATAAGAGAAGTAAGAGGTAATGATATATCTATGATATTCCAAGAGCCAATGACTTCCTTAAATCCGGTATTTAGAGTTGAAGATCAAATCATGGAAGCGATTATGCTTCACCAAGGTTTAGATAAGCATGAAGCTAAGAAGGTTGCAGTGGACATGCTTAGGTTTGTTGGAATTCCAAGGGCAGAGCAGGTTGCAAGGGATTATCCACACCAATTAAGTGGTGGAATGAGACAGAGGGTTATGATTGCTATGGCTCTTGCTTGTAAGCCAAAGCTATTGATAGCGGATGAGCCTACTACAGCTCTAGATGTTACAATTCAAGCTCAAATTCTTAAGCTTATGAACGATCTTAAAGAAAAAACTAATACTGCTATAATGCTTATTACTCACGACCTTGGAGTAATAGCACAAATGGCGGATGATGTTATAGTAATGTATTCTGGTAGAGTTGTTGAATCAGCGCCAGTAAAAGAATTATTTAGAAATCCTCAACATCCATATACTAAAGGTCTTCTTGCATCAATACCAAGCTTAGATCAGGATAAAGAAAGACTTCACTCTATTGATGGTGTAGTTCCAAGTCCATTTAATCTTCCTAAGGGTTGCTATTTTGCACCTAGATGTGAATATGCTAAGCCGGAATGCCAAACAAAGATGCCTGAAATAACTAATACTGGAGAAGATCATATAGTTCGCTGCTTCTTATATACTGATGAAGTAGATGAAAAGCATCATAGAGAGGAGGATATTCACAATGGCAAAGGAAAGAAATAAACTTGTTGAAATCAGAGATTTAAAAAAGTATTTCCCAACAAAGGGGAAAGATGCA
The DNA here is from genome assembly GCF_000821305.1 of Clostridium culturomicium. Classification (GTDB taxonomy): domain Bacteria; phylum Bacillota; class Clostridia; order Clostridiales; family Clostridiaceae; genus Clostridium_J; species Clostridium_J culturomicium. The sequence continues at coordinate 253,796 of NZ_CCXK01000014.1, read as the reverse complement.
GAGGGCAATAAGCTAGTAGTTAAAGCCGTTGACGATGTTTCCTTTGCTATATATGAAGGTGAAACCTTAGGATTAGTTGGAGAATCTGGATGTGGGAAATCTACTCTTGGAAGAACTTTGCTTAAGTTATATGATCCAACTAGTGGAGAAATCATATATAAGGATGAGAATATTGAAAAGTATAAGGATAGGCAGATGAAAAAGCTAAGACAAGAAATGCAGATTATCTTCCAAGACCCTTATAGCTCATTAAACCCAAGAATGAATGTATTTAATATAATTAGTGAAGCTTTAGTTGAGCATAAGATATTTAAAAGAGGTCCAGAATTAAATGCCAAGATTGAAGAAATCATGCAGGAATGTGGATTATCTCCATATCATATGTATAGATATCCACATCAATTCTCTGGTGGTCAAAGACAACGTATAGGAATTGCTAGAGCTCTTGCTCTAGATCCACAGTTTATCGTTTGTGATGAGCCTGTATCAGCTCTTGACGTATCTATTCAATCGCAAATATTAAATACAATGATGGATTTACAACAGCAAAGAGGATTATCCTACTTATTTATATCTCACGATTTAAGTGTTGTAAAACATATCAGTGATAGAGTTGGAGTAATGTACCTTGGTTCTTTAGTAGAGCTTGCAGCAAAGGAGGATTTATATAAAAATCCATTACATCCTTATACAAAAGCTTTACTTGCAGCTATACCTGTTGCAAACCCAGAGTATGCAAGTGACATAAGTCTTATTAAAGGCGAGATACCAAGTAACGTTAACCTTCCAAAGGGGTGTAAGTTTAATACTAGATGCCCATTTGCTAAAGAAATTTGTAAATTAGAAATACCTCCTACTAAGGAAGTTGAAAAAGGACACTTCTGTGCTTGTCATTTTGCTGGTGAAGTATAGAGTAAGATAAAAGAGGGAGATGGTTTTATGGCAAATATGAGAAAGGTCGTTAAAGAAGCTCTTGGCAAGAGAGAGGCAAATCCAGATATGATTGGAAAGATTGAGTTAGAGAAAAATGATGTATTAGCATTGATACTAGCAATGGCATCAGTTGCGATACCAGTATTTCTACTAATGTTTGCAGGGGTTGCCCTAGTAATATTTGTAATGTTTTATCGATAAAATTCATCTGCTTGATTAGAATAATTTATAAGTTCAAAGGATATCCAGATAAGGATATCCTTTTTTATGTTTATAAATCCATAAATGTAATATATTCGAATTTGAAGAATTCATCTACTAAACAAAAAACTTAAAATTTATGTTATAACTAAAGAGCAGGAAAACATAAGGAGAGTGATAGAATGAAAAAGAAAATTATTACAATGATTTTATGTGTAGTAATAGGGGGGACATCTATAGCTGGAGTATCTATTTATAAGATGTCACAAGGAACAACAGAAACTCAAACCTTGGTGAAGGCTCCTGAGGAAATTGATGATGTAACTGCTAAAAAAGAAGAAGACACTTTTAAAGATATAGAGGTTAGGGAAAATAACTTAACTGAAAAAGATGGACAAGCTAATAAGGATGCAGTAGATTCTACAGTTGATGCTTCAGAAAGAACAATAACTGGAAATACGGCAAATGGTAGACAAGCACCTTCAAATAGCGATGAGCAGACCGATAGTTATAATATTGTTAATGAAGATAAAGATATTGTGATAAATGGTGGTTCTAATAATAACAATAATGGTGGAAATGCCAATGAAGAGAATTCTAATAGCATTGTAACACCACCAGTACAAGAAAATGCAAGTTTTAATGCTGAAATAGAACAGCTAATATTTAATAAAGTAAATGAAGAAAGAGCCAAAGCAGGTGTACCAGCCTTAAGTTATAATTCAACAATGGAAACTTATGCAAGAGTAAAGTCAAAGGACATGGGAGTAAGAAATTATTTTGACCATGTAGACCCTGATGGAGAAATGATAACTGCTCAGATGGCTAGAGACGGAGTTTCTTATAATGCCTGGGGTGAGAATATTGCATACATTGGAGGCGTAAGTGATGCTGCAGCTTTAGCTGAACAGTTTATGACAAATTGGATGAACTCTGACGGTCATAGAGCAAATATATTATCAACAAACTTTACAAGTATTGGTGTAGGCGTATATAAATCAGGAAATAGATATTACGCAACTCAAGAGTTTTATAAGTAAGCCCCAAAATCTATGATTTGGTTAAGGCTAACTTACTCCATCGAACGAATGTGAGGTGGAGTTTCTTATGTAATCCTCCAAAAGTGACACTCCAAATCTTAAAAAAGACTATTTGATAGGATATAACTTTATTATGAAAGCTTATATAAACGTAATTAAACCCCATAATAACTCCATGGAAATAGCTCAATCCTTAAAGGATTGAGCTATTTTTTCTTTTTTTCAATTTCATTTTGAAATTTAAGTACTTCAATTGTTACATAACCTAAAAATAAAAAGAGAAAAAAAGGTTCTAAAGATTTTAAAAGGTAGGTAAAGTTTGCCATAATATCAATCCTTTAATGAAATTTATAATATAAATGTATTCATTTTTAACTTAGAATATACGATTTTTAGATAAGAGAATTAAGTTGATAGGATATTGTTTTTAATAATGAAATAGAGTAAACAGATATCTTGAGAAATTTCTATATACATTGGGAGAAGAGAGAAAAGGAACTTCAAAAATAGCTTTAATAGCTAGTAATGTTAAGACAACGACCTAAAAATAAATAATATATATGTGGGATGTATGTCTAAAAGATCGGCAGCATATTTATTATGTAAAACTCGTTGAATAAATTTTACGTTAATGGTAAAATTTATACAAAGTTAAAAGTAAAATACGTATATAGTAGGGGGATAATTCTATGGAATCCATTGAACATAAAAATACTGAAAAATTAGTTGATTTCTTAAAAAGTGTATGTATTTTTTCAACGCTTGAAAGAGTGAAACTTAATTATATAGTGAAGAATTGTAAGGAAATTACCTATAAAAAGGGTGATATGATTTGCAAAAAGGATGATTATGCTAAAAATGTGTATATCATTAAATCAGGGGCAGTAACAGAATTTGCAATGGATGATAATGAGTTTTCTGTAATGATAAAATACAGCATGAAAGCGGATTATTTTGGTGACTTAGGAGTGTTGGTAGATAATAGCTATGTAACAACAGTTATGGCTTCTAGCCAAGCTGTGCTTATTGTTATTCCAGGTGAGATTTTTAGTAAGTTAGTATGGGAAAACCCATGTGTTATGAAAGAAATGTTGAGAAGCTATAGAAAGAGACTTCAAAATTCAGCACAAAAAATTATGTCCTGCACCATGTTTAATTCAGAAGGCAGATTAGCATATATCTTAATGATGATTTATAAGGAGTCTAACAAGGGGAGATTTGTAAATGAAACACAGGAGAACCTTTCTGTTAGGTGTGGAGTATCTAGGCAGACTGTATCAACTATTTTAAATAACTGGAAAAGATCTGAAGTTGTAAATGTATATAGAGGAAAAATCGAAATAACAAATATGGAAGCACTAACTGACATATTACTTAATGGAGCAAAATCATAATTTTGCTCTTTTTATTTTTCATCCTTAATTAAAAATGGCAGGGGTAGCAGGATTTGAACCTGCGATACAGGAGTCAGAGTCCAGTGCCTTACCGCTTGGCGATACCCCTAAGATACATGATAGAACTTATACTGCCACTTTAATGATAGATATATGTTACATTAATATTCTATCATTAAAGGGCTATAGATAATATATATTATTGAAAATATTGGATATTTCTATAGGTGAGTATTTATTTATTGGAAAATATAATTGATATATTGTTTAAATCTTTTCAAATCAATAAAAATTAGGTAAACTAAAATAGACTTTAAAAAAGAGGGGACGATTAAGGATGGATTATAATAAGTTAAGTTTAGAGCTGCATGCTCAGAATCAAGGGAAAATTGAAATTGTTTCAAAAATAAAGGTTGAAAATAGAGAAGATTTAAGTACGGCATATACACCAGGGGTTGCAGAACCTTGTAGAAAGATAGCAGAGAACAAAGAAGAGGCATATACATATACTTCAAAGTCAAATTTAGTTGCAGTTGTTACAGATGGAACTGCAGTTTTAGGTCTTGGAGATATAGGTCCAGAGGCTGCAATGCCCGTAATGGAAGGAAAGGCTATTCTATTTAAGGAATTTGCTGACGTTAATGCTTTCCCTATATGCCTGGATACAAAGGATACTGAAGAGATAATTAAGGCAGTAAAATATATAGCTCCAACTTTCGGAGGAATAAATTTAGAAGATATATCAGCACCAAGATGTTTTGAGATAGAGAGAAGATTAAAGGAAGAACTAGACATCCCAGTATTCCATGATGACCAGCATGGTACCGCAATAGCTGTATCCGCAGGTTTAATAAATGCTTTAAAGCTTGTGGGGAAAAAATTTGAAGAAGCTAATGTAGTTATTAATGGTGCTGGTTCAGCAGGGATTTCTATATGTAAGCTTTTAATGATGCAAGGCATAGGAAATGTGGTTTTAGTGGATAGGAATGGAGCTTTAGCTAAGGGTGAAGAGTGGATGAATGATGCTCAAAAGGAAATGGCTGAGGTGACTAATAAAAAAAATGAAAGAGGTCTGTTGACAGAAATAATAAAAGGAAAAGATGTATTCATTGGAGTTTCATCACCCAATGTTGTTACAGCTGAAATGATAAGCTCTATGGCTAAAGATTCCATAGTTTTTGCTATGGCAAATCCAACACCAGAAATCATGCCCGAAGAAGCTATTAAAGGTGGCGCTAGAGTTGTTGCAACTGGAAGAAGTGATTATCCAAATCAAATTAACAATGTACTTGTATTCCCAGGAATATTCAGAGGTGCGTTAGATGTAGGAGCAACGGATATTACCGAGGAAATGAAGATTGCTGCGGCGAGAGCTATAGCAAGTATTGTCAAAGAAGAAGAACTTAAAGAGGATTATGTAATTCCAGGAGCCTTTAACCATGAAGTAGCAAAGGTTGTAGCAGAAGAAGTTGGAAGAGTGGCAAGAGAGTTAGGCATAACAAGAGTAGATAATTAAAAGTAATAAAGAAAGAGGGTAAATCTTCACAGATTTAGCCTCTTTCTTTAGGTAAATGTCTCAATTTAGTATTTAGATATTTCTAGTTAATATATAAGTACTTCTTTAAAGCAATTTGCTTAGCTGCTAAAAAGTTCATAATAAATATTAGCTTTATTTACTCCAAGCTCAAGAAGATGACTCTCAACTGATTTCATAAAAGGTGGAGGACCACATAGATAAAAATCAGAATTAAGGTTTATATTTTCTTTAAGGAACTCTTTTGAAATATAGCCCTTATAGTTATAATCTACAGATTCCTTATCTTCAGCTAAAGGTGAAGAGTAGAACACTGTATTTTTTATTCCACTTAAGTTGGCAATGTTTTCAATATCCTCTTTAAAGGGATGAACTGAGGAATTCTGAACTGCTTGTATGAAATGAATGTTATTTCTTGTAGAAGATTCAGCATAAAGCATTGAAAGTAAAGGTGTTATGCCAATACCACCAGAAATAAGAACGGTATCATTAGTTTTGTTTTTTATGGTGAATAGCCCTGTAGGAACCATTGCTTCAATTGAATCGCCAATTTTTAGATTTTCATGAAGGTAGGGACTAATTAAACCACCTTCAATTTTTTTTACACTTATTCTATAAGTGTATTCATTTGGAAACATTGATAAACTATAGGTTCGAAGTACATCTTTATATTTTGGATCATTTGTTTTAATTTTAAAGGGTAAAAATTGTCCAGGAGTATGCTTAACAAGCTTTCCACCATCTTTTGCTTTAAAGTAAAAGGATGTTATACCTGGACATACAGGTACCTTATCTACTAAAATTAATTCTCTAAAATTGGTCCATGCTGTATTAGTCATTTTAATTCTCCTTTCAAAAAATTATTATATAATAATAATTATCCACAATTTGAATAGGAAGTCAATAGATGTCATTACAAAATATGTATATAGTGAAAATATATTTCATTATATAAAAAAGGTGTTGGAAGATACCAACACCTAAAATTTTATTAAGCTATTTCATTTATATCGTCTACGCCTTCTGAATCATAATCATTCCAAGCTTCAGTATTTGTAAGTCCTGGAACAGATGAAGCTTTAAACACTGGGTCTTTTCCAGCTTTTAATTGAACACTGTAATCTTCCAGAGCTGCTATTGCATATTTTGCTAAGAATAATATAGCTATAAGGTTTATTACAGCCATAAGGGCCATGAATAAGTCTGCCATTGCCCAAACTATATCAATAGAAGCTAATGCACCACTGAATACTGTTAAGACAACAAATGCTCTGAAAGAGTTAAGAACAACTTTACTCTTTGTTATAAATTCTAAGTTTGCTTGTCCATAGTAGTAGTTACCAACAATAGAACTGAAGGCAAATAAGAATGTACATATTGCTAAGAAGTAAGTTCCAGCCATTCCGATTTGTGAGCTTAAAGCACTTTGAGTAAGCTCTATACCAGTTAATTCAGTTCCAGCATAGTTTCCAGAGATTAATACTATGAAGGCAGTACATGTACAAATTACGATTGTATCAGTGAAAACACCTAAAGTTTGAGTTAATCCTTGCTTTACTGGGTGAGAAACTGTTGCTGTAGCAGCTGCGTTTGGAGCACTCCCCATACCAGCTTCATTAGAAAATAATCCTCTTTTTATACCTTGCATAACAGTGAAACCAAGTCCACCAGCAGCAAATTGCTGAATCCCAAAGGCATTTTCAAAAATTAATTTAAAGATACCAGGTAAAGCTTTAAGGTTGATTAATATTACAAATACTGCAATTAAAATATAAGCAGTAGCAAATATAGGAACAATTACTTCAGATACTTTAGCTACTCTCTTAACCCCACCAAAGATTACGGTAGCAGTTAATATAGCTAAGATAATTCCCATCACTGTCGGGTTTATATTAAATGCATTTGTAAATGCAAGAGTGGTTGTATTAGATTGTGCAGCGTTGAATACTATTCCAAAGCATACAGTTGTTAATACGGCAAAGATAGCACCAAGCCATCTCATTCCAAGTCCTCTTTCAATGTAATAAGCAGGACCACCAAGGAAGTTACCTTCATTATCTTTTGTTTTATATATTTGAGCTAAAGTACTTTCTACAAAGCTTGAAGCACCGCCAATAAGAGCGATAAGCCACATCCAAAAAACTGCACCAGGACCACCAGCAGCTACTGCCATAGCAACACCAGCAATGTTTCCTGTACCAACTCTTGAAGCGGTACTAATACAGAATGCTTGGAAAGAAGATACCCCATCTTTTTCTTTTTTATCATTTGGCTTTAGTAGTCTAAACATTTCCTTTAGGTATCTAAATTGAACAAATTTTGTTTTGAATGTGAAGTATAAACCAGCACCTATAAGTAATGCTATTAAGACATATGACCACATGAAGGTATTAAGCTTGTCTACAATTGTCGTTAGTAATTCCATAATTCATCCCCTTTTCGTAATTAATATTTTTTGTCCGAATATCCCAAATATTTATAAGACTATTATAAATTTGAAATAAAGTCAAAAACACTCAAAAACACGAATGTTCGAATATATTATTTATATAGTATACAGTTTTATGCATAAAATCAAGGGTAATATGCATTTAACTTAATAAAAGTTTAAGAAAACCATATCATTTTGCTGATATATAGCAAAATCTCCAATATATGATCTGTAATAGAACACATATTGGAGATTTTGATTTAAAACATCTTAAGTTTTAAGTTTGAATTCATGTAAACATCTTTTGCAAGTTACTGTAATTCTGCCTTTGTGTCTTGGGAGTCTTAATTTTTGACTGCACCTAGGACATTTAACTATTTTGAAGTCTTTTTTTTCATTAAACCATTTTGATATTTTTGAAAATATCGGTGCTAAATCACTAAAATGAAATATTGGAAGATAATTAGGAAGTGCACGGTTAAATTTAACTAAAAATTTATTGGCATGAATACAAAAACTTTTTAGCTCCTGATCTCTTTTTGATATATTTTTTGAAAAAACTCTATAAAGTGCAAGAATTAAAATGATAGAAGCTAAGATTCTTGTAAAATAGAATAAATTAAAAAAAGATGATACTAGAATTAAAAATATTGATAATAAATCAAGTCCATAACTATCATTTAGAAAATTCATTTTACCACCTCATACCTTAAGCTTTGTATTAATTATAGCTTATATCAAATTCCTATTCAAAGAATTTTCTAAAACAGTTTTATAAATAATTTATGAAGTTTATCAATTCTTACGAAATTCTTTCATTTATTAAGAAAAATATAGAGTTTCTTACATCTTTATTACAAATTACGGAAATCTATTTTCAATGCTAGAGAAATACTTTATGCTGAATTTAGTAAAAATGATGAGGTGAGAAAATGTCTAAAGTTTTAGAACTGAAAAATGTTAGTAAAATTATAGGGAAACGTAAAATCGTTGAGAATATTAATTTTGATATAAATTCTGGCGAGATTTTTGGTTTTTTAGGACCTAATGGTGCAGGAAAAACAACCACAATTAAAATGATAACTGGACTTTTAAAAATTGATGAAGGTGAAATTCTTATAAATGGTAAAAATGTAAAAACTAATTTTGAAGAAGCGCTTTCTTCTGTTGGTGGAATTATTGAGAATCCTGAGATGTATGGATATTTATCTGGAAGAGATAATCTTGAAATCTATGGAAGAATGCATGGTCAAGTTTCAAAGGATAGAATTAATGAGGTTATAAATTTAGTTAAGCTTGATAATCGTATAGATGATAAAGTGAAAAAGTATTCTCTGGGCATGAGACAAAGATTAGGACTTGCACAGGCATTACTTCATAGTCCAAAGCTTTTAATTCTGGATGAGCCTACTAATGGACTAGACCCAGTAGGAATTAAGGAGCTTCGTGATACCTTAAGAGAACTTGCTGAAAAAGAGGGCTTAGCAGTATTAGTATCAAGTCATCTTTTAAGTGAGATGGAATTGATGTGTGATAGATTTGGTATTATTGATAGTGGAAAAATTATTGATATGAAGACTATGAAGGATATCAGAAATCAAGAGAATTCTTCAAAAAAAATATATGAGATAGAAGTTGATAACGGTGGAAAAGCATTTGCTGCATTAGAAGATGCAAGTAAAGCTGAGGGCTTTAAGGTTGAAGCTACAGTTGATAGAAATATAGTTAGAGTTAATTTAACTAAAGATCATGTTGCCTTATTAAATAGAATATTAGTTAAGGCAGATGTTTTAGTTTACACTATTTGTCCGGTAGAAAATACTCTTGAAGATGAGTTTATGAAGATTACAACTGGATCAAAGAGTCAAATTAGGTAAGGAGAGAGCTATGGGTAAGATTTTTGGATTAATAAAAAATGAATGGATAAAACAATATAAGAAAATTAGTGTTAAGATAATTTTAGTACTAATTCTTGTAGCTAGTATTGCAGCACCTTTTTTACTTAAGTTTTTCAACAGCAATAATAATGATTTAAAGTGGTCAATGGAGAGTTATGAGAATCAGTTAGAATGGTTACAAGTAGAAAGAGATGGCGTTGATACTGCTGCAAAAAATGCTCAAATAAATAAGGATATAATTCAAGTTGAAATAGATTCATTTAACCTTAGAATGGAAAAGAAGATAAGCTGGAGTGACTGGAGAGATACTATAATAGGCGATATGCAGTATAAGCAGAATATGGTTATAATGCTTAACGGTATTAAATCGGGATTAAAAGGTTCAGACCTTACAAATAACATTTATAGAATTGATCCAATTAGCTTAGATGAGTACTATGAACTATCATCAGAAGAGCTACAAAAAGAGATTGATAAGTTTACTAATGAAGCAGCAGAATTAAAAAATACAATTGAAAACAATGATTATATGGCATACTTGTCTGGAGTTATAAAGTCTACTGAAAAAGATATTGAAGACAGTAAGAAAACCATAACGACCTTAGAGGCAGACTTAGCTAAAGATAAGGAAAATAAAGAAATACCTTTAGAGATAGAGGCATTAAAAAAATTAATAGGAACTCAAGAAGAACTTTTAAAGGCTTATAAATATAAATTCGATAACAATATTGTATATGATTCAAAAAATTGGAAACACAATACGGTAGAACACATAAAAATGTCTATAGAAGCTAAGAATGAACAGCTATTAACAGAAGAGGCTTTTAAACAGCAGTATAGCTGGGAAATAAATAGAAAAGGATATACTTATGAAAAGTACCAAGCAGATAGAGAAGAGAGAATAGCAAAGGCAGAGGAAAGTTTAACTTTAGATTGGTACAGCTTAGAAAATAATATTCCTCAGGTTCAATTTATCAAAGATGCAAGAAATTCATTGAATGAAACGTACTTATTTTATGTAACAATTGCAATATTATTATGCATAATTATTGGTGGTGGGATAGTTTCTTCAGAGTACTCTACAGGTACAGTAAGACTTCTTATGATAAGACCAGTTTCTAGATGGAAGATATTATTCTCAAAATTAGCAGCAGTATTTATTATTGGATATGGGGCAATGTTTACAGCCTTCTTATTAAATATAGTTTCTAGTGGAATAGCACATGGGTTTGGAACATTAGGTACTCCTATGCTAGCTCTTAAAGATGGGGTAGTAGTACATCAAAACTTTATATTATCACTTATTCCAAATCTTATGTTTGCAAGTATTAGTTTAATCTTTATTATTGCAGTGGTATTCTTCTTCTCAACGGTAGGAAGAAATACAGCACTTGCAGTAGGGCTTACAATGGTAGGATTCTTAGGAAGCATGCCTGCAGCACAAGTTGCAGCAAACTTAAAAATGACTTGGATTGGTTCAACTTTCCTTCCATATGTAAACTTAACAACTTTTGCTGGTGGTGAATCTTGGGTATTACAATCACTTGAGCAAATGGGTGTTACATTAAATGCAACAATGGGGGCTGTTCAGTTATTAGTAATAGCCGTAGTATTAACAGTTATATCATTTGTTGTATTTACTAAAAGAGATGTTACTAACTAAATTAGAAATTTAAAATTAAAAATTATTGGGAGCTGTATCTTAATGAAGTTTTTATACTTTATTAAGATACAGCTCTATTTTTGTATATATTAATATATGCAGTTTGGTATGTGAATTAAGCAACTTAGTAAAAAGAGGTTGTTTGAGAAAATTTACAATAATATACCATAAATATAGAGCAAGGAGGGGAGGTCTTTTATGAAGGTAACGATAAATGAGTCAGAGACTCTTGAGGAGATTGAAATAGTAGTTAATTGTAAGCTGGTTGATGAAAATTTATTAAAGATGATTGCAGCTATTAGAGGTTTCGATAGAAAAATTACTGGAACTAAGGATGGAAAGCTCTTTGTTTTAGAGGTTGATGATATATATTATTTTGAATCAGTGGATAAGAAGACTTTCATGTATATGGATAAGGATGTATATGAAAATACAATGAGGTTATATGAGCTTGAGGAGAAGTTTTCCAATTCAGATTTTTTCAGGGCATCAAAGTCTACAATTATTAACTTAGCAAAGGTAAAAGTAATTACACCTGTCTTTGGAGGCAAGCTTGAGGTTATTTTAGAGAATGATGAAAAGTTAATGGTATCAAGGCAGTATGTACCGTTACTAAAGAGTAAGTTGGAATTTTAGGAGGGGTAAAAAATGAGGTCATTTCTTATAAATAGTTATGAGATAAAAAAACTATGTTGTTTGTTTTTTTCTGGAGAAGCAATTTTATATGCATGTGTAGCTCCATTTATTGGACAGACAAGTATAAGTCTTTCTCTAGTTTGGCAGATGGTTGTGATTTCAATTATAATGGCAATTTTACAATATGTAATTTACACCTTTGATTTTATGGGTAAGGTACCAAGAATAATTAAGGTATCAATACACTATCTGTTATTAGTTGGAATAGGATATTTATTTGCAAGCTTATTTAAGTGGTTTGATTTATCAAATATAAAGTATGTTGCAATTGCTTTAATTATTTTTACAGTTTCTTTCTTAATGATAGCTGGAAGCATAGGGTTATATAGTAAATTAACAGGTGAGGAATTTAATGAAAAATTAAAGGTATATAAAGAATTAAAATCTAAGAGTGAGGTGTAATACTTATGAACGCAGTGGAGATTAGAAATCTTACAAAGACCTATGGAAAAGCTAGGGGAGTAGACAATATAAGTTTTTCAATTAAAGAGGGAGAAATTTTTGGTTTTATTGGACAAAATGGAGCTGGAAAATCTACAACTATAAGGACTCTTTTGGCTTTAATTCATCAAAACAGCGGTGAAGCTTTAATTTTTGGAAAAGAAGCTTCAAAGCATCCAGAAATATTAGAGCAGGTTGGATATCTTCCATCTGAGGTTTTTTATTATGATAATATGAAGGTTATTGATTTATTAAAGTATTCAGCTAGTTTTTATAAAAAGGATTGTACCAAGAGGATGATGGAGCTCTCTGAATTACTTCAATTAGATTTGAATAGGAAGATTGAAGATTTATCCTACGGTAATCGTAAAAAAAGTTGGGATTGTTCAGGGCCTTATGCATAAGCCAAAACTTATTATTTTAGATGAGCCTACAGGGGGATTAGATCCATTAATGCAGCAGACCTTCTTTAAGTTATTAAGGGAAGAAAATGAAAAGGGAGCTACTGTTTTCATGTCTTCTCATATCTTAAGTGAAGTGGAAAAGCTTTGTGACAGAGTTGCAATAATAAAAGAAGGGAAAACTATTGCATTAGAAAGTATTATGACTTTAAAAGAAAAGAATCATAAAAGGGTTCACTTAGAGTTAAATACAGGCATTGATGCAGGAGTCTTTAAATTAAGTGGAATAACCGATGTTGAGATTGATGGTAAAAGCTGTTCCTTCTTATATGCAGGTAATATAAATGGTTTAATGAAGTTATTGAGTACTATGGATTTAAAGAATGTTAGTCTTGGTGAACCAGAGCTTGAGGAAATCTTTTATCATTACTATGAAAAGGAGGAGTAGTGGTATGAATGTATTTCGTTATGAGTTTAGAAGCAGCCTTAAATCTATGCTTTATTGGTTTTGCACCACAATTTTAATTACATTAATATTTCTTTTAATGTTTTCGTCTTTTAAAGAAATATTCATGTATATTTTAATTTGTGTTGGACTTCAATCAGTTAATTTATCCCTTGGAATCTTCTCTAAGGAGAAGCGATTTAAAAACTTTGACTTTATTCTTACAAAACCTAAGAAGCGAAGTTCTATTTTGGGCTGGAAGGCTCTATGTGTACTGGCATATATAGTTTTAAATACAATTTTATATACAATTGCTCTGATAATTATGATTTCAATAGTTGCAAAGGAAGGATATGATTTTAACTATATAATGCTTTTGAGTGTTGCGATATTGCTTACGCAGCTAATACTAGATTCTGTTGGAGCTTTTTTAGGAGTAATATTACCTAAGGTTAAATCAGTAAGTTCTATAGCAACTATATTGGTGCTAGGACTTTACATTGTTCAGATTGTAGAGAACTTTTTAGCAAGCAGTACAATTAAATATATAAACCCCTTTGGCATGTATGATTCTATGGAGATTTTAAAAAGTGGTTCTATATCAGGTGTTAGTTATGGTGTAGGAATTGGTATGATAATAATTTTTACTGGAATCAGTGCTTTAATGTATGTTAAAAAAGATATTCAGGTAAGTTAGGGGGAGTGAAGATGAATGTGTTTAAAAGAGAAGTTAAAGGAAGTGTTAAGGCTTTATTTATATGGGCTATAGTAATAATAGTTTTTATTGCAGCTGGATTATATAAATATACAGGCTTTGATGCTAGTGGTATGGACATATCTGTTTTAATGGATAGTATGCCCAAAATGGTTTTAGCTGTATTTGGACTTTCCACTTTTGATTTAAATAAGGCTACAGGATTTTATGGAATTATATTTCAATATATAGTGCTGATGGGTGTTTTTTTTGCAGCGCATATAGGCTTTAATACCTTAGTTAAAGAGGAAAGAGATAATACTACGGAATTTTTAATGGTTAAGCCTATTTCAAGGAGAAGGATACTATTAGAAAAGCTTCTTGCTAATATTGTAGAGATTTTAATATTTACAGCAGTTTCTTTTATAGCATCTGTTAATGGTTTGAAGCTTCTTATACCGAAGGAGAATTTAATTAATGTTATTGTTAATCTTCACTTAGGGTTAATTATGGTTAAGCTGCTTTTGATGACTATGGGATTGTTTGTAGCATCCATATTAAAGAAGACGAACAAGGTATCAAGTATCATAATGAGTACTGTATTTGTCTTTTATGTTTTTAGCGTTTTAATAGATTTCAATGATTCTTTTGAGTTTTTAAGAATTATATGTCCATTTAAATATTTTAACGCTGCAGAAATAATCGGGGGAGAGAACTTGAGTTTAGTTTATAGTATTATTGCTTTAGTTGGCGTAATAATCTTTACTTCCCTTAGTATTCCTTCCTACGAGAAACGAGATTTAAATATATAAAAAATAAATCCAAAAAGCTGAAAGTGAAATTATACTTTCAGCTTTCTTGCTTAGTGTGAAGCTATTTCAGTTTTAAGAATTTTATTACTATACTTATATAATATCAAGGTGGTAAGTACTACAAAACCTTGAGTTACTGGAATTGCAAACCAAACACCATTTAAGTTGAAAATTAATGGCAGAATCAGCATACATAGCGGAGTTATGGCAAGGGGTTCTAAGTATACAAGAATAGATGCATAGTTAGCATGTTGTATTCCATAGAAATAAGCAGATGAGGTTCTAGAAATTGCTATTAGTGGGAAAGCTACCGTAAATATAGGTAAAGAATTAGCTATTATTACTGAGGCTTCAGCAGATGCTCCAAATATTTGTGGAATCGTTGTTTTCATGGCAATAATAATAGTTCCAGTAACAATACCAATTACCACGGCAAGATTGATAGTTTTTCTACGGATATAATGAATAATATCTAATTGTTTTGCACCTTTATAATAACTGATTAGTGGTTGAGAACCCTCACCAACCCCTTGAACTAAAAGCTGTGCAGTTGACATTACATAGGATAAAACGGCATAGGCAGCAACAGCGATATTCCCACCATATTTAATACATTGCCAGTTAGCAAATATTATTATTATAGAAGGAGAAAGGGATAGTCCCAAAGGAGATAAACCTATTCTAAAGATCTTAGTAACTATATATAAATCTAATTTATATTTTTTAAAATCTATTCGGTTTTTCTTGTTAAACATAATGAATGTTGAAGCTATTACAACTAGAGCCTGACCAGTTACAGTTGCAAGGGCAGCACCAGCCATACCCATGTTTAAGGAAATGATGAGTATATAATCTAAAACTATATTGGTAACAAAGCCCAAAATCATTATTACCATGGCAAACATTACATATCCCATGTTTCTAAGAAGTGGAGTAAAACCCGTTCCAAGCAGCTGAAAAATACTACCCAAAACGAAGATTCTGCAATAAATCAGTGCGGTATCATATACCTCATCTGCTGCACCAAGCATTCTTAAAATAGGACCTATAAAAGAATAAATTATAATAGTTAATGTAAGTGCTGCAATGATTAATAACACAATAGTGTTTCCACGAGCAAGCTTTGCCTTATTTTCTTGGTTTCTACCAAGATAGTTTGACATTACTACTGAACCACCAATACCGATACCTGTACCAATGGCAAGGATTAGAGCTGCTATTGGCCATGCTATATTTATTCCAGCAAGACCAGCATCACCAACTGCTTGTCCAATAAAGAGCCCATCAACAAGGCAATAGATTCCTGAAAGCAGGCAGGTAAACATTGATGGAATAACATATTTCCAAAACTTTTTATTAATGCTTTTATCCATACTTTAAACCTCTCTTATATTTATTTATATAAATTGATTTCAAAAAATTACGCCACTAAACATGATAAACTATATGGTTACTGTATAGTCAAGATATTTTTTGATTTAATAATGACCAATAATCAGTAAATGCAGATTTATATTGAATAAAATGAAATTATTAAAAATATACCAAAACATGTAAAAATAAACTATAATATTAGTAAATAGGGTTATTGATATAGGTTAATTTTCGATTTTAAGGAGGACGGTATGGGGGAAGGTTTAAATAAAATAAATGTAGCGGAATTAAAGAAAGAGTATAGAAATAAATGGTGGCGTATGTCAAATTTGTTAGAAGTTCCTTTAAAAGAAAGCAGTTATTTAAAAAAGAAAAACACAGAAAAAAAGTTTGAAAAATTAGTGGATGAAGTAATTGAGCATATTAACTCTTTTCCAGAAGCGATTGAAAAGAGAGAACAGTGGAAGAGCGAAGGACAGAAAAAACTTGAAAAGAGTATTCAAGGATTTGAAGGATTTGAGTTAGCTTCAGTTGATGAAAAAATGAAGATGCAATTTATAGATACTACTAAGGAATTTATAAGGGAGTGTAAAAAATTTGATAAAGATATTTCTTATGGAGACATTGGGCAGGCAATGAGAAATGTTTGGATAATAAGCATTCTGCAAAAGACTTTTGGAAAGGATATAAAGTTTAGTATGGCAAGCTTTGGGTATAGTATGTTGTACCCGTATTCAGATAATTATTTAGATAATCCTGAGATAACAATAGAAGAGAAGAAAAAATTTAATGAAAGATTTTACAGACGATTATTAGGTGAGGAATTAAGGCCTAATAGTGAACATGAGAATCAAATTTTTCAGCTCATAGAAAGAATTGAACAAGTATACGATAGAAGGTCATTTGAAAAGGTATATGAGAGTCTTCTCATAATATTTGAAGGTCAGAGGAAAAGTTTAATTCAACAAGAAGGGATAAGTAATCCTTATGAAAAGGATATGCTTGATATTTCAATTGAAAAAGGTGGTGCTTCTGTCATTGCAGATGGATACCTTATTGAAGGAGACTTAACAGCGGAAGAGGAAAACTTCTCTTTTGGATATGGTTTTTTGCTTCAATTGTGTGATGATCTTCAAGATGTAAAAGAAGATAAAGAAAATAATCATATGACGGTGATGTCACAGCTGGCAGGTAGGTATGAGTTAGATAATATTGTTACAAAACTAATTAATTTAACAATTGAAGTGGTTAAGGAAGCTAACTGCTTTAGGTGTGAAAATGAAGAGTTGGTGAAAAAGTTGATTATAGATAATTGTGTATTAATGATTATATTCGCTGCAGCTATGGCGAAAGAATACTTCTCAAAGAGTTATATTAAGGAAATAGAAAAGTACCTTCCATTTACAATGGGGTATATTGAAAAATTAAAGAGTCGTATGAGGAGTAAGTTTAAGTCTATAGAAAGAACTTATTATGATTTGGATATTGAAGAGGTTGTTTATTACTTGTTGTCATAGAGCTAAAGATAATTAATAATAAGGTCCTACTAATAAATGCAGAATCATTGCGGAAAATGACGAAAGATGTTATTATATTAACGTCTTTTTTTCTGCCATTGGCAATTTAGGAGGAACAAAATGATTTTTGTTATATATATTTTACTTGCGCTTGGAGTTATTGTTTTTTCAGTGAAGCTTTCCTTTTACGTGGATGAGCTTGACAAGAAAACTAATGTTTCAGGAGCTTTTTTAGGTGGAGTTATGCTTGCAGCAGTGACATCCTTACCAGAATTGTTTACAAGCATTGCATCAACTATATTTTTAGATGACGTTAATTTAGTATATGGTAATATTTTGGGGAGTAATATTTTCAATTTGACTATATATGGATGTTTAGTACTGGCTAGTACGAAGGCATTTAACAAAGCTAAGGTTACATCTAGTCACAGAAATACGTTAAAGCTGTTACTTATAATGTATGGAATAATTTTTACTGCTAATCTTATTGATAGAGATTTTACATTCTTTGGAGTTAGCTTTTTTTCTATAGCCATATTAGTGCTTTATTTAAAAGGGGCTAAGAAAATGTCTATTGATGAAAGTTCAGAGGGTGAGGAAAAATCCTCTAGCAAGTTAACAGTGAAGCAGATTTTAATCCGATTTACATTTTTAAGTGTTGGGCTAATTATATGCTCTATATGTATAACTATGGTCACAGATGAAATAGCTAGGCAGCTGAACCTTGGAGTTACCTTGGCGGGAGCTCTTCTGTTAGGAATAGCAACTTCGCTTCCAGAACTGACTTCATCAATTGCATTGGTGAAAAAAGGGAATTTTAATGCTATGACTGGAAATATACTTGGAAGTAACTTATTTAACTGTGGAATATTATTTCTAGTAGATATTATGTATATTAAAGGTTCTTTATATCAGTCATCTACTCAACAAGGATTTTTATTAATTATTTTTGGATTTATTTGTACAATAGTAACATATGGAATGTTGAAGATTAAATATGAATTAGGAAAGACAACGGAGAATACTAAGGGGAGTTCAATTCCATATGCTTTAGCAAGTTTGACAATTGTTTTAAGTTATATAACTTATGTTATAATGTCAATATAAAAGGGCTGTTCATTTGAACAGCCCTTTTATATTAAGGAAATACTATGTGGTTGCATTATCTTTAAGCTGGTCTTTAACTAATCCTGCGAATTCCAGGTGGAATGCAGATGAAGCATTGATATTTGGGTAAATAGAACCAGTAGAAATATCTTCATCTAAAGTTTCAGCTAAATTAGATTTTGGAAACTTTAAGATGAAAGTACTACCAACCCCTAATTGGCTATCTAGAGTAACTTCACCACCATGTAAGGTCATTAAGGATTTTACTAAAGAGAGTCCAATACCACTACCACTCATATTGTTGTTAGGTGACAGTGAGCCTTGAACGAATCTATCAAAGATATTCCTTTGGGTTTCTTCGTCAATTCCCGTACCAGTGTCTTTAATTGATACAAAAACGAAGTTGTCGTCGTCATATAGCTTCACAGAGATTTTACCACCGTCAGGGGTGAATTTTAAAGCGTTAGAAAGCAGGTTTAAGATAATTCGCTCCAGCTTTTCTTCGTCTAATGCAAGAATCATTTCTTCAAAGTCAGTATCAAAGGATAGAGCTATTCCTTTTGAATTCATAAAATCAACCAAGGAGTCTATGATACCTTCTACAGTAGTAACAATATCAAGGTTTCTAATACTAAGGCTGAACTTTGCAGCATCAATTTTGGAGATATCTAAAATATTATTTAATAATCGTGTAAGTCTGATTGAATTTAATTTTATAGAAGTTATGTATTTTTCAGCTTTATTATAATCAATATTTTTATTCTGAAATTGTTTTTCTAAAAGCTGTTCACTACTATAAATAATATTTAAGGGTGCCTTTAGATCATGAGAAATATTTATAAAAAAATCAGTAATATATTTTTCGTGCATTTTAAGTTTCTCGTTTGAGTCATCCCTATCATCAATTGCTGTTAACAGCATTATATATGTATTGTAGACTTTTTTTGATGAATCATGTTTAATCATTGAATATACAAAGGCTAGTAAGTTTGCAAATACAATACTAAAAAGCATGATATTTAGCATATATCCTTTCGGAAGCCGAAGAGCTAAGTGAAACATAAATATAATAGTAAGTGGAAGGTATAGAATAACACTTTCAATGGTTTTTAATGAAAAAAATACACAATTTGAAAGTACATATGTAGGATATATAATTAGTCCGAAGCGACAATCTTTACTGAATACGGCAATCATGGTGTGCAGAATGAAAACTGGAAGTAAATATGATATAAAAAATATTCGATTTAAACTGTAGGATTGCGTATTTCCAAAAAATAAGAATAGCAAGTATGAAGTGAACCATAAACCTAAGTAGGCTGTAAGAATTAATATTATGGGATTGTATTTTATATTAACAAGATTTAAATTTATAACAGCAATATAAGAAATGCATGAAATTAAATCTACCATGCAAAGAGCAAAGCAAGAGCGTAAATTGTATTTGCATTCATACAATTCAAAGGTCATGTTTTTAGATGGCTTAACATTAATTAAAGATTCCATTTCATCCCTCCTACAAAGTATTCATTAGAAATCATCTAAAATAAATATTTCAACTAAAATTATACCATAAAAAGGTAAAAGTATAAACATAAAATGTAAAAAAGACGGAAATTTAAAGAGTATTGCGAAAATTGTATGCAATATGTACAAGTAGAGCTCTACATGATACTATAATGATAGATAAAAAAATAACAAAGTTTTTGTTTAAGTTAATTTAAACTATATTGTAATACTTTATGTATGGGGGAGAAAATATGAAAAAGCTAAAACTAATGACCATGGCATTAGCAGCAGTTATGAGTATATCTATGCTTGTTGGATGTACTGCTAAGTCAGAGGATGGAAACAAAGGAAAAGAAGAAAGATTAAAGGCTGATATTGTTGTTATTGGAGCTGGCGGAGCTGGTATGACAGCTGCAATACAGGCGGCTCAAGATGGAGCAACAAATGTTGTTGTACTTGAAAAAATGCCTCAAACAGGAGGAAATACTATTCGTACTACAGGTGGTATGAATGCAGCAGCAACAGAGCTTCAAAGTAAAGAAGGAATAGAAGATTCAGTAGAATTAATGGTTGAAGATACGATGAAGGGCGGAAAAGACCTTAATGATACTGAATTAGTTAAGGTATTAGCAGAGAACTCATCAGATGCTGTAAAGTGGGTAAATGAAAATGGTGGGGATTTATCTGAAGTTGGAATGTTTGGAGGAGCAAGTGTTAAGCGTATCCACAAGCCAGAAGGTGGTGCCGCTGTAGGACCAATGCTTGTTCAAATGTTAAATGAGAATATAGAGGAATTAAATATACCTGTAATGCTGGAAACAGAAGCAGAACAGATTGTTGTTGAAGATGGTAAAATAGTAGGGGTTAAAGCTAGTAATGAAGAAGGAGAATTTACAATAGATTGTAAATCAGTTGTTTTAGCAACAGGAGGATTTGGTGCTAATGCAGATATGGTAGTTGAATATAAGGAAGAACTTAAGGGTTTCGGAACTACTAACCATGCTGGTGCAACAGGAGACGGAATAAAGATGGCTAAGGAGCTTGGGGTTGAATTAGTTGATATAGAGCAGATTCAAACACACCCAACAGTACATCCAGAGACTCAAACTATGTACACAGAAGCAGTTAGAGGAAATGGAGCAATATTAGTTAATAAAGACGGTAAGAGGTTTATAGATGAACTTCAAACTCGTGATGTAGTATCAGAAGCAATTCTTGCTCAGCCAGACGGAGTATCTTATATTGTTTTTGATCAAAAGGTAAGAGATGGATTAAAAGCTATAGAAAAATACATTTCTGCTGGAATAATCTTTGAAGCAGATACAATTGAAGGTTTAGCAGAGCAAATAGGTGTTGATGCTGCAGTTTTAACTGAAACTATGAGCACTTATGCAGCTGCTGCAGAGTCAGGAACAGATGCTGAATTTGGAAGAACTTCAATGGAGGAGACATTAACTACTCCTAAATATTATGCAGGTTTATGTGCTCCAGCAATTCACCACACTATGGGTGGAGTTAAGATAAATACTAGCACAGAAGTATTAAAAGAGGATGGAACTGCTATTGCAGGTTTATTTGCAGCAGGTGAGGTTACTGGTGGAGTACACGGTGCCAATAGATTAGGTGGAAATGCTGTAACTGATATAGTTGTATTTGGACGTATAGCAGGAACAAATGCTGCAAAATATGTTGCAGACAATGGCGGACACACAGAAGCTACAATAAAGGTTGAAAAAGAAGAAAAAACTGCAGCTCCAGAGGTTGATGGTGGATACAAGGATGGAGTTTACACTGGAACAGGTAAAGGAAACGGTGGAGATGTGACTGTAGAGGTTACTGTAGAAGGTGGAAATATAGTTAAGGTTGAATTAACAGACCATAAAGAAACTCCAGGTATTTACGAAGGAGCTGAAACAGCAGTAGTAAATGCAATAATAAAAACACAATCAACAGAGGTTGATTCAGTAACAGGAGCTACACTAACAAGTGAGGCTATTAAAAATGCAGTTGCAGAAGCTGTAAAGGAAGCTAAATAATATAAATATATTAAAGAGGAACACATGAAAGCAAATAGAGTTTTCATGTGTTTTTTATTTTTTGCAAAGAGCGAAAAATGAAGATATTTTAAGTAAATAGAAAGTTGAGTGAAATAATCGGATATAAAAGCAGAATAATGCAATTGAAAATTATTATCATTTAGTATATGATAATTACAAGGTGAAAACAATTATCAATTAAAAATAAAAATCGGTAAAGAATAGTAGATTACATAATTAACATTATAGGAGGACATATGAAGAAGAGATACTTAGTTCCAATATTTATAATATTGGCTATAGCATCAATATTTATTGGAGTTGAAAATATAGGAATAAGCGATATTTTAAATTTAAATCAAGAAAAATTAAATATATTAGTTTTGGCGAGATTACCGAGACTTATTAGTATAATTACTGCTGGGGTTGGGATGAGTGTGGCTGGAGTTATAATGCAGCAGATAAGTAATAATAAATTTGTGTCTCCAACAACGGCAGCAACTGCTGATTCAGCAAAGCTTGGAGTGTTGATGGCAATGCTTATTTTCCCAGGTGCAATTTTAATGCAGAAGATGATTACAGCCTTTACTTTTGCATTACTTGGAACTTTCATATTTATGAGCATACATAGAAGAATAAAATTAAAGAACACAATCTTTATTCCATTAGTAGGAATAATGGTGGGAAACGTTATTGGGTCCATAACTGATTTCTTTGCCTATAGACATAACTTAGTTCAAAGCATGGGAGCTTTTCTTCAAGGTGATTTCTCAATGATTATAAAAGGAAATTATGAAATGCTGTACTTAACAATACCATTATTAATAGTAGCTCTGCTTTATGCAAATAAGTTTACCATTATAGGTATGGGTGAAGATATTTCTGCTAATTTGGGACTGAATTATCAAAGGGTTTCCAATATAGGGGTTATATTAGTAGCACTCATTTCAGCAATAGTAGTAATAACCGTAGGTAATATACCTTTTATAGGACTCATTGTACCTAATATAGTTTCGATTTTCAAAGGTGATAATCTAAGTAAAAATATATGGGATACGGCTCTGTTTGGGGCAATATTTGTCCTAGCCTGTGATATGATTGGAAGAATTGTAATTTTCCCTTACGAAGTGCCAATAAGTCTTACAGTAGGGGTAATCGGAAGTGTAATATTCCTTTACTTAATAATCAGGAGGAATAAAAATGAAGGTTAAATCGTTAGAAGAAAAAGATTATAGAGATAGAAAAAGATTATTTATTCTTGGAGCAATAGCAGTAGTGGCGATAGGATTATTTCTGTTTCAAGGCTTAAATGCAAGAAATTTTAGCTATAACTTATCCAGAAGAATTCCAAAGGTAATAGCAATTGTTTTGACAGGAGGTTCTATAGCATTTTCGTCAATGATATTTCAAACAGTTACTAATAATAGAATTTTGACTCCAAGCATACTTGG
This sequence comes from Clostridium culturomicium, assembly GCF_000821305.1. Classification (GTDB taxonomy): domain Bacteria; phylum Bacillota; class Clostridia; order Clostridiales; family Clostridiaceae; genus Clostridium_J; species Clostridium_J culturomicium. Next base: position 230,219 of record NZ_CCXK01000014.1, on the reverse strand, counting down.
ACTTGATTCATTATACATGTTTATCCAAACAATATCGGTATTTTTGTTTGGTGCATCAAGTGTATTTATGGTTAATAAAAATGTGAATTTTTTAGTGTCAGTAGTTGTTATGCTGGCTGGAACCTTAATTTTATATCAGTTTTTATTTAAGAAAAGTGGAAAAAATAATCTGTTCTTTTTATTGTTAGTTGGAACAGTATTGGGAACGTTGTTTAAGAGTATGACTTCCTTTATGCAGGTATTAATTGATCCTAATGAGTTTGAAGTTCTTCAAAGTAAGATGTTTGCAAGCTTTTCTAATGTGAATACAGATATATTAATAATTTCAATAGTAGCTGTGCTTATAATAGTTGTTTTGATTTATGACCAACTTGGAAAACTAGATGTAATGCTTCTTGGAAGAGAGCAGGCCATTAACCTTGGAATTGATTATGATAAGTTTTCTAAAAAAATTCTTTTAATTGTGGCTGTACTTGTATCAATATCAACGGCACTAGTTGGACAAATTACCTTTTTAGGGTTGTTGGTAGTTAATCTTAGTTATCAGTTCTTTGAAAGCTATAAGCATAAATATCAGATAATGGGTGCTGTATTAATTAGTATTATAGCCTTAGTTGGCGGGCAGTTTGTGGTGGAAAGAATATTAAATTTCAGCAGCACTGTGAGCATAATAATTAACTTTATCGGTGGAATTTACTTTATATATCTTCTGCTGCAGGAGGGAAAATAATGATTGAAGTAAGAAACTTAACAAAAAAATATGGAGATAAGACGGTAGTGGATAATGTATCTCTAAATATAGAAAAAGGAAAAATAACTTCCTTTATTGGACCTAATGGTGCTGGAAAAAGTACAGTTTTATCTATGATAGCAAGAATTATGGACAAGAATCAAGGTGATATCGTTATAGATGGGACTAATCTTGAAAATTGGGATAGTGGAGAATTAGCTAAAAAGCTTGCTATATTAAAGCAGTCCAATAATATCAATGTGAGATTAACCATAAGAGAAATTGTAAGCTTTGGAAGGTATCCGCATTGTCAAGGAAGACTTACCGCGGAGGATATAAAGCAGATTGACGCGGCAATAGAATACATGGAACTGAAGGATATTGAAAATAAATATTTGGATGAATTAAGTGGCGGGCAGAGACAGAGAGCTTATATTGCAATGGTAATAGCTCAGAATACGGAATATGTGTTTCTAGATGAGCCCTTAAATAATCTGGATATGAAGCATTCAGTTCAGATGATGAAGGTATTAAGAGGACTTGTGGATGACCTTGGAAAGACTGTAGTAATAGTTATGCATGACATAAACTTTGCATCAGTATATTCAGATAGGATTGTAATTCTGAAGGATGGAAAAATTGCAAAGGATGATGTTACATCAAATATAATTTCTAAGGATATTTTAGAAGATATTTATGAAATTGATTTTAATATAAGTCATATAAATGGCAAGGATATATGTGTGTATTTTTAATGAAAAGTCATATAGGTTTTCTTTTATTGAATTGAAATTAGCTTTGATTTTAAGGTATTCAATACTTATAAAGCAGAAATGAAAAAGAAATTAAATAATAATGAAAAAAGAAATTAAATAATAAATAGAAAGAAGGTAAAATTTATGAATAAGAAAAAATTAGGTATAATAATAGGAATCGCAGTAATTGCAATAGTAGGTGTTTTAGGAGCAGGTAAGCTTGTAGGAAAAAATGATGGACAAGCAGTTAGTGAAACGATAATGATAAAACACGATTTAGGGGAAACTGAGGTGCCAATGAACCCTGAAAGAGTTGTAACCTTAAGCTACTCAACTTTGGATATATTAGATGAGATGGATTTAGAAGAAAAAGTTGTAGGAACTGCAAAGGATAACTTACCTTCATATTTAGATGAGTATAGTGATGAGAAGATTGTAAGTGTTGGAAACTTAAAAGAATTTAGTCTTGAAACAATAAATGAACTAAAGCCAGATTTAATAATTATAGAAGGAAGACAAACAGATTCCTATGAAGATTTAATGGCTATAGCTCCAACTATACAATTAGGAACAGATAATACGGATTATTTTGGTTCCTTAGAAAGAAATCTTACAGTCTTAGGTGAGATTTTTGGCAAAGAAGATGAGGCTAAAAATCAATTAGCTGCTTTAAGTGAAAGAGTTGAAAAAATTAGTGAGAAAGTTAAAGGCGAAGGCTTAAATGCTTTAGCTTTAATGGTTAGTGATGGAGCAATGAGCGTCTATGGAAATGGCTCAAGATTTTCTTCAATCTATGATAATTTTGGGTTTAAAGCTGCAGATACAGAAATTGAGGTATCAAAGCATGGACAAAATATTTCTTATGAATATCTTTTAACTAAAAATCCTAACTATTTATTTGTTATTGATAAAGCATCTGCAACTGGAAGTTCAGAAGAGCCTACTGCTGCTAAAGATATTTTAGATAATGAGCTAGTTAAGTCTACAGATACTCATAAAAATAATAATATAATATATCTTAATGGCCCAGCTTGGTATGTTGGTGGAGCAGGACTTCAATCAGCTGATTTAATGATTAAGGATATAGAAGAAGCTATAAAATAATTATGGAAATAGGCATGGAATTCATAGAAATTCAATGCCTATTTTTTCATGGTATAACATATAATTTATAGAACCTCTTGAAAGTGTTTAGTTAATTCGTAGTATGAAAGAAGGAAATTATATGTTTAATAGTTACAAAGAGCTTGAAGCTTATGTAAAGGAAAGAGATATTAAAATTATTGATTTTAAAATTATAACCTTAGAGGGAAAATGGAATCATCTATCTATACCGTCTGTAAGATTAAGTGAAAGACTTTTCAAGGATGGGATAGGTTTTGATGGGTCAAGCTATGGCTACTCCTCTATAGAAAATTCAGACATGTGCTTTATACCAGATATATCAACTGCCTTTGAGGATTGCTATTGTGAGGAGCCTACATTAAGTATGATTGGGGATATATATACTGTTGGGAAACAGGAAGGGAGATTTTCAGGAGATCCACGATATATTGCTGAAAAGGCGGGACAATACTTAAAAGCAGAACACATTGCAGATGAATTTATAATTGCACCAGAATTTGAGTTTTATATATTTGATAACATTGCTTACGAAGTTAAGAATAAACATCAAGAAGTTACGATTAACTCTAAACAAGCTTATTGGAGCAGTAATGAGAAAAATGATAATGGATATAAGGTGACCTTTCAAAAGGGGTATCATGCTGGACTTCCTAATGATGTAGATAACGATTTGAGAAATAAAATGATTTTAAAGCTTGAGGATATGGGAATTGATGTGAAATATCATCATCATGAGGTGGGAGCAGCAGGACAGTTAGAAATCGAAGTTGAGCTTGAAAATATGCTTCATATGGCTGATGGAACCATGAAAGCAAAGTATGTTATTAAAAACGAAGCAGTGGCAGCAGGGAAAACAGCTACCTTTATGCCAAAGCCACTATATAATGAAGCTGGAAGCGGAATGCATATTCATATGCTTTTAAGAAAAAATGGACATAATTTATTTTTTAATGAAGCGGGCTATTCAAGATTGAGTGATGAGGCTTTATACTTCATTGGAGGAATATTAAAGCATGCAAAGGCATTGCTAGCCTTCACAAGTCCATCAACTAACTCCTATAAAAGACTTATTCCTGGCTTTGAAGCTCCAGTTTCAATCTGCTTTGCCACAGGTAATAGAAGCTCAGTAATTAGAATACCAGGCTATGTAAAGAATCCAGAGGTAAGAAGATTTGAATTCAGGCCTTCTGATGCAACCTGTAATCCATATATAGCCTACTCTGCAATTTTAATGGCTGGTATTGATGGAATAAAAAATAAAATAAATCCAACAGCAGAAGGCTTTGGACCTTACGATATAAATGTATTTGATCTTCCAGAAGATGAGAGAAGTAAAATTGGTGCACTTCCAACCTCATTGGAAGAAGCTTTAAATGAACTAAAAGCAGATTATGAATTCTTATTATCAGGGGATGTTTTCCATAAAGAGTTTATTGAAAACTGGATTAACATTAAAGAAGGGGATATTTCAAGTATTAGAAATGTACCAAATCCTATAGAATTTGCATTGTACTATGATTTATAAGTGACACTCCAAATATATGATTTGGTTAGTGGAACTTCCACAGAGTGTATCTCTGATTTGGGTCCTCGAACTTACTCCTTCGAATAAAAAGAGAAGGAGTTTCCTTATTAATCTACGCATTAAAATAACCTTAATACATTTATATATTGAGGTTATTTTTTTGTACATATATGAAGTAGAACAGAGGGTGATTAAAGTGTTTTGAAGTAAAGCTTGAGGACGATGAATCTATGAAGGATATTATAATTATCGGAGCAGAAGTATAAGCAGGTGGAAGGTGTATTAATACCTATAAATTAGCAAATGAGTGCATTCAGTTAATAAGGCATTTGTAAAATGTACACAACAAAATTATTTTTACATAGTATATCATAGAGGTGATTTTGACATGCAAAGTGTAAATTCAGGCCAATATCGAGGCATTGATATAAGTAATTGGCAAGGTGATGTAGATTTCTCGCAGGTTAAGGCTAGCGGAGTAGAAATTGTATATATTATGACAACAGAAGGAACGGGATTTGTAAATCCTTATCTTGATTCATTTTATAGTGGAGCTAAAGCAAATGGATTAAAAGTTGGGTTTTATCATTATTTTCTAGGAAGTGATAACCCAATAGAACAAGCTAACTATTTTGCTAGTAAAATAGGAGATAAAGTACCAGATTGCAGATTAGCTCTTGATTTGGAAAGTGCTAACGGCCTTGGAGCTACAGCTTTAACTACTAATGCTATAGCATTTTTGCATCAGGTTGAAAAGTTGACTGGTAAAGCAGTGGTTGTTTATACCTATACTAGCTTTGCAAGAAATAATATAGATTCTAGATTAGGCGTATTTCCTTTGTGGATAGCTGAATATGGAGTGGATACACCAGAGAGTAATCCGGCATGGGATAGTTGGATTGGATTCCAATATTCAAGTACTGGAAGTGTACCGGGAGTTAGTGGCGATTGTGACATGGATGTATTCATGAAAGAAATACTATTATCAAATTCAAGCTCAGATAGTACACCTATACCACCAGAAATTCACACCTCAGATAATTATTATATAGTACAGTCAGGGGATACTTTAAGTGGAATTGCAGAAGAATACAATACAACCTATCAAGTATTAGCTCAACTTAATGGTATAAGAAATCCTAATTTAATATATGTAGGTGAAAAAATATTATTGCCGGGCGGAAGTTCTGGTGGAGGATCAGGCAGCGGAAGTTCAGCATCTTACTATATAGTACAGCCAGGAGATACGTTGAGTGGAATAGCTGAAAAATACAACACAACTTATCAGATACTAGCACAGCTTAATGGTATTTCAAATCCTAATTTGATTTATGCAGGTCAAAAAATATTGTTGCCTAGTGGAAGTTCATCATCTTATTATACAGTACAGTCAGGGGATACCTTAAGCGGTATAGCAGAAAAATATAACACCACTTATCAGCATTTAGCTCAAATAAATGGAATATCAAATCCTAATTTAATTCATCCAGGTCAAATTATAAAGATAAGTTAACCTAAGGAAGCATTTTCATATTAATTTGGAAAATGCTTCTATTTTTGTTGGAATAAATGGTATAATTAAAAGATGTATGTGGAAATTAAATTAATTAATAATATAGATAAATGGAATGTTATTAGAAAGAGGTAAAAGATGGTTGGAAAATATAAGGTTGTAACTTTATGTGGCAGTACAAAATTTAAAGAGGATTTTATAAGGGTTCAAAAAGAGTTAAGCTTAAAAGGGATTATAGTAATTTCAGTAGGTTTATTTGGTCATGCCGATGGTGAATTTGGAACAATTATTACAGATGAAACTAAGGTTATGCTTGACGATATGCATAAAAGAAAAATTGATATGGCAGATGAAATTTATGTAATTAATAAAGATGGATATATAGGCAGTAGTACAAGAAGTGAAATTCAGTATGCTAAGGACACTGGGAAGAAGATTAAATATATGGAAGAAAGCTACTTTGTATAAGCTATATAAGTAGAAAGGAAATTAGATTTTAAGCAAATATAGAGGGGAGAATTTAAGAATGACGAAGGAAAAAGTAGATGGAATTATATTTGATTTAGATGGAACCTTATGGGATTCTACAGAAATTATTTTAAAGGTATGGAATGATGCTGCTAATGATTTTAAAGAAATAACGACAACGGTAACTGTGGAGGATATTCAATCAGCTATGGGGCTTTTACTATTGGATATTGGAAAGAAATTTTATCCATATTTAGAGGAAGAAGAGATTAAGGAAATAGTTAAACACTGTAGTAAAATTGAAAATGAATATCTTAGTATTCATGGTGCAAAGCTATACGACAATCTAGAGGAAACCTTAAAGAAGTTATCAAAAAACCATAAATTGTTCATTGTGAGTAATTGCCAGGATGGATACATAGAAGCCTTTTATAAAGCACATAATCTTGAAAAATATTTTGTGGATTTTGAAAATCCAGGCCGTACAGGGATGCCTAAATGGGAAAATATTAAGCTGATAGTTGAAAGAAACAACTTAAAAAATCCTGTTTATGTTGGAGATACAGCAGGAGACAGAAAGGCTGCAAAGCTGGCAGGTGTACCTTTTGTATTTGCTAAGTATGGTTTTGGGGATGTAGAAGATTATGATTTTGTTGTTGATAAACTTGAAGATGTGGCAGGTTTAGAGTTTGTTGAGTTAGATTAAGAGTGTAAATTAAGGGGGGAAAGTAATGTTTAAGTCTATGAGGAATAAGAAAAGAGAAGTATCGAGGGAAGTTGTAGATGTAATTTTACAAAGAGGAGAGTATGGAATTTTATCTACTATTGGAGAGCATGGATATCCATGCATAACGCCATTAAGCTATGTGTATATGAATAATTGTATTTATTTTCACTGTGCAGAGGAAGGAGAAAAGCTGGATAACATAAGAAGAAATGGTAAGGTTGCATTTTCAGTAGTAAACGATACAAAAATAATACCTGAAAAATTTACTACTGATTTTAAAAGTGTCGTAATTTATGGTGAAGCGAAAGAAATAGACGGTGAAGCTAAGAAGGAAGCTTTAAGGGGAATAGTTAAGAAATATTCACCAGATTTTATTGAAGCCGGCGAAAGATATATTGAAAAATCTTCACATGTTACTAAGATAGTTGAAATCAAGATTGATCATGTTACAGGAAAGGTAATAGAAAGACAATAGAAGAGTGATATATCATATATCTCATAATTTGGACACTTGAATATAATAGAGTAATTAATAAAACAGCATTCAAGGTGGACTTGATTAAGGAGATATCATATGAGTTATAAAACTATAGTAGTGAGGCTTTTGGTTGCAGTATTAGTAGGCGGACTTTTAGGATATGAACGTGAACATGAGGATAGTCCTGCAGGGTTTAGAACAAATATTTTAGTTTGTTTAGGTGCTGCTATTATTTCATTGATAAGTGAAAGTGATTTGAAAGCTGCCATGGAGCTAGCTAAGAACTCAGCATATCAAGGAATCATAAAAGTTGATATGGGGAGGCTTGGAGCTCAGGTTGTAAGTGGAATTGGCTTTCTTGGAGCTGGAACAATACTTAGAGATAAGGGTTCAATCAGAGGATTAACTACAGCTGCAACTTTATGGCTTGATGCATGTTTAGGTTTAGCAGTAGGTCAAGGGTTATATAGTTTGGCTATAACTGGAGCAGTGATAGTAGTAATTACTTTATCTTTATTGAAAAGAGCGGATAAAGTAATTAATAAAAGAAAGAGGAAAGCAAAAAAAGAGGAAAAAGAGCGTAGTGACTTAAGTCTTTACTCAGATGATGATGAAGATGATTAATAAAAGAAAGCCATTAAGGAGTCGAATCCTTAATGGCTTTCATAGTTAAAGGGGATTATCAGAAGTAGTATAGGAATTAACCTCCATTTACTATATCCCACCATAGCTCATCGGGGGCACCAGTAGATACAAAATTCTCTACAACCCAGCCACTTTTTTCACTATAGGAAAGATATAACCATCTAGTATTTTCGCCTTTAACAAAATCAGAGTTTCCAGGTTCAGAGACATTAATTTCAATTTCGTAGTAGGCTTTAATAATATCAGGATGCGTTGAATTGCTTCTTTGTAGCCCATTAATTACTAATCCAGAATCAATTTTAATTGTATCCCAAGTCTTTTGACCTTCTTCAATAGTTGTATTATTAAGTGAATTAACAGTATGGTTGGCAATGAAGGTGAAATCACTATCTATCATTGCTTGAATATATGCCTCACATAAGGTCACTGGATCTGAGAAAATTCCAGGAGAATCAGTAGTTGAAGTATCCTCAGCAATATCCATTGGTTCAGGATTATAATACTTTTTATTAGGAGTTATCTGTGGTTGATTAATGAATCCTTGTACAAGCCATGATTTATTTTCTTTAACTAAAGAGATACATCCATCAATGACTTGAGTTTCAGAAGTACCATCCTGTTGATAAGTTAATTTAGCACTTAACGAATAATCATAGGATAACTTATTTTCAATTGAATCATCTCTAATAGTTAATTTTATATCACTAACCTGCAAGGTATAGCCGTAGTCATAAGCAGATTGAAGATTTCTTAATATGTCTGTGTTTTTAATAAGACGTTCCCCAAAGGCTGGAGTTATATATTCACTAATATTTTTTAATACAGCATCAGAGTATATTTTCCCACCATCCTCAGTCATTGTAATCAGAGCACCATCATCACGTTGGTGTACTACACCTTTTGACATTTGCTCTTCAAATAAGTCCTGTAGATCCTTTAATAAAAGAATGTTATCAACTTCATAATAACCCTTTAAAAAGGCAGGAGCTGTTTCTTCCTCAGGAGAGGATTTTTGTGAACTTTGGCAGGCAACTAAAGAAGAGCCACAAAGGACTACGTCTAGGGTGAAGGTAAGAGAAAGAATTCCTAATTTCTTTTTTCTATTATCGAAAATATTTCTAAATCTTTTTTTCATGTTTTCTACACCTCCATTAAAGTTTGTAGATAATATAGAATTGCAGTTTGTTTTGCTATGCATTACAGCTAGAATAGCTTCACTGTATTTATTTTTATAATCATTATTCATATTTTTAACAACCATTTCATCACAGTAAAATTCCAGGTCTTTATTAGCCTCTTTAACCATAATATATACTGTTGGGTTAAACCAGTGGAGGCTGTTAGCTATAGTTAAAAGTAGCTTGTAAGATATATCATGCCTTTTAATGTGAATTAATTCATGCTTTAAAATTATGGATAATTCATCAGATGGGATTTGATTATCCGGCAATAGTATCATGGGTTGAAATAGTCCTAAGGCCATAGGGCTTAGTATCTTTTTACAAGTCATTATTTTAATTGGTCGTGTAATATTAAGTTCATTACAAGTTTTTTTGAAGATAGTTAATGTAGTCCCATCGGATATGGGTCTGCTCCATCGAAGAAGGTTTTTCTTAAAGCTGAAGTAACCAAGAGACTGGTAAATTAAATATAAGAAAGAAACTATAAGCCAAATAATTGATACCATTTTTAATGGAGTAATATTAAGAGAGGGCATTGACTTAGTAGTATTTTTATTAACTGTATCAGAAATAGGGGTTAAAGTGGGAGTTTCATTTAGACTCTCAAAGGATTCTGGTGAATCATGTGAAGTCTGAGTATTCTCATTATTAGGGTTGGTACTTGAAATTTCATTATCATTATGAGCAGAGTTTTCCAGTGTAATTGGAATAGGTATTTTTAAGGCTGTTTCAGGTAGATTTATATTTATTGGGATAATTAGTCTTAAGCCAATTATAAGCCAAAGGATATATTGCCATTTTGATGCATATTTTTTCCTTATAATAGGGGATATCAATAATAAAGGAATTATTACTAAAGAAGTTGATATTGTAATTTCGATTAAACTTAGAAATAGTTTTTCAATCACTTAAACTCCTCCTTTGTTTTATCTAGGAAATTTCTTAGTTCGGCTAACTCATCCTCATCGATTTTATTTCCGGCATATAGAGTTGAAATAAAATTTTTTAATGAGTTGCCATAAAGTTTTTCAAGAATTGATTTTCCTTCATTTTGAAGGTAGATACTTTCATCAACTATAGCAGAGTATAGATTACCTTTACTATGTTTTTCAGCATGTACAAAACCTTTATCTACAAGTCTTGTTAGTAAAGAAAGGATAGTAGTGCTGGCTAGATGTTTTTTTTTATTAATCTGGCTTTCTATATAACTTCTAGATACAGGAGTATTAGCTTTCCAGATAATAAGCATTATATCTAACTCAGAATCAGGCAGTCTTTTTATATTTTTTATCATTTAAATTTCCACCTTTCTACAAATGTAGTAGCTATATATTAATAATACTATATCTTGATGGGAAAATAAATAATATGTTCAAAAATATGTAAAAATTCAGTGAAAGATATTTGCAAGAAAAAATATACATTTAAACAAAATATAAATAATATATGGTATAATTTACATGAGACTTAAATGATAAGCTAAAAGTGACATTCCAAGTCTTTGATTTGGTTAATGTGAAGTTAAGGGAGAGTCTAAAAGTTATGCTCCAAATTTATTATTTGGTAAGAAAAACTTTCACAGAGTGTATCTCTGATTTAAGTACTCGAACTTATTTTTCAAGTACTCCTTTGAATGTATATGAAAAGGAGATTCCTATAACATATATAACAATTTAAAATTAAAAATTAAACATAATAATTTTAGGTGGTGTATTTATGGTAAAGGCAGCGATCATAACAGTGAGTGACAAGGGGTCGAAAGGTCAAAGAATTGATGAGACCGGACAGATGTTGAGAAGTTATCTGGAGGAAAATGGGTATGAGATTAAATACTACACAGTAATTCCAGATGAAGAAGATCATATTGAAGTTGAGCTTAAGTATATAAGCGATGTGCTTCAGTTTCCCCTTATAGTTACCAATGGTGGTACAGGCTTTGCAAAAAGAGACATAACTCCAGAAGTGACCTTCAAGGTTATCGATAAGTACGTTCCAGGAATTGGGGAAATAATGAGAATGAAAAATTTACAAAAGACTGAAAGATCAATTTTATCCAGAGGTATATGTGGAATTAGAAAAAACTCGCTTATAGTTAATCTTCCAGGAAGTCCAAAGGGTGCAAAGGAAAATCTAGAGTGTGTTTTACCAACACTTAAACATGGAATTGATATTTTAACAGGAGATGCTTTTGAATGTGCCAGAAAATAGTTTTAAAGGCTTAAATCAAAAGTATATTTTTGCTATCGAAACTTAATTAATAGAGGACTTCTTGCTAAACTGCTTTTAAGGAGTTCTCTATTAAATTAGCATACTGGACTGAAAATGTTAGCAGGAAAGTTGTGTTTTCTCGCTAGATTGAATAAACCTTGATTTTATTTATAGAAAAGGATGATGAGATGGAAGATATTCAAGGTCGCAAAATTGATTATTTAAGAATTTCTCTTACGGATAAGTGTAATTTGAATTGTGAATATTGTATGCCAAAGGGTATTTGTAATGAGAAGGTTACAATGAAAATGGAACTTGAAGAAATTAATGAAATAATAAAAGCCTTTGCTGACCTTGGTATAAATAAAATCAGATTTACGGGAGGTGAACCTTTAATAGTTGAAGGAATTGAAGAGATTATAAGGAGCACTTCAAAAATTAAAGGAATTGAAGATATATCTATTACTACTAATGGTATTAATTTAGCTGAAAAAATTGAAGCCTTAAAGGAAGTAGGGATAACCAGAATTAATGTTAGCATGGATACTTTACAGGAAGATAAATATGAGCAAATTACTGGAAAAACAGGTCTTTCTAAAGTAAAGAATGGTATTATCAAGGCAATGAATTTAGGCGTAACACCAGTTAAATTAAATGTTGTAATGATGAAGGAAATAAATATGTCAGAGATGAGTGATTTTATTAATTTGACTCGAAGCTATGATGTAGATGTTAGATTTATCGAATTGATGCCTATAGGTGCAGGAATAAAATTATTTAAGGATAACTTTATTAGCGCTAATGATGTAATAAAGGAACATCCAGAGTTAATAAGACTTGGACACCAAAAGGCTTCAACTGCAGAACTTTTTAAAGTTAAAGATGGCAAGGGAAGAATTGGGTTTATTACACCTCTTAGTTGCAAGTTCTGCAATGAATGCAATAGAGTAAGGTTGACCAGTGAGGGTAAAATTAAGCCTTGTCTTCATAGTGAGGAAGAATATGATATATTGGAATATGCAAGACAAGCTGTTAAGGCTCAAGGAAGGGAAGAATACTTTAATTCTCACCAGATATTAAAGCTTAAAATAGAAAAAATTATATATAACAAACCGGCAGAGCACACATTGGTGGAAGATGGCAGAAGTAAAAGTCATAGGGCCATGTTTCAGATTGGAGGATAAGGTGTCTGATTATAATAATCTTCAAGAGAAGGAAGTTAACAATATTACCAATGAAGTAAACATAGAAGTATCCAATGAGTATATTGATATTAATAAGCAGACAGAGGAGCAGCTGACTCATATAAATCCACAAGGAAGAGCTCGAATGGTAGATGTTAGTGAAAAAAAGAAAACTAAGCGCGAAGCTGTTGCCTGTGCGTCTATTTATATGAAGAGAAATATTCTTGAAAGAATTGAAAGGGGAGACATACATAAAGGTGATGTATTGTCAGTAGCCCAAGTTGGGGGAATTATGGGGGCAAAAAAAACAGCAGATATAATTCCAATGTGTCATCCTATTTTTATGACAGGTTGCGATATAACCTTTCAAATGGATTATGAAAAAAATAAAATTGATATAACAGCTACAGCTAAAGTCGTTGGAGAAACTGGAATTGAGATGGAAGCTTTAACAGCTGTGACTGTGGCAGCTTTAACCATTTATGATATGTGTAAAGCAATAGATAAAACTATGACCATATCAGACATTAGACTTCTTAGGAAAATTGGCGGAAAGTCTGGAGAGTTTAACTTTGAAGAAAATAAGTGTTAGTAAACTTAAAATAAGGTGGAATGATTATGGCAAAAGTTTTAGGAATTAATTTAAGTGAAGTTAAGGGGGTTGTAAAAACACCCATAGAAAAAGGGTTTCTGAAGGTGGACTTTGGCCTTGAAGGTGACGCACATGGAGGAAGCTGGCATAGACAAGTAAGTTTATTAGGTATTGAAAGTGTAGATAAAATTCGTGAAAAAGCTATAATAGAATTAACACCAGGAATATTTGCTGAAAATATTACGACAGAGGGGATTATCTTATATGAGTTGCCAGTTGGAACAAGACTTTCGATTGGACAGGCTGTCTTAGAAGTGACTCAAATAGGAAAAGAGTGCCATAAGGGATGTACCGTAATGAAGACGACTGGCGATTGTGTTATGCCAAGAGAAGGAATATTTACAAAAGTAGTTGAAGAAGGCTGGATAAAGCCAGGTGATGAGATAAGAATTATATAATAGAATAATGTAAGGGCAGAATGAAGAGGAGAAAAAATGACACAAGAGAAACAAAACAAGAAAAGAACCGTTACTACTTTTATTTGGGTATATATAATAACTTATTTAGCATTTGCTTTTGGTACGGTGCAGATAGTTCCATACTTGACCAGTATTGGATATTCACCAGTTGAGAGAGGAATTTTAATCTCATCCATAGCAATTGTAACTATTATTGTTCAGCTTATATTTGGATATCTATCAGATAAATATAAAACGGTAAAGAAACTATTTATTGTAATAATGATAGTTTTTGCTGCGGCTAGCTGGCTATTTTACACAGTAGACTCAAGGCAATTTATTTTACATTTAATTTTGGTAGCTCTATGTGGAGGTTTTTCCAACCTTGGTATGGGTGTACAGGATAACTGGGTTCTTGAAACAGATGAAAGAACGCGAAATTTATATAGTGTTATCAGAGCTTTTGGTTCTTTTGGATGGGCTATCGGTGGAATAACACTAGGTTATTTGATTAATTCCTTTGGCTACAAATCCTTAAGCGTTACAGTTTTATTCTTTACAGTAATCACATTGGGGGGATGTTTACTTCTCGGAGATGCATCTAAAAGCAATGACCCAACAACACAGAGTATTACAAAAGCTGATGTTAAGGAGCTACTTACCAACAAAGCATATATTTTAGTTATAGTAGTTCTATTTTTACTTAGCTGTATTCAAATGTTTAATAACTATACCCTCATAGATAAAATAATGATACTAGGTGGGACGAGCAAAGAGGTTGGAATAACAGCAACTATAAAGGGATTGGTGGAATTACCACTTTTCTTAGCAGGGCCAATGATTCTAAGTAAGTATAAGGCAAAGGCATTACTCATAGTTTCAGCTATTGCATATACTATTCAATTTGTATTATTTGGATTTGCTACGACTGTATCAGGGCTTTTGTGGTTAATTGGATTACAAGTGTTAACAAATCCATGCTTAATAATTGCATCAAAGGTAATGATTGATGAATTAACTAGTGATGCATGCAAGTCAACAGGACAGTTGGTGGCAATGAGCATATATACTGGGGGAGCATCTCTTTTAATACCGTATTTAAGCGGGGTCCTTACAGAATGGAAGGATGTAAACTTTACATTATTTTTTGCAGCTTCTTTAGGAATTGGAGCTTTAATGCTAATTCCATTGATTAAGAAACCTAGAAGAGTTATACATCGTCATGAGAATAATGACATAAATATTAAATAACATAAAATTAGCATGTAACTTATCTTAGAAGTTACATGCTATTTTCTTATGCTTTCAAAGTTCAGCAAATCCTCGAAAATCATATTTGCACCTTTGAAATAATCATATTCACTAGTGGAATCCTTTGATTTTAAAAGGGACCAGGTGGCATTATAAAGCTTAACAATATAAAGATAATCTAGGAGTTTTTCGTAGTACGCATCCGTATAATGTCCAAAGTAGCTTTTTAGCAGATATTTTCTACAAGCAGTATTCATAAACCAGCCAACTGTGGCAAGGTCAAAGAATACATCGCCCATGGCAGCATATTCATAATCCACAAAGTAAAGGTTATTATTATGCAAAATCATATTTGAAGCATTTAAATCATTGTGACAAAGACCTAAGTGCTTATTTTTGTTTAATTTAATTTCTAATTTCTCTAGGGTATTTAAAATTGTATTGATAGAATCAGGAAGTTGAATTTTATAATCCATACACAGTTTTATTCGACTTTGTATATGGTCATAAAGCTGAAACTCCTCATCACAGGTTAAAGTATGAAGCTTTTTTAATCTTTCAGTTACAAGATCAATAAACTCCAAGGTCTGAAAATCCTCTTCGCTTGGCATATTACCATTAATCCAAGGGCTAACCATGTGACCAGTTTTAACCTCATAATAACAAGGTTTATCGCATAAGCCTAGTGTAGAAGCCTTATCTATAACCATAAGCTCCAGACCTCTATTGGTATGAAGGTAGGTATGAGGACATAATCTTAAAAAATAAATTTTGTTATTATAAATAATCTTATAGTTGTCACTGCTAAGACCGCCAGCTTTTTCAATGAACTGTAAAGCTGATAGATCCCAGTTTAAATTGTGTTTTAGAAAATCCTTAGGAGATAAGTTCATTTAATTCACCCTTTTTTAATTAAGAATTAAGAAATTCTACATTCAGGCATTCTTAATTAGATTTTTGATTTTAGTTAGTTTTAATTAATACAATTACGAGTTTAATCTACAGTTCAATGTTGATTATAGCAGAAAAAGGTTTCATTTCAAATTGATTATTATTTAAGGAAGATATAAGATAGAGTTGGAGAAGTTTGAAGGAGGTGAAGGAATAGGATGAAGGTGTTAGTTATAGGAGGCTCCAAAAGTGGCAAGTCAATGCTAGGACAGGATATTGCAAAGGCTCTTGAAGATAAGAGAGGAAAGCTTTATTATTTAGCAACTATGAAGCCTTATGATAAAGAGGATTTAAACAGAATTGCAAATCATTTAAAGGATAGGGAAGGCTATGGATTTATAACTATAGAAGAAGAGCTGAATATGAAGAAGGTTTCTGAAGTTATGAATCCAGAGGATGCAGTGCTTTTAGACAGTATAACCTCCCTTGTTACAAATTCTATGTTTAGGGGAAATGACTTCTTTGATAGAATTGTAGAAGAAGTAGTTAAAGGTGTAAACTATATTGGGGAAAGAGCTGGAAATATGGTTATTGTTTCTGATTATGTATTTTGTGATGGAATAATGTATGACTCTTATACTGAAGCTTTTAGAAGAGAGCTTGGCACAGTGAATAGGCGATTGTCTGAACTTTCTGATGTTGTAATTGAGTGTTCCTATGGTAATGTGATTTGTCATAAGGGACAAGAGTTGTTAAAGGAAACTCATTCTCATATTCATTCGAATGAGTAAATTCCATTAACCAAATGTAAAATTTGGATGTTAACTTAAAGGAGATATTATGAAGAAGTATTTTAAAGGATTTTTAATGGCGGTAAGTATGTTTACTATTATTCCACTGCCTCATAACATTTGGGATGATGAAGGTGGAAAGCACATTATGAAGTTTTATCCTGTGGTGGGATTAATTGTTGGATTTATATGGTATGGAGTTTATAAAGTATTACAACTTTTAGGAGCTTCCACCATGATAACAGCAGCGATAATAATGATTGTACCATTTATACTAACGGGTATGCTTCATCTTGATGGTTTTATGGATGTTTGTGATGCTCTTCTTTCTAGAAGAAGTAAGGAGGAAAAGTTAAGAATACTAAAGGATTCTCACACTGGTGCTTTTGCAGTAATTGCTCTTGCTATGCTTTTTACAGTAAATTTTGCTGCAGTGTATACCATTGTGGATATTAACACTAATCCTCTAGGGTTTATATTTATTCCTATAATTTCAAGAAGTCTTATTGGATATCTTTTATTATCAAAGGAAGCAATGAAGGGAAGCTCTTTAGGAGCATTTTTTAAACAGGGTACAGGGGTTGTAGACAGAGCTTTACTTATGATGGCGTTAATTGTTGCAACTTTTACAGCTATAGTATTTATAAATGTAAACGCTGGGATAATGGTTTCTGTAATGATTGTTACTGCATTATTATTGGTGGATAACTGCTGTAGAGAGTTTGATGGAATTTCAGGAGATACAGCTGGCTTTGGTCTTGTTATGGCAGAGACTGTTGGAATATTAATATTAGCATTAATTTAAGGGCGGTGAAATGGTATGATATTAGTTATTGGTGGTGCTTATAGCGGAAAGCTGGAATTTGTAAAAGAAAACTATGGAGTAGATAATGGGGATATTTTTTATTGTCAGGATGGTAATATAGACTTCTCAAAAAAGGTTATATCAGGGCTTCATAAATTTACTTATGAAAATTCACTTCATGGAAAAAATTCTTTAGAGGTTATAGAGGAAAACTTAGAATTACTTAAGGATAAGATAATTATTTGTGATGAAATTTCAAGTGGAATAGTTCCACTAAAAAAAGAGGAAAGAGTTTGGAGAGAGGATACAGGAAAGTGTCTTCAAAGGTTAAGCAAAGAAGCAGAAAAGGTTTATAGAGTTTTCTGTGGAATACCGACAGTACTTAAGAAATAACTAGAAAAGAAGGTGTGAAAGTGAAGGAAATTACTATTGGTTTCATATTGGATTTGATAATTGGAGATCCTCAAAATCCGTATCATCCAATAAGATTTATTGGAGCTTTATGTAAGAAGCTAGAAAGTTTTTTTAGAAGTAGGTTTAAAAACAATTTAAAGATTGCAGGGTTAGTAACTTGGCTTGTTGCTGTATTTAGTGTGTATATTCTAAGTAGCATTATATTATGGGTTATTGGATATTTTAGCTGGAGTTTGGCAACAATCGCTGCTGGAGTAATGATATATTTCTGTATTTCGACTAAAGCGTTGAAGGTTGAGGGGCTTAAGGTAGTATCTTTTGTTTTAAAGGATGACATAGAGGGAGCAAGAAAACAGTTATCTTATATTGTGGGACGAGATACTATGAATTTAGATAAAGAAGCAATTTTAAGAGCTGTTATAGAAACCATTGCTGAGAATATGGCAGATGGAGTAATAGCACCGTTATTATATGCAGGGATTGGTGGAGCACCTTTAGCTTTTGCATATAAAGCAGTAAATACAATGGATTCCATGTTTGGTTATAAAAATGATGAGTATATGGACTTTGGATTTTTTCCAGCAAAGATAGATGATGTTTTCAATTTTATACCAGCAAGACTGGCAGGATATCTTACAGTTGCTGCAGCATATCTTTTAGGTTTCAATGGAGAAAGGTCTCTAAGAATTTATAATAGGGATAAATTTAATCATAGCAGCCCCAATAGTGCACATCCAGAGGCAGCGTTTGCAGGAGCTTTAGGAGTAAGACTTGGTGGCGCAAATTACTATTTTGGAAAGTTAGTTGAAAAGCCAACTATAGGAGATAATTTGGAAGATATAACTGTTAATAAGGTGAATGAAGCTAATAAATTGCTATATGTGGCTTCAACTATGGGGTGGCTTGTGGCATTACTTATCAATAAGTTGATTTATATGTTTATATAATTAGCCATATTAAATGAAAAGTTAAAAAGGAAAAGTTAACTATAGGGAGGTGAAGAATATGGCAGTACATGGTGGAAATGTCGAGGAAATAGGAAGGAAATATAATATAAACCATAAGGATATCATTGATTTTTCAGCTAATATTAATCCTTTAGGCTTAAATAAAAAAGTAAAGGACAGCATGATTTCAGCATTGAATTTAGTTGAAAGATATCCAGACATAACTTATTATAATTTGAAGCATACTATATGCAGTTACGAAGGGATTGATTTGCTCAATATATTTATTGGTAATGGAGCTGCTGAGGTTATATTTAATATAGTAAGAGCTTTAAAACCTAAAAAGGTATTACTTCCAGCGCCGACTTTTTCAGAATATGAAGAAGCTGTGAGGAGTATAGATGGAGAAGTTAAATATTATTCCTTGAAGGAGGAAAATGAATTTCGAATTGATGATAATTTTATAAAAGACATTGATGAAGAGATTGATTTAATATTTATATGTAATCCTAATAATCCAACAGGAGTTCTTACAGAAAAAAAGTTTGTTGAAAAGGTACTTAAAAAGGCTGAAAAGTTTGGAACTAAGGTTGTTTTAGATGAGTCTTTTTTAGATTTTGTTGAAGAGAAATTTAAATATTCTTCAATTGAATTAATTAAGAACTATAATAATTTAATTATAGTTAAGTCCTTAACTAAATTCTTTGCAATGCCTGGAATAAGAATTGGTTATGGTATCAGCAGTAATGAAGCTATCATAGAAAGTATTAACAAGGTTTCGATTCCTTGGGCTGTTAATATTGTTGCTGCAGAAGGTGTATGCACTGGAGTGAAAGAAAAGGAATATATAAATAAAACTATTAAATATGTTGAGGAGCAAAAAAATTGGTTGTATAAGGAGCTAAATAAACTTGATTTTATAAAAGTTTTTAAACCATCCGTGAATTTTATCATGTTTAAGACATTAAAGAATATAAATTTAAAGGAAACATTGCTTCAAAAAGGAATTCTCATAAGAAGCTGTGGAAATTATGAAGGACTAAGTGAGAATTTTTATAGAGTAGCTGTTAGAACAGCAAAGGAAAATGAGAAGTTAATTTCTGTAATGAAAACTGTTTCATTTGACAAATAAACAAGTAAAGAATATAATTTAAGTTGAAAATTCAATATGATTGGTGTTTGTAACTTAATAGGGAATTAGGTTGAGCCTAAGCTACCCCAGTAACCGTAATACAGACGAAATCCTGATAAAGCCACTGCAGATTTTGCGGGAAGGCATGGAAAGTAGAATGATGTAGAGCCGGGAGACCTGCCATTTATATTATGAAGCTTATTATCTTCTGAGGGTGAGATAGTAAATACAAATTGATTTAAGAGAACAAGTTGTTAAATTGTATGAATTGTGTATAATTTGTGAGTTGTTTGAATTAATTATTATGTATTGTGGACACCTTCAAGGTGTCTTTTTTATGTCCTTATGCAAGAGTGCGTAAGACTAGCCCCAGATATTTATCATTTAGGAGGAAGAAGACATGAGAAAATCAAAAAAATTATTATCATTAGTTGCAGGTGCAGTAATGGCATTGATGGTTATGACAGGGTGTTCAAAGGAACCAACTGTAATGAAGGACAGGGAAGGAAATGAATTTGAGATACCTAAAGACATTAAAACCATTGTATCAACAGCACCATCTAATACTGAAGTTTTAGTTGGACTTGGCTTGGCTGATAAGCTTGTCGCAATAGATAAATATTCATCTGACGTGGAAGGAATCGATAAGGATTTACCACAAATAGACTTTAGGAACCCAGATGCGGAAACTTTAATAGGTTTAGATCCAGATATAATAATAGCTTCAGGTCATAATAAGGCAGGAGATGAAGATCCGTTTGCTCTTTTAAAGGAAGCTGGAATCACTGTTGTTTATATTCCAAGTAGCTCAAGTATAGATGGAATTTATGAAGATATTGAATTTATGGCAGAAGTAACAGGAACAGAGAAAAAGGGTAAAGAGATAGTGGAAACAATGAAAAAAGAAGTTGATGCTATTAAGGAAATAGGAAGTAAAATTGAAAATAAGAAAAAGGTTTACTTTGAAATTGGTTCAGGTGGTGGACTTTATACTTTTGGAAATAATACTTTCTTAAATGAAATGATTGAGGTTGTTGGTGGAGAAAACATATTTGGTAAGGAAGAATCTTGGATTACAGCAACTCCAGAGTCTGTTTTAGCTGCAAATCCAGATGTGATATTATCAAACGATCCTAACTTAACACCAGCAGGAAAAACTGCAATTGAAGACATTAAAAGCCGTGATGGATGGGACACAATCACTGCAGTTAAAAATGGAGATATTTATCAGATAGATAAAAATGCTTCAGCAAGAGGTTCTCAAAATATAATTAAGGCATTAAAAGAAATGGCTAAGGCTTTATACCCAAATGAATATAAAGACATCCAGGAATAGAACTTTAGCACTCTTATCAATTCCACTGGTTTTATTAATAATCTGTATTGGAACTTCCATTGGAAGTTCCAATATTGGCATATTTGATGTTTTTTCAATATTAGCCCATAAGATTTTAAGAGTCCCATTAGCAGAAGGAATTGATTCACAACAGGTTGCAATCATTTGGAATTTAAGATTACCAAGAGTACTTCTTGCCTTTATTGTAGGAGGTTCACTGGCAGCAAGTGGTGCTGTGGTTCAGTCAGTATTAAAGAATCAGTTGGCTTCACCCTTTACCCTTGGTTTATCTTCAGGAGCATCTTTAGGAGTTGGTCTTGTTATAGTTTCAGGAATATCAATTCCTCTTTTAGGAAACTTAACAATGCCTGTGGTTGGGTTTATTTTCAGTTTAGTGACAATGGCAATAGTTCTTAAGTTTTCTGAAAAAGTAGACAGGAGCATGTCAAATACTACAATAATTTTAAGTGGTATGGTTATTTCATTATTTTTTAGTGCTGCATTAACTACATTATCAGCACTTATGACGGATAAAATTGAAAGTATAACCATGTGGTCTATGGGTTCATTCTCAATGAGAGGCTGGACTTATGTTAAGGCTGGAGTACCATTTTTTATAATAGGACTTTTAGGGCTTTTTATTTATCTTAAGGAAATGGATGTTTTGACCTTTGGAGAAGAACAAGCAAAAGCTATAGGTGTCGACACTGTTAAGGTTAAAAGAAGCTTATTTATTTTTGTTGCAATATTAACAGGAAGTTCCGTTGCTTTAAGTGGAACTATTGGATTTATTGATTTAATTGCACCGCATGTGGTTAGAAAGATATTTGGTTCAAAGCATTCCTATGTAGTTCCAATGTCAGTGGTTCTTGGTGGCTGCATGATGATAATCACAGATTTAATTGCAAGAACCATAGTGGTACCTTCAGAATTACCAGTTGGAGCAGTAACAGCTCTTATTGGAGGTCCATTCTTTGCATATATATATTTTAAGAAATCAAAGTAGGTGAGACATATGTTAGAGGTTAAAGATTTGTGCTGTGGTTACGATGGAGTTGACGTGGTTAAAGGTGTTGAATTTAAAGTTACCAGGGGGAAAAATCTTTGTATAGTAGGTCCAAATGGATGTGGAAAAAGTACACTTTTAAAGTCCATAGCAAACCTTTTGGATTACAGAGGAAGCATAACCTTAGATTCCAAGGAAGTTAAAAAATTAAATAGAAAAGAATTGGCAAAAAAGGTTGCTTTAATGTCTCAATCAAGTGCAATTCATTTTCCTTACACTGTATATGAAACAGTTGCTTTAGGAAGGTATGCCCATCTTAAGGGAGTATTTGCGCAATTAGGAAAAGAAGATTATGAGATTATCGAAAAAAGCTTAGAAAATGCAGGAGTTTTGGACATAAAAGATAAACTAATCAGCGAACTGTCAGGCGGACAGCTGCAAAGAGTATTTTTAGCGAGAGCCTTTGCTCAGGATCCAGAAGTAATTTTGTTAGATGAACCTACAAATCATTTAGATTTGAAATGTCAAATTGAGATTCTGGAGTACTTAAACAAATGGACAAAAGAAAATGATAAAATTGTAGTGGCAGTGCTTCATGATTTAAACTTAGTTCAAGCTTTTGGTGAAGAAGTTGTAATTATCGATGCAGGTAAGATTGTAAGTGACGGTCCTCCATCTGTGGTTTTCAGAGATGAAAAGCTAGAAGCTGTCTATGGAATAGATGTAAAAGGCTTCATGGTGGAGACTCTTGAAAAATGGAGGTAATAATATGGGGAAAAAGTTTATAATGTCCTATAGCTGTGGCAAGGATAGTACATTAGCTTTATATAGAATGATACAGCAGGGTCATAAACCTAGTGCTTTGTTAGTTACGGTGGATAAAAAGGCAGGCAGGTCTTGGTTTCATGGAGTTCCAAATGAGCTTTTAGATGAAGTATCAAAGGCATTAGATATTCCACTGATGATAGTTGAATCTAGTGGTACAGACTATGAAGTAACATTTAAGGAAGCCTTAATTAGAGCAAAGGAAAATCTAGGCATAGACAGCTGCGTTTATGGAGATATAGATTTAGAAGGCCATAGAGAGTGGTGCACAGATAGATGTGAGGAAGCTGGTATTGAGGCAGTGTTCCCTTTATGGCAGGAAGGAAGAGAAGACTTAGTTTATGAGTTTATAGACTCAGGATTTAAAACTGTTATTAAGAATGTTAACTTACAGTGGCTTGGTGAAGAGTTTCTAGGAAAAACTTTAACAAGAGAAGTGGTTCATGATATTAAGGCTACAGGTTCAGATGCTTGTGGTGAAAATGGTGAATATCATAGCTTTGTTTATGATGGACCGCTATTTAAAAATCCAATAGATTTTGAAGCCGCAGGGATTGTAAAAACGGAAACCCACGGCTATTTAGATATAAGAGGTAAGTAGTATGAAGAAGATTATGGTACTGGGAACGGCATCTTCCGTTGGAAAGAGCACCGTTGCCACAGCAATCTGCAGATATTATAGAAAAAAAGGTTTTAAGGTTGCACCCTTTAAAGCTATGAATATTTCTTTAAACTCCTTTGTAACAGAAGATGGCCTTGAAATGGGAAGATCACAGGTGGTACAAGCTGAGGCATGTGAAATTAAACCCTTAGCTGAAATGAATCCAGTGCTTTTAAAGCCAGGCGGCAATAATAAAACTCAGGTTATTGTCAACGGCAGGGTGCATTGCACCATGGATGCTTATAAGTATAAGGAGTTAAATAAAGAACTGAAAAAGATCGTAAAGAACACCTTTGAAGACCTTTCTAAGGATTATGAGGTTATGGTTCTTGAAGGTTCGGGAAGCTGTGCAGAGATTAATCTTAGAGAAACTGACATTGCAAATATGTCCATGGCGAAGGCTGCTGGGGCAGATGTAATTTTGGTGGCAGATATTGATAGAGGTGGAGTTTTTGCTTCTGTGGTAGGAACTTTAATGCTTTTAACAGAAGAGGAAAGAGCTTTAGTTAAAGGTGTAATCATCAATAAATTTAGAGGAAAAGCTGAATTCTTTGAAGATGCAATGAAGCAGCTTGAAGACATAATTAAGGTGCCGGTCTTAGGTGTGCTGCCTTACTTTAATCTTGATATAGAGGATGAAGACAGTGTTACTGAAAGAATAAAAGAAAAATCAAAGGCTGAGGGCTTTGACATTGCGATTGTAAGGCTTCCACATATGTCTAATTTTACTGATTTTAATGCACTTGAAATTATGAAGGACGTATCAGTGAGATATGTATCTGATTCTTCAGAGCTTCAAAATCCAGACTTGTTAATAATACCAGGAAGTAAAAATACTATTTATGATCTTAAGGCAATTAAAGAAATGGGATTTTATGATAAAGTATTGGAGCTTCAAAAAAGCGGCACCATCATCTTTGGAATCTGTGGTGGGTATCAAATTCTTGGAGAACTGGTTGATGACTCACAAGGAGTTGAAGGTGAGCCAACTATTGAAAAGGGACTTGGGCTTTTAAGGATAAAAACTATCTTTAATGACGTAAAAAGAACCTGCCAAACTCAAGGAAGGATAGAGTGCAACAGTGATATTATCAAAGATTGCTCAGGAATTAAGGTTACTGGATATGAGATTCATAATGGCGTAACTGAAGTTCTTGAAGGCGCTGAAGATTTTATAATCAGCTCTGAAGGAGAAGATTTAGGAGTGTGCAATAAAGAGGGAAATGTATTTGGAACCTATCTTCATGGAGTATTTGATGAAGGTGAATTTGCAAAAGACTTTATAAACGCCCTAAGAAAGCATAAAGGCCAGGCAGTTGTAGAAAGTGAAGTCCTTGATTATAGAAAGTATAAAATGAGTCAGTATGATGAACTGGCAAAGCTTTTTGAAGAAAATATAGATATAAGTAGAGTAGATTTCAATGTTAGTAAATAATTACTATTAATAAAACTGTTGACGTTTTAAAAAAAATGTATTAAAATCAAAAACATCAAAGAAAATCAAATGAAATTCCTTTTAATATTCATTGAAAGGAATACTTGAAAAGTAAGGTCGAATAACTAAATTAAAGATTTGGGCATTTACTTAAGATAAAGCATTGATAAGGTAAAGTAACTATTAGGAGTTATCACAGAGAAGGTTAGATTGGTGGAATAACCTATGATGAATTTTAGTGAAGTGCGCCTTTGAGCTGAAAAGCCGAAATGAAGTAGGTTTTTATGGGTTCTCCCATTATAGAGATATGGTATGTAAGTACTAGAATTGAGATGAGCATTTTATGCTTAATCAGAGTGGAACCGTGGAAGATATATACCTTCTGCCTCTGTATTTTTACAGTGGCAGGAGGTTTTTTGTGTTTAAAAATATTGTTGGCCGGCAATTAACATAGATAAAATAATTTATTAAACATAGGAGGAAAAAGATGAATATACAAATAATTTTAGCAATAGTTTTATCAATTTCAGCAGCTTTTATAATTTATAAGGTGAAGAAAAAGACGGGAAAGCTTTCTCTAGCATCCTTATCAGCTTTAGCATTGGGATTAGCAATAGGAAGTATTTTTAAGGAGAATAGCAGCTTCTTAAGCACAGTAGGTAAGGGCTATATGTCTTTAGTTAAGATGATTGTTATGCCTTTAGTAATATTAGCAATAACCACAAGCAGTGCCAGACTAAAGGATTTAAATACCTTGAAAAATATAGGTATTAAGACCGTTGGGTTGCTTTTAGGAACAACAGGAATTGCAGCTTTACTTGGAATTGTTGTTGCAAATCTATTTAATTTAGGAGCAGGGTTAACTTTTAATGGTGCTATAGATTTCACAGCTAAAGAGATACCTGCCTTTTCACAGGTTTTATTGGACATGCTACCAGCCAATCCAGCAGGAGCAGTGGTGGAAGGAAAAATAATTCCAGTTGTTATATTTTCAGTATTTATTGCCATAGCTTTAGTTATTTTAGATAACAGAGAACCAGAGAAGGTTAAATATTTTAAAGGATTTTTATTAGGAGCAAGTGAAATTGTTCAAGAGATTACTAGATGGATCTTAAAGTTAATGCCTTACGGAGTATTTGCTTTAATTGCAACGGCAGCAAGCCAGAACGGAGTTAATACCTTAGGTTCATTATCTATTGTTATAATAGCTGTATATCTTACATGTATCTTACAGATGTTATTAGTTCATACACCACTACTTGCTTTTGTTGCAAAGGTAAATCCACTAAAATTCTTTAAGGCCATTTTCCCAGCTCAAGTTGTTGCATTTACAAGTCAAAGCAGCTATGGAACATTACCTGTGACCATTGAAAGTCTTGTGGATGGAGCTGAGGTTTCAGAGGAGGTTGCTGGATTTGTTGCACCGATTGGAGCAACTGTTGGAATGAATGCTTGCGGAGGATTATATCCAGCTATAGTGGCAATTTTCGTTGCGAATATGTTTAATACCGATTTATCGTTATATCACTATGGTTTAATAGTTTTAACAACTATGGTTTCATCTTTAGGAATAGCAGGAGTGCCAGGAGCTGCAACAATGTCAACCACTGTTATTTTATCTACTCTTGGACTGCCAGTTGAAGGTATGGCAATGATTATTGCTGTTGATTCAGTTATCGATATGATGAGAACGGCAACCAATGTTACAGGTGCCGCAGTTGTTGCAAAAGTTGTGGATGCAACAGAAAAAAGAAGAAAATAGTTTCTCTATTTTAGCATAATATTGAATAAGAAAAATACCCATGTGAAGAATAAGGATATGATGTTAAAAAGAGAGGTTTAATAATGGCAAGATTCACATGGGAACAGATTTTAAATAAGAATCGTATTAGAGAATATAAGGGCTCAAAAAGAGCTGTAGATTGCAGGAATGAATTTGAAAATGATTATGATAGGATTTTATTTAGTGCTTCCTTTAGGAGGCTTCAGGATAAAGCACAGGTATTTCCTTTAGAGAAATTAGATTTTGTTCGAACAAGGCTAACCCATTCTTTGGAGGTATCCTCCATTGGAAAATCCCTTGGAAAAAGCATCGGCTGTAAACTTATTGATATAGCTAAAGATAAAGATGATAGCTTGACAATGCATATGGTGGAGGATATGAGCAATATATTAGCTTGTGCAGGGTTGATTCACGATCTTGGAAATCCACCATTTGGTCATTTTGGTGAGGTAGCAATAAGAGAGTGGTTTGAAGATAAGCTTAAAAGAAACCAAGATGGATCTTTTACCTTTGAAGATGATAAATATGAGTTTCAATTAGATAAACAAGAGGGCTTAGATTTATTAAACTTTGAAGGAAATGCTCAAGGGCTCAGGATATTAACCAAGCTTCATTTTGTAATAGATAGGTTTGGTATGAACTTAACCACTGGAGTTTTAAGTTCGGTTATTAAATATCCCATATCCTCTGTGGAGCTGGAGGAAAGCGGTTTAAAGAAAATTGGATACTTTAAATCAGAAAATAAGGTGTTTCAGGATATTGCAGAAAACACAAATATTTCTCGGAGTAGAAATCCGTTAGTTTATATTTTAGAAGCAGCAGACGATATAGCCTATCTTTTAGGTGATTTAGAGGATGCTTTTAATAAAAGGATAATATCCCATGATATATTTAAAAAAAGATATGAAGCCTTTATAAAGGAAGAAGGATATGAGGAGAAAACCTTAGAGGAAAGCCTATCATTCTATTTATCAAAGAATTATGAGATAGCTAAGGAAGAGTATGGATATGAAGATCCAGGGGAATATGCTTTAAAATCCTTTATTATAAAGCTCAATAACTACCTAAAGGAAGCTGTAATTGAGGAGTTTATTTCTTCTTATGAAGATATTATGAATGGCTCTTATGAGGGGGATATAATAGGAAACTCTAAGGCTAATAATATTTCTTTATTTTTAAGAAGAATATCGAAAGAGTATGTGTACACCAATGAAAGGGTAGTTTCAAATGAAATAGTGGGTTATAACATTATTCACAGATTGTTAGATATCTTTATACCTGCAGCACTGAATAAAGAAGTTAAGCCATTTAAAGGCTATGATGGAAAGTTATATTCTTTGATTTCTAAAAACTATCGTTTTGTCTGTGAAAATAATTTAGAGCAGCAAGAATGCAGTGAGGAATATTCAAGAATTTTATTAGTAACGGACTTCATCTGTGGAATGACAGACTCCTATGCAGCTCAGCTTTATCAGGATTTAAAGGGAATGAATGTATAGGGATAATTAGATTAATAATGAATAGTTTAGAATGAACGATTAAGGTGGAAATTCCTTTGGGAGTTTCTATTAAAAAATCTATAAGAATTCCATAGGGAATCTTATAGATTTTTCTTTTTTATAGGTAAAAATATTAAATTTATTTTAGCTTAAAGGTAATTGTTACAGGATTATGATCGGAGTTTTTAAACTGTAAATCTGTACCCACTGTTGAGATAACTTCAATATTATCAGATACCAAGAAACCATCAATTACAGATAGGAGGTTTTCACCAGGGGTATAAGGAGTCGCAACAGTTCTGTCTGAAGGAACTGTTTTGTCATAGGCCTAGGTGAAATTTTCAGGAGTAAGCTCCTCTGGTACATCCTGAAGCCAGTCAGGCCACTTCTCAGTAGTTGGGAAATCAAAGGCGTTTGATCCAGGCATCTGTTGATTCCAGTCACCACCAATGATAACATAGTTCCCTTTAGCATACTCTGCTTCAAGAAATGCTTTTATATATCCAAGTTGCACCTTACGCACAGTTCCACCCTTATCATAAGCAGAAAGATGGGCATTAATAGCTACAAGTTCTTTACCATTATTCACAGGCATTCTGTTCACAGTCATGCATCTATCTAGGTCTCCTAGCTGAACAAAGAAGGAAGATTTACCAGGTAGGTCATATCTTGTTGAAGAAGCAATATCATATTTAGATAAAGTTAGAAGACCAGCTAGTACATTTCCATGGGGTTTCGAAATTGGAATTGGTACCCAAGGAACCTTATAGTTTATTGCAAAGTTACTGCTGTAATCCTTAAATTTGTCTTTAATCATTTCGACTTCATTAATCTTATAGCTTCTAGTTGCTTTAACATCAACTTCTTGTAAAAACATTAAATCAGAATTTAAGTCCTTAAGAGTATTTATGATAGCGTTCATATTTTCTAGAGTTTTTTCTTTACTGAGACCTCTAGACATTTTACCGCCATCCATAAAAAAGTCTACATTTTCATCCATGGTTCCGTAACCTATGTTAAAGGTTGTGATTTCTATTTCATCCTTAGTGTTTAATATTTTAGTTTTATTATTTTCAACTTCTAGTGAAACTTTCTCTTCAGGTTTATAGTCAGTGACAATCATGAAGCCGATGTATCCAGCTGCAATTATTATAATAGCTGCTAAGATACCAATAGTGATTTTAAATATTTTTTTACCCATTATACCCTCCTTAAATGAGCTCTAGAAGTGATGCTCCAAATATTTGATTTGGTTAACAGAACCTCCACAGTGTGAATCTTTGATTTGGTTAAAGTATTTACTCCTTCCAATGAATATGAGAAGGAGATTCATATATAATATAAGAATATAGTATCATATAAATTAAATAAAGTATTAAAAGTTAAATTTTATAGAGCAATGCATTATATATGGGATTATATTACACAATAGTTTATAATAAGAATAAATGAAATTATTTAAATTTAAATTAATGATTGGGGAATGGGTTATATGAATTCTTTTAGTCCATTATATTTTTTACCTGCGTTACTTGCATTTCTTATATGGGGTGGAATATTGGGAATGGGTATATATTCCTTTGTTTTATTTGTGAAGCTTGCAAGAAGAGGAATAAAAGCCTTAGATATTTATATCAATGAAAAAGAGAGTGGAAAACCACAATAAAAAATTAGGGAAGCGTTAAAGTTTATGCTTCCCTGATTTTTATTTGAAAAACTTTTTTTATTCAGTTCTTAATGCTTCTACTGGATCCTTTTTAGCAG
Source organism: Clostridium culturomicium (assembly GCF_000821305.1). Classification (GTDB taxonomy): domain Bacteria; phylum Bacillota; class Clostridia; order Clostridiales; family Clostridiaceae; genus Clostridium_J; species Clostridium_J culturomicium. The sequence continues at coordinate 200,090 of NZ_CCXK01000014.1, read as the reverse complement.
CCATTTTTGATGGAATTAATCCGGAAATAACTGTTAGCACCATGCTTATTACAACTAATATAATAGATGCATTTATTGGTAAGGAAGCAATATTCTCTATACCAAAAGCATTAAATACGATACTATTAACTGGTATATTGATAAGAGTTGTTACTCCAATTCCAAGTAAACCTGCACATAGCCCTATAATGAAGGTTTCAGCGTTAAATACTCTTGAGATATCCTTCTTAGAAGCTCCAATTGCACGAAGAATACCAATTTCTTTAGTTCTTTCAAGTACAGAGATGTAGGTTATAATTCCTATCATTATACAAGATACTACTAGAGATATAGCCACGAAGCCTATTAATATATAAGTTATAGCATTGATAATTGTAGTTACTGAAGACATTATTAAGGCTACAAAGTCTGTGTATCTTAAAACCTCATTTTCATCTCTTCCACTGTTATACTCATCTATAAAGTCTGCGATCTTCTCTTTAGCTTCAAAATCACTTGGATAAATTAGTATAGTTGATGGTTCATCTATATCGGCTACACCAAACAATTCAAGGTTTCCTTCATAGGTAGCGTCAGTTTTTAAAGCTTTTAGATAATCTTTAAACTGATCAAGGACCATTTCGTCAGTAGCACCTTGAGCCTTCATTTGTTGAATTGCACCCTGCATTTGCTGTTGCTCGACTTCTGGACGAGTTGCGATGTAGGCTTGTAAATCCTCCATAGTCATATCTTCATCTTTGTTTTCAGATTCAAAGGCAATACCTGTTAAAATATCTTTATTAGGGTCTGCCATCTGCTCTTTAACTATTTCACTTTCCTGAATAGTTTCTACAGCATATTTAGTAAGATCTGTTGAGTATCCAACTCCGCCATAGGCAGCAACGCTGCTAGATGAGCTTCCACTTTTTTGTCTTATGATCCCTACTACCTTTATTTCTAAAGCATCTTGAAGTTTATTTAAAATATAGTCTTCATCATCGGACATATCCTTCCAAATTCCATTTTTATCTTTTTCGTAGTAATCAGTATTAAGTAAAAGCTTAAATTTAAGTTTCATTAAATCATCATAACTATACTTCATTATTTCTTTAGCTTCTAGTTCTTCACCATTCATAGCGCTCTTTAGCATGTCCTTTAACTCTGATTGCTCAAGAAGTCCAAGGGCATATAAAGCATAGTCACTTATTGTTCCATTACCATCAGTAATTATAACAACTTCATCATGGCTTTCTGGAAATCTTCCATCTACAAGCTCATACTGTGTGTCAAGAAGATTCTTTTCAGCTGGAAGTTGGCTCCAAATGTCATAGTTGGTGCCACCCATTGGGCTCATTGGTGCAATCTCTGCCATGTTTCCCATGGAAACCCCCATGGAATCCATAACCTGTGAAGGGTTTACCTGTACAAGGTCTTCACTATCATCAGCTTTATAAAGGTTCAGCTGTGTTTTATATTGATATTCAATACCTGAAGTATATTGGCTTAGTGTATCACTGTTAGTTTCTAAATACTCTTTAAAGTCCTTTAAATCATTAGTTGTTGTGCCAGCTGCCATAGATGAAATCATAGAAGACATCATGTTATTAGAAATAATCTCATTGTCTCCTGATTCTGCTTCATTTTGCTTTGTCTGGCTTTCCATCATATTAGTCATGAAGCCTGTTAAGTCGGCACTTTCTCTTTCTATTTGAAGTGGATAATTTCCTAGTGTTTCCTCTTCAACGCTGTCAATGTAATTTTGAACCCCGTTTGATAGGGAAAGAATTAAGGCGATTCCTATTATACCTATGGAACCTGCAAAGGCAGTTAAGAAGGTTCTCCCTTTTTTAGTCATAAGGTTGTTTAAGCTTAATGAGAGAGCTGTAGTAAAGGACATAGATCTCTTTTTCTTATTTTCATAATTAACTACTGCCTCTGCATTTCTATCATAAGGCTTGCTATCGTCAATAACTTCTCCATCTAATAGCTTTATAATACGAGTAGAATATTCTTCAGCTAAAGAAGGGTTATGAGTAACCATTATTACTAAACGTTCCTTTGAGATTTCCTTTAGAATATTCATTATTTGAATACTTGTTTTTGTATCTAAAGCTCCTGTAGGCTCATCCGCTAAGATGATGTCTGGATTGTTAACTAAGGCTCTGGCAATTGCAACTCTCTGCATCTGACCACCAGACATTTGATTAGGTCTTTTGTTGAGCTGATCTCCAAGACCTACCTTTTCTAAGGCATCAATGGCACGCTGTCTTCTTTCTTGCTTTGATACTCCTGACAGCGTCATTGCCAGCTCAACGTTGGCTAAAACAGTTTGATGGGAGATTAAGTTGTAGCTTTGAAAAACAAAGCCGATAGATTGATTTCTATAGGTATCCCAGTCGCTGTCTTTAAATTCCTTTGTTGACTTACCGTTAATAATTAGATCTCCACTGGTATATTGGTCAAGGCCACCTATGATATTTAATAAGGTAGTCTTTCCACATCCAGATTGTCCTAAAATTGAAACTAATTCATTTTCTCTAAATTCAATGTTAACACCGCGTAAAGCGTGTACCTTGGTATCACCTGTAATATACTCTTTTTTTATATTACTAAGTTTCAACATATAATTACTCCCCCTAACTTTTGCGCCAACTAAGTGACACAGTGTTCCTCGTTGCTAAATTTATTTTAAGTGACACTGTGTTACTTGTCAATAAAAATAAAAAATGTTATAATTCCGTTAAAATCTATTAATATTTGGAGGTGAAGGTATGGAATTTGTAAGAGCCCGCAGTGATGCACAAAAGGATCTTAGAATACAGCAGATTAAGGAGATTGCCATAAAACAATATGAAATCCATGGTTATGATAAAATCTCCATGAAATCAATTTCATCAGAATTGGACTTTTCACGCTCAAATTTATATAAATACTATACTTCTAAGGAGCTCATTTTCACTGACATTCTTTGTGATGATCTTCTCCTTTGGACTGATGAGTTATGCAGTAGGTTAGAAAAGGAAGAAAAAATGTCCCATAGGGATTTATGCACCTTTATAGCGGAAGTTACTGCAAGACATATGCGGATGATTGGATTAATGACCTTTCTGCCACCAATTTTAAGCAAAAGTGTTGACATAAAAGCCTTAATGGTTTATAAAGATAAAATTTCTGGAAAAATGGATTACTTTTTATCTTTACTTCAAAAGCATATTCCAGAATTAAGTCTACGTGAAATATATCTTTTCGGAGAGTATCAATTCCGATATTCTATGAGTTCCTATCAAACTATGCTTAGAGAGCCCATTGAAGGGCTTATGCCTGAGGCAGATGAGTTATGTCCAATAAATTTTGACTTTGAATCTTCCTATAAGGAATATGTTTACATAATTTTGAAAGGCATAATTGCTAACAGAGATGAGAATAAAAGTTAAAGTAAAAAAGTACAGCCTTCTGTATTAGTAGCAGGAGGCTGTACTTTTTTTATTAGAAAATATATTTATTCTAAATTTAAATTGATTAAAGTTGAATTATGTAATTATATTCATTAATAGTATATAATTAACATAGATAGAATGTGATTAAGTATATTTAAGTTAATGATTGGGGGATTAATTATGGCTATTTTTTCAATACTATCGTCTCTTTACATAATACTTGTGGTATTTGTTATTTGTTTAGTAATTTATGCATTGATATTATCAATTAAGGCTTTGAAGATTTATATTGAAAAGAATTCCTTTAATAATTTCAAGTAGCTGTGGTGGTGAAAAGGTGATAAAAAGAGCAGAGATAAAAGATTATAAAGATGTTACAAAACTTGCTTTGTTATTATGGCCAGATAATGAAGTTATAGAGCTTCAAAAGGAGTTTAAACATATACTTTCTTCTGAAGAAGCTTTAATTTTATTAAGTTATGACAAAGATGAAGTTATAGCTTTTGCACAATGTCAGCTAAGGCATGATTATGTGGAGGGAACAGATAATAGTCCGGTTGGTTACTTAGAAGGAATATATGTTAAGGAAGCATATCGAAGCAAGGGATTAGCGAAGGAGCTACTGGGCGAATGTGAGAAATGGGCTAAAGACAAAGGATGTAGTGAATTTGCTAGTGACTGTGAACTTGATAATATGGATAGCTTAAAGTTTCACTTAAGGGCTGGTTTTGAGGAAGCAAATAGGATTATTTGCTTTACTAAGAGAATTTGAGTTAGGAGATGAGGTATGAAAGAGAGAATTAAAACGTTTATAGGATTAATTAGTGTGCTAGTGATTTTTGTGGGAGTTATAGTATTAGTTAATGCAGTTATATTTATTGCTAATCCAAAGACCTATGGAAATACTGAAGAAGAGATTATTAAAGCAATTTATAAGACGGAGCTGGTAAATAAAGAGCAGGAAGCAGTAGATATTATTGATATAGTAGATATGGGAACTACAAGAGTAGCGGGGTTTTGTACATCGATGGGTAAAACAGGAATCATAGAATTTGAAAAAGATAAAAAAGGGAAATATGTTTATGCTTATGTGGAAACATATCAAGGTGACATAGGTAATTATGTACAGTGGTTCAATAATGTATATCCTGAAAAAGCTCCAAAGCCAGAAGAATATATTAAAGAAGGTTTTGCTATTGATGAAAGTGCGCAGCTTATGTTTATTGTAATTTCAAATGGTACGGAAAAGTACGATTTAACTTTAAATGTTAATGAAACCTATGACCTTAATGGAGAAATTCAATTAGGCAAACCAAGTATGTTGAGTTTTGAAATGGCTGAGATAAAAGGAAAAGATTCATATAGCTTTGATTTAAAAGCAATTGATTCACATTGAAATAATATATTTGAGCATAATTAACTTATAAGTTTTAGATGAAATGTAGAAAAGATGGGAAATATTATGAAAATGAATAGTAGTAAGCTAATAACAATGTCTGTAGTTGTAGGACTAATTTTGCTAGTTATGGTGGCATGTGAAGCTAAACCACTTTCTGAAGAAGAGTATATTAAAAAGTACGCAGTAGAATTAAAAATAGATGAAACAGTAGACAATTTAGAGCTAGAGTCATTTAATAAAATTATCAAAGATAAAAGAATTATATTTACCAATGAAATGCATGGAGTTAATGAAAATTCTATAATTCAAACTAAAGTGTCACAATACCTAATAGATAATTGGGGATTAAAATATATATTAGTTGAAGGTGGCTATGCTGCGGGTACAATTTTAAATACTTATATTCAAACAGGAGATGAGGAGCTTTTAAATCAATATAAGAAAATTTATTTAATGAATAAGTTTAATAATACCTCCTATTATGACTATATGAAGTCGTTATTTGAAAAAAATAAGGAATTATCAGAGGAGCATAAGATTAGAATAATTGGAATTGACAGTATAGAAAATGTTCCTTGTGTGAAAATGTTTATTGATTTACTTATAAAAAATAATCCAGACTTATCACCTGAACAAATAAATGTATTAAACACATTTAGTAGTGAAATTGAGGAAGTTGATATACTTAACAGTACCTTAGAATATAATGTAGAAGAGAATAAGATCAAGGTTCAGCAAGCTGTTAATAAATTAGAAAGTCATATAACTTCAAATGATGTAGAATATGAAGAAAATCTAGAAGACTCACTTTTTGAACTTAAGGTAATTTTAAGCAATATAAAAAATACTCAAGAAATTTCAGGTAAACCATTAAATGACCATTACAATAAAAAAGAATTTTATGAAGTAAGAGATAAAAATACCTATAATAATTTTAAAATACTGGATGAAAAATTCAATTTAGAAAAGTCATATATCCATTATGGAGGGTCTCATGTTTATCAGAAAGAGTTTAATGGTGTAAAATATTTGGCATCATATTTAAATGATGATGATGAGCTTAGGGGGAAGATTTATTCTTTTAGCACAGTTTATAATCAAGGTGGAATATTTAAGTATGAATCCTGTTCAAACGAAACCTTTTCAAATATATCAGGAGACTTGAAGAGAATAATTAAAGAGTCAAAATTAGAAGGAAAAAACTTCATTTTAGATTTAAGCAAAGCTAGTAGTCCTTTTAAAAAAGCAATGTCTAAAATACCATTTAGTGAATATGACTCCAATTATTTTGAGAAAGAAGTATTCAAGAATAATGCAGGCGTTTGCACAGATTATGTGCAAGGTATAATATTTATAGATTATCCAACTCCTATACAGTGGATATCCTTGGATATATTTAAAGATAAAAAGTAATATTAAGTATTTTGTGATTTTAAAAGAGAAAATGAAGAGAGTGTATGATGATAAATTTATACACTCTCTTCATTTCTTAGTTCAAGTTATAATTAAATATAAATAGGCTATTTAATCATCAATATCATCATCATCAAGTTCAGCTTCAATTTTCTTTATTTTACGTTGGTTTAAACTTCTTAGTATGGACCAAGAAAGGAAATATCCAACGCTGCTAATTATAAATACTAATACAAGGGTAAAAATCTTTTCATTTAGAAGCATAGAATCCTTTACCATTTGAAATGCCATAACTTCAGTTATAACTACTCCAGAAATCAAACTATTTGTAATTAGAAGTTTGTTTGTAATGTTAGGGGTTAAGTTAGTACCTTTTGAAATATTTCTAATTAAAATATAGGCGGAGGCGCCAAAGAAGCATACCATTTCAGTTATATATTCTACAGGAGCAGCTTTAAACACATATTGTTGTATTAGAATTGAAGCTATTAGAAAAAACATTACTAAAGAAAAAGCTTCACTAGTTATTTTTCTTTTTTGATTAATCTCTCTTTCATCGCGAATAACATTTCTTTTCATATCTATTCCTCCCAAAATAATTGATCTAAGGTTTTATTTAGAGCTTTGCATATTGCTATGCAGAGATTAAGTGTTGGATTATAGTTTCCAGATTCGATTAGTCCGATGGTTTGTCTTGTAACGCCTACGGCTTTAGCTAAATCGTCTTGTTTCATGTCTAGTTCTAGTCGTGCTATCTTCATACGTTTGTTTTTCATGAAAAACCTCCTTACAAATAGTACTATAATATATAAATTGCTAAATGTCAAATATAGATTACATTTGGTCTGGTAAAGATTGCATTTTGATTTATAAATGAGAAGTGAGAATTTTTACTTTTATAATGAATTAATGTGTTTTTTAGTCTTTTGTTTAAGAAAGTTGGATAATGGGATATAATAGTATAATGGACAGGTTTAAATAATAAAATCTGCACTTATGGATAAATATTTGTGTGATTTTATAGTTAAATGTGTTATTCTAAGAAATAGATTTACGTAAGATTATTAAAAAGACAAGTAAGGGTGAGATATAGTGGCTAAAGTTATTATTGCGGAAAAACCATCCGTGGCAAAGAATATTGCAGAGGCTTTAAACATTAAGACTAGAAAAGATGGATATTTTGAAGGTGAAGATTATTTAGTTACATGGGCTTTTGGTCACTTATTACAGCTATATGATGCTAAGGATTATGATGAAAGTATGAAAGGCTGGGAGTTTTCTAAGTTTCCTTTTATACCAGATAATTTTAAGTATAAGATTAAAAGTGACTCACTAAATAGAAATATAGTTGATAAGGGTGCTGAAAAGCAGCTTAGAATTATCAAGAGTTTAATAGATAGAGAAAATGTGGATGGAGTTATATCTGCAACGGACTTTGACCGTGAAGGACAAGTTATTGCCGATGAGCTCTTTATATATTTTAATGAGGAAAAGCCAGTTTACAGACTTCTTTTAAATGAGTGGACACCAGATGAGGTTAAAAAAGGTATGGCAGCTTTAAAGCCCAATGAAGAAATGCAGTCCCTTCAGGATGCTGGTATTGGAAGGCAATGGGCAGATTGGGTTATTGGAATAAACCTTACTTCAGTTGCAACTCTTAGATATAAATTTGAAGATGTTAAGCTACTTAACATTGGAAGGGTTCTTCTTCCAACCTTAAAGATTATTTATGATAGGGATAAGGAAATAAGGGAGTTCGTTGCAACTACTTATCACAAGCTTAATGTAACCTTCAAAACTCAGAATAATGAAGAGTATGATGGTATGTATTATGAAACAAAGAATGTTGAAGGCGAAGAAAAGCTGGATGAAAAGTTTGATGAGAAGGATTATCTTAAAAATATTGCAAAGGCTCTTGAAGGGAAATCGGCAGAGGTTGTTGAGAAGCAGACTGAAAAGAAGAAGGAATATCCTCCATATCTATTTAATCTGTCAAACCTGCAGGGGTATGTTACAAGTAAGTATAAGGGATGGACTTCTGATAAGGTGTTAAAGGTTGCCCAATCGTTATATGAGAAGAAGTTAATTACTTATCCAAGAACAGCTAGTATAGTTCTTGAGGAAAGCTTAGTGGATAGAACTAAAAAGGTTTTAGAAACCTTAAAAAGAGGCCTGCCTTATGAGGGGGAAATAAAGTTTGCCAAGACAAAGAGAATTTTCGATAACTCAAAGGTAGAGAGCCATAGTGCCATCGTTCCTACTTATATTATTCCAAAGGGGCTTTCACCAGATGAGACTATTGTTTATAAAGCTGTTAAGAATAGATTTATAATGCAGTTTATGCCTATTGCTGAATTTGAGGAAACAAAGATCACTTCCAAGGTTTATGATGAAAAGATAAAAGGAGTATTTGTTTCGAAGGGAAAGGTTCAAATTGTTGAAGGTTGGCGTAAAGTTGAGAAGATAGAAACAAAGGATACAATTCTTCCTCTTGTTATGGAAAAGGAAATGGTTGATGTGGTTGGCACTAAGGTTAATACTGTTACCAAGAAGCCGCCTAAATATCATTCAGAGAAAACTCTCCTTAGAGTAATGGAAACCTGTGGTAAGAGTATTGGAAAAGAAGTCTCTAATGATGAGGATGATGATGAAAATACTTCACCAGAAACTCAAGAGGAAACCTCTGAGGAGTTAATGAAGGCAATACTTAGTGGATTTAGTATTGGAACTCCTGCTACAAGGGCAGAAACCATTAAGAAGCTTAAGGATATAGGATATATAACAACTAAGGGGAAAAACTTAACTTGCACGGAACTTGGAACTACAATGGTTGAGATGTTCCCTGTTAGAGAGCTATTTGACCTTGAGTATACAGGGCGATTAGAGAAAACCTTATCGGATATAGAAAAAGGCTTGGTTAAAAAGGAAACCTTCATTAATCATATCTGTGAATTCACAAAAAGTTCAGTTGAGGCCATAAAAAATGATACTTCAATGTTATCTAAAATTAAGGTCGAACTGCCTGAAGGAACTGAGAGTGTTGGTAACTGCCCTATATGTGGAAACCCAGTGATTGAAGGATCTAAAGGATTTGGTTGCTGCAATTGGAAAAATGGCTGTAAGTATACAATTTGGAAAAATGATAAATATATCGAATCCATGGGGAAGACTGTAACAAAGGAAATGGTTGAACTACTTCTTAAAAATGGCAAGGTAGGATTTAGAAATTTAAAAAGTAAAAAAGGAAATACCTTTGCAGCTTATTTAAGATATGAAAAGGATGAAGCAACAGGATATTTTAACTGGAAATTAGAATTTATATAAATAAGTTTATCCGATTATTAATTATAAAAAGGATGTGTTACATTGATGAACACATCCTTTTTATTGTGAACTTTGTGTGAAAAATAATTTAAGAATAATATTATTTTGATACTAACCAATGTTTTCACGCATACAAATTTATAGTGTAAAAATTAATTTATAGGTGGTGTTCGTATTGTTAAAAAGAAGGTTAACTAAATTGATGGTTAGTATCTTAACTGTAAGTTTTGTTGCAATGAACTTCATAGGGCATAATGCAAGAGCATTAAGCAAAGACGTTGATAGTAATTTAGTTAGGAATGAAACAGAAGAAATATCTATGGGTGCTTCTCAAGGTAATTATTATAAAAATGGTGGACCAATAGATACAGTAGTTGCTAATGAGTTTAAGATAATTGAGATATTAAAAGATGAAGGCAAAATATCAAAAGAAGCCACCTTCGAAGAAGAACAAGAGGCTTATACTGAGTATATGCAGAATGTAGCTAAAATAATAATCAAAAGATAACTAAGGAACAGAAAGAATTAAATGGTAAGGCAAAGGAAAATAAAAAGAAAAATGAAAATGGAATAACATCCTACAGTATGAATGATGAAGTTACAGAAATAAATGTATTAGCTGTTATGGTTGAATACGATGATTATAAGCATAATTCTATACAGCCTGGTGAAACAGAGATGTATTATGATAGCTATGAAAAGCAGCATTATCAAGATATGCTATTTGGAGAAAATGGATACAAGGGACCAAATGGTGAAAATTTAATATCTATGAGACAATTCTATGATGAGCAGTCTGGTGGAACAATGAAAATCACAGGAACAGTTACAGACTGGTATACTGTACCAGAAACTGCAAAATATTATGGTGAACATGTTGGTGGTTCTAATGATATAAGACCTAGAGAGCTAATTATGGATGCTCTTAATGAGGTTGGGAAGGATACTTCTATTAATTTAGCTGACTTTGATCACATTGATAGGTATGATTTAGATGGCGATGGAAATTATGATGAGCCAGACGGATTAATTGATTATTTAATAGTTATTCATGCAGGAGTTGGTGAAGATAATGGCTGTGGATATTTAGGTAGTGATGCAATCTGGGCACACAGCTGGGACCTTGGTGGATTATATGAAATTCCAGGAACTAGCTATACAGATGAAAATGGTAAAGAAAGACCTTACTTAGGATATAAATATACAACTGAATCAGAGGATGGAGCAGCAGGTGTATTCGCTCATGAATTTGGTCATGAATTAGGCTTGCCAGATGAATATGATACCCAGTATAGCAGTGCTTCAAGTGAGCCAATATCTAACTGGTCCGTAATGTCTTCAGGAAGCTGGGCTGGTAAGGTGTCTGGTACAGAGCCAACAGGAATAAGCCCATATGGAAGAGAGATACTTCAAAGTATATATGGAGGTAATTTCCAAAAGCAAACAGTGATAAATTATGAAGATTTAACAATTAAAGGCACATCTTTTGATATAAATTCAGCTAGTACAACAGGGCAGGTTATTAGAATTAATCTCCCAGAACGTGAATATGCTATAAATACACCAACTAGTGGCACCTATTCTTACTGGAGTGGAAAAGGTGTAGATGGAGCACCTATTAAAACCTATATGACTACTACTGTAGATTTAACAGGAGCTGTTAATCCTGTTTTACAATTTAAAACTTGGTATGATATTGAGTATGGTTGGGATTTTGCATCAATTCAGGTTAGGGAAGTAGGAAGTGAAGATTGGACTTATGTAGAAGGTAATATTACTACAACTGACCATGATCCAGATGCTGAAGTTGTAGTATCACATGGAATTACTGGAACTTCTAATGGATGGGTTGATGGAGTATTTAATTTAGAAGGTTTTGTACAAAATACAGGAAAAGAGGCTGCTGAGAACTACTATTTAATCGAGTGGAGAAATCACCAAGGTGTTGATATGAGGTTAGCTCATATTAATTCATTAGGAAATATCTTTGCATTTGATCCAGGTATGGTAGTTTGGTATGTAAATAACTATTATACTGAAAACTGGGGTGAATATCATCCAGGTGGAGGATATCTATCAGTTGTAGATGCAGACCAAAACAACATTAATTGGGTATTTGGAGATAAATCTACTATGTTCGCAAGTAACAAATACCAAATGCATGATGCTGCATTTAGCTCTAAGACAGGAAGTAAATTTGTTGTAGATTTTAGCGAAGTTTATGGAAGAAATGCTATTGATAAATATTCAACAGCTAATCCTAAGTTTACTGATAAGCAAGAGTTTAATAATATAGGAATACCAACATTAGGAACTGATTTGCCAAAACTAGGATTAGATATACAAATCTTGAAGCAATTAAAGGATAATAGTGGTGCAACAATTAGATTAAGTGTAAAATAAATATCAATTATGCAAAAAAAGAAGGTGCTAAGCTTAAAAAGCTTAACACCCCTTTTTTTATCAATATTAATTTGTAAGGATGAATTTAAATCACTTAAATATCTTTTGGTCCAACCACCTTTCCTAAATCTAGTTCTGCGTTGACAGCTAAATTTTCCAATGGTGTAACCCTCCTTATAATTAATAAAGGTAAACAGCGGATTCCCGCTCCATGTAATCTTATAACTTCTTCGATTTAATCGATTCAGTAACTTGATTACAATATTATTATGTCACGGTATGAAAAAAATATTCTCATTAATTTTTTTATTTTTAAAATTTATTTAGATGATATAATAAATAGGAACATTAAAGCATAAATAGATAGGAGATATACGATGAGAGTAAGAGGATTTGAAATAGTTACAGATGAAAAAAGAAAACATCCTGAGGTAGATGTACAGCTTCCAACAAGAGGAAGTAAACACGCTATTGCTTATGATATTTATTCACCAATAGATACAGTGATTCAGCCAATGGAGAAGGAATTAATCTGGACTGATGTTAAAGCTTATTTCCAGCCAGGAGAAGCTTTGCTTATAAACGTAAGAAGTTCAATGGGAAGTCATCCAGTTATAATGGGAAATGCTCAAGGATGGGTTGAGTGTGATTATTATAATAACCCTAAGAATGACGGGAATTTAGGGATAAATCTTTTAAATTTAGGAAAGGAGCCTTATGTAATAAAAAAAGGTGATAGAATAGCGCAAGCTATGTTTATACCATTCTTAGTAAGTGATAACTGTAACTCTGATGAGGAAAGAGTTGGAGGTTTTGGAAGCACAGGCAAATAATAAACCTAAAAAAGTACTTTTGGTGAAATACTGAAAGTACTTTTATTTTTTTAGAATTTATTATTTTGGACAGGGTATCCTAGAATAAATAGATGATTTATTTTATCAGGTGTTATGCAGAAGGGAAATACTTATGAAAAAATATTTTATGTTTATATTAATTATCTGTCTTAGTTTTGGTAGTGGAATATTATTTGGGGATATGAGAAATGAACAATCAAAAACAAATATCATTTTGAAGGAACAGGCTCCATGGAGAAGTGCTGAAAACGACAATGACGAAGCTAAGCAAGCTACTTTGAATAATCTTTTAAAGCATATTGGATTTGCAGAGGAAGCTATAAATAAATTCAGGATACCTAGTCCAGAAGAAGCTATTAATTTATGGGCAGAAGGTATGAAGGGTGGAAATGGGGTGCTTCAGTATGCAGTTATGGATCCAATGCTGCAACAGGAATTTAAGACATATCTTCAGCGTAAAGAAAATATATCCTGGGATACACGAAAAGATGAGTTTCAGATAGATTTCTATGAAATTATTGAAAATGTAGATGTAAGTGAAAAGATTAAAATTTATGATGTTAAATTTCATTATATTAATTCTCAAGGAGAGGTGAAAGAAGGAGTTAACAAGGTAACTATTATAGAAGAACAAGGAAAGTGGGTTATATCAACAATAAGATAAAGGTTTATCAAATATGAGCTTTCGGGACTGTATTTTGAAGACGAGTTTTAGGGGCGTAAGAATTAACAGTATATACATATTCCATCCACATTTAACAGTAGTATCTTATATTGAAAAATAGTATAATTAAATGGCTTGACCACTAAAATGATGGAGGGATACTATGAAGTTAAATTTTAGCTCCAATACTGTTAAGAATACTATTTCTAACATTATAGTATTGTCTGTAGCGATTATTTTATATTTTGTTATAAAGAATATAAGTATCTTTTTTGTTGGAACAAAAGAGATTCTAAGAATACTAATGCCGTTTGTTTATGGATTTGCTATTGCATATATTTTAGATATACCAATGAAGGTCTTTGAAAGAACAATTTTAAAGCCATTAGATAAAAAGGGAAATTTAAAATTAAAAAGAACACTGGCTATCACAATTACATATATTTTAGCAGGTATAATTATTGCTATCGTAATTGCTATATTAATACCAGAGCTTGCTAGAAGTATAGGAACTTTAATTGAGAATATACCAGATTATGCACATTCTTTAGAAGTGTATTTTACTGAAATAGTTACAAAACTAAATTTAGATGCAAATATGGTTAATGAGATTATAGAGGATTTTAATAGTATTTCAGGTTATATAACATCAATTGGTGGTGCGATTTTAGGAGGTTTACTACAATTTTCAGCTGGAATAACTCAATCTGTGCTTAATGTGTTTATTGCAACTATTATTTCAATTTACATGTTAGCTAGCAAGGAGAGATTTTTTGCTCAAGTAAAAAAGCTGTTATTTGCAGTATTACCACAAAAACCAGTGAATTACTTGATAGAATTAAGTGATCATAGCAATAAAACCTTTAAAGGTTTTTTAAGCGGTAAATTATTGGATTCCTTAATAATAGCAATAATTTGTTTTGTATGTATGAATATATTTAATATGCCATACACCTTGCTTGTAAGTTTTATTATAGGGATGACTAATATTGTTCCTGTATTTGGACCATTTATCGGGGCAATTCCGAGTGTTATTATAATATTCATTACCAGCCCAATTAAAGCTTTGTGGTTCATCTTATTTGTATTTTTATTACAACAGTTTGATGGTAATATCCTAGGACCAAAGATACTTGGAAATTCAACTGGATTATCAGCCTTTTGGGTTATGTTTGCTATTTTATTAGGAAATGGACTCTTTGGCTTCATTGGTATGATTATCGGTGTACCGGCTTTTGCAGTTATTTATTCTATAGTCAGAGGTGCTGTAGAAATTAATTTAGAAAAGAAGGGGATGCCAACGGAAACTAAAGATTATGCATCTTCAGATCAACAGATTATTGATTAAGAATTTACCTTTTATATCCTTAAATAAGTCAACTTATTTAAGGATACTTTTTTTGTTTAAAAAAATATAAATAAAAAGTATAAAGTTTTAAGTATAAAAGTCGATAAATTATAGGAAGTGGGAAAAAAGCGGTGGTTTGGTAAATAATACACTGAATATGTTGTTTAAATCACCAGTTTGAGGTATAATTTAACTGAAAATGTAAAGTAGGGGTGTTGATATATGGATTTTCAATCTTTTCAAGATATTATAATGAAAATACAAGGAGTTACTCATGCTAAGGTTGTAGCTGACGATGAAGGCCTTAGAGAAGTACACGTAATTGCTGGAACTTCAAGATCGGCAAAACAAATTGTAAGAGATATAGAATCCGCACTTCTTGCGATTTTCGGATATAGAGTAGATAGAAAGATAATCAGTATTGCTCAAATTGATACTGGTGAATCAAAGAAAACGATAAACAGAATAGTTTACCAAGGAATTTCAGTTCATGTGGAAGATAATAATGTAGAATGTGAAGTGAGATTATCTTGTGGAGATGAAGAATTTGTATCAACTAAGAGTGCAATAAGCACAAGTGCAAATAGAAAGAAAGTAGTTGCTAGGGCAACTGTGGCAGCAGTAGAAAAAGTAATTGGACGAGCTCCTATGTTTGACATAGAAGATGTTGTATTGAATAAAAGTAGAGACATCAATTTCGTTAATGTAGTTACAAATATGATTACAAGAGACGATGAAGAAATACTTATAGGAACTGCTATAGTTAAAAGTGATGTGAATGAAGCTATAGCAAAGGCTACTTTGGATGCTCTTAATAGAAGGGTAATGAAACAATAACTTTGGTTTAATGACCGATTATATTAAAATTTGTTCTTCCTTTAAGCGGAGTGGAAAAATATGACGATTTTTTAGCGGACCGTTGTTAATTCACTTAAAAGGGGGAAATTAACAATGAAAAACATGAAGAAATTAGTTCCTGCTATAGTTGCTTTATTTGCATTAGCTATGGCTGGCGGTTCAAGCGTTACTTGGATTTGGTAATTCATAGTTTAAACTAAAAATAGGAACGTTTTAATTAAAACGTTCTTTATAATATATAATCGGTCTTAAATATTTCAGGAGGAAAAATATGAGGAGATTACCGAAAGAACAAAGATTATATCTCTTATTAATTTATGCGTTGACAGTTTTTTTTACGATTATACTTATAAATAATCCAATTGCAACCATACAAGCTAATCAAGTAGAATATACAGACATAATTTTATTTATGGCACTTATAGGAATAACGGAGTCCTTTACAGTAACATTTAAAAGTATGTCTTTTAGTACAAGCTTTGCAGTAACAATTGCGTCTTACATACTTTTTGGACCATTAATATCAATTATTATAGTTACTGTTGGATTTTTATGTAGGGTGTTGAAGGTTGATGGTAGAGGATATATACATATTTTTAACACTCCGATTTTTGGTACGATTTTTAATGTGTGTGCATTAGTTTTGCCGATTATAATCAGTAACTATTTTTATATGATTATGGGTGGTACATATAGCATAAATAAATTTGAATATAATATTTTTCCACTTATAGTTTTTGTAATAGTTTATTTGATAGTAAATATTTTAATTATGTCTGTACTTATGGGGTTGAAAACTAGAAAAAATATTTTATATTGCTTTCTAGGAAATATAAAAATAGGTTTTTTTAATTCAGTAGTGATGTTACCAATAGGGATTCTTTTAGCTATTGTATTTACTGAATACAATTATTGGGGGTTAATAATTGTAGTATTTACAGTGATAATGTTAAGATACACTTTATTATTATATTCTAATACAAAGGAACAGCTTACAGATACAGTTGAAGCTTTAATGAATGCCATAGATGCAAGAGATATGTACACAGAAGGGCATTCAAGAAGGGTTGCAGAGATATCAGTGGAGATTGCTAGAGAGCTTAAGCTTAGTCAATGGGAGATTGAGAAGCTTCATATAGCAGCTATGCTTCATGATGTTGGAAAGATTGGTATTAGTGATAATATTCTTAATAAGCCAGGAAAGCTTACTGACGAGGAGTATAACATAATTAAGGAGCACCCGACTATCGGTGTAAAAATCCTTAAGAAAATTAAAAATATAGATTATGTACATAAAATTGTTGAGCAGCATCATGAAAGGTATGATGGCAAGGGTTATCCTCATGGATTAAAGGGGGATGAAGTTGATATACAGGTATATATAGTTCATCTAGCGGATACCGTTGATGCAATGACTTCAGACAGACCTTATAGAAAAGGTTTGTCAAAAGCAATTGTAAAGGCTGAAATAGAAAAGTATTCAGGGACACAGTTTCATCCTAAGGTTGCAAATGCATATTTGAATATACTAAAAAGAGAAGAAAAGATGGAAGAAAAAGCACAAGCTAAAGTGCTAGAGAGTAGTGTAACCCAATAGGAGGGTATGATGTTTGTAGTTTCAATAGTAATAGCAATTATAATTGGATACATACTTAAGGGGAAATTGAGAAATATATCAGAGTTTAAGTATAGGGGAATATGGTTTATTGCAGCCGGGTTTCTTTTAGAGACTTGTATGAAGATGTTGCTGGCAAAGGGAGTTTTAGAAATTGGAACAAGTACCTTTGTAATAAACGTAATAATGTATACTCTTATTATGGTTTTTATTTTCATTAATATAAAAGACAAGTTTATTTTAACTATAGGAATTGGATTTGTGTTAAATATAATTGTTATATTTGCTAATAGCTGTACAATGCCTGTTGGAATAAAGGCTGCAGAGCTATTAAATTTTAGTGGTGAAATTAGTAAACTTGGTTTATATTCTATGGTAAATAGCGATACGCTATTTGTATTTTTAGCAGATGTTATACCATATAAGATTGGACCTTTGAATGGTATAGCAAGTGTTGGGGATATATTCATTTGTATTGGAATTATGGGAATTCTTATTCGAGAGATGAGAAAGAAGCCTTGTAAAGAGTATAAGGAGATAAATATAAGTAATTATTAAAGAACTTCAAATAGGAGTTCTTTTTTTATTTAGAAAAAATATGAAAAAGTAGTTGACAATAGAATTATACTACTGTACTATTTGAGTAGTACAGTAATACAGTGCCTGATACAGTGTACTAAGGTGGAGGTGAAACTTAAAGTTGAACTTAAAGGATTTTGAATTTAATGATAATGAGCCTATATATCTTCAAATTATTGAACTTATAAAAAGGGCTATTGCAACAGGAGATTTGATGCCAGGGGATAAGCTGCCATCAGTGAGAGAAATGTCATCATCCTTAGGGGTAAATCCGAATACTCTTCAAAGGGCTTATGGAGAGCTTGAGAGATTAGGGATTACTTATACAAGAAGAGGAATGGGGTCCTTTGTTAGTGAAGGAAAAAATGAACCGGATAAGATGCAAGAGCAGATGGGAATAGAAATTAGTGAAAAATATCTAAGAGATATGAGTGCAATTGGATTAAGTAAAGAAAAAGCAATAAAGCTTCTTGAATATATTGAACTTAAATAGATGGGAGTTATGGTGAATGATTAAATTAGTAAACTTAAATAAAAGATATGGAGAGAAAGTTATTTTAGATAATGTAAATCTAACTATAAATAAAGGTGAGATAATTGGACTTTTAGCTCCAAATGCAGAAGGGAAAAGTACACTTCTTAAAATCCTTGGAGGACAAATCGTTTTTGATTCAGGTGAATATTTACTTGAGGATAAAGAGTTTAATTACAAAGATAAGGGGCGAATAGGGTATATGAGTGATACTGCTTTAATGCCAGGAGGATGGTATGTTAAGGATTGTGTTGCTTATTATGCAAGATATTTTGAAAAGTTTAACAAGGAAAAGTGTCTATCCATGTTAAAGGACTTTGGATTAAAACAGGATGATAAAGTGAAAAAACTTTCTAAGGGTCAGAATGAAAAGCTTCATCTAGCATTAGCTCTTGCTATTGACGGGATTTTATATATAATGGATGAGCCTTTAGCTACCATAGATTTAATTGCAAGAGAAGAGATAATAGGAATGATACTAGAAAATTTCAGTCCTGAAAGCACCATGATAATTTCAAGTCATTTAGTAGCAGATATAGAGAAGATGTTGGATAGAGTTATCCTTTTAAAGAGTGGGAAAGTAGTACACAATGAATTAGTTGAAGATTTAAGAACTAATGGGAAATCTGTAGTAAAGCTTTATAAAGAGGTGTATAGGAATGAAGCTAATTAAGAAAGACTGGCTGTATGATTTTAAATCTGCGGGTTATGTTATAGGTGTAACTTTAGCAGGGATATCAATAATGTTTTTACTGGTATCATGGATGGTTCCAGGGGCTAGATGGGGTTTTAAAGAGGGGTATGAACAGTTGTATACCATGGTTAGTGGGATTATAAGCATGTACCCTATTTGGGTATTTTCAGCAATTTCACCTCAAATAAAAAATGGTAAGGTTTATTTAAATACTACAAATTTGCCTCTTAGTAAAAAACGTTTATTTTTAAAGGGGCTTAAGCCTTGGTTTATATTCTGTCCTATTGTAATTTTAGCTTCAGCCGTGGTCATGGCATTATTAAGTGAACCAACTGAAAGCTTGGGAATATTAGTTTTATTTTCTTTAGTAAGACCAGCACTTGTCTGTGTGTTTATGATTTTAATGAATATGCAGGTTATAGCAGGAATGATTTTTTGCTCAGCTAAACAAATTAAGTGGTACAAGGTTATTAGCTTAATGGTAATATTTAATGCAATTTTAATTGGAGTATGTGTTTTAGCTGGACTAGCACTTCCTATTGATACAGATAACAGTATGTGGTTTGCAGCAGGTGTAGTTTTAACATTACTTTTAGGCTCATTAGGTGTATTTCTTGTGGCTTGGAAGGATGTTGAGAGGATACACCAATAAAAGAGTATAAAGCATTGATGTAACAAGAAATAGAGAGTTTAGAAAGGAAATTTATAATGAAATTTTTAAAGAAGGATTGGTTATTTGATGCAAAGATTGTTGGAGTAGTAGGACTTACAATTTTAAGCTCTGTTGCTGCTTTAATTCTTGTGTTTGTTAAGGTTTTAAATAAAATGCCTGTTGAAAATGGAGTGGTGGTATATAACAAGATTTATTCCATATTGGCATTTGGAATATCCTTTTATCCTATGTTTGCATTTAAGGCTGTATGCCCACAGATGGGTAGTGATAAATTGTATTTAAGTACAGCAAATCTTCCAATGAGTAGGAAAGAGGTATTTTTTAAGGGACTTAAGCCTTGGCTAATAATTTCTCCAATAGTTATAATCGTTGGAGCTCTTGGGAATATAGCCCTTAGTGGTAGTGCAGAATCTTTAAAGGAAGTATTCTTTATTATTACATTTACACCAATAGTTATATTAAGTTTTGGAGCAATTATACAGTTTCAAATAATTTCAGGATGTATTTTTACATTAACAAAAGGAATAAAAGGGTATAAGGTAACAGAGGCAATAGTGCTATTTGATTTTATACTAATAATTATATGTAGCATAAGTATACGAGTATTGAAGGTTGATACAGCTCATGATCCATGGTGGATGACTGGGTGTGGTTTATTTATTTTAATCGCAAGCTTGATAATGTTTCTTATAGCATGGAGAGATATAGAAAAGGTTTATCAGTAAAATTCCATATTTTATACCCTGAGGGTTTATAAAAGGAAACTCCTTCTCATATACATTCGAATGAGTAAGTTCCACTGACCAAATCAAAGATGCACTCTGTGGAAGTTCTGCTAACCAAATCATAGATTTGGAGCATCACTTCTGGAGTGTCACTTGAAATATTTTGCAAAGTATGCTTGACATAAAATGCAAAGTTTACTATACTTAAATTGTAAAGTGAATTTTGCAAAAGGAGATGAGTAAGTGAATACAAAAATTAAAGAGCTTAGAAAAAGCAGAAGAATATCGCAGGAAGAATTAGCTCTGGCAGTTGGAACCACAAGACAAACAATCACTTCAATTGAGTGTGGTAAGTATACAGCATCTTTAGTTTTAGCATATAAAATATCAAAATATTTTGGACTTAGCATTGAGGAAGTATTTGATTTTTCAGAGGTGGAGGAATTTTAATTATGGAAAATTTTAAAAAGACAATTCAAAAAAGATTGAATTTTTTTACTGGAGTTATATTACTATTTAGTTTGTTATTCGCAGGTAATATGCTTCATTGGTTTACACCAATTGTTAAAAACCCACATTATGTAGATTTCTTCAGTGGTGTTCAAGTTGGAATGTTTATAGGAATTGAAATATTTCTTGTATATCGTGTTGCATATTACATTGCAACGCTTAAAGATGAAAAGGCACTTAGAACTCTATATATAAAAGAGAATGATGAAAGAAATATGGAAATTTCTAAGAGAGCAGGAATAGAGAGTTATAGGATTGTTATTGTAATTTTATTGGCGGGAGCAATTGTTGTTGGCTATTTTAATATGGTTGGATTTATTGCTTTAATGGGAGCTGCATTAGTTGAAATATTAGTGAGAGCGGGTTTATACGCTTATTATTCAAGAACAATATAAATTTTAATTATGTTGCTAAATTTATAATTAAAATTTCCAGATGATTATGAATCGTTGAATAAGTGAAAAATATAATGTAAAATAATGGGATGGAATTAAAGAAAGGGAGGGATTATTATGGCATTAAAGGTTGAAGGCTTAGTGAAAAACTATGGTGATAAAAGAGTAGTAAATAATTTAAGCTTCTCAATAGATAAACCAGGTGTTTTTGGACTTTTAGGAACTAATGGAGCTGGTAAAACAACAACGATAAGAATGATGCTTGATATGTTAAAGAAGGATGGAGGTACCGTTACTTGGAATGGTAAACCCTTTAATACAAAGAATGTACCAATTGGATATTTAGCAGAAGAAAGAGGAATATATTCAAAGTTTACAGTTATAGACCAATTAATATATTTTGGTGAACTTAAAGGCATGAATCGTAAGGATGCTGTAAAAAGCATTGATTATTGGTTGGAGAGGCTTGAGGCTTCAGAATATAAAAATAAAAGGGCAGAGCAGTTATCGAAGGGAAATCAGCAAAAGATTCAATTTATTGCTGCCCTTATATCAAATCCAGATATTCTTATATTAGATGAGCCTTTAAGTGGACTAGATCCTGTTAATACTGACTTATTTAAAGAGGTAATTAAAGAGGAAATTGCAAGAGGAAAGTACATCATAATGTCCAGTCATCAGATGTCAACAATTGAAGAGTTCTGTGAGAATCTTGTAATTTTAAATAAAGGTAATACAGTTTTAAGTGGTAATTTAAATGAAATTAAAAAGTCTTACGGAAGGAATCACTTAGTATTAAAGTGTGAAGGGGATATTGAGGACTTGCTTAAGGCTTCAAATATGAAAGTAATCCATGATAGTTTAGATTACAAAGAACTTTTAGTTTCAAGTGAAGGTGAAGCAACAAATCTTTTAAAAGCTATTTTAGAAAAAGGAATTCAAGTTATTAGATTTGAATTAAGGGAGCCAACCCTTCATGAGATATTTATAGAAAGGGTAGGTGAATAGCATGGATGTGAAGAATTTTTGGAAGGTGACTAAGTTTACTGTAGCTCAACAAGTAAAGGGAAAATCCTTTAAAATATCAACTGCCATAATATTAATTGCTGTTTTAATATTAACTTCTCTTATAAATTTTGTACCTGCATTTATGAATAAGGACAAATCAGAGGAGAAGGCTGGACAAGAAAATCAAAGTCAAATGGAACTTAGCATTAAAAAGGCATACTATATTGATGAATCTGATTTAGGTTTGGATGTAACACCAACGGTTACTATGGTATTACCAGGGATAAAATATGAAAAGGCTTCAGAGTCACGTGAAGAATTAATTAAAAAGCTTGATACAACAGAAGAAGCTATTGCTTTGGTATATATTTCTCAAGAACAAGGTGGATATAATGTGGAGGTTGTGACTCCAACCAATAAGGATGTTGTTAAAGAGAATGATGGTTTAATTCTTTCACAAGTTGTAGCATCAAGTCTTGAAAATGGAAGATTGTTAGCAGAAGGGTTGACTCAAGACCAGGTTGCAAAATTATCATTACCAATAACTTCTCATTCTATGATAGCAGGAGATGATGGCAAGGGCATTGAAGACATGGTAATCAAAATGATTCTTCCAATGGTAATGTGTATGCTCCTATTCTATTTAATTTATTTCTATGGATATTGGGTTGCAAACTCTATCGTTGCAGAAAAAACTTCAAGAGTTATGGAGCTTTTATTAACCTCAACTAAACCTTTAGAATTAGTTGTAGGTAAATGTGTTGGAATGGGCTTCTTAGCAATAACACAATTTATTTCTATTCTAGTTGTAGCACTAATTTCCTTTGTAGGAAGTGGAGCAATTGTAAAGAGTGTTATAGATCCTAATGCAAACATCTTTAATTTAGGTGCAATCTTTAGTAAAGTACCTCCTATTCAATGGATTTTAATAATATTATTTTTTATCCTAGGATATGTTGTATATGCAGTTCTAAATGCCTTAGTTGGAGCAACTGTAAGTAAGCTTGAGGATTTAAATACTGCTATAATGCCAGTATCATTTATTTCAATTATTGGATTCTATTTAGCATATATGGGAACAATGACACCAGATTCCATTGTTGGAACAATTGCAACTTATGTACCATTTTCATGTGCATTCTTTATTCCTTCAGTAATTTTATCAGGTACAATAAGCACAGGTTCAATGTTATTATCACTTTTAATATTGATAGTAACAATAGTTCTTCTTGTATTATTTACGTCTAGAGTGTACTCAGTAGTAATTTTACAAACAGGAAATAGAGTAAAAATAAAAGATTTATTTGCTATTTACAGTAGAGAAAAATAAAATTAATATTTGCTAATAAGGATATATACTTCGCATGAAGTTATATGTCCTTATTTGTTTTTTGTGATAAGGTCGATAGGTTATACAAAAGGAGTTTTTTATTAACTTTTACACATAATATGAAAAAACTAAGGAATTTTAAGTTATTAAGGAGGTTTAATATGTCTGCTAAAAATTTTGATTTGGGAAAGGATAATGTTGGGAAATTATTAGTGAAGCTAGCGGTTCCAGCAAGCATAGCTCAATTAGTCAATGTACTATACAATATCATTGACAGAATGTTTATTGGAAGAATGCCAAATGGTGATTTAGCTATGGCTGGAGTTGGGGTAGCATTTCCAATCATAATACTTGTATCTGCCTTTAGTGCACTTATTGGTTATGGTGGAGCACCACTTGTCGCAATTAAAATGGGAGAAAAAGATAACGATGGAGCTGAAAATCTTATGAGCAACAGTTTTTCAGTATTGATTATTTTAGCGGTTATTTTAATTGTAGGTTTTTTAATGTTTAAAATACCAATATTGAAAGCCTTTGGGGCCAGTGATAATATCATAGCATATGCCGATGACTACATAACAATATACCTTGCAGGTACAATATTCGTGCTTATAGCAGTTGGGATGAATCCATTCATTAACACACAAGGTTTTGCTAGAACAGGTATGTATACAGTATTAATTGGAGCTATTACAAATATAGTTTTAGATCCAATTTTAATCTTTGGATTTAGTTTGGGCATTAAAGGTGCAGCTCTTGCAACAGTTATATCTCAAGGAGTATCAGCAATATGGGTATTATTCTTCTTATTTGGTAAGAAAAGTACATTAAAAATAAGAAAAAAATACTTAGTGCCAGATTTTAAATTAGTAGGCAAGATAATGGCTTTAGGAGTATCACCATTTATAATGCAGGCTACAGAAAGCTTAGTTTTAATATCTTTAAATACTCAACTTATGAAGTTCGGTGGAGACTTAGCTGTCAGTGCAATGACTATCATGAGTAGTATAATGCAGATTATAACATTGCCAATTATAGGATTATGTCAAGGTGGCCAGCCTATAGTAAGCTATAACTTTGGAGCTAAAAGTCTAGAGAGAGTTAAAAAGGCATTTAGGTTAGTACTTATAACTTCATTATCATTTACAACAGTAATATGTGGTGCTTTACTTATAAAGCCAGAGATGTTTGTAAGAATATTCAATAATGACCCAGCACTTATGAAGATTACTTGCTGGAGTATTAGAATTTACTTTGCTGGAATTTTTATCTTTGGAGGACAAATGGCATGTCAACAGACTTTTCTTATCTTAGGACAAGCAAAAATATCTTTAATTCTAGCTTTATTGAGAAAGGTAATTCTTTTAGTACCATTAATATTCATCATTCCTAACTTTATTGATGATAAACTTAAGGGTGTACTTTTAGCAGAACCGATTGCAGATATATTCGCGGCTACAACAACCATAATAGTATTTTCAATATTCTATAAGAAGACATTAAGTGGTGCTGATGAAAAGGTTTTAGAATAGGGTGAAGAGGTCTGTAGCTAATATTAAAAACAAGATTATAAATAATAAAAAAGTATCCATAGTCTTAAACTATGGATACTTTTTTATTATTTATATGTGACTCCTTCTAATGTTCATTCAAAGGAGTTCTCAAAAAGTAAGTTCGTATTGCCAAATCAAAGATTTGGAGCATCACTTCTGGAGCATCACTTCTGAAGTGTAACTTTTGGCTACTTACTTAAAGGTTGTATGAGTTGATGGCTCTGCTTCACCGTATGGGGTATGTTCATTTGCTTTACTTTTTATTTGTTGTGCATAGCCTGGGGCAGATGGATCATCCTTTGTGTTGGTTGTTTTCTTGTTTTTTTGTTTGCAGTAATCCTTTGTCATTTAGTACACCTCCTTTTTAGTAACTAATTTAGGTTATGTCTATTTTAAAAAAATAATTCACAGAATAAAGAAGTAAGTAGGGGGAATTGTGTATAAATGTTAAAAATATGGTATATTTGTGGACAAGATACAAAAATTGCTATAAGATTATAATTAGCAAATTTATGTATAAGGTATAAGTGGAGGGATTAAAGTGACAGAAAAAATTAAAGTTATTATTCTAGGTGCTGGAGATAGAGGGACAATCTACGCAAATTACATAAAGAGAAATAATGATGAAATTGATGTTGTTGCGGTAGCTGAACCTATAAAAGAAAGAAGAGAAAACATAGTTAATATGTTTAATTTAAGCGAGGATAAAGCTTTTTTATCATGGGATGAAGCATTAGCAGCAGGTAAGATTGGAGATGTAGTAATTGTTACAACTCAAGACCAAATGCATTATGAACCAACAATGAATGCTTTAGAGTTAGGATATGATGTGCTGTTAGAAAAACCGATGTCACCAAACTTAAGAGAATGTATTGAGATGGTTAATAAAGCAGAGGAAAAGAAATGTCATCTGTTAGTATGCCATGTACTTAGATATACTGAGTTCTTTAAGGAATTAAAAAATATATTAGACAGTGGAGAAATTGGTGAATTAGTTACAATTCAACATATTGAGAATGTTGGATACTATCATCAGGCTCATAGTTTCGTAAGAGGAAACTGGAGAAATAAAGAAGAATCCGCTCCAATGATTTTAGCAAAATGCTGCCATGACTTAGACTTAATGTTTTGGTATGCAGGCGCAAAATGTGAAAGCTTAGCATCCTTTGGAAGCTTAAAGCATTTTAAACCAGAATGTGCACCAGAGGGAGCTGCAGAAAGATGTTTAGACTGCGATATAAAAGATTGTCCATATGATGGAAGAAAGATTTACTTTAAGTGCTTGGAGAAAATAGGAAAAGATGATGCTGGAAATGTTACCTCCACAAGACATTGGCCAACTAGTGCAATCACTGAAGATATCACATTAGAGGGGATAACAAAGGCTTTAAAAGAAGGCCCTTATGGAAGATGTGTTTATCATTGTGATAATGATGTAGTTGACAATCAAGTTATAAGTTTGAATTTTGAAAATGCAGTTACTGTAGCATTTACTATGACGGCTTTCACTGATAAGGTTTCAAGAATTACAAGATTTATGGGAACTAAAGGTGAGGTTAGAGCCAATACTGAAAATAACGTAATTGAAGTATATGACTTTGATTCTAGAATGGTAAAAACTATTGAAGTTAAAGAACCAGACAGTGGTCATGGTGGTGGCGACAATGGTATTATGGAAGACTTCTTCAATCTTGTGAAAACAGGTGTTACAGAAGATAGATATACAACAGGAAAAGTATCTGTAATGAGTCATGCAATGGCAATGGCTGCAGAAGAAGCTAGACTTTCTAAGAAATCCATAAATGTACAACAGTTTATGGAAGACATTATGAAATAAATTAGAATTTACAATGATAATGAGAACTCTCTTAACGGGGAGTTCTTTTTTTATTAGATTAAAGAAATTGATAAATTGTAAACCGATATAATAAAATTAGTTGACAATGTGGAAGTTGAATGATAAATTTAAAATATGTTTAAGGTTGGCATATACATAAACGAGCTAATATTCAGGAGGATTGTTCAATGGTAAAGCAATTAAAGGAAAAGATTTTAAAGGGTGAGTATATCTCAAGAGAAGAGGCAGAAGAGTTAATTAATGTTCCCTTAGATGAGTTATGTGAAGGAGCTGAAGAAATTAGGAGAAAGCTATGTACATCAGAGTTTCATATGTGCACCATTATAAATGGTAAGAGTGGACGATGCTCAGAGGATTGTAAATATTGTGCTCAATCAGCACATTTTAATACAAATGTAGAAGTTTATCCATTGCTTGCCCCAGAGAAGGTAGTAAAAAATGCAGTATCAAATTTTAAGGATGGAGTACATAGGTTTTCTATCGTTACCTCAGGAAAGAGGCTATCAGATTTTGAGTTAAAAAAAGTTTGCGAAATAAATAAAGAGATTTCTAAGGCTTGTTCTATAGAATTATGTGGCTCTCATGGACTTTTATCTTTAAATCAATTAAGAGAGCTGAAGGAATCAGGGGTAACTCGTTATCATAATAATTTAGAAACAGCTAGAAGTTTCTTTGAAAATATTTGTACTACTCACAGTTATGATGAGAAGGTACAAACTATAAAGGATGCCAAAGAAGCTGGCTTAGAGGTCTGCAGTGGAGGTATATTTGGATTAGGAGAAAATATGCATCACAGAATAGAGATGGCTTTTGAATTAAGGGACTTAGAAGTTGATTCAGTTCCAGTAAATATTCTAAACCCTATAGAAGGAACACCAATGCGGGGGAATGAATCACTAACTTATGATGAAATAGTAAGGACAATAGCTATCTATAGATTTATTATGCCAGATAAATTTATCCGTTTAGCAGGTGGGCGAGCTCTCTTAGGAGATAAAGGAAGAAGAGCTTTTATGAGTGGAGCAAATTCAGCAATATCAGGAGACTTATTGACAACGGCAGGAATTTCTACTGCGGAGGATATAGCTATGGTTAAAGAACTAGGCTATAGTGTGAAAGAAAATGAGTAGTGGAATTTTTATTACTGCAACAGGGACAGATGTAGGAAAAACTTATATAAGTGGACAACTGTTAAAAAAAATAAGAAGTCTTGGTATAAAAGCTGGATATTATAAAGCTGCTTTAAGTGGAGCAGAAATAGATGAAGCTGGTGGAGAACTTATAGCTGGAGATGCACAACATGTATATAATAAAGCTGAGCTTAAGGGAAATCCAAATGAAGCAGTTACATACATTTTAAAGGAACCTGCTTCACCGCATTTGTCAGCAAAGCTAGAAGATATAAGTATATCTATGAAAGATATATCTGAACACTATGAAAATCACCGTAAGAAATTTGATTTTATTTTGGCTGAAGGAAGTGGTGGAATAATCTGTCCAATTTCTTTAATGCATGAAAGAATAATGCTCACAGACATAATTAAATTTTTAGGATTTGATATAATTATTGTGGCAGATGCAGGATTAGGAACAATTAATTCAACTATGCTCACAGTAGAGTATGCTAAAATGCTTAACATTGGTGTAAAAGGAATTATTCTAAATAATTATGATGCAGAGAATTTAATTCATAGGGATAATTTTGAGGTTATAGGTGACTTTACAAAGATACCTGTTTATGTTTGTAAGAAGAATGGTGATTTAGAGATATTTGATGAGGAGCTGAGAGGCCTTATTGAAGAATAAAATTTTGATATAATTTGTATAAAAAAGCTCCATTTTATTGGAGCTTTTTCCTTATTTATTTTTATGGGGCAGAGAATAAAACATGTACAAGATAATTAATGAAACGATAAATTCAGTTATCGGTAATGATAGCCATACTCCATTTATTCCTAGAAGTGAAGCTAATAATAAGGTTATTGGTATAATTAAGATAAGCCCACGAAGTATAGAGATTATAAAGGAGAGTTTGGGATTATCTATAGAGCTGAAGTAGATTGAAGTAACAATATTTACACCTGTAAAGAAGAATGCAGTAAAATATATATGCATCCCTCTTATTGCAATCCCTTCTAAGGCTACATTGTGTTCTCCATTAAATATAGATACAATTGGCTTAGAAAAAGTAAATATTATGATATAGGTAATAAGAGCACAGATTAATGCAGTTATAATTCCATAGGAGTAGATTTTTCTAACGTTATTCTTATTTGAGGTTCCATAGTTTTGGCTTAGGATTGGTTGGACACCTTGAGAAATACCAGTAAATATTGATGTTATAACAAGCGCAATATTAGCAAGGATACCGTAAGCAGCTACCCCAACATTTCCTAGAAGACTTAATATAATGCTATTAAAAATAATCATAACAATACCAGATGAAACCTCAGTGATTAAAGCAGAGATACCTAGAATAAATATATCTTTAATAGATTCAATATTAAGCCTAGATTTTATATATACAAATGAGTTTTTCTTCTTAAGAAAATGAAGAGATAAAACCATCAAGCTGATCATTGGAGCAATTGATGTAGCTAAAACAGCACCAAATATTCCCATATTCAAAGGGAATATAAGAATATAATCAAGTATAACATTTGAAAAACTGCCAATAAGCATCGCATACATAGAAAGCTTTGGATTGTTATCATTACGGACAAAGCAAATAAAAAGATTGTTTAGCATAAACATAGGTGAAAATAATAAAATAGTCTTTAAATATGTATTTGTCATTGTGTGCGTAGCATCACTAGAACCAAGTAATCTTGCAATATCATTTGAAAAAAATAATCCAATGACCAATAAGGTTAGTGAGAGGATTATGGTAAATTGAAGAGCTTGAGTGAAGATTGCTGATGAACTATTTTTCCTATGAGTTGATTTAGATATAGAGTAACGTGTTGAACCGCCCATACCGATCATTAAACCAAGTCCATGAATAAAACTGTATATTGGAATAGCAAGATTTAAGGAAGTTAAACCATTAACCCCCAAACCCCTTGCAACAAAAAACGTATCAGCTAGAATATAGCAGGAAAGTCCTATCATTCCTAATACGTTTAATGATGAATATTTCATAAAAGTATAAAAGATATTATTTTGTTTCATTACTATTTCCCTCCCAAAAATAAAAAGCGTCCGGATATTTCATACCTTCAAAGGCCTATAGTATGAAATCCGAACGCTTTTATAATTTCCTTATCCGGCGATAAAGAAAAAAGCTTATTTATTTAATTTTAATATATTCTATTTATTAGTTAATATATCTATTCCTTCTTCAATGGTAACTAATGTTTGATCTCCAGTAACCATGTTTTTAACTAATATTTTATTTTCTGATTTTTCAGTTTCACCTATAATGATAACATTTGGAACAGAAAGCTTATTAGCATATTTCATTTTCTTAGGGAATTTGCCGCCTTCAACATATATATCAACCTTAAGTCCGGCTTCTCTAAGCTTACTGCAAATCTCAATACCATATTCAAAGTCTTCATCCATAGGTATAACCATTGCGTCCATAACAGAATTTTTGTTTAAGTCTATTATGTTGCTTTCCATGAAGCTCCAGAATAATCTTGTTAATCCTATTGAGATACCAACTCCAGGAAGTTTCTTTTCAGTATAGTATTGTGCTAAGTTGTCATATCTTCCACCTGAACAAACAGAACCAAACTCTGGATAATCATCAAGGAAAGTTTCATAAACTGTTCCAGTATAGTAATCTAAGCCTCTTGTAATTTTAAAGTCGATGATGTAGTTTTTATCAGGAACTCCAAGAACTTTAATATACTTATTTACTGTTTCAAGCTCTTCTACACCTTCAACAAATTTTTCATGAGTAACACCTAAGTTTTTAAGCATCTCGATTTTTTCATCGTTGCTTCCTGTAGTTGTTATAAAGCTTATTAGAGAATCCATTGCTTCCTCAGAAGAAATATATTCTTTTAGCTCTTCCCTAACTTTCTCCTCACCGATTTTTTCAATTTTATCAACGATTCTAAGAACCTCTATGTAGCTTTCGATATTTAAGCTTCTTAAGAATCCATCTAATATTTTTCTGTTGTTTAATCTTATTTTAAAGTTTTCAAAACCTAATTCTTTAAAGATTTTGTAGATGATGCTTGGAATTTGAGCATCGTTAACTATGCTTAAAGAACCATTTCCAATTACGTCAACGTCGCATTGATAGAATTCTCTAAAACGACCTCTTTGGTTTCTTTCACCTCTATAAACCTTACCTATTTGATATCTCTTAAATGGGAAAGCTAACTCTTCCATGTGTTGAGAAACATAACGAGCTAACGGCACTGTAAGGTCAAATCTTAAAGCCATGTCAGTGCTTCCTTTAGTTAAAGTATAGATCTGCTTTTCAGTATCGCCACCAGTTTTAGCTAGTAAAACTTCACTTTTTTCTATAATTGGAGTGTCTATAGGTAGAAATCCAAAGGATTCATAGTTTCTTCTAATAACATCAGAAACGTGATTGAAGGCTACCTGCTCCTTTGGAGTAAGCTCCATAAATCCAGGCAGTATGCTAGGTTTAGTAATTTTTATACTCATGTTTATCTCTCCTCTTCCTATTAGTAATAGAAGCTGTATTATTTGAAAATCCTTACCGTAAGTGAGTGTTCAAATCTATGATTTGTATAACACGTACTTACTCACTTAAATGAAATAAAAAGGAGTTTCCTTATTTATTGCAAGGAGCAAATTATACTTAATTAAGCTATGTTTGAAATTTGTATGTAAAAATAAAAAATCTCTAAAGACTGATATCCTTAGAGATTTAAACTTCTATAATCTCCATAGATACCTTGCCACATGCAAATAGGCCTATATCTATGGTTTCATTTTTAAACCATAATTATAAGGCCGTTAATCTATGATGATGAATATGTAATTCGTTTATTGAAGTTATCATTATAATCATCTCCTATAAGTGAACATCCAAATCTTCGATTTGGTTTACGCGAACTTACTCCTTAGAATGAACATGAAAAGGAGTTTCCTTAATAAATAATCTATCACTTTCTAAAATATCTGTCAATAATTTTAAGTTTTAATAGGTCTTATACCAACATACCATAGATAGCATGATGACATAAGTAGGTATAGGTAATATTGAAATTTTTGTTATTTTATAAAAGGTTTTTTGTGCTTTATTATGACATGTTGAAGTGGCGATTTTTGACTATTTTGATAGAGTATACGTTTTACAAAGAACTGATTTTGCAAAATAAATCATATGCTGAAAATGGATAAAGTATATGTAAAAATATAATATTTTATGACAGATATTTTTTATTGAAAAATCTTTGAAACATAGTTAATATAACATTAATAAAATGGTAATAAATGTAATGCATTTTATTAATTAAGATTAGGGGGGAATAGAATGAATCTAAAAAAGGTTATGGCTATTGGAATTGCTCTTTCAATAGTAACAGGAACTACTGCATCAGCATTTGCAGAGGACTCTAATACAGCTACGGCGCTAGATAAATTTAGACAAGCACTTCAAGAGCAAAAAGAGAGAGAGATGGTTCTAGATAGCCAATTAGCTGAAGAGAGTAGCTTGCAAGGATTAAAAGACTCAGACAAGGTAAGAGTAATTGTTGAATTAGAAGGTGATGCTGTAATTGAAAAGGCTACAGTTAGAGGTGTAAATGTTTCTGAAATAAGTAAATCAGAAGTTAAAAGTTTACAGAAATCTATTTTAAAAGAACAATCATCAATTCAAAGTAAAATTAAATCTAAGGGTATTAAATTTGACATAATCAATTCATTTACAAATGTAACTAATGGATTTAGTATTAGTACTACTTTAGGAGGAGCTAAAGAGTTAGAAGCTATTTCAGGTGTTAAGTCTGTTACTATTGCTAATGAGTATGAAAGACCAGAACCAGATATGAATAACAGTGGGGATATTACAGAAACTCCAGTAGCTTGGGCAAATGGTTATACAGGAGAGGGGACAGTTATATCAATTATTGATACTGGTGTTGACCCATCACATAAGGATATGGTCCTTACTGATGGAAGCAAGGCTGAGTTAGATAAGGCTGAGGTTGAGGGCGTTGTTTCAGAAAAATCTTTGCCAGGAAAATATTATACAGAAAAGGTTCCTTATGGATACAACTACATGGATGAAAATAATCAAATTCTTGATATTGGGCCTGATGCAAGTGAGCATGGAATGCACGTTGCAGGTATAGCTGGAGCTAATGGGGATGTTAAAGATGGTGGAATTAAGGGGACTGCACCAGAAGCACAAATCTTAGCAATGAAAGTATTTGGGAACAACCCAGCAATGTCATCTACTTTTGGTGATGTAATTATTAAAGCTATTGATGACTCTGTTATTCTTGGAGCAGATGTTATCAATATGAGCTTAGGCTCAACTGCATCATTTGTGGATGATAATGATCCAGAGCAAATGGCTGTTAATAGAGCTGTTGACAATGGCGTTGTAGTAGCTATTTCATCAGGTAACTCTGGTACTTTTGGATATGGACTTAAGACCCCATATGCTCAGAACCCTGATTATGGAGTGGTTGGTTCTCCAGGACTTGCAACTAAGTCAATACAAGTTGCATCTATAGAAAATAATATTACAACTGGAGATGGTATAGAGTTTACTGTGAATGGAGAAGAGAAAATCTATCCATATACAACTGCAGGGGAAGATATTTTAACTGTATTGAAGGGCCAACAATTAAAGGCTGTAGATTGTGGTCTAGGTGGACTTCCAGAGCATTTCCCAGCAGCAGTTAAGGGCAATGTTGCATTAATTGAAAGAGGAACCTATGATTTTGCAACTAAGATAGCTAATGCAGAGAAAGCAGGAGCTATTGCAGTTATAGTATATAATAATGCTGCAAATGGTGATGCTCTATTAAATATGGCATATCCAGAAGGATGTAAGATACCTGCAATATTTATGGGACATTCCGGTGGAGTTTTAATTCAAGAAAATCTAAAAGTAGATGGATTTACAGTTTCCTTTAATGGTAATGCAACTTCAGCTCATAACCCAAATGCTGGTAAAATGGCAGATTCATCTTCTTGGGGAACAACTCCGGATTTAGAATTTAAACCAGAGATTACAGGTGTTGGAGGAAATGTTTGGTCATTAGCACAAAATAACGGATATAGAAATATGAGTGGAACTTCAATGGCATCTCCCAATGTTGCTGGAGGTTCAGCTTTAGTACTTCAAAGAGTGGATAAATTATTTGATTTAACTGGCGAAGAACGAGTTCAAATGGCTAAAAATATTTTAATGAGCACAGCTCTTCCTCATGTTGATAAGGGGTTAAATCAAGATGGAAGTAATTACACATCTCCTAGAAGACAGGGTGCTGGAGTAATGAATCTTGCAGGAGCTACTGAAACTAATGCAATTGTTACAGATACCTCAACAGGAATATCAAAGGTTAATCTAAAAGAGATTAATGGAGATATTGCGACATTTACAATAACTGTTGAAAACTTTGGAGATAAGGAATTAACTTATAACTTAGGTGGAACAGTTCAAACAGATATAGCATATCAGGGAAATACTTTATTAGAAGCAGATAATATAGTTGATGCTACAACTGGTGAATTCCCAATCAGCTTTAATTCAGACACAGTTACAGTTGCACCTAAGAGTACTAAGGATATAATGGTTAGAGTGGATTTAAGCAAT
This sequence comes from Clostridium culturomicium, assembly GCF_000821305.1. Taxonomy (GTDB): domain Bacteria; phylum Bacillota; class Clostridia; order Clostridiales; family Clostridiaceae; genus Clostridium_J; species Clostridium_J culturomicium. The sequence goes on along the minus strand of NZ_CCXK01000014.1, from coordinate 165,183 downwards.
GCAGTATCTGCAATATGGGAGAAACCAATATCAGAATTGTTTGTTAATGGTGGATATGTAGAAGGCTTTGTTACTTTAACATCAGTAGATGATTCAGTACCAGAGTTAAGTATTCCATATGTTGGTTTCAAAGGCGAATGGGATAAGGCGCCAATCATTGATGCTTCAATCTATGATAAAGATAGAAAATCATATTATGGATATACAGCGATGATGACACCTACTGATGAAGAAGGAACAGTTTCTTATATGGGATTACCATATGGTGCAACTTCTACAGCACAAGCAAATGGAAACTTTATAGATATCTCACCAGATGGTGATGGATATAATGATTCAGTACTTCCAATGTTGTCTTACCTAAGGAATAGTAAGGAAGTTATAGTTGAAATTCTTAATTCAGAAGGAAAGGTAATTAGAACTCTTGATAAGATAGAAAATGCAAGAAAGCATTACTATAATGGTGGTAAAAATGTAAGAAGCTTCTTGAATGATGCTCAGTGGGATGGAACTATTAATGGTAAGATTGTTGAAGATGGAACTTACACTTATAGAATCAAAGCTAAGGTAGATTATAAAGATGCTGATTGGCAGAATTTTGACTATAAGATTAATGTTGATTTAACAGCTCCAGAGTTAAAGAATACTTCTGTTGATACGAATAAGAAAACTTTAACAATGGTAGGAACAGATAATTTTGAAGGCCACGTGTATGCATATCTTTTATCTACACCTTTAGGCGTTTATATTAGTCCTACAGGCGTATTTGATATTAGTAAGGAATTAGATGCTGGATATACAGTGAAGAATTTTGAAGCAGGAGTATCTGACTATGCTCAAAATATGAGTGTATATGATTTAGGACTTCCAATAGGTGCAGTACCTGGAGATAAAGATGCGCCAGTAGTTAAATTAACAAGCCCAGAATTCTTTGGAAATTATGATAGCAATACTGTAAATTTTGCAGGTACAGTTACTGATAAATCTGCAGTAGAACTTGTTAAGATTAATGGTGAAGAAGTTCCATTAACTTATAATAAAAAGACTGGTGCATATGATTTCTCTATTAATTTAAATATAGAGAATGGATATCACAGTGTTAAGGTTTATTCAAAGGATGCTGCTGGTAATGAGTTAGAATTTGCTCACAAACTATTTGTTGACGCAGAACCACCAGTATTAAATCTTGAAGATATTCCAGCACAAACAACTGAGGGGGCTGTATTTATAAATGGAACAGCTACAGATAACTTCCCAGATTTAAAAATCTTTGTTAATGGCAATTTAGTTGAAAAAATTGTTGGAGAGTGGGAGTACTTTGATCAGCAAAAACCAGCAAGTTATACTTTTGATAATTATGAAGTGCCTCTAGTTGATGGAGAAAACACTATTAATGTTGAAATAGTAGATGCAATGGGGCATAAGGCAGCTAAGATTATAACTGTTAATAAGGTAGAAGACGTAGTTGATACTACAGCACCAGCAGCTCCAACAGTAACAAGAGATGGAGATAAAATTGTAATAACTGCAGTTGACCCTGCAGATGCTGCGAGAATAGAATATAGCTATGACCAAGAAACTTGGGAAGTATATACTGAGCCAATTCAAGCTAAGGAAGGTTCAACTATTTATGCTGTTGCTATAGATGCAGCTAATAATAGAAGTGAGGCTACTCCTTACATTATTGAAGATTTAACTCCACCAGCTAAACCGGTAGCTAACCTTGTAGATGGATTAGTTGTTGCTGAAGCAGCTGATGAAGATACATCATATATTGAGTACAGCTTAGATGGAAATGGCTGGGCAAGATATACTGAAGGACTTCAAATTGCTGAAGGTCAAACAGTATACTTTAGAGCAGTGGATGGAGTAGGGCATGTAAGTGAAGAGGTTGAAGAGTTTACTATGCCTGATACAACAGCACCAAGTGCACCTTATGTATATGAAAAAGATGGAGTTGTAACTGTTGTAGCAACTGATAAGGATACAGCTAAGTTAGAGTACAGCTTTGATAAGGAAACTTGGAATGAGTATACTGAACCTGTTAAAGGCGAGCCTGAAACAGTCGTATATGTAAGAGCAGTTGATGCTGCTGGCAACCCAAGTGAGATTGTAGAGGTTGAAATTCCAAAACTTATTATACCGGATACAACAGCACCATTGTCACCAAAGGTAACTATAGAAGATGGTATATTAACTATAGAAGCTTCAGATGATGATACAGCTAAAATTGAGTATAGTTTAAATGGTAAGGAATGGATTGCTTATACAGAAGCAGTTAAGGTTGCAGACAATGATTTAATTCATGTAAGAGCTATAGATGCAGCTGGTAATATTAGTGAAGTTAAGGTATATAAGGTACCAGCAACTGTAGATCCAAATGCTCCAGAAAAACCAGTAGCTCCAACAGTAACTGAAAAGGACGGAGTTGTAACTGTGACTGCTGCAGATGAAGTTACGGATAAGCTAGAGTACAGCTTAGATGGTAAGACTTGGGTTCCATATACTGAGCCAGTTAAAGTTGATGAAAAAGTTACAATTGAAGTTAGAGCAATAAATGTTGAAGGAGATAAAGCGTCAATTAGTGATGTAGTTAAATATACAGTTCCAGATAGAACTGCTCCTAAGGCTCCTAAGATGTCTGCTAACAAGAATATGGTAACAATAACAGCTCAAGATGAGGATGTCGTTAAGATTGAATACAGCTTAGATAAGGAAACTTGGACAGAGTACAAGGATCCAGTTAAGCTTGCAGCTAAGAAAACAATGTATGCTAGAGCTATTGATGGTGCAGGAAATGTAAGTGAAATTTCTAAGTTAACTATGCCATCATCAGGAAACACATTACCACAAACAGGTGGAATGGTTGGAACTGGATTAATGGGCTTAGGCGGAGTTGTTGCTGCGGCATTTGGAGTATTAATGCTTAAAAAGAGAAACAGAAAATAATAATTTTAATTATTAATTTCTAAATAAAAAAGGATACTTCGGTGATGAAACTGAAGTATCCTTTTTTATTTAAATTTTTGAATGGTGGAGAAAATTCCTGTGGAATTTCTTGGTTTTATTTAATAATCAATTAAGTCTTATCCAAACGTAGTGAGGAGAAGCATCCACCATTTTTAATTCTACATTTGGGCATTCTAAATTATAGAATGCTATCACAATAAACTATCATGGCATCACTTAAAAATTGTGCTAGTCCTTCACCATATTTATCAATATTTTCAGTAAAACGTTCATCGGCAGTATACATTAAGGCAAGACCTCTGAAGATTTCAGGAGTACAGTTATAAAAGTTCTTTGTAATATGATTTCTCCATTTTTCAACTAAACTTTGAACTTCACTATCACTTGGGTCTCTGTCCATTAAGCTAGCTAAGCTGCTGTATATTTCACCAGCTTCACCCATAATATTTTCCCAATCACCTTTGCTGTACTTAGTAGTTTTATTTTGAGATTCTTTGTAGGCATCACTATTGCCATAACGTTCTTTTGTTTCCTGTGCATATTTGGCTTTATGATCTTCTATATTTTTCATATCAAATGGTTTAAACATTTCTTTTTTACTCATTTCATTTCCTCCTTCAAGGGATATTAGTGTTTTATCTAGGGAAGCTATTATATTATCTAGTCGCTGTCTTTTTTCTATAAGCAGCTGTCGGTGAACTCCAAGGCAGTGAGCTTTATCAAAGTCCGGGCTATTTAATATATTTTTTATTTCGTCTAATGAAAAATCTAATTCTCTAAAGAAAAGAATCTGCTGCAGCTTTTCTAATTCCTCATTACCGTAAAATCTATAGCCTGAATCACTGATATAACATGGTCTTAGTAAATCAATATCATCATAATGATGGAGAGTGCGCACTGTAACTCCAGCAAGGTTTGATACTTCCTTGATTTTATAAAGTTTAGTTTTTGAATTATTATTCATACATATCACTCCAGTTCTTTAGCTTTCCCTTAATTTCATAATAAACTATGACGTAATGTGAGAGTCAACAAAAAGTTTAAGTTATTTGCAAGAAAGGTATGGAAAAAAATAAGGATATTAATTCAAAAGGTTGCGTTATAAATTAAGTATGTAATACAATAACATATGTATATGTTTACACAGGCGTGTAAAGTGAGGATATAATAAAGGGGGAAATTAAATATGACTAAGGTTATAAATACTAAAATTCAAGGGTTTAATTTAAGATTTGCCACTGAGGAGGATGTACCATTAATTTTAAGATTTATTAAGGAATTAGCAGATTATGAAAAGCTGCTTCATGAGGTTCATGCTACAGAAGAAATCTTGATGAACTCTTTGTTTATACGTAAGGGGGCTGAGGTTATTATTGGAGAATATGAAGGCGAGCCAGTTGGATTTGCACTTTTCTTTCACAATTTTTCAACCTTCACAGGAAAACCAGGCTTATATTTAGAGGATTTATATGTTAGACCAGAGATGCGAGGAAGAGGACTAGGTAAGACCCTTTTATCATTTTTAGCTCATTTAGCAGTGAAAAGAGACTGCGGCAGATTTGAATGGTGGTGCATAGATTGGAATGAACCGTCGATAGAATTCTATAAGAGCTTAGGTGCAATACCCATGGATGAATGGACGGTATATAGAGTTTGCGATGAAGCATTAACTAATTTAGCTAAAGAATTTTAGGCAATAAAAATAATTTCAAGAATTATCTAAAAATATGTTGACACCTTTTGTAAAAAATGGTTATAATAAATTATAGTAAAAATTTAGAATTACTATACAAATTTAGAAAGAAAAGGAGGTAGGAATTATGTTAAATAAGAAAAGATTAAATGGCATGGCAATTTGTAATAGACAACTTACAGGCAATTTATTTGTCAATGGCAGGAGTGCGTCCATTTTTAATAATCAATTTAATAGAATTAAAAATATTACCCTACCTCAAGATATAGATTTTTAAATTCGTTTAATTAACTATTTTGTGAGCAAAGTCCTAGGGTAACTTAGGACTTTTTTATATTTATTCAGGCATAGGTGACACTCAAAATCTTTGATTTTACAAGTGGAACTTACTCCTTCCCAAATGAGAGAAGGAGCTTCCTTAATGACATTTTAAATTTTCTGCAAAAGAGAGAAGGAATTTCATTATGCCTTTATATATAACTCATGGCAGCAGTCATGGCTTACCGATGTTAAATAGCCGTAATCTATACCTTTGTTAGGTATGGATTACGGCTTTATTTTATGCTTTTAAACTTATAAGTGAGATTCTAAATCTTCGATTTAGTAAATCGAACTTACTCCTTTGACAGTAAGGAGAAGGCATTTCTATTGAGGTAGGTATGATTGCATTAACTTTGACCAAATCAAAGATTTGGATTAAATTTAGGAAACTCATTCTCACATGCGTCCGAATGAGTAAGTTCGCGTAAGCCAAATCGAAGATTTGGACGCTCACTTAAGGAGGGAAAAGAAGTGAAGAAAATTTTTAGTTACACAAAACAGCACAAATTCGTTACCATCATGGGAGCAATTTCAATGCTTTTATGTGTTTCAGCAGATCTAGTTGTTCCGTATATCACGGAAATATTTATCGATGATGTATTAACAGCAGGTAAGTATGAAATCTTAACTACAATTATTTGGATTGTAGTTGGTATTACTGCCATAAAGTTTGCATTTGGATTTTTAAGAGAGTTTTTATTTGACTATTTAGGGATTACAATATCTAGAAAGATTAAGGAGGAATTATTTAATCATATTGAAGGTTTATCTTTTTCATATTTTGATAAAGTGAATACTGGAGAATTAATGTCAAGGGTAGGTGAAGATGCTGATAATATTTTAGAAATTATGGGTTTTGGACTTAGACTTACCATTGAGGACGGAATTTATTTCATAATGGCAGCAGTGCTTTTATTTAGAATCAGTGTACCTCTTACTTTAGTAGCATTAGCTACAATGCCAATCATTGCAGTATTAGCGCTAAAGTCAGAGAAGCAGCTTAATGATGTTTATGAAAGAATCAGTGACCACATTGCAGAGCTTAACACAACAGCCCAAGAGAATATTGCAGGAGTTAAGCTTGTTAAAGCTTTTGGAAGAGAAAAGCATGAGATCTTAAAGTTTTTAAGATATAACTCAAAGAACTATGATTTACAGATGGATCATAATAAAATATGGGTTAAATTCTTCCCATTAGAGGAGTTCTTAACTAATTTATCAACAGTACTTGTTATAAGCATAGGAGGAATTCTTGCCATCTATGATCAAATTACAGTAGGGCAATTAGTTGGATTTACAAGTTATCTTTGGATGCTTACTTGGCCAATGAGAGATTTAGGCTGGTTAATTAACCTTTTATCAAGAGGAAAGGCATCTATTGGAAAAATAAATAAAATATTAGCAATAGAGCCTAAAGTGGCTGACTGCGAAAATTCAGAGGAATTAAAAGGAATTAATGAAGGTATTGTATTTGAAAATGTATCCTTCAATTATGGAGAAAAGGATGTCTTAAAGAATATTAATTTAAATATTCCAACTGGTTCTACAGTTGCAGTTATGGGAACTACAGGTTCTGGAAAGTCAACTTTAATAAGTCTTTTAGGAAGAAACTATGATGTTACAAAAGGCTGCATAAAGATTGATGGTGAGGATATTAGAAACCTTAAAGTTAAATCTTTAAGAGATAATATTGCTTTAATTCCACAGGACTCATTCTTGTTCTCAGACACAGTAGAAAGTAACTTGAAGTATGGAAAGCTGGATGCCTCTATGGAGGAGATGGAAAAAGTAGTAGAGCTTGCTTGTGCAAAGGAATTTGTGGATGAATTAGATGAGGGCTATGACACTTTAATTGGAGAAAGAGGTGTTGGCTTATCAGGTGGTCAGAAGCAGAGATTATGTATAGCAAGAGCCCTTTTAAGAGATTCAAAAATATTAATCTTAGATGACTCTACTTCAGCGCTTGATATGGATACTGAATATCAGCTCTTGAAGAACTTATATGAAGAGGAAGATAAGAAAACAACCTTTATCATCGCTCATAGAATTTCAGCTGTAAAGAATGCAGACTTAATTCTTTACATGGAGGATGGAGTAATTGTTGAGCAAGGCAATCATCAACAGCTTCTTGATAAAAAAGGTAAGTACTTTGAAATTTATGAAACTCAATTTAAGGATTTCTTAGATTTATCAGATGATAAAGCAGCAAATTTTTAAAGTAAACTCCGCCTCATCACATTCGGTGGAGTAAGTTCGAGGGGCTGAAGCAAAGCTTCAGACTCTCATTTAGGAAGCTATGTCTCACAGGTTCTTGGTAGAGTGATCAAGGATTAAGATAGGCGATTTAAATCAAAAAATTAATACTAATTTAAGGACGGTGAAAATTAATGGCAAAGAACACGGTAAATCAAGATGAAAAGGTTATTGCCCTTAAGGGAAAAGATATTCTTTTCAGGCTTGTTAAATACATGAAGCCTTACGGTGTAAAAATAGCAGCAGTTTTGCTTTTGATGCTGATAGTTACAGGAGTTGGACTTTTGAGTCCAATGCTTCTAAAAATAGCTATTGATGATTTTATTGGTGCAAAGGATGTTAAGGGGCTTGCACTCATTGGAGCAGGGCTCATAGGACTAAATTTAATCAGTATGTATGCAAGTAAATATGCAACCTTTAATATGAATAAAACAACTCATAACATTTTAAGAACTATAAGACAGGAATTATATGAGCACATTCAAAAACTTTCATTTGCTTTCTTTGATGAAAGACCAGTAGGAAAGATACTAGCAAGAGTTGTAGGGGATGTAAACTCTCTTTCAGAGCTGTTTAATAAATCAGTTACAACGGTAATACCACAGGTTTTAACCTTAGTATTCGTTACAATAATAATGTTTTCGATGAATGTAAAACTAGCTTTAGTTTCTATGGCAATGCTTCCACCATTATGTGTTGGTCTTGCAGGAATACAGATTATTTCAAGAAAGCGTTGGCAGGTATTCAGACAAAAACGTTCTAACCTTAATGGTTTTACTCATGAGTCTTTTTCAGGAATGAGGATTATTCAAAACTTTACCTTTGAGAAGGAATCAGGCAAGAGATTTAAAAATTCCGTTGGAGAAATGAGAAGCGGTTTTATCAACGCGGTTAAGTTAAATGACTGGTTATGGCCAATAGTAGAGGTATCCTTTGGAGCAAGTACTTTAATAGTATTTTTAGTTGGAGCAAACCTTGCAAGAAGTGCAGAAGTATCAATTGGTACAATTACAGCGTTTATTTCGTACACCAGCATGTTCTGGAGACCGATTTTAAATATAGCGTCATACTATAACACTTTAATTACAAACTTTGCAGCAGCAGAGAGAATCTTTGAGATTATGGATGTTAAGCCTGGCATTGATGAACTTGAAAGTGCAGATGTAATGCCTAAAATCAAAGGCCGTGTTGAGTTTGAAAATGTATCCTTTGCATATGAGAAAGATACTCAAGTTCTACACAATGTAAGCTTTAAGGTAAAACCAGGAGAAAATATCGCTTTAGTTGGTCCAACGGGAGCAGGTAAGACTACAATTACAAGCTTAATAAGCCGATTCTATGATACCACTGAAGGAAGAGTCTTAATTGACGGAAAGGATGTATCAAAGGTAAATCTTAATTCTTTAAGAAGCCAGATGGGGGTAATGCTTCAGGATACTTTCTTATTCTCAGATTCAATTAAGGAAAATATAAGATATGGTAAGTTAGATGCTACTGATGAAGAAATTATAGCAGCGGCAAAGGCTGTTAGTGCACATGACTTTATCATGAAGCTGGAAAAGGGATATGATACTCAGGTTAATGAAAGAGGTTCAAGGCTTTCAGTAGGACAAAGACAGCTAATATCCTTTGCAAGGGCACTCCTTGCTAATCCAAGGATATTAATTCTAGATGAAGCAACTTCCAATATTGATACAGCTACAGAGATTCTTGTTCAAAAAGGAATCAACAAGCTCTTATCAGGAAGAACTTCCTTTGTTATCGCACACAGACTTTCAACTATACGTGACTGCGATAGAATAATGGTAATTGATGATGGTGAAATTGTTGAAGCAGGAACTCATGAGGAGTTATTAAACTTAAGAGGAGCTTATTACAAATTGTATATGGCTCAATATAGTTTCCTTCGTGAAGGAGCCTAAGTGACACTCCAAATCTATGATTTGGTTAGTGGAACTTACTCACCCGAATGAATATGAGGGGGAGTTTCATCTTAATTAAGAATTAAGAATGTAGAATGTAGGAGGCTTCTCCCCACTGTGTTCGGAGAAGCTTTGATTCACATTTACTAAGAGAAAATTATGAAAGATGAAGAAGTGGGGTAAGTGAATGTTAGATAAAGAGGGATTTGACATTTGGTCAAAGGATTATGATAAAAGTGTTGAGGCTAGTTCAAGGGAGTATCCTTTTGATGGATATTATGAGGTGCTAAACCATGTTTATAATTCTATAGAGTGTAAAGCTGGAAGAAGAATTTTAGATGTTGGCTTTGGTACTGGGGTTTTGACTAATAAGCTTTATGAAGAGGGAGCAAGGATATATGGAATGGACTTTTCCCAGGGAATGATTGATATTGCAAAGTCAAAAATGCTAGATGGAACCTTTATAAAGTGGGATTTCAATGATGGAGTCCCACCCATGTTAAAGGATATGAAATTCGATTATATTGTATCGTCATATGCGATTCATCATTTGAATGATGAGAAAAAGGTTGAGTTTATAGGAGAGTTGAAGCAATTACTTAATCCTAATGGGAAAATAATTATTGCCGATGTTGCTTTTGAAAATCAGCAGGATTTGAATGCTTGTAAAGAGGTCAGCGGAGACAGCTGGGATGAGGATGAAATTTATATGGTGGCAGATAAGCTTATTAAAAGTTTGAGAGATAAAGAGATTAACTGTAGCTATAAACAAATTTCTTCTTGTGCGGGAATTTTAGAAATTCTAGATAAATAGACTTAACGAGGTAATACTAACGCAACAGTTTAAAAGATACCAATTGTAAGGGGATTAGTATGAGTAGAAATAGAATTATGGTAATTGGTTGTCCAGGAGCAGGAAAGACTACTTTTTCTAATGAATTAGGTAAACGGCTTAAATTACCAGTAGTACATTTAGATGTTTTAAATTGGAGAGATAACTGGACTCCAGTTTCTCGAGAGACTTTTGATGAACTGCTATTAAAAGAAGTTAGTTGTGAGAGATGGATTATTGATGGTAATTACGGGAGAACCATACCGTTGAGATTGAAGTATGCTGATGTGGTAGTTTATATGGATTATTCAAAAATCACTTGTATATTAGGAGCTTTAAAACGTGTAGTTAGGAATTACGGTAAGTCAAGAGAGGACATGGGGAGTAGTTGTCCTGAACGGTTTGATTTGGACTTTATAAAATATATTTGGACGTTTAATGAAGCAAATAGAGAAAAGTATTATGAGGTATTATCAAAGGAAGCGAATATAGAAGTATTTGTAGTGAGAAATAGAAGAGAAGCAACTCAATTAATGGATAAATTAATAAGTTAATATATGTGGCGTTTTGTAGATGAATATTATATAAGTAAAAGAATATGGAATAACTAGATTCAAATTTCTAGATTAATGGCAATTGAGTTTATTGAAGGTTACTTAAGCTGAGCTGAAGGTAAATTTTATGAGAGTCCATTGTATGAAGGGGATAACGATAAGGCACTGGAGTTTGATAAATTATTTCAGGAATAGAGAGGTAGAAGAAGTGGAGATTGATTTATTAGTTAATCACCTTGAATTCAAGGAAAAAGTAATTGAGTGGCTTAATGATGGATTTGGTGGAGAAAACAGTAGAGAATTCTATAAAGGGATTATTAACAATAGCTTAAGAGATAAATATTTACCAATTACATTTGTTGCGATTGAAAACAATGAACTTGTTGGAACAGTTGGAGTGTGGAGAGGAGATTTGCTTTCAAGGCAGGATTTATATCCATGGATTTCAGCTTTAGTGGTTCATAAGAATTACAGAAATAAAGGTATAGGAAAAGTACTCCAGCAATATGCATTAAATTATTGTTCATCACTAAATTTCAAAGAAGCTTATTTGTACACAGATATAGAAAATTATTACGAGAAAAGTGCATGGAGGGATATTCGGTAAATATAGATAGGGCATTGAAGAATGTGGATATTAATGAAGTAAGATGTATGACAATTCCGGGGGGAGATATATCAACTATTAATAATACTCAGGTTCATGAGTTCGTTAAGAGCTTAGTTGAGAAAAGGGCAATAGTTTCTGCAATTTGTGCAGGGGTAGATGTCCTTGATGATGCTGGAGTTTTAAAGAATATTAAATCAACACATTCTGAAGATGTGGAAGTTTGTAGAGATAAGAGGATAATTACAGCGAGAGCAAATGCCTATGTAGATTTTGCTATTGAAGTTGCTAGAGAATTGGAGTTATTCAAGGATGAAAGGGATTTACAAGAGACAATAGATTTCTGGAAGTATCATAAGAGACTTTAGGGATTAGTTTATTATTTAGGGTGAAGAGAGAAGGTACTAATGTGCTAAATAAGTATAGTTTTAGGAGAAGCTAATATGGATACGATGAGGTTTAATGATATTCCAGAATATAAGTCTTGGATTAAAATTAAAAAAATAAACTATGGATGGTCTAGTGATGAAAAGTATTATATTGAGGATAAAGATAAAGAAAAACTCTTGCTTAGAATCAGTAGAATAGAAACTTATGATAGTAAGAAGACGGAATTTGCTATTATAGAAAAGTTTAACAAGCTAGGTTTTCCAATGTCAAAAGCTATTAAGATAGGAATATGTAATGAAGGTAAAAATGTATATATGCTTCTCAGTTGGGTAGATGGACAATCTATGGAGGAGGTCTTGAGCAGACTTTCACAGGAAGAGCAGTATAGCCTTGGAATAGAAGCAGGAAGAATTCTTAGTGAAATTCATAGTATTCAAGTTGAGAAAGGTCACTTTCCTAAAGTGAATAAGATTGAGAAAAAACTGAGACAGCTAGAGCTTTATGAGAAGTCTAAGTATAGGGTTCCTAAGGACGAGATAGCTATTGCTTATGTTAAGAAAAACATTAATTTAATGTGTAAGACTCAGCCAGTATATAAACATGGAGATTTTCATCCAGGAAACTTAATTTATACACCAGATGGACAGGTTGGAATCATCGATTTTAACAGATGGGAATGTGGTGACCCTTATGAAGAATTTTATAAGCTTCAAAGTTTTACTGTAGAAGAGAGCATACCCTTTGCAATTGGAGAGATTCATGGATATTTTAATGGAGAGCCTCCCACAGAATTTTGGAAGGTGCAAGCTGTATATGTAGCTCATGCAGCACTATATTCAATAGAATGGGCTGTGAAGTTTGGACAAAAGGATATTGATAATATGATTAGGATATGTGAAAGAATTTTCAATGATTATGATGGGTTCAAATTGTTGATACCGAGATGGTACGGGAAGAAATAGATACTAAGGGAGAAGAAATATGAATATAAATAAATTCTGGAAAGAATTTTTAAAAGCAACTAATAAAGATAGAGCTACTGAGTATATAGATTGCTTTCACTTTGAATTAACAGAGAAGCTGGCAAATGAACTATTGGAGCTAGTTTTAACAGGACAAAAGAGAGCAACGTGCAGCAGCTTACTTGCTTATGAAGTTGAAAGAAGCAGAATTCCACAGGTGGGAGATTATAGTATTATCACTGACTGGGAGGGAACTCCTAGATGTGTAATCGAAACAACAGCAGTTACTATACTGAACTATAAGGAAATAACCTTTGATATATGCAGTAGAGAAGGTGAGGATGATTGCTTAGAGTCTTGGCAGAGAGGGCATGAGAAGTTCTTTACTGAGGATGGTAAGGCTCTTGGATATGAGTTTTCGCAGGATATGCCTGTAGTATTTGAGGATTTCAAGGTGGTATTTAAAGCTTAGAAGTAAAAAATAAAAGCTAACTCTAATTTGAATAAGCTTTTGTGGGAGGTGGGTAAAATGGGGAAATATTATTTATTTAGTGATTTCAGTGAAGAGAGCGGTCTCTCTTTAGTGGAGGATGATTTCAAGAGAGATCTTAAAGATTATAAAAAAATTGTGTTCATTGCATCTAATCCAGACATTGGTATGGTAACAGATAAATATGTAGAAAGATACATGGAATGGTTTGATAGGATAGGGATTAACTTTGAAAGCAAAGTTGTTTTGGACAATCGTTTAGAAAATAGAGCTATGGTTGAGGCAATCGATAGAGCATCCTTGATTTACTTAATGGGTGGAACAACAGATTTACAAATGAAGTTTTTATTAGACAATGATTTAGTTAAGTCATTAAGAGAAGTTCAATGTTTAATTATGGGGTTAAGTGCAGGAGCAATAAATATGGCAGAAACCTCAATTTTAACAGTTACCTGTGAACATGAAAAGCAGGAGATTTATAATGGAATCGGACTTGTAGATGAAAGTGTAGAACCTCACTTTAGTTTAGATAATTTTAGTGAGGAGTTAAAGTCATTGTCTTATGACCATTTAATATATGGAATGTGTGATGAAAGTGCCATCATTATCCGAGATGATAAGTGTAATTATTATGGAGAAATATACTTATTAAAGGATGGTAAGGCTGAGAAGGTAAGTATGATATGAAGCAAGTAGAATTTGAAAATATAAAAGATAAGTTAAAAAATTTTAGATTTAATTCCATGGAGTATTACGATTACGACCAGCTTAAAAATTATGAAGTAAATGTCAATAGCGAAGATTTATTTATTGCAGTTGGCTATGATGAAGAGAATGAAATTAAGAAATTTCATTGGGCAGCCAATAATTGGACAGAGCTAGTTGAAGCAGTACAAAAGGAAAAAAATCCAATACTGATAACCTTTGTTCCAGAGGAGTGGAAGGATAATTTTATTAGTGCAGGTTTAAAAGAATATGCAATATTTCGAGAGTATTGGATTAGTGATATTTCAAAGGCACACCAAGAAAGTTGTGAATATTCATTAATTGAGAACGTAGAAATAGATATTGCAGCACAAGTAACTATGGAGTGTAGGGGTCAGAGCCGAGGTTTTCATGGTGAGAGTCCAGAGTGGGTAAGGTCATGGATAGATGGAACTTTAGGTGGTTTAGTAAATGCTAAAGATATGTCTATTTTAGTTCATCGAGAAAATGATGAAGTAGTTGGAATTGTGTGTGTTGCAGTGTATGGGCACAAGAGCGAAAAAGGATCAATACTTTGGGTTCGAGAGTTAGCAGTAACGCCGAGGGTTCAAGGAAAAGGCATTGGTAGGAGTTTATTAAAGCAAGCTTTAACCTATGGAGTTGAACATGGTGCTAGGAGAGCCTTTTTAATGGCAGATGAGTGTAACTACAATGCAAAGAAACTTTATGAAAGTATTGGATTTGTACCAAGTAAAGAGGAGGTTCAAATTGATATGGTTTATGAGGTAGCAAAACAAAATATCTAAATAAATTAATGAGTTAATTATTCAAGGTAACATAAATGGATTTTGAAGAGGGTGAAGAGGATGAAGGTGACAATAATTCATGGGCAATCACATAAGGGCATTACTTATACAATGTCAAATACCTTATTGAAATATCTTGAGGGTGAAGAGGTTAGAGAGTTCTTTTTACCAAAGGATGGACCAGATTTTTGTTATGGGTGTAATAACTGCTTTCTTAAAGGTGAGGAAAAATGCCCAAGCGCAGATAAAGTACAGCCCATAGTAAGAGCAATGGAATGGGCAGATGTAATCATTTTAGATAGTCCATGTTATGTGATGGAGATGAGCGGTGCCTTGAAAAATCTTATGGATCACCTTGCATATAGGTGGATTACTCATAGACCTCATGGAGCCATGTTTAAGAAGGTAGGAATAACAGTTTGTTCATCAGCAGGTGCACCTACCAGAGGTGTATTAAAATCAATGGGAAGACAGCTTAAATGGATGGGAGTTCCTAAGGTTTATCACTTTGGCTTAATGTCAAATGCCATGGGTGTAAGTGATTTAAAAGCTGTGAAACTAGCTGAAATAGAGAAAAGGGCTAAACGTATTTCTATTAGAGCAAAGTCTAGGGTAGCTCATCCACATGTAGGTATTCGAGGAATAGCTATGTTTAATATATTTAAAGGGATGCAGTCCTCAGAGAAATCTGCATGGAATCCTAAGGATAAAGATTGGTGGGTAAGTCAAGGATGGACACAGAAAGTTAGACCGTGGAAAAGTAATTAAATAAAGTGGAAAAAATAAACAGAGGTGAGAGTATGAAAAATATAGGAATGATTGTGGCTGTTGAGATTGAAGCAGTTTTAAATAAATATGGCAAACCAAGTGAATTGAAGTATCCAGGATTTAGTGTATATCAATATGAAATAGAGGATAAAAATTTATATGTTATTCATAGTGGAGCGGGTGAGATTGCAGCTACTATGGCAACACAATTTTTAATTTCACAGCTTCAGGTAGAGTTCATTGTGAATTTTGGAGTTGTTGGAGGACTTACAGAAGAGATGGCACTAGCGAGAACTTGTATTGTGGAAAGTGTTGTTCATTATGATTTTGATACATCCGAAGCTGATGGCACTGATGTTGGAAGATATCTTGAGTATCCAACGGTTTATATTCCAACTACTAAAGAAATATTAGATAAAGCTCTTACCATAGAGCCAGATTTAAAATCTGTAATATGTGCTTCAGCAGATAAATTTGTAGGAAGTGAAAAAAAGAAAAGAGCACTTCATAATATATTTAAGGCAGACATATGTGAGATGGAGGCAGCTGGAATTGTGTTAACCTGCAATAGAAATAAGGTGCCATGTTTACTTATAAAAACTGTTTCTGACAGTATTTCAGGTGGAGCTGAAGAATTTTTTTATGCAGTAGATGAATCTGCAAGAGTTTGTATGGAGATAACGCATAAAATTATTAGTAGCTTTTAGAGAGCTTCTACTAAATTAGGAGGATTGAAATGGATTGTTGTTTTACAAAGGTCGATGGATGTTTTAGATACAGAGCAGCAGCTATAGTTATTGAAAATGGTTGTGTACTCTGTGCGAATAATGAGTTGTAGAGAGGTGAAAACAATGATTATACGTTTAGCTAAAATTAATGATGAAGAAAGCGTAGCAAAACTAATTGCAGATTTTAGAGTTGAATTGAGAGGACTTAAGAGGATTAAGTCAACTCCTAAAATAGATCAGGCAAAGGAAGAATTTAATGAGTACATAGAGGCAGAATATCCTATCTTTGTTGCTGAAGATATTAACAAAGAGATAGTAGGATATTTAGTTTGCAGAGTTGAGGATAACTTAGTGTGGGCTGAGTCACTATTTGTTGACACTAATAAAAGAAGAAAAGGTATAGCATCAGATTTATATAAAGAAGCAGAGAAACTTGCCACTAAACTTGGTGGGGATACAGTTTATAATTGGGTTCATCCTAATAATGATAAGATAATAAAATTTTTAGCTAAAAATGGATATGATGTTTTAAATCTAATTGAAATAAGAAAGCAAAGGGAAAATGAAGTGTTATCTCAAAAAATAATTGTAGGTAATCATGAATATAATTATTAAGGATTATTACACCTTTTAGTAGTACAGTCATTAAATTAGAAATTTAATAGTGAGGGTAAATATTATGAAATATGAAATTATACATTTACCAAAAGACAAGTGGAAGGGAACTATAATTCCAATAAGGTATAAAACTGATAAATATTACGATGTTATAGTAAATAAAACTTGTAAAGGATTTTCCATTGAAATAGAAAAGAAAGATTTTGCAGAGTCAGTTACTCATACACCAGAAGAGTATGATTTTCCTGATAAGTTATATGAAGAGCATTGGGAGAATGCCTATGCTTGGGGCGTGGTAGTTAATGATGAATTAATTGCTGCAATTGAAACGGATCAAGAATTATGGTCTAATCGTTTAAGAATTACAGAGCTTTGGGTAATAGAACTATATCAAAAGCAAGGAATTGGTCATGCTTTAATTGAAATGGCTAAGGAACAAGCGAGAAGAGAACGTCGTCGAGCTATTATATTAGAAACGCAATCCTGTAATGTTAATGCAGTAGATTTTTATCAGCATGAAGGTTTTACCTTGATAGGTATGGATACTTGTTGTTACAAGAACAATGATTTGCAAAGGAAAGAAGTAAGATTAGAATTTGGATGGTTTCCAGAAGAGAAGAAATTATTAAACTGTGAAGAAATAGAAATTAGAATGGAAACAAAAGAGGATTGGTACAATGTTGAGTTAATGACACAGCATGCATTTTGGAATAAACATCATCTTGGATGTGATGAGCATTATCTTGTTCATAAACTACGTAAAAGTAAAGACTATCTACCAGAGTTAAGTAGAATAGCAGTAAAGGATGGAGAGGTTATAGGATGCATAATGTATTCCAAAGCACGAGTTGTTGATGAGTTAGATACACATGAAATTATAACCTTTGGGCCTCTTTGTGTAGAGCCTAAGTGGCAAGGATGTGGAGTTGGGGAGCTTTTATTAAGGGAAACAATGACCTTAGCTGAAAATAAAGGGTATAAAGGTATTGTGATTTTTGGAGAACCAGATTATTATCCTCGAATAGGATTTAAAACCTGTGACAATTTCAATATTACAACTGCTGATGGAAAAAATTTTGATGTATTTATGGGAATTGAATTGTCAGAGGGTAGTATGAAAGGTATAAAAGGAAAGTTCTTTGAATCGGAAATTTTTGAAAATCTTCAAAAGGCAGAAGTGGAAGAATATAATAAAAAATTTCCTAAACTACAGAAATTGAGGTTCCCAGGACAGTGGGATTAATTAAATATGATTTATGAAGACAAATAAAGAATAAGTTAGGACGTGATTTAAATGGAACAAAAATATACAGAAGTAAATTCAAGTTTTATAGATAAATGGATAGAGGAAGGTTGGGAATGGGGACAACCTATTACCCATGAGATTTTTGAAAAAGCTAAAAACAATGAGTGGTTTGTGTTATTAACACCTACAAAGCCAGTACCTAAGGATTGGTTTTGTTATATGAAGGGTGCAAAGGTTCTTGGACTTGCATCAGGAGGTGGGCAGCAGATGCCAATTTTCACAGCACTTGGCGCAAAGTGTACTGTTCTTGATTATTCAGAGTCACAGCTGAAAAGTGAAAGAATGGTGGCTGAAAGAGAAGGTTATGAAATAGAAACTGTGAGAGCTGATATGACAAAGCCACTACCTTTTGAGGATGAGTCTTTTGACTTAATCTTTCACCCAGTTTCAAACTGCTATGTGGAGGATGTGCTTCCTATTTGGAAGGAGTGCTTTAGGGTGCTAAAAAAAGGTGGAATATTATTATCAGGTTTAGATAATGGATTTAATTATCTCTTTGATGAGAATGAAACAAAAGTGGTGCAAAAGCTGCCATTTAATCCATTGAAGGATAAAGAGCTTTATGAAGCTTCAGTAAAGAATGATTGGGGGATTCAATTCTCACATACTATTGAAGAGCAGATTGGCGGACAGCTAAAAGCTGGCTTTATGTTAACAGATATATACCAAGATACAAATGGAGCAGGAAGGTTACATGAATTTAATGTACCAACTTTTTATGCAACGAGGGTAGTTAAACCGAGCAACAGCAAATAGCAAGGGGGATGTGAAATGACTTTAAAATTAGTATTTCCAAATGAGGAACATGAACAAGAATGGAAGGATATCATCCAGGAAATGGAAGAAGCAGGCGAAAAGATAGTACCTTATGCTTTAAAGGGTGATGCAGTAAAGTATGAGGATTATCTTGAAAATGCACGCAGGTATTCAACTGGAGTTGGAATACCAAAGGATAGAGTACCATCAGGGATTTTCTTTTTAGTTAATGAAGGTGATAAAAGAATTCTAGGAGCTATTGATATTAGATATGAATTAAATGATTATCTTTTGAAGTACGGTGGACATATAGGATATGGTATTCGTCCAAAGGAAAGAAAAAATGGGTATGCTACAGAAATGTTAAAGCTGGCACTTGATATTTGTAGAGAAAAAGGCTTGAAAAAGGTACTTATAACTTGTGATAAGAATAATTTAGGTTCAGCTAAAACTATGGTTAACAACGGTGCCATTCTTGAAAATGAAGTTGAAAATGGAGAGGAAATTACTCAGCGTTATTGGATTGAATTATACCAAAGCTGTATTTCAGAGTGATTTAAATTCTAGTAATGTGCTTATTGATGAAGAATTAAACTTCAGTGGATTTATTGATTTTAATATCTCTGGTACAGAGACCATTTTAAATTATGCAATTTGTGAAAGTTTATATTATCTAAATTATGATGATTTGAAAATCTTAGATTCTATTGAGACTGCTGAAAAATATGATTCGCATTTTAATAAAGCTATGGCTTGTATAAAGAAACATTATATCTTTACGCAGGAAGAAAATAAAGCTTTTTTGACCTTATACAATATAGTTGCACCATTTAGATTTCCTAATATTTCCTTATTTATAGGCGCAATTGAAAAGGGAGAAACACAGTATCTTGATTCTATGCTTAGATGGATTTATAAAGAACTTACTCGTGAGGATTTGAAATTGTAGGAAAGAGGAAAGTGGATTATGAGAAAAATTGAAATTTGTTCTTATGAAGAGCATGATTGGATATCAATTGAAGACATACATGATAAAGCCAGGTATATAGAACTGAAGTTAGCGAATCTTGAAGAGGCCTTTGTTCCATTAGAAAAAGCAGCATACAATGAAGGGCTTTTTGATTATGTGGTGGATGTGGCTGTCATTGATGATAAAACGGTTGGATTTATAGCATATACCAAGGATGAGATAGGATGGCTTTATGTTCATCCAGAGTATATGGGTAAGGGGATTGGAACAAAACTAGTGCAACATGTCATTAAAAATAATTCTGAGGGTTCAATTAACATTGAGGTGTTAGTTGGAAATGAACCAGCAAGAAAACTATATGAAAAACTTGGATTTAAAGTTGTTCAAATAGCGGAAGGGGTAATGCCGGGAAACGAATCTTTTTCAGTTCATGCCTATTGTATGGAAAAATAAAATCGAAGTAATTTAGGGGTGGAGAAAAGTATGAGGTTAAAATTAATATTTCCAACAGAAGAGTTTGAAGAAGAATGGAAGTCTATTATTCAAGAGTTTGAAGAAACTCAAGAAAAAGTAAAGCCATTTGCGCTTAAAGGGCCACTTGATAATTATGAAAAATATCTTGAGAATGCATGCAGATATTTAAAAGGTGAAAATATACCAGAAGGAAGAGTTCCAGCAGGGGTGTTTTTCTTAATCTATGAGGGTGAAAAGAGAATTTTGGGAGCTATTGATATTAGATATGGATTAAATGATTATCTATTTACAATAGGAGGAAATATCGGTTATAGCATCCGTCCATCTGAGCGCAAAAAAGGCTATGCCACAGAAATGTTAAGAATGGGATTAGATATTTGCAGAGAAAAATGTATAAAAAAGGTTCTTATAACTTGTAATAAAAGTAATATAGCCTCTGCAAAAGTTATTATAAAAAATGGTGGAGTTTTTGAAAATGAAATTCCAGATGGTGAAGAAATAGTTCAGAGGTATTGGATTGAGCTATAGAGTTAAAATGGGGGAATATAGATGAATAAAGTATACTTTATAAGACATGCTAAGCCAGATTTTTCTGTTCATGATGATTTAACAAGGCCTCTTACAGATGAGGGAAGGAAGAGCAGTGAAAAGCTTATTAACTTCTTTAAAGATAAAAATATAACAAAAATATATTCAAGTCCATATAAAAGATCTATAGATACCGTAAAAGGAATTGCAGATGCATTTAATTTAGACATAGAGCTGGTAAAGGACTTCAGAGAGCGAAAAATAACTGATGGATGGATAGAAGATTTTAATGGTTTTGCTAAAAGTCAGTGGGAGGATTTCAATTATAAGCTTACTGGAGGAGAAGCCTTAAAGGAAGTTCAGGACAGAAATATAAAGGCGCTTAAGATAATTCTTGAAGAACATAGAGAAGGTGACATAGTCATTGGAACTCATGGAACTGCATTAAGCATGATAATCAATTATTTTAATAAAGAGTTTAATTATATTGATTTTGAAAGAATAAAAGATATAATGCCTTGGGTGGTTTGCATTGAGTTTGATGGAACTAACCTAGTCATTATAGAGGAGCTAGTAAGAAGTGCAATGTATTAATCTGGAAGTTACTTGAGCGGTTAGGAATGAGATTAGAAGGTCATTTGATAAGAAATATCTATTTTTATAAGGATAATGAAGGTAATACAATTTGGCAGGATACCTATGAATATGGGGTTTTAAAAGATGAATGGGAATTAAATAGTAAAAACCATTAAGGTAAAGGATTTAGGGGGTATTTATGTATTTAAAACAAGATAATTTGGTAATTAGATCAGCAACTTCAGAGGATGCAGAGTGTCTTTGTAATTGGTGGAGTGATGGAGCTGTTATGGCTCATGCAGGCTTTCCAAATGGACTAAAGACAGATATTATTAAGCTTCAAGAGAGTTTGGAGAAGGAAAAGGATAATGAATTTTATAAAAGACTTATGATAGAAATAGACTATAAGGCAGTTGGTGAAATGATGTTTAGAATAGAGAATGGCACTGCTGAGATAGGCATTAAAATATGTGATTTTAGCTATCAAGAAAAAGGTTTTGGGACTAAAATTCTAAATGTGTTAATAAGTTACTTATTTAATGAAAAATCTGTGGAAAAAATTGTACTTGATACAAATCTTAGGAATACTAGAGCGCAGCATGTATATGAGAAACTTGGATTTAAAAAGGTTTGTATAAGAGAAGATTCATGGGAAGATCAGTTAGGAGAATTACAATCTTCAGTGGATTATGAGCTTTTTAAAGAAGACTATATAAAGTAGTTGAGGTATAAATCTATGTTAAAAATACGGAATAATGAAGTTGAAAAGGCTATTGAAATAATGAGGGAAGTAGCTGCTTGTGGACGAGCTAAGGGCTTGCGAGTATGGTTAGATGAGTGGTTGACCAAGGAAGAGCTAGTTACAAGGGAGGCTCAGCTAGAAAATTTTTATGTTGGAAGTATAGATGATGAGGATGTCTGTAGCTTTATTCTGCAATGGGAGGATTCAGAATGGTGGCCAGGTGCACCAAAGTATGAAGCAGCATATTTGCATAAATTTTGTGTTCGAAGAAAATATGCTCATAGATATATGACAAGTCAAGTGGTTGAGGCTATTAAAGAAGAATGTAGTAAGTTTGGCGCAAGGTATATAAGACTGGATACCTCTTATGATGAAGAAGTCGTGAAGAAAATTTATTTAAATGTAGGTTTTGAAATTATTAAGGTAATTAAGTTTGATAATGGAAAAGAAATGGCATTGTATGAATTGGAGATTAGTAAGCCTAAGTAATCGTGACTACAAAGTGAAGGAGAGAAACAAATGAATATAGTATCAGTAAGAAAACAGCCTGAATATGCAAAGGCTGCAATAAAATATTTTCAAGATAAGTGGGCAAGTGAAGAAAGCAGAATGATATATGAGGATTGCATAATGAACTGTATAACCTCAGAATCACCGCTGCCGCAGTGGTATCTTTTATATGATAAGGATGAGATTATAGGATGTGCGGGACTGATCACAAATGATTTTATCAGCAGAATGGATTTATATCCTTGGATATGTGCTTTATACATTGAGGAGAAAAATAGAGGAAATTCTTATGGAAAATTATTATTAGAACAGGCAAAGCAGGAGGCGAAGAAAGCTGGATTTAAAAGTATCTATTTATGTACAGATCATGTTGGGTATTATGAGCAATATGGCTTTAAATATTTAGCTCAAGGATATCATCCATGGGGTGAAGAATCTAGGATTTATGAAACTACATTATAATAAAAGGATAATAATGGTGATTGATTATGGAGATAAGGGATTTAAAAACTAAGAGATTATTAATTAAAAGAACTAAAAAGGAAGATGCTGATTTTTGTTTGGATATCTGGCTTGACGATGAAATGGGAAAATATTTATCTGACCCACCTAGGGAAAAAGCTGGAGAAGGTTATTTGAAGTGGAAAGAAACTGTAGAGGAGTACCATGGGTGCTATTATTTTATTGCAGTTTCAAGGGATACAGGAGAGCGTATTGGGACATGTAGTATTGTGCCAAGTGAGGACGAAGTACGTTGGTATTTAGGCTATGCCATCCAGAAAAAATATTGGCGGCAGGGATATGCAACGGAGATGATAAAGGCATTAATTGATTTTGCCTATGCAAAGGGTGGAAGGAAAATAACTGCTGATGTAGCACAGGAAAATCCAGGTTCTAATGCAGTACTTAGAAAGCTGGGGTTCTATGTGGAAAAAGAAGGAAGTTTTAAAAAGAGTGGAACAGATATTGTATATGATGAGTATACTTATAGGCTTGATTTATAGAATTAAGGGAAATCTAGGGGGAAAATTACAGTGCTAGTAAAAGTTAATGAATTAAATGACAAAGAGCAAAGGCTTCTGATGGATTTATATGAAGACGGTAATATTAAAAATGCATCATATTTTTATCCTGATATTGAAGATATAGAAGTTGGAAAGAAAAAGGTGGAGGAAAATTTTATAGATTATATAAAAAATGAGTTCCTTATAAATGATGGGAATATATATTATGTTTGGGAAGAAAATGGCATATGGATCAGTGCTATGAGAGTTTATAAAATCAATAAAAATTTATATTATATAGAAGCTCTAGCAACACATCCTAAATATAGAAGACAAGGCTTTGCAGAGAAATTGATGAGCAGCGTAATTGAGGACCTAAAGGTGCAAGGGAGCTTCGAAATGAAGAGCATGACTTTAAAGGAGAATATTGCTTCGCAGAGAACCCATGAAAAGTGTGGATTTAATAAAAAATATGGAAGGGCATTTTGCTATACATCTAACGAGTGGGTTGAAGATATTGTAGATTTATCCTATAGCAGTGTAGTATAAGAAGTAAAATTATTAAATTTAAGGTGAGGATAATATTATGAACGTTACTTTTAAGGATATAGATAATGAAAATTTAGATAAAGTTAATGCGTTAAAGATAAAGAGGAATCAAGAAGGTTTTATTGAAAGTGTAGATGAGTGTTTAAAGGAAGCAAGTATATGCAAAGAATGGCATCCCGTAGCTATATATAATCACGACAAAGTTATTGGATTTGCTATGTATGGTTCATTTGGGCCTAATAGACATACATGGATTGATAGAATACTTATAGATGAAAAACATCAAAATAAAGGATTTGGTAAAGCTGCAATGAAGAAACTTATTAAGGTAGTTTCACAAACATATAATGTAGATACCTTATACTTAAGTATAGTTGAAGAAAATAAAGTTGCATATAAATTATATACTAGCATTGGATTTAAAGATATGAATGAGAAGGATCCTAGTAATGACGAGTTAATGTTTAAGTATGAAATAAAAGATATGGATTTAAATATATAAAGAAATATTAGGGTGCATTAATTTATATAAGATTTATACGGAGAGATAAATAATGGTGATTAAAAGAATAGAAAGGGCATAGGGAAAGCCTTATTTCAATACTGTTATAACTATTGTAGGGAAAATGGCGTAGAGTTCTTACAGGTTAAAACGGTAGATGAATCTAGTTCAGATAAAAATTATGCTAAGACGAGAAAGTTTTATAAAGCTATTGGATTTAAAGAACTTGAGTGTATACCTGAAATTTGGGAGAGTATAATCCTTGTTTAATTATGATAATGAAGATTAATTAGGGGGAGTGGGAAGGCATGGAAAAGAAAATTAACAAGTTTATAATTATAGAGCTAATGCTGATGCTAGTCAGTACAATAGCCAATGTTTTGTATTATATGGACAAGATTTCAAGAGATCCAGTTCAGATATGTTTTATTTTAGTTTTATTTGGAAGTATAGGGGTTAATTATTTTAATATGAAGTCAAAAAATAAGTTGAAAAAAAGCAGCATTAAAAGAAGTTCGTTGGAGATTGCTATAACTCTTATTATAGGAATAACATGGGTAATTTCTTATGGGTTTACATATTAATACACTGTAAAGAATAGGACCAGGGATGTCCAGAAAATTGGAAATTAGGTGGAGTGTTATGAAAAAAGAAGATTTAATCATAGAAATACCAAATGAGGAAGAGTCAGATTATATTGATGATATGCTCATGGAACACAATAAATTATCAAAGCCATTTGAGCAGAAGGAAGCTTTTATAAGTATAAAGAGGTGTGTTAAGGATTTAGAAGGACAAGTCATTGCAGGAATATTAGCATACTCTGTTATGTGGCATATACTTTACATTGATACGCTATGGGTTAAAGAAGAATATCGAAGCAAAGGCTATGGTTCTATTTTATTAAAGAAAGTTGAAGATGAGGCTAAAAATATTGGGTGCCATATGGCACATCTTGATACCTTTGATTTTCAAGGGCCAGATTTTTATAAAAAAAATGGCTATGAAGTGTTTGGAGTTTTAGAAGATAGTCCTATGGGTCATAAGGAGTATTTTCTAACAAAAAGGTTATAAGAAAAGTGAATTACTGTACTATATATGATAACTAAGGGGGACTTTATCATGAAAAGGTTAAACATGAAAGACACTTTTAATGAGGTAATCGAGACGATAAAAAGGTTTCAAAGTGGATATTCAAAAAGAAATTTAGAAAATATTGATGCTTTTATGGCGGATCTTTTTATTATAGGAGATAGTACCTATGCAGTTGGAACAGGAACTACAGAGGTATTTTTAGGCAGTGAAAAAGTAAAGGAGTTAATATCTGGTGATTGGAAATATTGGGGTGATGTAAAATTAGATTATGAAAATGCACATACTTCTATAAAAAAAGAGACAGTGTGGTTTTCGGTAGAGGGTTCTGTAAATCAATCATTTGAGGATAGTGAAGAGAGGTATAACAGCTATATAAATTTTATAAAAGATAAACTGCATAGCACAGATATTTCAATAAAGCAAAAACTTACGTTCATAAATTGGGTGTTAGCATTAACCTTTCATCAACGCAAAGATGAAAAACGAGAGTATAGATGGCCATTACGCTTAAGTGGTATATTAATAAGAAAAAATAGTAAGTGGAAAATTTCACACATTAATTTTTCTATACCAAAACCTAATTATCCAGACGAGAGATTTGAAAATGATAAATCTTACATTGATAGCTATAATGAACAAAATAATCTTTTAAAAGAATATAAAGATGAGACTAATTCAGTTATAGATGGATTCTTAAGAAGTTTTGAAAAAGATATCAAGGGAACTAATAATTTATCTAGTCTAGTAAGAAAGTATTTTACTGAAAGTGATACTCCATATTTCATTGATTTAGATAATAAATTATATGAAGGTATTGAAAAAATTGAACAGTTTCTAAAGGAGAATGAGGGGCGTAATATGTCTTTAGAGATAGATCAATATATAGTATCTTCAGTTGAGGACGTTAGCTGGATTACAGCCACAGGTAAATTAAATCAGCATTTTTCAGAGTCTGAATTTATGGAAATGTCTTTAAATGAAATAAATAATCTATTTGATTCTAAATTAAGTTCAAAGGATAAGATATTTGCAATTCAACGTAATATATCTTACGCACTGAAGGAATGCACTGCAGGTGAAGTTTATACCTATCCAATAAGAATATTTGCAGTGATTTTAAATAGTAAAGAAGGAACTAAATTTAATAGTATACAAATTTCTTGTCCATTTTCTTGGATTTTTGAAGGGAAGTTAGATAGTATTTGAAGCTATAAATAATGTTTAAGGAGGTCACATATTTTATGGGAAATCAAAAAATAAAAAGATCATGTTGAGAGGGTAAAGAAAAAAATACTCGTGTAGTAGAGAAAGACGTCTTGTGTCCTAAGTGTAAGAGCAAAGGTATAGAAGTAAAAAATATTACAGTTAAACATTTAGTTGATGATGAGTTTGTAAATCAAGTAAAGGAGCATACATATTTTGTTTGTATGGATGAAGGGTGCAATATTGTATATTTTAGTTCAGATTTAAAGGTATCCTACAGCAAGGAGCAGATTAAAGTTCCAATATGGTTTAAAAAAGACGCAAATCCTAAATATATATGCTATTGTAACAGAGTTACAGAGCAAGATATTATAAATGCCGTTATTAATGATGGAGCAAAAGATATAAAGGATATAATTAGACTTACAGGAGCTATGAAGAATGGAAAGTATGATTTAAATAATCCTTTGGGGAGATGTTGTGGTCCAATCATTCAAGAAACTATTAATAAAGCATTGGAATTAAAGCTATAAAAAATAGGACATTAAAGGTCCAAGTATTTGGAAATAAGGAGTGATACTTATGTATACAAAGCAAGAAATATTAGATATTGCTAAAAATCAGTTAGCTTTGGATTTCAGTTGCAAAGTAGAGGATTTAGATAAAAATGAAAATACAATAGTTGAGAATATCCTTAAGGATGGCCGAAGGCTTTATGGAAGTGATGGCTGTGCTTTAAAGATATTATGCTTTGGAAATAGGGCAGTAGTTTCAACAACTCCAGAGCTTATTCCATGGTTCCAAGAAAAGTTGAAGAATTTTGATGCTAACTGGCTTTGTTTATATACTGTACTAAAAAGTATTGATAAAAAGCTAATGGAAACTGGGCATGAGATAGTGGATGTTCACCATTATTATCTTCCAAAGGGAGATATAGAAGAGGTGGAGCCTATTACTGAAATTAGATGGTATGAGCAATCGGAGATTCTTAAGTTTAAAGATGATGAGAGATTTGATGAAGCTTTTGCTTTTGATGAAAAGCATCCAGATATGCTAGCTGTTGCAGCTGTAAATGGAGATGAAATTGTTGGTATGGCAGGTGCTAGCTGTGATGGAGCGGTAATGTGGCAGATTGGAATTAATGTCGTTGAGAAATATAGAGGAAAAGGAATTGGAACAAATTTAGTGATTTTACTAAAAAATGAATTATTAAGGCGCGGAAAGGTACCTTTTTATAGTACAATAGAATCTAATATATATTCTCAGAATATTGCAATAAAAGCTGGATTTTATCCAGTTTGGGCAGAGCTCTATTCAAGGAAAGTAAAAAAATAAGATAACTGTAGAAAGGATTTAGAAGGTACAGTAAAAGTACCATAAAGGTCCATAAAAATGGTAAAGGCGGGATGAATATGAATTTGATAAAGCCAGAGAGGCTAAAACGAGGAGATAAGGTGGCAACGGTAAGCTTATCTTGGGGTGGAGCTGGAGATAGTGATATTTTATGGAGATATAACCAAGGAAAGAGGAGGCTTAAAGAGGAGTTTGGACTTGAAGTAGTAGAAATGCCTAATACATTAAAGGGAACTGATTATATCTATAATAACCCAGAGAGTAGAGCAAAGGACTTGATGATGGCTTTTGAGGATAAGTCTATTAAAGCTATCTTCTCATGTATTGGTGGAGAGGAAAGTATCAGAATGTTACCTTATATTGATTTTCAAGTTATAAAAGAGAATCCTAAAATTTTTATGGGGTATTCTGATACAACAATTACACATTTAATTTGTTTAAAAGCTGGAATTTCAAGCTTTTATGGTCCATCAATATTAGCAGAGTTTGCAGAAAATGTGGAGATGTTTAAATATACTTCACATTGGGTTAATAAGGTGTTATTTAGTAATGAAGCTATTGGAGAAATTGAGCCATCGGATATTTGGACAAGTGAGTATTTAAGCTGGGATGAGTTTAATAAAAATATAAAGAGAAGTGTATTACAAAATGAAGGTTATGAACTTTTACAAGGTAAAGGGAAAGTGTCAGGACACCTTGTGGGAGGGTGTATAGAGGTCCTGGAAATGGCTAAAGGTACAGAGCTATGGCCTGAAAAGAATATATGGAAGGATGCTATTCTATTCTTAGAAACCTCAGAGGATAAGCCTAGTCCTAAATATGTGGAGTATTGGCTAAGAAATTATGGATCTCAAGGGATTTTCAATAAAATAAATGGAATTGTTTTTGGTAAGCCTTATGACAATGAGTATTATGAGGATTATAAGAAGGTAATTATAAAAGTTATTAGAGAGGAACTTGGATTAAAGGAGTTTCCGATTATGTTAAATATGAATTTTGGGCATACTGCCCCAATGATGATTCTGCCTTATGGTGCTATGGCAGAAATAAATTGTGATGAAAATAAATTCAGTATTTTAGAATCTGGAGTTAAATAGATTAAAAGTATATAAGAAGAGATTTTCAGGATATAAAAATATATTTGAAGGGATACAAGATATGAAGTTAATAATACATGATTTAAGAAATGAAGAGTTTCAGAGACTGTTTCCTAAAGGAGTAAAAGATGCTAAGGTGATTTCCAATGACGGTACAATTAAAAATTGTATAGGCTGCTTCGGTTGTTGGATTAAAACACCTGGAGCTTGCGTAATTCGTGATAATTATGGAGATATTGGGAAATCTTTTTCAAAGTGTGAGGAGATTACTATTATCAGCAGATGTTGTTATGGAGGTTATAGCCCTTTTGTAAAGAATGTCCTTGATAGAGCAATTTCTTATGTTCATCCAGATTTAGTTATGAGAAATGGAGAAATGCATCATAAAAGAAGATATGATAATAAGTTTATTATGAATATATGGTTTTATGGTGAGGATATCACAGAAAAAGAGCAAGAAACAGCTAGAAAGCTTATTAAAGGAAATGAAGTAAATTATGATAGTCAAATTAGCAATGTATCTTTTGTAAGAAGTATTGATGAAATGGAGGGTAAAGTCCTATGAAGATAGCTTTTATCAATGGGAGCCCAAAGGTTAAGGATAGTGCATCTGGTTTAATATTGGAGGATTTAAAAAAGTTCATAAAGGAGCCTTCAAGGATTTCAGAGCACTCTTTTAAAAAGCCATATATAACTGAAGATGAATTGAGAAAGTTATCAGAAAGTGATGCTTTAGTTTTCGCATTCCCTCTTTATGTAGATGGAATCCCTTCCCATTTACTGGGGTGTCTTATTCAATTGGAAGAGTATTTTAAAGGGGCGGACAAATCTAATATTAAAGTTTATGCCATGGTGAACTCAGGTTTTTATGAAGGAGAGCAAAATAAACTAGCCATAGAGATGATGGAAAATTGGTGTCATAAGGCAGGGCTCATTTGGGGACAAGGGTTATGCATAGGCGCGGGTATGATGATGCATAGTGTTATAAATGTTCCACCAGGGCATGGGCCAAAGAAAAATTTAGGAGAAGCATTTAAAGTGCTAGGAGACAATATTTCAAATGGAAATAGTGGGGAAAACCTATGTATTACGGCAAACTTTCCAAAGTTTTTATATAAGATATCTGGAAATTTTGGATGGAAGCAGATGATTAAGAAGAGTGGCTTGAAACCTAGGGATTTATCCAGAAGATTATAGGTTTGTATATAGATGGTAGTGTATTCCTTGAAAAGAAGTTTAAATTAGGAGGCTGTTACAATGGTTGTAAAGATATATGAGACTGTACAGCAGTTTTTAGAGGAGAATGAAGTAATACTTTTAGAAAAAGAAGCAATAACACAATTAATACTTAACAATGCTTTCGTTAATAGGGATAAAGGGATTAATAAGGAAATGTTATTTGGAAGAGTAGAAGATGAAGCAGGAGTTATTAAGCTTATATTTGCAAATGTAAGTCCATATAATCTTTTAATTTATAATTTAGATGAGGAGTCTTTAGGAGAAATTCAATCTTTAGTAGATTATCTCAAGAAGGAAGAAGTTGCTTTAAGAGGAATTAATGCTAACAATATAATTTGTAAGGAGTTTATTGAATGTTATAGAAATAAAACAGGGTGTGATTTTAAAGAATATTTATCTATGGATATCATGGAGTTAAGGGAGATAAACCATAGTGTAAAGCTGCCACAGGGTAATTTCAGAACGGCTAATTTGGAGGATATGGACTTACTTATAGATTGGTATAATAAATTTGCAAAAGAAGCTTTAAACGAAGAGGTACTCATCGAGAAAGCTAAGGCTTATTTAGAAGCTAAGGTTAAAAGTAGTTGCCTTTATATTTTTGAAGATGAAAATCAGAAACCAATGGCAATGGCAGCTGCTACAAGGCAGTTAGTTAATGGAATTTCAGTAAGCTTAGTTTACTCTTGTAATGAGGCCAGAGGAAAAGGTTATGGATTTGCTGTAGTTTATAACTTAAGTAAGGAATATTTATCAAGAGGTAATAAATTCTGCAGTCTTTTCGTGGATAAGAAAAACCCTATTTCTAATGGAGTTTATAAGAAGATTGGGTATAAGATTCTAGAGGATAATTACGACTATAGAATAGTTAAGGAGGGGTAAGATATGGTATGTCCATTTTGTGGATATGATAAATGTGAAGATGGAGAATTAATTACTCCTTATGGATTTAATTTTAGAGCGGAGTCATCAAGGTTTTTAAAATCAAAAGAATCGCCTGTTGTAGTAAAGGTCTGCTTGAATTGTGGACGTCTCTTTGATTTTAAGGTGAAAAATTTAGAGAAGATTAATAAGTAGAATACTGTGTAATAGATTATTCAATAGTATTATATAATGAAGGGGTGAGAAGGGTGAACGAAATAATAAGAAGTACGAAGCTTAAAAATGGAAGTGATTTGGTACTTAGAGAGGTAAATATAAATGATGCAGAGGCCATGCTTCAGTACTTAAATATAGTTGGAGGAGAGAGTGACAATCTTCTATTTGGTGCCAATGAGTTCTGTCTTACAGTGGAGCAGGAGAAAAACTATATAGAGAGCATGAGGGAAAATGACAATGCTCTTATGGCGATTGGTGTTATTGATGGACAGATTATCAGCATTGCACAGGTTGCAGCACCACCAAGAAAGAGAATTGCTCATAACGGAGAACTAGCCATTTCAGTTAAGAAGGAATACTGGAGCATGGGTGTTGGAACAGAGATGATGAAGCTACTTATTGACTTTGCAAAAAGTACCAGTGTAATAAAAAATATAAGCCTTGGAGTAAAGAGTGACAACGAAAAAGGAATAAAGCTTTATGAAAAGATGGGCTTTGAAAAAGTTGGAGTCCACAGGAATTTCTTTAATATTGACGGTAAATATTTTCATGAAATATTAATGGATTTATATTTGGAGTAAACCCTAGTAAGGAAAGGCACTTTAAAAGGGGGGAGAGATAAGTGGTAAATGTCATAGATGCCTTTGGAGAGTTTAAAAATATTCTAGAAAAAAATTTAAATAAAAGTACAGAAGACAAACTTCAGCTTTGGATAAAGTATTATGAAAAGAATTATCCAGAGTTGAAAGAAAAGTGTACATGTGACTATGAAAAGGATGGATATAGCTGGAAAGAGGTTGCAGTTAATAAGGTATTCAACAGAGTAGCAGAAGATTTTTGCTTTATGATTGAAGCTCATGAAAACTTATTGAAGGTACTTAAAGATATAGAAGAAAGAGTAATTAAAGTTTTTCATGTTGAAATTGATATAAATATTGTTTTGTATTCAAGCTTAGGACATGCAGCAGGATGGGTTGATGAATACGAAGGAAAGCGAGCAATAATATTTGGAATTGATAAAATAGCAGAGTTGAGATGGCAGACTACGGATCAGCTAGATTCTTTGGTATGTCATGAACTTAGTCATGTAGTTCATTATTACATAAGAAATGAAGTTATACCTAAGTGGGCAGAGGAAAATAAATATAACAATGGAATTTGGAATATTTACGAAGAAGGCTTTGCACAATTTTTTCAACATAAATTAAGCTACGCAAAGGTTGATTCAAGAGGTGAAGGTTGGATATCTATTTGCAATGAAAATAAGGATAAACTTAAAAAATTGTATTTAGAGGCACTAAAGAATGACGAGAGAGGAACCAATGATTTTTTTGGAGATTGGTTTCAGGTGCTAGGAATAAGTGATGCAGGATACTTTTTAGGGGCGGAGTTAATTAAAGGTCTAAGTGAAAAGTATGACCTTAAACATATTGCTTGTATGAAAAAAGAAGATATTGAGAAAGTAGTGTTGGACTTTTTAAATTAAATGAAGTAAGTTCAATTTAAATTTACACGAAGTTAAGATGATAATTCCATTTATAGGCTATACTAAAGGTAAATTTAAGTTTACGAAGGAGCGTAAGAAATGAGCAGAGAATATAAGAATGTAATCTCGCAGATATTCAAGTACCTAGCTATTTCCCTTGTGTTTATGGTTTTTGGATTCTTTGTTGGACAAAGATTCATACCACAGGAGTATATATACTATGCAAATAGAATCATAGCAATTTTAGGAGTATTATTTGTATTACTGGCTATTTTCTCAAGGAAGAGGATAATACCAAGTAGATTTTCCATGAATTATGTATATTTATTCACCTTTATTGATGGAATTTTAATGTATCCTTTATTTCAATATTATTTATATGATTTAGGTATAGGTTTATTTGTATCTATAGTACTTGGTACAGCAGTATTATTTGGAGTGTTATCTATGGTATCTTCAAGAAAGAGTGGAGGCTACTACTTAGGACTTGGGAATATTTTATTTGCAGGCTTAGTTGGACTTTTGGTTTTAGGGTTAATAAATATTTTCTTTGGCGGAGCGAGATTTAATCTGGTTATTAGCGCTATTAGCTTATTAATTTTCACAGGATATATTTTATATGATATTAGTCTTATAAAATATAGTGTTGAAAACAGATTTATCAAAGATAAAAATGACTTATCAATTCATGTATTAAATCTTTATTTGGATTTTATTAATATCCTGTTGAACCTATTAAATATTGCTTCATATCTTGATGATTAAAAGCTTGAAAGGGAGAAAATATTAGATTTTCTCCTTATTTTATGGTAAGGTTTAGAAAAATTAATTTGAAGCTCCTTCTTAAATATAGTCGAAGGAGTAAGTTCGCCTTAGCTAAATCAAATATGCATGCTGTGGAAGTTCTGCTAACCAAATCAGAGATTTGGTTAGCAGAACTTCTGGAGGCGCACTTAAGGAGGGGATAAAATGGAATTTAAAGTTATAGGAAGTGGTGGATGTACAGCATTACCAAGACCTTTATGTAATTGTAGAGTTTGTGCGGAGGCTAGAGAAAAAGGAAGACCTTACTCAAGATTTGGATGCTGTTTATTTCTCAAGGAGCTAAACATGATTATTGATACACCAGAGGATATAGTACAAAGTATTAACTGTAGTGGCATTGATAAAATAGACAAAGTCTTATACAGTCATGTTGATCCAGACCACACTCTGGGGATGAGAGTTTTTGAACAGCTCAAGCTTGATTGGCTGAAGGTTTCAGAAGGTCATGAGTGTGAAGATCCAATAGAGGTTATGGCTAGAGAGAAGGTCATGGAGGAATTAAACTCCATAAGATTCTGTTTAGGTAGCTATTTGGATTATTATGAAGGTGTAAGACAATTAATAAAAAGAAGGATTGCAAATGATTCTATAGAAATAAATAGTATAAGAATAACTTTTGTTGAGGTGGGAAGTGCTACAATATTTGTTTTTGAAGAAGGAGATAAGAAGCTTATTTATGCTCCTTGTGATGTGAAACCATTCCCAGATAAAGCAATTTTTATGGATGCAGATGTGATGATTATTGGAAACACAATTATTGGTGAAGATTTAAAGGATGGCTTTATATTAAAGGAGAATAATCCTTTAAAAAGGGAGTTATTTGTAATGGAGGACATAGTAGCTTTAAAAGATAAATATAATATAAAAGAGGTAGTTATGATTCACTTAGAAGAAGACTGGGGAAAATCCTATGATGACTATTTGAGACTGGAAAAGAACTATACCGGAATTAGATTTGCATATGATGGAATGGAAATAAACATTTAAAAATTATTTAGGGGGAATGGTCGTGAAGGAAAGAAATAATAATGGATTAAGGTCTTTAAAGGCTTATCATGGAATCGGATTAGCAATATTATTTGTGTTAATGATGCTATTTGTAGCAACACCAATACAAATGAGGTTTGGTATGTATGGAGTAGCTATTACTGAACTTATAGTTTTGGCTATGGGAATCATTCCTGCAATAATACTAAAAGCAGATTTAAAGGAAGTTTTTCCAGTTAAAATACCTGCTTTAAGACAATTATTTGGAACCTTAATTATGTGGGGAGCTACTTACTTAGTTATAACACTTATAACTTTAATTATAGGATACTTTTTTCCAGAAAGCTTAAATCAAGTTAGTACAGGTTTGAATGAGGTAATAACTAGTATACCTATGTTGATTTCTTTTTTTATTGTTGCAATAATGCCTGCAATTTGTGAAGAGGTTTTGACAAGAGGTTTTATACAGGCAACTTTTCATTCCTTTAAGAGCAAGTGGTCTATTATTATTTTAGTTGGTATTATCTTTGGAATTTTCCACTTGGATTTTATTAGGTTTTTCCCAACAGCAATTCTTGGTGGTACTATGGCATATATAATGTTTGAAACGAAAAACCTTGTGCTGCCAATGTTTTTACATTTTATAAATAATGGATTATCAACTTTGGCGTCATTTCTTCTTCCAGTTCAGGATATGGCAAATTCTGTTAGTGGGATGGAGATACCTATGGCATCTGTCGGGTCTTGGTTTATTGTTGCCAGCGCAGCACCGTTTGCATTTTTATTAGGTTCTATTCTCATTCATAAAAAAGGTGAGAGAAATCATGAAGAGGCTGCAGGGGAGAATAATTGGAGTAAGAAGATTTATGTGGCAGCTACAATGACAGTAATATTGTTTATAATTGGTATTGTTATAATGAAGAAGTTTGTTGGAGAATTAGTACTATAAAGAAGAGACTTTTAGGAGGAAAAGCATGATATTTTATTTTTCAGGAACAGGGAATTCGAGATATGTTGCAGCAAATATTGGTGAGGTTCAAGGAGAAAGACTTATTTCTATTTCTAAGGAATTGAATTTAAATAAAGACAAGTACGAATATGAACTTCAAAATGATGAAAAGATTATATTTGTTTATCCTATATATGCATGGGCTCCACCTGCCATGGTCGTAGAGTTTATGAAAAAAATCAATTTTGTAAACTATAAGGAAAATTATATTTCTACCGTAGCAGTTTGTGGTGAAAACATAGGAAATACGATTAAGGTGGTTAATAAGGTTTTAGGTGAAAAGGGAATGAAGCTTTTCAGTGGTTTTTCGGTGGTAACACCTAACAACTATATTATAATGGGTGATGTAGATTCTAAAGAGGGTGAAAAGCACAAGCTTGAAAACTTAGAGTTAGAACTTGCTGAAATAAATAAAGCTATAATGAATAGAGAAAAGGATAAGTTTAAGATAGCTAAAGGTCCAGTACCAGGATTACTTACTACTGTAGCTAATCCTCTATTCAATAAGTTTGCAATTGATTTAAAGGACTTTCGAGTAAATGATAATTGCACAGGCTGTGGAATTTGTGAGAGGGTGTGTAATGGCAGCTGTATTAAGGTAAATGAAAAGCCTAGCTGGAGCGGTAAATGCACCCAATGTCTTGCTTGCATTCACTATTGTCCTGTTAAAGCTATTCAATACGGCAAAAATAGTGAAAAAAAGGGACGTTATAAAAATCCTAATGTGAAGGTAACAGACATGTTTATTAAATAGTAAAAAAACAGAAAAGCTCTACGAATAAAAAGTTATTCGCAGAGCTTTTTTATATTATTTAGTCTTTATTATTAAGTTTTGGTTTTCCAAAATACGCTAAGAGTTTGATTGCTATGAAGATGATGAGCATTACAACAAATATACCGCCCATACCTTTTACCATGATTTCAAGACTTTTTATAAATACTTCATTCATTATAGGCCACCTCCAACTAAGAATAGAATTAATCCACCAGCAATAACGGATCCTATTTGTCCAGATACGTTAGCAGCAACAGCGTGCATTAAAAGGAAGTTTTGAGGATCTTCCTTTTGACCCATCTTTTGAATTACTCTTGCAGACATTGGGAATGCAGATATACCAGCTGCACCTACCATTGGATTAACCTTCTTCTTACAGAATAGGTTTAGTAATTTTGCAAACAGTACTCCACCGATTGTATCGAATACAAAGGCAATTAATCCAAGTCCAATGATTAACATTGTTTCTGGGGTTACGAAGAACTCTGCCTTCATTTTAGAAGCTACAGTTAGACCAAGTAATAAAGTAATTAAGTTTGCTAATTCATTTTGAGCTGAAGATGAAAGGCTTGGAAGAACCAAACATTCTCTTATTAAGTTACCAAACATAAGGAATCCTATTAAGGATACTGAAGTTGGTGCTATTAATCCAGCAATTATTGTTACGATTATAGGGAAAAGAATTTTAGTTCTTTTTGATACATCAGTTGGATTGTATTCCATTCTGATTTGACGTTCTTTCTTTGTAGTAACAAGTTTTATTGCTAATGGTTGAATTATTGGTACTAACGCCATATAAGAGTAGGCGGCCACGGCAATAGGGCCTATGTAATTACTCTTAAAGAAGTTTGCTACGAATATTGAGGTTGGTCCATCAGCAGCACCGATAATACCAATTGATGCAGCATCTTTTAAGGAGAAGCCTAAAAGAGCAGCAACGCTAATGGTAAAGAAAATACCAAATTGTGCAGCAGCACCAAATAAAAGCATTTTAGGGTTGCTTAGTAGTGGACCGAAGTCTATCATAGCACCAATTCCTATGAATAAAAGCAATGGGAAAAGTTCATTTGCAATCCCCATATTAAATAAGTTATCTATTATCCCTACTTCAGTTTGTCCATGTATAATTTGAGTTACGGCACCTGAAAAAGGTAAGTTAACAAGGATAGCACCAAAGCCCATAGGTAGAAGGAGGGCTGGCTCGAAGCCTTTTTTTATGGCAAGCCAGATGAGTAATCCACCACCACAAATCATAACAATCTGTTGCCAAGTTATAGACATAATACCGTTTAAAAGAAAATCCATAAATAAACCTCCAATATTATTTATCTGCTAATAAAATGTTTTTTAGTTTAAAGATTACACAAAATATTCTACTGACAGGCTAAGAATTCCTTCATTGAATGAATTACATAGTCTATATTTTCTTTAGTTATCCAATAGTGAGTTACGAATCGCATTAAGCCATCTTCGACATCGCAGATTTTTATACCTTTATCTAAAAGGTATGCAACTAATTTTGAAGTATCTATGTTGCTTGGTTTGAAATAAACCATGTTAATATGAAGATTGTTAGTTAAAATTGATACTTCAGGAATAGTTGCTAGTTCTTTTGCAAGATATAGAGCTTTTTCGTGATCAGATTTTAAATTGTCCCTCATATCTTTTAAGGCTACTAATCCAGCAGCTGCAATTACACCACTTTGTCTTAAGCCACCGCCCATAAGTTTTCTATACTTTCTAGCTTTGTTAATGAATTCATTATTCCCGGCCAGAATTGAACCGATAGGAGCGCATAATCCTTTAGATAAACAGAACATAACTGAATCCACGTTTTTAGTGATTTCTTTTACGTCAACATCTAAGTAAGTTGCTGCATTAAATAACCTTGCGCCATCTAGATGGATAGGTAAATGATATTTATCAGCTATTTGACGAATTTCAGCCATATTTTCTAAGCTGATAACTCGTCCATTTGAATGGGCATTTTCAATGCAAATTAAAGCTGTGTTAGGATAATGTATATCCTCTTCTTTTCTTATAGTTGTTTCAATATCCATAGGGGATAACTCACCATTATTGCTTTTTAAAGTTCTAAGCTGTACACCTGCTATTACAGCGGCAGCTCCAACTTCGTGACAGACGATATGACAGTCTTCTCCTAGGATAACCTCATCACCTTTGTTGCAATGAGTTAAAAGAGATAATTGATTACCAAAGGTACCACTTGGAACAAAAATAGCTGATTCTTTTCCAACCAATTTTGCAGCATAACGCTCTAATTCATTGGTTGTCAGATCATCTCCATAAACATCGTCGCCTACATCGGCATCGTACATTGATTTTCGCATATCTTTTGTTAATTCGGTTACGGTATCACTTCTTAAGTCTATAAATTTCATAAACTTACCTCCATAAATATGCCAAGATTAGAATTTTTGATATGAGAATCACAATTTTTTTTAATAAAAGTGAAAACTCTTTATACCTATATTATACAGTTATTCTATAATTTTCACTAGATGTAAATTCAACCTTTTTAAAATAAATTTAAAAAAAAAATAGAAGATGGTTTAAAAACCATCTTTTTAAAGAATTTTAAGAAAGTTATATGAGAAAAATAGCAAAAATTGTTGTAACAACAAGGCCAATTACGACAGGTTTAAAATTGCGTTTTGCAACTTCAAAAGGTGAAACCTTGCATATTGCTGATACTGGAATAATTGCCCAAGGAATTAAACATCCACCTCCGACCCAGATTGCAGCAAACTGACCTAAAGCAGTCAAAGTTGGAATTGAAGCACCTGTAGAAGTGCCAAATAATTGTGCAGTAGAACCAGCTAAGGATATGCCAGAGAAACCAGAACCATCAAGACCAGTAATGGCGCCAATACCTGTTACAGTAAATGCTCCAAAGATTTTGTTAATTGGAACAATTTGAGATAGTGCATACCCAAGATCGTTTACAATACCAAGGGAACCAACAGGAAGATGATTACCGATTATAGTTGTAAAGCCTGCATCACCTAAATAGAAGAAGGCTGCAATTGGAATTACAACACCAAATACAGTAAATCCGAATTTAAATCCAGAAACTAAGTAATTGGTGATTTCTTCTAATGATGTATTTTTATAAGCGAAAATTGAAATGAAAATTAATATAAAGAGAGCAGTACCACCAATTAGTGCGGTTGCATCTCCACCTTTAAGATTAAGAATAAGCATTACAACTACATCTAAAATAAGCAAAAGAGGAACTAGAATTGCAAAGAATAATCTTGTTTTTTCGGATATGCAACTCTCGTTAACAGGCTCATCATCTTCAGCATATTTGTCATAAACATTCTCTTCTATTAATCCGTTTTTCATATCTTTTTTTAAAAATATGAAAGCTGAAATTGTTGTAACTAATCCCATTACAATGATTAAAGGAATGCTGGCACTAACAACGGCATCAACAGGAACGCCTGCAGCATCAGCTGTAATTTTCGGAGCAGCTTGAATAATAAAGTCAGTGGATAAAGCAATTCCATGTCCGAATAAGTTCATTGCAATGGCAGCACCAATAGCAGGAAGACCAGCTTTAATTGCAACTGGAACAAGTACAGCTCCAACTAAGGCAACAGCAGGGCTCGGCCAGAAAAAGTAAGAAATAATCATCATAATTATTCCAATAACCCAAAATGCCATAATATCATTTTTAATGAGTTTAGTAAACGGACTAATCATTAATCTGTTAATTCCAGTATAGCGCAAAAGTTTGCTAAGGGCAGCTATTATTGAAATAATTAAGATAGTCGGTAAGAGCTCGGTTATTGCATAGATAAAGCTATTAAATATGCTAATGATTGATAAAGGAAGAGATTTAGTACTAACAATAGCAAGTAGAGCAATACCGATTATACAGACTAAGGAGCAGTCTCGTTTTTTCACCATTGTTCCCAAAATAATAAAAATGAATAATAAATAAATATAGTGTATTGCAGTTAAATGTATCATTTGTATCCTCCATAGATTTTTTCTTGGTTATATTTATATAATATGAAGAAGGGGGAAGTTGGCTTCAAGAAATTAAAATATATTTTGATAATAGTAAGAGCACAGCAGAAATTAAGAAATTTAATTAATAAAATATAATTCATAGAGGAATATTAGAAATTATATATAGTTAAAAGGAATTAAAGGTGAAAGATATGGTTGATGTATGTTTATTAGGATGTGGAGGGTCAATGCCGACACCCTACAGAAGTTTATCAGCACTACTTATAAGCTTCAAAGGCAGGAAAATTTTGGTTGATTGCGGTGAAGGAACTCAAGTTTCAATGAAGCAGGTTGGATGGGGCTTTAAAAATATAGATATTATATGCCTTACTCATAGTCATGGGGATCACACTATTGGACTGCCTGGGTTATTATCAACTATTGGAAATTCAGGACGCACAGAGCCTATTACTATAATAGGACCAGAGGGAATCAGTAGAATTGTAAATGGGCTTCGGGTTGTTGCAGAATATCTTCTTTATGAGGTTAGGGTTATAGAAAATCCACAAGAGCTAAATATTAGCTTATATAATGAGGGGATGATTATTGAGGATGGCTTAGAATCAAAAAGGAATAGAGGGCAGATTCAGTTGAAAACCCTGAAGGTAGAGCACTCTGCTCCATGTTTAGCTTATAATTTTTATTTTAAGAGGGAGAAAAAGTTCAATGTAGATAAGGCTATAGAAAATAATGTTCCAAAGATACTATGGAGTCGTCTTCAAAGGGAAGAAAATATATTATATGAAGAAAAAGAATATAACTCATCTCTTGTACTTGGGGAAGAGCGTAAAGGGATAAAAATAGCTATTGTTACTGATACAAGGCCATTAGAAGAAATACCAGAGTTTATTCGTGAAAGTGATTTATTTATTTGTGAGGGTACCTATGGGGATGATTTAGATAAGGAAAAGGCGATTAAGTATAAGCATATGACCTTTAGAGAAGGTGCAACTTTAGCTAAGGAGGGGAAAGTAAAGCAGCTGCTTTTAACCCACTTTAGTCCATCAATGATGGAACCAAATGTTTTTTTGAATAATGCTAAATCGGTTTTTGAAAATGTAGTTATTGGCGAAGATAGAATGATTTTTGATTTGAACTTTCAAAAATAGAATTCAGTTATATAAACACTTTAAGCAATTAAGTAATAAAATTTCAATTAATTCAATAAATTGAAAAATAAGTTACAAAAAATGGAGGATTATCGGCGTTTGATTCCGTATATATAATGAAAGTAAAATTGTAGGAGGGGACCTGATGAAAAGGGCACTGATAGTAATTTTAATTGTATTTAGTGTTTTTACTGTTGGATGCAAGTCAACAATAGGTGAGGACACAGCAAAAGACAATGACAATCAGGTGGCTGATAGTAGTATAATAGAAAATCAGGATGAGAAAGACAAAACAGAAAATACTTTTAAAGAGGCTGAGGATAAAGCTAAAGAAAATGAAAAGCAAGATGAAGCTGAAGCTCCAGTTTCAAAGTATAGTATAAGTGATTATATTGGAATTAATGCAAATGAGAAATATAATTATTCGGGTGAAAACTCAGAGTATGCAGAGTATTTTAGATATGTAGAATATATTGAAGGAGATAAATTTCAAATAAGAACAAATAATGGTGCAACAGAAACAGTTATGGTTTTAGAAGGAACTGATAATGA
This sequence comes from Clostridium culturomicium, assembly GCF_000821305.1. Classification (GTDB taxonomy): domain Bacteria; phylum Bacillota; class Clostridia; order Clostridiales; family Clostridiaceae; genus Clostridium_J; species Clostridium_J culturomicium. The sequence continues at coordinate 122,778 of NZ_CCXK01000014.1, read as the reverse complement.
ATTAAAAATTGTTTTTAGAAGAGGAGGTTGTGATTATAGGGAAAATTTCTTGAAAAAACCTTCAAATGAAAGTGAAGTTTTATTAAAGGCTCCAATTAAAAAAGGAACTGAATGGAAATTATCAGATGGGGCTAAAAGATATATATCCTCAATCGATACAGTAGTATCAACAAGTATAGGTGAATTTCAATGTGTAGAAGTTACTACAGAAAATGTTTCAGGTCAAAAGGATTTGAAGTATTATGCACCTAATATAGGTCTTGTAAAGGAAGTCAATGATACAGAAAATATGAAGGTTATTTCCACTTTATCAAGTATTGAAAAGGACGTAAGATTTAATCAAGTAATTCGTTTTTACTCTCCAGATGAAAATGCAGAGTACATGAAATATGAGGATGTAACAATTTCTTTCGCAACTAATGATATAACTCGTTTAACATTACAAAATAGGTTTGAAGAATATGGTATGTTAAAGGGCAATGTGGGAATTAATAGTTTATATTTAAATGATGATGGAATGGTTTATCTAGATGTAACTAAAAATTTTGTTCCAGAAATGGCAAATGGAACAGCTGGTGAATACTTTGCAATATATGATTTAGTTAATACCATAGGAAGATACTATGGCGTTAATAATGTTTACATGACATTAGATGGTGGAAATTATGAATCAGGTCATATTGTGAAGTATAAAGGTGAAAGCTTTGCAGTGGATTTATCCAGAGTTCAATAAAGAAGAAAACAGGGCGGTGGGAACTGCTCTGTTTTTTATTTTAATTAATAATGTACAAAGTACTTAATAAAAAACATTGTATACAATAAATTCAAAGATTATTGACAGTGTGCTATAATTAAAAAGGAAATTAGTTATGTGACTGCATTCTTAAAATATAATTGATGGTTGTAGTTTAATGAGTATCAATAGGAAATAATGGGGGGAAGATATGACGTTGAATTTGTTTATAGCTATTATTGTTGCATTAGCAGGTGGACTACTCTTAAAAAAAATGAAGTTTCCAGCAGGACTTATGGTGGGAGCCATGTTAGCAGCTGGAATACTAAATATATTTACGGGAATAGTTTCTATACCACAATACCTTAAGTTTTTTGTACAAGTTATTGCAGGAGCTTATGTTGGAATGGCAATGGATAAGGAAAAGGTAAAGCAGCTTAAGAGCATAATAAAGCCTGCAATCGTTATGGTGTTAGGTCTTTTATTTATTAATATTTCCTTAGGGGTACTTGTATACTTTATGACTAACATGGATTTGATGACTTCTTTATTTTCAACAGTTCCTGGAGGAATGACAGATGTGAGTATTATTAGTCAGGACATGGGAGCAGATACTGCTAGAACAGCTATTTTTCAGCTAGCTAGACTAATTGGAGTTGTAACCTTTTTTCCATTAATAATAAAAGCTGTTAACAAGAAGATAAATAAAGATAAATTTGAGATGAGCAGTGATGAAGTTACTGCTGATTTAGTGGAAGTAGAGGGTGAAAATAATAATATTAGTAATAAAAAGGGATACTTTAAAAGCTCAATGAATATTGATGCAAATAAAGTAAGAGAAATTATCCTTACCTTAGCTGTTGCATTTGTGTCAGGAGCTATAGGGAAATGGAGTGGAGTACCAGCAGGAGCAATGTTATTTTCTTTGATAGCAGTTACAATGCTTAAGCTTATTACTGATAAAGGGGATGTTCCATTAATTTTGAAACAGAGTGCACAGGTTTTTGCAGGAGCATTTATTGGTGGTAGTATTACCCTTGAGGTTGTTCTTGGATTGAGGTTTGTGGTATTACCTATAATAGTAGTACTTATTTTGTATACAGTTTTATGTATGTCCTTAGGGTATTTAATAAGCAAGTTGTTTAATATTGATTTAATTACAGCGTTATTTGCATGTACACCTGCAGGGGCCTCAGATATGGCACTGATTGCAAGTGACATAGGAGCTACAGGTTCCCAGGTAGCATTGTTCCAAGTTACAAGGTTAATAAGTGTTATAGCTTTATTTCCTGGAACAATTAAAATTATTACGGATATATTTGTGTAAAAAAGAGCGGATGTTTTGATAGGAAACATCCGCTCTTTTATTTAGGAATCTATTTTGTTAGAAAATGAAACTAGCTTTGAAAACCATTTCCAACAATTTCACTAGTGCTGGAAATCAACATGAAGGCATTAGGTTCAATACTTTTAACAAAGTTTCTAAGTTGAACTGCTTGCTTTCTTTTTAAGGCTGTAATGATAACTGATTTAGTATCATTGGAATATGCACCTTCTCCTCTGCACACAGTAGCCCCTCTATGTAGTTCATTAGTTATATACTCACATATAGGTTTAGGATCATCACATACAACGTTAAAGTACTTACATAGGTTCATGCTTTCTATTACTTTATCAACCACAAGGGATTTTAAAGATAAACCAAGGAAAGAGAATAACCCTATTTCCATACCAAATACAAAGCAGGCTGCCACAGCAATGGCAATGTCACTTAGAAATAGTCCAGTACCTATATTGATACTTGTATATTTTTTCATTATCATTGCAATAATATCTGTACCACCACTGGATGCTCCTCTTTGAAAAAGCATGGCAGAACCAAGAGCTGGCAAAAACACTGCAAATAAAAGGTCTAAGAGAGGCTCACTAGTTAGAGGGCCGCTCATTGGATATATAAATTCCATAGCTGATAAAGCTACAGAGGTTAATATGCTCACATATATGGTTTTAACTCCAAAATCTTTTCCTAGAAAGATAAAACCAAGTACTAATAAAGACATGTTAATTATTAGCGTTACTGTACTTGGAGATATTGGTGATACTTCTGCAAGTACAACGGCAAGACCTGTAACTCCTCCAAAGGAGAAGTTATTAGGAAATTTAAATAAATATACGCCTAATACTAGAATAAGAGTACTGACTGTTAGAATTAAATATTCAATAAAATTATTTTTTATAGTTTGTAACAAACTATTTTTATCACTCATAAGAAATACCTCTTAGATTAATCAAAATTACTTTTTATTTATGGATAGCTTTATTTGTTTTAAACTCTTCTTTTATTTCTTCAAATCTTTTTTCATCGGTTATTAAGTCATAAGTAACTCCAGCCAAGATTTGAGCTGCATAAGTTACTGCATTATGAGCTGCTTCACTTTTACCAGCTTGAATATACTCATCAGAGTGAGAGGATGTTCCAACTTCAACAAAAGCAACACGGATACATGATCCTGGAACTAGGTACATTACGTTACTAAAGTCTGAAGAACCAGTTTTCTCACGTGGAGGACTAAGTCTTGGTGCACCAGTAAGCTCTGCATTTTTCATTAATAGTTCATTTAATTTTAGAACCGGAATTTTGTTATCGAGGCTGTCTTCGGCATGGATATGATAAGATACATCAGCCATTAATGAAGCACCTTCGATTAGTTTCTTAAATCTATCTACAACTTCGTTTAAAGCAGCTCTTGAATAAGAACGTAGAGAGAACTTTCCTATAGCTCTGTCAGGAACCACATTAGCTGGTCCTGGAGTTTCTAATATAGTGTACATCATGCGTACATCATCACGTACGTGCTCTCTTAAGAACTCTATTCCATTGAAAGAAAGTAAAAGAGCATCAAGGGCACTTCTTCCTTCTTCAGGCATTAAGGCTGCGTGAGCTTTTTTACCATTGAAAGTAACAACAAAGTTAGACATAGCAAGAGATTTAACATCTGTAGTTGTAGTTGGAGAACCGTGCATCATTAAAGCTATATCAATATCGTTAAAGTAGTTTTGCTCTATCATTCTCAATTTTCCGTGGGTAGTTTCCTCAGCAGGTGTTCCGTAAACAACAAGAGTATAAGGTTTATCCTTCATTATATTTTTAACGGCAACAGCTGCACCTAGTATTGCAGGGCCCTGCATGTGGTGTCCGCAAGCGTGACCTAATTTTTCTAGAGCATCATACTCACAAAGAAGACCTATGGAAGGACCACCTTCACCGTATTTGTAGGTAGCTCTGAAGGCAGTTTCAAGATTCGCAATTCCTCTTTCAACTTCAAATCCATTGGCCTCTAAGTAGTCAGTTAATAATTTTGCAGCTTTGAATTCAACGTTTCCTAGCTCTGGATTATCAAATATATAATCTGCCATAGCATGCAGATCTTTATTTAAAATATTAACTTCATTAAAAAGTTTAGTTTTCAAATTAAATACCTCCTGATAGTAAGTTTTGCTATGGTAATACGGTAAATGTATTACCATAGCAAATTGGGTTTATAATCCTTGCAATATAAACCCAATTATATATGTACACTTATCGAAGAAAATAAATGGTACAAGCATAAGCTACATTTCAATGCTATAATGAAAATTTACATAAATTACATTGGCCCTAATTGGATAGCTTGAGCTATCATTAGCATAATTGAGCCTAATACAAGCCATATTACAAATAACTTCCACATAAACTTCATCCATCTGTCATATGGGACGTTAGCTGCACCTAAAATACCCATTAATGCAGTCGAGGTTGGAAGAATATAGTTACAGAATCCATCACCAAAGTTAAATGCTAAAACAGCAGTTTGTCTTGTCATTCCAATTAAATCAGCAATTGGAACCATGATTGGCATAACAACTGATGCTTGACCACTTCCTGAAGTTATAAAGCAGTTTATTATTATGTTAGAAATAAACATTGCAGTTCCTTGAAGGAATGATGGTACATAATTTAATGCTGTGGCTAAGAAATGAACTATTGTGTCAATTATATGGCCTTCTGTTAATATAGAGCCGATAGACCTAGCAAGACCTATGATTATAGCTGCAGAAAGCATTTTTTTACATCCAACAGTGAATTCTTTTGCTATTTCAGAAGGACTGAAGCCTGCTAAGAAACCTACAGCAATAGAAAGCCAGATAAATGCAGCTGCATTATCAGCAAGTTCCCACTCAAGTGCGATTCCACCGTAAACGATTGCTATAACAGTTACAATTAGAGCCGCAAGAACTAACCATCGTCTAATAGTCATTTGACCAAAATCATCTAAAGATAATTCTTTGCTAAATTCATTATCTTTATCTAAGTCATACATAGGGCTTAGCATTGGATTTTCTTTTATTCTTTTTGCATATCTAACTAGATATATATTGGTAACAACTAGGAAGATAAAGAAGCAAACCCATCTGAAGCCTATACCTGAGTATAAAGGAAGACCAGCGATTTTTTGGCTAAGTACTGTGGTACTAATTTGAAGAGTACCGGTACTAAATCCAACAGCTCCTCCTAGAAGAATTATGGCAGCTCCTACTATTGAGTCGAGACCTAAGGCCATCGATATCATTACCGTTATTGGTGCAAAAGCAATAAATAAGTTAACACCTTGCATTGTACAAATTAAGGCAAATACAGTAGTGAGTATTGGTATAAATACCCCAAGTTTTGAAGAGAACTTTTTAGCCACTTTAGCTATAGAGGCTTGAACAGCACCGCTTAAAGTTATTAAGTGGAAGGCTCCACCGGCAAATAATATTACTAATAATAAATCAATATTTGATATAAACCCTTCAACTATATGACTTCCAATTGAAAATGGATTTACTGGTGAGGAAGCAATGTAGCTAAACTGTTGAGGATCTATGACTTTAATTCCTTGTTCATTTTCAAATCTAAAATATTCTCCAGCAGGTACTATCCATGTTAGAGCAACCGCTAATAGAATTATTATAAATATGATTACATAAGTATGAGGCATTTTTCTCTTCTGCTTACCAGTAGTAGCAGCTTTATTTTTATTAAAAAACATAATAAAACCTTCCTTTTCCTTATTCATTATTTTCAATTTAAAGTGAACGGAATATTTAAGTTCACTTAGGATACTCATTGACCACCGGTGACGTTTTCAATTATAATAAACAAAAAAAGATTTGTAAAATTAATTAATTTAATTATTATAATAAGTTTAAATTATTATTTTTATCTAAATGGGGGAAATGATATGGAGTTAAGGGAACAAAAGTATGTACTAGCTTTAGCAGAATGTGAAAGTATTACAAAAGCGGCTTCTAGATTAAATATATCTCAGCCGGCACTTAGTATATACATTAGTAATTTAGAAAATACATTAGGCGTAAAGCTGTTTAATAGGATAGGTAAAAAACTTATTCCTACCTATGCAGGTGAGAAATATATTGAAAGTGCTAAAAAGATAATGCTTTTAGGAAATAACTTTAATATGGAACTAAACGATATTAGGACGGGATGTAAAGGTAGACTTAGGGTAGGAGTTCCAATTAGAAAGAGTCCGCATGTCGTGCCTGCTATTCTTAAGAGGTTTAAGGAGGAGTATCCACATATTGAAGTAATAATTCATGAAGGCGCTGCAGGAAAGCTTGGAGAGTTATTACTTAAAAATGAGATAGACTTATTAATATGTAATAGAACCGTTAATATGTCTGAATTTGAATATATACCTATATGTCAAGATACATTACTTTTAACAGTAGCTGAAAGTCATCCTATGGCAGATTCAGGTATTAACATAGAAGGATATAATTATCCATGGATAAATTTAAATAAGTTTAAAGATGAATTATTTATTTTACCTCATCAAGATCAAAGTATACAGTTTTTTATTAATAAGGTTTTAGATAATCTAAACATAAAACCAGAAGAAATAATGAGGATTAGAAATATAGAAACGTGTGCTCAACTTGCATCTGTAGGGTATGGGGTATCTTTCACGTTGGAGAGCTATGCAAAGTATTTTCATTATGAGAATCCAGTAAAATATTTTATTGTAGATGATAAAGTGTTTGTGGATTGTGTTGTAACCTATAAAAAAGGGATTTACCTTCCTGCTTATGCACTTAGATTCATTCATATCTTAAGAGAAATAATGATATAAAATAGTTATAATAATAAGGAAAACAAATAATAAATATAAAAAGAAACTATGATTATTGTAAAATTTTTATGAAAATTTATTTAATTGTGTTAGAATAACCGTAAGTGTATTAAGGGGTTAGAAAAATTAAACTTTTAGAAAAGGTGGAGTTAAAATTGGATTTAGTATTTATGATAATATTTATAGTTATTTCAGCAGTATATATGTTTCTTAGTATACAGAAGAAGAAGAAAGGTAGTTTTATTCTAGGGTCGGTATGCTTTGTTATTTTTTCAATAATGGCTGTTATGGTATATTTAGCACAATATAACAAGTTTTAAGATGGGTAAATAACCATTCCTATGAATATACTATGAATATACCATGGGTATAATAGTAGTTTTATATAAGTAGGAGGTTAATTATGAAGAAAACAGCCATTTTATTAGTGAGTTTATTAATAATCACTTTGTTAGCTGGATGTAGCTCCAACGGGACGAATATCGACAATCAAACTACTAGAAATAATATAGAGTCTGGTTCAGAAGGTACAGTTGTGGAAAGTAGTACTAAAGGTGTGAGTGACACAAATTATATGAATGAATTTTGGTGGGGATTTAACTTTGAATCCAACACTTTAAAAGATGGAGTTTATCGAGGAGCATATATTTTTCCTAATGAAGTTACAGTGCAATTTACCATTAATGGAAATGTAATTTCAAATCTAGAATATTTAAAGCTTGGATTAGAGGATAAGGATTATCTTAGTGATGAGGTTTTCAAGGAAATAAAAGCAAAGTATGAAGCTGTTATTAAGCACTTAGAGGGGAAAGACATTAGAACCTCTTTAAGTGATTTATATTCAGCAGATTTGCTTCCAAAGACAGTTGATGATTCAGTGGAGATAGGAAAGATAATATCAGCGATTCATGATGCATTTAACAGGGGTGTATATTATACTAATAACGAAAATAAGAAATAGAAGCTTATTAGAGAGATTTTAAGTGAAAATCCAAATTATTATTTGAATTATAAAAAATACCATTTAGCAAAATAGGTTCCATTAAACATAAAAAAGAGGTTATAGCTTAGGATCTATAACCTCTTTTTTGAATGAATAATTTTGTAAGGAAAGTTTTGCTTTAATGTTTAATGATATAACTTAATGAGCTACTAAATAGCTTATTAAATTATATTTATTAGCACTTATCGATATATATAGTTTAACACATTAGTTTAATATGGTACAATATTAATATTACAATGAGAGATATAGGTAAAAGCCTATAAGTTGGAGGAATATCAAGATGACATTTCAACAATTAGAATATGTATTAGTTGTAGCGGAAGAAAGAAGCTTTTCAAAGGCGGCAAAAAAACTATATATAGCGCAGCCATCTCTTAGCCAATATATAATCAGTATAGAAAAAAATATAGGAGTTCAACTTTTTGATAGAAGTGTAAATCCTATAAAGCTTACTTATGCAGGAGAACTATTTGTAAAATCTGCAAAGGAAATTTTAAAGTTAAAAAAGCAGCTAGATGATTCTATGGCAGATATGGCGGACTTAAAAAGTGGAAGACTTATAGTGGGAGTATCTCATCTTAGAAACTCAAGTCTAATGCCTCAAGTTCTGCCTAAGTTTAAAGAGCGATTTCCTGGAGTTAACCTTGAATTAAAGGAAGGATCAATTGCAGAGTTAGAGGTAGAAACAATAAATGGAAACATAGATATATTTATTGGTTCACTTCCCATAGGTGATAGTTTTTCCTACGAAGTTGTTGATGAGGAGAGGTTATTACTTGCGGTTCCACCGAATCATTCAATGAATAAAAAGTATATGAAAAAATCTAAGCCATCATCAAAGTGTTTAATAGAAGACACTGTTATTGATTTAAAGAGTGTTGAGGAAGAGCCTTTTGTACTTTTAAGACCAGAGCAGAATTTGCACAAAATGGCGGTAAAACTGTGTAAAAAGGCAGGCTTTAATCCTAAAATTCAAATCGAAAATAAAACTATTGATTCAACAATTGCAATGGTTATAGCAGGACTTGGAGTTTCTATTATCCCTGATAGTATAATAAGATATGGAAATTTAGCTCATAATCCTGTGTATTATTCAATAAAGGATGACGAAGCGAAGAGAAAACTTGTTGTAGCATTTAAGAAGAATAAGGAGTTATCTAAGTCTGCAATGGAGTTTATTGAAGTATTAAAGGAAGTCTTAAAGAGGGATTAAGGATAAAAAAACCTGAAGCAGGATTTTACTGCTTCAGGTTTTTGATTATGAGTATTAAATATACGTCAAAAATATTTTATATTCTTGAGTTTTAAAGTTCTAATTTTGAAGTGTTAGGCTGGTGATGTAATGATATCTGTTTTGTCCTTCCATGTGCTGTTTAATAAAGTGTATGCTACTATAGCAGATATTAAATCAGACACAGGATAAGCGATCCATGCACCAACGATTCCGAATACTTGAACAAAGACAATTGCTAGAGGAATGAACACTATCAGCTGTCTGAATAAAGATAATCTGAAGCCCTTTTTAGCTTCGTTAATAGCTTGATAGTAGTAGATTCCAACATAGTAGAAACCAACTAGTGGTAATAAGGATATAACAATTCTTAAAGCACTTACGGCTTCAGGAAGAAGATTTGCATCAGTTAAGAATAAGCTTATCATTTGCGGAGCAAAGTACATTAAGAATACTCCGAAGGCTAATGAAACTATTGTAACAGTTTTTATTGAAGCTTTTACTGTTTTCTTAACTCTGTCAAAGTTTCTTGCTCCATAGTTAAAGGCAACTATTGGCTGCATTGCTGAACTGATACCTATTATTGCTATAAACATGAACATAGAGATTTTAGTAATAACCCCTACAATGATTATGGCTGCATCTCCACCTCGTGTAATTAAAAGGTTATTTAAAACTACGGCAACGATGGCATCTGAAATTTCTATAACGAAAGTAGAGAAACCAACGGCAACAATTCCTTTAATTAAAGCTGTATCTAATTTTGGAATATTGTCTTTTAAAGATAATTTTAATTCAAAGTGTTTAATTACGTCTCTAAACTTATAAAGTACAAATAACATTGCAACAAACTGTGAACCAACTGTAGCAATTGCTGCTCCAGAGATACCAACGTTAAGCTCTGCTACAAGGATGTAGTCAACGATAATATTAAGGAAGGCACCTAAAGAGTTTGCGTAAAGCCCAATCTTAGAGTTTCCAAGAGCTGTCATAATGTATGAACATACGATAGTTATACCTTGGAATATAGCACCAATAAATATTATTGATATATAGTCATTTGTTAATCCGAAAGTAACTTCGCTGGCACCTAATTTATAAAGAAGGGTTCCTCTAAATAAGAATAGGATAGCTGGTATTATTGTTAAAGTTATTATTGTTAATATTATTGAGTTTATTATAGTTTGTTTTACTTTTTTAGGTTCATTTTCTCCAGAATATCTAGATACATAGGTAGAAGCACCTACTGCGATTAGAAATGCTAGAGCTATAAGGAAACGTTGAATTGGGAATGCAACAGTTAATGCTCCAATGGCATTAGGTCCAATGCACTGTCCAACGAATACTGTATCAACCATGTTATATAATTCTGCTACAAGTAATGAAAATATTGCTGGGATTGCAAACCTAAGCAATACTCTATATGTTTTTTCATCTGAAAAAATTTTAGGGTTAATTCCCATTTTCGTCACCTCTTTTTCTGAAAATTCTGTATATTAAACTTTTTCTTATTTGCATATTCACATTATGGATTTGAAATTTAATCACTCCTTATTACAGAGAATATCAAATTTTTATTTATGTTTTAGATTATTTTCTTTCTATGATACTATTATATGCTAATTAAGTGATTAAAACATCCACTTTGAGGTTCATCAAAAAGTACTTTTATGTTTACTTTAGGTTTTCAAGAAAATAACAAAAAGCACAAAAGTACTTAAAATAGTATACCTTTGTGCTTCACACATTAAAAAATGACTAATATTTTAATAAATTATGATAAAAATAAGTGATTTAATATTTAGTTAATGCATTTTCAGAATTTAACGTACTGGCTTTTGAACCTTGTTGATAATAATAAGAACTGCACCGTGAGTTTTAAGTGTAGTTAAAATATTTATAACGGTACTTTTTCTTGAATATTTAAACTTAATATTTGGATAAGATGCCTTATGCAGGATTCCGTTTTCCTCCTTGTTAAGTCTAGTAGGTCTTCCCATATCAACCCAGTAATTATAGGATGAACCTATAGATTCATTAATTTCATAGGTTGTAATGTTGGTGTCTGAATGTACATTTATAATGTTTAAAGATAACTTTTTAGATATACCGTTTTTTGCACCTCTTAGCTTTGCAAATTCTCTCATAGATATGAGATTATTAATTTTATCATGGTAGGTATACAAAAGAATCTGGTATTGGTCATGGGTTTTTGTTACCAAATATCCATCACCTTTGCTTACGAGAGTATCTCCCATTTTATTTAAAAGGGAGTAAGCATAAAAGGCTGGTTTTTTTATTCCCTTGTCATTGATAAGACCCGGATATCCAAAAAATACTTCGTTAGTTAAGTTCACCTGTTTGTCAAGAACGTCAAAAGCTCTAATAAAGGAAAGGTCATTACGGCCATTTACAACATTATCAATGATATAAGGAATCATATAAGGTGTATCATAAATATTATTAATATCATTATTGATTGTAAAGTTATCCTCAAGAGGTTCTAGATTATATTCATCAAGAAGTGCTATGACATCAGCTTTTAAATCTTCAGGAAAGCTGGAGTCAAATTGAAATTTAAACTTTCTATAATCGATGCTTTCTAAAGAATCAAAGTAATCTAGGAAGGAGTGAAGAGTATCCAGCATATCTTTTCTGTAAAGTGAGCTGGCATTTGCAACTGGAATTGGTAAAGTATTTCCTTCGCCATCCTCTTCAAGCAATTCATCCTGCAGGTGGATAACTATTATAGGTAGTATGTCTAAGGAGTCAATAAACTCCAGTACATCTTTTGCTCTATTCCAGTTATGAAATCTTGAACCAGGGAAGATTGCCATATCGGGGCTGAATAAATTTAATATTCGCCCGTATTCAAAGTCCATTTCCAATTGAAGCTCTTCAAGGGTATCTTTATTATCCTCTATAAGCAGGTCAAAGGCATCACCAATGGTAATGATTTTGTTAAAATCTTTATTAAAGGCACCTAAATCTAAATCCATATTAAAGTTTAGCTGATGTATTTTATCTTCATAGTTAAATCTATCATAGTCATCAATATAATAAATTAATTCTTCAAGACTGTCTTTTAAAGTAAGCTCCTTTACTTTAGTAGATTTCTTTAGCTCTGCTTCAGTAGATTTATATTTTTTTCTAAATTGAAGTGGAGTTAAAGTATAGTGAAGTTTAAAGTGTTTATTAAAATATCGGGTATGTGAAAAACCAATTTCTTCAGAGATTTCCGAAAGTGTTAAATCGGAATCAAGGAGAAGCTTTATTGCTTCTTCAACACGGACAAGGTTAACAAACTCTGTGAAAGAGTACCCAGTGGCATATTTTATTTCTTTTGAAAGATAATGAGTACTTAGGTACTCCTTATTTGATATGTCTGAAAGAGTAATGTTGTTTTGGTAGTTATTATAAATATATTTATAAATACTATGGTAACGTTGAAGCTGTTCTTTGTTATTTCTTAGTTCTTCCTGTTCATAAATAAGATAGTTAAAGTTATTGATAAGGTGATAAAGAAGTTTAATTAGGATATTTTCAATTTCTTCATCATAATTATCTTGATGCTGAACAGTTTCACATAAAAGTTGAGAAAGGAAAACCCTTAAGTCTTCATATTCATCTCCAAGCTGAGAGTTTTCTCCAGTGGATTTTGTATAAAAGAACATATTCTCAATATCACTATAATATTTTTGAAAGAAGTATGGGTCTATTTGAAAGATCAGTACTTTATTATCAGGGTCATCACTTTCTATGCTATGGACTTCGTCTATATTTATAATTTCTACTTGGTTTTCCCTTATGACAAATTTTTCTGTGTTAATGAAAAGATTTATAGTTCCCTTAACTACAAAAAGAATTTCTATACAGTAGTGCCAGTGTATGGGTATATTTTTTATAGTTTCATAGGAAATATATAGTGGCATATCTGCTGAATAGTTAATATATTGTTTATGCATTAAATCATCTCCGAAAATTAGATTATTTTGTGTTAATAATATTATATCAAAAATCAGAAAGTTTCAATTGTTTAATAACAAAAAATGGAATATAATAGGTTTAATATATAATTGTTTGGGTTAATCAATCAGAGAGAAGGGATAAAATGAAGTATAATTTTGATGAAAGAGTTGAAAGAAGAAATACAAATTGTATAAAATGGGATACTGCTGAGAGATCATATGGAGATAAGGATATAATTCCTCTATGGATAGCAGATATGGACTTTAAGGCTCCGCAGGAGGTTGTTGATGCAATAAAGGAAAGAGCTGAACATGGAGTTTTTGGATATACTAGACGTTCACAGGAATCGTATAAGTCTGTAATAGGCTGGATGAAGAAAAGATATAATTGGGATGTTAAAAGAGAATGGATTAAGTTTGCACCAGGGGTTGTACCAGGGCTTAATATAATTGTGCAGGCATACACAAAACCAGGGGATGAAATTATAATTCAAACACCTGTATATCATCCATTTTATAGTATAATAAAAAATAATGGCTGCCAGATAGTTGAAAATCCATTGAAGTATGCAAAAGGAAGATACGAAATGGATTTTGATAATTTGAAAAAGAGCATTACAAAGAAAACCAGAATGATAATTTTATGTAGTCCACATAATCCAGTAGGAAGAGTTTGGACGAAAGATGAATTAATGCAGCTTGGAAATATTGCATTAGAAAATGATATACTTGTTGTAGCAGATGAAATTCATGGGGATTTAGCATATAAGCCTAATGTTCATAACGTATTTGCTTCAATCAGTGAAGAGTTTGCAGATAATTCGATTATTTGTACAGCTCCAAATAAGACATTTAATATTGCTGGACTTAAAACAGCAAATATAATAATAAAGAATCCTAAATTAAGAAGTCAGTATGAGCTTCAATTTGAAAGAGCTTTCCTAGAGGGACCTACTGTATTAGGGGATATTGCACAAACTGCTGCATATACGCATGGGGAACAATGGTATGAAGAAATGATGGAGTATGTAACTGGAAATCTGGAGTATACCATGGATTTCTTTAAAACAAGAATTCCCAAAATAAAAATTACAAGACCAGAAGGAACTTATTTATTGTGGCTCGATTGTTCAGCTTTACACATGACTAATGAGGATTTAAATGATTTCTTTATAAAGAAATGTAAGGTTTGGTTTAATAATGGAGAAAGCTTTGGTAAGGCAGGAGCTAACTTTGTACGATTAAATATTGCAACTAGCAGAAGTGTTTTACAAGAGGCATATGAAAGAATTGAAAGAGAAATTAATATTCTTGATGGAATCTTAGAAGTTCGAGGATATAATCTTGAACCAGGAGAAAAGCTTGATATAGAGCTGTTATATGCTCATCAAAGATAGTTTTTATTAAGAATTTAGAATGATGTTTGGAACTCCTTTAGGAGTTCCTTTTTATTATTTTATTTTTTTACCACAGTGAGGATATGTATATGAGTCACTGAAGTCATTATCCACATCAAACTTTATAGGAAGTTGTAACTCACAGTAAGACATTGCAGATACCTCTTAAATAGTATTTAAAAGATTGGTTCTATAAATACTTCCACAACTCCGCCACAAACCATTCCGTCAGCTTCGGCATCAATGCCAGTCATATCCACGGTTTTCAATAAAGGTGTTTTAGTGTTTATTACATCTAGAGCTAAGAGTTTAACCTCTGCTTCTACACATCCACCACCGATAGTGCCGATGGTTCTTCCATCATTACAAATCAGCATTTTGGTTCCAACTTTCCTTGGAGCAGAGCCTTTTCTGCTTATGATTGTAGCTAAGGAAGTTGGGTTATTTTCAAAGCTTTCGCCTATAATTTCATTTAGTATTTCTTTAGGAAATTCAGAACACTTTAGGCTTCTATTTTTTACTTCTATTACTTCTGCCATAATTGAAACTGCGATTTCCTCTGGGGTTTCAGCTCCAATTTTAAGACCGATAGGTGTATAGATGTTATTAAGTACTTCTTCATTATAACCTTCTGCTAATAGGGTATCTTTTATTCTTTTAACTCTTACCTTGCTGCCAATCATACCAATATAAGCATTTTCCTTTTGAAGGATTTCTCTCAAACAGTCAGTGTCATAACGATGTCCTCTTGTAACTATTACAAAAAAGGTGCTGCTATCACTGTGAATTTTACTTAATGCTGATATGAATGGTTCACAGATACTATGATCTGCACCAGCCTGTCTTCCGTCATTTACAAAGGATGGTCTATCATCAATAACAGTTACTTCAAGTCCAATGAGTTTGCAAATTTTAATTAAAGCAATAGAGATGTGTCCTGCTCCACAAATTACTATGGCAGGTTTCTTGGTAATTGGTTCACAGAAGATTCGTGAGTCTTCGTAGGAGATTACTTGGCCTTTGTTATTTTGAGTTACTTCTTTAATAGCAGCAATATATCCAAGATCTAAAGGTTTTAGGTTTGTATAAATTAACTCTTCATTATGAAATAGCAATTTTCCACCAAAGTGTTTTCCGGAAATAACTTTTGCTGTGTATGTATTTGATTTATTAAAGTTATTATATAGCTCTGAATAAAAATCCATAATATGGCCCCCTAAGATATTAGTTCTCAAAAGGATTATACCACATTTTTCAATTAATGTAACATGCATGGAAGGCGTAGTCTTATGGCTTATAAGATATAAGAAATTTAATTTGTTAAATAAGAATTCATTTTTGTTAAGGCTGTAATGTAGTAAAATTATATATTATATCAAAGAAATTTTTGAAGATATATGAAGGAAGGATGAAATTTGGTATGGATAAAAAGGTTGTTTTAGTTACTAATGGGACCAGTTATGTAGGGGCATGGATAGTTAAGTATCTGCTAGAGGATGGTCATCAGGTAAGAATTACAGTTGAAAATAAAGAAGAAGTTGAAAGTTATAAATATCTTTTAGAATTATCGGAGCAGACAACTGGTACTATTGAAGCTTATGATGGGAACTTAATGAATGAGGGAAGTTTTGATGAAGCTGTTGAAGGTGCTGAAATAGTAATTCATACTGATTATCAAACCTTCAGTAATTTTGTTGACGCTGAAAAGGAAGTAGTTCAGCCAGCAGTGAAGGGTGTTAAAAATGTTTTTGAAGCTATAAACAAAAGTTCTTCAGTAAAAAAAGTTGTGGTAACAGGAAGAATGGATTCCATTTATTGTGATAGATTAGAGTTTACTGAAAGAGGAAATGTTCCCTTTGATGAAAAGTGTTGGAATACTGCAAGTACATTAGATTATCAGCCATTAAGCTATGCTAAGACTTTATCAGAAAAGGCTATTTGGGACGAATATGAATGTCAAGAGCAGCATAAATATGAAGTTGTAGTTATAAATACTGGAATTTTGATAGGACCGTCAGTTACTAATACACCAGAGTTCCCTAGTGCGGTTATTGTTAGAAACATGGTTAATGGTGCATTGGGTGCAGGGACTCCAGAAATTTTTGATGCCTTTGTAGATGTTAGAGATGCAGCAAAAGCTCATATTTCAGCTGCTTTTAAGGAAGAGGCTAAAGGACGATTTATTGTTTCGGGAGGGATTGCTACCTTCTTAAATATTGCTAAGATAATAGAAGGAAAATATCCAAAGAAATTTAAATTACCTAAGAAAAACATTCCGAAGTGGATGGTTTCTTTTAGTGCTTCAAGAGCAGGTGTTTCAAAAGAATATGTCAAAAGAAATGTTGGGTGTCCAATAAAGGTTAACACAACTAAGAGTGAAGAGATACTTGGCCTTGAGTATACTTCGTTAGAAAAATCGATATTAGATCAAGTGGAACAACTTCAATAGATTTATAAGGATAGCTTTGAAAGCTGTCCTTTTTTATTTAAAGGGAGTTTAAGCTATTATTTTTTAGATAATAATGTTGTTAAACGGAGATAATATTTGTAGGGAGGTAATATTTTATATGAAAAAATTTATATGTTTATTATTAACTGCAATAATAATATTTTGCTTATCAGCTTGTAGCTCAAATAAGAAAAATAAAAACGAAACTGAAACTGTACCAGAAGAAGTTAAGGAAGTTACTGAAAATAAGCCTGATAAGTCATCTAAAGAGCCCATTGTTAAAATTGAGGAGCTTCCTCTGGAGGTTAAGATTTTAGAACCAGATTCAATCGGAACACGATATATGGAAGCTACCTATAAAAATGATTCCAAATATCCGATAAAAGGATTAAGTATAACGGTTTTATTGAATGATAAAAATGAAAAGACTTATTTAGCTGTTTATGATAGTGTATTACCGGGGGAGACATCACCAAAATTCGAAACCTTTGCTCCTGAGACTGGAAAGTCAGAGGACTATGAGTTTCTCACCTATGAAATAACTGTAGCAAAGGATGAATATAATACAGTTCATATAATTTATGATGTAAAAACTCAAGAATATAATTGGTTTTAAAGAAAGACCTAGGGTGAAGCCTTGGTCTTTTTATTTTTTTATAAGTAGTAATGTAAATTTATTCAATTGAAGGTATAATTATATTATTAAAACATAAGAGAAATTAATGTGGTTTGTTAAGGAGTAGGTTATGGAGTGTAAGTTAAGAAGAACAAGAGATGAAGATGTTATTAGAGTAATGGAGATTATAAAACAAGCACAAGAATATTTTAAGGCAAGAAACATTGACCAATGGCAGAATGGATATCCTGAAAAAGAGGTAATAAAAGCAGATATTCAAAGTGGTTGGAGTTATGTTTGGAAAGAAAAAGATAAAATTGTCGCAACAGCAGCTATTTCTTTTGATGGAGAACCAACTTATGATGAAATTTACAACGGGGAATGGCTTAGTTCTGGGGAATATGCTGTAATTCATAGAATATGTGTTGATAATGAATATAAAGGACTTGGATTAGCTTCACAAATTTTGGATTCAGCTGAAAGCTTATGTGTTGATAGAAATGTACATAGTATTAAAATTGATACTCATAGAGAGAATATTTCAATGCAAAAATCTCTTATTAAAAATGGATACAAGTATTGTGGAATTATTTATTTAGAAGATAAAAGCGAAAGAGTAGCTTTTGAAAAAATATTTTAAAAGAGGAATGATGATATGAAGCTGATATATGGTACAAAAAATCCAGCTAAGTTGGAATCTATGAGGAGGATACTGAAAGAGCTTCCTATAGAGGTGGTTGGATTAAATGAATTATCTGTTGAAATAGGGGAGGTAGAGGAAAGTGGAAATTCTCCCTTAGATAATGCAAGGCTTAAGGCTGAAGCTTATTACTCTGTCTTAAAAGAACCTGTATTTTCATGTGATTCTGGGTTATATATTGACGGCTTGGATGAGGAAAGACAGCCAGGGGTTTATGCAAGACGTGTAAAAGGTAAGACTTTATCCGATGATGAAATGATTAAATATTATGCTGGGATTGCTAAAGAGTTTGGTGGTAAGGTGACAGCACAGTATAAAAATGCTATTTGTTTGGTAATGAGTAATAGTAAAAGTTATGAATCTATGGATGAGGATATTAGTTCAGAAAGATTTATTTTAACTGATAAGCCACATCCAGTTAGAATTAAAGGTTTTCCGCTAGACTCAATATCTATAGATGAAAATACTGGTGAATATTACATGGATATTAAGAATGAAGAAACAGAAAGTGATATGATTGGCAAGGGATTTAGAGAATTTTTTGCAAAAGTAATCAATAAAATAGAACCCTAGGAAGTGTAATCTGTGCCTAGGGTTCTATTATAATTTTTCATGAAAGTTGAATTTAAGGGGAGGATTAAATTTATTCTAAATTAAAAATCAAAATTATCTGGGTCGGGTCCTATCCTTAAATCTTTATTTAAGCTATCTATTTTCAAGAGTAAATTAAAGAGGTATGAAACAACAGAATTTGTTTCATACCTCTTTTTTAACTTAATTTATCAAGAATATGATGAAAGGTTTCTAGAGCATCACCTAAATTGGCAATATCTTCATCATTTAGCTCAGAGAGTTTATTTATTAAAGCTTTTATTGCAAAATCTCTCTTAAGTTTAAAGGTTTCTCTAGCTTTTTCAGTTACTTCAATTCTTAAAATTCTTCTATCTTTAGGATCTTCATACCTATTAACATAACCATCTTCAAGGAGTTTATCTATTATTGGAGTCATATTTGATTTGGAAATGCAGAGCTCTTTTCCAATAGCAGATACAGGACTAGGTCCTTTTTGTGAAAGAAAGAATATTACCTTGGCATGGGATGGTGGAATAGGGAATCCCTTCATAAACTCTTCAGGTTTAAGAATTTTTTTATGCAATAGCATTACTAACCCAAAGAATTGTTCAGATACTTTTGTTAGATTTTTTTCATCCATAACGAAGTCTCCTTTACGTAAAAGTGTTTTAAGTTAGTGTCAAACTTATTGATTTGAAAACACGAACTTACTCCACTAAAGGTATAATTAGTGGAAAATTTTTAGCAAGAACTAAAATCTTAGATTTAGGTTCTCAAGCTTACTCATTAGAAGGAATGAGTAAATATATATTAATACATAATTATTGTGAAAAAATGCAGGTGCTTAAGTTGAATCAAGACTAAGAATATATCCAATTTATAATTTAGATTTTTTAGTACCACTTCTGAAAATTAGTAAGAAGTACTTCTTCACTTATGTAAACTATATCAATTTAGGATAAATAAAAAAGCCATAGGCACTATGCAAAAGGAATTGCATAGATTGGTTATTAGTTGTAATAAAAGTTTAATTAGATTATCTAATTTAGATGATTTCCTTAACTATAAAATAACATACAACGACTTATTCAAGCAAATTTAATAAAACAATTAGTTAATATATTATTAATTAGTTTTATATAAAATAATTATTGACTTAGAATAGTTATAAATATATAATTATTCTATAATAATAACGGTAAAATATCAACCCTTAATCCTAAGATAATTTGGCAAGAGTATTATTTGCTATGACTAGGAAATTATAATAGGGAACTCCTTTCAATATTCATTCAAAGGAGTAAGTTTGCCTTAACCAAATCAAAGATTTGGAGGCTTACTTAATGATTAATTTTATAACTTTAGCTTACTTAAAGGGAGTGGAGGAAATCATGTTTAAGTTAATAAAATACTTAAAAAAGTCTATAGTACCAATTATGATGATAGTTGGATTACTAGTAATTCAAGCAACTTGTGATCTTTCTTTACCTGAGTACACTTCAAACATCGTCAATGTTGGTATACAACAAGGCGGAGTTGAGGAGGTTGCTCCAAAGGTAATAAGAGAAAGTTCACTGGAAAATTTGAAATTGTTTATGAGCGATGCTGATATAGAAGAAATTTCAGCTAGTTACTCTAAATTAGAGAAGGCAAGTCTTTCAAAAGAGGAATATGATAAATATTTAAAGAAATATCCTTCTTTAGCAAATGAAACTCTATATGAACTTAGTGTTACAGATGAAGACACTATAACAAAATTAAATGGTATCTTTGGAAAACCAATGCTTATCATTTCAATGTTTGAGGATGAAACTAATGAAAAGACTCAAGCACTAAAAGAGAAAATGTTAGCTCAAATGCCGCCTCAGGCAAATATTGATCCTAATACTCCTCTTATAGATTTAATTAAGATTATGCCTAAGGAACAGCTTGTGGCAATGAAGGATGAATTCAATAAGGGATTCGAACAGCTTCCGGAATCTATGATTGGGCAGGCTGCTACAACTTTTGTAAAAAATGAGTATGAGGGTATTGGAGTAAATACTGATAAATTACAAACTAATTATATCTTAACTTCAGGTGCTAAAATGCTTGGTATAGCATTACTAAGTATGGCAGCTACAATTAGTGTAAGCTTCCTAGGTGCAAGGGTTGCAGCAAGTCTAGGAAGAAGATTAAGACAGCAGGTATTTGCCAAGGTTATTAGTTTTTCAAATAATGAGCTTGATAAATTCTCAACAGCTTCATTAATTACTCGTAGTACAAATGATATTCAACAGATACAAAACTTAATGGTTATGCTTCTAAGGGTTGTATTCTATGCTCCAATATTAGGAGTTGGTGGTATAATTAAAGTTTTAAATACAGAAACTTCAATGGCATGGATTATTGCAGTAGCAGTAGTTGCGATATCTGCAGTAGTAATTGTACTATTTAGTGTTGTAATGCCAAGGTTTAAAAGAGTTCAGTCTTTAATTGATAAAGTTAACCTTGTAACTCGTGAAATTCTTACTGGTATGCTTGTAATCCGTGCGTTTAGTACTGAAAAGCATGAAGAAAAGAGATTTGATAAAGCTAATAAAGATTTAACTAAAACAAATCTATTTGTTAATAGAACTATGTCAATGATGATGCCTATCATGATGCTTATTATGAACGCTATTACAATATTAATAGTTTGGAACGGTTCCCATGCGGTAGATGCAGGAACAATGCAGGTTGGAGATATGATGGCATTTATCCAATATACAATGCAGATTATCATGGCATTTTTAATGATTTCTATGGTTTCAATAATGCTTCCAAGAGCTGCAGTTTCAGCAGGACGTGTTGATGAAATATTAAACACTGAACTAGCAATTAATGATCCAGTAGAACCAGTTAAATTTAAGGAAACTGAAAAAGGTATCCTTAAATTCAAAGGGGTTTCATTCAGATACCCTAATGCGGATGAAGATGTATTAAGTGATATAAACTTTACTGCAAGACCAGGTGAGACAACAGCCTTTATAGGAAGTACTGGAAGTGGTAAATCTACATTAATAAACTTAATACCAAGATTCTATGATGTAACTGAAGGTGAAATAATCTTAGATGGAGTTAATATCAAAGATGTAAGCCAGCATGAGCTAAGATCTAAGATAGGATATGTGCCTCAAAAGGGTATGTTATTCTCTGGAGATATTGAAAGTAATATTAAATATGGTAAAGAAGAACTTTCAGATGAAGCCATGAAAAAAGCGGCTGAAATTGCTCAAGCTAAAGATTTTATTGAAGGAACTCCACAAGGATATGAAACATCAATAGCTCAAGGTGGAACAAACGTATCTGGAGGTCAAAGACAAAGACTTTCAATAGCAAGAGCCATTGCTAAATCTCCAGAAGTTTATATTTTCGATGACAGCTTCTCTGCTTTAGACTATAAAACAGATGCAGCTTTACGTAAGGCACTAAATAAAGAAACTAAGAACAGTACAGTTCTTATTGTTGCTCAGAGAATTAGTACAATTCTTCATGCAGACCAGATTATTGTACTTGAAGAAGGTAAAGTAGCTGGTATTGGAACTCATAAAGAGCTTATGAAAAATTGTGAAGTATATAAGCAGATTGCACTTTCTCAGCTTTCAAAGGAGGAGTTAGATAATGAGTAAACCAGGTATGGGAAAAGGCCCAATGGGCGGAGGCGGTCCTCATGGAATGATGGGCGGTGGACAAAAAGCCAAGAACTTTAAAGGTACTATGAAAAAGCTTTTAGTGTACCTAAAACCATATAGTATATCGATATTTGCAGTAATATTATTTGCAATTGGAAGTGCAGCCTTCTCAATTGTTGGACCTAAAATATTAGGAGAAGCAACAACAACTATATTTGAAGGATTAGTTGGAAAGGTTACAGGTTCAGGCGTAGGAATTGATTTCACTTATGTAAGTAAGATATTAATTTTCTTACTAGGATTATATATAGTAAGTGCAGCCTTCTCCTTTGTACAAAGCTTTGTAATGTCAGGAGTTTCTCAAAAGGTTTCATATAGATTAAGAAAACAAATTTCTGAAAAAATAAATCTAATGCCTTTAAAATATTTTGATACAAAAACTCACGGTGAAGTTTTATCTAGAGTTACAAATGATGTAGATATGATGAGCCAGAGCTTAAACCAAATCATGACTCAATTTATCACATCAGTAACTACTCTTATCGGGGTACTTATAATGATGATCTCCATAAGTGGAGTTATGACTGTGGCAACTATATTAATGCTTCCTTTATCAGCAGTGTTAATATCATTTGTTGTTAAAAGATCACAAAAATTCTTCAAGACTCAACAGGAATTCTTAGGACATGTAAATGGTCAGGTAGAGGAGATTTATGGAGGCCACAATATAGTTAAGGCCTTCAATGGTGAAGAAGATGCCATTCGTGAATTTAATAAACTAAATGACCAACTATATAACTCAGCATGGAAATCTCAGTTCCTTTCAGGAATGATGATGCCTATCATGACATTTATAGGTAACTTAGGTTATGTTATGGTTTCAATCCTGGGGGGATACCTTGCAATTAAAGGTTCAATTACAGTTGGAGATATTCAGTCTTTCATTCAATATGTAAGAAGTTTCAACCAACCAATAGCACAAACTGCTCAGATTGCAAACTTAGTTCAATCTACTATGGCAGCGGCAGAGAGAGTTTTTGAATTCCTTGATGAGGAAGAAGAGGATCAATTTGCTGAAAACCCTGTTAAGATTAATAATCCAATGGCAGGCGTTGTAGGAAGAGAATTCCAAGAAGAAAGTAACAAGAAGTCTCATCACCATAAAGAAGCAGAAAGAGAAGTAGCGGTGGTTAATGAAGATGAGATTATTGAAATAGAAGGAAGTGTACAGTTTGAAAATGTTCACTTCGGATATTCAGAAGATAAAATTATCATTAATGACTTTACAGCTAACGTTAAACCAGGTCAGAAGGTTGCAATTGTTGGGCCTACAGGTGCTGGTAAGACTACAATGATTAAGCTTTTAATGAGATTCTATGATGTTAATAGTGGAGCAATCTTAATAGACGGCCACAATATTCAAGATTTCAACAGACATGACTTAAGAAGTATCTTTGGTATGGTTCTTCAAGATACATGGTTATTTAATGGTTCAATAAAAGAAAATATCAGATATGGTAGACTTAATGCAACAGATGAAGAAGTAATAGCAGCAGCGAAAGCAGCTAACGTTCATCACTTTGTAAAAACTTTACCAGATGGATATAACATGATATTAAACGAAGAAGCAAGTAACGTATCAGCTGGTCAAAAGCAGCTTTTAACTATTGCTCGTGCAATCTTAGCAGATCCTAAGATTCTTATCTTAGACGAGGCAACAAGCTCTGTTGATACTCGTACAGAGGTTCTAATCCAAAAGGCTATGGATAACTTAATGAAGGGCAGAACAAGCTTCGTTATAGCTCATAGATTATCTACTATCAGAGATGCAGACTTAATCCTTGTAATGAAGGATGGAGATATCGTTGAGCAAGGTACTCATACAGACTTACTTGCTGCAGGTGGATTCTATTCTAATCTTTATAATAGTCAGTTTGAGGATTCTCATGAGGAAGCTGTATAAAGTGATCGAAGCATGATGATGAAAAATGAATAATGATAATGAAGAATTAATGAGGAAATCCAGCTTTGCTGGATTTCTTTTTTTAGTTTAAGATAAAACTATATGGGAAGAGTTGTTAATATATATTATAATAGGTATATGAGTTTATGGGGGGAAGGTTATGAATTTAGAAAAATTAAAAAAGCGAAGAACCATGTGGATGGCTGCAACAGTTTTATTTGCTATTGCTGGTTTGGGTATGGCGGCAGAAAATGTAAGATTGGCAATAGCTAATTTTATTGTAAGTGGAATTTATGCAGTTATATTTATTAAAAGCAATGCCAATATTAAGAAGCTTGAAGCAGAGGGGAAAGAGTCATAAAGAATAATTGATTTGTGAATAATTAAAAATACATAATAAAAAAGAACTGAAATCAGTTCTTTTTTATTTTAAATTAATAATTGTTAATCAGTTTAAAATAGGGATTAAGGTAGTTTATAAGGGTGACGGTTTAGACCATCCCATAAAGCTGAAATTAATTTACCGGTTCTTAAGGTTGCACCTGTTACTGTATCTACATCCTTAACTACATCAGCAGGTTTGTAAAGAATATTTATATCAGATATAGTTTTGCCAATTAAAGCATCTGCAGCCTGTTGATATTGTTCTCTGATTGCTTTAACTACACCAGTTGCGGCTTCATCAAGGTAGTTTTCGCCTTTGTAAGATAAAGCACGGTATTTGATTGACTCAAATTTTTGGTCCTTTAGAACGAATTCAATGGAGATTTGGTTGACGTCACCATCAACATATGAGCCTCTATACGTTCCATTCTCATAATCTGTGCCTAATACTGTAGATCCATCATTGATGGTATCTTTACCTGTAGTTTCATTTGTAGTGGTGCCATTATTAGTAGCAGTTTTGTCTGTAGTGTTTGTATCTGGATTAGAACCACAGGCGGTTAAAAGACACATTGCAGATATAACAAGTGTTAATGCTAATTTTTTAGATTTCATTATGTAACCTCCTTATTATAAAAAATTAGGGTTATAGATATTTTGTGTAGTTAAGAGTTTTATATTCAAAAAAATAGATGCAGCAAAAGCTACATCTTATACTTTTTGTAATAAAACCATAGGGAATACAAGCTTGGGATGAGTACCCAAGAAATAATTCCAACACCAGCCACATATTGTGATTCGAAGAAAAATGAACTGATAATCATTAAAATACCTATTGGAAAAGCTAAATATCCTGTAATTCTATGAGCAATTCTCCAAGTATCCTCATCTCGTATTGTCCAAGGTAATCTTAAACCCATATATCTGTTAAAAGGAATTTTAGGAGAAATATTACCAAAAATCATAATAAAAATTGCAAGTCATATAATAAGAAACTTGTCAGAAGTTTCAGCAGCAATAGTAACAGAAGGTGAAATAAGATAGTATGTTCCAAGAATAATGAATATAGCTATAATCAATCTGTTCATGGAACGCATAGTTCTTACCTTAGGGTTATCTTCTGAAAGTTTTGCTACTTTAGGCATATTTAAATCTAGTAATAGTAAAGTTATAATTAGTAGTCCTATAAAAATAGCCTTTGAGGTTTTTGCATCAGAAATAAAGAAACTTAATATAATGATGGTCAAACTTGCAATTAAAAAGAAACATCGCGTAAAGTCAAGATTTTTAACTTTCATCATTTTTACCTCCATTAATTAAATCTAGAAAGCCACCTAGAACTTGTTGTAGTACAGTGGTATTTATTGAATAGATGACAAATTGGCCCTTTTTTTCTGAAGTAACCAGCTCGGCTTCTCTTAAGATATCTAAGTGCTTTGAGATAGATGGCTTTGACATATTAAACTTATCAGCAATCTCTCCAGCTGTCATATCACCTTTAGACAGGAGACTAAGAATTTCTCTTCTAGTGGCATCGCTGATTGCTTTAAAAACTTTACTCAAGGTTATTCTCCTTTCACTGGTTATATATTTAGGTTAGAAAAATAATATTTAATATTATTATAATTAAGTTAAAGACAACTAATAAAATTGCAACACCAGTATATTGATTCTTCTTTTGTCCTATAGGCTTTGAACCTAAGTAAGCCAAGAGACTGATAGCTAAAAATGATATAGATAGATAAAGAAGTTTTGGTGCAGAATTTGAAATTCCACTAGCATTTACTTGGATGCCAACCTTATCAGGAAGAAATGGATAAGAAACTAGATTAATTACTAAGGTACTGATAATTGCCGTAAACTGGATTAAATTAGATTTATTAAGTTTGAATTTTGAATTATTCATAAAATCACTCCTAAATTATATATTTAGCTAATTAGCTAAATAACTATGTTTTAAGTATATACATATAAAAAAAGATTTGCAATAGATTTGCAAATCTTTTAATAGAAAAAATTTGGAGTAAAATTTAAGTAAGTTTATCAATCTTCTTCATCCATAAAATCTAATATTTGTTCAAGCTGGGCCTTAGTAATAATATTATTATCATATAGATAATCTAATAAATCTTTGTCGGTATAAGGAACTTCTGTTGTCTGATCTACTTCATAATCATCAATAGCGGTATGAATGCTCATGATATCTTCATAAGTTAAAAATCCTTTACTTCTTAAATTAAGCATGGCATCAACTAAGTGAGGATATTTTGAATGAGCTTCTCTTGCTATCATATTTTTTTCCTGCTGTGTCATTGTATCAAGTTCTTCAAAGAGTGATTTTTTAGTTGATGCTTCATCTGCCTCCATAAAGGTTGGTGATTCAAAGGAGGTTTTTTCTGTTGAAGACATTTTATTTACTAATGATGGACCTAGAAAAGAAAGGCTCGTTAGAATACATAATAGAACGACCATGAATATGGCATCAATATATTTATTTTTCATATTATTCCTCCGTTCAACTTTATACTGTTAGTCTTAACAAATTTGGATAATATTATTTATAGAACTTAAAGATGGCATGAGAAATTAATATGAAATAAAATTTAAAATAAAAAAGGAGGTCACTTAAAGTGTGACCTCTGTTTGCAGGAATCAATTTTTAATTGATTTAGGCAATACATGAATAATTACTGTACAATTTTATAGTTATTCCTTCAAAGTAGTAGAAGGAGTTTTATTAGTTAATAATTAAATTATTATAAAAAGTAAAATTTAATTAGTTTTAATCGCAGTCTTCTGAATCAGATTTATCATGATGTTTATGGTGTTTGTCGTGATGTTTGTCATCATGTTTTTTATCATGATGATCTTTGTCATGATGCTTTTCATCATGATAATTTTCGGATTTATGTTCTTTATTTTCAGATTCAGTTTTTTTGTTTTCTTTGCCTTTTGATGGTGTTTTTTCTTGTTCATATTCTTTAATTTCAATTTCTTCAACTTCTGTTTTTTGGAAGAATTTGAATGGGCCTTTTTTCTCTTTAGTTTGTGGAGCTACTTTTTCTTCAGTCTTTGGTTGAGCTTTTTGCTCAGTTTTTGGCTGAGGTTTTTGTTCTTGCTTAGGTTCTACAGTTTTAGCTGGTGTTTGTTCTTTAGCTGGAACTTGTTCCTTATCAGGAGTTTGTTTTTCTTCAACCTTAGGCTGAACTTTTTGTTCTAATTTATTTTCAGGTTGTTTTTGAGATTCTTTTGATTTTTGTTCTTGTTTATTTTCTTTAATTTCAAGTTTTTTCTCTTCTTTTACTTCAGATTGTTTTTCAATTTTTTTAGATTTTTCTTCTAGCATTTTACCTTTTGTTTCACCTTGTTGTTGGCCGCCACCAGGTTGTTTTTCCTGTTGCTTAGATTTCTGTTCTATATTTTGTTGTTTTTGTTCTGGTTTTTGTTCACCAGGTTTTTGTTGCTGACCACCTTCAGGTTGGTTAGTAGTTCCTTTTTTATTTTGCTGGTTATCGTTTCTTTGTTCAGTTTGGCCTTCCTCATTAGCTTTAGGATAGTTCCAATTCTTTTGTTTATCTTCCTTTTGCGGAGCATCAGTAATAACTT
This sequence comes from Clostridium culturomicium, assembly GCF_000821305.1. Taxonomy (GTDB): domain Bacteria; phylum Bacillota; class Clostridia; order Clostridiales; family Clostridiaceae; genus Clostridium_J; species Clostridium_J culturomicium. Next base: position 94,326 of record NZ_CCXK01000014.1, on the reverse strand, counting down.
CTTCTGGTAAGAAGGTATTATTATTGTTCATTCCGAAAGCTAATGTAGATGAAGCTGCAAGAGTACTAGCTAAAGCTAATACTAGTAAAGATTTTTTCATCATAACACATCCTTTGCATATAAATATGAATTCCACCTTATGTAAATAGGGGGATGTGACTCTAAAAGGTATTTTTAGATGTCACAAATAGACTTTAATAATTTTTAAAGTCTTTGGAAGCGTAGCTTCAATAAAGTCTAGTAAAACTCGTCCTTAGTTTGTGTTATGGTAAAAAAAATATGTAGTTTAAATTTTTCCAATTGAAGTTATTCCGATAAATTTTTTAAAGCTTCAATATCTAATATTTTTATGCGTCTATTTGAGGTATCAATTATACCTTCAGCTTTTAATTCGTTCAGAACTCGAGTTACGGTTACTCGAGAACAGCCAATTATATTACCTAGGACTTCATGGGTAAGATATACATCAAGTTCATAGAAGTCTATAGATGAATTAGTGGTGCTTCTTTGAGCCATTAATCTTGAAAGGGCAGAACAAATCTGAGCTTTAGGTGATCGTTTTAAAAGGTCTCCCATTTGAAAAAGAGATATTTGATACTTTCTTAAGATACTTTGGAAAAGATATCTATAGTCCATTGGATGAGAGATTAAATAGTTTTGAAGTACCTCATTATCAATAAAAGAAATTGTAGTTGCTTCTAGAGGAACTGGAGTTATATCAATATGAGGATAAAATAAACTCTCTTCTCCATAAATTTCACCAGGATTTAAGAAAAATAATATTTTTTCAAGACCACTTTTAGTATAGATGCAAATCTTTAATCTTCCCTCTGTAACAATGGCGAGTTTAGAATTAGGAAAGTAGTCAATCTGATCATTTTTTTTATAGCTTTTTTGATTTCCGAGAGGTGCAATTTCATTTAAATAAAAATCTTTCATTTTGGTTTGAGGTGTATGGTTAAAATATTCTTCGTACATATATAAATCATCCTTTAAGTTAAAATAAAATATTATATAGACTTTGTTGTGTATATGTTATGTAATGAAGTTAAAAATAAACATCAGCGCACTTGTTAGAAGAAAAACAGACTAAAAACCCTACCATTGCTTAGAATGATAGGGTTTAAAACTAATTTATTATTTAGAAGTAAGCTTAGGAGAAATACTTAGCATGTATTCTTTCCAGTCACCCATTGGAAGATAAATTGCATGGTTGTTAAATTCATTATGAGTATGTTGTTCATATTTGTATACATAACATTCTTCATCTTCATTAGTTTCTAAGTTTTTAACTGTCATAACAGTTCTAGTATATTCATTTAAAGATGTATCTTCAGCAGAGTGGTAACCTTCCATCTTATCCATAGGTACTATATCTTTATAGAAATCATTCATTTCCATAATTTCACCGATAACTTCATCATCACCATCAAGAAGAGCAGGGTAACCCTTGTGAGACAGGTGATAAAGCTTACCTTGAACCTTGGCTAAGGTCGGCTTTGAAACTTTACCATTTAAATATTTGTCGTAGTTGAAAAAGCCTTCTCTTAAGCTTCCATATACAAATATCTTTTTTTCTTCTGTTGGTTTTATCATTAGCAGATTGTACCTCCTACTGTTTTAATATCTTCAGTATTATTTACTAGTGCTTCAATACAAAGCTCAAGACATTTTGATATATCTTGAAGGCTCATGAATGGCATGTTTGGCTTTGCCACAACTTGGTTTGGAATATATGGAACGTGAATAAATCCACCCTTCATTCCAGGATATTTTTTGTCAGCCAGATAAAGCACGTTATACATCATGTGATTACATACAAAGGTTCCTGCAGTGTTTGAAACTGCTGCTGGATATCCATTATCAATCATGTTTTTAACCATAGCTTTTATTGGAAGAGTTGTGAAGTATGCAGGAGAACCATCTTCCTTTATAGGAATATCGATTGGCTGATTTCCATCATTATCTTTAATTCTTGCATCATCAATGTTTATTGCTACTCTTTCTGGAGTTACAGTGAATCTTCCACCAGCTTGCCCAACACAAATTACTGCATCAGGGCTATGTTCACTTATGAATTTTTCCATGACTTCAGCAGATTTATTGAACACAGTAGGAATTTCTACCTTTATAATTTCAGCACCAGCAATTGTGTCAGGAAGTAATTTTACAGCCTCTAGAGCTGGATTTATTGATTCTCCACCGAATGGATCAAAACCACTTATTAAAACTTTCATGTATTCCTTTAATGAAGGATTTACCTTCATTAAAGTTCACCTCCTTAAAAATATAATCATTCTATAATAAATTTTGAGTTATGTTTATTGAAAATAAAGTAGAAATACTCTTATCTACAAATTTAAAAAGCTATAAATAACTTAAAAGTCTGCAGATAAGAGTAGATGCTATCGGTAATACAATTATACTATATAAATTTAACTTGTCCTATAGGAGTTCAATTCCAACATGTCCAAAATATTAAAGAAGACTATTGTTTCGTTAATAAAAACAATTAGAAAAACCAAATTCTATGGAATAAAGTTAATATTTAAGTTTATTGAACTGCGATTAGAATGCTAAGAAGTACATTAAGAATATGTGTACTACTAAAAGAATTATAGCAATAGGAAATTGATGCTTAATTATAGCATTTTTATCGTCAATCTCTAAAAGTGCTGCAGGCATGATGTTGAAATTAGCTCCCATTGGAGACATAAGAGTTCCGCAGTATCCAGCAGTCAGAGCTAAAGCACCAGCAATGGCAGGGTTAGCCCCTTGGGCAAATACGAAAGGAACACCAACACCAGCTGTTATTACAGCAAAGGCTGCAAAAGCATTACCCATTATCATTGTGAATACAGCCATTCCAATGCAGTAAGCTGCAGAACCGATTAATAAGTTTCCAGCAGGAATAACAGTAGAAATTCCTGAAGCGATAACTTCACCAACACCAGCAGCTGTGAATACAGCGCCAAGAGCCGTTAATAATTGAGGCAATATACTTACAGGTCCAACAGAGTCAACCATTCTAACTCCATCTTCAATGATATATTTTGGATTAGCTTTTAGAACAACTAAAGTTATTAATATTGCGATAACAGCAGCAATACCGATAGCAGCAGTTCCGCTGATTGTAGTGAATTGTGCAACAGCTAAAGCTACTACGGCAATTACTACAGGTGGTATAAACACTTTATTTTTTAGCTTTTCAGCTTGATTTTTTGCAAATTCACCATCTAAAGGCTTAGCTGGAAGCATTTTAACCTTTTTAGAAGCTGTTAAGCATCCAAGAACAATTAAAAGTACACCAACAAGGTTTGCAGGGATTAATTCGCCAAAGGCAAATACTACACCAAGGATTGTCCAGAAAATAGATGTACCAATTCTAGCTTGATGTTCTTTATTTGTAAAAGTATAAGCTGCAAGGGCAATCATTAAGAATCCTATTAGCGCGTAGAATACATCTAGTAAAAAATCAGATAATACTTGCATATTCATAAATGATTCCTCCTCTATTTATCTTTCTTTGAATATTTTTTTATAAGAGATTTATCTAGCATATGGTTTTGAACTATAACCATTATGAATAAAATAACAGCAACAGGAATTGATGCCATAGCTACATCCATACCTTCAACTGCATACCCTTGCTCGCTTAGGGTGCTTGCAATAAGAAGAACTCCAGAACTTGCCATAAATAGGTTTTGACCAAAGAAGTTCCCGTAGTTGTCCATAGCAGCTGCAGCAGCACTAATTTTATCTTGATCTTTCTTTTCTATTTCACCAAGGCTGTTTGTAGCAGCACCTTGTGCCATTGGGTTAACTAATGGTCTAACAAATTGAGGATGGCCACTCATTCTTATTGATAGAGCAGCAGCAATTTGTCTAACTAAAGCATAAACTGTTAACAGTTTTCCAGCTGAAAGAGATTTTGCTTTACCTATAAGTGTAGCGGCTCTCTCTTTAAGTCCGAACCTTTCACACATTCCGATAACAGGAAGTGTTAAGATGAAAAGTGTGATTGCTCTTTGAGCCACGAAGGTAGATCCAAGAGTAGTTAATATTTCATTGATGTCAAGACCAGCAACTAGACCAGTTAAAACACCAGCTGAAAGTACAACAGCGATTGTATCTAATTTTAAAGTAAATCCAATAATAACAATTAAGATACCTATTAATTTAATCATTTGTTCATCCTCCTTTAAAAAGATATAGTTATCTCTAAGCAGATTATATACTCAAAAAAATAAAAATTCTGTATATGCAGATACAGACATGATTATTAGAAATTTTTATAGTTTTTAGTTAAATAAATTAATTTAATTAAATTAGAAAATTAAGATTAAATAACATGGAAATCGTGATAAAATTTAAATATATGTTGTATAAATACATAGAAGGAGATGAGAAAGCTGGGGAAAATAATATTAACCATTGTTATTACAGGACTTTTATTGATAGTTGCTGTGGCTTACTTTTTGACTGCAATGATTTTGGCGGCAGAATCAGTAATGACCGCTAAAATAATAGGAATAATATTAATGGGTGTAGTTATATTTGTTGGCGGAGCAATAATTTACAACATGATAGAAAGAATAAAAGAGATTAAAGGAGGAGAAGAAGATGATATTAGTAAATACTGATTATATTTCAGGTAAAGAATTTGAAATGTTAGGAATGGTTAAGGGGTCAGTTGTTTGGTCTAAAAATGTTGGTAAGGATATCATGAGTGGGTTAAAAACTTTTGTAGGTGGAGAAATCACAGGTTACACAGAAATGATGAATGAAGCGAGAGCTATTTCAACTAAGAGAATGTCACAAGAGGCAGAAAGTCTTGGAGCAGATGCAGTAGTAAATATTAGATATGCTACAAGTTCTATACTTAATGGTACATCAGAGGTAATATGTTACGGAACAGCTGTGAAGTTTAAATAAATATTTATAAAGGTATATCTAGAAAGCTGGCAGTAATGCCGGCTTTTATTTTTTAATATTGTAAACTGATTTGTGAAATTAAGTTGACAATTGTAAACTAAGTTAATTATAATAGTTTACGATGAGTGTTATTGATAATTAATGATGGGAAGTGTACATAATGAGTGTAAAGAAGAACGATGAACAACAAATCTGTAATGAAAAGCTAAAAGAATTAAAGAAAACACAAGATAAAAGTATAGAGGTAAGAAATTTAGTGGAAATGGATTTAAACCATATATGGCATCCATGCTCCCAAATGAAGGATTATGAGGAGCTTCCACCAATTGTTATAGAAAAAGGAAGAGGAATTAATCTTTATGATGTTAATGGCAAAGCTTATGTAGATGTGGTTAGTTCCTGGTGGTGTAATTTATTAGGTCACTGTAATGAAAGAATTAACGGAGCTGTTAAGAAGCAGCTGGATAACTTGGAACATGTTATTTTTGCAAATTTTACCCATAGACCAGCCATAGAGCTTTGTGAAGGTCTTTCTAAAGTGCTACCAAGGGGATTAACTAGATTTTGTTTTACGGATAATGGATCCTCTGCTATCGAAGCAGCAATGAAAATGAGTTTTCAGTACCATTATCAAACTGGTAATCCTCAGAAAAAAAGGTTTATGGCATTATCAGATGCATATCATGGAGAAACCGTGGGAGCCCTTTCAGTAGGTGGAGTTGATTTGTATTCACAGATCTATAAACCAATGCTTATGGAAATCGTCAGAGTTGAGGCACCGGATTGTTTCAGATGTAAATACGGAAAGTGTAGAGAAAACTGTAATGCAGAGTGTTTTGAGGCGGCAGAAAAAAGCTTCGAGGAGTTTGGAAATGAGGTTTGTGCCTTTATGGTTGAACCGCTTATTCAAGGAGCTGCAGGAATGAGGATTTATCCTCCAGTTTACTTGAAAAAATTAAGAGCAGCTTGTGATGAATATAATGTACATCTTATTGCAGATGAGATTGCAACAGGTTATGGAAGAACAGGGAAAATGTTTGCCTGCGACCATGCTGGAATAAGTCCGGATATTATGTGTCTTTCAAAGGGGATTACAGGCGGATATATGCCAATGGCTGTAGCAGTAACAACTGATGAAATTTATAAGGGCTTTTATGCAGATTATAGCGAAGGAAAGGCTTTTATGCATAGCCATACCTATAGTGGAAATCCTTTGGCTTGTTCTGCGGCAGTGGAAGTCCTTAAAATCTTAAATGATGAAAAGATAATTGAAAGAGCTAATGAAAGAGCACCCTTCTTTAATAAGATCATAAAGGATAAGCTATTAAATCATAAGAATGTTGGAGAGATTAGAAGCCTAGGTCTTATTAATGCAATTGAGTTAGTTGAAGATAAGGAATATATGAAAGGCTTTGATTCAAAGAGAAGAGTTGGATATGAAGTATATAAGAAAGCCTTAGAAAAGGGTGTTGTATTAAGACCTTTAGGAGATGTTATCTATTTTAATCCACCATTAATTATAACTGAGAAAGAGATGGAACATGTTGTAGAAGTTTGTTTAGAATGTATCATAGAAGTTTTGGGAGAGTAAAATTATGAGGTTTAAAACAAATGAATTAACATTAATAGGGATTTTAGCAGCTATTATAGCAGTTTCTGGCTTATTTAAATTACCAGGAATATTTCCCGGGACAGAATTTCAGTTATCAGCACCGATTGCTGTAGCAATTTTGGGATGTTTTGGATTTAAAAGATATATTTTGGCTGGAATTGTTGCTAGTGGAATAACCTTTATAACAGGAATTCATACAGTTTTAAATGTAGTAACAGCAATGAGCTTCAGAATTGTGGCAGGTGGAGTTGCCATGGTTATTGGAAATGGAGCTATTGGGCTAACAGCAGCAGGACCAATTGGAACGGCAGGAGCACGGTTTGTTTTAGCTGGAATCACTGGTGCAGAGGTTTCAGCTTTATTAGCGGCGGCATTACCTGGGATGTTGTACACTGCAGTGTCATCTTACATTTTAAGTGTAGTTCTTAGAAAAATAATCCAGCAAACACCTTTTAAAGAGTATCTTTGGGAGGAGAAAAAAGTGTTAATAGGAAGTAAATCAAAGTCTTATATGTTGAAATAGGAAGAAAGGAATGGAACTGCTTTGGATAAGTTATATAGCGTAAAGATGAGAGCAAGTGAAGGAGAAACACATATTTCAGGAGCAGAGAAAATTGTTAGTGAAGAAAATCTTGAAGTATGTATTTCAGGTTTAGTTAAAAGAGCTCAAACTCATTCTAAGGGTAATCCTGATTTCATAAATATAAAAATAGAAAAGATAAATAAAGAGGAAATAAGCATTCTTAATCCTTTAAAGGTTACAACCATTGATTCGAAGAGCAAGGAAGAAGGATGGTTAGTTATTGAAAATATTCTAAGTAAATTAGGCGTTAAGATAGGACAAGATATTTTAAAAAATTTTCAGTATACCTTTAATATGAGGGGAGCAATGCTTCTTGATGTAAAAACAATGATGAGGCTTGAACCAGATAAGAAGAGAGGCATAAGGGCAACCAATATGGATTTTGAAGATATGAGGATTGACAGTTTAAATAAGGAGATTGGTGCTAATATTCATTTCAAGGAAGCTTTGGTTCTGGCTACAAAGGTTGTATCACATCCTAATATATTAGCTGAAATATGTGTTTCTGATGACCCTGAATACACTACCGGATATATAGCATCAAAGGAATTTGGATATGTAAGAATAACTAATTTAAAGGACCTAGGGGATGAAAGAGGCGGTAGGATATTTTTATTCAATGGGTTGGAAGAACAAGTTCAGGGGTGTATAGATTATATCCAAAAAAAACATGTATTAGTTAAAAATAATATTGAATTAAATTCAAGATGAGGTACAGTATGAACGAACTATTAGAAATGAAAGAAAAACTAAATTTGTTAAAAGAAAGAAGTCTATATAGGAACTTAAAAGTAATTTCCAGTGAGCAGACTTCATCAGCTGTTGTGGATGGTAATATAAAGCTTATGCTGTGTTCTAATAGCTATCTTGATATGAGTAGTGATAAAAGAGTTAAGGACTTTGTTAAGGAGATTATTTATACTTATGGTACGGGAGCTGGTGGTTCCAGACTTACAACGGGCTCCTATAATCTTCATTCAAAGCTAGAAGAAATCCTTGCAGAAATGAAACATACAGAAGCGGCCTTGGTATTTAATACGGGATATATGGCTAATGTTGGAGTTATATCAGCAATTTGTGATGAGGACTATATTATTTTTAGTGATGAATTAAACCATGCAAGCATAATTGATGGCTGCAGATTATCTAAAGCTAAAACTATAATTTATAGGCATAATGATATGGTAGATTTAGAAAAGAAGTTAAAAGAAAATACATATAAAAAAGGTTTAATTGTTACCGATGGAGTTTTTAGTATGGATGGTGACATTGCAAACCTTCCAGAGATAATAAAGCTTAGTAAAAAGTATAGGGTATTAACTATGGTGGACGATGCTCACGGTACTGGGGTTCTTGGAAGACATGGAAGAGGTACAGCAGAATACCATGGTGTAGAAGGACTTATTGATATTTATATGGGAACCTTAAGTAAAGCTATTGGCAGTGAAGGGGGCTTTGTTTGTGGTTCAAGGGTTATGATTGAATATCTAAAAAACAGTGCTCGTAGTTTCATTTTCTCCACTGCTTTGAGTCCTGCAACTATTGCAGCATCACTTAAGGCTCTCGAAATATTAAGAGTGGATAATAGGAAGATTAGTGATCTTCAGGAGAATATAAAATATTTTTGTCACCTATTAAATCAAATGGGTATTGAGGTTTCTTCTGAAAGTGCAATTATTCCAATAATCATGGGGGATGAAAATAAAGCGTTATCAGCAGCTGAAGAATTACTGAAGGAAGGAATTTTTGTTTCAGCAATAAGATATCCAACGGTGGAAAAAGGCAAGGCAAGACTGCGAATAACAATAATGGCTTCTCATAGCAAGGAAGAGCTGAAGTTTGCAGCAGAAAAAATAGCAGCGGTTGTTTCAAAGTGTGAAATTGTATAATAGGCTGTATAGGTAAAGTTGAATTTAGATACTTAGGTAAGTAAAGTTCAGAATTGAAATATTAGCAATAGAAAAATCGTAAAAAATAATTAAAGGTACTCTCAAGAGTACCTTTAATTATTTTTATTGTAATGCTGCTAAAGTTTGATCATGTTGAGTCTTAGTTATGATGTTATTTTTATAAAGCAAGTTCAATAATTCTTTGCTGTCAGTAGGTAGTTGAGAATTAGATGAAACCTGGCTTTCATAGAACTTATGTACAGCGTTAATTTCAGCTTTAGTGAAGCCCCCTTGGTCTTTAACCTTCATCATAGCGTCAACTAAAGTTTTATAGCTTTCGTGGCAAGAGCGTTCTGCTTCTAAAGCTTCATAAACTTCTTCTGTTTCTTCAGACATTACGGGAACTCTCCATATAAAATCGTCACTTTCATCTGCAAAGGCTGTTATTTGAACAGACAAAACGATAAGAAAAACACTCATTAAAAATAAAAGAATTTTATTTTTCATATTTACCTCCTTAATTTATATTTTAAATAAAAAACTAAACCTTACGTGATAATAGGAATAAGTAAAGTAAAGTTTCTAGTTATAAGTTAATATATAGTATTTGCAATATATTCATATTTTATTTAAAAAAAAGAATTTTAAAGTTCTCAATGGCAAATAATAGAATAAGAACGTAATACTTATAAAGACATGATAAGCACTTAAAAAGGAGGGAGAAGTAATGAAAGGTACAATACTAAGGTTTACTTGGTCAGCTTTGATTCTAGCATTAACACTAGGTTGTGCAGGGTGCAGTGATAAAAGGGGAGATAATGCACAGGAGGAGTTACCAACTATAGCAAATGAAACTACAGGGGTATGTGAAACTTCTGGATGAGTGTATGATAATCCTTCACAGGGTGAAGCGGATACGGTTGTTCCGGGAGAGGGGGATAAAATGATTAAGGATAAATTTAAGGAAAGCTTGAAGGGGAAAGGCATCTATATTGGTGATATTAAAGGTGAAGATATTCCTTTTGAAGCAAGAGTTATAAAGACTGGCAGCTATACAAGTGGAAAGGAGTTTCCTACTATAGGGCTCTTTAGAAGTGTTAAGGACTTAGGTTCCATTGATACTATTGATTATGGATCAAAATATGATGAGGAATTTTTTAAGAAAAAGTCACTAATTGTAATTCAGCTTAGAGAAGGTAGCGGATCTATAAGGCATGAAGTAACCAAGGTTGTTAAAAATGGTGATCAGATAACTGTTCAAATAAAAGTAACTGTACCCGAGTTTGGAACTGCAGATATGGCAGAATGGGCAGTATTAGTTGAAGTTGATAATGCAATGGTAAATGATAATACTACCGTAGATTTCGTTACAAAATAGACTTGAAAATGGTTGTGTAACGACCTTGAAAAGTTTAAGGTGAAAAAGTTGGAATTGCTTAACGGCTATATTATAATTATATATTATGGATAAGCAGGTGGAGTATAATGGAGTTTAAGCAGTTACAATATGTTATTACAATTTATGAAGAAGGCGGAATTAACAAAGCAGCAGAAAAACTGTTTATAAGTCAGCCATCTCTTAGCAAATGTGTGATTAATTTAGAAAAACATCTAGGGATGAAAATTTTTGATAGAAGCACAGCTCCAATTGGGCTGACCCCCTTTGGGAAAACTTACATTGAAGCTGCTGAGCAGATTTTGAGTATAAACAAAGGTGTAATTCAAAAATCTCAGGATATGAAAAATGGAGATACTGGACTTTTGAGGCTGGGAGTAACCTTTTTCGGAGCCTCACAAAGACTTCCGAGGATGCTTCCAGAGTTTATGAAAAAGTATCCTGGTATTGAAATTGCTTTAATTGAAGAAAGGGGCAAGGTTTTGGAGGAAGAACTCCTCAAAGGTCATTTGGATTTATTGGTTCTAAATGGACCTGTGGATGAGGAGAAAATTAAATTTGTTCCAATAAAAAGTGATCATCTGTATTTAGTAACGCCGCCAGGAAAGTACAATCTTGAGGGCTGTGAAAAATCTTTTGAAGAGCTGTGTGAAAAATATGATTTAAAAAATGAAGATTTTATAGTGCTTAGACATGGACAGAAGCTCAGACGTTTAACGGAGAAGGTATTTCAGGATTATGATATGACACCAAATATCAAGCTGGAAATGAGAAGTATAGATGGAGCAGTTAAGCTATGTGCAGAAGGTGTTGCAATGACTATTGTTCATGAAAGTGTTAAGGAAAATATGGATTATGTAATTAAGCCAGATTTTTATGAATTGCCATCAAGGTATAGTATTGTAAGTGGTATTGCTTACAGGAAGAATGGATATACTTGTGAAGCTGCTAAAAAATTTATTGAGTTAAACAAATAGAAAATTAAGCAATTAGTGATAAGGCTGAAGGGAAAAATATCTTTTTTCCTTCAGCTTTATTTTTATTTAAATAAGAAATATGCAGGCTATAGCTTAAAAGGTATACCCCTATGAAAATAGGGTATTAGACTAAAGTCACCTCCTATGCCTATAATTTTATTAGAGTGATGCAGAAATTCATGCAGGCTGAGTTTATTCAAATGGAGGGGTATAAATGGAGTTAAAAAATGTAGCGTCAGCTGGTACCTTAGAGTCTAGTGATGTTCAAATTATTATTGAACCAAATGAAGATGGATTGGAGCTTTCGATAACGAGCAGCGTATTGAACCAATATGGAAAGCAGATAAAGGCAACGGTAGTAGAAACTTTAAGAAGTATGAAGGTTGAAAATGCTAAGGTTACAGTTACTGATAAAGGAGCATTAGATTGTATTATAAAAGCTAGAGTACAGTGTGCTGTTTTCAGAGCGGCTGGAGTTAAAGAAAATTATCCATGGGGAGGTTTAAAATAATGAAGAAAAAAAGAATAAGACGTACCATGATGTTTCTTCCAGCCCAAAATGCAAGCCTTTTAAAGGATGCATACATCTATAAACCAGACTGTATTATTTTTGATTTAGAGGATGCGGTTGCTGAAAATCAGAAGGATGCAGCAAGATTCACTTTATTTCATACCTTAAAAAATATAGATTATAAAGGCATAGAATTAGTAGTTCGTGTTAACGGATTAGATTCTCCACATATAAAGGAAGATATCAGAGTTGCTGTTGCCTGCGGCATTGAGGTTATAAGAGTACCAAAATGTGAGAGAAGAGAAGATGTTCAAAGAGCTGAAAAATTAATTGAAGAAGCTGAAAGAGAATTTGGAGTAGAAGTTGGAACTACTATGATAATGGCTGCTATTGAGAGTCCAATAGGAATTATAAATGCCTATGAAATTTGTTCAAGCAGTGAAAGAATGATGGGAGTTGCTGTGGGTGCAGGAGATTTAATGAGAACTCTTCAGACAAGAAGATACCCAGATGGAATGGAGATGTTTGGAGCGAGATCTCAGCTTATTATCGCTGCAAGAGCTGCAGGAATTATGTGTTTTGATACAGTTAACACAGATTTAAGTGATTGGGAAGGGTTCAGAAGAGAAGTAGAACTTATTAAGCAGCTTGGCTTTGATGGAAAATCCGTTATAAGTCCTAAACAAATTCCAATAGTACATGAGGTTTTTGCACCAACTGAGCAAGAAATAAGAACTGCAGAAAAGACAATTATTTCTCTTGGAGAGTTTAAAGAAGAAGGCAAGGGTGTGTTTACTATTGATGGACAAATGGTTGATATAGCAATGCTTGAAGGTGCTCAGCGTGTAATAGCTACGGCAAAGGCATGTGGCATTTATAAGGGGGATTTATAATGATAAATAAAGCAGGTAGAGATATACCAGAAGAGTTATTAGTTAATGGCAAAGAAGTATTTCAAGGCCAGTATTATTATCATGACAAGGTTTATACAAAAGCAAGTCCAACTGTAAGAGCTATAATGAAGCCAGAGGAAGAAAAGCTTGTGCCAACCTTAAGAGAAGCTATTGAGAAAAGTGGACTTAAGGATGGAATGACAATTTCTTTCCACCATCATTTTAGGGATGGAGACTATGTGGTTAACATGGTGGTTGAGACTATTGCTGAAATGGGGATAAAAGATATAACAATTTGTGCAAGTTCCTTAGGCGATGCACATAATCCAATTGTTAAACATATTGAAAGTGGCGTTATAACAGGAATTCAGACAAGTGGAGTAAGAGGCAGAATTGGGGAGACAATATCTCATGGAAAACTTAAGAATCCTGCAATTATTCGTTCTCATGGTGGAAGAGTTAGAGCTATTGAAACTGGAGATGTGCACATAGATGTGGCATTTATCGGAGCACCAACCTCTGATGCTTATGGAAATGCAAGGGGAAAAGGTGGAAAATCTGACTGCGGAGTTTTATCTTATTCTATGGTAGATTCAAAATATGCAGATAAAGTTGTGGTTATTACAGATACTCTTGTGGATTTTCCTAATTTCCCACCAAGTATTCAGCAGGTAGATGTTGATTACGTGGTTGTGGTTGATGAAGTTGGAAATCCTAAGAAGATTGCAAATGCTCTTTTAAGATTTACTGAAAATCCAAGGGAGCTGATGATTGCAGAATATGCTGCAAAGGCTTTAGCAAATACAAAATATTTTGTAGACGGCTTCTCCTTCCAAACAGGAGGTGGTGGTCCATCTCTTGCAGTAACAAGATTCTTAAAGCCATTCATGGTGGAAAAAGATATTAAGATGGGGTTTGCTATTGGTGGAATCACAAGACCAATGGTAGAACTGATGAAGGAAGGCTTAATAAAAACTATTGTAGATGCACAGGACTTTGATTTGGATTCCATTGCATCTGTAAATACAAATCCAAGACACTTTGAGATTTCTACTTCTCAATATGCAAATCCATTAAACAAAGGTGCCTTTGTTAATAAACTAGACTTTGTTATCCTTGGAGCGTTAGAGGTTGATACTGACTTCAATGTAAATGTAGTTGTTGGTTCTGATGGTGTTTTAAGAGGAGCACCGGGCGGACATGTGGATACAGCAGCTGGAGCTAAGTGTACAATCATCGTTGCACCGTTACTCAGAAGCAGAATACCAACTATTTGTGATAGAGTTACAAGTGTTACAACACCGGGTGAGAGCGTAGATATCGTTGTAACGGAATATGGTATTGCAATAAATCCTAGAAGACAAGATTTAATTGATTCTTTAAAGGATATCGATGTGCCAGTATGGACAATTGAAAAGCTAAAGGAAGAAGCATACAGATTGGTTGGAAGGCCAGAAGAAGTTCAATTTGAGGATAAAGTAGTTGCCATGGTTGAATATAGAGATGGGACAATCATTGATGTGGTTCGTAAAGTTAAAGAATTTGAATTTTAGAAGAAATAAATAAAGTATTTAAAAAGCTATCTCAATCCATGGGGGTAGCTTTTTAAAAATTCTTAAAATAATATTGGAAATATTAGAAATTTATAATATAATTAAATGTATACATAAGTACAATAATATGGAATTATGTATACAATTACATATGTATTTATTGTTAAGATTTAATTTTAGAACATAAGGATTTTAGTTGTAGCAATGATTTAGCTAATTATTCATTGAGTTATATGGGGAGGACATAGATGGATTTTAAGCAATTACAATATATACTTGCCATATATGAAGAGGGTGGAATAAGTAAAGCAGCAGAAAAGCTATTTATCAGCCAGCCATCTCTTAGCAAGTGTGTTATAAGTTTAGAAAAACAATTGGGGATGAAAATTTTTGACAGAAGTGTTGTTCCTATTGAGCTTACGCCTTTTGGAAAAGCGTATATAGAAACTGCACAGCAAATCTTAAATTTAAATGATGATTTAATTAGAAGAATTTCAGATATAAAAAATGTAGATACTGGACTATTAAGAATTGGAACAACTTTCACAGGTGCTTCTCAAAAACTGCCACATATTTTGCCGAAGTTTATTGAAGAGCATCCTAATATTGAAATGGAGATAATTGAAGAAAGTACAAGCTTGTTAGAAGAGACTTTAATTAAAGGAAATTTGGATTTGATTTTATTAAATGGCCCTGTTGAAAATAAAAAAATAAAATTTATGCCAATTAAACAGGAGAAGCTTTATTTAGTTACACAACCGGGTTACTTTAACCTACAGGGGAAGGAGAAAACCTTTGACAATATATATATGAAGTATAATTTAAATGATGAAGAATTTATTATACAGCATCAAGGTCAAAAGATGAGACATATTGTAGATGGAATTTTTGAGGATTATGAATTAGATCCAAAAATTAAATTTGAAATGAGAAATATTAATGCAATCATTAAGCTTTGTGCTGAAGGTGTAGGTTTAGCCATTGTGAACGAAAGTATAAAGGATAGTATGGATTATCACATAAAGCCTGATTTTTACTATCTCCCAAAGAAATACGACATACAAACTGGCGTAGGGTATAGAAAAGATGGATATACCAGTGAAGCAGCAAAAAAGTTTTTAGAAACTATAAATGATATAAAGAATAGTGAAAGAGCAGCTTATATTTAAGTTGTTCTTTTGTATTCATTTTGAAAGTTTAGATACATATACATGCAAATTGTATACAATATAACTTTTTAGTTATAGGTCATGAAAATATGGTATTAGACGTTGGACAAGGTGTAACTTATAATGAATTTATAACGATTATGTAAACATTTTACTAAACGTTAAATAATACATTTAGGAGGATTATTATGTTAGAAGAAAAGAGAAGTTTTAAACCTTTCGGTCTTGATTGGAAAATCTGCCTTGGATTCATGGTTATAATTATTTTTGCTGCATTTGTAGGCGCTTTACCAACAGACTTTGCTGGAACTTTTGCACTTATGCTTTCAATCGGTATAGTTTTTGATGAGATTGGAGAAAGAATTCCATTTTGGAACTCATACATTGGAGGGGGTATAGTATTAGCCTTCCTTGGAACTGCTGCATTAGTTTACTTTAACATATTACCAGAAAAATATGTTGGAGCTATTAATGTAATAATGGATGACATTGATTTCTTAACATTATTCATCGTAATATTAATCACTGGATCTATATTAGCTCTTGATAGAAAGCTAATGATAAAATCATTTGTAGGATACATTCCTGCAATTCTTGGAGGTCTTGCTGGAGCATTCCTTTTAGGATGCTTAACAGGTTTATTATTTGGAATAAACCCAGCTGAAGTAGCTTTAAAATATGTTCTACCTATTATGGGTGGTGGTAACGGAGCTGGAGCTGTACCTTTAAGTCAGATCTATGAGCAAGTAACTGGTCTTCCAAAAGAAGGTTATTACTCATTTGCTATAGCAGTACTTACAATTGCTAATATCTTTGCAATAATTACAGCTGCAATATTAAAGAAAATCGGAGAAGTTAAGACAAGCTTAACTGGAGACGGAAAGACGTTAATAAGAAACAGTGCAGAGCTTGCTAAAGAGGATGAAAAAGTTAAAACTTCAATGAAAGACCTTGGAGCAGCTTTATTCACAGCATTAGGTTTCTATGCATTAGGAACTTTATTTGGTAAATATCTGCTTCCAACAATCGGTGGAGTTGCAATACACTCATTTGCATATATGATTATCTTTGTTGCTATAGCTGCAGCACTAGGAATAATCCCAGCGCCAGTTAGAGCAGGAGCTAAAAAGCTTCAATCTTTCTTTACTTCAAACATCATATTAATAATTATGGTTGGAGTAGGGGTATCTACTGATCTTGGAGAATTAATGGCAGCAATCACACCAGCAAACGTTGTAATTGCATTAGCTATCGTTATCGGAGCTATTCTTGGTTCAGCTATTGTTGGATACTTCGTAGGATTTTACCCAGTTGACGCTGCTATCACTGCTGGTCTTTGTATGGCTAACAGAGGTGGTTCAGGAGACCTTGCAGTTCTTGGAGCTGCGGACAGAATGGGACTTATCGCTTACGCACAGCTTTCATCAAGACTTGGTGGAGGAATCGTTCTTGTAATCGGAAGTATCTTATTCGGATTCTTAATGTAAATTAGATTCCTTCAATTATAAAGATAAAAATAAGCTATCTCGCTTAATTGCGGATAGCTTATTTTTATCTTTAGTTATACTTTATCTTTAGTTATACTTTATCTTTAGTTATACTTTATCTTTAGTTATACTTTATCTTTAGTTATACTTTATCTTTAGTTATACTTTATCTTTAGTTATACTTTATCTTTAGTTATACTTTATCTTTAGTTATACTTTATCTTTAGTTAATTTTATAGTTTCTTAGAAACGTCCTTTTATAATGTCTTCTTCTTTTAGTATACCAGCATCAACTAAAGCTCTTTGGTAAGCTTCGTTTTCTCTAGACATACGAACTGTTGCTCCAGAGATTGTATCAAAGGAATCCTGAACAGTTTTAGTTGCACCAGATGGAACGTCTATACCAAAAAAGTTATCTTCATTGATAGCTTTAGCAAATTTTTCTTCTGAGTAATCTACGAGTCCTGTTACTTCTTCGATGTTCTTTCCAACTAAGAATTCACATATAGCAGTATAGTTTCCTTCCCATCCACCATTTGAGTGATATCCATAGGTAGCTTCCATTGGCTTAGCTACACCATTTTCAAAGGTAACTCCAAGAGCTTCAACTAATTCCTTCATTGTTGAAGCGTCGCTTAAGCCTTCTAAAACTCCACGACGTGTCATAACATGGTTGAATGGACTTAGTCCAAATATAGTTTTTCCATTTACTTCAGACCAATCAGTGATTTTCATTGCACCACCGCTTGATTCCCTTACAGTTGGAATCCAAGTTTCACCGATTTTTGCATCAGCAAGCTTTGTTTCAAAGTTGAAATCCTTTGAAAGCTTTGCTTCATATCGATAACGAGTTGTAGCATCAACTAACATAACAGAAACTGTTCCATCTTCATTCACAGCTACAGAATATAAAGACATTGCATCATTAGCTTTAACATCAAACATTGATGCACCTTTTGTGGATTCCTCACCATTTAAAGTAGCAGCAGTTGGGTCTACAGAAAAGTCAACTGTAACTGTAGCCTCTGGATTGTTTCTTGTAATCCAAGTTCCGTCTTTATTAACTAAGAAATCGAACTTTGCATCAGTAATTTTACCTTTTGAGTCTACAGTGATTGTTGAAGTAATTTTATCTTTTGCTTCTTCAAGGGTTACACCCTCAGCTTGTCCTTTCCAGGCTGTGCCTGTATATGTTCCTTCATAATTTGGGCTATCATTGCCACAACCAGTTAAAACAATGCTTGTTGCTAACATTGAGCAGATAATTGCTGATAAAAATTTTTTCTTCATTTGTTTCTCCTTAATTCATCTCGTGATCGATAATTAATAGCTAGTAATAACTGTTATTAATTACTCTTAAGGTAATACTACCATAGCAATAAAAAAAGTCAAGGTAATAATAAGTAAATTAATTATTAACTTGCTTATTACTTATTATTAATCAAATTAATTAAATAGCTTATTTAAAAGGCAAAATAGGTATATAATATAAGGTAGAGTATTTTTTCAACAACAGGAATATGCATGAGATATATAGGAGAGAAGTTATGAGTTTTGATTTAGAGTTAAGTGAGATTAAGGAGATTTGCGGTAATTTAATCTACAATAGAGCAATGGATATGTATCTTAGAAATAAGGTTAGAACCATGAAGGTTAATGAGAATTCTGCTACTGTTTTATCAGTGACATCCATTGTAGAATCTGCTTATGATGTGAAAAATTATAAGGTAACACTTTTAATTAATAATAAGAATTATAAGTTGTATCCTAATTGTACCTGTGAGGCTTTTCATGAGCACAAAATGTGTAAGCATATTGGAGCAGTACTTATTAAGCTTAATAGAGAAGGAATTAGAGGAAGAGGGATAAATATTCAAAAATCTAGTGAGGAAGAGCTGTTAGATATGTATAGAGCTTCCTTTGATAAGGAGTCCAAGGGCTTTCATAAGCAAATCCTTAATCTTGAGGTTAATTTAATCATAGATGAAGTAGGTCATGGTCAGAAGACCAATACATACCATATGGAGCTTAAGGTTGGAGCTTCAAGATATTATGTTGTAAAAAACATTAAAGAGTTTATTGAGTGTATGTTCAAAAGTGGTGGAACTCTTAACTTTGGAAAAGAACTGCAGTATGTGAGTAGCAAGTATACCTTTAGGAAAGATGATTTAGACATTCTTAATTTAGTTAAGGAAATTTATGATCTTAATTTAGAGGTAATGAATAAGGTTTATACTAATAAAGCTGTGTTTTTCAGTGGTAAGAGAGTATTTCTTACGGAGGGACAGCTGAGAAAGATTCTTACCATAAAGAATGGTAAAACTATAAACGTGGACTATGTAGATGAAACCCTTAAGGATGTGGAGGTTGTCTGCGGAAGTATGCCAATGAGCTTTTACATGTTTATGAATGGAGATAATCTAAGCATTGATATGAATGGAGATACACCAAAGGCTATTGCAGAAAATGCAGGATTATTTTATTTAAATAATAAGATATATATGCTTTCAGATAAAGAAAAGGAAGACTTTTTACCTTTATATAAGGCTTTTAAAAAGACTCATGATAGTACCATATCCTTTAAGAAAAAGGACATAAGCGATGTGGCAAATTTTCTTCTTCCTAAGCTTAATCAGCTAAGTCCTTTAGTCATGAAGGATGAGAAGGTAAAAGAGATAATTAGGGATGAGCCTTTAAGGGCAGAATTCTATCTTGATAAGGATAGAGAAGGAATTTCCTGTGAAATCAAATTTACATACGGAGATAAGGTGTTTGAGCATTCTCCAAATGAAGATACAGGTAAATTTAAGGATGAATCCTATAATAAATATAGAAACAATCTTACTGAAGATGAAGCGGCAGCGGATGTTGTTATTAGAAATGTCCCTAAAGAGACTGCTATTTTAAACAGAGTAAGGGATTTAAGCTTTGTGGTTAAAGGAAATCTTCTTGTCATTGAAGATGAAGATGATTTAGTTGAGTTTATGACCTATGGAGTTGAAGAGCTAATGGAGCTTGGAGAAGTTTATTATTCGGAGGCTTTTAAGGGCATTAAAATATTAAACTCTAAGATGTTTAAATCGTCTATTAGACTAAATGAAGCAGACCTTCTTGCTTTTGATTTCTCAATAGAAGGAGTTACCAAGGAAGAATTAAAGGACGTTCTAATGTCAGTTAAGCAAAGAAGAAAGTTCCATAAGCTTAAAAATGGTTCAATTCTTCCTTTAGCGAATAATGAAATAGATGACCTTAGTTCCATAATGGATCAATTTGATATTTCAGGTAATAAGCTAGCCGGTGGAGAGGTTATTATACCTAAATATGCATCTTTATATATTGATGAAAAAATTAATGGAGGCAGTCTTGGTTTTGTAAGTAGGAATAGAAAATTTAAAAACCTAGTAGATACCATTAAGGATATTAACAGTAATGAATATATACCACCATCAGGACAAAGGGATATGTTAAGACCTTATCAGGTTACAGGATTCAAGTGGTTTAAAACTCTTTCAGCTTGTGGCTTTGGTGGAATTCTTGGAGATGAGATGGGGCTTGGAAAAACCTTTCAAGCTATAACCTTTATAACTTCAGAAAAAGAAGAAGGAAATCTTACAAACAAAGCTTTAATAGTTTGCCCAACATCTTTGGTGTATAACTGGGTAATGGAGTTTGAAAAATTCTCTAAAGACTTAAAGGTTATTGCCGTAAGTGGTGGAAAGCAGGAAAGAGAAGCTTTAATGGAGGGCATTGAGGAGTATGATGTTATCATAACTTCCTATGCTTTAATAAGAAGAGATATAGAGTTTTATGAAAAACAGAACTTTGATTTATGTATTATTGACGAAGCTCAATATATCAAGAATCCAACATCTTTAAATGCTCAATCCGTTAAGGATATTAAAGCAAGAAATAAATTTGCAATGACAGGAACTCCGATAGAAAACTCTTTAACGGAGCTTTGGTCAATCTTTGACTTTATAATGCCTGGATACCTTAAAACTCACGGTAAGTTCACAAAGGATTTTGAAAGAACTATTGTAAGGGAAAAGGATGAAAGAGCGCTTCAGGAGCTTTTAAAGCTAATCAGACCATTTATCCTAAGAAGATTTAAAAAGGATGTTGCCTTGGAACTTCCACCAAAGATTGAACATAAAATCGTGGTGGATATGACCACAGAGCAGAAGAAGTTATATTATTCCTATGTGGAATCCTTTAAGAAGGAAATGGATGAGGAGATTAAGGAAAAAGGCTTTAATAAGAGCAGGATGAAAATCTTATCGCTTATCACAAGACTTAGACAAATTTGCTGTGACCCAGGTTCATTTATTGAAAATTATGATGGAGACAGCGGAAAGTATATGGCTCTTTATGATATTTTAGAAGAAGCTCTAGAGAATAATCGTAAGGTACTGGTATTTTCACAGTTCACAACTATTCTTGGAAGCATAAGAGAAAACCTTAGAAGAAATGGAATCAAGACCATGTATCTGGATGGTTCTGTACCATCAAAGAGCAGAATGGACCTTGTAAAAGAGTTTAATGAAGGAGAACCGGGAGTATTTTTAATTTCCTTAAAAGCAGGAGGTACTGGACTTAACTTAACTTCTGCTGATATGGTTATACATTTTGACCCATGGTGGAATCCAGCGGTAGAAGAACAGGCCGTTGATAGAGCTCATAGAATAGGACAGAAAAATACGGTAGAAGTTATTAAACTTATTGCCAAAGGAACTATAGAAGAAAAAATTTATAACATTCAAGAGAAGAAAAAGGAAATCATTGAACAGGTTTTAGATGGGGAAGAGCATGTGGATTTAGCACTGTCTTCAATGAATCAAGATGAGCTTGAAGATCTATTTAGAATATAAAGTTAAGAGCTGATAGGAGAAACTATCAGCTCTTTTATATATGCGATGGATATAAATGTAAAATAGGTTTAAGAGTTTTAGAAAACTTAATATATTTATATATAAATTATTAACAATAAAAAGGTAATATGTTACTATAGTTGTTTTAGTGTAGTTGTAAATATATAGGTGGCTATATTTGTTGATTAAAGTTATTACAGGTATTAATAGGTGTTTTGTTTTAAACGAAGGAGATAGTAGAAATAATGAGAAAGAAATTTTTATATGGAATTAGTATTTTAGCAGCCGTAATATTACTGTTCATTGTATTTAGTGATGGAATTTCAATTGAATCTAATATAAATAATTTAAGGGACGGTATCGACGCTAGGATTATCAAACCATCAGTATTTATTTTACTGTGGCTGATAAGATTAGTTGCAGCTATTCCCGGGGTAACTTTAACGATTTTGGGTGGGTTAATGTACTCCCCAGCAGAGGCTGTTGTGCTGTCACTAATGGGATTAGTATTAAGTGATTCTTTAGTGTTTTTAGTGGGGAGGAGTGGCTTATTTAAGAGCTTTAGAGAGAAACTCACAAAAAAACATGGAGATGTTATGAATTTAGTTGAGAAATATAATTATAAGTTTTTGGCATTAGGAGTTTTGTGTCCAGTGGCACCAACGGATGCAATTTGTTATTTTTCTGCATATTTAGGTATTGGTTATTTTAAATATATTTCAACTTTTATTTTATCTAATTTGCCTGCAGTATTTTTATACAGCTTTATAGGTGAAAGTTTTCAAGATTCAATTTGGAATACGGTATTTATAGTTTTAACAATTATTGCATCAGGATTAATGTCTTTAAAGGTTTGGAATAAGTTGAAAAATAACACCGATGTTGAAGAAGAATATAAAATATCATAGATTATCATATGCACATAAAAGGCTGTCTAATAATAGACAGCCTTTTATATATTAATAAATTTATATTAATAAATTTATATTAATAAAAGTTATAACCTTTTATTAAGCCAGTTAAGAATATCGCCAATAACTGCATCCTTTTCAGGTTCATTAAGAATTTCATGGAATAGAATATCATATACCTTTAATTCTTTATCAGCTGAGCTTATGGCATCATAGAATTCGATAGAATCTTCACAGGAAACTATTCTGTCATCTCCACCATGAAGGATTAATACTGGATAATTGAAATTAGCAGTGTTATCTAGCAGCCATTGAAGTCCGTCGGATAATGCATAATAAAGTCCCACAGAGATTTCTTTTAAAACTAATGGATCTTCCCCATAGGACTTTACAACATCAGGATCTCTGCTGACAACACTTCCCAATGTATTAGGTAGATACATAATTGGATTTAAGTCTCTTGAAAGACTGGTGATCAAGCCTGCCTTATCACGGGTTAAGCCTCCAGATATGATGATTCCATTAACCTTATCAGGATATTTTACTCCGTAGCAGGCAACGGCATATCCACCCATACTGTGACCAAGAACAAAGAGTGGATAATCTGGATTTTCTTTTTTAGCCAGGTCAACTATATGATTAACATCATCAATTGATTCATTATAATCCTCATAGAAGGCTCTAGCACCATCAGAATGACCATGTCCTCTATGGTCAAAGCGATAAACAGAGAAACCTGCTTCGTTAAATTTTTTAGTTAAGTAATTATATCTTCCAAGGTGTTCACCTAAGCCATGGACAAATACTACTACAGCTTTTGGAGTTTCTATAGGACTTTTTACTAAATATAATTCTCTGCCGTCAAAGGATTTTATTTTTGATTCTAACATAACTTTACCCCCTTACAGTTAAATTCTAAAAATAATAATATGGAAAAAATTAACTTGAAGTGACGAATTAATTATACAATAGATTTATGTCAAAATATAGAAAAATATTCAATTTTATTCAAAATAATATGATATTTTAAATAAGTAAGTTAATTTTTAAATGTGGGAATTGCATGAGGTTTATCCAAGGAAAATCTTTTAGGAGAACGAAATATTTATTTGAAAAAATTATGAGGATAGAGTATAATTTCTTCTATGGGCATTATTTGATTCGTGTAAGTTTATATTTAATATAAGAAGATTAGTATATAAAATCTATAGTTTCTATAGAGTTTTTTTATGGGAAAAATATTTTTGAGTTTAAGAAGGGGGTAGCTTCATGGGAGTACAAAATGCACTTGGAGAAGAAAAAATATCGAAGTTATTACTTAAGTTTTCTATACCAGCTATTGTTGGTATGCTAGTTAACGCTCTGTATAACATTATCGATAGAATGTTTATTGGACATATTCCTAAGGTAGGAAATTTAGCAATAACAGGTATAGGAGTTACAATGCCTATATCAACTATAATTTTAGGCTTTGGTATGCTTGTGGGAGTTGGTACAGCAGCAACTATATCTATTAGACTAGGACAGAATAAAAAGGATGAAGCAGAAAAAATATTAGGAAATGCGTTCACCTTAATTATCATAATAAGTTTAATAATTACAGCCATAGGATTAATATGGGGAAAAAATATTTTAACATTATTTGGCGCAAGTGATAGCACTTTAGTGTACGCGCAAGATTATATGAAGATAATCTTTGTTGGAACAATTTTCAATATGCTTAGTTTTGGATTAAACCACACTATAAGAGCAAGTGGAAGTCCTAACATTGCAATGGCATCAATGCTCATAGGAGCTATTACTAATATCGTTCTTGATCCAATTTTTATATTCTGGTTAGGTCTAGGAGTAAAGGGTGGAGCTATTGCAACGGTTATTGCTCAAATTGCTTCAGCAATCTGGGGAATAAGCTTTTTCTTAAGAGGAAATGCGAATTTAAGAGTTAAAGCTAAAAACTTTAAATTAAAGAAAGAATTTGTATTAGCAATTTTTGCTATTGGTATGTCACCATTTGCTATGCAGGTTGCAGCCAGTGTAGTACAGGTAATATCAAACAATGCACTTAAAGCATATGGTGGAGATTTGGCAATAGGAGCCATGACCATTATAAGCAGTGTAAACACGTTTATATGTATGCCGATTTTTGGATTGAACCAAGGTGTACAGCCTATTGTTGGATATAACTATGGGGCTAAGAAGTATGACAGAGTGAGAGAAGCAATAAAATATCCTCAGATTTTCGCAACTATCATTGCGGCTACAGGATTCCTGTTAATAATGTTTGTACCGGATGTATTGGTTAAATTCTTTAATACTGATCCAGCTCTTCTTGAGATAACTGAACATGGAATGAGAATTTTCTTATTCATGATTCCGCTAGTAGCTTCACAAATCATAAGAACGAACTACTTCTCTTGTATAGGAAAAGCAAAAAAATCTATGGTGTTAAGTCTTTTAAGACAAGTTATTTTATTAATACCATGTCTTTTAATTCTTCCAAGAATACCACTTCCATCAGGAGAGGTTTTAGGATTAACAGGGGTTTGGCTTGCTGGTCCGGTGAGCGACTTCCTTTCAGTAATAATTACACACATTATTTTTACTGCTGAAATGAAGACGCTTGGTGCAGAAAATATAGAAGTAAAAGCTGAAGCTGAAACATGTGCTTAAAATAAAGATATAGAAATTATAAAAGACTGTTTAATTTTCATCAGTCATCTGTTGTTTTCACAGATGGTTGTTAAGTTAAGCAGTCTTTTTATTTATGAAATTTTTCAACAATACTCAAAGAATTTTTGGATTAGTATTATTGAGATTTATCGACATCAATAAGTTTAGGCGGTGATATACTAAGGTATTTATCCATGGTTAAGTTTTCTTGATTTTATTTAATAAATCTGCTGCAGCTTTAATCATATCATCGGTTGATTTATCACCGATATAGGTTAAATGAATAACCCATCTGCCTTTAGCAGCAAAAATTTCATTTGCATAGCTGTTATCCCGTACAACTAGGATATCAAAAAATTCATTGGTAATAGGTTCAGGGAAGGTAAGTTTATCCCTATATATTTCGTCATAATACCTATCATAATTAGAAACTAAAGCAGTACCTATAAATTTATTCATAGAAGGTATTGCTAATTTATAGGTAGCGGTTTCAAGACTGGTTACTTTATATGGATCTGTACCTAAATATTCTTTAGAGGAATATTGCAAAGGAGCAATTAAACTAAAGCTTTTATAGTAGGTTGCAGTCCCAAGCTTTGAATAATCAAAGGAAGAACCATCGGCAGTTTCAATGGTTTCAAGTCTCACGATAGGAAGTTTAGAGTCACCCTTAGGTAGTGCATTTTCATCAGCAAATAAAAGGAAAAAACTTGAGAGAAAAATACCTATTATAAGAAGGTTTCTGCCAAGCCAGAAGGAATAAGCAGTCCAATAGGTTTTTCTCCATGGTGTATGATGATTAATTGGAATTCCTTTAGAGAGTTTTCTTATTAATCGTCCTTGAAAATAAAGTTCCCTTAATAAAGTGAAAACAGCATATAGAACAATGAGCAGTGTCACCATATCTGCCGTTGAACCATTTAAAGTTTTAACAATGAGCATTTCGTTAAGAAGGTATGGAAAGAACCATATTGCAGCTAGTGACCCTAAGATTATTCCAAATAAAGCTAAAAGGTTCTTTCTGAAAATTGGCTTTAGAGATTTTGCTAATTCTTCAGGATAGGGATTTGGCTCTGGGCTCACAAATTCATAGGGACAACTGAATACATGAAACTTATTAAAGTTTGTTGTATTAGTCCAAATGTCTCTCATGTACTTTAGGTGCTGATCGCGAGATAAATCCTTACCATCTTCAGCGATTTCTATTCGATAAGAAAGGGTTTTGGGAGCACTTTTTTCAAATTCGCAAAAATTTTTGTCCATGGTTTGAAGAAAATAGCCTTCTAAGGCCATGTCCGATAGCCAGCTTTCTATCTTTCCTATATTCCAGTAGTTGCTTGGTCTAAGTTTTCTCACTTAGGCTGCACATCCTTTCTCAAGATATTATGATTATATGAATATTATACAATTATTTTACATTTATAGAAATGTTTTAAGGGGAGATTGTTAAAATAAACAGGGTGAAACATATTTTGTGTTTTGAAACAAAAATGATTAAATGAAACAAAGTGAAACTAAAGTGTTTCATTTAATTGCTTTATAATTTGGAAGAAAATTTAGAATGGCATGACTAGGTAAAGAATTGAAAATAAAAACATGAAATTGTATACAGAAAAGAAGGTGAAATTAAGTCGAATGTTGAAAAAAAGGGGGTGAAGAGGATTTTAGATAAGGTTGGCATTGTTCTTGCTTTATTATATTTGCAGATGAAAATTTTCAACTAGAAAGTAAAGGGAGATGGATAAAGTGAATGCAAAACCAATTTTAGGAATTATATTAGGAGATGCTGCAGGGGTAGGTCCTGAAATTATTTCAAAGTTAGCTGCAGATGGATTTTATGAAGAACACTGCAGGCCAGTTATATTAGGCGATTTAAGAGTGTTTGAAAGAGGAGCAAAGACTTGTGGTCTTGATATTCCAGTACAAGTAATTAATAAGATTGATGAAGCAACATGGAAGGATGGTATTCCAGTATTAGATCAGCAAAATTTAAATCCTGAAGATGTTCCTTATGGAAAAATAAGCTTAGAAAGTGGTAAAGCTTGTTTAGATTTATTGAAGCTAGGTGTTGAATTGTTTGAAAATAAAGAAATTGATGGGTTCTGCTTTGGGCCTTTAAATAAGGCTGCAATGATACAGGCAGGCTGTAAATTCGAAAGTGAACATCATTATATGGCAAACCTTTTCAATCATACAGCACCATTTGGAGAAATAAACGTGCTAGGTGACTTATGGACAACAAGAACTACAAGTCATATTCCAATAAGTAAGGTAAGTGATAACTTATCAGTAAATACAATAATGAGAGCTATTACATTAGCTAACACAACTCTAAAGAATTCTGGAATAGCTAAACCAAGGCTGGGACTTGCGGCTTTAAACCCACACTGTGGTGAAGGTGGTAAATGTGGAAGGGAAGAAATTGATATTATTACACCAGCAATAGAGAGAGCTGTAGCAGAAGGAATTGATGTTAAGGGGCCATACCCATCGGATATTCTTTTCATTAAAGCTTTTGATGGAGCTTTTGATGGAGTTGTAACTATGTATCATGACCAAGGTCAGATAGCTTTAAAACTTAAAGGTTTTGATCAGGGAATTACTATTGCTGGTGGGTTTCCAGCACCAATTGTAACCTGTGCTCATGGAACTGCTTATGACATTGCAGGAAAAGGAATAGTTAAAACTTCTGCTTTTGAAAATGCAGTTAAGATGGCAGCTAAAATGGCTTCACATATTAGAAGTGCAGAGTAGTGTTTTAATTTTGGAGGGGTTAAAAATATGAAAAAGATTGGAATTAAACAAATATTGCCTCTTATACTTGCAGGTATTGCCATAGTATTTGCATACATAGGGTTTACTCAGCTAGGTTTTTGGCATGAAGTCGATGGACCACAGCCAGGATTCTTCCCATTTATTATGGCGATAGTAATGTTTCTTACAAGTATTTTATCCTTTGTTCAATCCTTAAAGGAAGTTGATAAACCAAAGTTTCACAAAGATGAACTTATGGTTATAGCAGCAGCTGCAGGAATAATTGCAGCCACTTTTATTATTGGATTATTACCGAGTTGTTTTGTATATGTAATAGTTTGGCTAAAAGTTTTTGAAAAGACCCCATGGAAATCTACATTAACAGTTACAGCCGTTATTATGGTGATAGTGATAGGGGTTTTTCACTTATGGCTAGGCATTCAATTCCCTATGGGAATTTTTGAAGCAATGATGTAGAAAGGAGAATTATATAATGGAAAATATAGGACTATTATTAGACGGTTTTCAGGTTGCATTATCAATTCAAAATATTGGGGCAGCAGCACTTGGAGCTATTTTAGGACTAATTGTTGGAGCTATGCCCGGTATAGGAAGTTTAGCTGGAGTTGCGTTACTGTTACCACTTACTTATAAATTTAATCCAACAACTGCAATTATCATGCTTGGTGCTCTTTATTATTCCAATATGTATGGTGGAAGCTTTAGTGCAATATTACTTAATATTCCTGGCGATTCACCTGCTATAATGACGGCTATAGATGGATATCCGATGGCAATTAATAAAAAGAGACCAGGGCAAGCATTATTTACTGCTAATATGTCATCTTTTATAGGTGGAACTATT
Source organism: Clostridium culturomicium (assembly GCF_000821305.1). GTDB lineage: Bacteria > Bacillota > Clostridia > Clostridiales > Clostridiaceae > Clostridium_J > Clostridium_J culturomicium. The sequence continues at coordinate 65,253 of NZ_CCXK01000014.1, read as the reverse complement.
GGAATAATTATACTTACATTCACTGGTCCAGCTCTTGCTGACTTAGGTTTAAAATTTGGACCATCTGAAATGACAGCATTATTATTGATTGCTATGACGTCTATCAGCTGGCTGGTTGGAGAAAACCCTACTAAGGGTGTCGTTGTTACAATGCTTGGTATTTTATTAGCTTGTATGGGGATGGATACATTATCAGGTGCACCAAGATATGATTTTGGAAGTATGCACCTTTTAGGAGGAATACCTTTTACTCCTTTTGTCATTGGTACAGTTGGATTCTCACAGGTTATTAAGCAAGTACTTGATCGAAATAGTGAAGTTAAGAAGAATTCAGATATGAAGTTAAGTATTAAAGGAAGTTTGTTGACGAAACATGATTTTAAAAGATTATTACCTCCAGCACTACGTTCAGGAGTACTCGGAACTTTTGTTGGAGTATTACCAGGAGCTGGAGCAACCACTGGTTCTTTTATGGGGTACGCAGTGCAAAAGAAATTTAAAAGTGAGGAGCCACTAGGAAGCGGAGCTATTGAGGGGATAGCAGCTTGTGAGTCTGCAAATAATGCGGCAGCAGCAGGAGCATTTGCACCACTTTTAGCACTTGGAATTCCAGGTTCAGGTACAGGAGCTGTACTACTTGGAGGACTTATGATGTGGGGATTGAGTCCAGGACCACTACTATTTACGAATGAGCCAGAATTTACTTGGGGACTTATTGCATCACTTTTCCTAGCTAATATATTAACTTTAGTTATAGCTATTTTAGTAATTCCTTTTTTACTTAAGATATTATCTGTACCAATAAAATATATGATTCCATGTATAACAATAGTATGTATTGTTGGTTCTTATAGTTCAAGCAACTCAATGTATGGTGTACTAATTATGTTTTTATCTGGTATACTAGGATATTTCTTAAGTAAAAATGATTATCCGACAGCACCAATGTTATTAGCTTTTGTATTAGCACCACTTCTTGAGTCTAATATGAGAAAAGCCTTCATTATATCAGGTGGAAGCTTGAATATATTCTTCACAAGACCAATAACTTGTGTGTTAATGATAGTTTTCTTAGCACTTGTAGCTACACCGATGATTAAATCAGTTCTTAAGAGAAAAAAGGCAGCTAAGGAACAGACGATAAAGGGTTAACATTTTAAAATTTGATAGGATTAAAATTAATTTTTAATATAAGAAAATGGGGGAATTTAAAATGAAAAAAAAGATAGCTCTTATGCTAACAGGGGTTTTAGCAATGTCAATGATTTTTACAGGTTGTGGAAAAAAGGACAGTGATAGTGGTGATGGTACCTTTGTACCAAAGGATACTGTAAACTGGACAGTAACAAGTAGTCCAGGTGGTGGAAGTGACATTTATACTAGAATGATTTCAGATATAATGACTAAGGAAGATTTAGTAAATGGTCAAACTATTGTTGTTACAAACAAGACAGACGGTAGTGGAGAGATTGGAAGAAATGAAGTTGCAATGACTAAAGGAAATAAGGCTGATTGTACTTTATTAACTTTTAATAGTGGTGACTTAATGCCAATGGTTAAAAATACTAAAAATCGTTCTTCAAACTTTAAAATTATAGCAGTAATGGCTGTAGATAAGCAGCTTATATTCAAGAGCAAGGATACTTCCTATGCAGACTTTGCAGCAGCAATTAAAGCAGCTGAAGGTGGTAAGAAAGTAGTTATTGGTGGTTCTAAAGGTGATGATATTGCTACCTATGAGGCAATGATAGAAGAAATTGGAGTTTCAAAGGATAATATGGCATATATAACTTATGATTCAACAGGAGACGCTATTACAGCAGGACTTGGTGGACATGTAGATTTCGTTATATCTAAGCCAGCAGCTGCAACTGAGTACGTTGAAGCTGGATCTTTAATACCAGTTTTAGCTCTTTCAACTGAAAGATATACTGGAAACCTTGCAGATGCTCCTAAGTTAAGTGAAATTGGAGACTATGAAGATGTTGAAGTGCCAATTTGGAGAGGCGTTGCTGCACCAGCTGAAATGAGCGATGAAGCAGTAGCTTTCTGGAGTGAGGTTTTAGGTAAAGTGTCTGAAACAGATATGTGGAAAAATGATTACTTAGAGAAGAATAAGTTAATTAGTAACTACATGGATTCTAAAACAGCTACTGAATATGTAACTCAATATGAGAAAGAGTATATGGAAGCTAACGGAATAAAATAATTAAAATTAAAAGTATAATATTGTAATATAAAACAGTCTTTAAAAAGTGGATTCAAGGAATCCACTTTTTGTTTAAAGAATAAAAATAAATTGATCAAAAATAATATTAAAGAAGTGGTTTGTAATTATGAGATTAAGGATAGTCCTTTTTCGGTTAGTGCACAACCACTTCTTCCTTTTTGGATAATAATAAATTCTTTTTCTTCTAAAGTATGAAGAAGTTTTCTTGTTTCCATTTCTGAGATTGAATAATAGTTTTCAGAGAAGTATTCTGCAAGGCTTCTTCTTCCTGTATTTAGATTATCATTAATGCATGAATAAATTGATTTAAGCATTAAGATTTCTTTAAATGGCATATCTTTATTATAGTTCATCGTATCCAAAAGTTTTAAATTTTTTATGTAATCAGGAAGATTTTTTACTTGTATGTCTGAGTCAGAAATTATACTCATAAATTCTATTATATTTTTTAATTCTCTAATATTTCCTGGCCATGGATATTTAGAAGCAAAAGCATAAAATTCTTTTGTAATTTTTCTGCCAGGACTGATTTGATTTAGATAATAATCACATAATATAGGAATATCTTCTGTTCTTTTTTTGAGTGGAGGAAGAGTTAGTTGAAATGTATTAAGTCTGTAATATAAATCACGTCTAAATAAATTTTCTTCAACCATTTCATATAAGTTTTTATTTGAAGCTGCGATTATTCTAACATCTATGCTAATGTTGTAATTTGAACCTACTTTTCGAATTTCTTTTTCTTGTAAAACTCTAAGTAAGCGAGCTTGAAGAGTATAAGGGATTTCTGAAATTTCATCTAAGAAGATAGTTCCACCATTAGCTTTTTCGAAAAGTCCAATGCTTCCTCCACGTTTTGCTCCTGTAAAAGCACCATCCTGATATCCAAAAAACTCTGATTCAAGGAGTTCGTTAGGTATTCCAGCACAGTTAACTGCTACATAAGGTTTACTAGCTCTGTCAGAAAAATTGTGAATTGAACTAGCCATTAGCTCTTTTCCAGTTCCACTTTCACCATAAATTAATATAGGTGATGAGGAATTGGCTATACGTTTCCCAATTGTTATACACTTCTGCATACTCTTATCTTTTGAAATTATATCATCAAAATGATATTTAGCCACATTTTCATTTCCAACTATCTTTTTATGAACCGACTGTTGAATACTTTGAATTTGATTATAAGGTTCAATTGTAATTATTTTTCCAAGATAATGAGATTTGTTTTTCATGTTATTTGTGTTTAAAACAAATTTTTTATTATTAATATAAACTAGTTCATTAGTAAGCTTGTCACTTTGCAGAACTATAGATAAGTCTTTGTGAAGTGAAGATAAATCTTCAAGTGAAAGTTTTTCATTTGAATCTATGTATTGTGAAAATAGCTTATTCATCGAACTTATAGAGTTGTCCTTATTTACCACAGCTATCCCTTTATTTATTTTATTAAATAATATATCCCATTGGATTGACATGAATCGATTATTCTCTAGAAGATAATTAACTCCGTGGAAAAAGCTTGGAGCTTTTATCATATGGTTTTTAATTATGCTATCTGCAATGTCAATATCAATATTGAAGTATGAAAGTACATCCATAATTATATCTGCTGTAAGAATTCTGCTTCCAAGGACAATGGTTGGAACAGATGAAGTTGGCAAAAAGTCATAGACTCTTGGAGTTATGATGTAATCTGTTTTTGGAATTTCACCTTGAGATGGATTCCAAGTTGACATTGAGATATTTTTTATACCGAGTTGATAAATATTTGTAAGGGTTTCTTTGGCCATATAGTCATTTAAGTTTACAACTATAGCAGTTGAACCAGCTGGGATTTCTTTTAGTTTTTGTAATGCTTTTGAGGTAATTGTTCTTCGCATAAGAAGTACAGGGCAATCACACTTTATATAATCTTGCATTTCTATTAGCACTGATGGCTCATGAAGTAGAATCATGTCAGCATCATATATAGGTATTATTGGTGTTGTATCAGGAGAGTGACAGGTTATATGAAAGAGGTTATTAAAGATCTCATTAATTTGAATTTTTAAAAAGTCACTACTCCAGTAGTTTTTAGAAATTATACTTAGTTTATATTTCAATATATAGCCTCCTTAATAGTTTTATGGGATTTTATACGAAGTTATAATTTTTTAAACCCAATAAAGAAAGTATAGTTGAAAAAGTTAGAAAAATCAATAAATTATCAATCTGGTGAAGGAAAAATAAGTTATTTTACATTTGAAGTAATTGTTGAGAGTATAGTGATTATAAGGGGTTCAGGTTAATGGGATTAAAAATGAACAATACAATTAAAAATCCCTTTTATATGGTAAAAAACTATCAGAAAAGCTTGTTTTTACGTAATTTTAAAGTTGGCACGGTTATTGCTATATATATTTAGCGTAAAAGAAATTTATATAACTATTAGGAGGAAATTTATTATGAGAAAAATTGAAACACTTTATTCAACTAGAGACGGGGGTCACTATGTGCCAGCTATGGAGCACAATGGTGTACTTTATATATCTGGACAATTATCAATTAATCCAGAAACAGGAAAGATTCCAGAAGGTGGAGTTAAAGCAGAAGCTAGACAATCACTAGAGAATTTAAATACAGTTTTAAAGGCAGCAGGTTTAGAAAGAACAGATGTTATCATGTGTAGAGTATATGTACCGGATGTAAAGTACTGGCCAGATTTAAATGAAGTATACTCTGAGTTCTTTGGAGATCATAAACCAGCTAGAGTGGTTGTACCATCAAATAACCTATATGCTGGATGCTTAGTTGAGATAGAAGCAGTAGCAGCAGCGAAGTAGTAGGAGGATAAAATGAAGTATACGGAATTAGATACACCATCATTAATTATTAATAAAGAAATTATGATGAATAATATAAAATTTATGCAGGAGCATGCTAATAAGTATGGGGTTTCATTACGACCTCATACTAAAACTCATAAAATGCCAAGACTAGCTAAGATCCAAGAAGAGTGCGGAGCAAAAGGAATTGCTGTTGCAAAAGTTGGAGAAGCAGAGGTAATGGCCCAAAATGGTATTAATGATATATTTATAGCAAATGAAATAGTAGGAGAATCTAAAATTCAGCGCATAAGAAAATTGTCTGAAACTATAAATATTTCTTTTGGTGTTGATAGCCCAGAGCAGATTGAAGTTATCGAGAAGGTATTTGAAGGGGCATCTAAAAAAGCTCAAGTTCTTGTTGAAATTGAAGTCGGAGAAGAGCGTTCAGGAATTATAGAGGAAAAAGATTTTGAAATTCTTTTAAACTGTATAAAAGATTGCAAGAATGTTCACTTTAAAGGGATATTTTCACATGATGGGCACTCATACGCTGCAGAGAGTATAGAAGCGTGCAAAGACTTATATGAAATTAGCGTAAAGAGAACTTTAGGGTTTGCTAAAATAGCTGAAGAATTAGGGTGTAAGGCTGAAGTAGTAAGCATTGGCTCTACTCCATCACTTATGCATGATTTTGGAATAATGGAAGGGGTTACTGAAATAAGACCTGGAACATATATTCTAATGGATGCATCACAAGGAAATGCTATTGGAAGTTATGAACGTTGTGCAGCTACAGTATTAACTACAGTAATAAGCAGACCAACTTCAGAAAGGGTAATTACAGATGTTGGAGCTAAAGGAATAACAGCACAAACAAGAAACAGGGGAATATGCGCCACAAGAGGATTAGGATATATCAAGGATTACAATGAGGTTTATATCCATGATGTTTATGATGAACATACAATTATATATAATAAAGAATTTAGAGATACAGTGAGAATAGGAGATAAGGTTGAGATTATTCCAAATCACATATGTCCTGTATGTAATTTATATGATAAAGCTTATTTAGTATCAAATGGTGAAGTGCTTGAAGAGTTAAATATAGAGTGTAGAGGACAATTAAAATAAGGGGGGGGTATACATGAGTAAGATGAAAGTTGCAATGATTCAAATGAGAGTTGTAGAAGATAAGCTTAGAAATATAGAAATCGCTGCTGAGTATATAAATGAAATTGTTACTGAAAATGTAGATATGGTAGTACTTCCAGAAATGTTCTGCTGCCCTTATAAAACTGAGAACTTTCCTATATATGGAGAGCCAGAAGGAGGGCCATGCTATAGAATGCTTTCAAGTATTGCTAAAGAGCACGGAATCTATTTAGTGGCGGGTTCAGTTCCAGAAAAAGATGAAGAGGGAAGAGTTTTTAACACTTCTTATGTGTTTGACCGTGAAGGAAACAAAATTGGCAAGCATAGAAAAATGCATTTATTTGATATCAATGTTGAAGGCGGTCAATGTTTTAAGGAATCGGATACTTTATCAGCTGGCAAAGATGTGACTGTATTTGACACTGAGTTTGGAAAAATGGGACTTGCTATTTGTTATGATTTCCGTTTTCCAGAGCTATCTCGTTTAATGGTAGAAGCGGGAGCGAAGGTTATAGTAGTTCCAGCAGCCTTTAATATGACTACTGGGCCAGCACACTGGGACATTTTATTCAGAACAAGAGCCTTAGATAATCAAGTTTATACAATAGGAACTGCACCAGCAAGAGATGAAAGTTCATGTTATACATCCTATGGGAATTCTATGGCAGTTTCACCTTGGGGAGATACGATCTGTCATATGGATGAAAAAGAGGGATATAGAATAGTTGAGTTAGATCTTGATTACGTAGATAGAGTTAGAAATGAATTACCACTATTAGCTCACAGAAGAAAAGATGTTTATTCATTATTGAAAAATAATACTATATAAAACATATAAAATAGGAGGAAGATTTATGTCTACAGAAGTTAATCAGGTTTTAAGTACGAAAAATAGATGGCCAGTTTTCATTAAGCTGTTTGCTTTGCTAGGGGTGGTATGTGCTATTGGGGAAACTATTGGCACAGTTTCCTTCCCAGTAGGGCCAGGTAATTTCATTATATTACCTATGATATTTGCTATGATATTAGCAGTATTATTAACACCGGATGCATTAGGAAAGAAGATTAAATCTCTTAAGAAACTTGTAAGTGAAGAAGAGGTTAAATTAGCAGAGAATATCATAATGATAATTCTTCTAATATTGGGGGTTAAATTAGGAACATCTGCAGGTCCTAATATTGATAAGCTTATTGCTGCAGGTCCAGCTTTGATATTACAAGAGTTTGGTAATCTAGGTACTATGATCATAGGGCTTCCTATAGCTATGCTGCTAGGCATGAAACGTGAGGCAGTTGGAGCTACAGTAAGTATATGTAGAGAGCCAACTTTAGGTTTAATAAGTGAAATATATGGGATTAATTCACCAGAAGGAACTGGTGTAATGGGAACATATATGGTTGGAAATTTATTTGGAACGATTTTCTTTGGATTATTAGGATCTTTTGGAGTATTGTCAGGTATTCACCCATATGCTCTTGGTATGGCATGTGGAATGGGTAGCGGAAGTATGATGACAGCGGCATCACAAGCCTTAGCAGCATCTGTGCCAGCTATGTCAGAAGAAATCTTAGCATATGCTGCTACATCTAATATTATGACTAGTGTAACTGGATTATATATGGAATTATTAATTGCGTTACCAGTTGCAAACTTTATTTATAAACATTTATCAAAAGTGATACATAAGAGAAAAGCAGGGGAGGCATCACAATGCAAGCAAGGTTAGAAAATACATTAAATCAACTAAAAGTTCTTGTTTTATCTGGTATAGTAATTTTAATTGCACATAAGTTTAATATGGGAAGCGAAATGGACATAAAAAATGCTATTCTTGGAATGCTGGTTATAATTGTTATATCCTTAGTTTCATTAAAAATTAAAGAAGCATTACCTCTTAAGGTACCTGCTTTTGCGTGGGCTTCTCTTATAGGATTATTACTAAGTTTACCAATGTCCCCAGTATCAGATGTATTTTTATCACTAACTAATTCTTTATCTACTGGTGTAATTGGTACGGTTATATTAGCAGTTGCAGGTGTATCTATAGGAACACGTCTTGGTGACATAAAAAAATTAAGTTGGAAAATCATAATAGTTGCCATTATAGTATTTATAGGAACATATTTTGGATCAGCTTTAGTTTCTCAATTCTTACTGCAAATGAAGGGCGTTATTTAGTATAACTTTATCATGATATAAGAGGAGAATTAATATGGATAAAATTCAATTAAAGGAACGAGTTATAAACCAAATAGATATAGAACGTGAAAATATTTTAAGAATCGGTAGAGAAATATATAAAAATCCTGAAACAGGATATAGAGAACATAAGACTACAAAACTTCTTGCAGATGAATTAGAGAATCTTGGTCTAAAGGTTGACAGAAATATTGCAGTAACAGGTTGCAGAGCTTATAGTAATGAAAATAAGTCAGGGATAAAAGTTGCTGTGATGGGAGAACTTGATTCTGTTATATGTAAGGACCATACTGATTGTGATATTAATACAGGAGCTATGCATGCTTGTGGACACAATATGCAGACAACAGTAATGTATGGAGTAGCAGCTGCTCTAGTTAAATCAGGAGTTCTTTCAGAATTAGATGGAAGAGTTGATTTCATGGCAGTACCTGCAGAAGAATACATTGAGCTTGATTTCCGTGAGGAACTAAAAAATAAGGGTGAATTAACTTATTATAGTGGAAAACAGGAGCTTACTTACAAAGGTGCTTTTGACGACGTTTCTATGTGTATGATGATTCACAACTTCCCAATAGAAGAAGATGGATATAAGGTTGCAGCTCAAATAAGTGGTACAGGCTTTGTAGGAAAGAAGATAAAATTTATTGGACAAGAAGCTCATGCTGGTGGTACACCTTATAAAGGAATAAATGCATTAAACATGGCAACGATTGCAATTAATAGTATGCATGTCCAAAGAGAAACATTTAAGGATGAGGATTGTGTAAGAGTACACCAGATTATGCCAAAGGGTGGGGCTATTGTAAATACGGTTCCTGCTGATGTTCAGTTAGAAACTTGCATACGTGCTATGAATGTTCCAGCCTTAAAGGATGCAAATATGAAAATAAATCGTTGTGTTCAAGGCGCAGCTATAGCAATGGGGGGACATGCTGAAATCAGTGATATGCCAGGGTATTTACCAATGAATACTGATAAAATCATGGCAGATTTATTTACTGAAAATGCTAAGAGATTTTATCAGGCGGAAGAAATTCTTCCTTTCTATAAGTCAACAGCTTCCTTTGATATAGGAGATTTATCTATGTTTATGCCTGTTCTGCATCCAGTTAGTTCAGGTATTTCAGGAGGATTACACAGCAGAGATTATAAAATTACAAGTGAAGAGGATGCTTATATCACACCAATTAAGATTATGGCATGTACATTAATTGATTTATTATACGATAATGCAGAGATTGGTGAAAGAATAGTACGAGATTTTAAACCTGTTATGACTAAAGAAGAGTACCTTGACTACTTAAAGGAAAGTGAAGTTTTAACAAGATACTAATAATAATTGAAAATAATGTTTAAGGAACTGAGATGATAATTTATCTCAGTTTCTTTTATTATTTTATAACCGAAATTAGAAATTTATTTTATTTAGGAAATAGAAAATTTTTAAAAGCATGTATGTTTTGTAGCACGAAACAAAGTGAAACATTATTCTTAAAACGTTACTGAAACAAAATGAAACGTAAGTTGCTGATATTGTTGAAACATCATTTATTTTTAGTGAAACATTATTAAAAATAAGCAAAATTCTATTAAAATCCGTATGAAAAACTTGGCATGAAAGTTGCTATTTATATAAATAGACACAAGGAAAACTAAATAAGAAGAATAAGGAGCAGATACTATGAAGATATGTTATCAAGTAGCTACACCAGATGTGGCTATAGCTGATTCAGTTACTGCCTATCAGGGGCCTTTAGAGAAGAGCTTTTCTGATTTAGCTTCATATGGCTATGAGGGAGTAGAGTTAATGACCTTAAATCCTTCCAAGTTAGATTGGAATTATGTAAAAGAAACAGCAGAAAAGAATAATTTATCAGTAATCTTAGTTTGTACGGGAGAAATATATGGACAACTTGGCTTAACTTATACAGATCCTAAGGCTGAAATTAGAAAAGAAGCTATAGAGAGAACTAAGGAAATTATTGATTTTGCTAGCTTTTTGGGTGCCAATGTAAATATCGGAAGAATCAGAGGCGGATATAGAAAAGATTTACTTAAGGAACAAACAGAAGCTCTTGCAATTGAAGCGTTTAGAGAGGTAAGTGATTATGCATCAACTAAGAATGTAAATATTGCTTTAGAATCAGTTACTATAATGCAGACAAACTTTATAAATACTTTAGCAGAGGCTGCAGATATGGTCGATAGAGTAAATAGACCAAACTTTAAGCTGATGATGGATATATTCCACCTTAACTTAGAGGAGAAGGATGTAATAGAAGCAATAAAGAAATACAGCAGCTACAATATACATGTACATTTAGCTGACAATAACAGACGTTATCCAGGACACTGTGGTCTTGATTTTGAAAAGATAGTTAGAACCTTTAAGGAGTGTGGTTACTCTGGCAATTTCTGCACAGAGATTTATCAGATTCCAAATCAAGAGGAGGCTGCAAAGGGAGCTGTGGCTTACTTAAAACCTATTATGAAAAAGATTTATGAAGTATAGGGGGAAGTAAAGGTGAAAACAGTTGCTCTTATTCACACTGTAAAAAGTGTTTCTAATACCTTTGAAGAAAAGCTAAGGGCGGAAATTAAGGAAGACATCAAGGTAAGTAATCTTTTAGATGATTTTCTTTCTAATAATGCTAATGAGCTTGGGGAGTTTACAATAGATAATCGAAATAGACTTTTTTTAGATATGAAAACACAGGAATTAACGGGAGCTGATGTGATTGTTACAACTTGTTCAACTTTAACACCTGTAGTTGAAATGATTCGTCCTTTCATGAAGATACCAGTTATAGCAATAGATGACGCTATGGCAAGAAGGGGAGTAACCTTTGGTAAAAGGGTTTTAGTTATGGCAACAGCTCAAAGTACTGTGGAGCCAACTAAGGAAAAACTTCAAGCTGAGGCTGCAAGGGCAGGTGTGGAGCTTGAAATAGATTCTTTAGTTAATCATGAAGCCTTTGATGCAATAAAAGCACTAGATAATAAAAGGCATGATGATTTATTAAGAGCTTCAGCTAGTAAGATAAGCGGATATGATTGTGTTATTTTAGCACAGGCATCCATGGCTCATATGGAAAATGAAATATCAAAAATATGTAAGTGTCCAGTGATATCTAGCCCTAATCTTTGTATTAAAGAGGTTAAAGAAGTACTTAATATGACAAATAAATAGCATGGTGAAAATCAGGCAGAAATAAAAGGAGAGATAAATATGCAAAACGAGAGAAAAGTAGAATTACAAAATCTATGTCTTCAGTTTCGTAATGAGCTTGTAGATCTTCTACACTCAATTCAAACAGGTCATCCAGGTGGTTCCTTATCATGTATGGAGATTGTAACCACATTATACTGTGAAAAAATGAACATCGATCCTAAAAATCCTAAGATGGAGGGAAGAGACCGTTTTGTTTTATCAAAGGGTCATGCAGCTCCAGCGTTATATTTAGTGCTTGCAGAGCTTGGATTCTTTCCTAAAGAAGAGTTAAAGACTTTAAGACAAATCAACAGCAATTTACAAGGTCATCCATGTGTACATAAAACTAGTGGTATTGAGCTTTCAACAGGACCATTAGGCTTAGGGCTTTCAGCAGGACTTGGAATGGCTTTAGCAGATAAATTAAAGGGAAATAATGCATATACTTACGTTGTACTTGGTGATGGAGAAATTCAAGAAGGGGCAGTATGGGAAGGCGCTTTATCAGCTTCAAAATTTAAGGCTGATAACTTAATTGCCTTCTTAGACAACAACGGAGTGCAGCTTGATGGAACTCTTGAAGAAATTATGCCAATGGGTGATTTAAAGGCTAAGTGGGCAAGCTTTGGCTGGAATGTACTTGATTGTGATGGACATGATGTGGAGTCTATATCAGATGCAGTGGATGAAGCCAAAAAATGTAAGGGCAAACCAACAATAATTATAGCTAAAACGGTTAAGGGTAAAGGTATTTCCTTTATGGAAGGCAAAAACACATGGCATGGTAAAGCTATAAATGATGAGGATTATAGGAATGCTAAGGCAGAGCTTGGAGGTGCTTGTTAATGGAAGCTGTATTAGAAAGAAAAAGTGTTGCAATAAGAGATGCTTTTGGAGAGGCTCTATTAAAATTAGGTGAAAAACAAGATAACATTGTTGCTTTAGAGGCAGACGTTGGAGGTTCAACGAAGAGTGCTGTGTTTGGCAAAGCCTTTCCAGAGAGATACTTTAATGTGGGAATTAGTGAAATTAATATGGTATCTATGGCGGCTGGATTTGCTTCAAATGGCTATGTACCTTTTGTAAATACCTTCGCAACTTTTTTAACTACAAGAGGTGCAGATCCAATTCAAAGCTTAATAGCTTATGATAAATTAAATGTGAAGCTTGCAGGCACTTACTGTGGGTTATCAGATTCTTATGATGGTGCAAGCCACCATGGAATAACAGATATGGCTTTTGTAAGAGCAATACCTAATATGACTGTGGTGTCAGTTTCTGATGCAGTTCAGACAGAAAAAGCGGTATTTGCTTTAGCAGAATATGATGGACCTGTTTACTTAAGATTGAGCAGAGCAGCAGCTCCAGTTATATATGATGAAACTTTAAATTTTGAAATAGGTAAAGGTATAGTTTTAAAATACGGTAAGGATGTAACTATAATAGCTACTGGAACAGTTCTTCACAAAGCAATAGCTGCAGCAGAGGTTTTAGAGGCAGAAGGTATATCAGCAATGGTTGTGGACATGCACACAGTTAAACCAATAGATACTAACTTGATTTTAAATTGTGCAAATATGACTGGAGCTATAGTAACCGTTGAAGAGCACAGCATTTATGGAGGACTGGGAAGTGCAGTTGCAGAAGTGTTAGCTGCTGAATGCCCAACACCAATGGAATTCGTTGGAGCTACAGAGTTTGCAGAATCAGGAGACTATAATGAGCTTTTAGATAAGTATGGATATAGCGCTAAGAATATAGCAGAAAAATGCAAGAAAGTTATTGGAAGAAAATAAAGATTAGGTTTACAGGTATAAGTCTAAGGATAGTACACCTTATTTAGTAGAAAAATTTAAGAAGAGGAGCTAAGGTATGGAAAAGTCTATGAGAAGATATATGAAGGTAGGAATAATTCTTCATATGGCATATAATGGCCTGGCAACTGGAGAAGGCCCTATTCTAGAATGCCTAAAAAATATTGTTACAGATGAGTATTTTGAAGCTGTGGAGGTTACGCAAATGAAAGACCCAGCAGTTAGAAAAGCGGCAGCCGAAATGATTGAAGGAGCACATATGTCAGTGGCTTATGGTGGACAGCCAAGAATGCTGACTACAGGTATGAATATCAATGATCTGGATGAAGAAAAGAGAAGGGCTGCAGTAGTATCTCTTAAGAATGGCATAGATGAAGCTTATGAATTAAAGGCAACAGGCTTTTCCTTCTTGGCGGGTAGATATGAAGAGGAGACAAAGGAAGAATCCTTTGAGGCTCTTTTGAAATCAACCAGGGAGCTTTGTGAATATGCAAAGTCTAAGGGGAATATGCCCGTAATTTTAGAAATATTTGATTATGATATTGATAAAAAATCTTTAATAGGACCAGTGCATTTAGCAAAGAGATATGCTGCAACTATTACAGCAGAATATGATAATTTTGGTTTGATGGTAGATTTAAGCCATATACCAATGCTTCATGAAACCATAGAGGAAAGTATTTTACCAATAAAAAAATATATTAAGCATGCCCATATGGGTAATACGGTAATTAAGAGTCCAGACTGTGAAGGCTATGGTGATTCTCATCCACGCTTTGGCTTTCCAAACAGTGAAAATGATGTGGATGAGTTAGCTAAATATTTAAGAGTACTATTAGAAATAGGGTTCTTAAGTGAGGAGAATCGTCCAATTGTAAGCTTTGAAGTTAAGCCTTGGAGGGATGAAGAAAGTGAAGTTGTGATTGCCAATGCAAAAAGAACTTTAAACCTTGCCTGGGAGCTTGTTTAAATAAATAACTGTAGGAATACGGGCGTTAAAATTATAAATTAAATTGAAAACAAAGAGTTTTAGGAGGAATGAAAAATGAAAGATCCAATTCAAAAATATTTTCACGTAGGAACAATTCAGTGGATGAGTCATCCACCAGTTAATTATCCATTATTAGAATCAGTAAAAACAATCTGCTGCGATGAGTACTTTACAGCCTTTGAGGTTACTAAGGTAGCTGATGATGAAACTAGAGCTAGAATGAAAGCAATGCTTGAGCAGTCACACTTAAAGGTTTGCTACGGAGCGCAGCCAAGACTTCTAGGACCAGGATTAAATCCTAACGATGTGAATGAAGAAGGCAGATTAAAGGCTGAGGCTACTTTAATGGAAGCCATAGATGAAGCTGAATATTTAGGTGCAAAGGGAATAGCATTCCTTGCTGGAAAATGGGAAGAAGCAACTAAAGACCTTGCTTATGCTCAATTATTAAAAACTACAAGAAATCTTTGTACTTATGCGAAAACTAAAGGAATGATGGTTGAGCTTGAGGTATTTGATTTTGATATGGACAAAGCAGCTTTAATAGGTCCTGCACCATATGCGGCTAAATTTGCGGCTGATATGAGAACAACTCACAGCAATTTCGGATTAGTAGTAGATTTATCACACTTCCCAACAACTTACGAGACTTCTAGGTTTGTAATTCAAACTTTAAGACCATATATAACTCACTTCCACATTGGAAATGCAGTGGTTGAAAAAGGGTTAGAAGCATATGGTGACCAGCATCCTAGATTTGGTTTCCCTAACAGTGCAAATGATGTAAATGAGTTAGTGGAATTCTTCACAGTATTAAAAGAAGAAGGCTTCTTTAATAAGGAAAATCCTTATGTTCTATCATTAGAGGTTAAACCTTGGGGTGATGAAGATGGAGATATAATCCTTGCAAACACTAAGAGAGTAATTAACAGAGCATGGGCTCTTGTTGAAGATTAATATAACTTTAAGGGTGTAAAAATTATGTAGTAAAACTTAGCAAAAAAATAATGAGAACTTAATACCAAACATTTCGTGTATTTATGAAAACTAGATTTAAATTTTAGCAGTGAATGGAGGAAGAACGATGAAAATAGTAATTTTAGACGGTTATACAGAAAATCCTGGGGATTTATCTTGGGAAGGGATAGAGAAGTTTGGAGATTTAACTGTATATGATAGGACACCAGAAGATAAAGTAATTGAAAGAATTAGTGGAGCTGAAATCGTATTTACAAATAAAACACCAGTATCAAAAGCTGCAATTGAATCTAATCCAAAATTACAGTTTATTGGGGTGCTAGCTACTGGATACAATATAGTAAATGTAGCAGCAGCTAAAGAAGCAGGAGTGGTTGTTTCTAACATACCTACTTATGGAACAGATGCAGTTGCTCAATATGCAATGGCTCTCTTATTAGAAATGTGTCATCATGTTGGAGAACATTCTGACTGTGTTAAGGCTGGCGAATGGACAAACAATAAGGATTGGTGCTTCTGGAATCACCCACTAATAGAGCTTGCAGGAAAAACACTTGGAGTTATAGGGTTTGGAAGAATAGGTCAAAGAACTGCAGAAATAGCTATGGCCTTTGGAATGAATATCCTAGCTTACGATGAGTATCAAAATAAAGCTTTAGAATCTGATAGATGCAGATATGTTTCTTTAGATGAGTTACTTGCAAATTCAGATGCAATTTCATTACATTGCCCACTATTCCCTTCAACAGAAGGTATCATAAACAAAGATACTATTGCTAAGATGAAGGATGGAGTTATGATTATTAACACTTCAAGAGGACCACTTATAGTGGAAGCTGACCTTAGAGATGCACTAAATAGTGGCAAGGTTGCAGGAGCTGCCGTAGACGTAGTTTCAACAGAACCAATTAAGATGGATAATCCACTTTTACAAGCTAAGAACATGATAATTACTCCACATATTGCTTGGGCGCCAAAAGAATCACGTAAGCGCTTAATGGATATTGCAGTAGAGAATTTACAAGCTTTTGTTAACGGATCCCCTGAAAATGTAGTTAACAAATAAAATAAATTAAATAATATGTTTAATATACTCAATTATGGTATAATATTACTGTAATTGAGTATATTTGTCATAGTTTGAATTTATTTGTTAGAAGAGGTAGGACGATGGTAAAAATATTGATGTTTATTCCACATTTAGACATGAAGGAAACCTTCAGAAGAGTAGTGGAAAAGGCTCCTAAATATGATGATATTAAAATTGAATTAACTCACGTGTTTGGTACACCAGAAGTATTAACTAAAAATATGGATGCAGAAATTGTTGTTGCAAGGGGTATGACCTATGATTGGTTAAAGGCAAGATTACCTGAAAAGCATATGGTAAAAATAGAGTTAAACAGTTTTGATATTTTGGATGCTTTAGTTATAGCAAAGGAAGTTTTCAGCCCTAAAAGAATTGCTTTATGCATAAAAAATCAGGAGATTAATTCTCTTTCGAATTTGGAGAAGCTTTGTGATGCAGCAATTGATTTGTATGGAGTATATGATGAAGATGGAGCAGAAGAAGCCATAAATGAAGCAATGACTAAGGGGACTGATGTTTTTGTTGGAGCAGGTACAGTATGTGGACTTTGTGATAACAAGGAACTTTCAAGAGTTCATATTAAAACACAGGATAAGGCTATAGAAAGAGCGCTATATGAAGCCATCAATACTGCAAGGACTATTAACAAAGAGCGTACTAAGGCAAATATGATAAATATGATATTAAACAGCAGTGAGGATGCCATCATAGCAGTAGATGATGATGGAAAAATTTTAGCTATAAATAATCAAGCCTATAGGACTTATCAAATATCCACTTTAGAGGACGTTAAAAATAAGCCAGTTGAAAAGGTATGTAGAAATTTAAAGTGGAAAAAGGATGATAATTCTAATGAGTCAAGAGAAGAACTCTTAAAAATGAATGGAAATACCTATTATGTCCAATATCAGCCTATTGTGGTAGATAAAATTGGTTCAGGTACTATAATTATCACTAAAAGTGCAGATTTGATTTTAGAAACAGAGACTAAGATTCGTCGCAGCTTAAGTGAAAAGGGATTAACAGCAAAGTACTCCTTTGAAAACATTATAGGAGCCAGCGATATAATGAAGGAAAATAAGAAGATGGCAAAAAGGTATAGCCAGGTAGATTCCAATGTTCTTATTATAGGAGAAACAGGGACTGGTAAGGAGCTTTTTGCACATAGTATACACAAAACAAGTAAACGCAGTAAGCAACCTTTTGTGGCGTTAAACTGTGCAGCTCTTAATGAAAATCTTCTCGAGAGCGAATTGTTTGGATACGAACCAGGTGCATTTTCAGGAGCCTCAAAAAATGGGAAGATAGGGCTTTTTGAATTGGCACATAAGGGCACTATTTTTTTAGATGAGATAGGAGAAATTCCAACGAACCTTCAAGCAAAACTTCTTAGGGTTCTTCAAGAAAAGGAAATTAGAAGAATTGGAAGTGACAGGGTACAGCCTATAGATGTTAGAGTTATTTCAGCAACTAACATTAATATTGAGGAGCAGGTTAAGTCTGGCAAGTTCCGTTCAGATTTATATTATAGATTAAATTTATTAGATATTGTTATTGCACCTTTAAGGGAACGCAAAGAGGATATACAAGCTATGGTTGATTATTATCTTACCCAGTTTGCTTGTGAGATAGGCAAACCATCACCTAAGTTAACCTTGAGGGCTGCAAGAATATTAGAAAATTATGATTGGCCTGGGAATGTAAGAGAACTTAGAAATATTTGCGAAAGACTAATTGTTTTAAATGACTCAGGAGAAATAACAGAAAAAGACATTAAACAGCTTAAGGTATTCAAAGAAATGCTGGAGCCAAAGATTGAGATAAAGCATGAAGTTTACATTGAAGAAGACGATATATATAAAAAGCTAAAGCCTAAAAAGAAGAAAAAGGATATTGCAGATGAGCTGGGTGTTAGTAGGACAACTTTATGGAGAATGGCTAAAAAACAGCAGGAATTAGAAAGAAATAGAAAGGGCGATGGTGATGAATAGGTATATATTGAATGATAAAAAGACTGAAATTTCTGGACTTTCTTTAGGGTCTTGGGCTTTCTCAGGTGCAAAGGTTTGGGGAAGATGTAATGAAGATGAAGCTGCCAGAACCATTGACTATGCTATCGAACAAGGGATTAACTTAATAGATACTGCAGAAGGATATGGAGAAGGACAAGCAGAAGTTCTTCTTGGAAGGGCTTTAGAAGGGAAAAGACATAAAGTAGTTTTGGCATCAAAGGTGCATATGAATAATATGCATGGGGAGGATTTAATCAAAGCTTGTGAAGAAAGTTTAACTAGGTTAAAGACAGACTATATCGATATATATCAAATTCATTGGCCAAATGAAGCAATAGAAATTGATGAAACCTTGGAGGCTTTTGAAAAGCTTAAGAGGGATGGAAAGATTTTAAATGTTGGGGTTTGTAATCATGGCGCTGGTGCTTTAAAGAGAATGAAAAACTATCCTGTAGTAACAAATCAAATGCCATATTCCTTGTTATGGAGAGTGGCAGAGCAGCATTTTAATGAGGATTTAAAGAAGAACAATACCTTGTTATGGGCATATAGCCCTTTGGCTCAAGGGTTGTTATCAGGAAAGTATAGAAAACTTGGCGAAGTACCCATGGAACGGAGAAACACGAGAATGTACGACTCAAAATGGGGAGTTGGGAGACATACTGATTCGGGCTTTGAAGAAGAAATATTTCATTTTCTTAGTGAAATGCATAATATTTGTGATGCAACTGGCTTCACCATGGTTAACTATGCGATGCAGTTTTTAAAGACTAGAGGAAATGTTGGAAGCATATTAGTTGGGGCAAGAAATGTTGAGCAGCTTAAAGCTAATATTGAAGCATATAATCAAGAGATTCCAAAGGAGTTATTAGTAGTAGTGGATTTATTATCAGATAAATTAAAGGGATTTATGGGAACTAATGCTGATCTTTGGGAAAATAGTAATAATGGAAGAGGTCGTATTTTTTAAGCTGTTGAACTTTGCACTGAAGAATGAAGGATTGATAAAGGATTATGGAAAAGACTCCCTTGATGGGAGCTTTTTTTTCTTCAATATTATAAAATGAGTTTCCAATAGCCTAAAATAAGCACGCTGTGAAAGCGACTAATAACAAATTAGAGGTTTGTGTTATCTACTTTTGTTTTAGAAAAAGCTTAGTGTTAGAGCGCTAAGCTTTTTTATTTAATCTTAATTCAAAATTTACTTGAAAATAAGTGGATATTTAAGATTTGATGTATTAATCATCAATAATTTCATCATTATTATCGCTATATATATCTTCAAAAATATAACATGGTTAACATTTTAAATACCTTACATGTAGTATTTAGTGTTTAAAACTGATAAATTTTAAAGTTAATTTGGAAACATCTGATCTAAATCGAATTCGAGGTCAGCTTCTTCAGCTGTAACCTTTGTGTAGCCTTCAGGAATAATGAAAATTTCCTCAGGATAGATTTCGCTAATTTCATTTACAGTTACGCCCAAAGGGTCAGGTAGTAAGTCAGTTGTTACAGACATACCAACTAGAGTTTTATCTTTAAAATAGTATTTGCAGTTTCCTACCGGGGTTTTATACTCTTCATAGAAAAGTTTTTCTCCTTTAAACTCTTCATTGTCAGATTTAATAAATTCTAAGTCATCTGTACCAGTGGTGAACAGGCTACTTTCATTAGATAGCGTTTCTTTAAACTCTTCATATTGGTCAGATAGATTAATGGTAATAACCTGTTGTTGAAAGTTATCTACAATATATAATTGTTTATCCTTAAGAATTACTTTTGTTTCAATGCCAACAGGCAGAAAATCGGGCACTTCAATTGCAATTTGCATGGCCATATTTTCGCCATCCATTGCAATATTTTGAAGCTGATTTACTTTCATGCCATCAGATTCATATTCGGTAGTACAGGAAATATAGGCTTTTCCATCTTCAAACATGTCAGTATAAGAGGTTGCTAATCTCTTTTCTTCACTTTTACAGCCGGTGCATAGTAGTACTGTCATAAGAATGGCAGTAATCAGGGATAAGAACTTTTTCATATAAACATCTCCTTAAGTGAACCTCCAAAAGTGACACTCCAAATCTTGATTTGGCTAAGGTGAACTTACTCCTTCGACTATTTGTGAGAAGGAGCTTATTTAAAAATTATTCTATTAACTTAAGTTTTTCAGAAATTACCTCTAGAATTTTATCAAAGTCAGCTTCCCCCGTGTAATTTACGTACATAACACCCTTACCGCGAGAGGCAAAAATCTTGCTTTTATTTTCACTGGCATAAAGGAGGTCAAAATCATTATTTTCAATTTTGGATATAACATCCACTGAAGTATTGGAATCATAATTATATTTTCTTACTTTGATTAAGTCTAAAAGTACATTATCAGCCATGGCTTCAAATCTAACTTGATAAAGTTCATTGTGAAGGAGAGGAGCATATACACTTGTACCATTGGCAGTTACTTTATCTATAAGTTCTTCGGTATTGCTGGACATCTCCTGAACTACACCTGTTTCATAAGAAGAGTAGTGAATAGGTGATAATGGACTCCATTCACGGATATACCAGTGAGTTGAATCTTCTTCAGTGAATTCAGGGTTATACCAGTCTATATAAGGCGTTTCTTCAACCTCACTGAGCATTACTATAGGTAGGGTTGATGATGCCTTAGGTATTGGCTCAATGCTGGTGCTGTTGATATTAACAGTTATAAGTAGAAACAATAATATTAAAATGTAGATTATATTTATAACAAACTCCATTTTAGGATTAAAAAATTGAGGGTGTTGCCAAGGTACTTTATGGTTTATAGGGTTTCCTTCAATAAGTGATTTTTTTAACTTAGCAATATATATATATTCAATTATGGTTTTATATACAAGCATAGCAGTAAAAGGTACCATAAAAAATAAATTCATAAATGCACCGGGGGAAAGCAGGTTAAAAAAGAGTGCTCTCTTTGTGAATATTGTTGAGTAAACAAGACCTAAAATTAAAAAAAAGCAAAGAATAACGAAAATACAACTTCTAAATAAATAATTATTTAAGGCTTTCAAGGAATATCCTTGCTCTATGGCATCGGTATGAAGCTCAGGTATGGAGCAATCCTCTGGAGAAGAAAAAATATAAAAGTTACTGCGATTGCAACAGAATTTCCAGCCACTTTCTTCATAAGCAGAAATTTGTTCATTAGGCATTGAGCCAGAAGAATAATAATCTAGTCTGTATCTTATTTTCTTAGGTATCTTTTTCTCAAAGGTAGCAAATCTAAAGCCTAATTTCTTTAAAATAAGTCCTTCTTCAGCCATATCAGAAAGCCAGCTTTCCATTTCACCAATCTGCCATCTATTGCAAGGAATTAATTTATAAACATTTTTACTCATATTAAATACCACCTTTTAAGATATTACCGTCTTCAACTAAAGATATAAGTCGTTGATATTCTTGAAGCAACGCTTCTTTTCCATCCTTAGTTATTTTATAGGTTTTTCTTCTTCCATCATCAGTTTCTAATACTATAAGCCTATCCTTAAGCATCCTTGATAAAACGCCATAAAGGGTTCCTGGTCCCATTTTTATACGGCCCTTTGATACTTCCTCGATAGTGTTCATTAATCCATAGCCATGGCTGGGATGCATTAGTGCAAGCAGGACATAGTACATTGCTTCGGTCATTGGACCACCGTTATAAGGCATGGATACACCTCCTATTCGCAAGTTAAAATATTTGCTTTAGTTATTGTTAAAGAATTTCTATATATGGTGATATATTTAAATTCATATACAATATACTATTATGTTATACGATATTATGTGTCACGATATATCGTATAACATAATAATAACTTCTTAGGAGTAAATTGTAAATAAGGAATATAAAATTATTTATTGCGAATTTCGATACATTTAAATGAAGATGGAGGTGTTTTTAATAAAGGTTATAACAGGAAGTTTAGAAGCTAAGGAACAGGGTTTAATTAGAAAATTTAAGTTGTTATTTTATTAGTACAAGGCATAGAAATAGGTATATAATTTAATTAGGTATTAATTTAAGTTGTGAAGATGGAGGTTTTAAGATGAAGGTTATGCTTGTTAATGGAAGCCCACATGCTAAGGGGTGTACTTACACAGGATTAAAGGAAATAGAGAAGGTACTTAATAAATATGGAATTGAAACTGAGATTTTTCAGGTAGGAACTCAGCCGCTTGCAGGGTGTATTGGTTGTAGGGCTTGTTATGAAACAGGAAGATGCTTTAGAGATGATAAGGTTAATGAATTCATAGATAAAATAGAAGATGTGGATGGATTTGTTTTTGGAACACCAGTCCATTATGCTTCAGCATCAGGAGCTATCACATCTTTTATGGATAGAGCTTTTTATAGTGGAAGCAGATTTATGAAGGGAAAGCCAGCAGCATCAATTGTAAGCTGCAGAAGAGGTGGGGCTAGTGCTACCTTTGATCAGATGAATAAGTATTTTACAATAAATCAGATGCCAGTGATATCATCTCAGTATTGGAATTCAATTCATGGCAATACTCCAGAGGAGGTTCAGCAAGACTTAGAGGGACTTCAGGTAATGAGAACTCTAGGTGAGAATATGGCATGGATTATAAGATGCATTGAAGCAGGAAAGGCTGTTGGAATTGAGTTTCCTGTTAAGGAGCCAGGAGTGAGAACTAATTTTATAAGGTAAAGAAAAAGCTGAGGCGATTTAATGCCTCAGCTTTTTCAGATAAATTAGTGATATATTAATGCAACTTCTCCACTGCCAATGACAACTATTGTGTAGCCTTCAGTGGCATAATCTAAGCTTACTTGTTGATGAACTTTATCTAATTTGTAATATAACTGTGCAGCATTTTCAGAGTTTAATACTATGATAGACATTGGTTCATCAAGGGTAACCAGCTTTATTAATACAGAGTAGCTTTTGGGATCATTAATTTTATAAAAGCCCTCTTTATAATTAGAAGATATGGGTGATTTAGTTGATGTATCTTGATTTACGTCTACTGGTTCTTCTGCAAGAGTGGTTAAGGTAGTGTTATACAACATTGATAAGGATAGAAGCATAGTTATAAAAGTTTTCTTCATGTAAGTCACCTCAAAAATTATTATTAGGATAGAGATGGCAGTTTATACAGAAGATTAAATTATATATTTCAAAGTTGATTTTAAAGTAAGTCGTAGAAGCTATCTTTATCTACTAAAATCATTGCTGACTTATCTGGAATTTTAATGTCACTACCTTTTATGATACGGATTGGTTCAAGACCAGCACGTTCTTTATTTGCAATAAGCACCCATTCTTCAGGCAGAGTTCCATCTTTAGGAGGAACTAAGGAAACTGATGCAGCTTCATCATTACTGTTGAAGATTAAAGCTATGGTATTCCACTCTTCCTTAGGATTTATAGTGTTTTCAAGAGTATATGCCACCACATTTTTAGGTATATCTATGATAAAATTCATATTCAAAATTGAGGTGGTTGTATTATCTCTAAAAGGTGAGAAGGCTTTTCTTATTTGCAAGAGCCCCTTATAGTATTCAGTTAAATCTTTGAAGGTTTCAACATTTTCCCAGTTGATGGCGTTGATGGAAGCCTTTGAGTTATAACTGTTGTGATCACCAAATTTAGTGCGGGCAAATTCTTCTCCAGCCTGCATAAAGGCCATACCTTGTGAGGTTAAATATAAAGCAGCTGCAAGTTGATTTTCAGCCACAAGCTCTTCATGATACTTATCATAATCCTCACCATTATTTTGTGATAATACTAATTTATCATAGAAGGTAAGGTTATCGTGGGCAGAGATATAGGTTACAACTTGAGATGGAGTTAAGGCCCAGCGGTTATCCCAGGAGAAGTCACGGTGCGCAATAGAAACGTGACCTGAAATTCCGACCTTAACCTTGGTTTCCATATCAGGAGCACCTTGAATGAAACCAGAATTATTTTTATCGGTGTCTGCTAATATTCTGCCAGGAATTATATCTCTGAAGTTATCATTAAAGCAGGAAACTCGAGGGCTTAATTCCTTAGCATTATCTTTGTTTGCTGATTTGTTTGGGAATCTTAAAGCGGAGGGGCCTCCACACCAAGGCTCACCATAGAGGAGAATATTTCTTCCACCAGGAAGATTATCGAGAGCTTCACGTATAAGATTCATGGTTTCAACATCATGGAGTCCCATTAAATCAAATCTGAAGCCGTCAATATGATACTCTGTTGCCCAATATATTAAGGAGTCTATGATATACTTTCTGCACATTGTTCTTTCGCTGGCAGTCTCATTACCGCAACCAGAACCGTTTGAGAAGGTACCATCCTCATTTTCGCGGTGATAATATCCTGGAACTGTTAAGTTAAACCAGGAAGTTTCACTTTCTGCAGTGTGGTTGTAAACCACATCCATAATAACTCCAATATTTTCACTGTGAAGAGCCTGAACCATCTGCTTAAATTCACGTACCCGTACATTTCCATCATAAGGATTAGAGGAGTAAGAGCCTTCTGGTACATTATAATTTTTAGGGTCATAGCCCCAATTAAAGGCTTCAGAATCAGGGTTAGTTTCATCTAAGAAACCTTGATCAAAAGCTGGAAGCAAATGAACGTGTGTAATTCCTAAGTCCTTTAAGTAATTAACACAGGTTTTAATTGTACCTTCATTATTTAAAGTTGAGTTTTTTTCTGTGAAGGCAAGAAATTTACCTCTATTTTCAGGAGAAATACCAGAATTAGGATTCCAGGAGAAATCTTTTATGTGAACCTCCCAAATGGCAGCATCAGTTTGTGCTCTGCAAATCTTTCTTTTATCATTTGCCCAGTTTTCAGGGTTAGTGGAAAATAGGTCAATAATCATTCCTCTATTACCGTTAACGCCTACAGCCTTTGCATAGATATCAACTACCTCGTTGGTTTGTCCATTTATGGTTACAAGGTAGGTATAGTATAGATTTTTACAATCGTAATAGCATTCATGCAGCCAAGTACCTTTAATATCTTTTATCATATCTACTATTCCAAGAGTCTTTGCACCAGGTTCATTATCACTTCCAGTAGTGTATAGTTTAAGCTTAACGCTGCTGGCTGTTGGTGCCCAAAGTCTGAAAGTAGTTTTTGCTGAAGTATAGGTTGAACCTAATATACCATCATAGGTTTCGTAATATTCGAAGCTTACATTAGAAAAATTCATTGAGTAGTTTACCCCGCTTTCTACTGTTGTTTAAATAAGAATACATACATATATTATACATTATGTAAATAAAAAGGAAATGTAAACTTAGGTATAAATATTTTATTGCTTCAAACTATATGAAGTGGAGAGAGGCTTTAATAAGTTTGATTTTAAAGAGAAAATGTTATAATGTATATAGAGGGAAATTAAGCTGAAATTTTTTAGAGATAGAAAAAGTTGATGTATTAGAAAGAGAGAATAAAATTATGGACAAACGCTATGAATTGAGTTATAAATTTCTATTATATGGCACATCTTTTAAAGATAATCCATATATAAAATTATAAAATGAAAATAAATAATGGGCTTTTGAGGAAGAAAGAGGGGGAGCAAATGAATTCAATTAAGCATTTTAATACAATTACAGCTCATAAGCTAATGGTTATGAAGCTTTGCTTTAAGGTTGGCTTATATAAGCAGGGTCTCCTTCATGATTTGTCTAAATATAAGTGGGTAGAATTTTCAGCAGGAGCAAAATACTATAAGGGAGATCAAAGTCCCAATGGTATTCAAAAGCAAAAGGAAGGGTATTCAGCAGCTTGGCTTCATCATAAGGGACGAAATAAGCATCATACAGAATACTGGATTGATTATGGAGATAAGATTGAAGAAGGTATGGTGGGAATGAAAATTCCGACTAAGTATGTGGTTGAAACTTTTATAGATAGAATTGCTGCTTCGAGGAATTATCAAAAGGAAAATTACAGGGATGATAGTCCATTGAAGTATTATAACTATGGTAAGAATTACAGCATTATGCATCCAGAAAGCAGAGCTCTCCTTGAAGAGCTATTACAAAAGCTGGCTGATGAAGGTGAAGAGGCAACGTTGAAATATATAAGAACAGAAATATTAAAAAATAAAAATTAAAGAAGGCAAAGGATATGCGTTTTATATCCTTTGCCTTTCTATATATCAAAAAGTATATTTATGATTTTGATACATAATTAATTAGTAAAGTTAGTTTTTCATCTATGGCCTTTAAAACAGTATCAATATCATCATCATAAAGGTAAGACAATGTAATTATTCCTTCATCCCTTGATGCGTAGATAAAATAGGTATCCTGAGACTTGTACATTTTTAAAATATCAAAGTCATTATATTGATTTGTATCCACAGAGATTGGAGTTAGTTCGGTTATTTTATTCTGTTGATCAATTAATTCTAAAAGATAATCATCTACCATTGATTCAAGACGGAGTTTATGGGAGGTAGATTTAAGGTATATGGTTTTCCATTCATTAGGTTCAATAAATACTCTAGAGGATTGAGAGGCGTCAAACTTTACGGGCATAAGAAGAGTGCTTTCTGAACGAGCCCAGGTTTCAGGACGAAATTTAAGTTCAGTGCCAGTAGACTCATATTTTATAGTACATATATCCTGTAGAGTTACAATAGGAAATTCTTCAAGGCTATCTTCAATATACTTATATTTTTCATAAAAAAATTGTTTGTACGGTAGTAAGAATAAGATTGAAATAATAACAAAAAAAATCGCTTTATAAAAAATTGAAAGATAACTTCTTAAATTCCAATCACAACTATGTACTATTGGAATGCCTTGCTCTAGGTGTTTTATGAGTCTTTTTATAAGAAAAGCTTCATAGAGTTCATAGAAGAATGAAATGCTAAGAAGAAAGAAAGCCAGCACATCCAGAACATTAAGCTCTAATAAATAAGTGTATAAATCAATTTTAGTAAAAAACGATGGCAATAGGATCAGAATAAAAAAGATAAGGAAGCATATTAAGATGTCTTTAATCTTTTTCTTATACTGAGGCTTAAGAAGGGCAGCCTGCTCTTCGGTTATGTTATATACCTCATTGGAGTTAAATTCATGAGGCGAAGAAAAAATATGAAAATTCATATAGGTGTTCACATACTTCCAGCCACAATTTTTATATTTATTAATTTTGCTTTCAAGCTCATCATCATTTTTTGTTGGAATCATATCTATCCTATAATGAGTATTGGATGGTTCACCTTTATTAAATTTAGTGAAATAACGGCCAAAGTTTTCTATAAAAAGTCCTTTAGAAGCCATTTTGCTTAGCCAAGTTTCAATAACTCCAATATTCCAAATGGAACAAGGAAGAAGCTTGTATCTCACATTCATGTATATAATCCTCCCAAGTAAAATGTATTGTTATGTGTATTATACCATATATTACAAGTTAATATAATGAAAATATCTTGGGTGGAGCAGGTAGATATATAAATGTTTGCGGGAAAATATGTATGCGAAATGGAAAGGTGGTATAATATGGGAAGAGGGAAATTGAAAGATAATAGGATTTAAATTGGAGGACGTATTAATATGAAGAAGATGAGTATTCTTCAAGGAAAGTTATAGATAAACTAAAGGGGTTAAATTTGAGAGGTAATAAATATTAATGGGGGATTAATTATGAAGGGAATAGTAAAGAAAATAATAGGTATACTTTCAAATCCAAGTGTAATTAAATGGAGAGTATAAAAACAAGGTGTCAGCTGGGGAGCTGGCACCTTGTTTTTATTTATTAATGGATAGGTAAAGAGGCATTTACATTTATCTTTAAAATATGAACGCACTTGTAAGTGCTATAACAATGTATACATAAGGCTCGAATTTTATAATTGCAGCGGTGTTGTAAGTTTGTACTGCTGTTTTTTCTGTAAGTTTACGGAAGGGGAATCTAAGTAGAGAGAATACAATCCAGCCTAAGGCAGTACCAAGGGTGTTCATTATTAAGTCATTGATATCTGATGCCCTATAAGAAACAAATAGCTGGCTTAATTCGATCATAAAAGAAAAGATTAATCCGTAACCTAGAGTTGGCAAGAAAGATCTAAATTTTCTCCATAGGGTTGGCAGTAAAAATCCAAAGGGCATAAAGAAGATTATATTAAGTATGGCTGAGATTTCTAAACCATCTTTAAAGGGAACCAGATTAAGTTCTGGATTAAAGATGGGTTTGTTTAAAGCAGCTAGTCTCTGCCATTCAGATAAGGAAGGAAAGCCCACCACTTCTTTTAGGGATAGAATTAAATATAGCATAAAAAGGTATCCGAAGAAGTAGTGCTGCCAGTTTATTTTCTTTTTATAATCTGTGCTAGTTTTCTTTAAAAAAAGGTTAAGCACAAAGATTAAGATAAATGAAGTTAAAATAGAATATATAAAGCTTTTAGCGTAGCTCATTAGTAGTCCTCCTTAAAATTATGGTAATAGTTAGTACACTATAGTAAGTTAATTTATTGGTGAATACACGGGCATAGAGATTTCTATACCATTTTCAGCTAAAAGAAATACATTTCCATAGTAGTTTCCGCCACTGGTTCCAATAAAATCTTTAAAATAGTTCTTATCCTTAAAGGCTTTAAACTGTCCCATAAATCCATAAGGGCTTAGGTAAAGTACCTTTTGATTTTTGTCATACTCATAGTTTAAATATAAAGTAGTTCCTTCAAGGGAAGCCGTTACCTTAGGATTAATAAATTTTGTTATATTAATTTCATTATGCATTTGTTCTGGTAGGTCATAACTTATTTCGAGACCTTCAACCTTGCTATCAAATCCGTAGAAGAATACATCACCATAGTCGTCAGCATTAATATCAACGATAGATATCTTATTGTCTTCAAATCTGCAGTTAGTCACAACCTTGATAGTATCGCCTTTTTTTAGGTGAGAAGCATCTACTGGAAGGTTGATATATTTGCTTGAATAATCCAGAGCCTCATTTTCAGAAGTAGAAATCTCTTGATTATAACCAGTATGATAGGTAAAGCCACCAAAGAGGAACATTGGAGCGACTATCATTAAAGCTATGACACAGCAGATGACAGCTATTGAGGTTTTGGAATATTTAGCATTAGAATTTTTAAAATAAACTGTATTTGCATTAATTATCCATGCAAGTCCAGAAAGGACTATCCAAAGAGTTATAGCTTTTATTGTAAAGATAATAAGGGAAGGCTCCTTCGTCCAAAAACTGATAATCTTCATTACGCTTTTTCCTAAGAATAAACTATTAAATAATAATAAAGGTATAATCACTAAAAGAGATAATCTAAAAAATAGAGACCATTTCCTATCTAAAGCTCCGATAAGCATTATTAATGAAATTGTTAAACATCCGTAGATAAAGTTTACGATAAAGCCCCATATTACGAAACCTAAGCTGAAGTCATAAGCAAAGTGTACATTTCCAGTGAAGCCACCAATGGCAGAGATTATTCCATATTGAGTAAGATATAAGACTAATGATAAAATAGATACCTTTAAAAAGAGAGAATAGTAATATAAGATATAGGATAAAAATCTGCTTTTGTTGGTTTGAGGTAAAACTTCATGTTCTCTATTGAATTTTTTGTACTCAAAGGCTGAAGCAATTACAGTTAATAGAGTGAAGAAGTAAATTAATTGACTATATGTGCTTAGACTTAAGTAGGTTATTTGGTCATTATAGTTAAATACTTGAGTACAAACTCCCATTAAATCAACAATAAATAAAAATATAGGTATAGTGAATAAAATTAATCTAGCTAAACGGAATTCTTTACTTTTTATTTTATAAAGGGTTAAAGCATTTTTTAGTTCTCTTCTGTCCATAAACATTCCATTCCCTCCTCGTAAGCATTGCCTGCCAGATAAACATATAATTCTTCAGGTCTGATTCTTGATAAGCTTAAGTTATGGTTCTTGGCAGCTGTCTGCACATTTTCAGTGATGTCTTCTTTTATTATCATGAAGCTGTGTAGTGGGCTGGTGCTTTTGTAAATTATATTTTTGTTTGAAGCAAAGGCATTTAAAGCCTCTTCAGCACCATCAACTCTGTAAGCTGAATCCCTGATGTTGTCGATATTATCGTGAAGTAAAACTTCACCTTTATTTATAATTATCAGCTCTGATAAGATATCCTCAAGTTCCGATAAAATATGGCTTGATATGATGATGGTTCTTGGATGCTCCATGTAATCACGAAGCAGAATTTCGTAAGCCGATTTTCTAACAGTAACGTCCATGCCAAGGATAGGTTCATCCATCATGGTGATTTCAGCACGGGTTGAAAGTCCGCAGATGAAGTTAAATAAGCTCATCATACCTTGGGAAAGACTTTTATATTTCGCTTTTGGATTTAAATTAAACAGCTTCATCAGCTTTTCTGCAAAGGTTCTATCGAATTTAGGATACATTAACTCATAGGAACCAATAATATTTTTTAGAGGCTGCTCAGGTGGGAGCTCCAAGTCGTGATAAGTGTATACTACGTTTTCAAGAACATTAAGGTTATCCATTGGTTCTTCACCAAGCACCTGTATGGCACCAGAAGTTTTATCTAGAAGTCCTGCAAGGAGCTTCATTAATGTGGTTTTTCCAGAGCCGTTAGTTCCAATAAGACCAATAAGTTCATTACTATTTATATTTAAATTAACATTTTTAAGAGCTGCCTTATCTTCGTAAGTTTTACACAGATTTTCTGTTGATATTACAATACTCATTATTTGTTATCCTCCTTATAAGTGAATATCCAAATCTTTGATTTGGTTAATATGAAGTTAAGTGAGAGTCTAAATCTATGATTTAGTTCCTCGAACTTACTCTTTAGAGCATTCCTTCGAATGAATATGAGAAGGCGTTTCCTCATAATATGACTGTATAGTTCGTAATACGTAGTCCTCTGGAAGATCCAGCTGTTTTGCTGTGGTTACAAGTTCCTCTACCATTTTTCCAAAGACCTCTTCCTTTCGTCTCATGATGACCTTCTCCTTTGCATTTATTGCTACGGTCATTGCCTGACCTCTTTGTTTTTCTAGGACACCTCTGGAAACCAGAAGGTTAATTCCTTTAGCTGCTGTAGCTGGATTAACTTTCAGTTCCTTTGCAATGATAAGCTGGGAGTAGCAGCTACAACCTTCTGAAAGCTTATCGTCGATTATGTCATCTTCAATAGCATCAGCTATTTGGACATAAATAGGTTTAAGACTATTTGCATCAATCTTCAAGGGTAAACCTCCATTCATTTTCGTTAGCACTATACTACATTACTCATGTAATGTGGTGTTGTACTATTAGTCTATGACGGCTTGTGGAAAATGTCAACAGTTTTATTACAAATAATTGGATAATGATTTTCAAGGTATGGTATAATGGTTATAAATTTAAAGCATTAAGGAAGTGACATAGAGAGAAGTTAATAGCTTCTCTTTCGTTGTTTATTTTATAGAGGATAGAGGTAGATTAAAATGAAGCAGTTAGAGACTTTTCTTAAGTTGATTATAATTGGTATTTTCACAGCCCTAATTAGGGCATATGGACAGGGTTTTATACCTATAGTGGAGGAACCATTGCTTTGGCCAAGCATCTTTGTAGATGGAGGCATTCAGTTCTTAGGTTTTCTTGCATTTGGAAGTGTCTTTTATACTGCAATTGCAGCCTTATTTTTATTGATGGATAAGAATATGAAGGGCAAGAGGATTTTTAAAGGATTAAAATTTAGTTTATTTTTAATCATAATATGGACAGCGTATTTATTAGAGCCACTGCCACATGTTACCGTTACAGACATGATTGCATATCCTTTAGTTGATGGTATGGCTTTATTATTTCTGGGTATTTTATCAGGACTTCTTCTTGGTACGAGGGATAAGGAAATAGCCTCAGTTGAAGGAGAGGATTACAGTGCTGTAAAGGATGTAGACAGTAGCAAAACCAATGAACTTGGTATAATTGTTGATAATATTTTGAGTTTAGCGGAAGAAGATATAGAAGGACAAGCAGTTGAACTAAAG
This sequence comes from Clostridium culturomicium, assembly GCF_000821305.1. Taxonomy (GTDB): domain Bacteria; phylum Bacillota; class Clostridia; order Clostridiales; family Clostridiaceae; genus Clostridium_J; species Clostridium_J culturomicium. The sequence goes on along the minus strand of NZ_CCXK01000014.1, from coordinate 32,743 downwards.
CAAGCTGTAACCTTAACGCAAGATCAAGATAATGAAGAAGAATTTCAGGAAGAAGAAAAAGAAGAAGATGCTTTGAATATAGGTAAAGCAAAGGAGAGAAAAGGAAGTAAGGATAAGTTTTCTCCTTTAAATGTAATCATTATAGGACTTGTTTTTTTCCTTGTAAGAATTGCAATGTATAAATACTTCAGTATATATTCTTACTTTGGAACTCATGCTATTGAGACCTTAGTATGGGCAGTATTGACGGGACTATCTATTGGTGTTGTGTATGAAATGACTACAGGGTATATATGCAGAAAGACTTGGTATTTAAGATTTTTAATTTTTGGAGCTGTGTTTTTAGCTGTAATACTCATTGGTTTTAATGGATTTATGCCATTGATTTATAGAAGAGATATGGTTGATTTAGCAATTAGAACTATTGGGGATGTGGCTGCAATTATTGTGGCTGGAGGCATATGTATGCTATTTGATTTTAAAAGGAATGTAAGTAAGGCTTCAAAAGAGACATTCCAAAAGTGATGCTCCAAAGGGAATGCTCCCAAAGCGGATGCTCAAAAGTAGATGCTCCCCAAATGCTGCTTCAAAATTGATGCTCCAAAAGTGATGCTCCAAATCTGCGATTTGGTAAGCAGAACTTTCACAGAGTGCATCTATGATTCGATCAGAAGAACTTTCAGAGAGTACATCTATGAGTTATGTACTCTGACTTCCCCTTCAAGCACCCATAGGAATGAAATGAGAAGGAGTTTTCTTTAGTGGTATATTACATTGTGTAATAAAGTGAACAACTTTACAGAATATTTATATAAAGTTGGTAATATATTTTAAGTAAACTTTAAATCCATTTCAGTATAAAGAATAATTGTGTTTGCGGGGGAACAATGAAAAAGAATGATAGTAATTTAAAAGATGGGGTAATTATTTTAGGGTTACTTATTGCTATTTTTATAGTTATAACATCATCGCCAGTTCTTAAGAGAAATTTATCTAAGAATTTTAGCACTAATCTTAATAATATTAAAGCTTTTGTTGATGATAAGCTTAATTTTCAAGAGGCTTCAAATAGCATTGGTTATGTTGAAACCTATAAAGATTATTATGATATCGTGGAAGAAGCTTTGAATAATTATCAAAACAGTGTTACTGTTGGGGTGAAAAACTACGATACTAAGATTTTTAGTGATGAAGTATATCATAAGGCTCTAGAGAATAATCCAGTTGCAACTCCAGGATTTAGCTGTACCATATCTACAGAGAAACTTGGAACTACAACTATGGTTAGTTTTCAATTTCAGTATCCAGAGTCTAGACAAGTGCTGCTTAAAAAGGATCAAGAAGTAAGAGCGAAGGTTAAAGATATAGTTGCAGAAGTTACAACTCCAGATATGAAGGATTATGAGAAGGAAAAGGCTCTTCATGATTATTTGGTGAAAAATTGCAGATATGATGAAAGACTATATACTAATAATATGCCAGAGGAGTCTTATACTGCGTACAGCGCTCTTATTAATGGAGTGGCAGTGTGTCATGGATATGCTATTGCAATGAATCTTCTCCTTGAGGAAGCAGGTATTGAATCAATGATCATTACTGGCTATGGATGGAATGAAGAAAACAAGTCATATATAAGCCACGGATGGAATCTGGTTAAAATTCAAGGTGAGTATTATCATCTAGACCCAACTTGGAATGATCCAGTTATGGAGGCAAATAGTGAAGTGGTTAGTTATTCCTACTTTAATGTTACAGATGATCAAATGCAAAAAAATCATAGCTGGGAAAAGGGGAAGTACCCACAATGTAACACCTATGATTATACCTTTAATAATATTGGTTTTAAGGAATTTGATGACTATGGAAACGAGATTATTGTAGTTAAGAATTATGATAGCTTTTCCCAGGCAATTAAGGGCGATATAATACAAAGGAAACCTAACGTAACTTATAAGATTTTGAACTTTGATAATAATGCGGTAACCATAGAAGATAACATAAATAAGGCCTATGAGGAAGCTCAGACAGGAGGGGCGTACTCTTATTATTACAATATTGATGAAATGTTTTTATGTGGGTATGTATCCATTGAGTTTAAATGGGATTAATTTAAGAAAAGCACTACTTCAAGTAAGGATGAGAAGTAGTGCTCTTTTTATGATTATGAAGGCAGAAAATAGAAAGGGGTTATTAATATTCTTCAAGATTTTCACAGTGTTTTTTTGCACAATATATGGTTTAAATCTTATTTTGATGAAATAGTTCTAGCCTCCACAATCTTTAAAAATTCTGACATGGCACGAGTGACATATTTGGATTGCTTGTGGTAGAAATAGATATTTCTTTTTGCATAAGGGTCATCTAGTTTATAGAAGATTATATTTGGGTCAGGCTTAGTTTTATTAATTAAGGTATCACTGATAAAGGCTATTCCCATGCCATAGCAGGCTACGTTATAGGAGGTAATCTGTTGGTCAAGCTTTAGGATAACCTTTGGAGAAAGTCCGTGGTCCTCACAGATTTTTTCTGCACGACGTCTTGTATCATTCCCTCTTCGAAGGAATATGAAAGGGTCATTTTCAAAGAATTTTAAAGACACCGTTGGTGTTTCTTCTTTTAAATGTTTTTTGTTGATTATATCTTTATAAGTGAGCTGATATTTTTCAGCAGCCTTGTTGGATTCAAGTCTCTTTGGCACGGCTAGAACTAAGGTTTCATGAGCAAAAATCTGAGTTTTATAGGCAGGGTCATAGAAGTCATAGTTATCTATAACCAGATCTAAGGAACCATGAATTAGCATATTTTTCAAGGTTGCTGTGTCTGACTCAATGAGGTGGATTTTAACTAAGGGGTATTTATGGGTAAATTCTGTTATCAGTGGAGGCAGGATAAAGGAAGTAAAAAAGTTGCTGCCCCCAATGGCTAATTGACCTGTTTTTAATTCGTTTAAGTTATTAACATAGTTATCAAAGGAGTTTTGGATATCCATGATTTCTTCTAAGGATTTGATATATTGTTTACCCACGTCTGTAAGCTGAATAGGATTGGTGCTGCGGTCAAAGATTTGAGCACCGATTTTATCTTCAGTTTTTTTTATGGTTGCACTTAAAGATGGCTGGCTTACATAAAGGTTTTGGGCTGCTTTTGAGAAGCTTCTCTCCTTGTAAACCTCGTAAACATATTTCATAGAACTAAACATATATACCTCCACATTAAAGTTAAACTTAACTATTTAAGACTATTTACTGTTTTGTATACATTATACAATAAATGTCAAGAGATATACATATATGTTTATATAAATTATAAATATATATGTATTTGTTTATATAGGTTTCTAGATTTATAATTGAGTTAACAGATAAAGGAAATGATTCCTAAGATGGGGGTATTGGTTATGATAAATAAAATTTATGTTGAGGGTATGGAGTTTCGTGCTGAAAAGGATTCCATTGGGATAAAAAATGTTCCAGAGAACGTATATTATGGAGTTCAATCATTAAGAGCAGCGGAGAACTTTAGAATAACTGGATTATTCATTCATCCAGAAATAATAAATAGCTTGGCATATATTAAAAAGGCATCAGCAATGACAAATAGTGAAATTGGTGTATTAGATAAAAGAATAGCATATGCAATTATTAAGGCTTGTGATGAAATTTTAGAAGGCAAGCTTCATGGAGAATTTATTGTAGACCCAATTCAAGGAGGAGCAGGAACTTCTTTAAATATGAATGCCAATGAGGTTATTGCAAATCGTGCCATTGAAATTTTAGGAGGAGAAAAGGGAGACTATTCTATAGTTCACCCTAATGACCATGTTAACTATGGACAATCTACTAACGATGTAATTCCAACAGCAGGTAAGATGACTTCTTTAAAATTATTAAATAACCTTGAGAGAGAATTAAATAGATTATATGATGCATTTTGTGAAAAAGCAGAGGAGTTTGATCATGTAATAAAGATGGGTAGAACTCAGATGCAGGATGCAGTGCCAATTCGTTTAGGACAAGAGTTTAGAGCATACTCTGTTGCCGTTAAGAGAGACATTAAAAGGATACAAAAGGTAAAGGTTGAGATGAAAGAACTAAATATGGGTGGTACAGCAGTTGGAACAGGAATTAATGCAGATACAGATTATTTGAAAAAGATAGTTCCAAATCTTTCAAAGATATGTGGTATGGACCTAGTTCAAGCAGATGACTTAATTGATGCAACTCAAAATGTTGACCCATTTGTTTCAGTATCAGGGGCAGTTAAGGCATGTGCGGTAACTCTTTCTAAAATTGCAAATGACTTAAGATTAATGTCTTCAGGACCAAGAACAGGCTTTGGAGAAATTAACCTTCCAGCAAAACAAAATGGTTCCTCAATTATGCCAGGAAAGGTAAACCCAGTAATTCCTGAAGTGGTTAATCAGGTTGCTTTCAATATCATAGGAAATGACGTAACAATTACAATGGCAGCAGAAGCAGGGCAGTTAGAGCTTAATGCTTTTGAACCAATAATTTTCTATAACCTATTCCAATCCATTGACACTTTAGCTTATGCAGTGGATACCTTTATAGACAATTGTGTTAAGGGTATTACAGCAAATGAAGATAGATGCAGAGAACTTGTAGAAAATAGTGTTGGAATTATTACAGCTATTTGTCCACACGTTGGTTATGCAGTGGCTTCAAGGATTGCTAAGGAAGCCATCAGTACTGGTGAATCAGTAAGAACATTAATCCTAAGAGATGGTCTTTTAAATGATGAAGAATTGAAAACAATCTTAGATCCAGTTAATTTAACCCAGCCAGGTATATCAGGCAAAAATTTATTAAAGAAGGAGCAGTAAATTTAACTATAGTTTTCATTGTAGTTAGTGGATTCAGCATTTAATCTATAAAATGAAGTAGGTGGAGTGAAATATAGTTAATATTATAGATATATCGATGATTTAGCTTTACTTATTAAAATACAAATTAAGAAAGTGTTTTTGAAATCAAGAATTCAGAACGGTTTATATTAATTTACAATAATTACAAAATATGATAAGTGTGTTATAATAGTATCCAATGATAAAGATTAAAACTAAATACATGTAGGCGATTGCAAAACTAGTTAAATAATTTAAGCTAAAGTAGTTCTAAGGTATTTAAATGGAAATTTTAAATACTATTGATAGACTTTAATAGACTAATTTTCTTAAAGAAAGTATGTTATTCTTTCTATAGATAAATTAAGTATATTAATAAACTGTTTGGTTTCAAAGATATCAAGTATCATTTGAACTAATAATGCAGTTAGCATTGAGGACAAGGAATACTGTCTAGGATGATCAGTTGAAGAATAGTAGGCATTATAAAAAAGTTTGAGGTATAAGGAGTTTCATATTAGCGTGGTTCTCAAGTGTTTTTATAAAATTAATTTTATCCTCTTGAAAATGGTCTACGATCTCCTCATAAATGTCAGAGAGTAAAAGTTGATTTTTTAATTGAATCATAAAGGACTCCTCCTTAGATGTATTTTTGGTGAGATATTAATATATTCGCTATGATGTGGGGGAATCCTTTTTGATGTAGTTTGTAAATCCTTGACCCTAATGGGGTTGAGGGGTATTCAAACTACTATTAAATACATTCTATAGGGGGGAATGGGTATGTTAAAGGTCGATGCAAAAGGAAAAATGCAGAAAGAGAAAGGCGGAGAATATGAATTATTTGGGTTGCCTTGGTATGTTTTTGCAATTTTGGCCGTAATAGTTCTTATATCTACAATGATTGGAACACTTCCATCAGGAATGATTGGAGCACTTTCATTTATGATTATACTTGGTACAGTATTTAATGAAATTGGGAATAAACTTCCCATTGTAAGAAGCTACTTAGGTGGTGGAGCAATTGTTGCAATATTTGCTTCAGCTGCTTTGGTTTATTTCGGAATAATTAATGAGAGTACTACTGAAATCGTAACCAATTTTATGAAGACTAATGGCTTCTTAGATTTTTATATAGCGGCATTAATTACAGGAAGTATTCTTGGAATGAGTAAAAAACTTCTTGTTGATGCAGCTATAAGATATCTTCCAGCTATTATAGGGGGCGTTATTTGTGCTTTAGGTTTTGTATTTATTGCAGGATCTTTAATTGGATATGGTGGAAAAGAAGCTATGTTCTTCATTTCAATCCCTATCATGGGGGGAGGAATGGGAGCTGGTGCAGTTCCATTATCCCAGATATTTGCAAGTAATATGGGTCAGAGTGCAGAAGAAATTCTTTCAATTATGGTTCCAGCAGTTGCTTTAGGGAATGCAGTAGCTATAGTTTGTGGAGGAGTATTAAACAAAATTGGTAAAAAATCACCCAAATTATCTGGTGAAGGACAGTTATTAAGAAAATTTAAGAATGATTCTTCAGCGTTGGAGGCGGAAAGTCAAAAGGATAAAAGGTTAGTTACAATTAAGAACCTTGGTATAGGTCTTTTAATGTCAACAACTTTCTTTAGTGTTGGAACTATAATATCAAAATTTGTACCTTCTATTCATGCTTATGCTTGGATGATTATTGCAGTTGGTATTATAAAAATTGCTGGATGGCTTCCAGAAAGGTTGGAAATATGTTGCAATCAATGGTTCCAATTTATAATGACGAATCTAACACCAGCTCTTTTAGTTGGTATAGGTATAGCTTACACAGACTTAGGAGAAATCATTAGCGCATTTTCATTAACATATTTAGTTTTAGTTGTTGTTACTGTTATAGGAGCTGTAATTGGTGCAGGAGCTGTCGGATACCTAGTTGGATTTTTCCCAATTGAATCAGCTATTACTGCAGGTTTGTGTATGGCTAATATGGGAGGTACAGGAGATGTTGCAGTACTTTCAGCTGCAAATAGAATGGAATTAATGCCCTTTGGACAAATTTCATCTCGTATAGGTGGAGCATTTATGATGATTTTATCAAGCTTACTACTACAAATATTTGGTAAAGGTTTGTGATAAAAAATTAGATATAGTTAATTTAACCCAGCCAGGTATATCAGGCAAAAATTTATTAAAGAAGGAGCAGTAAAATGAATTACAATGAAGAAGCACTTATTATGCATGAAACTCACAAAGGAAAAATTGAGGTTTGCAGCAAGGTAGAACTTGAAACAAAGGATGATTTAAGTATTGCGTATACTCCAGGAGTTGCACAGCCTTGTCTTGAAATTAATAAGAATGAAGACTTAGCTTATAAGTATACTGCAAAGGGAAATTTAGTAGCTGTTGTTACTGATGGAACAGCGGTACTTGGACTTGGAGATATTGGACCTAAGGCGGCAATGCCAGTTATGGAGGGAAAGGCTGTACTATTTAAGAACTTTGGAGGTGTTGATGCATTTCCAATATGTCTTGATTCAACAGACACTGAAGAAATAATAAAGGCAGTAAAGATGATTGCTCCAACCTTCGGAGGAATAAATCTTGAGGATATAGCAGCACCTAAGTGCTTTGAAATAGAAAGAAGATTAGAGGAAGAACTTGATATTCCAGTTTTCCATGATGACCAGCATGGAACAGCAATCGTTACAACTGCAGCTCTTATTAATGCTTTAAAGGTTGTAAATAAGAACATGGAAGACATTAAGGTTGTAATTAATGGACCAGGCAGTGCTGGAACAGCTATTGCTAAAATGCTTATGCATGCAGGGGTAAAATCCATGTTAATGTGCGATAGAAAAGGTATCCTTTGGGAAGGCAGAGATGGAGTAGTAGGACATAAATTAGAACTTGCAAGAAGCACAAATCCAGAAGGAGTAAAAGGTGGACTTGCAGAGGCTATGGTTGGAGCTGATGTATTTGTTGGAGTTTCTTCAGCAGGATTATTAACTCCAGAAATAGTTAAGACTATGGCAAAGGATCCTATCGTATTTGCTATGGCAAATCCATTACCAGAAATTATGCCAGAGGAAGCAATGGCTGCAGGGGTTAAGGTTATGGGAACAGGCCGTTCAGACTTCCCAAATCAAATTAACAACGTGCTAGCTTTCCCAGGATTATTCCGTGGAGCTTTAGATGCCAGAGCTAGAAATATAACCTATGAAATGAAGCTTGCTGCAGCTTATGCCATAGCAGGAATCATCACAGAGGAAGAGATAAGCCCTGACTATATAATTCCATCACCATTTGATAAGAGGGTTGCTAAGGAAGTTGCAGAGAAGGTAAAGGCTGCAGCGTTGATGGCAGATACAAAATAGAGAGTTACATGCTCTAAGTAATGAAAAATGAAAGATGAATAATAATAGATTAATGTGGAAATCCAGCTGAGAAGCTGGATTTCTTTTTTTCGAAAAGTGAGATGAAATAAGGGTTAAGGTATGTTAATTTTTTAATTATTGTTTATGCTGTGAAGTTTATTGTACAAGTTGCTAAGGAGATAAATAACGGGGAAAATTAGTTGCATTATGCAACTAATATATGTTATAGTTTAATAGTTGCAATTGCAACTAATTGAAAGGTGAGGTAGTATGAAAACAAATTGTGATAAAAATGAGAAGTATATTGCTAAATACATTTCTCAATTAAATAGAGAAGCAAGAAGCTTTGTAAATAAAAGTGTATCTAAGTTTGGCTTTAAATCAGGTCAGATAATGTTTTTAATTGATTTATATAAGCAGGATGGAAAAAGCCAAGAAGAGATTTCAGAAAGTTTACATATGGATAAGGTTACAACTGCTAGAGCTATTAGAAAGCTTGAGGAAGAAGGCTATGTCACAAGAGCAAAAGATAAGGAAGACAAGAGGTTTAATTCAATTTACTTAACCGATAAATCAAAGGAGCTTCAGGATGATATATACGGAGTGTTTGATGAGTGGCACAATCGAATTGGGGAGTGTTTAACGGAAGAGGAAGAATTGCTGTTAAGGCAGTTGTTAGAAAAGGTATGTAATAACATAAAATTATAAATTAATAGGTAGACATTTTGAGTTAGAGGAGGAGTAGTATGGACAGAAAAGAAAATGTTTTAGGAACAGAATCCATAGGAAAATTATTAATTAAGTATTCAATACCAGCAATTATAGCTATGATGGTAAATGCACTTTATAACGTGGTTGACAGAATGTTCATTGGAAACATCCCTGGGGTTGGGCCAATGGCAATAGCAGGACTTGGAGTAACAATGCCAGTAATGTCAATAATAATGGCTTTTGGAACACTTATAGGAATAGGGGCAGCAACAAATATTTCTATAAAATTAGGACAAGGTAGAAAAGATAAGGCAGAAAGAATATTAGGTAATGCTATAGCCTTATTAGTAGTTATAGGTTTAATATTAGCAGTAATAGGAATTGTATTTTTAGATAAGATACTTATGAGTTTTGGAGCAAGTGAAGGAACACTTCAGTATGCGAAGGCTTATTTAAACATTATATTACTTGGTACAGTTTTTGGTTTAATGTCAATGGCATTCGGTAACTTAATCAGAGGTGATGGAAATCCAAAGCTTTCTGCAATAATAATGGCAATTGGGTGTGGAACTAATATTATATTAGATGCAGTATTTATTTTCGTATTTGGTATGGGAATTCAAGGTGCAGCCCTTGCAACAGTTATAGCACAAGCTATATCTTCAATTTTAGGATTAGCTTATTACTTAAAAAGAAAATCTACAGTTGAATTTAAAAAGGTAAACTTAAAGTTGGATATTCCTGTGGTTAAAACTATTTTTGCTATTGGAATGGCTCCATTTGCAATGCAGTTAACAAATAGTTTAATTCAAGTTTTAAATAATACAGCACTTAAGACCTATGGTGGGGATATAGCTATTGGAGCTATGGCAACAATTGTGTCAATTAACATGATATTTGTAATGCCTGCCTTTGGTTTCGTACAGGCTATGCAGCCTATAGTTGGATATAACTACGGAGCTAAAAAGTATGATAGAGCTAAGAAGACTTTAATGCTAAGTATTATAGCAACAACAGTTGTATTTGCTTTAGGAGGATTAGTTATTCAATTTGCACCAGAGCTTTTAGTTGGAATGTTTAATAAGGACCCAGAGTTAATGGGGTTAACAGTTAATGGAATTAAGAAGTATGCTATTGCAATGCCTTTAATAGGTATTCCTATAGTTGGAACAAACTATATTCAATCTATTGGAAAAGCTAAGGTGGCAATGGTTTTAAGTTTATTAAGACAGGTTATCGTATTAATTCCTATGATAATGATACTTCCAAAGTTTTTAGAGTTAGATGGGGTTTGGTTTGCACAGCCAACTGCAGATACTGTAGCAGCTCTTATTACAGCAATGGTTTTAATTAAAGAAGTTAAGAAGTATGCAGCTCATAAAAAAGTAGAAACAGTGGAAATTGAAGAAGAAGAATTAGAAGAAGAAGCAGTATAAATATAAAAAACGCAGATAAATCGGCAAGAGCTGAATTTATCTGCGTTTTTAATTTTGGTTTAGATTATCTTAAATCTAAGGTTATTATGGACTCTTTAGTATTAGTTACTTGTCTTTAAAAAATTCCTTCATTTCTTCACTAATTAAGGTTATAGCTTCAACTTGGTACTTCCAATCTACTTAGAGAGGGTTAATCGTAAAAGAAACATAATAATTACTTATTGCCAGAACTGCAGTTTTCACAGTCAACGGCCAATACAACTGCAAGACATAGAAGCTCATCCTTAGGGTCTGCAATGTCTAGAACATAGCTGTCTCCCCAAGTGAACCATTCTTTGTATACTTCCATGATAACGCTATTGCCGTCATAAAGCTTGTAATCATGCTCCCACACATGTCCTTCTAAAGAAAGGTTGCTGCCTTCAATGTAGTAGCTTGGCTTAAAAAAGGTCAGCTTTTTAACCAGTTCACCAACTTTAAAAGTATCAGCGTAAATCTCAAAGCGAGGCATAAAGGTAAGAAGTTTTTGTTTGATAAAGGCTACTTCATTGTTACTTCTATCATAAACATGAAGCTTATGACCCATGGAGAAGATTTCACCTTCCACATGATATTTGTCATTTCCAAACTCATCTTTCACAACAAAGCTGTCGTTAAAGGAGAACACTTTTTGCTTTATATATAATTTCATAGTTACCTCCAAGAATTTCTTTTATAACTATATTATCGCATATATTGAGGGGGTAATAAATGTATATATGAAAGAACTGATTTGAAATATAAAAATTATAAGATGAAAATAAAATATTAAATTTTGTATTGTTCAAATTCCATTTGTGTTAGTGGACGTGAAGTAAGAGCTTTATTCATAAATTTTCAATACCTCCAACTGTTGTTAATTTTAATCAGATTAATCAGTAATTATTAATATTATATAAGTAAGCTGTTATACCTTTATTTTTTAGAAGATTTAACACTATAGTTAATTTAAAATTGGTGTCTCATAAGTAAAACTGCCATAATCTCAAAGGTTCTATCATAAGTATATAGTAGATAAAGTATGGGATAGGGGAAGGTAATGAATTCAAGGAAATGCAAGAAATATTTGGATGAAAATTACGAGAGTTATTTAGTAGAGTACCGAGGGGACTTTATTGGACAAATTAACAAGGTGGATTATGCATGTGGTGATACAATTACGAGCACCTTAGCTGTTGTTGCAGTTCAGAGTAAAGATTTGAATACATTGAGAAAGGATGTTCCAGCTATAAATTTTATTGAGGTTAGAAGTTTGTATGTCCTACAGGATTTGTCTCCTACAGATGTGGACAATATCAACGCTGTAAAGATTAATCCATATCTAAATTTAAATGGTAGAGGTGTAGTAGTAGGAATAATTGATACAGGAGTAAATTATCTCAATAAAGAATTTATAAGGGAGGATGATACTTCAAGGATATTGAGTATATGGGATCAAACTATAGAAAGTGATAAAGAAGGGTCGCCATATATAGGAACAGTTTACTCAAATGAAGAAATTAATAGAGCTATTCAAGCTAGTTTGAATGGAGAGGATCCTTATGCTATTGTCAATAGCAAGGATGAAATAGGACATGGGACAGAAATGGCAGGAATTATAGGAGCTCGAGGCTATAATGGTGAAATGCAAGGAATTGCTAATGATTGCGACTTTATAGTTATTAAATTGTTAGATTCACCTATATATAGAAAAGAATTTTTAGAAAATAATTTTAAGCCAGCACCAATTTATAACAATACAGAGGTTTTATCTGCAATTCAATTTGCACGGGACACTGCAAGAGTATTAAGAAAACCATTGGTTTTATATTTGGGTGTTGGGAGTACTGATGGAAGTCATGATGGCTATAATTTAACAGCAAGATATATATCAGATGCAGCAGGACAATCAGGTACTATTTATGTTATAGGTACTGGAAACCAGGGGAATGCTGAAGGTCATGTAAAAAGATTTATTAATAATAATGGGGAGATAAATACTGTAGAGTTAAATATACCTATAGAGATGAAATATCTTTCAATAGATATTTGGGTTCAGAAGCCAAATAGGATGTCTTTAAGCATTATTTCACCTAATGGTGAAGATACAGGCTTTTTTGTTAATCAGATACTTTCTATTACAACTAGAACTTTTTATTTGATAAATACTGAAGTTGAAGTTCAGAACATGGATCCAGAAGCTTTAACTGGACATCAACTATTTATTTTAAATTTTAAAGATATAAAACCTGGAATATGGAAATTTAGATTGAGGGCTGAGTATGTTGTTAATGGCAGATTCGATATATGGTTGCCACCAAAGGAAATTATACCAGAAGGAACTAAATTTTTGGATTCTAATCCAGAAAATACTTTAACTATTCCATCCACAGCTGTAAGTGTGGTTACGGTGTCTTATTACAATGGAGCAACTAATGCTATAATGGCTGAATCAGGAAGGGGATTTAATACTAATAACCTAGTTAATCCAGATATCGCTACTGTGGGAACTGATGTATTAACAATTTCAAAGGATGGGAACAGGGTTATTCCAGTTAGTGGAAGTTCTGTAGCTACGGCGATTGTTTCAGGAGCTTCTGCTCTTTTAGCACAATGGGCATTTATTGATCAAAATGATTTATCTACTGGTACCACAAAGATTAGAAGTTTTTTTATTTATGCTGCAAGTAGAGATCCAGGAGTTATTTATCCAAATGAAGAGTTAGGATATGGAAAGATGGATATTTTAGAGGTGTTTAATATATTAAGTGGCACTTATAGAAGAGGATTAGGTACTTATAAGGATTATACTGAAGATTATATGGGAGAGTTATATATAAGAAAACCTAAAAGCTTTTCTTTTATGAGGGAGGGAGTTATGGAATATGGTGGGAAATAAGTTGAGAGAAAGTAATATAACTCAAAGTGAGACAACGCAAATGTTAAAAAATGATATAGTGTATAGTGAAAAATATGCAAACTATATTATTCAGTATTACGGTGAATATACGCCAGATCTTGATGTACCACCTTATGTATATATTACTCCCATAGATAAAAATTTTGCTATATTATCTATAAATTTAGGTGTGATTGAAAGCCCTTATAACACTACAGATATAATCAAGAAATTTGAGAAATATGTAAGTAATGAAGTATTTGGAATTATATATATTAATCCACCAGAACTATATACTTTATCACAAATTTCAGCTATCGAAGCTGCTGATTTAGCGCCAATACAAGATAATTTAAATCTGAAGTTGACGGGAGAGGGAGTTGTTATTGGGATAATAGATACAGGTATCGATTATCTAAATGAAGAATTCCAAGATATAAATGGAAATACAAGGATTAATGTAATTTGGGATCAAACCATTCAAGGTGAGGGGAGTCAATATAAAGCACACTTTGGTAAAGTATATGTTAAAGAACAGATAAATGAGGCCATTAAAGCACAAAGAAATGGAGAGGACCCATATAAAATTGTACCTAGTAAAGATGAAGTAGGGCATGGAACCCATATGGCAGGAATTGTGGGCGCTGCTGGTAAAAATGCACAAATTAAAAGCATAGCGCCTAAATGTGAGTTTGTAGTAGTAAAACTATCAGAAGCCATTTCTTACAAGAATTTTGCAGAATTCGATAAAGAGGTAAATGTATATCCTCCTACTACAATTTTTGCAGCTTTAAATTTCTTAAAAGAGTACGCAATTAATAACAAAAAACCTATGGTTATTCTTATGCCTCTTGGGACTACTAGTGGAAATCATAGGGGACAACATATTATAGATTCTTATATTGAATTTATAACAAATAATGTAGGAATAATAGTTGTTACGAGCACAGGAAATGAAGGTATTTCTGATGGACATGTTTCTGGGTTGATTTTAGATGATACAACTAATGAAGATATAGAGTTGTTAATTGGAGAAAAGCGAAAGAAATTTTATGTGGGTATTTGGATTGATATTCCTAATATAGCTAATATTAATATAATAGCTCCATCGGGGCAGGCTACTGGAACAATTCAAGCTGTATTTAATCAAAGCGGAAGCTATGAGTTTATTCTTGAGGGAGCTAAGGCAGAGATATATTTTGATTTACCAGAAAAGTATAGTGGTGATGAGTCAATTAGAATTTATTTTACAGACATTACACCGGGGTTTTGGAGAATAAGACTTAGCATTCAAAGAGGAAAATTGGCAACATACAATGTTTGGATGTGGCAGAAGGAATTAGTTGGGAAGGGAACTAGATTTACACCAAGTGATCCTTATGGAACGATAACAATTCCAGCTGATTCTGATAATACTGTATCTGTGGCAGGATATAATCAGAATAATGCTAATCTGTTACCTTATTCAGGGGTAGCTCTTATTGAAGATTATTTGGGGAAAATTGATTTTGCTGCAGGAGCAGTAAATACACCAACAACAGGTTTAAATAATACGGTGGCTATAATAAATGGAACCAGCCTATCTGCTGCAGTTGGAGCTGGAATTTGTGGTTTGCTTCTTCAATGGGGGATAGTTGATGGACATTACCCTTATATGTATACTCAGAGTATAAAAACCTTTTTAAGAAGAGGGACATCAAAAAGGCCTGGAGATGTTTATCCTAACCAGAATATTGGATATGGAATAATAGAGGTATATAGGATATTTGTTAATATGACTTAAGATTAGCTTAATTAGAACATGGATGAACAATGATTACGGTTTATAGGGTATTTCAGGTGAGAGTTGGAACTTCCTTTAGGGGGTTCCTTTAAGTTTATCAGAGAACTATATTTTTAGTTAGAGAAAGCTTTTGATATATTCAAGTAGTTTAAAGCATAAAATGTATAAAGACATTTTAGAGAAGAGGTACAGTACAAAGTCGTGGAGATGTATATTTCGATCAGAATATTGGTTATGGAATAATCAATTCATATAAGATATTTCAGAATATGACTTAAGATGTTAAGGAACCCACAAAAAAAGGGTTCTTTTTGCAATGTATAAAATGAAATTACATCTATATTTATGATTATCAAATCATAGACTGTATTAATAGGAATTAGTGTATGGTTTATATAGGAGATTAAAGCTATGAGTAAATGTAATTATTTGGATGAAAATGCATCAGGTTTTTTAGTTGAATATAGGGGCAATTTTAAAGAACAGATGGATAAGGTGGACTATGCCTGTGGGGATATGATTACAGATACCTTAGCAGTGGTATCTGTAAGTGAAGCTGATTTAGATAGGCTTAGGAAGGATGTGCCTGCTATAAGGTTTATAGAGCCTAGGAGTGTTTATACTTTACAGGAGTTATCACCTTCTGTGGTTGATAATATAAATCAAATAAAAGTAAATCCTTATTTAAATCTTACAGGCAGAGGCGTAGTAGTTGGGCTTGTTGATACAGGTATAAATTATACTAATCCTGAGTTTATAAGAGAGGATGGTACATCAAGAATTCTAGGAATTTGGGATCAAACTTTAGATACAAAAACTGAGCCTTATGTTTATGTGGGAAGTGTATATAATAATGAAGATATAAATAAAGCTTTAGAGGTTCAACGGAGTGGAGGAAATCCCTATGATAACGTTCCAAGCAGGGATGATAATGGTCATGGTACTGCAATGGCAGGAATAATTGGAGCCAGGGGATATAATGGTGAAATGGAAGGCATTGCAAATGATTGCGATTTTTTGATAGTAAAGCTTTTGGAGTCACCAAATTATAAAAAGATACTGAGAGAAAATAATCTACCGGAAGTACCAGTATATAATAATACGGAAGTGCTAGCAGGGATTGAGTTTCTTAGGGTTACTGCATATAACCTTAGAAAGCCATTAGTTTTATTTTTAGGAGTTGGTAGCAATGATGGAAGTCATGATGGATATGGCATAACTTCGGGTTATTTAACTTCCTTGGCTAGTAAGGGGGGATCAATCTATGTTACTGGTACAGGAAATCAGGGGAATAGTGAAGGGCATGTTAGTGGATTAATTGAAAATGTTGGTGAGGTTGAGACGGTGGAGCTCTATGTACCAATGGAGCTAAAAGTATTTACACTTTATATTTGGATAAGAAAACCAAATAGGGTAGCTTTAAGTATAGTATCACCAACAGGAGAGGAAACAGGTTTTTTAGTCAATCAAATCATAACTGCAATAGAAAGAAATTTTTATAGCATAGACACTCATGTTCAAGTTAGGGTATATGACCCAGAATATTTAACAGGTCATCAATTATTTACTTTAAGATTTAATGATATTAAACCTGGAATTTGGAAGTTTAAGTTGAGGGGAAGCTTGATTTTTGATGGTAGATATGACATCTGGCTTGAGTGTAAGGAAATAATTCCAGAAGGTATGAAATTTTTTAAATCATCCGCAAATACAACATTAGCAATTCCTTCAACAGCAAGGAACAACATATCAGTTGCTTATTATAATGGAAAGACTGAAGCTGTAATGGCCGAATCTGGAAGAGGGTTTAATGCGAATGGATATATAAAGCCAGATATAGCAACAGTTGGGACTAATGTGCTTACAATATCAAGGGATGGAAGCAGGATAATATCTGTAAGTGGAAGTTCAGTAGCAACGGCAATAACAGCTGGGGTTTCTGCATTGTTTCTTCAATGGTCAGTTATTAATAGGAATGATATTGCAGTAAGTTCAGGTAAGCTGAGAAGTTTATTAATTTATAGCGCAGATAGAGAAAATGAAAAAATATACCCAAATGAAGAATGGGGATATGGAAAACTTAATATATCATCAGGATTTGATATATTGAGTGGAAATTATAGAAGCTTGGATTATTTTAATAAGTTTTATGAAGATTATTTTAATGGGTTATTTATAAGAATGCCAAGAGAATTGGCATCTCAGGCTGAAATGAATTTGAAGTTACGGGAGAAAAGCAGTGATGAAAAAAGCACTATTACAGAGAAATATGAAATTTACGACAGCTTAAATTATGGGCACTATGTAGTTCAGTATTATGGAGTCTATAATGATAATTTTAATGCTCAAGATAAAGTGTATGTCACAAAAATTGATGATAATTACGCTATAGTTTCCATAAGGCTTGATTTAATTAAAAATCCAGAGAATACTAGAAAAGTAATTGAAATTTTTGACCAATATAATAAGGATTATCTAGATTTTGGAATATTATATGTGCAGCCTCCAGATTTATATTCTCTTCAAGATATTTCAGCAGTAGAATCAGCGTTAAACAATCCAATTCAAGCTAAAGTACCATTAGAGCTTACTGGAAAAGATGTTGTAGTTGGAATTATTGATACAGGAATAGATTATTTAAATGAGGAATTTAAGGATAAAGATGGCAACACAAGAATAGTAGAGATTTGGGATCAGACTATTCAAGGCCAAGGTGATTTAAGAAAGAAGGCTATTTTTGGAAAGGTTTATGTAAGAGATGAAATTAATAGAGCTATAGAAGTTCAAAAAAGTGGTGGGAATCCTTATGATGTGGTTCCAAGTAAAGATGAAAAAGGTCATGGAACCCATATGGCTGGAATTGTTGGAGCAGCAGGATATAACCCAGATATAATGGGTGTAGCTCCAGAATGTGAGTATCTTGTAGTTAAGCTTTTAGAAGCTGTCGCATTTAAGGAATATAGTAAATTTAGCACAGGTGTCTCACCTTATAATTCAATGGCCATTTTTTCTGCATTAAATTACATGAGAGAATATGCAATAAGAGAAAGCAGACCTTTAGTTATATTGATGCCACTAGGGACGACTAATGGTAATCATAGAGGAGAACATATTTTAAATGCTTATATTGAATCTATTTCTAAGAATGTTGGTATTGTAGTAGTTAACGGTACAGGAAATGAGGGAATGAGTGATGGACATGTTTCAGGAGTAATTGATGCAGGTGGGAAAAGTAAAGAAATAGAGATGATTATTGGAAGAAGGCAGGAGATTTTTTATGTGGGTATATGGATTGACTTGCCAGGAATTGCAGACTTAACTTTAATATCACCTTCAGGTCAGGCAACAGGAACCATTAGAGCAATATTAAATCAAAGTGAATATTATTCCTTTATTTTAGAGGATACCAATGTGGATATATATTTTGATCTTCCAGAGAAGTTTAGCGGAGATGAACTCATAAGGTTGTATTTTTATGATATTGATCCTGGGACTTGGCGGATTCGGCTTCAAGCACAGAGAGGAGATAATGTAAAATATAATGCATGGATGTGGCAAAAGGAGTTTGTTGGTGAGGGAACCAGGTTTGCACCAAGTGATCCATATGGGACAATAACAATACCAGCAGATTGTGATTATACAGTGTCAGTGGCAGCCTTTAATCAGAATAATGGCAATTTGCTTCCATACTCTGGTGTGGCTCTTATGGATAATTACTTGGGTAGAATTGATTTTGCTGCTGGGGGAGTTAATACTATGACTGTTGGCTTAAACAATACTACAGCTATTATAAATGGAACAAGTCTTTCGGCAGGAGTAGGAGCAGGTATATGTGCTCTGCTCTTTCAATGGGGAATTGTAAGAGGCAATTATCCATATATGTATAGCCAGAGTATTAAAACCTTCTTAAGGCGTGGAACAGTACAGCGAAGAGGAGATGTATATCCAAATCAACAGACTGGGTATGGAATTATAAATCTTTATAAAATCTTTGAAGAAATGACTTAACGATAGGGGGGAGAGTTATGGATGTAAGAAAGTGTAATAACTTTCTAGATGAAAATGCACCGGGTTTCTTAGTGGAGTTTCGGGGAGACTTTTTAGGCCAAATGAAACAGGTGGATTATGCTTGCGGTGATATAATTACAGATACACTTGCGTTAGTATCAGTTAGTGAAGAAAACTTGGATAGGCTTAGAAAGGATGTACCTGCTATTATATTTATTGAGACTAGAGGGATTTACACCTTACAGTCAGTATCACCTTCCACAGCTAATAATATAAATCCATTAAAGTTAAATCCATATTTAAACTTAACAGGACGGAATGTAATAGTTGGCATGATTGATACAGGAATCAATTATACTAATCCCGAGTTTATAAGAGAGGATGAAACTTCAAGAGTATTGTATTTGTGGGATCAAACTCTAGAAATAAAAAAAGAACCTTATGCTTATATAGGAAGTATATATAGTAATACTGAGATAAATGAAGCTCTAAAGGTTAAAAATAGTGGAGGAAATCCATATGAAGTTGTACCAAGTGTAGATGAAATTGGACATGGTACAAAAATGGCTGGAATAATCGGAGCCAGAGGATATAACGGAGAGATGGAAGGAGTAGCTAAGGATTGTGATTTTATTGTAGTAAAACTTCTGCCATCTCCCAATTATCAAAAGATACTTAGAGAAAATAATCTGCCAATTGTACCAGCATACAATAGTACAGAGGTTTTAGCAGGAATTGAATTTATAAGAAGTATGGCAAAGAGTTTAAATAGGCCGTTAGTAATATATATGGGAGTTGGCACTAATGATGGAAGTCACGATGGGTATAGCATTACTGCAGAGTATATAACATCTATCACAACTAAAAGTGGAGTTGTATTTGTAGCTGGAACTGGAAATCAAGGAAATAATGAGGGTCATGCAAGTAATTATATTAAAAATCAAGGGGAAGTTGATACTGTTGAACTGTATATGTCTAAGGATATGAAGCAATTCACCTTATTCATATGGGTGCAAAAGCCTAACAGGATGCTATTGAGCTTAATAGCTCCAACTGGAGAAGAGACCGGGTATTTCACAAATCAGATTTCTGCTAAAAGCTATAGAAAATTTTATTTAATAGACTCAGAGGTATATGTATGGGGGATTGATCCAGAATATTTAACAGGACATCAAGTGTTTATTTTAAGATTCTATAATATTAAAGCTGGAATTTGGAAGATTAAGCTGAAAGGAGAACTTATATTTAGTGGACGGTATGATATATGGCTTGATTGTAAAGAACTTCTTCCAGAAGGCATGAAATTTCTTGAATCAGATTCTGAAAGCACATTGACAGCACCTTCAACAACAAAGAATACCATATCAGTAGCGTATTATGATGGTAAAACGGGAGCACAGCTTGCAGAGGCAGGAAAAGGATTCAATTCTAATGGGGTTATTAAGCCGGATATAGCAGCTGTTGGTACGGATGTGCTGACAATATCAAGGAATGGTGAACAGGTTGAAGCTGTTAATGGTAGTTCCGTTGCTACAGCAATTACAGCTGGATTATCAGCATTATTTTTACAATGGTCTATAGTTGATAGAAATGATAAATCAATGAATTCAGCAAAATTAAGAAGTCTTTTAATATATTCAGCAGATAGAGAGCAAGATGTGGAGTATCCTAATACAGCATTAGGGTATGGAAAGCTCAATGCATTAGAAGTTTTTAATATACTAGGAGGAAATTATAGGAATTTTCCAAGCAGTAGAAATTATTATGAGTACTTTTTTGAAAACTTGTTTGTAAGACTGCCTAAAGACTTAATTAGGAATAGAAGTCAAGATAATAAAAGACAAGAAATACATTTAGACAACAAGGAAGAGACGGTTAATAAAAGTGAAATTTATAGCAATTCCAAATATATTCATTATATAGTTCAATATGAAGGTAATTATGGTGATAATTATAATTCACCACCTAATGTATATTTTACACAAATAGATCAAAGTTTAGCCATTTTATCTATAAAGTTTGATTTATTAGAGCATTGGGAAGATGCAAGAGAAGTTATTGGGGTCTTTAATAGATATGTTCATGGAGCTGATATTGAGATTGTATATGTACATCCACCGGATTTATATTCACTTCAAGGCAGTTCAGCCACCGAAGCGAGCAAATATAATCCACTTTACGCAGGGAAATCAAGAGATTTATCAGGAAGAGGTGTGGTTATTGGCATAATCGATACGGGAATTGATTATTTATCTCAAGAGTTTCAAGATGAGGCAGGAAAAACTAGGATAAGTGAAATTTGGGATCAAACAATAATTGGAGATGGAGCTCCAGAGAAGGGAGCACCCTTTGGGCGTGTCTACACAAGGGAAGAAATAGATAAAGCTATAGAAGCAAAACGCAGAGGTAAAGATCCGTATAAAATTGTGCCAAGCATGGATATAAATGGACATGGAACCCATATGGCTGGAATCATAGGTGGTGCAGGAAAGAATCCAGAGGTTGAAGGCATGGCACCTAACTGTGAATTTGTCATTGTAAAGATGGTAGAGTCTATATCATATAAAGAGTTTGTTGGATTTGGAGAATATAGAGCTGTATATGGGGATATGGCAATTTTCACAGCTATTAATTTTATGAAGGAATATTATAGGAGAGCAGGAAAGCCGTTAGTTATATTTATGCCATTAGGAACTACTAATGGAAATCATAAGGGTAAACATATGCTAAGTTCTTATATTGAATCTGCAGTGAAAAATGTTGGTATTGTTTTAGTTACAGGAACAGGTAACGAAGGTATGGAGGATGGCCATGTTTCAGGAACTTTATTCAATGGCAAAACAAATGAGATTATTAAATTAATAATAGGTAAAAAGCAGAAGGTATTCTATGTGGGGATATGGATTGATTTACCTAATATTGTAGATTTAAATCTAATTTCACCTACAGGTCAAAGTACAGGTGTAATACGAGCAGTATTAAATCAAGGAGAGCACTATTCCTTTATAATTGAAAATACTGGTGTACATGTTTATTTTGATTTACCTGAAAAGTTCAGTGGTGATCAATTAATTAGAATATACTTTTATGATGTAGAGCCTGGTGATTGGAAGATAGAACTGAAGGTGCAAAAGGGGAATAATGTTAAGTATAATGCATGGATGTGGCAGAGGGAGTTTGTTGGTCCAGGTACGAGATTTGCTCCTAGTGATCCATATGGAACTATAACCATACCGGCAGAATCGGACTATACTATTAGTGTTGCTGCCTATAATCAAAATAATGGAGGAACAGTTTTATATTCTGGAGTAGCACTTTTAGGTTATAATTTTGAAAGAATAGATTTTGCAGCCGGTGGGGTAAATACAATGACTGTTGGCATAGATAATTCAATAGCAATAGTTAATGGCACAAGCTTAGCTGCTGCCATAGGAGCAGGTATATGTGTTCTTCTTTTTGAATGGGGAATTGTAAAAGGAAATTATCCTTATATGTATACTCAGAGTATTAAAACCTTTCTAAGGCGTGGAACTATTCAAAGAAGAGGGGAAGTTTATCCCAATCAACAGCTTGGCTTTGGAATAATTAATCTGTATAAGATTTTTGAGTCAATGACCTAATGGGATAAAAGCAGTTAAGATAGATTAAACTGGTTTAAAGCATAGATAAATGAAAGTTATAAGTATTTAGGGACTCAC
Source organism: Clostridium culturomicium (assembly GCF_000821305.1). GTDB lineage: Bacteria > Bacillota > Clostridia > Clostridiales > Clostridiaceae > Clostridium_J > Clostridium_J culturomicium. Next base: position 9,964 of record NZ_CCXK01000014.1, on the reverse strand, counting down.
TTAAGTGGGTTCCTTTAAATTTTTAACTAATAGAGGAATTTGTATATTATATGTAAAAGTGTCATAGAATATTAAGATGAAGGTTTTAGGTTCTAAAAATAAAGACAGGGGTGAGTCGATTGTTTAAACGTGAAGAAGAAAATAATACTAGTTCGGCACCACTTATTGCTATGGGTGCCATTGTTGGAGCTGCTGCTTTGTACAGTGTGTATAAAATGAATAAAAAGGATTACCGCTGTGGAAAATTTGTTGGAGAGCCACAGGTAAGTCGTAAAAAGGGTCAGTTTTATTTTGTTGGTGGAGGCCTTGGCTCCATGGCTGGAGCAGCTTACTTAATAAGGGACTGTCATGTTAAAGGAGAAAATATTCATATTATAGAAGGGCTTAAGATTCTTGGAGGCAGTAATGATGGAGCTGGAAATCCAGCTAAGGGTTTTGTGTGCAGAGGTGGAAGAATGCTCAACGAGGAGACATATGAAAACTTCTGGGAGCTTTTTTCTGATATTCCTTCCATTGATATGCCAGGTTGGAGTGTTACACAGGAAATTTTGAATTTTGATCATTTGCATCCAACCCATGCACAAGCAAGATTAATAGATAAGAAAGGTGTTATTCAGGATGTTTATTCTATGGGCTTCTCCATGAAGGATAGGCTTGCCCTTGGTGAGCTTATGATGACTGATGAGAACTGTCTTGATGATTTAACCATTGAAGACTGGTTTGCTACAACACCACATTTCTTTAAAACAAACTTTTGGTACATGTGGCAGACTACCTTTGCCTTCCAAAAGTGGTTTATAGCTTATAATGCTTGAGTTTTCAAGGGTTTAAAATAAAACGTCAAAAATTCGTCAAAAATTTAAAGTAAAAAAAATCGTCAAAAAATATTTTTAATAGTTTCTCTTGCTTTATTTCTCATTTCATCTGTTACATGAGAATATGTTTTGTTTAACTGTGTAACATCATCACCAATTAAATCAGCAACAGTTTTAAAATCTAATCCCTGCATTATCATAATTGTTGCATAGGTATGTCTTAATTCATGAAAGCTAATATCAAAGCCATGTTTTCTAAATATATTTGGTAGTGTTTTTGATAAAGGAGTGTTTGTTATATAGGGAAGAAGTCTATTGTTGAAATCTATGGTTTTAAACTCTCTTTTATAGTACATTAAATCTTTGTAGATATTATTACTTATAGGAACTTCTCTATAAGAGTTATTTGTTTTTAATGTGCCAAACCCCCAACTTTTATCCTTGTTTTGCTTCCACTGCTTGTCCACTTTTATATAATCAGGCTTAATGTTATCCCAAGTTAATCCCAAAATTTCACCACGTCTTAAACCACATTTAGAAGCTAACATACACGCAATATAGTAATGAATATCTATGTTTTTAACAATATTTAATAGTTTTTCTAATTCGAATGTAGTTAATGCTGTTTTATCAGGCTTTTTTACTTTGACTTTTACTTTGCATGGATTTTTATTTATTATGTCATTTTCAACTGCACTATTGAGAATTGCATTAATTTTGCATAGGTAAGTATAAATAGATCCATTAGATAATTTTTTTAAGTACATATCATCCACACAATTTTGTATGTGAATATTTTTTAAGTTTTTTAATTCTATATCTGAAATATCTTTAAAATACTTCATAGTTCTTTCATATAAATCATGGGTTGCTTTACTATATACCTTATCAACATGCTTTATATACAAATCGTAATACTCTTTAAAAGTAATATCAATAAATTCATCTGCTACATTGATAGAATCTTCTAAGTCTTTCAGTATAAAAGCCACCCATTCTTTGGCTTTCTTTTTACCCACTCTACTATTTTCAAATCCTTGTTTAGATTTTTGTTTCCACTTACCAGTATTATCTTTATAAGAAATAATAGCTTGAATACCATTGTTTTTTTGTCTATAAGTAATATTATAGTCCATCTAATCATCTCCCTTAGAATGTATTAACCCTTATTTATATAAATATTATTTTTATATTTTGATGGTGTATATGTTTCTTTAGAAAGTTTTTTAGCTTCCCAAAAACAATCCATCATAGATTTATGTATTAATTTAATAGTATTACTAGATAAGTCATTCATTTTATTTAACTTAACTAGTTCATCACTCCAGAATTTCTTGAATTGTCTTATATCTCTTGATGTAACTTTATATTTACATGAGTAGCTCTTTGGTATTTCATAGTTGTTAAAATCCATATTTAACTCTCCTTTTAGCGAATATATGTTCAAAAATAGGTAAAAAAATATATGTATTAGTTTAGATTAAATTTTAATTTTAAGTATTTGAAGTCAATATCTTCACAGTTAGATATAACTTCAAGGCAAAACCCTTCATATTCCTGCAATAGGTTATCATCTATTAATAATTCAGCTGCAAAGATATCAGCCTCAATTTCATGTTTGGATTGATTAAAAAATGTATTAGAGTTATTAAAATATACATTACTTTTTGTATGTAAAATAGCATGTCCTAATTCATGAGCTATACAAAACAGTATTTCTTTTTCAGATAAATTTTCATTTATAAAAAATGCCTTTTTTCTTTTCATATATACATAATTACCTCGGACATTTCCTAAAGGTTCAACATAAACCCATATGCCTAAAGCATGAGCTATTTCAAATGGGTTATTTGTACCATATTTTTTTATCAATTTTTTCACTATTTTTCTTATATGCAATATACCCATCCCCTTTAAGTCTAAAAATCTATTTATCCCTATATTTCTTTGGGGTATATTTTTGTTTATTATAAATTCTTACATCAGTTAGAAATTTTTCATAAGCTAATTTTAAATATTCTTTATCGTCTTCATCAGCTGGAGTTCCGCAAAATTCTACCGTATCTAACTTATCAATATTATCAATCATTTTTTGTGCTTCTTTTTCTATATCAAATTTTTCTTTAGTAGTTAATTCTGATTTATTAGTTACTTTTTCATTAATAGTATCTTCAAAGAAGTCATTAACAGATACACCTAAAGCATCTGCGATAGCATTTAATTTTTCAAGACTAGGATTTTGTGCTTTGTTATTTTCTAAATCACTTAGATATCCAAGAGAGATAGAAGTAGATTGTGCTAATTTATTAATACTCACTTTTTTACTTTTTCGTATTTTTCTTATAGTATCACCTAACATTATCAACACTCCTTAGTTTAATATTGTTCTTTCCCATAGAACAATATTACCATTCTAAAAATTCAATGTCAACGAAAAAAAGAGAAAAACAAAGAGATTCGCCGAAAACGAATAGCTATTTTTAAATAATCATTCGCTGTTAACGAATAAAAGATTTGTTCGTTTTAAACGAATGTGATATTATTCAGTTACAACGAATTAAGGAGGCGTCAAATATGAATAAAATAAAAGAGTTTAGAGTGAAAAATAAAATAACAATAAGGCAATTATCAGAAAAAACTGGTGTTGCAGTTGGATATATTTCCACTCTTGAAAATGACAAGAATGGAACAAGCAATCCAACTAAAGATGTAATGATTAGAATTGCAAATGGATTAGGACATACAGTTCCAGAAGTATTTTTTTAGGAGAATCAAAGATGGATGATACAAGAACTCTTATAAAAAGAGATGAACTAGCGAAACGGTGGGGAGTTAATCCTAGAACAATTATTGTATATGAAGAAGAGGGGATTTTAACAAGAAACCCTAACTTTAAATCTCCATTCTATTATTTAAAAGAAGTTGAAGAGATAGATAAATATAAGCCTAACCCTTTAGCAGAAAGTGAGAGAAGAAGGCTTGAAACAGAAAATAAACAATTGAAAGAAGAATTAAATAGAGTTAAAGAAATGCTTTCTAAAGTAGCAACAATAGGGGTAGAGAGTATGAATATTTTAACAAACTTAAATGTGTAAGGAGGATTATATATGAAAGCATCATTAAGAGCTATTAAAGATTGTACAAGAAAATATGTTGAGCATGAATTAGAGAGGGAAAGAGAAGTTTATCCAGATGAACTTAATAATTATTTAGTAATGGAGTGTGGTGTCAGGATAATTGATGATGAATTATTGCAAGACCTTATTAAGGGAGCAAAAAAAGAAATAGGCTTTGTGCATGTGATAACGGAGGAAGCGTAATGAATAATCAAATTGTAAAAATTAATGATACTGATTTATCAGTAAAAGAATTTAAAGGACAAAGAGTAGTAACATTCAAAGATATTGATATGTTACATGAAAGAGTGGATGGAACTGCAAAAAGAAATTTCAATGAGAATAAAAAACATTTAATCAAAGATGTTGATTATTTCTTGATTAATGGTAAAGAATTAAGGGATTTAAAACAGAGTACGAATTTCGTACTTAGTAATGCAAAAGAGATAATTCTAATTACAGAAAGTGGATACTTAATGTTAGTAAAGTCACTTCAAGATGATTTAGCATGGAAAGTTCAAAGAGAATTAGTTAATAACTATTTCAGAATGAAAGAAGTTGTACAAGCTCAAATACCTAAGATGTCAAAAGAACTTCAAGCAATATTTATGTTAGATGGTAAACAACAAGAGTTAGAGCAAGAAATCACTGTTGTAAAAGATGAAGTTAAGGATTTAAAAGATAACTTACCATTACTAGGAGTAGACTGTGAAGAAATTACTAGTTTAATAAAGAAAGTTTGTACTAAGGTAACTGGATATGAAACGGCAGCATATAAAGACAAATCATTAAGAGGCAGAGTTTATTCAGATATTTACGGACAAGTTAAAAGAGAGTTTCAAGTAAAGTCTTATAAAGCTATAAAAAGAAGTCAAATAGAGATTGCTAAAGAGTTAATAAGAGGATATAAAGCACCAAAGGCATTATTAGATGAAATTATTAAGGTAAATAATCAAATTAATTTAGAGGAGGTAATGTAAATGTGGAGTACTTATACAAAAACTTATATATTTAGAAATTGTTTTGATGAGGATCAAGTTCAAGGAGAGATTAAAGCTATTAATGAGTTGCTAGAAATAGAACAGTACAATGGTGACATTGGAGTGGTAATAGGCACAGATTTGATGTTTGCCAATGCAGCAACAAACTTTAATGCATTCCAGGATGAAGAAACAGGAGAATGGATTTTAAAGTTTACACATGGACCTGTTGAAGTTGCAACAGTACTACTAGATAAATACAAAGAGGTTCATCTTGAATTTACTATTGAAGAAAATTTGGAAGATGGTAAGGTATGTATTCATTGCTGCTTAATTAAAGGATTTAAAGAATATCAATAGAGGTGTCATATGCTTCGTAAATGTGCCAATTGTCATGGGTACAAAGAAGAAACCGAGTTTCCTAAACGAACTGGTGGAGGATATCAAAGCTATTGTATACCATGCAAAAGGTTATTAGATAGACAGTATAGGAAGTCTAGGAGAGAGGTAGAAAAGGGAGGAATTTAAGAATGGTTTATGTAAGAGAAACCGATACAGAAAAGGTTGTGAATGAAATTTTAGATGTTTTAGAAGAGAATAAAGTATCAATAGGACTTTTGGATAAAGTATTGAGTGATGTTAGAGAGAGTGCATACTTCAACACTAATATCCAAAATCCTAAAGATAATTAAAGTTTAATGAGAATATAGGAGGAATGAGAAATGGATAATTACAAAAAGGAATTTGAAACAAGAGAAAGAAGAACAGGAGGATTAGTTAATCTAATTCTAGATTATGCTATTGAAAATCAAATGTCAGCCAAAGAAATAGATGAATGTGTTGAGATAGCTAAAGAAGCATTCTATTCAGATGCATTAATAAGGAGGAATTAATCATGAATAAATGTCCAAGATGCAATAATGAGCATTTAACAGAAAATCAAAACTTTTGTCAAATATGTGGGCTCAAGTTAAGTATGAGTAATGATGAAGCAATATCACAACTAGAAAGCCTAAGAGCAGACTGTAAAGAGTTTGAGAGTGTTAATCCAACAGAAAAAGATGTACAAGCACTGGAGCTTGGAATAGCAGCATTAAAAGAGACTGCTCAAGAAGTACCAGTTCAAGAGCAGGTTAAGAAAATTACTATTTAATTGAAGGGAGAGAGGTTTAATGGGAGTAGGAGTATTTGCAAAAATAGCTAATAGGGCTACTAAAGAAGAGTTTGAAAAGGCTCTTATGGTAGCCACAGAAAATATTAAGTCCAATAATATTATGTTAAATAAAAGAACTAAAGTTCAAGAGTTAAAGATTTTATTAGATAGAAGTCTTAGTTTAGTAAAGGGTGTACAAGCATATGATGAAGGCCTTAACTCATGATGAATTTGTAGTGATGATGAAAAAGAGGTTCCAGAAGAAAGAGCAAATGAAGAAGTTAGCAGAAACTGAATATAATAGATACATTTTTGCTAAAAAGTACGAATGTAGTAAGAAGGATGCACTTCATGAAAGGAGGCAACCACATTGGAAGAACAAATAAAAAAGGTGCTTAGCTGCGCCAACAGCCTTGCACCAATAGGAATATAGTCAAGTGAATTATATCACATAAAAGTATTGGAGGAAACAGAAATGAAATTGTATGAATTAACACAGAATTATATAAATCTTCAAGAGTTACTTGAGGATCCAGAGATACCAGTTGAATTAATTAATACTGCACTTGGTGAAGTTGAAGAAGAAATAGAAGTAAAAGCAGAGAATATTGCTAAGTTAATCAAGAGTATAGATTTAGGTGCAGCAGCCATAAAGGAAGAGGAAACAAGACTTGCATCTAAGAGAAAAAGTTTAGAGAGTAGGTCTAAATATCTTAAAGAGTATCTAGAGGGGGCTATGAGGGCAGTAGATAAACCTAAAATTAAAGGGAGGTTGTTTAGCTTTAGTATACAGAAGAATCCACCTAGTGTTGATGTATTAGATGAATGTTTAATACCAGAGGAGTTCTTTAATATACCAGCTCCAGTGTTAGATAAAAAGGAAGTTTTAGCAAGACTTAAAGCTGGAGAGCAAATACCAGGAGTTGTAATTAAGCAATCAGAAAGTTTGAGGATTAGATAATGGAAATAACTGAAAAGATAGGATTATTTAAAGCTTTTATCAAGTTTCAAAGTGAGTTTCAAGGCATGAAGCCAGATGCTTCTAATCCATTTTTTAAGAGTAGTTATATAACATTGGATGGAATACTTGAAACAGTAAGACCAATACTTGCTAAGCATGAATTGGCAGTAATGCAAGAGGCTACAGGTGATGGAGAATATATATATGTAAAGACTAAACTTATACATGGAAGTGGAGAAATGCTAGAAACAGATTTGTTAAAGATGAAACCACAGAAGAATGATCCTCAGCAGATGGGGAGTTGTATAACTTATGCTAAAAGATATCAATTGGCAGCACTCTTGGGAATATGTGAAAGTGTAGATGATGATGGAAACAAAGCCACATATGGAAATAGCCAACCTGATATCCAAGCTAAAGGTAATAATGCAATTAGTATAAATGATAAGCAAATAAAAAGATTATATGCTATAGCAAGTAAAGCTGGATATGATGCTGAAAGTATTAAAGGTAAGGTTAAGAAGAAATATAACAAAGAGATTAAAGAGCTTACCAAAGCTGAATATGATCATGTTTGTAATGGATTGGAGGAAAGGGCTAATGGCTAATACAGATGTTATTGATACATTAGAAGACATAAAGAAATGGGCCAAAGCTTATGAATTATTAAAAATTGTTGATGATGTAGTTTGTGAAGGTTACATATGCTACGAATGTAGATTTAACAGCATATGTAATGAAATATCAAATTTAGTTGAGTAGGTGAATTTAATGGCAAGACCACAAAAGGAAGGATTAGACTATTTTCCACTAGATGTGGATGTAGATCAGGACGATAAAGTAACACTCATAGAAGCGCAATATGGGATTGAAGGTTTTGGCATAGTAATAAAGCTAATGATGAAAATTTATAAAACATCTTATTTCTATGAGTGGACTGAACGTGAACAATTACTCTTTTCAAAGAGGGTTAATGTTGACATTAATCGAGTTAATGCAGTCATTAATAATTGTGTAAAATGGGGATTATTTGATGAAACTGTGTATAACTTACACAAAGTTCTTACATCAAAAGGTATTCAAAAGAGATATTTAACAGCTATTGGTAGGAGACAGACAGTAAAAATGATTAAAGAATACCTACTTTTAGATGATGAAACAGTTAATGCATACAAAAACCTAGTTATTGTTAACATTAATCCTATAAAAAAAGAGTTAATGCCAACATTAATCCCTAAAGGAAAGGAAAGAAAAGAAAAGGAAACTAAAGAAAAGGAAAGGAAAGAAGAAATACCTTCTTCTCCACCTCTATCCTTTCCGACTCCATTACATAATGAAATATTTGGTATTGTTGGAGAAATAGCATATAGGACTTGGTTTATAGATTCAACTATATCTGATGGAGAAGAAATAGTAATTGGAGTTAAGTCAGAGTTTATGGTTAATGTGATTATTGATAAGTTTAAAGATAACTTAGAAAAACTATTTAATAAGAAAATAGAAGTTGAAATAAGAGAGGATGTTTAATATGGCTGCTAAAGAATTTATTGATAGTTATGGAGTTAATTTAATTATAGACAATAATAAAACCAATATATTACTTAAAACAGATAATAAAAACATTGAAGGAGATTATTATTTAAAACTTTATTTTAGCAAAGATAGTTTAAAAGAATTGCTTAAGTATTTAGAAAGTGTTTCAAATGAGATATGGAAAGACTTTACCCCAAGGGAAGCAAATTCAATTACTTCTGATTATGAAGAATATTATGATAGAAAATATGATAATAATGGGTATTTAAAAATAAAAGGAAACTGCTTAAAGATAGAAGGACCATTTGAGGATTGTCCATATATGTATAAATTTAATAAGAGAAGAATGGAAAGCTTTATATATGATCTTAGAGGATTAGTAGATAACCTATAGAGGGGGAAGTACGAGAGGATGTTTAATATGGAAATAAATTATGAATCAAGAGAAATGAAAGATGATTTAAGTTTATTGGCTTGGGAATTAGAAGGTAGAGAGAAAGAGTTAATAAATAATACATTGAGATATATTGAAGAGTTAGAGAATGAACTTGTTGAAATATCTAACGATAAAGATAAGGCTAAAAATTTGTTAGGCAATAATGGCTATCTAGTTATAAAGCCAACTAAGTGTCAAATAGCTGATAGTGAATTATGTGAAAGAATGAGTGAACAAGGTGATGATATGGATTGTTTTGATTGTAGTTGTAGTTGCTGCTTATTCCAAGTATAAAGGGGGAATATGAATGCAAATACTGAAAATTATCTTGCTGATAGCAATGACAGTAGATGTGTTAATTGGGCTTAAAGAAGCTCGTAAAGGTAAATACGATAAGGCGAGTTACTTTATAATTAATGCTGTTTTTGCAGCAGTTGCACTTAATAATTCATAGAGGAGGAAATTAAAATGAGATTGGACTTAGGTAAATATGTACTAGAAACTGATGAAGTTCAGTTTCTAGTTAAAGAAAAGAGAATAGTTCAACCAGGTAAGCGAACAAAGAAAGAGAATGTGGGGAAACCAGTAGAAAAAGATTTGGCATACTGTTCTAGCTTTGAAAATGCTTTGAAATTCCTTTCCAAAAGAGCTTTTATCGACAATGAGGATATAAGAGACGTTGTAAATGAAATGAGGGTTTTAGAAAGCAAAATAGAAGGTTTAATACAGTTGTTTGATTTAAAGGGAGAGAAATAAAAATGGATACAGGGTTAATTTTAATAGCAATCGGTTTATTAGTAACTTTTCACTTCATGAGTGTTATTACTCTTAAAAAGAAGTTAGAAGCCGTGAGCGAGCGATTAGACAAGCAGAAAGGCTATTGGAAGAGTGTAGAGTATAGCAGAGAGATACAGAGTAATCAGCTTTCGAAAGAAATTCAAGAAAAGGTAGATTGTAGTACCAAAGAAAT
>NZ_CCXK01000013.1 GCF_000821305.1 Clostridium culturomicium | reverse complement strand
ATTTCTTTGGTACTACAATCTACCTTTTCTTGAATTTCTTTCGAAAGCTGATTACTCTGTATCTCTCTGCTATACTCTACACTCTTCCAATAGCCTTTCTGCTTGTCTAATCGCTCGCTCACGGCTTCTAACTTCTTTTTAAGAGTAATAACACTCATGAGGTGAAAAGTTGCTAATAACCCGATTGCTATTAAAATTAACCCTGTATCCATTTTTACTTACCTCCTAAATTCTTGTTTTAGTTGAATTACGCATTAATTACCTTTAATTTTTCTTCTACCTCTTGTAAGGTTCTACACTCACATATAAACTCACCGTCATAGGCTTTAACACATACCCAAGTCATTGTTTTTAAGTGAAAACTGTATTCTTTCCAAAAGTCTACATTATATTTTTCAGTTAAATATTTTCTAGTTATTCTAGCCATATTTCCCCCTTGATTTGGTTTCACAATTTCTACAGACTACCTTTTATTAGGCTTTAAAACTACATGTCCGTTTTCGTCTGCTCTCTCCAACAGTTTTCTACACCTCTTACATGTAACCTCTGAAGCATTACCTTCTTCAACCTTATCCTTTATATCCCATGTAGTGTTACATGCACTAATGATGTGCCAACCACCGTTATACACTTTAATACCAGCATGTACTAACTTATTTCTTTTTACTAAATTAACTCGTCCGTTAAACATTTTGTTCCTCCTTTAAACACCCTAGTACCTAAACTCCATAAGCTGCTTTGTATGAATGTTATAAAACACGAAGTTCCATGCATCCTTTCTCTCGAGCAAGAAATCATCTGCATTATATCCTTGCTCCGCTAAAAATTCCTTCTGATTTCTCGTTAACTTTTTCAACTTTTTCACTTTAATTCCCCCTTAGCTGTTTTGCATCTGAAGCTTGTCCTATTTTTAGATGATTTATTGTTTCCCTCATTGCTACAGGTAATAGCTCCATTTCCTTTTCTCTAGCCTGGATCACATCTATCTGCTTCAAGAATTGCCCTTTTGTTACTGTATTTACAGTATCCGCATCTGTTAAGGCTAATTCCTTTACCTGGGCTACACTTCCAAAGAATCGTTTTACTGGTTCTGAATGTTTTTCAAACTCTTCTGTAGTCATGTAACTCCCTTTACGAATCATCTTATAAGCTTCATTCCAGTATTCTATTGCCGTCTTGTCACTTTCTTGAGGTTTAACTATGCTAGTTGCTGCACTTCGAATATCATGAATAGTCGGTGGATAGCTACTTGACATAATAGCTTTCTTTACTGCAAACATACATAGCTTGTAATCTAGATCACCTAAGCACTCATGCCATATTTCTAGTAACATCTTGGCTTTATCTCTGTCTTTTAGCTTGTCATCAATACTTTTATAGTTGCTAGATAATAAAGTTAATAACTGAATTGTCTCGTTTTTCGTCACTGCTTGGCCTCCTTTGTGAATTAATAACTCTTTCTGCATATTTACACTGATTAATTACATATGGATGGTTAATGTCTTCACCTGCTGCTAACCAATCACCAATCCTTTTGTTAATATCCTCTAAAATTACAAGAGGTAACATATGGCTTACTTTGCAAAGGTCATCTATATTATTTATTTCAACCATTTTTACTCTTCCTCCCACATAGATTTAAGATTATCTAGGCTACTTCCACCACCTTGGTTGTAATTATGAGATGTCTTTAGTGGGAATATACCTTTCCAACTATTCATAATGCTTTGCTCCAGTATTCCTATTTTTTCATTTTCATTAGTAACAAGCCTATCTAACTTTTTAAGCATTAATTTCAATGCGTTACTTGTCATTGGAGCCTTAATTGCCTTACGCATCTTTACAAACTCATAAATAGCTCTCTGGAATTCTTCATTATCAGTGTAGTTTTGAATAATAATATCAAATTCAGTTACCTTTTTCTTTTTTATATTCTTATCTATATCTCTTTCTTCTTCTCTTTCTCTTTCTTCTTCTTTATCTATTGCGTTACTCTCCGTTACTGTAACGTTACCTGTAACGTTACTAGGTATTAACTTCTGTTTTTCTCTGCATTTTGCTACCCGTTTCCTTGTTTGCTCCCTAATCCTTTCAAGTCCTTCAGCATTTTGGTGTTCTTCCCAACCAGTAACTAATAAGGTTTCCTCCTTTTGTTGAATCATATTCAATCTACTTAGTGACCCTAGTGCCAAATTAACAGTACTAACTTCAAAGTCGAATTCAGCAGCCAACATTTCAGGTGTGTATGGTATATTTTCAGTTAGAAATATATAGCCATTACTATTGCACTTACCAGCTTTCGTAAGTAGCATTACCCATATTAAGATAATCTTATCGCCATCAGGTAGTCTCCTAAGATACTTTATCTTTGCATTATCAAACATATCTGTATTTATTCGAATCCACTTTACACCTTCCGCCATATGCTATCCTCCTTCACTATGTCTCTAACTTCATCACAGAAGTCATAAAACCCACAATCTTCACAATCCTTATTGTCGCAAGTTTGAGGATTATTCTCCCACCTTAGGAGAAGGTCATAAGCTCTTTCTTCCTTAGTCATATATCTCAACCTCTTCAAATGAATAGCACTCAACTTGTTTATTTTGAGTAATAAAAGCATTTTTTAGAATATAATACTTACCATCTTGTAGATCCGGAGAATAGAAGGCTTTATCTCCTATCCTCCTTTTCCAAGCTTGCCCTGTTCTCGCCACTGCCATGTTTATTCCTCCTCTACAATTTCTGCTTCTTGAAAGTCACTGAACGGAATTTCTTCATCAGATTCATTTTTCATCTTATCAAGAGCTGCATTCTTTTCTTTCATTTCCTTAAGTCGCATATCCCTTATTTCATCTAAGGACTTTCCGTAATAAGGTGATGTCATATCAGTGGCAAAATCAACATCATTAGAAGTTTGCCAAGCATTTATTTGTTCCAAGTTATCAAAGTTTAGTTGTATATGCTTACATAACCTTCTCAACACAGTTTTCTTGCACATCTCTCCAAAGGAATCAGCCCATGCTTTACCTTTAGGTTGTTTGCTAAATTTATCTCTAACAGTTTCAATCTCTTTTCTAGTCATAACCTCAACGTTGCTTGTCCCATCTTTATAAATTACAACTGCATAGGCTCCTAATATCTTTCCATCTGATAAACCTTGTCTATGAACAACCTTCTTATTTTCTCCATCAGTTTCAACATAAAATTCTTCATTTTCTTTTACAATCTGGGCATATATATTTTTAACTGGCCTTGCTGCAAAGTTTAATACAAGCTTTTCCTCTCCCTTATAATCTGTCATAAACTCCGGCTTTCCTCCGTAGGTAATCACATAACACTCTTTATTAGCAAAATCTAACCCCAGATATGCTCCTTTTATAATGCATCTAGCTAGGTTAAACTCTTGTCCTGCCATTTTACTTAGGTCTACCCCTTGTAATACTGTAAGTGCATTTTGCTTAAATCTTAAGGTGTTAAATCCCTTTGGGAATGCTTTCGCTTCTTTTTCAATCATTGTCATGAGCTGATTATTGGTATTTGATAAGACTAAATTATTTATATTTGCCATTCTTAAGCCCTCCAACATTCTTTATATTCAAGATACTCTTTTTCAGTAAGTTCCTTTGTTATGGATCCTGCTACTCTTCCGAATGTTTTTCCCATTGGTGTGTCGCATATAACAAAATCTCTAGGTTTTAAATTTTCATTGTCACTAGCTCTGAATGTATAATGCTTACCTCCAACAGCATGAATAACCTCGAACAATGTATATTGTTTTTTAGGTTCTTGAAATTTAAATCTTGCATACCCCGGTATTGCTATAGTTGAATTTATTAAATTTGAATAATTAGCTTTAATTGAAACTCCTCCATTTTCATTAATTACAACATATTCAATTCTTAAACCTTTATCAGTACAAACATAAACTCCTGGAATATTCCTTGCAATTACCTCCTGAAATGTGAACTCTGTTTGCTTTTCATATTCAACTATTTCATAACCTTCTTTTTTATACCAATGGGTATATGAATACCCTATAAAGCCAGTACCTTTAAAATTAAAGGTATATGCTGTTTCTTCTTTATAGCAGTTGTAAAAAGTAATATTTCTTGATCCATTCATCCACTTTAGCCCTCTGATATAACACTCTTCAATAAACTCTTTAGCTGCTTCTTCTGTTCTGCAATTAACAGCTATTTTTTCATTTTTAAATTTATCCCAATCAAATTTATTCATCCTCATTACCTCCAATTTTCTCTAATTCCCATTCACCGTACACAGTTCTATCAAATGCGCTGTGTTTAGTTTTAATATCTAAGTTATATAATCCTTGCCCACCATGTCGAATTACTGTTCCAATCATGTCAGTGTCTTTAACCTTAACTTTCTCACCAACTCTTAACATTCACATCCTCCTATGTTATAATCATCTTGAATAATTACTAATGGGTCTATCTGTTTACTTTGGTCGGTTACAGATAGGCTCTTCTTATCTTTGGCTCCTTTTACGGTGCATTGCATGTCTTCTATTCATCTCACTTCCTCTAGCCTGTAAATATTTCAAAGCTTCATCTTTACATATACTTTTCTTATCAATATCATGATTTACTTTTGCCATAAATTCACTCTTTGTTAGTGCTTTCTTCATAAGCTTGTCCTCCTAATATCCAACACTTTTTGCTAAAATATTAAATATTAAGCAGAATGTATATATAAATGTTATCCTTAGTGAATAATCTATAATGTTCCTCACTGTTTTCATTGCATTTACTTCCTTCCAATCTCAGTTGCACATTTGTGACATACATTCTTACCTCTGAAATTTTGCACATTGTTAGCTTCACANATTGGTTCTGTTTCAGTTACTTCAATTTCATCAAGTAAATCTAATTCCTCACCATCACAACTAGTCATATAAACTTGTACACAAGGTAATTGCTCGTCATGTTCAAATCTAATTCCATTAATGTCTATAACCTCAATAGTTGTTGTGTTTACTCTTATATCTGCATCTGTTGTTTTAACTCTCTTGCTCATTGCTATTCCTCTCTTTCTATAGTTGGTAATATCTCATGCTGCTTTAGTAAGTCATATAGGAACAGCCTCCCTTTTTGTGTCCATTTAGTAACCATTTTCACATCTGGAGTTCCATTGCTTCTTGTTATTGGAACTGTTTCGGAATGTGTATATCCTTTGCTATGGTGTTCTGAATATAGTAACCATTGGTCGCTCTGCTTATATTGCACACCTAGTTCATGCAGTAACTTATTAAAGGCTTGTCCGCTCATTCCATAGTCTTTAGCAATTTGAGTTATTGTAACTAAACCTTTATTTTTAAGAATGGTATCTGTATAATCTGCCTTAGGTTTTAACTCTCCAATAATCTGTTTTTGTTGCTTAGTTTCTAAAGTAAGTTTTTCAACTCTTGCTCTAGCAATTATTAAAGCTCTTTCCATTATCTTGTCTGGACTATTCCAATCTTTTTCCACCTGGATGAAATACTGTCTAGCCTGTTTACCTTTTTTACTTCTTTGGATCATTGCTATTTCTTTAGCCATGTCTAGTTTAATTTCAAAATCTGTTCCTGGTCTTCCACCATTACTTTCTTCCAAAATTGGAATAAAGTCTGTCTGTTCAGTAAAACCATATTCACACATTCTTTTAAACCATGTTGTAAAATTAGAGTTAATTTCTAAAAACTCATGTAACTCTCTGGCACTTAATGTTATGTCTTCACCAGTAGTTGTGACTTTAATTAAATCGTTCATACTTTACCTCCTTTTGTTTTATCCCCCAGTAAATGTTAGAATATTATTGGAAGGGGGTGATATTTATGAGTAAATGTCCACACTGCAATGCACCTGTATATGAAAGTCCACTTGCAACTTACTGCATGAAATGTGGCAAACTTTTAGAATTTAATACTTGCTCAGATTCTAACTGTTTTATCAACAGTCAAAAGATTGAACTGCCTGAATTTGCTTTATATTGTCCTATATGTGGAAAGGAAACGACATTAGCTACTAAAGAGCCTTTTTAATGTATTTAGTTTCACATCCACATTGTGTGCAAAATTTAGGGACTATGTGTTTAGGTAACTGTAAATTAATTGTATTTACATACCCACAATTATCACATTCACCTACGAACTGCTCTTGGACTTCCACTCCAGGAGTAGTTTTATTTTTTTCACTCATTTTTATTTCCTCCTATTCAACATCTCCACGAACTCTATGCCCTATCGGTAAACTTCTATCTAATCTTCTTAATGAAGAATATCCATCTTGAACCTTACCTATAGTAAGTGGCATTAACTCAGTTCTGTAAAACCATAATGTTTCTTCCACTATTACCTCTATCAAATCATCACCTCCTTAATTTTCTTTACCCTCTCACTGGAGCCGTTCCAATAATTACCCTCCTGAAGGAGCCGCTTGAATATTTTTTAGAATTTAGTCATTTTTCTTTAGTCATATGCATAAAGTATAATGACCAGTGTTTGTCCAATTTCCAATTTTAAAAATTTTTTATAAGGCTCATGCCTTACTACATGTCCACTATGAAACTTTCTTATTTCCTAAAACTACATCGGCAGCTTCTTTCCTTTTATCAACTCCGCTAAATGTATGAGTAACATAAATTTTCCTTTTACCATTTTTAATTGTTGCAGTTACCTTCATTTTCTTTCCCCTCCTCCGATAATTTCTTCAATTGATCTGTACTAATTCCTAAAGCTTTAGAGATTTTGCACGCTGTTTCAAAGTTTATTCCTCTTTTATTATTTAAAAATTGACTTAAAGTAGCCTCTCCAATTTCAGCTTTTCTGCATACTTCGGAATTAGTTAAACCTTTATCTTTAATGTACTTTTTTAACTTCATTGGCATGTACCTCCTTTCGATATCTTGTTCCGTTTCCGAAACTCTATATTTACATTCTATTTCGTTTCCGAAACAAAATCAATTATAGTCTATATCCTTTTATTGCCATTACATCAAATTAGCATGTAAATGCTCTATTTTGCTTTAATTTTCTTAATTTTATTCACATTATGAAAATAAATTATTTTCTTTTTTTGTTTCGTTGTCGGAATGTTTTTGTTTTATTTCGTTTCGTGAAGTGATATAATATTTTTATAGAATAAAGATTTAGGAGTGGATATTGTGGTTTCAATTTTAGGAGAAAACATAAAGCATATTAGAGAAGAAAAAAATCTATCAGTTAATGAACTAAGCAGAAAAGCAAAAGTTGGTGTAGCAACTATATCTCAGATAGAAACTGGAAAAAGACAAGGATTAAGGAGTGAAACATTAGAGAAAATAGCAATAGCACTTGAAGTTACTACAAACGATTTACTTAACATAAATGAGTATTCATATGAAATTAGTGATTTAAGTGAAGCAATTGATTTTATTTTATCTGATGATGAAATATCAATTGATAATATACAAATGACACAATCCGAAAAGGAACAATTTAAATTTGCTGTTGATATGGCTATTAATACTATAAGAAAAAATAGACAAAAGTAGGTGATTTAGAAACATGAAAAGAATAGCACTATATTGCAGAGTGTCTTCTGATGACCAACGAAAAAGGGAGACTATCGATAACCAAGTTGATATTTTACATGCCTATTCTGAAATGAAAGAAGATTGGATTATATGTAACGAATATCTTGATGATGGTATAAGTGGTACCATTGCATTTGAAGAAAGACCTGCGGGTAAAAGATTGATTGAAGATGCTAAAAAAGGCCTATTTGATGCTATTTTAGTATATAGAATAGATAGATTTGGAAGAGATACATTAAGCGGCTTGCGAGCAAGTGAATCATTAAGAAAATTCGAAGTTGAGATTATAAGTTATACGGAACCTTTTGATCTAAACACACCTACTGGTAGGTATCAATTTATTAACTATCTCAATATGGCTGAATTAGAGAGAAATAATATCTTAGATAGAATGTTTCTTGGTGCAACTAGAGCTGCTAAACAAGGTAAATGGTTGGGCGGTATAGTTCCATATGGTTATTATGTGAACAATGATGGTTATTTAGAGGTAAATGAAGATGAAGCTGTTATTGTTCGAAAAATGTTTGATATGTATGTTAATGAAGGAATGAATACAGTTGATATAGCTGTATATCTTAATACTGTAGGAGTACCATGTTTTAATAATTCAAGAAAATCTGGAAAAAGAAATACTGGAGTTGCTAGTTTATGGAGTACTGGTTCCATTCAAAGAATGTTATCTAATTCTACGTATATGGGAATACATGAGTATGGTAAGAGATCTAATAAAAGGAAAGAAACTATTAAAAGAGAAGTTCCACCAATTGTACCAATTGAGGTTTGGGAAAAAGCAGTTCAGAGCAGAAAAGAAAACATGAAAATGGCTAATAGAAATAGTCCTAATAGGACTTTTTTACTTAGAACTTTAATTAAGTGTGGAGAATGTGATAGAACTTACTATGGAGTTTTTTATAGAAAATCACCTTCTGTCTATTCATGTAGTAGTAAACAAAGTTCAATAAAAAAAATATATAACACTAATTGTCACAATATAAATTTAGTTGCTGATGATATTGAAGAATACATATGGGATATTTGTAGAGAGATATTATTAAATTATGATGATTATACTATTGAGCTTGATGATGAAAAAGAGCTTAAAAATTTAAATGAAGATTTAAATAACTTCAAAATTAAACTTGTTGAGCTTGAAGGAGAGAAGTCTAATATTTTAAAACTATTTAGACGAAACATTATAGATGAAAAAGAACTAGAACAGCAATTAAGTGATATTAGAAAAGACATAACTAGCTATGAAAGTATAATGACAGAAATAAACTCTAAAATTGACATTATTAAAAATAAAGAATCTGTTATTAATAAAAACAAATCTCAATTAGAACTATATAGAGATAGAGTTGAGAGTTTATCTGATGACGATAAAATAAAGATAATAAGGTTATTAATTAAGAGTATAGTAGTATCAACTAAAGTTGTTGACGGTTATAAGATTCCCGATATCCAGGTAATTTTGAATTCATCTGAGTTACTACTTGAACCCTCAAGGATTCATAGCTCCAATGAGCATAAATTTTGCAGGATACTCTATACTGCCATTAATCCTAGACAACTTAACCTTTTTATCTTCCATAGGCTGCCTTAAAACTTGCAGAGCCTTTTTATTAAACTCTAAAATTTCATCCAAAAACAATACCCCTTCATGAGCCAAAGATACCTCTCCCGCAATTGGAATTCTCCCTCCTCCAATAAGAGCAATATTTGTAATAGTATGATGTGGACTTCTAAACGGTCGATTTTTAATTATTTCATTTTCTCTTAATTCACCACTAACGCTATATATCTTCGTAACTTCAAGAGCTTCCTTCTCACTCAAGCTCGGCATGATAGAAATAATTCTTTCTGCCAGCATAGTTTTTCCAGCCCCAGGTGCACCATAAAGAATTACATTATGATTCCCCGCCACTGCCACTTCTAAAGCTCTTTTGGCAGCTTCTTGTCCAATGACATCTGCAAAATCATATTTATATTCACGAGATACCTCTATCGCCTTACTTCTTTCATAAGGCTTAACATCTTTATATGTTAAAAAATGAATTACCTCAGATAAGGTTCCCATTGGATATATATTTACACCACTTATACAAGCACATTCATTTCTATTTTCAAAAGATACAATGAAGTTTTTAATTCCATGTCTTTTACCTTCTATTATTATGGGTAATGCACCATTTATCTTGTTAATTTCTCCATTCAAAGATACTTCACCAATAAAAATAAATTCACTTAATTCCTCAATTAAAAGCTGATTGGTTGCAGCTAACACCCCCACCGCTATAGATAAATCATAGTGGGAGCCCTCTTTTCTTATGTGTGCTGGAGCTAAATTTACAGTTATTCTTCCAACCGGAAACTCTAATCCTGAATTAACAATTGCAGCTCTTACTCTTTCTTTGGATTCCTTCACCGCCATATCTCCTAAGCCTACTATATTAAAAACTGGCAATCCATAAGTTATATCAACCTCTACATTAATTAATACTCCTTCAACACCTGAAAAAGCTGCGCTCTTAATTTTAATCGACATTCCATCACCTCTACATTTTTTTCCATTTCCATAGCTGTATTATTGACCATTACCCTGTGTATAATCAAAATCATAAAATTTATGTGTTTAAAATCAAAATATTTTGTTCAATCTATTAATAAATTGTTTCTATAGTAGAGGAGATTAACATTGAAGATTTTAAATAAAGAAGTAGGAAATTACGGTGAAGATTTAAGCAAAAATTATCTAGTAGAAAATGGATATCTAATAATAGAAGAGAATTTTTCATGCACATTTGGTGAAATAGATATTATAGCTTTGCACGACAAATATCTTTGCTTTATTGAGGTTAAAACCAGGTATACCACCAAATTCGGCTTCCCCTTAGAAAGCATTACTCGTGCTAAACAAAGAAAAATTATAAAAACCGCTGAATATTTTATCTGCAAAAATAAACTCTTCAAACACTTTTGTAGATTTGACGCCTTAGAAGTTATCTTCACCGATAAATCTAATTTTCCCAAAATAAATCACATAAAAAATGCATTTTCATAACAATTATAACCTCCGTAAAGATTCATATAAAATTAACATATATATAAAAAATAGACTATAGAAAACTATAGTCTATTTTTATATATCTATTTTTCTAATATATTTCTTAAAAAACTCTCTCTATGAATTTCACAGCTGCCATGATTTAAGATTGCTTCGATATGTTCTTTGGTTCCATATCCCACATTTTTATCAAAATTATACTCGGGATATACTTTTCCGAATTTTTCCATCAAATTATCACGATACACCTTCGCAATTATAGATGCACAAGCTATTGCAGCACTTTTAGTATCACCTTTAATTACAGCCTCATTTCTATAAGCAAATTCTTTTATTGTATATCCATCTGATAAAACTAAATCCGGAACTATTGATAACCCATCAATGGCTTCCTTAAAAATCTCATTATTGCAAAAACCAATCCCTTTTTCATCAATCTCATCACTGGTTTTCATTGCAATAGAATAACTTACTGCCTTTTCCTTAATAATTTCACTAAGTTCTTCTCTAAGTTCCTTAGATAACTTTTTAGAATCATTTATTCTTAGAATTAAGTCCTCAGAATCCTCTGGAAGAATTACAGCTGCTGCAACAATAGGTCCAGCCAATGGACCTCTGCCAACTTCATCAACACCTGCTACCACTTTATGTCCAAAACTTTTATCAAAGTCATAAAAAGCCTTAACTCTTTCAATTTCATGCCTGTGATTAGTAATACTTTTTTGCACTGTATCACCTAATGCTCTAACATTTTTTCTATGGTCAGCAGATAAAATATTGTGTATTGCCTCATAATCCTTCTCATGGTGTACTATAGGATTTAAAGCCATAAAACCTCTTACTGCTGATTTAATGTCATTAAATCTCATAGTGCTAATTCCATTTAAAAATTCAATATTACTCATTCCTTTTTTCTTTATCAGGTACCTCTAATGAAATAGGCCCTAATTTACCCCCTCTAAATTCATCTAAGAGCATTACTGCAACTCTATTATAATCTATGTTTCCACCAGATATTATAGCACCTCTCTTTTTAGCTATTGCATCTAAATTCTCTAGAGGATTCTCTGCTAATTCCTTTAATTTATATCTTTCAATTAATCTTTCACTATGGGTATTTTGAAGTCTCTCAACAAGCTTTAAAGCTAACTCCTCAATGTCCATAATCTCATCTTTAATGGCACCAGTGAACGCTAAATTTAATCCAACTGTTTCATCTTCAAATTTAGGCCATAAAACCCCTGGAGTATCCATCATTTCTATACCTATTTTTGTTTTTATCCACTGTTTATTTTTTGTTACACCAGGTCTATCCCCTGTTTTAGCTATATTGTTTTTAGCCATTTTATTTATAAATGTAGATTTTCCAACGTTAGGTATTCCTACTACCATTACTCTTGTTATGATATTTACAACACCTTTAGCTCTCATTCTATCATGTTTTTCTTTTAATAATTCATCTAAAGTTGGCTTTATTTTATTAAGACCTGCTCCTGTAATACAGTTAACAGATAAAACTCTTGTATTTTCGTTAGATAAGCTTTTTACCCACTGTTTAGTAACTCCAGCATCACTAAGATCACTTTTATTAAATAAAATCAGCCTCGGTTTACCACTACAAATTTCTTCTATGTTAGGGTTAGAGCTTGAGTATGCAATTCTAGCATCTCTTATTTCTATAACAGCATCAACTAGCTTTAAATTTTCTTTTATCTCTCTGCGGGTTTTGGCCATATGACCAGGAAACCAGTTTATACTCATTTTTTTCACTCCTGTATTTTAATTTAGAATTAATAATTAATAATGTAGAATGATGGATGAAATTCCTTTGGAATTTCTTATATTTTATCTTACAGTTTTAAAACCTTACTTAAATGTCTCTAATACACCTAAAATCATTTAGTATATTGCCTTTGAAAAACTCCTCTACTTTCTATTTGAAAAACCTTAATTGGTATTTCTTGGAATACTATAAGGAAAAACTTCATTCATTCTTAATTCTGCATTCCATCATTCTTAATTAGAACTACCTGCTTCGTGCTATTAACTTTGAAGTAGTAAGTTCACCTTAAAAATTATGATTCTTTACTAATATTCTCATATTTAAATGTTATTATAATAAAAAAAGGGACTTAAACAGTCCCATTTTTCTTACATTCTCTCTTTAACTTTAGCAGCTTTACCTACTCTGTCTCTTAAGTAGTAAAGTTTAGCTCTTCTTACTTTACCTTTTCTTACTACTTCAACTTTTTCTATAACTGGAGAGTTAATAGGGAAAGTCTTCTCAACGCCAACACCTGATGCAAATCTTCTTACAGTGAAAGTCTCTCTAGCTCCACCGTTTTGTTTCTTAAGAACAGTTCCTTCGAAAACCTGAACTCTCTCTTTGTTACCCTCTTTAATTTTGATGTGAACTTTAATTGTATCTCCAACTTGGAACTCAACTAAATCATTTCTTAATTGTTCTGCTTCTATAGCTCTTATTATATCTAACATTGTGCATTCCCTCCTAAATTTTAATATGACGTTCTTAACACACTCCGTGACAGAGGACCGCCCGTACTAGCACAATCCTCATTTTAACATAGTTAATTTCATTTTGCAACATTATTTATTATTAAAACACAAATGATAACTTTACTTCGTCATTAATCTTCCACTTATATTTTTCTTTTAAAAATCTATTTTTTAAAATGTTTCTCTAAGAGTTTTTTGTCTTCTTTAGTTAATTCAATTTTTTTATATAAGTCCATTCTTCTGTCTTTTGTTATAAGAAGTGATTGAAGTCTTCTCCACTTTCTTACATTCTCATGATGTCCAGAAATAAGCACTCCAGGAACTTCCTCCCCCTCAAACTCAAAAGGCCTTGTATATTGAGGGTATTCTAAAAGTCCATCATAGAAGGATTCCTCCTCATAACTTTCATCACAAGATAAAACCCCTGGAATCATTCTTGCAATACTATCTATGGCAGGTATGCATGCCATTTCTCCACCAGTAAGTACAAAATCTCCAAGAGATAACTCCATATCAATGTGTTTAAAGCATCTTTCATCGATACCTTCATAATGTCCACATAAAAATATAAGCTCTTTCTCCTTCGCCAGCTCTTTGCAAAGCTCTTGATTTAAGGTTTTTCCTCTTGGTCCTAAAAATATAACTTTCCCCTTGTTAGTTTCTTTAATATGACGTATAGCATCAACTATTGGTTGTGGAGCCATAACCATTCCAGCACCACCGCCATAAGGATAATCATCCACCTTTTTATGTTTATTAGTAGTAAAATCTCTTATGTTAGTAGCTTTTATACTTAGAATCCCCTTTTCCATAGCATTGCCGATAATACTATGATTGAAGATATTAAACATCTCAGGGAACAAAGTTAAAATATCAATCTTCATTACTCAGACCATACCTTTACTGGTTTAATAACAATTTTATTGTTTTCTATATCCACTTCCTCAACAATAGTTTTTAAAGCTGGAATAAGCACTTCCTTCTTTCCAGGACCTTTTACCCAGTAAACATCGTTGCTTCCTGTTTCTATAACATCATAAACTTTTCCAAGCTCTTCACCCTCAGTATCATAAACTACACAGTCTAATAAATCTGCTATATAGTAGCAGCCTTCCTCTAACTCCATAGCATCTTCTCTTCTCACTTCAAGGTATTTATTTCTATAATCTTCTGCTTGATCCATAGTATCCACACCCTCAAGTTTTAATATAGCTCTATCACTTTGAAGCTTAACTGAAGTTATTGCAACTTCCTTCCCATCTATTAAAACCTTATCCAGCTCTTTAAATCTTTCTAAACTGTCTGTTAAAGATAAAACCTTAACTTCACCTCTAACTCCATGAGGCTTAGTAATTTGTCCAATGCTTATAAATTCCTTCATTTTAATACTCCTTATTCTCACATTTATATTATTGACTAATGGAAATTTTTTATAACAGCTTGCTACCCTTTAGTCTTATACTTTGCTAATAATTTCTTTTATATGTAATAGAAGATCAGTTCGATCTATCTAATTGACTTCCTAATTATATTAACCTTTAATCCACTTCTAGTAAAGACTAATATAAAAATAAGAGTTAGGTTACCCTAACTCTTACACTATTTCAACAACAACTCTCTTGTTTTCCTTGATCGCTGCTGCTTTTATTACAGTTCTAATAGACTTTGCTATTCTTCCCTGCTTACCAATTACTTTTCCCATGTCCTCTTGAGCAACCTTTAATTCTAAAATTATAGAATGCTCTCCAGAAACTTCTTTTACCTCTACGGCACTTGGGTTATCAACTAAAGACTGTGCAATAATTGTAAGTAATTCTTTCATGGATTGCGCCTCCAATCACTAAACTTTCCTATTTTATTCCTGCGTTGTTGAAAAGTCTCTTAACTGTGTCTGTTGGTTGAGCTCCATTTTGTATCCACTTAGCTGCTTTATCTGCATCGATTTTAACAGTAACTGGCTCAGTAGTTGGGTTGTAGTATCCAATCTCTTCAACGAATCTTCCGTCTCTTGGAGATCTTGAATCAGCAACAACTATTCTGTAGAAAGGAGCTTTTTTAGCACCCATTCTTCTTAATCTGATTTTAACTGCCATTTGTATTTCACCTCCTTCAAAGGATAATGTATATTAAACTAGAATGGTAATTTCCCGAATAAACCTTTTTTAGCCATTTTGCCAAACTTTCCGCCTTTTCCAGTCATACCCTTCATTTGTTTCATCATTTTCTTCATCATTTCAAAATCTTTTAAAACTTTATTTACAGCTTGAATTGTCGAACCCGATCCATCAGCAATTCTCTTCTTTCTAGAAGGAGAATTTGAAACTAGAGATGGATTTCTTCGTTCTTTAGTAGTCATTGAATGAACTATTGCTTCAATCTTAGCCATTTGCTTTTCACCTTGAGAGAAGTCAACACCTTGAAGTTCCTTTGCATTCATTCCAGGCATCATTTCCATGATTTTACCCATAGGTCCAAGATTTTTCATCTGATTCATAGCTTCCAAGAAGTCCTCAAGATTAAAATCTTGATTCATCATTCTATTTCCTAACTCTGCAGCTTTTTCTTCATCGATTGCTGCTTGAGCTTTTTCAATTAAGGAAAGCACATCTCCCATTCCAAGAATTCTTGATGCCATTCTTTCTGGGTGGAATACTTCTAAGTCAGACATTTTCTCGCCCATACCGGCATATTTAATTGGCTTTCCTGTAATGGCTTTAATAGAAAGAGCAGCTCCCCCTCTAGTATCACCATCCAGCTTAGTAACAACAACTCCAGTAATATCTAAAGTATTGTTAAAGCTTTCTGCTACATTGACAGCATCTTGACCTGTCATAGCATCTACTACTAATAGTATCTCCTTAGGATTTATTGCTGCTTTAATATCCTCCAGCTCTCCCATAAGAGTTTCATCTATATGTAATCTTCCAGCAGTATCCACAATTACCACATTGCAGCCATTGCTCTTAGCATGCTCAATTGAAGCTTTTGCGATATCTACAGGACTATTTTTATCTCCCATTGTGAATACTGGAACGTCAATTGACTTTCCAACCACTTGAAGCTGTTTTATTGCTGCTGGTCTATACACGTCACATGCAACTAAAAGCGGCTTCTTATTGTTTTTTCTTAAGTTAAGGGCAAGTTTTCCTGCCATGGTAGTTTTACCTGCACCTTGCAGTCCAACTAGCATTATCATAGTAATTCCGTTGTTAACAAACTCTATTGGTTTGTCAGTAGTACCCATAAGCTCAGTTAGCTGTTCATTAACTATCTTAACTACTTGCTGACCTGGAGTTAAGCTTCCCATAACTTCATCTCCCAGGCACTTTTCACTTACAGACTTAACAAAGTCCTTAACAACTTTATAGTTTACATCAGCTTCTAAAAGAGCAAGTTTTACCTCTCTCATAGCCTCTTTGATGTCTTTTTCTGAAAGCTTTCCTTTACCCTTTAGCTTTTTAATGGTATCTTGTAATTTCGAAGCTAATCCTTCAAAAGCCATGTCAAAACCTCCTATATATCCTTCTCTATGTTTTCAATTATGAGTGTTATTGATTCCTTTTCTTCTAGTCTGGAAACAATATTCTGAAGTTGCTTTAACTTGTCAATAATCTTTATCTTAGAGATTTCTATAGATGAAGTTTTCTCCATTAAGTGAAGTTTGCTTTCATATTCTTCTAAAAGATGCACACATCTTTTAATCAAATCATGAATTGCCTGTCTGCTAGTGTTATTTAGCTCTGCAATCTCTGCCAAAGACAAATCTTCATTATAATATAAATCCATAATATTTCTTTGTTTCTCTGTCAGCAATCCACTATAAAACTCTAGTAAAATTGATATTTCAACTCTTTTTTCCATATGATCACCTAACTCACAAAAACTATATTAACAAATTAAAGTATGACTGTCAAGTATTTTTACTTAACAGTCAAGTATTTTTACTTTACACCTAAAATAGCGCTTCCACAAACTCTCTTGAATTAAATTCTTGAAGGTCATCAATACCTTCTCCAACTCCAATATATCTTACTGGAATATTTAAAGTATGCTTAATTGATATAACTATTCCACCCTTTGCAGTTCCATCCAATTTCGTAAGGATAATTCCATCTATAGGACAAACCTCCATAAACTGCTTAGCTTGAATAACAGCATTTTGACCTGTTGTAGCATCAAGGACTAATAGAGTCTCCTTCTTAGCCTCTGCAAACTCTCTGTCTATCACTCTGTTTATCTTTCCAAGCTCATCCATAAGATTCTTTTTGTTATGAAGTCTTCCTGCTGTGTCACAAAGAAGCACATCTGTCTTTCTAGCCTTTGCAGCTTGAACTGCATCATAAACAACAGCAGCTGGGTCAGACCCTTCCTGATGCTTTATTATTTCAACATTTGCTCTTTTACTCCATATTTCAAGCTGATCAATGGCAGCAGCTCTGAAAGTATCTGCAGCAGCAAGAAGAACCTTATGATTGCTTTCCTTAATTCTAGCAGCCATCTTTCCAATAGAAGTTGTTTTTCCAACTCCATTAACCCCTATAATTAGTCTAACCTCTGGTGTGTGTTCTGGAACGATAGAGGTTTCATAATCTCCCATCATTTCCATGATTATTTCTTTCATAGCAGGAAGTATATTATCCGGCTCACTTATTCTTTCAGAAATAACCTTTTTTCTTAATCTTTCAATTATCTCTACTGAAGTCTCAACGCCGATATCACTCGTAATTAGGATTTCTTCTAGCTCTTCATATAAATCTTCATCAATCTCTACTGCCAGCTTCAAAACTTGAGTAACAGCATCATTTATTGTATTTCTAGTTTTCGTTAGTCCATCTTTTATTTTATCAAAAAACTTACCAAACATCTTTGACCCTCCTTATTATTTTGTCAGCTCAAGGGATACAACCTTTGAAACACCCTTTTCTTCCATGGTAACACCATAAATCATATCACTAGTTTCCATCGTTCCCTTTCTATGAGTTATTACTATAAACTGTACCTTTTCAGAGAACTTTTTAAGGAATTCACCATATCTAAGAACATTGGCATCATCAAGCGCAGCTTCAATCTCATCCAGAATACAGAACGGAGTAGGTTTCATCTTTAAAATTGCAAATAAAAGAGCAATAGCTGATAAAACCTTCTCTCCACCTGATAAAAGATTAATATTTTGAAGTTTCTTTCCTGGCGGCTCAACATTTATTTCTATCTTACAAGTTAATTCATCATCACCTTGAAGCGTTAGATCAGCACTTCCACCCTTAAACAGCTCTCTAAAGGTTTCATTAAAGTATTCTCTAAGCTGTTTAAAATTACTCATAAACACCGTTCTCATTTTATCTGTCATCTCAGTAATAAAACTCTCTATCTCTAATTTAGATTCTACCAAATCTTCACGCTGACCATTCATAAAGGTATATTTTTCATTAACTTCTTTAAATTCCTCAATAGCTCCTAAATTAACTGTTCCTAAATCACTGATCTTTTTCTTTAAAGCTGTAACTTCACCCTTTAATTTAAGAATATCACTTCCTTCAATTTTATAACTTAAACCTTCCGCAAAGGTTAAATTATACTCTTCATTAAGTTTTTTAAGAAGTGCTTCTTCTTCTGCTTCAATCTTAGCTAAAGCAATTTCATTTTTATGAACTTCCTTTTCTAATTTTTCTAACTGAAGGTTTATATCTTCAACTTTAGAAGTAATCATAGGAAGCTTTTCTTTTATTTTTATTTTATCTATTTCTGCATCTTCAAAGAATTTCTCAAACTCCTTAAAGCTCTCTGTTATATCCTTAACACTACTATAATTAATTTCAATGTCCTTTTTCAATGTATCAATAGAGCTTTTGGATTTTGTTATTTCTTCTTCATGATTAATAATGGAACTCTTCTCCTGCTTTATTGTATCTTCTATTCTATTCAAATCAGATACATTATTATTA
Organism: Clostridium culturomicium; assembly: GCF_000821305.1. Taxonomy (GTDB): domain Bacteria; phylum Bacillota; class Clostridia; order Clostridiales; family Clostridiaceae; genus Clostridium_J; species Clostridium_J culturomicium. The sequence continues at coordinate 389,215 of NZ_CCXK01000013.1, read as the reverse complement.
ATCATCTCTTTAACTTTAGCTTTACTAATCTTTATAGTTGTAAGTTCTTCTCTAAGCTCTTCAATTAATGAGTTTTGTCCATTAGTCTTTTCATTAACTTCATCATACTCATTATTTATTTTTACCATTTCTTCACTTAATCTTGCCAATTCCACTTCAGTTTTCTTAAGATTTTCTTTTAACACCTTAAGTTTTTCTTCTTCCTTAACCAGACCTTCGCTTGATCTTTGAAGCTCTCTTCTATTTCTTTTTTCTTCTTCATCAACTTTAGAAATTTCACCATTTATCTTAGTAGTATTGATGTTTTCAAAGTGAATTTTATCACGAAGATCTAAGCCTTCATCATCAAATCTTTTTATTTCTTCATTCTTTTCAGCAATTGTGAACGTTCTTCTTTTAATTATATCTTTAGCTTCTGATACCTTTTCTGTAAGCTCTTCAATCTCTCTTTTTCTTCCAATAACGTTAGCATTTTTAGCATAGCTACCTCCCGTTAAAGAACCACCTGGATTAAACACCTCTCCATCCAAAGTAACAATTCTGTATTTATAACCGCTTATTTTAGAGATACGTAAACCATTATCCATTGTATCACATACTAAAGTCTTACCTAAAACCTGGTCTACAACCCCTTTAAACTTCGCTTCAAACTCAATAAGCTCACTAGCTATTCCTATATATCCCTTTGCTTCAAGAACACTTCTATCAACCGAAATATTCTTTCCTCTCACAATACTTAATGGCATGAAGGTTGCTCTACCCAGCTTATTGCTTTTCAAATGATTAATTAAATTCTTAGCTATATTTTCATCCTTAGTTACAATATTGGAGATGCTTGCTCCCATCGCTATTTCAATAGCCTTTTCTACTCTTTCAGGAACTTTTATTATATCCCCTAAGACAAAGCAATCCTCATTTATTTTATAATTCTTACTTTGTTCAATATATTGCATAAGCAGCTTTACAGACTTGTTATACCCCTCATAGGAGTGTTCTAAATTCACCAAAGCATTTAACCTAGCTTCATTATTTCCTTGAACCTTAACCATATCTCTAAGCTGTCTTTCCATATTTTCTAATTCATGCTTAGCTTTAATAATCTTTTTTCTATTTTCTTTTACCTGCTCTTCATATTTTTCAACCTTATCAATAGCAGCAGACTTTTCCTCTTCTAAGTGTGCCTTAGTCTTAGTATTTATTAGAATTGAATTTTTAAAAGTCTGAACATCTAAAATTAATTTTTCAAGATTTTCATTGCAAAGATCAATATTATTTTTAAGTATTCCTTCCTCGTTATTTTTAGAGTTCATATCATTATAATATTTAAATTTAGCACTCTCTAAAGCCTTCATTTTATCATTAAACTCAGTTACATTCTTTACTACACTAGAAATCTCTGCTTCCTTTAATGATATCTTTTCATCTATATCCTTTTCTTTCTGCTTCAAATGCTCTAAGCTTTGCTGCTTTCCTTCAAAACTTCTTACCTGCTCTTTAATAATTAAAGCTTTTTCTTCACTTTCCTTTTTCAGCCTCTCCATTGTTTCAGTTAAGTGTATAATCTTTTCTTCATATAACTTAACCTCTCCAAGAATTGCTTGATGTTGACTTTGAGCTTCATAATACAATCTTTTCTTTTCATCAACAACACTATTAATTTTTTCAAGTTCTTGATTTTTCTCATCCAAAGCAATTTTCAACTGACTTTTTTCACCATTTAAATTTTCTTGTGATAAAGTCACTGATTTAATATCTCCATTAATCTTATCAATGGTAAATTTAGTTTTCTCTAAGAAATCAACGATAATATTAACTTCTTTAACTTTTATCTGTTCTGATGCTTCTAAAAATATTTTTGCTTTTTCACAATCTGCCTCTAATGATGGTAATCTTTCTTCATAGGTAGAAATTATATCATTAATTCTTAACAGATTTTGTTCCGTATTTTCAAGTCTTCTTTCAGCTTCTTCTTTTCTAGTTTTATATTTTACGATTCCAGCTGCTTCTTCTAATAACTTTCTTCTATCTTCTGATTTAGCACTAAGAATAGCATCAATTTTACCTTGCCCTATAAGGGAATACCCCTCTTTTCCGATACCTGTATCCATAAATAAGGCTTGTACATCTTTAAGTCTACACACTGTATTATTGATTAAATATTCACTGTCCCCCGACCTATAAAGCCTTCTTGCCACGGTAACTTGAGAATAAGCAATATCCAAATCCGAATCGCTGTTGTCTAAGGTTAATGAAACCTGTGCAAGACCTACTGGTTTTCTATACTGAGTTCCTGCAAAAATAACATCCTCCATCTTATCTCCTCTAAGATTTCTTATGCTTTGCTCACCAAGAACCCATCTAACAGCATCTGAAATGTTACTTTTCCCACTACCATTAGGTCCTACAACAGCTGTTACCCCTTGCTTAAAAGTTAATTCTGTCTTGTCAGCAAAGGATTTAAAACCTCTTATCTCAATAGATTTTAAAAACATTTATTTTCCACTCCTAAATGCTAAAGATTACAGGGATAACAATACCAAGCAATAAAGCACCACAAACTACTGCAGCTAATATTCTAGTGTACATTTCCCTTTTTTTCTTCGATGTTTTCATAATATCACTCCTATATCAGTGTTATATATTATTATATTTTGACTTCAAATAATCCTGTTGATTAATTATATCTAATTTTAACCCATTATAAAACCCTAAAGCCCCTTTTTTAACATCATCACTTTGAATGATATTAAGCTTCTTCACTCCGAGGTTATTAAGGAGTTTTTTAAAATAAGTTTTCTTATTAGCATATAGCTTTGATATTTCTTTAGGATTTATAAAAACACTCTCCATATCTCTATTTACTTTAAGATACTCTTCTATTATATCACAATAGATACTGCTTTCTACTAACTCTCTGAAGGCTGGATGGAAGGGACCTTCAACAATATCTCCATCCACATTAATTTCTTCTGTTGGCTGAAGACCAATACGGATAACTTGAACTCCATTAATCTCATATACTCCATAAACCACTTTACTAACTTCTACAGCCTCTTCTAAAGAATAGGGTTTATACTCACCTCTATTAAGCATTTTTTCCATAGGAGTATCTTTTATAACTAAAGAAGGATAGATCCTTGCTATATCAGGCTTCATGGAAATACTTTTCTTAACAGATTCAATATCTTTTTCTTTCGAATCACCAGGAAGTCCAAGCATCAGCTGATGTCCTAATGTAAATCCATATTTTTTAATAAGCTTTGACGCATTAATGACATCCTCCGCACTATGGCCCCTACCTGATTCATGAAGCACCTCTTCATCAAGAGATTGAACCCCTAACTCAATTATATCTACATCAAAGCTTTTAAGATGCTCCATTATATCTTCATCTATATAATCTGGTCTAGTAGACATATGGATATAATCGATTTTCCCCATACTTTTAAAGCTTTGAGCTACCGCTAGTAACTCTCTCTGTTTACACATATTAATACCTGTGAATGTGCCTCCAAAGAAAGAAACCTCCACAACTGCATCTTTATTATTTATAGTCTCAAGATATTCTTCTATTGTTTTTCTTACAAATTCGCCATCCACGTTACCAGTGCTCCCTGCCACACCTGCATCACCTGTAATACTATCTTGATTACAAAATACACAAGTATGAGGACACCCTATATGAGGAACAAAAATAGGAATTATATAATGTTTCTTACTCACTAATATCACCTCTGCTTGTAAGCACTTCTTTTGCTGCCATTTGCTCGGCTTCTTTTTTACTAAACCCAGAACCTTTACCTTTCACATCTCCATTAACAGAAACCTGCACGAAAAATTCTCTTCGATGAGGTGGTCCTTCAAAACTTACAAGCTCATATGAAATATCCACATCACCTTTTTTTTGAAGAATCTCTTGAAGCTTTGTTTTATAGTCAAGGATAATTTTATTTTTAACAGCTTTTTCAATTATTCCTTCAAAGTTTCTAAGAACAAAAGCTTTCACACTTTCAAACCCTTGGTCTAAATAAATAGCTGCAATAATAGCTTCAACAGCATCAGCTAAAATAGAGACTCTATTTCTACCCCCTGTTAACTCTTCACCTTTACTCATGCATATATATTTTCCTAAGTCCCACCCCTTTGCAATTTCAAACAATGAATTCTCACAAACGATTAGGGCTCTCACTTTTGTTAAATATCCCTCTGACTCCTCCTCGTGATTAGCAAATAAGTATTCGGATATAATAAGTTCTAAAACCGTATCTCCCAAAAATTCCAACCTTTCATTAAAATCAACATTTTTCTCATTAGCATAAGAGCTATGGGTTATAGCCGTTTGCAGAACCTCCATATTTTCGAAATTTATCTTAAGTTTTTCTTTAAGTTCTAATGTACTTTTAAATATTTTCATTAATTTACTTCCTCCTAGAAGTTTATTCTTCAGTATATTGCCTACATTCTTCAATATATTCAAGAATAAACCTAAAAATAAGGTTCCGCATTACTACGGAACCTTTTATCATTATTCATCCACTCTAGCTTTAATGTACTCTACTACATCTCCTACAGTAGTAATTTTTTCTGCATCTTCATCTGGAATCTCCATATCGAATTCCTCTTCAAGTGCCATGATAAGTTCCACAATGTCAAGTGAGTCTGCACCTAAATCATCAACGAATCCAGATTCCATAGTTATCTCGTTTTCATCTATACTTAGTTGCTCCGCGATTTTTGCTCTTACTTTTCCAAACATTTTATTTACCTCCTAAAATTTAAATGTAATACACCTATTTAATATAATAGCATCTTATATAATAATCAACTACTTTTTTTTAAATACTCTATTATAATGTACTAATTTTATAGAATTTTATTCATCAATCTTTAAAGTATCTTTTTCTTCAGCAAAGGCAGATTTCATTTTTTCTAAAACACCTGTATCGTAATATACTTTTGATACCTTTATTGCATTTTTTAAGGCACGAGCATCAGAAGAACCATGAGCCTTTATACAAATACCATTAACCCCTAAGAACGCTGCTCCACCATACTCTTTATAATCATAATGTTTTTTGAATCTTTTAAATACCGGAGTTAATAAAACTCCACCAATCTTAGTCACAAAGCTTCCCATTATTTCCGTCTTTATTTCACTTAAGATAGTTTCTGCAACACCTTCATACATTTTCAGAACTGTATTTCCAACAAAACCATCACATACTAATACATTAACTTTACCTTTTGGAATATCTCTTGGTTCAATATTTCCTATAAAATTAATATCCTCTTCTTTTAAAAGCTGATATGCTGCCTTTGTAAGATCATTTCCCTTTTCTTCTTCTTCCCCTATATTAACAAGTCCTACGGTTGGATTATTAACACCAAGAACATTTTCAAAATAAACCTTACCCATTTGAGCAAACTGTGTTAAATATTGAGGTTTACAATCAGCATTAGCCCCTGCATCTATAATCATAAATGGTCCATTTTTACCAGGCATAACTGGTGCAAGTGCCGGTCTGCTTATCCCTTTAATTCTCTTAACAATCAAAGTACAACCTGCTAAAAAAGCTCCTGTGCTTCCAGCAGAAACAACCGCATCAGCCTCTCCATTTTTAACAAGGTCTAAAGCTTTAACTAGAGATGAATCTTTTTTTGTTTTTAAAGCTTTAACTGGCGCTTCATTTGTAGAGATTACTTCTCTAGCATCAACTATAGTTATAGCATTCTTATTATATTCATGCTTTGCAAGTTCTGCTTCAATCTTTTCTTTCGGCCCAGTAATTATGATTTCAACACCATATTCTTTTTGCGCCAGAACACAACCTTCAACTATAGCTTGTGGTGAATTATCTCCACCCATTCCATCTACTACTACTCTCATAACAAACCCTCTCAGTATCTTTATTTTATATGTCTCCAAAAATATCTTTGACATTTTCTTATGTATGCAATTTGTTCTCATATAAATTCAACATCTAAAAAACATTTAAGTACATTATATATTTATTTTATTATAATTTCCACATAAAAATAATTCTTTACAAAAAAATAAAAGAAAGTCAAATGACTTTCTTTTTTATTCCTCAGTTTTTATAACTTCTCTGTTGTTGTAGTAACCACAGTTCTTACAAACTCTATGAGCAAGTTTCATTTCGTGACACTGAGGGCATTCAATTATTCCTGGTAAACCAAGTTTAAAAGTTTGTGCTCTTCTTGAATCTCTTCTTGCTTTTGAAAATTTTCTAGCTGGATTTCCCATTATTACACCTCCTTATGGTTAGAAAACATTTGTGTCAGCTTTTCTAGTCTAGGGTCTACATAAAAATCTGCACAAGAACATTGTCCATGATTTAAATCCTTCCCACAAGTCTGGCATAAGCCTTTACAGTCATCTTTGCACAGCCTTTTTACAGGTAGTTCAAGGATAATGCAGTTTTCAATAATCTCATAGATATCTATATTATCAGTATTGATTGAGATAATCTCACAATCGTCAGTATCTGATAATTCTTCCTCAATATGAATATTTACTTCATAAGGAAAAACTTGCATACATCTTCCACAGTTTAACAAAACCTGTGTCTTCACGTCACCAACAAGAACCAACGGACCTTTTTTACGACGTAAATATCCATCAAACTTAATAGGTTGGGAATATGTTACACTCTCACTTCCATCAAAAAAACTATCTTTTTCAATAATGATATTGATATCTTTTTTTTCATAGCTTTTATCATTTAACTCATTTATGTCTATTATCATAATATCCACTCTGAAAAATTACAAGCTGTAATTTTCCTCATATAACTAGATACTAGTCATACATAATGCAAAATGCATAGCTTGAGTAAAGCTCCAACGTCCCTCCTTAAGTTCACAAATGTATCATTCAAACACAAGTTATTATATAAATTATACTAGTAAAAGTCAAGGACATTTATACATGTATATTTTTTCCTTATTGAGAAACGTTGAAAACTCTAGTTTTTATTCAAAATATTTTTATGAAAATGCAAATTAAACAGTTAAAGCTTTAGTATCTCTTGCTATAACTAACTCTTCGTTAGTTGGTATAACAAATACTTTTACTTTAGCGCCATCTTTGCTTATTTCTCTTGCTTTTCCTCTTACATTATTCTTTTCAGCATCTAATTCGATTCCTAAGAACTCTAGACCTTTGCAGATATCAAGTCTAGTTTCAATTGCGTTTTCTCCTAAACCAGCTGTAAATACAACTGCATCTACTCCGCCCATTGCTGCCGCGTAAGCACCTATCATTTCTCTTACTCTGTAGTTGAATACGTCTAAAGCAAGTATAGCTCTTTCATTTCCTTGTGCTGCTGCATCTTCTATATCTCTGAAGTCGCTGCTTACGCCAGAAATTCCAAATACACCTGATTTTTTGTTCATTAGGTTATCAACCTCAGCTGCACTCATGTTGCACTCTTTTTGTAAGAATGTAACTATAGCAGGGTCTATGTTTCCACATCTTGTTCCCATTGCTATACCTTCAAGTGGAGTGAATCCCATACTTGTATCTACACATTGACCATTTTTAATAGCAGCTAAACTAGCACCATTTCCAAGGTGGCAAGTGATGATTTTAACGTCTTTTATATCTTTTCCTAACATCTTAGCGCACTCAGCTGATACGAATTTGTGAGATGTTCCATGGAAACCATATTTTCTTATTCCGTGGTTCTCATATAATTCATATGGAAGTGGATAGATGTAAGCTGTTTTTGGCATTGTTTGATGGAATGCTGTATCAAATACTGCAACCATTGGAGTTGATGGCATTAAGCTCTTACAAGCGTTAATTCCGATTATGTTTGCTGGGTTGTGAAGTGGTGCAAGCTTAACACACTCTTCTAAGCTAGCCATAACCTCATCATTTATTAATACAGACTCAGCATATTTTTCTCCACCGTGAACAACTCTGTGTCCTACTGCAGATATTTCATCCATAGAAGCAATAACACCATGTGTTTCATCAACTAATGCTTCTAAAACTAATTTTATAGCATCTTTGTGATCTGCCATTGGCTGCTCTATTATGTATTTATCTTTTCCTGGAACCTTTTGAGTTAAAACTGACCCTTCAATTCCTATTCTTTCTACTAATCCTTGTGCTAAACTTTCCTCATTTTCCATGTTTATTAATTGATACTTTAATGAAGAACTTCCACAGTTTATTACTAATACTTTCATTACTTATTTCCTCCTGACTTTTATCTAATATGATAATATATCATTATATTATACTAGATTACCTTATATTTTAACTTTAATCAATATCATATTTCTTGGTATATATTAGCTGTTTTGCGCTTGAACTGCAGTAATAGCTACAACATTTACTATATCATCTACGCTGCATCCTCTTGATAAGTCATTGATTGGCTTAGCGAATCCTTGACAAACTGGTCCAATAGCTTCTGCTCCTGCAAATCTTTGAACTAATTTGTATCCAATGTTTCCAGCTTGTAAATCTGGGAATATTAGAACGTTAGCATTTCCTGCAACTTCACTTCCTGGTGCTTTTAAGCTTGCTACTTTTCCAACTATAGCAGCATCTAATTGTAATTCTCCATCTATAGCAAGGTCAGGTCTAGCTTCTTTAGCTATTTTAGTAGCCTCAACAACCTTACTTACATTTTCATGCTTAGCACTTCCCATAGTTGAGAAAGAAAGCATTGCAACTTTTGGATCAATTCCGCAAAGTGATTTAGCATTTTCAGCTGTGCTGATTGCTATTGAAGCAAGTTCTTCTGCAGTTGGGTTTGGGTTAACTGCACAGTCACCAAATAATAATGTTCCTTCAGAACCGTATGGTGAATTTGGAACTTCCATAACGAAGAAACTTGATACAACTTTTATTCCAGGTGCTGTTTTTATTATCTGAAGACCTGGTCTTAAAAGATCTCCAGTACTATGTATTGCTCCAGATACTAATCCGTCTGCATCTTCCATTTTAACCATCATTGTTCCATAATAAACAGGATCTTTAACTGTATCTAAAGCTTTTTCTTCAGTCATACCTTTATTTTTTCTAAGCTCATAGAAAGCTTTTGCATATTCTGCTGTTTTCTCAGATGTTTCTGGATCCACTATTTTGATTCCTTCAACATTAACTCCGAAGGCTTTAGCATTAGCTTTAACTGTAGCTTCATTTCCTACTAAAACTACATCAGCAATTTTATTTGTGTGGATTATCTCCGCAGCCTTTAAGTTTCTTTCTTCTTCCCCTTCAGGAAGTACTATTGTCTTCACATTTTGTTGTGCTAATTTCCAAACTTTTTGTGTAAAACTCATTATATTTTCTCCTCTCAGTAAAAAAATTCAAAATATCCCTTATTAATATACCTCTTTTCGCATATATTTTTCAACCTTTATAGCGATTTTTTTTAATTTAGTATATAATAATTGCTAATATAACGTGGTTTTATTACCACATAATAAACTTATAACAATTAATTGTAATTATATAAGGAGGTAGATTAAATGAAAATTTCCGGCATCATTGTTGAGTACAATCCTCTTCATAACGGACATCTTTTTCATATTAACAAAACAAAAGAGCTAACAAATAGTGATTTAGTCATTGCCGTTATGAGTGGTAACTTTAACCAAAGAGGAATACCTTCTATTATAGATAAATGGACAAAAACAAAGTTAGCCCTTGAAAACGGTGTTGATATTGTATTTGAGCTTCCTGCAGTTTACGCTCTTTCATCTGCAGAATTTTTTTCTCACGGAGCTGTAAGCCTTTTAAACAGCTTAGGTGTGGTTGACTCAATTTGTTTTGGAAGCGAAGCTGGAGACATAACCCTTCTAGAGACCATTGCCGAAGTTTTAGTTCACGAACCTGAAGAATATAAACAGCTGTTAAAAAATGAACTTAATAAAGGACTTTTATTTCCTAAAGCTCGTTCCTTGGCTTTAATTGAATATTTAAATACCAAAACGAATTATGATAGAAATTATTTATCTGAACAATTAAATTCATCAAATAATATCCTTGGTATAGAATATATAAAAAGCTTAAAAAGATTGAACAGCTCTATAAAGCCCTATACCATAAAACGACTTGGTGGTTCCTATAACAGCAAAGACTTAAACAACATTTTTTCTAGTGCAACATCTATACGTAAAGCATTAAATAATAATGAAGACATCTTAAATCTAAAGCACCATGTACCTGAAAGTGTTCTTCAAGAACTTCTTACATTAGAAAAAAATAATTATACTTTTACTTTTGAAAATATGATGTATCCATATATAAAATACAAGGCACTTTCCAGCAGACATAATTTATTTGAAAACCTACCTGATGCCTCTGAAGGTCTTCACAATAAACTATTATCTGCTTTAGAAAATTCTACTTCCTATAATGAGTGTATTTCTGCTGCTAAAAGCAAAAGATACACTTACACCAGAATAAGCCGAATTCTTTGCCAGTACTACTTAGACTTTCAGCATTACGATATAGTTAATATGCGTAAAGCACCTTGCCCTTATGCACGAATTCTAGGTTTTACTGCTACAGGTGCTACAGCGTTAAAATCCATTAAGGATAACTGCTCAATACCACTGTATTCAAAGCTTCCAAAGGATACAACGCCTACCTTTAATCTTGATTTACAGTGTACACGCAGCTACAGCATCCTTAATCCTTCAATAAGATTTAATGAAGATAGACTGCGAAGTCCTATTATCAGGTGACACTGAGAATTTTCAACTATTAATGGACCTTTCAAAAATACATCTTTAATTTATTTAGAGAAATTTAAGTAATAATTTAAAAGTGATACTCCAAATCTATGATTTGGTCAGTAGAACCTTCACAGCGTGCATCTTTGATTGAGTTATTTTAACTTACTATTCACACACTCTTCCAAATGAATATGATTAAGTAATTTTATTATAAACAAACTTCCAATATGTATTAATTTCATATTGGAAGTTTTTCTTTTTATTATCATAACCCCTAATCCTTTTAAATATATTTAATTATATCTTTACGAAAGGACTGATTTTTTTTGATTAATCTTCTATTTCTAATCATTGTAATAATCATCATTCTTTTATATTTATTTATAAAGAATCTAAACCTCAACTCTAATACTAAGAACTTAATATATACTTTAGTATTTTCTGCTTTAATAGTATACATAATACTTAATCCTAAAAGCTGTATAGAATATACCTTAACTGGTGCAAAATTATTCTTTAATTCTGTATTTCCTTCATTATTTCCTTTTCTTGTAATAGTAAATTTAATTTTTGCTTTTGGCGGAATGGAAATATACTCAAAGTTCTTTGGAAAAATTCTCTGTGCTCCTTTAGGCTTACCAAAGGAATGTAGTGTAGTTTTACTCGCCAGCATGTTTTGCGGATACCCTCTTGGTGCTAGATATGCTGGAAAACTATATGAAAATCATATTATCAACAAAAAAACTTTGCAGAGATTACTCAACATTGCAACTAACGGCAGTCCGTTATTTATAATTGGAACCGTTGGTACAGCAATGCTTCATAGTTCATTTTTAGGTTATGTATTACTACTATCAAATCTTATTTCATGCTTTATAATGGGTCTTATACTGCCTGGAAGATACAAGGTGAAAGATAACAAAAATTACTCACATCCTTCAGTTGCTGTTACAGCTTTAGAAAGTGATGCACCTAACTTAGGTGTTGCACTTAAAACAGCTCTTGAAGATGCAGTTAAAACCTGTCTTTCTATTGGAAGTTTTGTAATAATCTTCTCTGTAATTATTAACATTATAAAAAGCAGTGCAATATATTACACTGCCTTAAACCAAATATGTAATGCTTTTACCATCCCAACAGAAACAATAAATGGTTCTTTTTTAGGTTTTATCGAAATCACAAATGGCTGCAACATTCTTGCTCTAAGTAACCTTTCAACCACAGTAAAAACAATCATTTGCAGCTTTTTAATAGGTTTCAGCGGTTTATCAATTACAGCACAGGTTTATTCCTTTGTTTATCCCTATAAAATATCCATGAAAAGATATATGTTCTATAAGGGAATACAAGGTTTTATCGGTGCATTCATTACCTTTTTAATATTGAAGCTGCCATTTTCAATGATGTATCAAGAAACTTTTATTTCGAGTAATACCCTATTGAAACCTGAAACTCCAATTTTAATTATACTATTAACCTTTTTAATCTTACCTTTATTAAGTAAAAAATCAAAACAAAGATAAAACTATTCGTTAGTATTTCCTAATTCTTTATTATTTTCTCTTATTCTAGTTGTTGTGGAAGAAATCTCCTTATAAATTCTTATAAGCATTTCTTCCATTTCATTTTGTACAACCTTCAAAGATTCTTCTCCAATTAAATCAATATCCTTTTGAAGAGTACTTAATGTGCTGTCAGCATAGTTCATAACACCATATCTTAACTCTTTTGCTTCTTTAACAGCAGCAGCCTTTATCTGATTTGCTTCACTATTTGCTTTTTCTAAAATTTCTTCTGCTTCTCTTCTTGCAGCTAATAGAATATCACAATTTTCATATTCTTCTTGTGCTCTTTTTCTGCTATTTTCAATTATAGCAGCTTCTTCCTTACGGGCTTCACTTAGAATAGTATCTCTACGTCTAACTAAATTCTTTGCTTCCTCCAATTCATCTGGAAGAGCTCTTCTAATTTCATTCAAGGTAGATAAAACTTCTTTTTTATTAATTGCTACCTTGCCAACTAAATTTTTTGGTGACATTTCAATATTTTGTTGTAAATAATCTATTAACTCTATTACCTTCATTTATTTTCCCCCTCAATCATTTTTACTCTTTCTCTTATTTCATCTTCTAGTTCTCCAGGTATTAAACCTTCCAAATTCCCTTTAAAAAGTGCTACCTGTTTAATTGCCGAAGAACTAAGGTATGAATACTTAGAGTTAGTCATCATAAGCATAGTTTCCTTAGTTTTGTTCAACTTTTTATTCATAAGCGCCATCTGCATTTCATAGTCAAAGTCAGTCATCGTTCTAAGACCTTTAACTATAACATCAATATCCTCATCCTCCATGAAATCAACTAAAAGCCCCTCAAAACTACTCACCTTTACATTGCTAAGATCAGAAGTAACTCTTTCAATCATAGCTACCCTTTCATCTGTTGTAAACCAGCCTTTTTTAGCTGGATTTACAAGAACTGCAACTATAACTTCATCAAAGACATAAGAACATCTTTTTATAATATCTAAATGCCCCTTAGTAATAGGATCAAAACTTCCTGGATAAACTGCCTTACTCATATACTACTCCCCAAACTCATATAAACACACAGTGGTGTTTCCATACTTTCTTTCCTTAATTAAAATTATATCTTCATAACCTTCACAGATTTTCTCTTCTGAATCAATTTTTGTCACTATTAAGCCATTTGAGCTTAAAATATTATATTTTTTAATCAATTCTAAAGATGGTGGTATCATATCCTTTGCATAAGGTGGGTCAATAAAAATCAAATCAAAAACCTTCCCTTGCTTTCCAAAATTCTCAAGCATCTTAAAGGAATCCCCCTTATGCGCTATACAAAAATCCTCAAACTTTAAATCTTTAATATTCTGCTTCAGCTTTCCGAAAGTATCATCACCCATATCAATTAGATGACACTCCTTAGCTCCTCTGCTTGCTGCTTCAAGGCCAAGACTACCTGTCCCAGCAAATTGATCTAGAACAACGCTGCCTCTCACATTATTTTGTATTATGTTAAAAATAGATTCCTTCACCCTATCTAAGGTTGGTCTTGTTCCTAACCCTTCTGGAGAAAGAATTTTTCTTCCTCTAGCTTTACCGGCTATTATTCTCATTTTTATTCTCCTTTTTAGTTAAAGCATATGTACTTTGTGCTTCTTTCTAAATTCATAATTATTTCTTTAAGAATTCGTTGATTCTCATCATCTTTTTTATCAAAGAATTTTTTTGCTTCTATGTTGGCAAGCTTAAACAGCTGAAAATCTTCACTTAAATCACTAAGTATAAGCCCATTATCTCCAGATTGTCTCATACCAAACATTTCTCCACTACCCCTAAGCTGCAAATCCTGTTCAGCTATATAAAAACCATCACTGCTTTTTTTCATTATTTCCATTCTGCGCTTAGTTGTCTCACTTTTTATATTCGCCACAAGAACACAATAGGATTTAAAATCTCCCCTACCAACTCTTCCCCTAAGTTGATGAAGCTGAGATAATCCAAAACGCTCTGCATTTTCAATTATCATCATGGTGGCATTAGGGACATTAACCCCTACTTCTATGACGGTTGTCGAGATTAAAACTTTAATCTTTCCAGCCTTAAATTCTCCCATAATAAAATTTTTGTCCTTATTACTCATTTTACCATGAAGAATGGCGATTTCCACACTTTTAAAGTAACTTTTTTTAAGTTCTTCGTATAAACTTTCAACTGAACTTAATTTCAGGTCTTCATTTTCCTCTACTAAAGGACATACCACATATACCTGACGTCCTTTAGCTATTTCCTGAAGAGCAAAATTGTATACCCTGCTTTTTTCTTCTTTAGAAAGATAATATGTATCTATTGGCTTTCTTCCTGGTGGAAGTGTGTCAATTATAGATACATCTAAATCCCCATACATATATAAACAAAGAGTTCTCGGTATTGGTGTCGCACTCATAACTAAAACATCAATATCTTCTCTTTTATTTCCAAGCCTTGTTCTTTGTCCAACACCAAATCTATGTTGTTCATCAGTAATTATAAGACCTAAATTATTAAAGACTACATTATCTTCAATTAACGCATGTGTTCCAATTAAAATATCAATTTCACCATTAGAAAGTCTTTCTTTAATAAGTCCTTTATTTTTTTCTGTTGTGCTGCCTGTTAAAAGCTCAACCTTAATATTAAAATCTTTATATAACTTTTCAGCTTCATAAAAATGCTGTTTTGCCAATATTTCTGTAGGTGCCATCATTGCCCCTTGATAACCATTTTTCACCACATTAAATAAAGCTATTAAAGCAACAATTGTTTTACCACTTCCAACATCCCCTTGAACTAATCTATTCATCGGTGCAGAAGCCTTTTGATCCCTTAAAATTTCTCTTACGGTTCTTGTCTGAGCTTCTGTAAGCTCAAAAGGAAGTTTCTCCTTGAACTTCTTTAGTTCTTGAGAAATTTTAAAGCTTATACCCCTTGAACTTAAATTTCTGTTTTTAAGTGCAATCAATTTTAATGAATATGTAAAAAGCTCTTGAAACTTTAACCTTCTTCTTGCTTCATCAAGCATTCTCAAACTTTTAGGATTATGTATATTTCTAATTGCATCATTTAGAGAAATAAAACTCTGCTCTTCTACTATCCACCTTGGAAGATTTTCTTCAATTATTACTAAATTTAAGACCTCAGTGACAATTTTATTTATAAATGTATTTGATATATCTTCCTTCAGAGGATATTTTGCCATTATATCACTGCTTTCAGCAGTAGTATTCCTCATAATAATAGCATTCATTATAACAAATTCTCTACCCTGCTTTTCCAATGTACCACTAATTACATACTTAGAGCCAACTCTAAAACCTGTTTTTACATAAGGTTGATTAAACCACAAGCCCTTAACTGC
The DNA here is from genome assembly GCF_000821305.1 of Clostridium culturomicium. Taxonomy (GTDB): domain Bacteria; phylum Bacillota; class Clostridia; order Clostridiales; family Clostridiaceae; genus Clostridium_J; species Clostridium_J culturomicium. The sequence continues at coordinate 373,577 of NZ_CCXK01000013.1, read as the reverse complement.
TACCCCTTTATGAGAAAATCTTATGGTGGTCATAACCTTACGTGTTTTAGTTCTTATGTCCGGAAGTATTCTTTCTACTTCAACTTCAAGAATGACCTTTTCTTTTCCGTTTATATCATTTAACTCATCAACAATAAATATACTTTCGTAATCCCTCGGAAAATATAATAGCAAATCTAAAACACTATATATTCCACATTGCCCTAGTTTTTCAGCCATCTTAGGACCTACCCCTTTAATCGCTGTAACACTGCTATAAATATTCACATTATCACTCCATACTCCGTAATATAGAAAAAAAGCCCTAAGGCTTTTATTCTACTGATGTAATAAAATAGTATAATGGTTGTTCTCCACTGAAACATTGTACATCCATTTCAGGGTATAGCTCTTCTAATTCTCCAACTAACTCATCAACCTTTTCTTCTTCACAGTCTTCACCATAGAATATAGTGATAAGTTCACTGTCCTCATTTACCATTGAAGCTATTAAATCTTTGCAAACTTTATAAACTTCATTACCTATGTTACTTATTTTACCTTCTTTTATACCAAGAATATCGCCTTCTTTAATAGATCTGCCATTATCCTCTGTATCCTTAACTGCATAAGTAACCTCTCCTGAAGTAACATTTTCTATAACTTCCTTCATGGTTTCAACATTTTCTTCTGCAGTTCCATCATGGTTAAACATAGTTATTGCAGTAATCCCTTGAGGAATAGTTTTAGTTCCGATAACAATTACTTTTTTATCTTCAACTAAATCAACAGCTAACTCTGCTGCCATTATTATGTTCTTATTATTTGGTAGTACATATACTACTTCTGCATTAACCTTATTTATACTATTAACAATATCCTCTGTGCTAGGGTTCATTGTCTGTCCGCCTTCAATAACTTCATCAACACCTAAGTCTCTGAAGATTGAAGCTATACCGTTACCTCTAGCTACAGTTACAAAGCCAAATGGTTTTGGTTCTTCTTTAATTTCTTCTACTGCTGCCTGTTCATTGCTGTTTCCATCAATACCTAATAAAGATTCATGCTGCTCTCTCATGTTCTCTATTTTAATTTTTGAAAGTGGTCCAAAAGTTACTGCTTTTGATAAAACAGCTCCTGGATCATTTGTATGAACGTGAACCTTAGTAATGTCTTCTAATCCAACAAGTACTAAAGAATCTCCTAAACTCTCTAAGAAATCTTTAAAGTTTGGAATATCTTTAACTTCATTCATTATAATAAACTCTGTACAATATCCAAATTTAATGTCTGCAGGATCAATTTCAGCCCCAGGAACTTCAAATTCCTCTCCACTGCTGATGACTTCACCATCTTTGTTAAGCGCTATATCCTCACCAAATTTTAATGCTTCTAACATTCCTCTTAAAATAATTAAAAGGCCCATTCCACCAGCATCAACAACCTTAGCCTGTTTTAATTGTGGAAGCATTTCTGGAGTTTTATCCAACATCTTTTTACTTTCTTCACAAACTTCTTCATAAAGCTCAATCATATCTTCAGCTTCACTACATGTAGCAGCCTCTCCAGCAGCTCTTATGATTGTTAGTATTGTACCTTCTGTAGGTCTCATAACTGCTTTATATGCAAAGTTTGAACCTTGAACAAAAGATTCTTTAACTTCATCTACAGTTGCTTCTTCTTTGTTTTCAAGACCTTTTGCTATTCCTCTTAAAATCTGAGAAAGAATAACTCCAGAATTTCCTCTTGCACCCATAAGTGCACCTTTTGCTAGTTTCTTTGATATTTCTCCAATAGACTTATTCTCTAATCCTTCAATCTCTTTAGCTGCTGCTTTAAAAGTTAAAGACATATTAGTTCCTGTATCTCCATCTGGAACTGGAAAAACGTTTAAGGAGTTTACATATTCCTTCTGCTTTTCTAGTGCATTTGAAGCACTTTTAATCATATTAGAAAAATCACGACCATTTATAGTTGTATAAGTCACTGTTCGTTCCCCCCTAGACTCTTATGCCTTGAATATTAACTGTTACTTGAGAAACTTTAATACCCGTTAGGTTTTCAAGATTGTATCTAACTGTTTGTATTATATTATTAGCTATAACCGCAATCTTAGTTCCGTATTCAACAATTATATATAATTCAATGGACACTGCATTATCTTTTTGTGTAATTTTTACGCCTTTAGCTAAATTCTCAGCCTTTAACAATTCCCAAAGTCCGTCTTTAGCATTCTTCAAAGCCATACCCACAACTCCGTAGCATTCCATAGTGGAGACACCTGCTATATTAGCTATTACATCTTCAGAGTAATATATATTTCCTATTTCAGTTGTTATATTAGCTTTCATAATCAATTCCTCCTTAATTATACCTTACTAAATATTTTATATTAACTTATGATTTAATTCAACCAATATAATAATATATTCATATCTATTATTGAATTTTACCACGGTTATATGTATAATAATAGGGGTATATGTTTATTTTTCTTAATACTTGCAACGAACATGTTACTTGTGTTAAAATAACTTATGTTTGATTTATAGCAGTATGTTGGAATTTCGAGGAGGTGTAATATATGTCAAGAAGATGTGAAATATGTGATAAAGGTGTAGTTTCAGGAGTACAATTCTCTCACTCTCACCGTCAATCAAAAAGAAAATGGGCTCCAAACTTAAAGAAAGTTAAAGCTGTAGTAAACGGATCACCTAAGACTGTACACGTATGTACAAGATGCTTACGTTCTGGTAAAGTACAACGTGCTGTTTAATGTAATAAAAAAATGCAACTATTAATTTAGTTGCATTTTTTTATGTGCAATATTAATCGATATGTTTTTTCCTAACAAAAATACGAACAATTTTAGATAAAAACTTTGGTAATTTTATTACTTTAATTGTCACTCTACAACCCCCTTAGATATTACTCATCAACAAAATTTATTCATAATAAACCAACCAATACCTATTATGGTGCAGCCCCCTATAATAAGCCACCCCCAAATTGGAACCAACACAGCCAAAACTATTCCAACACCCACGGAGCAAATAATCATTCCTATCCCTCTTATAGGACGTCTTCTACCCATCGACACCCCCCCATTCTTTCATTATCAGTATATGTAACATATAAGTAATTGTTCAAAAATATTTATATGTTTACTCCAAATATTTAGTTCAGCTTTATAAGTATTATTTCGTCAAAGCAATGTAATATAAAGTTTACTATAATATATTCATATAATTTTTTAATTGTTTTATTCTTAATAATTACAAAATAATTCTAAAACAAAAGAGAAAGATTTCTTTTCATCTTTCTCTTAAATATATAAATTATAAATTTTTAAATACTAATAAACATCCTTTTTCAAAAATAACATCTACCTGTTCCTTAAAAAACTCATTTGAAACAGTTAAATTATCACCTTGCTGAAGATTATAATTTTCCAAAGGATATTTAGCTCCATTTATTGTTAATCCTATTGTATCTTCACAATAGCTGAACAAAGAAAACACCTGTCCTATTTCTCCATTAATTGATGTTGATTTATCAATTAAATAAATTTCATTCATTTCATCTACAATACAACCCGATACTCCACGTTCAAGCATAAGCTTTAACAAGCATAGATTAGCCATAAAATGGTCTATACGCTTCCCTGTACACCCTAGTAATACTATTTCACTTGCACCCATACTTATTGCATTTAAAACCGCTATATGAGTGTCTGTAAAATCTTTTTCTCTAGGAAGCTTTGTAGTATTAACCCCTCTTTCAAGCTTTTCTAAAACTTCTCCGTTAATAGAATCAAAGTCACCCAGCAAATAATCTGGCTCAATATCATATTTATCAAGAATATCAGCACCACTGTCTGCAGCAAAAATAATGTATTCCCCTGACATATACTTCTTAATTAAGCTCTTTTGAGGAGGTACTCCTCCCCCCACAATTATAGCTTTCATTTAGAAATTTCCCTTCAAAGCTTTAATATTTTTCTCTATTTCATCATTTTTAAACACTGCAGAACCAGCAACAATAGAATTAGCTCCACACTCTATAACCTTTTTAACGTTAGATGAATCTATTCCACCATCAACCTGTATATAAAGTTCTTTATTGTACATATCCTTTAAGGCCTTTACCTGTGCAACCTTCTTACCTGAGAACTCAATATACTTTTGCCCTCCAAAACCTGGATTAACAGACATTATAAGCACCATATCAATGTCTTCAATTAAGTCTTCTATTAAAGCTACCGGCGTACCTGGATTTAATGCTATACCAGCTTTTACTCCAAAGCTTTTTATATATTTTATAGTTCTATGAATATGCTTATCTGCTTCATAATGAACAGTTATCATATCAGCTCCTGCATCAACGAAATCCTTAATATATCTTCCAGGATCCTCAATCATTAAATGTACATCAAATACCATTTTAGTTAATGGTCTTATAGCTTTCATTATAGGTGCCCCAAAAGATATATTAGGCACAAACATACCATCCATAACATCTATATGAACCCAATCAGCTCCATATTTCTCAATGGCTGAAATATGCTCTCCTAATCTTGAAAAATCCGCTGATAAAATTGATGGTGATAATTTAATCATTTTCTATTCCCCCTATTAATAATTTCCTCTAATGTTCTTATATAAAATTCATATCTGCTTTCGTTAATTCTTCCCACTTCAACCATCTCTTTGACTTTACATCCTGGTTCCTTGAAGTGAACACAATTATTAAATTTACACTCTTCATTAAAAGGTTCAAATTCTGGAAGCAGATATTTAAGTTCATCTTTTTCAATAAAATCCAGTTCTAAGGAGGAGAACCCAGGAGTATCTACTAGAAATCCGCCTTCAACCCTCACAAGCTCACTATGCCTAGTGGTATGTTTACCTCTCTTTAGCTTGTTGCTAATATCACCAGTTTTCATGACTTCTCTGCCTAAAACCTTATTTAAAATAGTTGATTTACCAACCCCTGAAGGTCCACAAAACACGGTAATATTATCATGGATTTTAGCCTTTAACCCTTCAATTCCTACACCATGCTTTCCTTGAAGATATAGCACTTCATAACCTGATTTCTCAAGCATCTCTCCAATAGCTTTGCTATTTTCACTTTCTATATCCATTTTATTAAAACATATTATAGGCCTCACCTTGTTATATTCACATAAAAGTAAAAACTTATATAGAAGCGTAACATTTAAATCTGGATTTTTGCTACTGACAACTACAAACGCTTGAGAAACATTTGCTACAGCTGGTCTTAAAAGCTGATTTTTTCTATCCAATATTTTGGTAATTACTCCCTTACCTTCATGATCATTGTCATCTTCAACAACAACTTCATCCCCGATCATTGGTGAAAGTCCTTTATGTCTAAACTTTCCTCTTGCTTTACACTCTATTACTCGTTCTTCACAATCTACGTAATATAATCCTCCAATACCTTTTACGATTACTCCTTGCATAAAAGCCTCCTAAATAATTTTAAATAATCCTTAGACAGTAAATTTGTCTAAGGATTAATCGTTTCTTTTGTTATGGGTTTGATGGCTTCTCTTCTTCGCCATCAGGGTTTCCTGTTGGTGCTGGATCCTTAACAGTTAGTGTGATAGGATCCTCTGGATTTATTTTTCCACTTAAAGGACTTTGATATATAACAATATCACTATCTATTACCGAACCCGAAGCACTTTGATACTTCGCCGTAACATTAGTAAAGCCTAATGCTTTAAGCTCACTAATTGCATCAGCCACTGTTTTACCAGTAACATTTTTAACCTCTATTTTACCAGCATCAGGATCAACATACTGATAGTAGTTTACATCTATAGCAGTTCCCTCTTGTACTTTAGTTCCTTTATCTATACTTTGATTAAATATCTTTCCATCCTTACTCTTATCATCAGTTTGTACTGGACTCTGATTTCCAAGCACGAGGTTAGATACAGCTAATATTGATTCTGCTTCACTCAAGGTTTTGTTTGTCAAATCTGGTGCCTTAGAATAATTCACCTTTGACCCCTTACTAACAACTATATTTACCGTTGAGCCTTTTTTAGCCATTGTACCAGGAGCTGGGTCAGTGCTGATTACTGCATCAACTGGCACCTCATCATCATACTCTTCAGTTATTGTTCCAACTTTAAATCCTTCATTTACAAGCTGATTCTGAGCTACACTCTTTCCTAGTCCTAAAACTTCTGGTACTTTTCTTTCTTCAGGACCATTGCTTATTCTAACTCTTACTTCACTTTTCTTTTTAACTTCAGTTCCTTCATTAGGGAATACAGCTATTACTGTTCCTGCTGGTTCATCACTTTTTTCTTTCCCTAATACAACAAAAGTTAACTCTAATTCTTCAACTTTTGCTTTAGCATCAGCTTCCTTAAGTCCCATTATTGCTGGAACCTTAGGATTTTCATTTTTGCTAGGTTTATCTCCACTAGTATTATTATAGATAAGGTTCCCTGCAAATACACCTAACACTATAAAAATAACTAAAGCCCCTCCAATTAGGAGAACCTTTTTCCACACACTAGTACCTTCATTGTCATCATCTTCTTCATCTTCTTCATCTTCTTCAAAATCTTCTTCATCCTCTTCATCTAAAGCAGATTTAATATCTTTTTTATCCACATGAAAAGTATTTTGAATTTGTGTTGCATCCATTACTGTTGTATATTCATTCTCCACATTTGCTGGAGTAACAATATATCCCTTATTTTTTTCAATTCTTATTAAATCTATAAGCATATCAGTTACATTGTTATATCTCTTTGATACTTCCTTTTGAGTTGCCTTTAAAATAAGGTTATTAATGCTTCTAGGAAGACTCGGCACCAAGTTGATTGGTGGTATTATTTCCTCTTGAATATGCTTTAAAGCCACAGCTACTGCAGTTTCACCATCAAAAGGAACTCGACCTGTAACCATCTCATAAATTACAATACCAAAAGAATAAATATCCGTTCTGTTATCAACAATTTTCCCCTTAGCCTGTTCTGGCGAGAAATAATGAGCTGATCCAATTACCTTATTAGTATGGGTAATTGTTTCTGCTGATGCTGCCTTAGCAATTCCAAAATCAGTTACTTTAATTATTTCTTCCTCAGTAATTAAGATATTATGCGGTTTTATGTCTCTATGAATTATTTTATTTTTATGAGCACACTCTAAAGCCTTAGCTATCTGAATAGAAATCTTAAGAGTAGTCTCTACATCCAGTGGTGCATTTTCTCTTATGTACTCTTTAAGAGTCTTTCCTGTTACAAGCTCCATTACTATATAGTTAATGTTATCTTCTGAACCAACATCATATATACTAACTATATTATTGTGAGAAAAACTAGCAGTCGCCAATGCTTCCCTTTGAAATTTGTCCATAAAATCTGCATTATTAGAGTACTCTGGTTTTAATATCTTAACGGCAACAAATCTATTTAAAATAGTACATTTAGCCTTATATACAATGGCCATTCCGCCTTCGCCGATTTTTTCTAAAAGTTCATATCTGTTTCCTAATATTCTTCCTATCATCTGCTTCGCCACTCTCCTTTAAAAATGATAACAGAAATATTGTCTCTACCACCATTTTCCTTACTCATATTTATTAACTGTTGACATGGATTTTCCTCATTTGATTTTAAGACTTCTAATATCTCATCTTCACTAACCTCGTTTGTTAAGCCATCACTGCAAAGAAGTACCTTCTCCACATTTTTTAAATTTAGATCATAATAATCAGCTCTAACAACCGGATTAGTTCCAACAGCTCTTGTTATTACATTTCTATTGGGGTGGTTTTTCGCCTCTTCAATTGTAATGGTTCCATTATCTAAAAGCTCTTGAACTAAGGAATGATCTTTCGTAACTTTAATTAGCTGTCCATCCATTAATACATATACCCTGCTATCACCAACATTGACTACAGTCAATTCATCTCCTCTTAATAAAGCACCCGTAATAGTTGTACCCATACCATTACATTCTTCATTTAAAAGCCCTTCTCTGTAGATTCTTCTGTTCGCATTTTGTAGAGCTTCATTTAAAATCTCCTCTGGTGATTCTTCATCTCTATGATTAAGCACATAATTAATCACCACATCTTTAGCCATTTTGCTTGCAACTTCACCAGCATTATGGCCTCCCATTCCATCGGCTACGATATATATTCCAAAATTCTCATCTTCATAATATCCAACAGAGTCTTCATTAAATGATCTTTTGTTCCCCACATCGGTTCCGATTCCCAATAATCTCCCCATATAAAGCTACAACTCCCTTTTTTCTATATAACTCTTTCTCAGCTGTCCACAGGCTGCATTTATGTCTAATCCCATCTCTTTTCTAACAGTGGTTTCAATTCCATGCTTCGTTAGTATATCTTTAAATATTTTTACAGCTTCCTCATTTGACCTTTTAAGCTCATTTTCATTAATTTCATTTATTGGAATAAGATTAACATGACATAGCATTCCTTTAATTAATTTAGCAAGCTTCTCCGCATCTTCTTTTGAATCATTAACTCCCTTAACTAAGGCATATTCAAAGGTAATACGTCTTCCTGTATTTTTTATATAATAATTACAGCTGTCAATTAATTCCGCGATTGAATAAACTTTCGCAATCGGCATTGTTTTAACTCTTAACTCATCTGTAGGTGCATGAAGAGAAATAGCTAATGTAATTTGGAAATTCAAATCAGCTAATTCATTTATTTTCGGAACAATACCACAAGTTGAAAGTGTTATATGCCTTTGACCTATATTTAATCCATCTTCAGAATTAACATCCTTTATAAATTTTATCACATTTTCAAAATTATCTAAAGGTTCTCCGCTTCCCATTAAAACTATATTAGAAATCCTTTCACCTAACTCTCTTTGTGAAGCCATAATCTGACCTAACATTTCTCCACTAGTCAAACTTCTTACAGCTCCACCTAAAGTAGATGCACAGAATTTACATCCCATATTGCATCCTACTTGGGTTGATATACATATAGAGTTACCATGTGAATACTGCATAACTACACCTTCAACCACATTCCCATCTCTTAATAGGAAAAGGTGTTTCCTAGTTTCACTATTTTTTGATTTAAAAGTCTCAACAATTTCCGGAATTCCGATATAAAAATTTTCTTCTAACCTTTCCAAAGTAGCTTTGGGAACATTAATCATTTCATCAAAAGTTGTGACATTCTTATAAAGCCAAGAAAAAACCTGTTTAGCTCTAAATTCCTTATCACCATTCTCCTTCATCCAAGTTTTTAATTGCTTCAAATCAAAATCTAATATATTTTTTTTACCATTTAAATCTATCTTTAATGTATTTTTCATCTTATCTCCTGTTTATTTTCTTTTTAGTTTGGCTATAAAAAAGCCATCCATATATTCATTGGGCAGTACTGTTGCACAACCTTTTTCATCGTAAATAACATTTTCAACCTTTCCAAAATTTAAAGGTTCAACTTGAAACCCTTGGAATTTTTTCAAAAACCATTGAATATTATTTTCATTTTCATCTTTATTAATGGTACAAGTTGAGTATAAAAGTATACCACCTTTTTTTACATACCCTGCCGCATTCTCCATAATTTTTCTTTGGATAGCTACTATTTCTTTTAATTCTTTTTCTCTTTTTGTATATTTAATTTCTGGTTTCTTTCTTATAATACCAAGACCTGAACACGGGACATCTATAAGCACTCGGTCTCCTGATTCCTTCAATTTTTCTGACCTCTCTGTTGCATCTAATATCCCTAATTCAATTGTATTAAGTCCTAATCTGTCACAATTATTCTTTATTAATTGTAATTTATGTTCATATATATCAAAGCCATATACTTTTCCTGTATTATTCATCAGTTCAGCTATATGTGTAGTCTTTCCCCCAGGAGCACTGCATAAATCTAAAATAGTCATCCCCTCTTCTAGATCCATAGCTGGTGCAACAAGCATTGCACTTTCATCCTGAACTGTAAGAATCCCTTCTCTAAATAACGGGTTATCTTCTACACTGCTGCCTTTTACTATTCTAATTGCCTCTGGGCATATAACTCCTTCTTCTACATTATATCCATTTTTTATTAACTCGTCAGCAACCTGTTCATAATCAGTCTTGGTGCTGTTAACCCTTAAAGTAACTGATGGTCTTTTATTTAAACCTTCTAATATTTTTTCACCTATTTCCTCACCATATTGGGAAACAAATAATTTAACCATCCACTGAGGGTAAGAATAAATAAATGCTAACTTCTCACTGAAGTTATTTTCATCATAATACTTTTTATCCCTATCCCTTAAATAATTTCTCAAAACTCCATTAACTAATTTTGAGGCTCCTACAGATACATGCTTTTTAGCTAGATTAACCCCTTCATTCACCGCTGCAAACTCCGGAATTTTATCTAAATATCTAAGCTGATAAATACATACTCTTAAAAGATTAAGTACGTATTTATCCGTTTTATCAAACTTCTTATCTAAAAAAGTCTTTAATATTTTATCAATGGAATACTTATATTTAATGGTACCATAGACAAGCTCTGTAGCTAATCCCTTATCCTTATCAATGAGATTACTTTCATTTAAATTCCTATTCAAGGCAATATTGGAATAAGCTTTATTCTCAAATACCTGCATTACTGTATTAACTGCTACTTCTCTAGCACTTGTCATTTATATCATCCTATCTAACTTCTTTATTTTTAACCGTTGTTTCTATCTCTTATAGCAATTAATCTTAAAAGCTGTGAAATAGCCATCACTGCTGCAGCTACATAAGTTAATGCCGCTGATGTAAGCACACTTCTTGCTCCCTTTATTTCATCTTCATATAAAATATTTTTAGCCTGCAATATTTCTAATGCCCTTTTAGAAGCATTAAACTCCACAGGTAATGTTACTAGTTGGAACACCACTGTTGCTGAAAATAAAATAATACCAAAGTTAACTAATGGTGTAAATGACATTACTATACCTAGAAAAAATAAAATCCAGGATGCTTGAGATCCAATATTAGCAATTGGAACTAATGCCATTCTTATTTTTATAGGTGCATATCCAACACTATGCTGAATTGCATGACCTATCTCATGGGCCGCAACACCTATCGATGCAAGTGATGTACCGTTATACACATCATATGATAAGTTCACAACTCTTTTAGATGGATCATAATGATCTGTTAAGTGACCTCTAATAGAGTATATTGGAATATCGTAAAGGCCATAAGCATCTAATATCATTCTTGCCACCTGGGCCCCTGTATAACCATTACGGCTGAAAACCCTTGAATATTGAGCATAACTACTTTTTATTTTAAACTGAGCCCACATTGAAATTATCAAAGCTGGAATTAATATTACATAAGTTGGGTCAAATCTAACCCCAAAAGGTGTAAAATACATACTAAAACTTCCTTTCACATTGTACTAACTTACTTTTAAATTCCTAAAACAACCTTTTCTTCAATTGTATTTCCTTTTATATATTCACTTACTGGCAATGGTTTTTTATTAGGGAATTGCACTTTAGTTATTAATATATTTTCATCCTTAGCCGCAACTAAAATACCACTCTTATCAACTTTTACTATAGTACCTGGCTCCTGTTTAGCATTTTCCCCTGTAAGTCTAGTTTCAATAACCTTCATTAGTACTTCCTTATAAGTTGTATGAGCTATAGGGAAAGAATATAATCCTCTTACAAAGTTATGAATATCTTGAGCATTTTGATTCCAATTAATCTTAGCCATTTCCTTATTCAGCATGCTGGCATAGCAAGTTTCAGTTTCACCTTGTTTTACAGCTTCAATTTCACCTTTGTATACACCCTCAATTGTCTTAACTAAAAGTTCTGAACCAGTATCTTTTAAAATATCATAAAGCTCTGCAGTAGTCATATTTTCCTCTATTACAACTTCGTTCTTTAAAAGCATATCTCCTGTATCTAAACCAATATCCATAAGCATTGTAGTATTTCCGCTAACCTTTTCACCATTCATAATTGCATGATGAATAGGTGCAGCCCCTCTATACTTTGGAAGTAATGAACCATGTAAGTTTATACATCCATACTTAGGTATATCCAGAACCTCCTGAGATAATAGCTGTCCATATGCAACTACAATTATAAAATCTAAATCCATAGATTTTAATTTTTCAATAAGCTCTGGATCTTTTCTTAACCTTTCTGGTTGATATACTGGTATGTTATGCTGTACTGCCACCTCTTTAACTGGAGACATGGCCATAGCCTTTCCTCTTCCCTTTGGTCTATCTGGCTGTGTTAAAACAGCTTTAACTCCAAATCTTTCAATGATTTCTTTTAATGAAGGAACTGCAAAATCAGGCGTTCCCATAAATACTATATTCATTCACTCAACTCCTCATATTGTCTTCAGTAAATTATTTTTCTAATTTGTCAATGTATAAAATACCATTTAAATGATCAATCTCATGACAGAAAGCTCTCGCAAGGAGATCTTCTCCTTCTAACTCAATAGAGTTTCCTCTCCTATCTTGAGCCTTAACCCTTACATATTGAGGTCTTATTACGTTCCCCTCTTTTCCAGGAATACTTAAGCATCCCTCTTTTTCATTAACTTCACCTTTAACCTCAATGATTTCTGGGTTAACTAAAATTATAGGTCCTTCTCCAATATCGATAACTACTATCCTCTTTAAAATTCCAACCTGTGGTGCTGCTAAGCCCACTCCATTTGCATCATTCATTGTTTCTATCATATCATCGATAAGTATTTGTGTTCTATCTTCAAAATTTGTAACAACCTTACTTATCTTTCTCAAAACTGGATCTCCATTTTTTCTAATATTTCTAATTGCCATAACACTTCTCCTTAAATGAGCGTCCAAATCTTCGATTTGGTTTACGCGAATTTACTCCTTTGACTGCTTTCGAGAAGGAGTTTCCTTAAGTGAACATCCAAATCTTTGATTTGGATAATGTGAACTTACTCCTTTGACTGTTTTTGAAAAGGAGTTTCCTTTACAATAAACTATTAGGATTTATATCTATTCCTATCCTTACGCTTTTATAGTCAACACTATCATAAACTATTTCTTTAATACTCAAGGCAAAATCTTCACTAAAGTCCCCTTTAAGAATAATCTGCCATCTATATGAGTTCTTTATCTTAGAAACACCGCAGGGACATGGTCCTAACATTTCAATTTTATCATTTTCTTGTATTTTTATCTTTATTTTATCAGATAAACTTTGTATATTTTTTATTAACTTTTTTTCGTCCTCACTACTTAAATTAACTGCTAAAATCTTTGAAAATGGTGGATAATTTCTAAGTCTTCGTATTACTATCTCTTCATTAAAAAAGCTCTCATAGTCACTTTTAGATGCATGAATTATACTATAATTTTCTGGGCTATAGGTCTGTAAGATAACTTTCCCCTCTTTTTTTCCTCTTCCCGCTCTTCCAGCAACCTGAGTAACAAGCTGAAATGTCTTTTCTGCAGCTCTATAATCTGGAAGATTTAAAGATAGGTCCGCTGCAATTACTCCAACCAAGGTAACATCTTTAAAGTCTAATCCCTTGGCAATCATCTGAGTACCAATTAAAACATTAAAACGCTTAGACGCAAAAGCTTTATATATATTTTCATATGCATCTTTTCCCCTTGTTGTATCAAAGTCCATCCTTAAGGGTCTGCTACCTGGAAAGGTTTTTCTCACACTTTGCTCTAACTGTTCTGTTCCTACTCCAAAATATTTTACATATTTACTTTTACACTTAGGGCAGGAATTAATAGCTCTTTGGCGAGCTCCACAATAGTGACAACTTAAATTATTATCCTTATGATAAGTTAAAGATATATCACAACTTTCACATTTAAATACATATCCACATTCTCTGCAGGAAACAAAGGTCGAAAACCCTCTTCTATTTAAGAACATTATTGCCTGCTCATCCCTATTTAAAACACCACACATGGCTTCATGTAGACTTCTGCTGAACATAGTTTTATTTCCTACTTTAAGCTCTTCTCTCATATCCACAACTTCTACTTGTGGGAGTTTAGCCCCATCAGCTCTCTCATTCAAAGTTATAAGTTCATATTCACCTTGTACAGCAGCATAATAAGTTTCTATGGATGGTGTAGCTGAACCTAATACAACCTTACAGCCTTCTAGCTGAGATTTTAAATCTGCAATTTCCTTTGCATTGTATTTAGGGTCACTATCAGACTTATAACTGGTTTCATGCTCTTCATCTATTACAATAAGTCCAAGGTTAGAAAATGGTAAAAATATTGCCGATCTTGCCCCTATGGCCACCTTAACATTTCCCATCTTAACCCTCATCCACTCATCAAAACGTTCACCACTGGATAATCTGCTGTGAAATATTGCTACATCCCTTCCAAATCTGCCCTTAAATCTTTCAACCATTTGTGGAGTTAAAGCTATTTCTGGGATTAAAATTATTGAATCTTTACCTGATTCCATAGTTTTCTTTACAAGATTCATATATATTTCAGTTTTTCCGCTTCCTGTTATACCATGAATAAGAAACTTATTTTTCATGCTATGAACCAATATTTTATTCACACATTTCTTCTGTATCGGATTCAATTCCTTTTCACCATAAACCTTGTATTCATCTACATTAAATCTATTTACAATAGATTTCTCAACACCTAAAAAACCGTGCTTAATAAGGGTATTAATAGTTGAAGTTGATATATTAAAATTATTGCTTAGTTCAGCTTTGCTGTACATTCCATTATTTTTTTCAATAAAATCAATAATTTTTATGTAATTTTCTTTACTATATTTTTCATCTAAAGGCTTTAGATATGTAATGACATTCTTAGTCTTAAAGGTTGCACCTTTAGTTATCCCACTAGGAATCATAACTTTTATACACTCTAAATATGTACAAAGATACTTTCTTCTCATTATCTTTATTAATTCTATATTTTCCTTGGTAAGATACTCCATAGTATCGTCAATAGAGGTAACACTCTTAAGCTTAGTATTATCTTCAACCTTATAAAATATATCCACTATAAACCCATATATCTTTTTATTACCATTTCCAAAGGGAACAGTTACCATACGACCTTCTTTTGCCTTTGATTGAAGATTTTCTGGCACTTTATAAGTAAAAATATTATCTACCTTTACAGCTTCATTATTTACTATAACTCCAAGATACATTTCCATGCTTTTACCTCCCTTCATTTCTTTATGTAATAAAAAAAGCGACTTAGTCGCTTTTTTACTTATTTTCTAATATCATATTAAAAAGCTCATATCCAACTAATCTTTTGCTCATGTTATCAAGTGAGACACTTGTTCCATCTCTTTTGATAATTATAACTCTATTAGTATCCGTTCCAAAGCCTGCATCTTTCTCTGTTATATTGTTTGCAACTATATAATCTAGATTCTTACCTTCCAGCTTCTTATGAGCATTTTTCAATACATCATTACTTTCAGCTGCAAAGCCAACCAAAATTTGATGCTTTTTATTTTCACCTAAAGTTTTTAATATATCATTGTCCCTTGTTAGTTCTAATACTAAATCCCCTGAACCTTTTTTTATTTTTTCCTTGGAATAAACCTTAGGCTTATAATCAGCAACTGCCGCAGATTTAACCACTATGTCACTAGTATCAAATTCTTCAAGAACAGCTTTAAGCATTTCTTCATTAGTTTCAACACTAATAAACTTTATCCCTGCTGGAGCTTTCTCGTTACTAGGACCGCTAACTAAAACTACTTCAGCACCTCTATCTCTTGCTTCAGCTGCAATTGCATAACCCATCTTTCCAGTAGACTTATTACTGATAAATCTAACTGGGTCAAGATTAGCTCTTGTTGGTCCAGCTGTCACTAAAACTTTCTTTCCAATTAAATCCTTAGGTTCATGAAGGCTGGATAAAATATAATCTACAATTACTTCTGTATCTGCTAATTTACCATCGCCTACATCCCCACAGGCTAATCTGCCACTAGCTGGATTTATAAATTCATATCCAAGTCCCTTTAGCTTAGAAATATTATCTTGAACTATTGGATTTGTGTACATATTAGTATTCATTGCTGGAGCAAAAATAACCCTTGCTCTTGTTGCCATAATAGTTGTAGACAGCATATCATCTGCAATGCCACCAGCCACTTTGCCTATAATATTTGCAGTAGCAGGTACTACCACAAGTAGATCTGCTTTCTTAGCCAAAGATATATGTTGAATTTCAAAAGCCTTAGGCTCTTCGAACATATCTTTAATAACCATATTTTGACTTAATGATTGAAAACTTAATGGAGTAACAAATTCCTGTGCTGACTTTGTCATTATAACATGAACATTTATGTCATGCTTCTTTAGTTTACTAACCACATCAAGCGCCTTATAAACTGCAATTCCACCACTTACTCCTATTACAACATTCTTACTCATACTAAACTAATCCTTCTTCCACACCTTCGGCATTTCCTGGAACTTCAACCTCTTCTAGTTCTTCAGCTATAGCCTCAGCACCTTCAAGAGCTCCTTCTTCGATAGTTTCCATTTCAGATCTTTCAGTTACATCTATAGCACCTTCATTAACTTCGTTTATAGCAATTGTTAATGGCTTACCATCTTTATCAGCTATATGTGGCTCTACACCATCAATAAGCTGTCTAGCTCTTCTAGAAGTTGCTACAACTAATGAATATCTGTTGTCAACTTTTTTTAATAAATCTACAATAGATGGGTTTATCATTGAATTATTCTTATTCATATTAATTAGAACCTCCCTAATAGTTCATCTTTTATTTTAAATACTCTGCATTTCTCAGCAATTATTATGCTTTCAATCTTCTTCACTGCTTTGTCAACTTCATCATTAACAACAGCATAGTCATATTTAGAAGCAAAGCTTATTTCATCATAAGCAGCCTCTAATCTAGTTTTAAGTGACTCCGGAGTTTCACTTCCTCTGTTAGTTATTCTATTTCTAAGCTCTTCCATAGACGGCGGCATAATAAAGATAAACACTCCCTCAGGATAAGAAGACTTAATTTTCAATGCTCCTTGTATATCTATCTCTAATATTACATCTTTTCCTTCTTCCAGAAGTCTTAATACTTCTGATCTTGGAGTTCCATAAAAATTCCCATACACCTCAGCATATTCTAAGAATTCATCATTGTCTATTCTCTTTAGAAATTCTTCTCTTTCTATAAAGAAATAGTTAACTCCCTCAACTTCTCCTGCTCTTGGTTTACGAGTAGTGCAAGAAGTCGATATCCATATTGGATTTTTTTCAATTAAAGCCTTACATATAGTTCCTTTTCCCGCACCTGACGGTCCTGATACAACTAATAGCTGTCCTTTAATACCCATATTATTCATCAACCTCGTCAATATTTTCTTCTTCCTTAGCTGTAAGCCCATCCTTAGATGATAGTCTATGTGCAACAGTTTCCGGCTGCACCGCAGATAATATGATATGATCACTATCTGTAATTATTACAGCTCTTGTTCTTCTTCCATAAGTAGCATCTATAAGCATACCTCTGTCTCTTGCTTCTTGAATTATTCTTTTTATTGGTGCTGATTCAGGACTTACTATAGCTACTATTCTGTTTGCTGAAACTATATTACCAAATCCAACATTTATAAGTTTTACGCCCATGGCTGACCTCCTAATTATTCTACGTTTTGAACTTGCTCTCTAATCTTTTCAATGTCACTCTTTATATCTAAAGCAACATTAGTTAATTTTAAATCATTAACCTTAGATGCAATTGTATTTGCTTCTCTATTCATCTCTTGAACGATAAAGTCGAGTTTTCTGCCTATTGGCTCATTCATCTTTAAAGTTTCGAGAACTTGATTCACATGACTTTTAAGTCTAACGATTTCTTCATCAATGCAGGTTTTATCAGCCTGTAATACTACTTCCATAGCAATACGACTTTCATCAAAATTTCTTTCTGTAAGAATCTCTTCAACCTTTTTAAGAAGTCTTTTTCTATATTCTTCTGATATTTCTGGCACTCTGGTACTTATTATTTCAACATTTGCCGAAATACATTCACATCTGCTAGTAATATCTGCTAAAAGTTTTTTACCTTCTTCTTCTCGCATACTGCATAAGTTTAATACAGCTGCTTCAAGTGACGGTAATAACTCCTGCCAAATTTGGTCCATATCTTCTTCCTTTTGTTTCAAAGTTAAAACCTCTGGAAATCTAGCTAATGTGGATGATGAAACATCATCTCTTAAGCCATATTTATCCTTTAGCTTATGAAGAGCACCCAAATAGCTCTCTGCTATCTGCTCATTAAGTACAACCTCCATACTATCTTTATCACCTTGGTTTTGAGTAACGAAAATATCTACCTTACCCCTCTTAACTTTTTCATTAACATATTTTCTGATATTATCTTCTAATGAAATTAATGTTCTAGGCATTCTAACATTCAATTCAAAATATCTATGATTAACTGTCTTCATTTCCACTACGAAACTAGATATTTCACCCTCTGATGTTCCTCTTCCAAAACCAGTCATACTTTTTATCATATACAACTCACCCTTCTGGCCCTTGATAAATTCTTTATCTATTATACATAAAGTGTATCACTTATTTCAACCCATAAGCTAAAGAATTTTAAAGAAAACAGAAATATTTCTAAGGAAATCGTAGAAAATCAACTATATTCTCAAAAATTATTTTCAAAAATCAAAATCACCTAAAAATGCCAGCTACATTTTTAGGTGATTTTATTTATGGTTTTTACTAAGTTATATTAAAATTAACTTTATGGTATAAATATTATTTTAGCAATAAATACTACTGCAAGAATATATATAACTCCAGAAACTTTCTTTCTTTCCTCTGCCTTGCTTAATAAATTTGGTATGAAGTTAAGTACTGCATAAGATAACATACCTATCATTAATCCATCACCAATACTATAAGTTAAAGGCATTAATGCTATTGTTAAAAATGCTGGTACACCTTCTGTAAAATCTTCGAAGTTTATTTTTCTTACTGCATCCATCATAAAGAATCCAACTATGATTAAGGCTGGCGCTGTTGCACATCCTGGTATAGCTATGAATAATGGAGCTAAGAACATTGCTAAAAGGAATAATACCCCTGTTACTACTGCTGAAAGACCTGTTCTTGCACCTGCTGCTACTCCAGCAGAGCTTTCAACATAAGTTGTTACTGTAGAAGTTCCAACCATAGCTCCGAAAGTTGTTCCAATGGCATCAACTAAAAGAGCTTTTCCTGCATTTTTGACTCTTCCTTCTTCATCTACCATTCCAATCTTAGATGCGACCCCTACTAAAGTTCCTGCTGTATCAAAGAAATCTACAAATAAGAAAGTAAATACTACTGTCATAAATTCTGCCAAGGCACTTCCGTTACCAAAAACTGAAAAATCTAATTTAAATAATACTGGTGAAATTGATTTATATTCGAAAATTCCATCTGGTAAAAAAATCATCATTTCTGCCGCTGCCTCTGGATTAATTAATGCAAAACCCCATGCTGCTAAAGCACTACCTGCTATTCCCCAAAGGATTGCTCCCTTAACACCTTTTTTAGATAAAACAACTATTATTACAATTCCTAACACTGCTATTAAAACAGTTGGGCTTAAAAGATTCCCCATTGCAACCTTTGTAGCTGGATCTGCAACTACAATACCTGCATTTGCAAAACCAATGAAAGCTATAAATAAACCTATTCCTGCAGTTACTGCATACTTTAAATTTGCTGGTATACAGTTAACGATTGCTTCTCTTACTTTTGTTAATGATAATACAATAAATATGATACCTTCTACAAATACAGCTGTAAGAGCAACTTGCCAAGAAATTCCCATTCCCATAACAACATTAAACGCAAAGAATGCATTTAATCCCATTCCTGAAGCTAGCCCAAGTGGTAAGTTTGCATAAAGACCCATTAATATAGTTGTTACACCAGCAGCTAAGCATGTTGCTGTTACTACAGCACCTGGATCCATTCCAACTCCTGGATCTCCTAGCATGTTAGCATTTACTGCAATTATGTATGCCATTGTCAGGAATGTAATTAAACCTCCCACAACTTCTCTTTTTACATCAGTTCCATTTTCTTTCAACTTGAAAAACTTCTCCATAAAACTCTCCCCCATTTTCGAAATTTTCTTTATATTTTCCCAAAAATAATAGCCACTGGACGAAAAATTCCCAGTGGCTAACTGCTTCAACATAGGAATTCTCATAGTCGGACAATATCGGTGCCCAGTAGAAACATCTAATCCATCTCATTAGATATATATGAAAATTAGTGGCGTTCTTATCTTTATGAGTTAATAATAACAAGATTCTCCACCTATGTCAACAATTTTGCGTATATTTTTTATATTTTTGCAAAAAATGTTCGGATTTAATACTTATCTTTTTCAAAAATATCTCTTATTTCTTCCATAGAGTTCGTTTTCCCAAGAGCGATAATTAATTTTATTCTGGCCTTTTGTCCTGGCATACTATCTCCAAATATTACTCCCATTTCTCTAAGCTGCTTTCCTCCGCCTTCATACCCATAACTGTCAAGGACTCTTCCCTTATAACACCTTGAAACCAATACTACAGCAACACCTTTATTAATAGCTCTTTGTACACCTTTTGCCATTTCTGGAGGCAAATTTCCTCTCCCCATAGCTTCCACTACAATTCCTTTAGCGCCCTTCTCTACACAATAGTCAATTAAAGTGCCATCCATTCCTGTACAAGCCTTTATAAGCTGAACATTTGTCTCAATTTTATCTGTGCCTATGTACTCTTTTGCAAGACTTTCTCTGTAAAATCTAACTTCATTACTATCCACTATACCTATTGGTCCAAACTCGGGACTTTGGAACGTATTTAAGTGCATTGAATGAGACTTAGTCACCTCACTGGCACAATTCAACTCATTATTAAGACATACTATTACGCCTTTATTTCTTGCCGCCTTCGAAGTTGCAGTACAAATTGAGGCTGCTAAATTTGCTGGCCCATCATATCCTAATTCCGAACTATTTCTCATAGAACCGGTAACAACAACCGGTTTTTCGCTTTTTATAGTTAATTGAAGGAAATATGCCGTTTCTTCTAAAGAGTCAGTTCCATGTGTAACTACAACTCCATCAACATCATCTCTATTCAGAAAACCTTTAACATAATTTGATAATTCAAGCATAATCTCCGGAGTTACATGAGGACTTGGAAGACTTGAAAAAGTATACGATTCTACTTCAGCATAGGATTCTATCCCCGTTACCATAGACATTATTTCTTCACCTGTCAGATTAGGTACTGCCGCCTTTATTTTCTCATCGACCTTCATTGATATGGTTCCGCCATTAAAAATTACTACTACCTTACTCACCCTTCTATACCTCCACTTAATAATTCAACACTAAAACTGATTCTTTAATATTTTCTTCAGTCTTCAAATATATATTATACTTTTAAATAAAAAGAAAAGATAGGCTTTAAATTCATAATAGAACTTAAACCTATCTTTTTCATATTATACCCTCGGTAACACACTTGCAATATAATTATTCATAAAGTAACCACCTTATGCTGGATAAAATAATATTAAATTACATATAAAGTACTTAACTAAATTATTATACATATTAGGCCACCATTGCCTTCATTGATAATTTTTTGAAGTGTTTTTTGTAACTTAACTTGAACATCTTCAGGCATCTTATATAATTTATTTTGCAAGCCCTCTTTAACCAATTCTTCTAAGGATTTACCAAACATATTGCTTTGCCAGATTTGAGATGGATCATTCTCAAATTGTTCAAGAATTGATTTATAGAACTCTTCACTTTGCTTTTCACTTCCCATTATAGGATGAATTTCAGTTTCAATATCAGCCTTAATAATATGAAGTGATGGTGCTGATGCTTTAAGCTTAACGCCATATTGGGTGCCTTTCTTAACAATTTCAGGCTCCTCAAGCTTCATTTCAGAAAGTTGTGGTGCAACTAAACCATAGCCTGTTGCATTAACTTCCTTAAGTGCTTCTTCAATCTTGTCGTATTCAACCTTAGCTTTATAGAAGTTTTCCATTATACTTAGAAGATCATTTTCATTGTTAATATCTTTATCACAGATTTCTCCTAAAATCTTATAGAATAATTCATGCTTAGGATTAATATCAATTGCTGAAGTCCCTTCACCCATATTCATCTCTTTAATTTTTATGTCTGATAAGAATTCAATTCCTTTAAATGCATCCAGGCACTTCTTAACATCTCTAACCTTATATATATCCTTACACATAGCCTTAAGGATAGTCATTATGTTAACTTTTAACCAATGATTTGCACTTAAATTCTCAATCCATGATGGCATATCAACAGTGATTTCCTTTAATGGGAACTCTTTTAAAACTGAATCAAATATATCTGTCACTTCATCATTGTCTA
The DNA here is from genome assembly GCF_000821305.1 of Clostridium culturomicium. Lineage (GTDB taxonomy): Bacteria > Bacillota > Clostridia > Clostridiales > Clostridiaceae > Clostridium_J > Clostridium_J culturomicium. Next base: position 351,106 of record NZ_CCXK01000013.1, on the reverse strand, counting down.
GGTTCATAACATTCATTGCTTTTACAGGAACATCATACTTGTCTTCTAAATCCCTTAAAAGTTCTTGGCATTCTTCTGATTCAGGATTAACACTATTCAAAAGAATTATAAATGGCTTATTAATTTCCTTTAACTCATTTACAACTCTCTCTTCAGCTTCCTCATAATCATCTCTGCTTATACCCGTAATACTTCCATCAGTAGTAACAAGCACTCCTATTGTAGAATGATCTGTTATAACTTTTTTTGTGCCAATTTCTGCAGCCTGTTCAAATGGAATTTCGTAATCATGCCATGGAGTTGATACCATCTTAGGGATTTCCTCTTCTGTATATCCTAAAGCATTCTTAACAATATATCCAACACAGTCTACCATTCTTACTTTGAATTTTGTTCCATCTCCAAATCCAATCTCTACTGCCTCATTAGGCACAAATTTAGGTTCAGTAGTATGAATTGACTTCCCTGATCCACTTTGTGGCAACTCATCTTTTGCTCGTTCCTTTTTGTGAGGATTTTCTATGTTCGGTATAACCATAAGTTCCATAAACTTCTTAATAAAAGTAGATTTACCTGTTCTAACCGGCCCTACTACCCCTACATAAATATCCCCTTGAGTTCTTTCTGCTATATCTTTATATATATCAAAATTTTCCAAAGGCTACCCTCCCACATCTAAATATTAACATTATATATATATTGCCTCTATTCCACATTATGCATTATCCATGAAAAAAAATTATAAATAAAAGCTATTTTAAAAATGGACAGTTTTTAAAATAGCTTTTATTTATTCTATATTATGTTTACTTAAAATTATTTTACATAATCCAATAATTCTTCTAATGTAATATCCTTATCATGACAAAGCTTACTAATCTCTTTATTTCCAATATATCTATAGTGCCATGGTTCATATTTATATCCAGTTATATCTTCTTTGTCAGCCTTATATCGAAGAATAAAACCATATTTGTAAGCATTATTTAGAGCCCACTGTCCTTCTGGTGTATTCTCAAACTCATCAGTTAGATCCAGATTCACATTATGGCTTGTAAGGTCAATTGCTAGCCCTAAATGATGTTCGCTAGTTCCTGGAGCTGCCACATAACCTGTTTCTACCCCACCATTACTTTGCAAATCATTATTGTAAAATAATGATTGAAGATTGTAGCTTCTATATCCACTGCTAAGGAACATTTCATGTCCAGCTTCTTTCGCAGCTCTAAAAAAAGCTTCCACATCATCAGCAATATCCGCTCTAACCAAGTTCTGCTCATTACTTCTATCTTTTGTAAGACCAACATTAGGTATTACCATATTTTCTGGCTTATAATTTTCATCAACGGTATTCACTTTATTTACTATTTTAAAATACCCTTCAGCATCAGCTGAGATTGCATTTTTGACCATTTGAACTTCTTCTGCCGTTAACGGTCCAACTCCTTCAACATCAGGCACTGTGTTTAATCCTTCGCTAGCCTCACTAGAACCATTCTGACCTGTTCCATTTTCCGTCTTATCTATACTATTTCCTTGATTAGGAGCAGCTGAATTTCCACCATCTCTCATTATAAAAGTAACAAGAATACCTATCAGAAACACTAATCCAACAATTAGAAGTATTTTATTATCATTTTTCTTTTGTCCACTTTTTACTTTGGAATTACTTTTTTCATACATGTTTAACTTACCTCCTAGCAAGTGTCTCTCTAGTCTTTATTAAAATAGTTACCATAAAAAAACAAATATATACACCTTTAAACCTATTGCTAAACTTTCACACAATTAATAGCATAGCAAAGCTATTCTTAAGTTTCAACTTTAAGAATAGCTTAAAAAATCATACTGCTTAAATAAATAAGCCTTCATCTTTATGGCTTCTCGCCATTAATTCTGTAACCTTATCCTTTGGATTTGAACCACTAAACAGTACTTCATATAATGCAGCGGTTATAGGCATATCAACATTTGTCTGGCACTTTAATTCATAAAAAGCTTTAACTGCTTCAATCCCTTCAACAACCATTCCAATCTCCTTAACAGCCTCTTCAGCTGTCATACCACTTCCGATTAGAATTCCTGCTCTTCTGTTTCTACTATGCATACTTGTACATGTAACAATCAAATCTCCCATGCCTGTAAGCCCATAAAAAGTATCTGGTCTTCCTGAAAGCTTAGTTCCAACTCTGATTATTTCACTCATTCCTCTTGTCATCAATGCAGCCTTTGTATTATCTCCATAACCTATTCCATCTGAAATACCTGCAGCTAATGCAATTATATTTTTAAAAGCTCCACCAATCTCTACTCCAATCAAATCACTATTAGTATAAACTCTAAAGGAATTATTGCTAAATAATTTTTGTATTTTTCTTGCAGCCTCCATATCTTTTGATGCAGCTGTAACAGTTGTAGGTATATCCCTTGCAACCTCCTCTGCATGGCTAGGTCCTGATAGAACCACTATAGGATGATTCTTTATTTCATCTTCAATTATTTCAGACATTCTCTTCAAGGTCTGCTTTTCAATCCCCTTTGCAACAGTTACAATAATTTCATGACCTTTAAGAAGCGGTGCTACCTTTTTAGAAACTTCCCTAATAGCTTTTGATGGTACTGAAAGTACTATTACATCAGCACCTTCTACTGCTTCCTTCAAATCACTATAAGCAGTAATACTATCCGGAATCTTTATTCCTTTAAGATATCTCTCATTTTCTCTTTTATTATTTATTTCATCTACAGAGCTTTGGCTGTGACACCAAATGGTACATTCTTCTCCTTTTTTAGATAACAGAACAGCTAAAGCTGTACCAAAACTGCCTCCGCCAACAAATGCGACTTTACTCATATTACCCCTTCTTCCTTAAACATTCATAAACTCATCTATGTCTAAATTTAATTAACTCAAATAATCAATTGTATGTATATTTAAATAGAAAGGCTTAAAAATAAATTTAAGCCTTTCTATTTAGCATTATATAATTATTCTTCTTTTCTTTGTCTAAATATAAGTTTAATTCCAGTACCTTTAAAGTCAAAGCTTTCTCTTAATTTATTCTCAAGATATCTCTCATAAGAGAAATGTAAAAGAGCTGGGTCATTTACAAAGAATATAAATGTTGGTGGCTTAGTTCCAATCTGAGTCACGTAGAATATTTTCATTCTTCTTAAAGCTACTATTGGTGGCTCATTCATAAGTACTGCTTTGCTCACAACGTCATTTAATATTCCTGTAGAAATTCTCTTAGAATAATTAGCATAACACTCATTTGCCATTGAAAGAACCTTATTAACTCTTTGACCTGTAAGAGCAGAAATAAATAAGAATGATGCATAAGGCATGAACTTTAATCCTGAACTTATGTTAGCTTTATATTCATTCATAGTCTTATCATCTTTTTCTATTAAGTCCCACTTATTAACTATAACCATGATAGCTTTATTAAGCTCATGAGCATATCCTATAATCTTCTCATCTTGATCTGTAAGGCCTTCTGTCGCATCAATCATAAGGATACATATGTCAGCTCTCTCTACAGCTGTTAATGTCCTAATTACAGAATATCTTTCGATTTCCTCTTTAATCTTGCTTTTTCTTCTAAGCCCTGCGGTATCAATTAAAATAAACTTTCCTTCTGCTGTTTCAAGCTTACTATCAATTGCGTCTCTAGTAGTTCCTGGAATATTACTTACTATGTTTCTATTCTCGCCCAACAGCTTATTGATAAGTGAAGATTTACCTACATTGGGCTTACCAACCATAGCTATTTTTATGTATTCTTCATCTTCGTCTTCAGAAACAATCTCATCAAAATGAGCTACTACTTCATCAAGCATATCTCCAAGACCTAATCCCTGTGTAGCAGAGATTGTGATAGGATTTCCTATTCCTAAGTTGTAGAATTCAAACGCATTATCTTCTAATTCTCTTCTATCAATTTTATTTACAACCAAAACTATTTGCTTTCCTGATTTTCTAAGCATTTGAGCAACTTCATAGTCAGCAGGATGAAGTCCTGCTTTACCATCAACTATAAATATAATAACATCTGCTGTTTCGATAGCGATATTCGCTTGTCTTCTCATCTGAACCATAATGATATCTTCATTAGTTGGCTCAATACCACCTGTGTCAATAATTGTGAAATTATGTCTAAGCCATTCAGCCTGTGCATAAATTCTATCTCTTGTAACTCCTGGTGTATCTTCTACTATGGCAATTCTTTTTCCTGCTAATTTATTAAAAAGTGTAGATTTACCTACATTTGGTCTTCCAACAATTGCAACTACTGGTTTTCCCATATTAATCCTCCCTTAAATGTTCATTGATTATGGAAATTAAATCATCTCCTGTATAATCACAAAGAATAACTTTTCTGTTTAATTCCTTGGATAAATCACCTATTGTGTAATCATCAAGCAGAATGAGTTCATCATTGTCTGCTAGTTCATAACCCTTCCTTATTATATTATTAGGAAGAATTACAAATTCATTAACTTCTCTTTCCTTTAAAGTATTAACTATATCTGTTCCAGTTAAAAGTCCTGTCACTGTTATAGTCTCTCCAAAGAATTTATTTGGAATCATTTCTACCGAAATTTTTATATTAGGGTTTTTCCCTTCAATGATTTCTTTTATTTTTAGAATTTCAGGATAAACTAATGCTCCTGTAACAAAGGTAAATGTACCTTTTCCACTTTCCTTTAATTCTGTTATGGTAGCATTTATGGTATCTCTTAAAAGAGTCACCATTCCAATTCCATCTTCAATTTGTTTAAAACCTTCATAATGGTCCGGTCCCGGCAGTTCTCTACCTGCTACAATATAAAACTCATCAGATAATCTAACGAAAGGACTTCCTGATTCCTTAACATATTTTTTCTGCAACTCTTCAACTTCTTCTATTTGCTTTAACGAAGTATCTTTAGTAAAGGTTTTTAGTATAGTTAGACCCTGTCTATGCTTTGTAACACCAATAGGAACCACTGCAACACTTTTAACATTTGGATAAATCTCATATAAGTCTTCAATAGTTCTTTGAAGCTCTTTACCATCATTTATTCCTGGACAGCAAACTACCTGGGTATTTATCTCAATGCCACCCGCTGCAAGCCTCTTAAGTATATCATATATGTTACCTGCAAATCTATTCTTTAACATTTCCACTCTTAGCTCTGGATTTGTAGTATGAACAGATACATTTATAGGACTAATTTTATACTTAATTATCCTTTCAATTTCTTCTTCCTTCATATTGGTTAATGTTAAGAAATTACCTTGAAGAAATGATAATCTTGAATCATCATCCTTAAAGTAAAGCGTATTTCTCATTCCTTTAGGATTTTGGTCTATAAAGCAGAATATACATTTATTATGACAACTCATTGGCTTATCAAGAATTCCCTCTTTAAATATTAAACCCAAATCCTCGTCATAATCCTTTTCTATTTCTATCTCCCAAATTTCTCCGTCTTTTTTTTCAACCCCTATTACAAGCTCTTCATCAGTTACTAGATATTTATAATCAATAATATCTTTAACATCATTGCCATTAATACTTAGCAATCTGTCTCCAACTTCTAATTCTACTTCTTCAGCAATAGAGCCTGGAACAATTTCCTTTATCTCATTTTTCATTTCTTAGCTCCTTTATTTTGCACAAGTTATTTTTATATTTTCCCACTACTCCTCTTAATTATCAAATAGAAGTTTTGAGTTTTTACAATTAGTTTTCCATTTATTCGTTCTATGGAAACACATTATACCACTATTATGTTATATTATCTTAATTATATGCCCTCGTCAATGTTACTCTTTTAAAAACACCATATTATCCTAAAATTTTATTTCTTAACATAAAAAAAGTTGACTATACAAATAATAGACAACTTTCAATATAATAATCCACTTTATAAAATTAATTTAACTCTACTCTTTCACCTGTTTGCAAATAGATTATTCTTTCACATATATTAGTAGTATGGTCTGCCATCCTCTCTAAAAGCCTACTGACAATTAAGAATCTGCAACACTGTTTTATGGCTTCTGGTTTAACTCTCATAATTTCTTGAACCTCATCAAAAATCCCCTCATGTAAGTCATCAACTTCATCATCCATATCACAAATCTGGCGCGCTAAAGGAACATCCATATTTAAATATGCTTCTAAAGTTCCCTCTATCATTTTTTCTACAATTTCGCCCATTTTAGGTATATGAATAAGTTTTTTTACATACTCTTCATCCTTCAGTAAAATAGTTATTTTTGCGATATCCACAGCGTGGTCCGCTATTCTCTCTAAATCAGTTATAATCTTTGTAGCAATAAAGATATTTCTTAAATCCACGCCTAATGGATTTTCTGTAACCATTAGTTTAATACAGTTATTCTCAATTTCAGCTTCATAATTATCTACTACGTCATCTCTATTTATAATATCCTCAGCTAAAGCTGCATCATGATTTTTTAAAGCCTCAATGCTATCCTTAACTTGTATTGCAACTTGTGCTCCCATGTTTCTCAAGTCTTCATGCAGTTTATTTAGCTTTATGTCAAAACTACTTCTAACCATACTATTCACCTCTAATATTTTTTTTACTTCATCCCTATATAAGTCATTTCACTTCAAATATTTTAACCGAATCTACCTGTAATATAATCCTCTGTTCGCTTATCCTGTGGTCTTTCAAACATATCTTCTGTCTTCCCATATTCAATGACTTCACCACTTAAGAAAAATGCTGTTTTATCTGCTATACGTCCAGCTTGCTGCATATTATGAGTAACTATTATTATAGTATATTCTTCCTTCAAAGCATCAATTAACTCTTCCACCTTAGCTGTAGAAATTGGATCTAGAGCTGAAGTTGGTTCATCCATTAGTATAACTTCTGGTTCAACTGCAATAGTTCTCGCTATACAAAGTCTTTGCTGCTGTCCTCCTGATAATCCCATGGCACTTTTCTTTAATCTATCCTTTACTTCATCCCATAAAGCCGCTCCTTTAAGTGATTTTTCAACTATTTCGTCTAGCTTCTTCTTATCCTTTATTCCATGGATTCTAGGACCATAAGCTACATTATCATAGATAGACATAGGGAATGGATTTGGCTTTTGGAAAACCATTCCTACTCTTTTCCTAAGCTCAATTTCATTTAAATCTTGATATACATCATTTCCATCAAAGAAAACCTGGCCTTCAATTTTAACTCCATCAATTAAATCATTCATTCTATTTAATGTCCTTAAAAATGTTGATTTACCACAGCCTGATGGCCCTATTAGCGCTGTAACACTATTCTTATCTATTTCTAAATTTATTCCCTTTAAAGCCTTGTTATTACCATAATAAAGCTCCAAATTCTTTGTAGAAATTACTGACATACTATTTCCTCCTGCTTCTTCTAACAACTAAATATCCAATCCTCTTATTACAAATATGCTAGTTAGCTTTATTTATTTTTCTTGTTATGAGTTTAGCTGCAATACTTAAAATTAAAATTACAAATATTAAAATTATACCAATTGCACATGCCAGCCTTATATCTCCTGCTTCCTTAGTTACCAAGTAAGCGTGAACTGTAAGTGTTCTACCACTAGACATTAATCCCTTTGGCATGGAAGCCACTGTACCAGCTGTTAAAAGCATAGCTGCTGATTCACCAATTATTCTTCCTATAGATAAAATAACTCCTGATATAATTCCCGGCATAGCGCTCGGAACTATTATTTTATAGAGAACTTCAAACTTAGTTGATCCTAACCCAATTGCTCCTTCTCTATAACTTATTGGTACCGTTTTTAAAGCTTCCTCAGTTGTTCTAATTATTACTGGCAGAACAATAATTGCTAAAGTCAAAGAACCTGCCAATATAGAAAACTGGAGCTTTAATGCTGTTACAAAGAATACTGTACCAAATAATCCATAAATAATAGAAGGAATACCTGCAAGACTCTCTGTTGCAAACCTTATAACCTTAACAATAGCACCTTGCTTTGCATACTCCTGAAGGTAGATAGCCCCACCTATTCCAATAGGAATGGATATTACAAGTGATACTAAAACTGTTAGTAACGTTGTTACTATCATCGGGAAAATTCCTCCGCCTTCCGTCGGTGAATAATCTCCAAATATAAAATTAAAATTAATAAGTCCCATACCTTCTTTAAATATATATCCTATGATAATCAAAAGAATTGCTATGGTTATAGCTGCAGATAACCATAGAATTGATTTTAAGATATTATCTTTTAACTTTCTCATCCTAATTACCTGCCTTTGCTGAAATTTTTGCTAATATGAAATTTAGAAGAAGTATAAAAGAGAATAAAACTACTCCTGTTGCAAATAACATTTCTTCATGAGTACCAAATGCATATCCCATCTCCAACGCTATGTTTGTAGTTAATGGTCTTACCCCATCTGTTATGCTCTTTGGTATAACAGGACTATTACCTGCTACTAATATTACAGCCATAGTTTCTCCAATAGCTCTTCCTGTTCCTAACACAACAGCAGTTAAAATCCCTGATTTTGCTGCTGGAAGTATAACTTTAAATATTGTTTCGATTTTAGATGCCCCTAAAGCTAAGGAAGCTTCTTTATAATAATTTGGCACTGCCCTAATAGCCGTTTCTGCTACTGAAATGATAGTAGGTAGCATCATTATTGAAAGTACTATTATAATTGCAAGCAAACTTTGACCTTTTGGCAGATTAAGCTTATCTTGAATTGCAGGTACTATAACTCCTAATGCAAATACACCAAATAAAACAGATGGTATTCCTGCTAATAGTTCTACACCTTGAGATAACACTTTTGCAACTTTCTTTTGAGCAATTTCAGCAATAAATACAGCTGTCATTATTCCAACTGGAACTCCAATAATCAAAGAACCTAATGTACCATAAATTGATGCTAATATCATTGGTAGAATTCCAAACTTATCAGCACTCGGCACCCATTCTCTGCCAAAAATGAAATCAAAGAAAGAATATCCTTTAGATATGAAAGGTGTTAACCCTTTGTAAAACACGAAACCTATAATTACTAATAAACTTATTACCGCTACTAAAGCGCATAATTTAAATATATTTTCAGAAGCTGCATCTATTGCATATTTAGCTCCCTTCATTCTCTTTGGCTTGTTGTGTGCTTTTTTTACTGTTTTATTTGCCATATAATTAACCTCCAATTCAAGCACAACAGGCACTTGAGATCATATTCTCTCAAATGCCTGTGTCACTTCAAGGTACTACTTACCTAATTTAATTCCGCCAGCTTCTTCAACTATAGTCTGACCTGCATCACTTAAGATATAATCTATAAACTTTTTACCCTCTTCTGTTATCTTTGCATCTTTATAAACTAATATAAATGGTCTTGATAATGGATATATTTTAGCAAGTACATTTTCTGGTGTTGGTTCTACTTTATCTACTGTTAGTGCCTTAACACTTGTATCTACTGTTTCAAAAGAAACGTAACCTATTGCATTTTCATTAGTTGCAACTGTTGTTTTAACACTTCCGTTACCATCTGCTATAGTTGATGATTTTTCTAACTCCTCTGATGTAAAATCTACTAATTCTTGGAACGCACTTCTTGTACCTGAGCTTTCATCCCTTGATACTACAACTATTGGAGCATCTTTTCCTCCAACCTCTTTCCAGTTAGTAATCTTTCCAGTATATATTTGTTTAATTTGATCCATTGTTAAGTTTGTTGCTGTATTATTTGGATGTACTATAAGTCCTATTCCATCGAAAGCAATTACTGTTTCTTTAACTTCAGCCTTTTCTTCATCTTTTAACTCTCTTGATGCCATTCCAATTTCGCTAACACCTGAAATCGCATTTTTTATTCCTGCAGATGAACCTATTTGCTGAATCTCTATATTTACATTAGAATTTTCTTTTTTATAAGCCGCTGCTTCTTTTTCCATTAATGGTCCTATTGAAGTTGAACCAGAAATTGTTATTGTTGCTGATTTAGATCCTTCACTTGAAGCTCCATCTCCCGTATTCTTAGAACCACATCCTGCAAAAATCCCCATGGACATTGTCGCTACCATTGCTGCTATTATAATTTTGATTGACTTCTTTTTCATACTCTTTACCCCACATTCTTTTATTTCTTTTTATTTAATTTCTTCCTTACAAGACTTATTATAGTCTCTGTTAGTTAAGGTATTATTATACTAATATTAAAAAAACTTTACCTATGTTAATTAAACTTTACAATTTGTAAGGAAGGATTTATAAGGAAAAACTTCTACTACATCAATCCCTCATGTCAGTTAACCCTCCAAACAAATTAAGTTAATCCATAACTAACAATGACAATATGAAAAAAGCACCAGAAAGTATTACTTTCTGGTGCTTAATATTTTTATATTATTAGTTAATCAAGTTGTACTCAAAGAGTAAATTGATTCATTGAATTATAATTTCCCCTTTGGAAAAGTTATAATAAACCTAGTTCCTATTCCTACTTTACTTTCCACTTTAACACTTCCATTGAAACCAATGACTATATGTTTTACAATGGCAAGCCCCAATCCGGTTCCCCCTTTAGCTCTCGATCTAGCTTTATCAACCCTGTAAAACCTTTCAAACAATCTAGGAATAGCAGATTCTTCAATACCAATTCCAGTATCCTCTACAATAATAATAAACTCTTTCTTCTTTGAAATTTTATTAACAGTAACTTTATCTCCTGCTTCACTATATTTTATTCCGTTATCAATTAAATTAATCAACATCTGTTTAAACTTATCTTTATCTCCAGCTATAATTGGAAGCTCATCACCAAATACTCTCAACTCAATTTCTTTCTTATCTGCGATATGCTTCATTATATCTACAACATCATCAATAACTCTTTCAGTAGAAAACTCCTCTTGTTTGAATTCCTGGTTCTGCTCAATATGGGATAATAGTAATATATCAGAAATTAACCTTGTGAGCCTTTCTGCTTCTTCATCAATTATATCTAAAAACTTATTTTTAGTTGCATCATCATCAACATCTCTCAAAGTTTCTGCAAAGCCTCTTATAGAAGTTAATGGCGTTTTCAACTCATGAGATACATTGGCCACAAATTCTGTTCTCATGTTCTCAAGATTCTTAACCTCAGTAATATCCTGCAATACAGCAACGGCTCCAATATGTTGATGGTTATTAACAATGATATCTGCACTTCGCCCTCTCAAGTACTTCACTGTAGGAGATTTTATTTTATACTCCTGAAGTTCATGTTCACGCATAGAAAACATATCTTTAAAATCAATATCTGTGCATATATTTTCAACATTGCTCCCTACAACATCTTCACTGATGTTAAAAAAACTTTTTGCATAATTGTTTATCATAATTATATTTCGATTATTATCAATGGCAATAACGCCACTTTCCATACTTTCAAGTATAGCTGACAACCTGTTTTGTTTTTCACTTGCTTCGTTCAAACTGCTCTCAACCTTATCTGCCATACTATTAAAGCTTTGCGCAAGCTTACCAAGCTCATCTTTTGAAGTCACCTTGACTCTTCTGCTTAATTCACCATTACTGATTCTTGATGTTATAAAATCTAAGTCTTCTATAGGTTTTACAAATATATAGGAAAGCTTATTAGCAATCCAAAGGGATAAAAACAGCATTATAACTATAGCGCCTCCATACCAAAGAAAATATGTACTTCTTAAAGCATTTACCCCATCAATAGCCTTTGCTACCCTAATAACATCACCATCAGGCAAACCCAATGCATAATACATTGTTGAGCTTTTTTCTGTCATACTATATCTAGTAACACATGCTTCCCCCTTTTTTCTAGCTTCTTCTACTTCTTCCCTATCATTATGATTTTCCAATAATTCGGCTTTTGTAAATGAGTCATATTTAACATTACCATCCTCATCTATAACTGTAACTCTTACATTTCTTTCTTTAAACTTATCTATTATATCTTTTGTTTTATCTAAATCCCTATCCTCAATATAACCCTTTAGAATATATGTATATAAGCTCAAATCTTTTTTTATGGTATAATCTGCTTCATAGGTAGAAATCGCATAAAACAGCATAATTGTAAATATTAGCATAAAAACTAATGCTCCAAAAATGTATAGCATTAGTTTTCTTTTCATTGTACCTTTAAATTTATTTTTCATAACTTTCCCCATAATTAAATTTGTATCCAATACCTCTTATAGTTTGTATGTATACTGGATTCTTGTCATCATCTTCTATCTTTTTTCTTAGATGTCTTACATGTACATCTACAGTTCTAGTCTCCCCCATATATTCGTAGCCCCAGATTTTTTCAAGTAAGAAATCTCTAGTCATAACTCTGCCTTTATTTTTTATCAATATTTCTAAAAGCTCAAACTCCTTTAACGTAAGGTCTACTTTACTTTCACCCTTAATTACTTCATGTTCACGGAAGTTAATTGTAACAGTTCCAAATTTAAAGCTGTCATCATCCTGTTTAAATCCACTTCTTCTTAAAATAGCCTTAGCTCTTGCTACTAATTCTCTTACTGAAAATGGCTTAGTTATATAATCATCAGCACCTAGTTCTAAGCCTAAAATTTTATCTAATTCTTCACCCTTAGCAGTAATCATTATTATTGGAATACTCTCAATACCAGGATTTTTTCTGATATTCTTACATACATCAAGACCATCCATTCCTGGAAGCATTAAGTCTAAAAATATTAAATCTGGTTTTTTAGTTTCTGCCAGCTTTAATGCATCAATGCCATTATCTGCTGTAATAACATTGAACCCACTTTTTTCTAAGTTAAACTTAATAAGTTCTTGTATATTAGCTTCATCATCTACTACTAAAATTGTTTTCATCATAGACATTATTAATCCTCCTCATTAGCAAACACAAAAGAAAATAATCTTCCCTTTGACTCCTCCTCTTTTCTGTAGGAAAATAGCTTTGTTTCCTCACTACAGTAAGTACATAAATTCACAGCTATAATGTTTTCTTGGATTATTCCTGCTTTTACAAGTTCAATCTCCACACATCTTTGAAGGTTTAAGTTTCTCCCTTCATTTATATTCTCTCCCTTAAAAATCTCGCACTGCTTAAATAGTTCGATAAGATCTTCACTAACTTCATAACAGCAAACCTTATTATGAGGCCCAATGAAAGCCTTCATATTTTCTGGTTTACTCCCATAAATTTTCATCATCTCTTTAATGCCATTCAGTACAATATTATTTAATGTACCTTTCCATCCACTATGAATAGCTGCCATAGCTCCTATGGCTTCATCCACAATAATTACCGGCACACAATCAGCAGTAAAAACTCCGATAAGCGATTTTTTATTATTAGTAATAACACCATCACCATCTAAATCTGTAATTTCTTTTTCTCCATCAAAACAATGAATGTCAATTCCATGTACCTGATTAAGAAAAACTACTTTCTCAACATTAAACCATTTTTTTAATTTTTCTAAGTTCTCGTGACCTTCTGGCAGGAATTTATTAAAATTTAAATTATTTTCTGCAGTTGAAAAACCTATAGTCATATTTTTAACTGTATAGATTAAAAACTTATTGTTTTCACACGTAGAAACATTCATTACTTTCCACCACTTAATCTTTGTATTTCTTCAATAAAACTATTAATATCATCAAATTTTCGATATACTGATGCAAATCTTATATAAGCTACTTCGTCCATACTTCTTAATTTATCTAAAATCATTTCTCCAATGGTTTCTGAACTAACTTCACTAGTCATAGTATTATTAAGTGTTTTTTCAATGTCATTAACTAAATGATCGATATCCGCTCTAGAAACAGGTCTCTTTTCACATGCACGTATTACACCATTTATAATTTTATCTCTGCTAAATATTTCTCTTGCAAGATTTCTCTTAATGACAAACACTGGTATATCCTCAATTTTTTCATAGGTAGTGTATCTTCTATTACAACCTAAGCACTCACGTCTTCTTCTTATTGCCCCATCATCCTCAGTTGCTCTTGAATCAACAACTTTGCTTTCTTCTCCACTACAATAAGGACACTTCATAAATTACCACATCCTTTTTTTAGTTATATATTATGATTATACACAATACATTTACTATTTGTATATAAAAACTTTGAAGGATTCTACTTTTCAAAAGTCTCATCACCGTCAACTAGTATTACATCTATCCCTATCTTTTTAATTCTATCCCATGGTATTTCAAGGTCTTCCCCTTTAGAAAACCATCCTGTTTTTTGTGTAGGTATGGTTATCGCTTCAATTTTATAGTCTTCGCAATTAACTTTTAAATCCTTTATATATCCCAACTTTGCACCTGTATTTATATCAATAATCTCCATTGACCTTAAGCTGCTTATTGCAAACATTGATGTTTCCATAACTCTTCCCCCTTAAAAATTATATCTCTTAATCTATATTCTTTATTTTACTTAATAGAACTCACAAATAAAAAAAGAGCCCTAAGGCTCTTTATTTACACATGTTTACGCATATGCTTTAATGCTGTTTTTTCTAATCTAGATACTTGTGCTTGAGATATCCCTATCTCATCTGCCACTTCCATTTGAGTTCTTCCTTGAAAGAATCTCAAGTTTAAAATTAATTTCTCTCTATCTGTAAGTTTTTTCATCCCTTCCTTAATAGAAATATTTTCAAGCCATCCATCATCCAAATTTTTACTATCGCTTATTTGATCCATAACAAAAATGGCATCACCACCATCATGATATATAGGTTCAAAAAGTGATATTGGATCTTGTATTGCATCTAGTGCAAACACGACTTCTTCCTTAGGCATTTCTAATTCCTTAGCAATTTGAGATATACTTGGTTCTTTATTATCTTTACTAACTAGTTTATCTCTAACTTGTAGAGCTTTGTAGGCTATATCCCTTAAGGATCTACTTACTCTAATGGAATTATTATCCCGAAGGTATCTCCTAATTTCCCCAATAATCATAGGGACTGCATAAGTAGAAAATCTTACATTCTGACTTAAATCAAAGTTATCAATAGCTTTCATAAGTCCTATACAGCCAACCTGGAACAAATCGTCAACATTTTCCCCTCTGTTATTGAATCTTTGAATTACACTTAATACTAATCTCAAATTACCTCTTATAAAATCTTCTCTGCAATTCTTGTCACCTTGTTTTATCTTAATTAACAATTCTCGCATTTCCTTTTCTTTTAAAACAGGCAATTTGGAAGTATTGACACCACATATTTCGACTTTATTAATCATCATAAGGTCTCATTCCCTTCAGAATAATTACATTAGAATTATCTCCCCAAGGGTATTTTTTATACTAAAGACAACCTTACAACATTTTATTTATTTCTTTTTTTAATCTTTTTATTATTCTTTTTTCCAGTCTTGAGATATAAGATTGAGATATCCCAAGCATGTCAGCGACTTCTTTCTGAGTCTTTTCGTCTACTCCATTTATTCCAAATCTAAGCTCAATAATTTCTCTTTCTCGATTACTCAATTTTCCCATAGCTATCCCTAAAAGCTGCTTGTCAACTTCTTCTTCAATATAATTATATACAACATTACTATCAGTCCCTAAAATATCTGAAAGAAGTAATTCATTGCCATCCCAGTCTATGTTTAATGGTTCATAAAATGAAATCTCCGTCTTTATTTTATTATTTCTTCTAAGGTACATAAGAATTTCGTTTTCTATACACCTTGATGAATAAGTAGCTAACTTTATTTTTTTCTCTGGTGCAAAAGTATTTACAGCCTTTATTAAGCCAATAGTTCCTACTGAAATTAAATCTTCTACATTTACTCCAGTATTTTCAAACTTTCTTGCAATATAAACTACTAACCTTAAGTTTCTTTGAATAAGTATAGAGCGAATACTCTCATCTCCCATTTCCAAATTCTCAACAAGAGCTTCTTCCTCTTCCTTGGTAAGGGGTGGTGGTAGGGCGTCATTGCCTCCGATATAGTCTATTCTTTTCGCAAAGATTCTAAATCTACCTAAAAATCTACTTAATAAACTTTGTAGCCTATCCATAACATTATTTAATATATTAGATATCTTATTCATTATAATACCCTCCTATTCTATAATCCCCCTTGGTAAAAGTCCGTTATAATCATTATGTTTACTTAGCTTTTTATCACTAAATGCCAATATTGCTTTTTCATCCTTCAAGTTTCCATCTACGTCAATCTTAATGCTATCTGGCTTTATACCCATTAAATTTCCACCATAACCACTAACCACAGAATATGGAATACTGTAAACATTATAACTATCAAGGTTCATATCCTGAAATAATTGTCTTTCAACTATTATAACTGGCAGGTTAGTTGCTGGTTCTCTGAGTTCATTGCCTGTATCTAAAAAAGTTTTAACTTTTGTTTTCACTCCATTAATACATATCTCTATATTATAAATATAGCTAGTTAACTGCTTTCTTTCCCTAACGTAAATTACAATTCTATTTACCACCAAATATAAAGCCATTAAAGCCAAAATAAGATTTTTATATGAAAAACTATAAATTACAGCATCTTGACTTAAAGCTGGATTATCCTGTATTGCCATGTAAAATGCTACACCAGCTAATAGCATTGAATACAAAATAAATATGCAGCTTCCCTTTATTGCAGCTATAAAATCCTTAGTTCCTAATGCAATTAAAATCATAATAAATGCTATAGATATTTTAAAAGGAACAATAGTTAAAAATTTAAGCCACGGCATCACAGCAGTTATAACATATAGACTTCCAACAACCGATGATACTATAAGCCTTATAGTTGAAGTTTTCTTCTTAATAGTTTGAACTGTGGTCCTTAGCAAAAATAAATTTATCAGAAAATTTTCTAACAAAAGTATATCCAAGTAAACTACCATGACCTAACCTCCCTACAAGATATTATATATACTTCTTCAAGTAAAATTTGTAAAATTATACTATCAATTCAAATATTATTCCCTTAATTTTATTCCATTTTGCGATGGAATCTTCCTAAGTTTTCCTTTTAGGTAATGGATATTACAAATACCATTTTATTTACATATATTTTTTTAATTTTACCTATAAATATAATTAAATTACAGAATATTCAATCTATTTTTTTTAGTAAGTTAATATAATAAAAAAGGCAATAGAAATTCCTTTCTATTGCCTTCAAAACTTCAATCATATTATCTCATGTTTTTTCTTAACCATGTCGGTACTGTATAATCATCACTATTAGACTTAGCTGGTTGAACTTCATTCCTAGTTGTAGCAGCCTCATCTTTAGCAGTAGCTTTAGTTACTGTTTCAGCAGCGCTATTTGCAACCTTACCAACTTCACTATCAAAACCTGTTGCTATTACAGTTATTCTTATTTCATCATTTAAACTTTCATCTATAACTGCACCAAATATAATATTTGCATCTGGATCAGCTTCTTCTTGTACTATTTGTGCTGCTTCATTAATCTCTAAAAGAGATAAATCAGAACCACCAGTTACATTTAAAAGAACTCCAGTTGCTCCTATAATAGATGTTTCTAATAGAGGGCTTGAAATAGCTTCTCTAGCAGCATCTTGTGCTCTATTATCACCTTTTCCAACTCCAACACCCATGTGTGCAAGACCTTTATTTACCATTATTGTACTGATATCTGCAAAGTCTAAGTTTATAAGACCAGGGATAGTAATAAGGTCTGATATACCTTGAACACCTTGTCTTAACACATCATCAGCCTTTTTAAATGATTCTACTAAAGTTGTTTTCTTATCAACTAAAGCTAATAATCTCTCATTTGGAATTGTTACTAAAGTATCTACTGATTGCTTTAATGAATTGATTCCGCCTTCTGCATGGATCATTCTTTTTCTTCCTTCAAATGGGAATGGCTTTGTAACAACACCTACGGTTAAAATCCCCATAGATTTTGCTATTTCAGCTACTACTGGAGCAGCACCTGTTCCAGTTCCACCACCCATTCCACAAGTGATAAATACCATATCTGAACCCTTTAAAGCTTCAGTAATTTCATCTTTGCTTTCTTCTGCAGCTTTTCTTCCAATCTCAGGATTTGCACCAGCTCCAAGACCTCTTGTAAGCTTGTCCCCTAATTGTATTTTTGTATCTGCTTTTGAAAGAAATAGAGCTTGCTTATCAGTATTGATCCCAATAAACTCTACATTCTTTAATCCTGCTTCTATCATTCTATTTACAGCATTATTTCCACCGCCACCGCAGCCTATTACTTTAATTTTGCATAACTCTTCGTTTTGAACATCGAAATCTATCACTTTTTTACCTCCTCATTAGAAAAACCTTTTAATAGTCCTTTTAGCTTTACTATAAACTTGTTTTCGCCTTTACCTATGCTCTTCTCTTCTAAAATATCACCTTGTGAATTTTCATTTTCAATTAGTAAATCTAGCTTTTTACTTAAAACATAACCAATTATGCCTGTGGCAGTTGAATAAATCGGATTTGCTGCACCTACATATTCAGGTACACCAATTCTTATTGGTTTTCCTAATATATCTTCTGCAACATTTAATATATCTCTATATTGAGATATCCCCCCTCCAACTAATACATAACTTTCAACTTGATTACTTAACTCTTCAGCTTCTAATTGCTTTGAAATCAGCTCTAGAACTTCTTTAACTCTTTCGCAAATTATTTCTTCGAGCATTAAATAGTCAATTTCTTTTTTCTCATCATTCAATGTAGTAACTCTAATGGTATGTTTATTATTAGAATTCCCCTTTAACAAGGTGTTACATTTAAACTTTAATTTTTCACTTTCTTCTCGTGACAATTTCAAACAAATGGATATATCATTTGTTATTGTATCCCCTCCTAAAGGTATTGAAAAGAAGTCAAGAAACTTGCCACCTTTGAACACTGAAATCTCTGAATTAGTACTTCCAATATCTATCAAAGCAACTCCTTTATGAAGTTCATCTTCATTTAAAATATCTTTAGACATGCCTATAGAGTTTACTATAAAACCTTTAACCTTAATTCCAGCTTCATTTAATATTTTTTTATATTCATTAACATATTTATTATTAACTATAAATGCATTCCCCTCTGATTCAAGGAGTGTGGCCTTCATAGCAATAGGATTCCTTATATTTCTCATCCTGTCGACTATGTATTCTTCTATATCAACTTGTACAATTTCTTGATTTTTGTTAACACAAAACTTTGCAACCTCACCTACATTTATCACATCTTCTAAAATAATCTCTTTTGAAACAGGAAACGACACAACTCCCTTAGTATTTACAACTTCACACATTGAAATAGGTATAGATACATAAGCTTCACTTAAAGGTTCACCAATAATGTCCCTTAATCGGCTTATCACACTATTTACTGTAGCAGAAACATCAGCTTCTTCTACTTCGGTCTTTACTTCACTGTAATCTGATGTAGTAATTCCAAGTAACTGTATACTATTATCACTGGCAAGACTGCCAACTGCTCCACATATCTTTGAAGAACTTATATCTAGCCCAACAATGTACTCATTCATCTTACTATTCCCCCAACATTTCTAACTTCAAAAGAAGTTTATCGTGTTACAAAGCTATATTCAACATAAAAGCTCAAATTCCTTCAAATTTGTGGAATAATTCATAAATAACTTTGGTGAAACATGTCTATAAATTCTTTGAAGATTATAAATATGCCATTAAATCATTAATTTTATAATTATAGTATAAAACCTCTTCAATAAAAATACAATAGTAAAATCCTTCTATTTGCTTATATCTGCTATACTTTTATACTTTTTCTATTATATTTAAATTTTATTATAAGTAAACTTACTAATCATTTATTATAAAATGATTAATTTTATTTATTGCCATCTCCATAGTCTGCATCCCTAACTTAGAAGAAGTTTCCATCATCGAAGGAATTTGATGAATTTTCCCCTCTCTTATTAAGTTTTGAATTGCAGGAGTACTAACCATTATCTCTAGAGCTGCCATTCTTCCACTATTATCTTTTCTCTTATAGAGCCTTTGACTGACTACTCCCCTCAATACAGTTGATAGTTGATTTCTTACTCTCAGCTGCTGCTCTGCTGGAAAATAATTGATAATTCTATCTATGGTTTTATATGTATTTATTGTATGTAATGTTGAAATTACTAGATGTCCTGTTTCTGCCGCCAAAAGACAAGCTGACATAGTTTCTAAATCTCTAATTTCTCCTACCAATATTACATCTGGATCTTCTCTAAGTACCGCCCTTAATCCATTATCAAAACTTTTTGTGTCGCGTCCAATTTCTCTTTGATTTATAATCGACTTCTTATGTGAGTGTAGATACTCTATAGGATCCTCTAACGTTACTATATGAGTTTTCTTATTCATATTAATCTCATTGATCATCGCCGCCATTGTTGTACTTTTACCACTACCTGTAGGACCAGTTATTAATATTAATCCATCTTTATAATTTGTTAGCTCTCTTATTATTTCAGGATGATTTAAATCATCCAGTGAAGGTATAATATATGGAATAACCCTTACTGCGATAGTATCATAATTTCTTTCCCTATACACATTAATCCTATACCTTCCTACATCTTCAAGACTATATAGTATATCCCATTCCCCTACCTTCATATAATCTTCATAGTTATTTCCTAAAATCTCTTTACTGTATTCAACCATATCTTCTTTAGTTAAATTAATATCCGTAATCTTAATTAATTCACCGTTTTTTCTTTGAATCGGTGGAACCCCCACTGATAAATGTAAATCAGACCCACCTTCATTAACAACATATCTTAAAAGTTCTGACAATCTCATAACTAAAACTCCTCATTTTTAATTAGCCCTTTTTCAGTTTACTATAAATTCAAACTTTTTCCAACATTTTCACGAATATTTATGCTTCAACAAAATAAAGTGATGAAAAATAAATTTTTCATCACTTCAAATGAATATGTTTTATCAATCTTGCTTTATTTTATAACTACTTTAAGGAGTCTCACCTGAATTAAACTCTTTTAATAGTTTTTTCAAAGCCCTTTTTTCTATTCTTGAAACATAAGATCTAGAAATACCTAATATTTCAGCAATTTCGCGCTGAGTTTTAGGTTTACCATCAACTAAACCATATCTCATCTTTATAATTTTTCTCTCTCTTTCTTGTAACGCTGTTTCCAAGACATTATAGAGCTTTTTCACTTGTATTTTATTTTCAACTGCATCTAAAATCGAATCTTTTTCGCTGCTTAGTATATCCATTAATGATATTTCATTTCCCTCTTTATCAAGCCCAATAGGGTCATGAAGATACACTTCTCCTTTGGTCTTCTTATTATTCCTTATAAGCATGAGAATCTCATTTTCAATGCATCTCGCAGCATATGTTGCTAACCTTGTTCCCTTATCCATATCATATGAATCAATTGCTTTAATTAATCCAACTGTACCTATAGATATCAAATCATCTACTTCTTTTCCTGGAAAGGTGTATTTTTTAACTATATGTGCTACCAATCTTAAATTTCTCTCAACTAATATCCCCTTAGCCTCAGGGTCACCTTCCTTCAGCCTTTGTAAACACTCTTTTTCCTCTTCCTCCGACAGCGGTTGTGGAAATGAATTATTTCCTGAAACATATCCTGTTAGTAAAGCATATTCGCTAATTATATTTAAAAGCCAACTCAAGCAAAACATTTATGCTCCCCCTAATAATGCTTACTAATATAATATGTTTTAAAAGTTAAAAAAGTGCTTTTTCTCATTAAATTTTAATAATTTTATTTTATGTTCACATGAATATTAAGTTTTTTACTTTAAAAACTCATTTTGTGTTATACCTTCTACAATATCCTTAAATACAGAACAAGCTACAGTGCTATACATTTTCTCTACTTTATCACTGTGTGGAATATATACTACCATAGTATAATACTTTCCATTGTAATTGAAGAATCCATTAAACCAAACATCTGATAATGCCTTTTTACCTTCTATATATTCAGTGGTTCCAGTTTTGCCACCAACTTCAACATTTTCAACTTTTGCATTTCCACCAGTCCCTAAATCTGTATTTACAACTGATAACATTGCATCCTTCAACACACTTGCAGTATACTCACTAATTACTCTATTATTTTCTGTTGTAAATTGTTCCACTATAGTTCCATCATTTTGTATAACTGAGTCAATAATTTGAGGTTTAACATAGATCCCATTGTTTACAACTGTATTTGCTATAGCCAACGCTCCTAAAGGTGTTGTTCGTGTTGTCTGACCTATAGACGTATTTGTAACTATCTCTATATTTTTCTTTTCACCATACCCTTCCATTGTACCTATCGCTTCATTTTGCAATCCTAACACAGGATCAAAAAGTCCTTGAAGCTTAGCCATCCTATACATGTTATCCACCCCTACTTTCAACCCAATTTTGCTGAAAGCTTTATTAGAAGAAGCTATATAAGCCTCATCGATTGTATACTTACTCTGCTTTTCTATACTCTCTGAAAAAAACTGAACATCTGAAATATCAAAGACTTCATTTTCATCAACTAATTCTTTCTCAAGTGCAGCTTCATATACTATAGTCTTAAAAATAGATCCCACTAAGTATCCATTAGGATTTGTTACAGCTATATTAGGATTAGACATCCAATCATTCTTTTGTGCCATGGATAAAATTTTTCCTGTTGAGCTTTCCATAAGTACAGCTCCAATCTGGTCATAAGCTTTATATTTCTCACTCTTCAAAACTTCTTCTACTTTTTCCTGAAGCTTTTTATTTAATGTAGTTTTAATATTTTTATTAGCTGGATCAATAACTTCTTCTTCTTCAATTATATTTTCACTAACATCCTTTTCAAACCTTATTTTATCTTTATAATTACCCTTTACATAATTATAAATTTCCATCTCTAAGGTGCCTTCATCCTTCATTTCTTTATTATCAGAGTACTTAACTGGTGTGGATAAAACATTTTTGATATTCCAGTTTTGTTCTTTATCATACTCATCAAATTCATATGCATAAATCCCCTTAACCTTGTTCAGCTCCTTGATTTTACTATAAGTTTCTTTATCCACCTCATACTTTTTACTGCCCTTGTCCATTTCATCCATAAGCTTTGATATATCATAATTCTTATCATAATCTCTAAGAATATATAAAACCTTCTTCATATCAACAAATGCACTTTCTTCATTTAGTGTATAAAAAGTTATAGGGTCAACAACTACATAATACTTGGAAATATAATCAAATAAATTTTCACCCTCATTATCTAAAAGGTTAAAAGTTAAATTATTAGTATACTCTTCATAATAATATTGTTTATTAGCTGAAACTGCCAAATCCGGGCCTTCCGCTAAATGCAAATATGCTAATCTTACTATTAAAAATGAAAATATTATTATTACACATCCAAATGCAGTATAATTTCTTTTTTTAATTTTATTTTTAAATTCATTTTTATTATTTAAATTCAATAAAAAACACCTCCTTTAGTAAATCTTTGACTAAAGAAAGGTGTTTCATACAGTTTATTCTTCTGTTGATAAAATTTGATATATATTTCCTTTTATTATATCTATTGCAACTCTATTATGTCCGCCTTCTGGAATAATAATATCTGCATACTTCTTAGTATTCTCTGTAAATTGCTCATGCATTTGCTTAACAACGCCAAGATATTGATTTATTACAGAATCCATTGTTCTGCCTCTTTCATTAATATCTCTAACAAGTCTTCTGATAAATCTTACATCTGCATCTGTATCAACATATATTTTAATATCTAATAATTCTCTTAAAGCTTCATCTTCAAGAACTAAAATTCCTTCTACAATTATAATTTCTCTAGACTCAACCTTAATAGTTTCTGTTTTTCTATTATGAACTTCAAAATCATATTGTGGCTTTTCAACAGACTCTCCATTAATTAAGCTCTTTAGGTGTTTAACTAATAATTCAGTGTCAAAGGCATAAGGATGATCATAATTAGTTTTAACTCTATCCTCCATAGATAAATGGCTTTGATCCTTATAATAAGCATCTTGCTCTATCATTGTTATGCGATTTTTGTCAAAACTTGAACAAATCTCCTTTGCAATGGTACTCTTTCCTGAACCAGTACCCCCTGTTATCCCAATTATAACTGGACGTTTCATTAAACTTCCTCCTTAGCCTTAATTAAAATATCATTTTCTTCAAGGTCTAATTCAACCTTAGCAGTATAAATCATCTTTGAACTTGGTGCTGTTGGAATCTTATTTCCTTTTTCATCATGAAGGTCATTTAATGTAATTTCAACATTTGCTCCAATAGGTCTCATAACTTCTACCTTATCGCCTTCAACAACCTTATTTTTATGCTCAATTGTAGCTATCCCAGTTGCTTTGTCATAAGCTTTAACTACACCAACTACATCGTAGCTTCTGATATAAGCAGAGCTTTCTTGTATTTGCTTATTCTCCTCATTAAAGAAGAATCCAGTATAATATTCTCTATGACTAGGCTTATTTAAATCTTCTAACCATCTTGGATTAAACTTATAATCCTCAGGAGATTTCATATATTCATCAATTGCTTCTCTGTATGCTTTAACAACACTTGCAACATAATATACACTTTTCATTCTTCCTTCAATTTTAAATGATAAAGCTCCCGTGCTCATAAGCTCTGGAATATGCTCAATCATGCATAAATCCTTAGAGTTCATTATGTAACTTCCTCTATCATCTTCAATAACAGGATAGTATTCGCCTTCACGTTTTTCTTCCACTAAATGATACTTATATCTACATGGTTGTGCACAAGATCCTCTATTTGAATCTCTTCCAACCATATAATTTGAAATAACACATCGTCCAGAATAAGCCATACACATTGAACCGTGTACAAATATTTCAAGATCCATATCTTCTGGAATTTTCTTTTGAACCTTTGCTATTTCTTCTAAAGAAAGTTCTCTAGCTAATACAACTCTCTTAACACCCATCTTGTACCAAAACTCACAAGTTTTCCAGTTTACAGTGTTAGCCTGAGTACTTAAGTGTATTTCCATATTAGGAACGGTCTCTCTTGCGATCATTATAATACCAGGATCAGATACTATAATAGCATCAACACCTGACTCATATAACTCTACAAGATATTCTTCAATTCCTTCTAAATCTTCATTATGAGGGAATACGTTTAAGGTAACATAAACCTTTTTTCCTTTAGAGTGTGCAAACTCCACACCTTCTACTAATTGTTCGTTTGTAAAGTTGTCAGCAAAAGCTCTAAGGTTAAGCTTGCTTCCTCCTAAATATACTGCATCAGCTCCAAAATTGATAGCTGCCTTTAATTTCTCTAAGTTACCTGCTGGTGCCAGCAGTTCCGGTCTTTTCATTTTCATTCCTCCTAACTGTTAATGCTATACCATCTCCCATTGGTAATACTGTTGTAAGTAAATTTTCATCTTGAGATATGGTTTCCATATAATTTTTCATTCTTTTAACAATGGTTATCTTTCTTCTAATCATTAAATCCTTACAAGCAACCATTCCCCTAAATAAAACATTATCAGCTATGATCATTCCGTCTTTTGCTAACATTCTTAAGCAATGTGGCAAGAAGTGACTATAATGCCCTTTTCCTGCATCCATAAAAATTAAATCATACTCATCATCTAAAGTTTCTAGAATTTCTAAACAATCTCCATGAAGAATAGTAATCTTATCCTCAAACCCTGCTTTTTTTATATTTTCAGTTGCATATTCAACCATCTTATCATCTCTTTCGATAGTTGTAATTTCAACATTATTTTCTGCTGCTAATTCCATTAATATGGAGGAATATCCTATGGCTGTTCCAAGCTCTAATATTTTTTTTGGTTTCTTTACAGTTACCATAAATTCTAACAGCCTAGCTGCTTCTTTTTGTACAATAGGAACTCCATTAGCTTCTGCAAACTCTTCTAGTTCTTTAATAATCCCTTTCGAGTCTCCAATAAGTTCTCTTAGATATTTTTCCATATAATCATAGGTAATTCCGCTCATATCTTCCTCCACTTAATATCTTAATTTCAATATAAAGTTATAAGCCCAAAACCCTTCTGAGCTTATAACTTTATTATTTAATTTAATATCCTAATTCTGCCTGTTTATTCAAGAAATCTTGATAATCATTCGTAAAATAGTGATGTACTCCATCTTCAGTCAACACATAGAATAAGTAATCCGTTTGTGCTGGATTCATTGCAGCCTTAATAGACTCTAATCCTGGACTACCAATAGGTCCTACAGGTAAATTATAGTTTTTATACGTATTATAAGGTGAATCTATCTCTAAATGTTTATATAAAACTGTATCCACATGTTCACCTAACGCATATATTACAGTCGCATCAATCTGAAGCATCATACCCTTTGCAATTCTGTTATTTATTACAGAAGCAACGATACTTCTTTCATCATCTGCCATAGTTTCACCTTCAATAATTGAAGCCATTGTAACGTATTTATATATATCTTCTTTATTTCCAACAATACTTACAACTTTCTGTTCGAATACATTAAGCATTGTTCTTATTACTTCTTCTGGTGATACATTTAAATTAAATTTATATGTATCTGGGAACAAGAACCCTTCTAAATCATACCTTCTTTCTGTTGATTCAGGTATATAGCTAGGAACAGGATAAGCCTTTACTGCTTCAATAAATTCTGCTTTTGTAAAGAGTCCCTTACTTTCAAATAAGTCTCCCATTTCCTCAATATCATAACCTTCTGGAATGGTAATTGAACTACTGCTTCCTTCTGGCTCTTTCTCTAAAATTGAAATCATCTCTTCAAAAGAGGAATCAGCAGGAACCTCAAAAGTTCCTGGTAAAATATTAGCTGAAGGTCCTTTTAATCTCATGTATATATTCATACATACTCTATTCTTAAGCTTACCTTCATCATCTAGTCTTTCAACAACTCCGTATAAAGAGTCTCCTTCATTTACTACAACTTCAATCTCACCTTTACCCTTGAGTGGTTTTTTAGTAGCATAACCATAATAAAAAAATGATGAAACAATGGCAAGGAAAAATAATGCAACTATGGACCATGCAATTATTCCTAATATCTTCTTCATACTATACCCCCATGATATCTACTTTCACTTACTTCTTTGAAGCAGCCGCTCTTTTTCTCATAGTTGGATCTAAGATTTTCTTTCTAAGTCTGATAGTTTTTGGTGTAACCTCAACAAGCTCATCTGAACCAATGAATTCAATACATTGCTCTAGAGACATATTTGGTACTGGTATTAATTTTAAAGCATCATCTGAACCAGATGCTCTTGTATTAGAAAGGTGTTTTTTCTTACATACGTTAACTTCTATGTCTTCATTTCTAGAACACTCTCCACAAACCATACCTTGGTATACTGGAACTCCAGGTCCTATGAATAATCTACCTCTCTCTTGTGCATTAAATAGACCATAACTTACTGATTCACCAGATTCGAATACCACTAATGAACCTCTGCTTCTCTCTACTATGTCGCCTTTATATTTCTCATAACCATCTAATACGTGGTTCATGATTCCATTTCCTCTTGTTTCAGTCATGAATTCGTTTCTTAAACCGATTAATCCTCTTGAAGGAACTCTGAATTCAAGTCTTGTATATCCATTAACTGCACTTGTCATGTTTACCATTTCTGCTTTTCTTGGTCCCATTTTCTCCATAACAACACCCATGTACTCTTCTGGTACGTCCATTGTTAAGTTTTCAATCGGCTCTAAAAGCTCACCATTTTCATGCTTGTATATAACTGTTGGTTTAGAAACCTGGAACTCATATCCTTCTCTTCTCATTGTTTCTATAAGAATTGAAAGGTGAAGTTCTCCTCTTCCACTAACTTTGAATGAATCTGCAGAATCAGTTTCTTCAACTCTTAAACTTACGTTTGTTTCAAGCTCCTTCATTAATCTATCTCTTAAATGTCTAGATGTAACAAATTCTCCATCTTGACCTGCAAATGGTGAATTGTTAACAATAAAGTTCATGTTTAGTGTTGGCTCGTCAATTTCTACAAATGGAAGAGCTTCCGGACATGCAGCATCAGCTATAGTTTCTCCTATGTGAATAGCTGGAATTCCTGATATAGCAACTATATCTCCAAGCTTAGCTTCTTCTACTTCCACTCTCTTTAATCCATCATAAGTATAAACGTTAGATATTTTTACATTTTTCTTAGTTCCATCTTTAGCAATTTGCGCTACAGTCTGGTTCTTTTTAATTACTCCTCTTTCGATTTTACCAATTCCAATTTTACCAACGTACTCATTATAGTCTAATGAAGTTACAAGCATTTGTAATGGCTCATCAACATATCCTTTTGGTGGGTTAACTGTTTCAATTATAGCCTCGAATAATGGAACCATATCAACTGGCTCGTCTTCAAGCTCTGCTGTAGCAACACCATTTCTTGCTGAAGCATAGATAACCTTAAAGTCTAACTGCTCATCAGTAGCCCCTAACTCAACGAATAAGTCAAATATCTCATCAATAACTGCTTCTGGTCTAGCATCTTTTCTATCTATTTTATTGATAACAACCATTGGCTCTAATCCAAGCTCAAGAGCCTTTTTTAGAACGAACTTAGTTTGTGGCATTGCACCTTCATAAGCGTCAACAACAAGTAGAACGCTGTCAACCATTTTAAGTACACGTTCAACCTCTCCACCGAAGTCAGCGTGTCCAGGAGTGTCTATAATGTTAATTTTAACATCATTGTACATTACTGCAGTGTTTTTAGAAAGAATTGTAATTCCTCTTTCTCTCTCTAAATCATTAGAGTCCATTACTCTTTCCTCAATAGCTTCATTCTCTCTGAAAACCTTACTTTGCTTTAAAAGAGCATCAACTAGTGTAGTTTTACCGTGGTCAACGTGGGCAATGATAGCAATGTTTCTTATATCTTCTCTTGTATATAAATTCATATTATTCCTCCAAAATTTTTTTATCATATGTCTTATTTTTTACAAAATAAAATTGGATACTAAGGTATCCAATCAAAATCAACTATTTCAATTCTAATATTATGTTGAATAAAAGTCAATGAAATTAAAAGTTTATTCAATTCCAACATAGAATAGATTTAACATTAATTCCTGTTAATTGCATACAGGATATCATCTTTTTGGCTATCTTATTATAATATTCCTAACTCATATAATTTAAGTTTTTAGTTTATTCCATTTATATATTAAGCTTTAAGCTTCAGTTAAAGTTTTTACTGAAGCTTAAAACTTTAATTTTCTATTAGATTTATACTTACTAAACTTCCATAATTATAGGTAATATCATTGGACGCCTCTTAGTTTTTTCATATAGATATACTCTAAGAGCCTCTCTAATACTCGATTTAATAGTAGGCCATTCAGTAATTCTCTTTTCTTCGCATTCTTCCAATGCATCTCTTACAACTTCTCTAGCTTTCTCCATTAAGTCCTCTGATTCTCTAACATATACGAAACCTCTAGATATTATATCTGGCCCTGCTACTACAGTACCTGTGCCTTTACCCAGTGTAACTACTACTGTTAATATTCCATCTTGAGATAAATGCTTTCTATCTCTTAGAACTATATTTCCTACGTCTCCAACTCCAAGTCCATCCACAAAAATTTGCCCTGAAACTACTGTTCCTGACTTTCTTATAGATGACCTGTTAACTTCGATAACGTCACCAATCTCCCCTATATAAACATTTTTCTCTGGTAAGCCCAGCTTAACAGCTAATTCTCCATGCTGTTTTAAATGTCTATATTCCCCGTGTACAGGGATAAAGAATTTTGGTTTAACTAAAGTCTGCATAAGTTTAAGCTCTTCTTGGTAAGCATGCCCTGAAACATGGACTTCTGCTAATGACTCATATATTACATCTGCACCCTTTTTAAATAACTGGTTGATTACTTTTGAAACAAGCTTTTCATTACCAGGTATTGGCGATGCAGAAATAATAACCAAATCGCCCTCTTGTATATTTACTTTTTTATGCTCTGAAGCAGCCATTCTCGAAAGTGCCGCCATAGGCTCTCCCTGGCTTCCTGTAGTTATCATAACTATTTCATCATCACGATACTTATTTATTGCATCAATACTTATTAAAGCATCTTCATCAATATTAATGTATCCAAGCTCAATGGCAACAGCTATAATATTTTCCATACTTCTTCCTGAAAGTGCAACTTTTCTTCCATAATTTCTTGCTGCAGTAATAATTTGTTGAACCCTATGAATATTAGATGCAAAGGTTGCAACTATTACCCTACCCTTTGCACGATGAAAAATTTTCTCAAAACTTTCACCAACTATACTTTCTGACATACTATATCCTGGTCTTTCAACGTTAGTACTATCAGCTAAAAGCACTGTAACACCCTTCTTGCCTAACTCGGCAAATCTAGCTAAATCAGCTACTTCACCATCTATAGGTGTAAAGTCAATTTTGAAATCTCCTGTATGAAGCACAACCCCTAGTGGTGTGTGTATGGCAATAGCTACGGAATCTGCAATACTATGATTGGTTTTAATGAACTCTACAGATACATTATTTAGCTTTACAATATCTCTAGGTTTAACCTCTCTCATATCTACTACACCCAATAAGGCGTGTTCCTTCAGCTTACTTTCAACAATTCCTAATGTAAGCTTGGTTCCGTATATAGGTACATTAATCTGCTTTAAAACATATGGAAGCGCTCCAATATGGTCTTCATGAGCATGAGTTAAAAATATTCCTGTAACTCTCTCAAGGTTTTTTACAAGATAGGTTACATCCGGTATTACTACGTCAATTCCTAACATCTCATCATCTGGGAATTTAAGTCCGCAGTCTATTACAACTATATCATCTTTATACTCAATAGCCGTAAGGTTTTTCCCTATCTCATTTAATCCACCAAGTGGAATTATTTTAATTTTATCTTTTTCTTTTTTCAAAATTCTACCCTCCTTTTCTTATAATTCTTGATTTTTATCATTATTATAATACGATAAAAATCATAAATTGTTTTGTCCCTTTTTTGAAGAAATTTAATTTTGAAGTTTAGTTACAATAACTCTTGGAATTATTCCTATAGAATTATGTGCTCCTCAGCTCGCTGAGGAGCATTAAGTTCAAATCAAATCACTTCTTTAAAGAAATTATATAAATATCTTCCTAATTTTATTTGGAAGAACAATTATCACATATTCCATAAAATTTCAAACTATGATTTTTGATTTTAAAATTATACTTGTTTTCAACGATATGTTCTAGTTCCTCTAAAAGATCACCTTCAACTTCAATGACAGCGCCACAATTTTGACATACCAAATGATGATGCTGATGACCTTCATCCTCATCACAAAGTTCATATCGGCTACATCCATCATCTAAATCTAGTTTGTAGATCACACCCATTTCTTCTAGCAATTGAACAGTTCTATAAACTGTTGCAAGTCCAATTTCAGGGCAATTTACCTTTACCAGGTCATAGATTTCTTCAGCTGTAAGGTGGCTGCCTTCATTCTTTATAATTTCATCAAGTATAGATCTTCTTTGAGGTGTTAATTTATAACCTTTTTCCTTTAGTGATACTTTTAAGCTCTCTATTTTTTCACTAGACATAAACTACAACCCCTTTCTATCTTCGGTGAAATCCGTAGATTTACTCTATTAATCCTTCTTCATATAACGCTTCAAAAGCTTCATTAACCATGTTGAATTCTTCATCATCTTCTACAGTTGCAAAATACTCTTCTCCTGCTTCATCAACAACAACTTTTAATGCTAGTGCATCTTCACCGTTATCTTCTACTGGCGCAACAATAAAATATTCAGCACCTTCTATATCTAATTTTGTTATTACCTCAAACTCTACATCATTTCCTTCTTCATCTGTAAGTGTTATGTTTTCAAATAATTCGTCCATTTTAATCCTCCTAAATTTAACTTTTTTCTCTATAACGTACCACCTTTATAGTGATTATTATTCACATTTATATAAACTATGTATCAACAATAAAAATATAAAGTTACTTGCTTAGACTATCTAAATAGCCTTGTAATATGTATGTAGCTGCAATTTTATCAACTAACCCTTTTCTTTTTTTTCTAGACATATCAGCTTCCAGCATTACTCTATGAGCCGCCATAGTTGTTAGTCTTTCATCCCAAAATTTTATTTCAATATCAGTATGTTCACTTAATGCAGCGCAAAATTTTTGAACCTTTTCAGCTTGCTCTCCAATTGTTCCGTTCATATTTTTAGGAAGTCCTGATATAATTGTCTCAACTTGATATTCATTACAAAATTCTAGTATTTTTTCTATATCCTGCTCTTCCTTTTTACGTCTTATTGTTGTTATACCTTGAGCTGTAAATCCTAATGGATCACTAATTGCAACTCCAATAGTTCTATCTCCAACATCTAATCCAAGTATTCTCATTCTTTTCTCCTTGATATAATTAACTGAATAATTATATTTAAACTATAATTTATACACATAATAAAACGTAAAAATATTCACGATAATTCAAATGTGAATTTATCCATTTATAAAATAAACTTAATTGTTACTTATAAGGATTATATTCCATTTTATTATGTGTAACTTTAAAATAAAAATGCCTATACAGGCATTTTTATTTTATTTCTAGATAAGATTTTAAAACTTCTTCTAATATATCGTCTCTCTCTAGTTTACTAACTAATGCTCTTGCTCCGTTATAATTGGTTATATATGTTGGGTCACCAGATATAAGATATCCAACTAACTGATTCACTGGATTATAGCCTTTCTCAATAAGGGCATTATATACATCAGTTAAAATAACTTTTGTCATGTCCTTTTTACTCTTCATTACATCAAACTGAACTGTATTTTCTTTATCCATTTAATCACCCTCTTAACCTTACTTTTTTTATATTATACCATTAACGCAGACAAAAAGTATACTATTTTACTAAAGTTTCTACTATACTTCCAACTTTAGAAATCGCTTCATCTAATTTTTCAGGAAACTTTCCACCAGCTTGAGCCATATCTGGTCTTCCACCACCGCCTCCACCAGCGATGATTGCAACTGCCTTAACAATTTTCCCTGCATGCGCACCTTTTGCTACTGCTTCTTTAGTTGCCATAACAACAAATTGAACTTTTCCTGAAACTCTGCTTCCTAAAACTACTATACCTTCTGATATTTTATTTCTTAATTTATCACAAAGATTTCTAAGTGCATCTCCTTCAATATCATCTAAAGCTGCTGTAACAACTTTCACTCCGTTAACTTCTACAGCATTTGCTAAAATTTCATCTTCTACACCACTAGTTAATTTTTCTTTTAAACCTTGGATTTCCTTTTCTTTTTCTTTAAGCGTTGCTAGTAATCCAGCTACTTTATTTAATAAATCTTTTTCACCACATTTTAAAGTTGAAGCTACTTCTTTTAAAAGCTCTTCTTTATCATTTACATAAGCTTCTGATTTCATACCTGTTATAGCTTCTATTCTTCTTACCCCTGCAGCTACCCCTGTCTCACTAAGAATTTTGAACAATCCTATTTCTCCAGAGTTTTTAACGTGAGTTCCACCACAAAGCTCTTTACTGTAATCTCCAACTGAAACAACTCTAACATCTTCCTTATATTTATCATCAAATAAAGCTACTGCTCCATTTGCCTTTGCTTCCTCTATTGACATTATATCAGTTGAAACCTCATACGCTTTAAGAATTTCTTCATTCAACATTTTCTCTACTTCTTTAAGCTGTTCTGATGACATTGCAGAGAAGTGAGTAAAGTCAAATCTTAATCTATCTCCATCTACATATGAACCTGCTTGATTTACATGATCACCTAACACTTCTTTTAAAGCTTCATGAAGCATGTGAGTTGCTGTATGGTTTTTGCAAATATTATTTCTTAATGTCGTGTCTACAATTAATTCAACCACTTCATCAACTTGAAGTTCACCTTTAACCATCTCTACAAAATGAAGAATGTGTCCTCTTGTACTTTTCTTACAGTCATAAACTTTGCCTTCGAAATTAGAACTTCTAATTATTCCAGCATCTCCAACCTGACCTCCCATTTCTGCATAGAAAGGTGTCTTATCAGTAACAATTACAACCTTTTGTCCTATTGAACATGAATTTATAAATTCATTCTCGCAAACTATAGATAAAACCTTACCTTGGCATGAAGTAACATCATATCCTAAAAACTCTGTAGTAATTTCCATAGGAATATTATTTAAAGCTCCTTCATCATTACCCATGTAATTGGAAGTACCTCTTGCAGCTCTTGCTGTATTTCTCTGATTCTCCATTTCCTTATGGAATCCTTCAAAATCTATTTTTAATCCTTTTTCTTCTAAAAGTTCCTCGGTAAGCTCTACAGGGAAACCGAAAGTATCATAAAGCTTAAATGCTTTTTCACCACTTAATGTATCTGTTCCTTCTTCTTGCATTTCCTCAATAAACCCTTTAAGTATTTCCATGCCCTGATCTATAGTTTCAGCAAATCTGTCTTCTTCAAGTCCTATTACCTTCTTGATATAATCTGCCTTCTCCATAAGTTCTGGATAAGCTGATTTAGAGCATTCTATAACTACATCACAAAGATTATTTAAGAAAGTTCCATCAATACCAAGAACTCTGCCATGTCTAGCTGCTCTTCTAAGAAGTCTTCTTAAAACATATCCTCTTCCTTCGTTTGATGGAAGTATTCCATCACCTATCATGAAAGTAACGCTTCTAATATGGTCTGTAATAATTCTTATTGATATATCAAGATTTTTATCCTCTTTATACTTAACACCAGATACTTTTGAAATCTCGTCAATAATGCTTCTCATTGTGTCAACCTCAAAGATATTATCAACACCTTGCATTATTGTTGCAATTCTCTCAAGTCCCATACCTGTATCAATATTTGTATTGCTTAATTTTTCGTAATTTCCTTTTCCATCACCTTCAAATTGAGTAAATACAAGATTCCAGAATTCTATAACTCTATCCTCATCTCCCGCCTTAACAAACTCTTCTGCAGTTTTAATTTGAGGAAGGTCTGATCTTCTATCAAAGTGAATCTCTGTGCAAGGACCACATGGACCAGCTCCATGCTCCCAGAAGTTATCTTCTTTACCTAATCTAAATATTCTTGATGGGTCAATATCTGTTTTTGAAACCCAAATCTCATATGCCTCATCATCTTCAAGATATATAGTTACATATAGTTTTTCCTTTGGAATTGCTAAAACTTCAGTGATATACTCCCAAGCCCATGGAATTATTTCACTCTTAAAATAATCTCCAAAAGAAAAGTTTCCTAACATTTCAAAGAATGTACCATGTCTGGATGTTTTTCCAACATTCTCAATATCTCCTGTTCTTATACATTTTTGACATGTAGCAATTCTTTTATTCGGTGGAGTTTGAATCCCTGTAAAATATGGCTTTAACGGTGCCATACCTGCATTTATAAGTAATAGACTTTTATCATTTTTAGGAACTAAAGGAAAACTTCCTAAAACTAAATGTTCCTTTCCCTCAAAGAATTTCAAATAACTTTCTCTGATTTCATTTAAACCCATGTTTTTCATGTTATAATTCCTCCTAATTCTTTATATAGTTTAGTTTTTTATTCTTTCAAGCTAAAAAACTTATTTTTGAATATAAAAAAACTCTCATCCCCCTAAACAAGGGACGAAAGTTTATCCGCGTTACCACCCTAATTATATCAGCTATACAGCTGATATCTCTTAATTAATTATAGCTCCGAGACAGCTTCACTATGTTTCACCGAAAGTTTTCACCAGCCACTTTCTCTCTGAAGGTTTCCCATAATTACTAATTCTCATCATTGCTTTATATATACTTTTAAATTTACTAAATTAGTTTCACTATGCAGAGTTATACATTAACAACACCACTCCATCAATATACAAAGAACTTCTATGTATAGATAAGTGAAACTTATAGATAAATTATATGTATGATTGTTTAAAATGTCAATGATTGAGTTTTAAAATAAATAATATTCTAACTCCCCAACTGCTATCTTCCCCATCACCCATAAAGGTATAACTAATATCATACCTACTATGCCCCCAATACTCCCCCCTAAAATAAGGAGTAAAAGAATTGTTACTGGATGAGAATCTACTGTTTCTCCAACAATTTTAGGTGATATTATATCCCCTTCTAACTGTTGGATTATAAAGAGCAGAATTGTAACAACTATAGCTTTTTTAGAAGATACAATAAGAGAAATTAAGACTATTGGTATAGCCCCAATGATAGGACCAAAATAGGGTATTATATTAAAGATTGCATTTAGTAATGATAAAACAAAAGCATACCTAATACCGCATAGTGTTAAAGCGATAAAGGTTAATACCCCAATAATACCACACAGCTCAAACTGAGTTATTATATACCGCTCCATCACCTTATCAATGTGCTTCAGCATTCTTTTAACTAAGAATTTATTTTTAAAAGGAATATATTTCATCATACCTCTTGAAATTGTTTCTCCATCACTTAAAAAGAAATAAACCAATACTGGTATTGTAAACATTAAAAAGATATCATCAGTAATTGCTATTATTTCTTGTATAAACGTCTCCGCCATATTCACAAGTATAATTTGAATTTTATCTGTAAAATTACTCATTATATCCTTAACAAAAGAATTTTCTGAAACAGCAACCAAACTTCTTGTAACCCCTTCATAGTAGCCTTGAATCTTACCTAATATATCTATAAAGGTTGCTCCCTCATTATAAATCCAAGGAACTAAGACAGCTATTATAAGTACTAAAAAACCAACAATAGTAAGTATAACAATAACTGAACTAATCTTTCGATTTATACCTAGCTCTGTTAACAGTTTCTGAAAAGGCCTCATGCTATAACTGATAATAAATGATATTATTACAAGTCCCATTAGCTGCTTAAATATAGGATATTTATTTAATAGAAATATTACACAAAATAAAAATGTGATAAGGATTATGCTTCTTATAATTAGTTGTTTGTTAACTTTAAGCTTTTTCATAATATACGTCTCTGTAATGATTTTTTCTATTTCCTATAATAGGCATGCATTCCAATGTTATTCTTGGATTCTCTCCTATATAAAAAATATATTCTTCACCAATTATAAGCTCCTTAAGCAGTAAAATCCTTCTACTTTTAAACATACTCCACAAATTATAATCTCTAATAGATATTCCTTTGATGGTAAATTCTTCATCATCAAAAATTATCTCACTTACTAAGCCTAATATATTAAAGCACTTATCCACTACATACATATTCATAATGGAAGAAAATTCAATGAATTTACTTTTTGCAGTATCCTTAACTATTAACTGATCTCTTTGATATATAATATCGTCTTTTAATACATTGAAGCCCTTTTTCATAATTTTGTATGGATTTATTTTAAAACCAACAACTTCACTCTTTCCAAAATCCACAAGCAAATCTTTTATATATCCAATTTTTTCTCCACTTATGTTCATTACATCCTTATATAAATAATCTCTGCTTTTGGCCATATTCTACACCTGCCTAAACAATATTACCTATATACTTACCCTTTTATATAAAGATTATTCTATGGACAAAGCACTTGATTTTAAGATATATTACATTAGTGCTAGCATATACTCCACAATACCTTCCCCCTAAAACTTTTACTCTTAGTTAATTATACTCTTCTATAAAATAATAT
This sequence comes from Clostridium culturomicium, assembly GCF_000821305.1. Classification (GTDB taxonomy): domain Bacteria; phylum Bacillota; class Clostridia; order Clostridiales; family Clostridiaceae; genus Clostridium_J; species Clostridium_J culturomicium. Next base: position 313,322 of record NZ_CCXK01000013.1, on the reverse strand, counting down.
CTTCAATTTCATAATGAACATTTTTAACTTATTCCTCCCACTTATCTGGATATACTTCTAACCCCATTGATTCCCTATAATTATTTATTGCTTTATGTATTGTTTGTTCTGCTAAAACTGAGCAATGAATTTTAGAAGATGGAAGGCCATCTAAAGCCTCTATTACTGATTCATTAGTAATTGCCCACGCCTCCTCTATAGTTTTACCTATAACCAATTCTGTGGCTATACTTGATGATGCTATTGCTGACCCACAGCCAAAAGTCATAAACTTAGCTTCCTTTATTATATCATCCTTTATTATAAGATAAATTTTCATTATATCCCCACACTTTGCATCTCCACACTCTCCGATACCATTTGCACCTGGAATTATTCCAACATTTCTTGGTGAGTAGAAATGCTCCAAAACCTTATCACTATATTCCATAATATCACCCCTTCATTATATATATTAAAGATATCACTTCTAAGAAAATTTTCCAACATTTATTAAGGAAACTCCTTCTCTTTTCATTCAAAGGAGTAAGTTCGTATTGACCAAATCAAAGATTTGGATACTTACTTAAGGAAACTCCTTCTCTTTTCATTCAAAGGAGTAAGTTCGTATTGACCAAATCAAAGATTGAGATACTCATTCAAGGTAATTTATTCCTTAGTTTTTATAATTTAATATGATTAACTTCTTCATCAATACAATAGGATATTATTAGAACTAGTTATAATATTAAGTCTATTATTAGCATTAATTTCCTACACTTCACTTTTAATTTCGACACAGAAAATTCTAAAAAAATATTATAATGAAACCATAGCAGCACATAAACTATATTATTTTGCAATAGGGGTGTTAAAATGGACAAAATAAATAAACAAAGGGAACTATGTGAAGAAGCAGTAAAACTTATAGGTGAATTTTCTAAGGAAGCAGGTTTTATTAACGAATGTCAGATAAGCCATATTCAATCTACATATTCTAATGGAATTATTACAATATTCAACAATGACGGAGATAACATCCAATACTCAATCAGCGAAATTAGCTATCTATTTCAGGATAAAATTATAGATTTCTGGCCGCTTGGAAATAGGTTTTTCTTTGATGTTGAATGTCTTAAAGCTAGCGCTTTAAAATATTATTCACACTTAGATAAAATAGAATTTATTGAGTACATCGGTAATCTTCATTATACAGAGCTACGTTGTAATGAAATAATCCAACAGCTTAGAGAAATAGAATTAGCAACATTAAATCTATAATAAAAAAACACTGAAAATCTAAGAATTTTCAGTGTTTTCCTTATATTACTATAAGAATTCAAATTTTTTAAAGAATTAATAACAGATACTATTATTTTATAACTTTATCTATTATTCCTCCACCAATTACTAAGTTACCTTGATAACACACAACGGATTGCCCTTTAGTAATTGCACGCTGCGGAGTTTCAAATTCTAGTTTAATATGGTCTTCATCAAGTTGAGTTAATTTAGCCACAGCTGGCTTAGCTGAATATCTAACCTTAGCTTCAACCATAATCTCACCCTCAACTCGATCAAAAGGAATCAAGTTGATATTTTTAGCTATAAGGGTTGTATTGAAAATTTCTGATTCTTCTCCTAATACAACTTCATTTCTCTCTGGAATTATATTCGTTACAAATACAGGCCTACCAAGAGCAATACCAAGACCTTTTCTTTGCCCTATTGTATAATAAACTATTCCCTTATGCTTTCCAAGAACTTTACCATCTTTATCTACAAAGTTACCTGGAACAACTTCTCTTCCACTAAATCGCTCTATATAGCTACCATGGTTATTATCAGGAATAAAGCAAATTTCTTGAGAATCCTTCTTTCTAAATACTTCAAGACCTATTTTTTCAGCAATAGCTCTAATTTCAGTTTTAGAATATTGTCCACAAGGCATAACTGTATGAGCTAGCTGATCTTGAGTTAAGCTGTACAAAGCATAAGTCTGATCTTTTCTATCATCCTCTGAACGTTTAAGTAGATATCTTCCGTTTTCATCTTGCTCGACAGTAGCATAATGTCCTGTTGCAATATAATCCGCTCCAAGGCCTTGAACTTTTCTTAAAAACTCTTCGAATTTAATTTTTCTATTACATTCAATGCATGGATTTGGAGTTCTTCCATTAAAATATTCTTCAACAAAATTGTCAACTACATGCTTTTTAAAGGGTTCTTTAAAGTTCATAACATAAAATGGTATATCTAGTACATCTGCAACTCTTCTTGCATCATTAACTGCTGAAAGTGAACAGCATCCGCCTTCATTTTCAGCATACTCAGGATTATCAGGAGACAATTTCATCATTATACCTGTTACATCATATCCTTGTTCCTTTAAAAGGTAAGCGGCAACGGAGCTGTCAACTCCGCCACTCATACCTATAACAACTTTTTTCTTCATATGTTATATCACCTATTCTTCTCCGTGCACGTGATCATGGATATCATCATGTTCTTCATAATCCCACATGTCTAATCCATTGTTTGATCTATAATCATTGATTGCTTTGTGTATAGCTTCTTCAGCAAGTACTGAACAGTGCATTTTTACTGGTGGAAGACCATCTAACGCTTCTGCCACCGCTTTATTTGTAAGGCTCCAAGCTTCATCTACAGTTTTTCCTTTAATAAGCTCTGTTGCCATACTTGAAGAAGCTATAGCTGAACCACATCCGAAAGTTTTAAATTTAGCATCAACAATAACATCGTCTTCAACCTTTAAATAAACTCTCATTATATCTCCACATTTTGCGTTTCCAACTTCTCCTACACCGTTAGCATCTTTTATTTCCCCAACGTTTCTTGGGTTTGTAAAATGGTCCATTACTTTTTCACTATATATCATAATAATTATCCTCCTCAATTATAAAACTATAATTTAATTCATGTTTATATTTTAAATACTACTTATCAAAGAAATTCTTTCCTTTTCCATTTATAAAGCTATCATATAATGGTGACATATCTCTTAATCTTTGTATTATAGCTGGTACTGTTTCAATTACATAATCAACTTCCTCTTCTGTAGTGCTTGCACCCATAGAAAGTCTAAGAGAACCATGAGCAACTTCATGAGGAAGTCCTATTGCAAGAAGCACGTGAGATGGATCTAATGATCCTGATGTACATGCACTTCCGCTTGAAGCACAGATCCCTTTAGCGTCTAGCATTAAAAGCACTGACTCACCTTCAATGAATTCAAAACTCATGTTAACATTCCCTGGAAGTCTTCTGTCGCCAGCAGGTCCATTTAATTTAGAATAGTCAACTGCTCCACGTAAGCCCTTTATTAATTTATCTCTTAAATATGTTAATCTAGCTTTTTCATCAGCCATATTTTCCATAGCTAATTCTATAGCTTTTCCTAATCCTACTATTCCCGCTACATTTTCAGTTCCTGCTCTTCTATTTCTTTCTTGAGCTCCACCATGAACTAAGTTGTGAATTTTTATACCTCTTCTTAAATATAAAACCCCAATCCCTTTTGGTCCATAAATCTTATGTCCTGATAGAGATAACGCATCTATATTCATATCCTTAACATCCATTTCAATGTGTCCTATTGCTTGAACGGCATCAGTATGGAAGAAAACTTTATTTGCTTTACAGATTTCACCAATTTCTTTTATTGGTTGAATTGTTCCAATTTCATTATTAGCTGTCATTATTGTTACTAATACTGTAGTTGGTCTTATAGCTGCTTTAAGATCTTCTAATCTTATAAATCCTTCTGCATCAACATCTAAGTATGTTACTTCAAAACCATTTTTCTCTAAATACTCACAAGTATGAAGAACTGCATGGTGTTCTATCTTAGAAGTGATAATGTGGTTACCTTTATTTTTATTAGCTAAAGCAATTCCTTTTATAGCCCAGTTATCAGCTTCTGATCCACCACCTGTGAAATAAATTTCTTGTGGATCTGCATTTAAAGCTGTTGCCACTCTCATCCTTGCTTTATCTATTGCTTTTTTAGTTTCTCTTGAAATTGAGTATATAGATGAAGGATTACCATAGAATTCTGTAAAATATGGTATCATTTCTTCTAATACCTCTGGTTTTGTAAAAGTTGTTGCTGCATAATCCATATAAACTGGTTTATTCATTTATGTTCACTCCTTTAATTATCGCAATGTTATTGTAATCATCTACTATATCCTGAAGGGTTATAGATAGTGTTACAGAGTCTATACTATCTTTAATCTTTTTCCATACTGCCCTTGTTGCACAGCATTCTACATTATTACATTCATTACTATCTAAACAGGTTGATATTTCAATAGGTCCTTCTAGAACTTCTAGAATTTCGTAGACAGTTATACCATTAGGTGCTTTTCCTAAGATATAGCCCCCACCTGAACCTCTTATACTTTTTATAAGCCCTGCTTTCCTTAATGTTGAAAAAAGCTGTTCTAGATAATACTCTGATATGTTTTGCCTTCCCGAAATACTCTTAATTGAAATTGGTCCTTTTTCATAGTTAATAGCTAAGTCTGCCATAGCTTTAACTCCATATCGTCCCTTTGTTGATAATTTCATAAAAATCATTCCTTAATGTTGAGTACTTTACTATGATTTAATTTTAGCAAAACCGAGTATTCTTGTCAACTATCTTTTATGTAAATTTAAAAATCTTTCACCATTAAACTTTAGCTTAATATTATATACTAACACTATCTTTAGGAGGTATAAAATGAGTGGCTTTAATGATAATTCCTTTAGAAAGTTAATCTACGGGGTCGAAAATAAAGTACCTTTAAAAAATAACACCACAAGCATTGAAATAAATTTTGATAATGCTGCTACTACGCCTCCATTTAAGGCTGTAATTGAAGATGTTATTAAATTTGCTCCTTACTACTCATCTATCCATAGAGGAGAAGGATATAAATCAAGGTATTCCACTTCCATGTATGAAAAATCAAGATTTATTGTAAAACAGTTCATTGATGATTACAAAGATATCTGTGATGTTATATATGTCAAAAACTGTACAGAGGCCATTAATAAACTAGCAGAGATATGGGCCTATGATCATAAAAATTCTATAATACTTTCAACTTTTATGGAACATCATTCAAATGATCTTCCTTGGAGAAGAAATTTTGACGTTAAGTATATAGATATAGATAAAAATGGTTGCCTAAATATAAATGATCTAAAAAACAAATTTAATATTTATGGCAATAAAATTTCACTAGTAGTTGTATCAGGAGCCTCTAACGTAACTGGATCAAAAAACTCTATTCATGACATTGCTAAAATTGTCCACAGCTTTGGAGCAAAAATTCTAGTTGATGGTGCACAACTTGTGCCACACTCAAGCTTTTCCATGGGACAAGATACTTGCGGTGGCGAAATAGATTTTTTAGCATTTTCAGCTCATAAAATGTATGCCCCTTTCGGCTGTGGCGTTTTAATAGGTCCTAAGGACTTTTTTAATTCGACCAATCCAGGCCATGTAGGTGGTGGAACTATCACTTATGTTACCCACAACAAAGTAATATGGGCTCCTTCACCAGACAAAGAAGAAGCTGGCTCACCAAATGTTATTGGTTCTGTAGTATTAGCTTCTTCAATGAAACTTTTATCTAAAATTGGTATGAATGAAATAGAAAATTATGAAAGAACTTTAACAGCCTATGCAACTGAAAACATGACTGATATGGATTCTGTTATTCTCTACGGAAATTACGATGATATCCTTAATAAAGTAAGTATAATTCCTTTTAATATTGAAGGAATGCATCACTCAGTTGTTGCTAAAGCCTTAGCTTTTGAATTTGGAATCGCTGTACGTAGTGGCTGTTTTTGTGCACATCCATATATGCAGCGCCTTCTAAAACTACCTGATGAGCTTATAGAACAAATGGCTTATATTGATAAAGATCTTCAGCCTGGAATGATAAGAATAAGCTTCGGACTATATAATACTCTTGGAGAAGTTAATTCCTTTTTATATGCTTTAAATGTCATCACCAAAAACAAAGATTATTATACTAAAAAATACGGTAAATCTGGACAAATATTTTAACTACAAACTTACCTCATAATTTTAAGAGGTAAGTTTTTTTGTGAATAACAATTTCTTATTTTGAAAATAATGCAAAAAGAACATAATATTATTTTTTATAAATATAATAAAACATCACAATTAATTTTATTGATGATAAAAATTATAAATAAAAACAGTAAAAATACATTAAAGAGGTGATATAAATGTCTTCACAAAATAAAGCGCTTTCTTTGCCTTCCCATAAGAACCCTTTGAATATTGATTATTCAAAAGAAGAACATACAGCGTCATCATTAACAAAACTTAAATATCCAATGTTGATTTTTGCAAATCAATATTCCAAAGAAAGTAAATATAACACTTTATTAAAAAGAATTATGCTCAAAACAAAATTAATTCTTTTTCTAAACATAACCGATTTATTTTGCACTTGGTTCTTTGTAGTTAAAAAAAATAACTTTTTTATTGAGCTGAATCCTTTTGCTTCTAACCTCATTCACAACTTACCTTTAACTATATTTATAAAATTAGCAGTTGTAATTGCAGTTTTGCTTTACCTAACCATTAGAGCCAAGAACTCCTCATTAAAAGATTTAAAACGCATAAATTTAACGGCCAATCTTATTTTAATACTCTATATAACAATAAACTTTATTCATTTAATAAACTCTATAATTTTGCTTTTTATATAAAATTCTTATATAAAAAATTAAAGGCTACATTTGAACTAATGTAGCCTTTAACATATTAATTTCATCTAAATTATGGGTTGTAATTATAACAATTTTTTCTTTTGTATACCTCTTAACATAATCAATTACTTTGACCTTTGTTTTTTCGTCCAAACCTTTAAATGGCTCATCCATAATAATGATATCTGATTTTGCTATAACAGCTCTAACGATTGCAACACGCCTTTTCATACCCCCGCTTAAATAAGATACCTTCTGAAATGCAGCCTCTTTCAAATCAACATGTTCAAGATGTTCGTGAATTACCTTATCTGAATCTTTGTCATCGCATACTAGCTTAAGATTTGCATATGCCGTAAATTCCTCACAAAGCCTGTCCTCTTGAAACACTGCAGCTATACGCCTTCCATTTCGCCCCTCTACTTCACCACAATCTGCCTTTAGAATACCCAAAATTATATTCAATAATGTTGTCTTACCACAGCCTGAAGGCCCTACAATACAACTTATTCTATTATCTTCAAAGCTTAAGTTAATATCTTTTAAAATTATCTTATCATCAAATACTTTGTTTATATTTTTCAACTTTATGGTCATAATCTCACATTCACTTTCTTTAACAATAAATACTGTCTTCTAGTTTCTTCAGCATAAACAAAAATATTTTTTCAAAAATTACACTTATAACAATTATAATAATTGTCCACGCAAACAATTCACTAGTATTTAAAAATATCTTTGACTGGTACAGCTTCTCCCCTATTGAGCCTGTTGGTATACCAATAACTTCCGCTGCAATTCCTGCCTTCCAGCACAACCCCAATGAAACCGTTGCAGAAGAAATAAAATAAGGCATTATCTGAGGTATATAAACAAATCTTATCTTCTTCATTGAACCTACTTCAAATACCTTAGTCATCTGAAGCAACTGCTTATCAACCCCTTCTATCCCCTTTAATATATTGGTATAAAAAATAGGAAGAACCATTAGGAATGATATAAATATACTTAAATTTCGTGAGCTGATCCAAATTAAAGCTATAATTATAAATGACGCAACTGGAACTGCTTTTATTATAGACATAGGCACACTTACAAGCTCTCTCAGAAAGACATGTCGACTTGTTGCAATAGCCATAAGAACACCAATAATCATCGCAAATATAAATCCTAATGAAATCCTTGCAAAGGTAAACCACAAAGAACTCCAAAAGCTGCCTTCACCCCATAATTTAATAAGACTTTTCACTACAGATGCCGGTGATGCTATAAGCAATTCCTTACCAACGATATTGCTTATAAGCTGCCACAATACTATCCAAAATAATATGGCAAAACTTTTTCTTATAGCTCTATTTAAATTTAGTTTTTCCATACACACACTCCTTCATTGCAGCAACTATAAAGTTCTATTAGAAGCTAATTCTTATAATAAAAATCCTCACCAGGTAATTTACCACCAACTGCTGCTGGATTTTGCTCAAATAAAACCTTCAAATAACCTGATACCTTTTCCTGCATTTCATCACCTTCAATAAAAGTTATATTACAAAGTGGTACTGCTTTCTCAGCAACGGCAGCTGGTACAATTCCATATTTCTCAATAAGTACTGCTGTTTCCTTTACATTTGAATTTACATATTCTGTTGATGCCTTGTAATCCTTCAAATAATTATCAAAAGCCTGCTGATTCTTTTCTATAAATTCCTTACGAGCAATAACCACACCTGTTACTAAAGCACTTCCTTTATCCCCTTGTACCTTATTCCACTCCTCTGTCATATCTAATGCAACCCTAAGCTTATCATTTTTAGCTTGTGCAGTTGTAACAAAAGGTTGTGGGAGCATTGCTACAGCATTAGGGTTTTCTGCTAAAAGTGCTGCCACTTCTGTAGCCTCTGATTTATATTCAACAGCCAAATCCTTCTCAGCATCTATTCCGTTTTCAGCCAATATGTAATTTAAAATATATTCTGGAGTTGTTCCTTTACCTGTGCTGTAAAGTGTCTTCCCCTTTAAATCTTCTATTGACTTTATCTCATTTCCATTTTCAACTACATAAAGAACTCCAAGAGTATTTATAGCTGCAACCTTAACTTGTCCTTCCATTTTATTATATAAAACTGAAGCAAGGTTACATGGAACTGCAGCAACATCTAATTCTCCCTTAACCATTGAAGCAACTATTTCATCAGCTGTTCCAGTCATTGTTACTTTATAGTTATTATCTGTTTCACCTTTTTCTGAATCCTCCATAAGCTTTACCATCCCCATGGTAGTAGGTCCTTTTAAAGATCCTATATTGATATCGATTTTTTCAACTGGTGTTTCATTATTATCCTTTGCACCTTGATCATCATTTTTCTGTGATGAACATCCAACAAATATTACTGAACTTAGCAGTAAGCTTGTACAAATTTTAAAAAACTTTTTCATAAAACTTCCTCTTTTCATCCATATTAATTTACCTTAATTGAGTATTTTCTCTTTTAACTTACCTGAAATAATTTATTCTTTGCATGAAAATATTAAAAATTTCAAAATCAAGTGGTACTTCCCATAGAAAATACCACCTTAATAAAGTAACTTAAGTTAATTCCAATTTAGTTTTATCTTTTCATTAAACTTATTATATAACTTTACCATATGTGGTTCAGAGCTGTAGTTGTGAAGTTCCTCCATAGGTAACCACTTTACTCCACTATTTTCATCAGCTTTTATTATAAGTTCATCAGCTTCATCTGCTTCTAATAAATAGCACACATTTAAATGTAAATGTGCTGAGACATAAACACCTCTTTTAACATGTCCAAGAACTTCAATTACATCAACTGAAAGAATTTCTGACGTGATTGGCTTTATATTTTTCACACCGGTTTCTTCAATTGCTTCTTTTATTGCTACTCTTAGCAGATCACTATCTCCATCTGCGTGTCCTCCTGTCCAAGCCCAGGTATTATAAATGTTATGATGTATCATTAACACCTTAGTTCTATCTTTATTAACAATATATCCCGAACTTGTAATGTGAGCTAAAGTATTCTCTCTTGTAAGTAAATTATTAAAGTTGTTTATCGCATAAATAATAGACTCTTTATCCTTCTTTTCTTGCTCATTGAAGGGTTTATATTTTCTTATATCTTCCTGCCATCCCACTTAAGTATCACCTCTACACTAGTTATCCTAAATTTATATGACAATATCCATTTGGATTTTTCTTCAAATAATCCTGATGATACTCTTCTGCCTTAAAATAATTTTCTAAAGGCTTAACTTCTGTCACAATCTTTTTTTCATATTTTTTCTGAAGCTCCTTTATACTTTCCTGAATATCCGCAATATCGTCCTCATCAAAATAATATATTCCAGATCTATATTGGTTCCCAACATCATTTCCCTGTCTATTTAATGAGGTAGGATTAACTACGGCCCAAAATTTACTCAACACATCCTTAAGTGTAATAATTCTCTCATCATATTCAACATAACAAACTTCTGCAAAGCCTGTATTATCATTACATACCTGTTCATAAGTTGGATTGTAAGTTTTTCCGTTTGCATATCCAACCTCAGTCTTTAATATGCCATTTATTCTGCTGAAGTACTCTTGAACTCCCCAAAAGCATCCACCAGCTAAAACTATCTTTTTCATAAATTCCCCTCCGTTTCTATTCACTGCTTTTATTATACCATAATTAAATAATAGTTTTAGTTTTATCAATTTATACAACTTCATATTAACTATTATTTCTATACTAATTAGTGTTTTAACTAAAGGCATGTCATTTATCTCTTTATCTTTTCTTTATTTCAGAATACCTTAATGTGTTGTATGCAACTCCAATAACGATTCGATTATTTTGATTTATAAATTCCTCTGTTTCCTCATAATTACATTGTAAGTTTCTTAAATATAGTTTTTGACTTAATAGTGTTGAATGAATTACTAAATCCCTTATTTCATGTTCCTTAAATTTATCATTCTTTACCGCCTTAGCATCATTAATAAGTTGTACCCTTAATCGAAGAATTTTCTTTGTAAGAGCGTCAATTCCATCCTTAAGCTTGTAAGGGAAAACATATCTATTAATAAAAATAACAGCTATAACTCCTATAAATACATATATCACTCTATAAAATATCAAAACATTAATATTTTGATTTAAAGATGCTATACACATAGAAGCCATACCTGCAAAAAGAGATATCTTATAATACTCTTTAAAACCGTACAAAAGGTATAGCGATATTACAAGAATACCTATCGTTACCCATTGTGAATTTATCAAATTTATAACTACACCGGTTATTACAATTGCCAATACATTACCAACGACTCTCTCCTTTGCCTTTGATTTAGTATCTTCATAATAAGGCTGCATTATAGACATAATTGTTATGATTGCCCAAATGACCTTGTAATATCCTAACTTCTCACCAAGAAATAGTGAAATAGTCATTGTTATTGACATTCTCAATGCAAACTTAATCCTTATATTATTGCTGTCAAAATACTCCTTAAAAACAACTTTTGGTTTATCCATATCTGTTCTTTCCCATTGATTATAAACCTTGTTTATTTGCTTATATCCTAAATTATTTAATTCACCAATAGCTTTAATAATATTTTCAAGAACATCAAATAAATTTACTATTCTTGCATCTATATACTCTTCAGTCCACTGATCTTTTCTTTCATTGTTTAAATTTAAGGTTTTAAAAGTCTGAAGTTTTCTATTAATATTATCATAGGTTAAATTTCCTTCTTTATACTCTAAAATACCATTAACAATCTCCTTAAGCTCCATAATATCTTTTCTGTTCAACATATGACTTTCAAATTTACTATTCACTTCTGCTAAACATAAATTTAAATATTCTATAGAAATAAAAATTCTAAATTGAATTTTTCCTAGGTACGTAGTTAAATACTCCTTATATCTTGTTATATATATTTTGTATGCCAAATCCCTCATACTTCTAGAGGATTTATCTTGAAGACTCTTATCATAAGAACCCATTAATATATTTTCCAACTGAAAATCAATATCCTTTAATACTCCAGTTAAACTATTGCCCAAAATTGATTTTTCATTTACCTTCTTAATTACACTTCCAAGAATAACTATGCCGATACCTAATATCACAGCCATAATTCTTAGATGCAATTCTGATGTTGGAACAGCTGCATACTGAGTAAAAATAAATAACATCAAAAATGGCTTATAAAAAGTTAAGTCATACGGTGAGACAATTGTGTACATTATCATAAAAATACTAATAAAGTTTACTGGTATTCCTAAATATAAGTTCAAAGATGAAATATGAGCTAATAATACGATAATCACATCTAACATGATTATTCTTAAAGCTTTACTGAAAGTCTTAACCTGGAAATTCTGCCGTCCCATAACTGTTGATGTAAGAGCAATAGGAAATGCTAACATAACATTCTTCATTCCAAAAAATATTCCTACAATAAATAGCGTGGCTACTGCAACTGATCCATGCCTTAACATGCTATGGATATTTATTTTCGATTTTTTTATTATCTCTTCAACCATTTTTCCTCCTCATTTACTCATAAAAATATAAATTATATTTATGCTTAATTATAATTTTCTAAAGACACTACATTGATATAAAATCTATACAGATTATTCTTTGTCATAAAAAGTAGAATATTCCCTCAAATATTTTTAAGGAGATTCAAGAAAACTTAATTAAATTGTTTTTATTTTTAACTAATCTCTTAAAATAGCACTAATTAATATTGTAATAACTATATGCATGTACTATAATACTCTAAGTGACCATATTAAGAATATAAAACTGGTCACTTATTTTTACTTATTTAATATTATAACTATGAACTTATGTAATTTTCGGGGGGACTAATTAAAATGTGTAGGATGGTTGTTGTAGCATGCAAATCTAGATATGCTCATACTAAAACATATGCTCAATGGATAGCTGCAGAATTTGGTGCAGACTTAATAGAATGTTGTAACGTTGATATAGAGACGCTTTTAAATTATGATATTATCGTATATGGTGGTGGAATATATAATCATGCCATTGAAGGAATCTCTACTATCACAAAGAACTTTGATCTACTTAAAAACAAAACTATTGTTGTGTTTACAGTAGGTATGGAATGTTCATCAACAAACGGAGATATTATGCCTTTTATAGAAAAATCATTTACAGATGAGATGAAAGAAAAAATCCATCTATTCCATTTAAAAGGTGAATCTGATCACATAAAAAATGGATTTTTGCATAATCAACTATGGGGAATATTTAAAAAATTAATTTCTCATAAATGTCCAGACTATTTTGATGGAAACGAGCCAATTGTTTTATCATCTTATGGAAATGTTATTGATTTCATTGATAAACATGCATTAGATCCTTCTTTGGCTGAATAAAAATATTAAATTAGTAATAATAATATTTTTTTATAGTTTCAATTTGAAGTAAAATGCATAGAATAAACTATAATATTAAACTATAAAAACATTGAAAAAGGAAAGTAGATTGTAACGAATTTTCAGAGAGAATATCTATTAGCTGAAATGATATTTATTGGAGTTACCTTTGAAGTGCCCTTTGGAGTTCGATACCGAAACTAAGTAGGCTATCGCGGTTTTAACCGTTATATTAATAGAGTATGAAAGTACTTGAATTAAGGTGGGCTTTATTTTATATAGCCAACTAGAGTGGAACCGCGGATATATGCCGTCTCTAAGAGTTATCTTAGAGGCGTTTTTTTATACCCAAATACAATGTACGGAGGAATTATTATGATAAATTTTATAAAAACACTAAATTATGATATAGACGTTGTTCTTAAAACCGACCCTGCTGCAAGAAATAAATTGGAGGTTCTTTTACTATACCCTCATATAAAAGCTCTTATTTATTATAGATTTGCCCATACACTTTACAAAAGAAACCTCTTTTTTCTTGCTCGATTAGCTTCTAACCTTGGTAGATTTTTTACAGGGATAGAAATTCATCCTGGTGCAACCATTGGAAAAGGCCTATTCATAGACCACGGTATGGGAGTTGTTATTGGTGAAACAAGTGAAGTTGGTGACAATGTTACTCTTTATCAAGGTGTAACTCTTGGAGGTACTGGAAATGAAGAGGGCAAAAGACACCCAACTGTAGGTAACAATGTGGTAATTGGTGCTGGAGCAAAGATATTAGGGAATATATATATAGCTGATGGCACTAAGGTTGGCGCTAATGCTGTAGTATTAAAATCCACAAATATAAACTCAACGGTGGTCGGAATCCCAGCGAAAGAAGTAAAAAGGACATTAACAGAAGCTTCACTAATAGAATTTGTTATTTAATTAAGGAGGATATAAAATGAAAAAAATCTATTCAAATTTAACAGAGCTCATTGGTAATACACCACTTCTTCAACTTTCAAATTACTCTAACGTAAATTTACTCAAAACTACTCTTATCGCTAAACTAGAGTACTTCAACCCAGCTGGAAGCGTTAAGGATAGAATTGCTTTAGCAATGATTAATGATGCTGAAGCAAAAGGTTTCTTAAAAAAAGACTCTGTAATTATTGAACCCACCAGTGGCAATACAGGTATTGGACTTGCTTCTGTGTCAGCAGCTCGAGGCTATAAAACTATAATAGTTATGCCTGACACAATGAGTGTAGAAAGAAGAAACCTAATCAAAGCCTATGGTGCAGAAATAATATTAACAGAAGGCTCCCTAGGTATGGCAGGAGCTATAGCAAAAGCCGAAAATCTAGCAAAGGAAACTCCAAATGCCTTTATTCCTGGTCAATTTTCAAACCCTGCAAATCCTTTAATTCATAGAACTACTACTGGACCTGAAATATGGAGAGATACTGATGGTCACATTGACATTCTTGTGTCCGGAATTGGTACAGGAGGAACTCTCTCTGGAACTGGTGCTTATCTAAAACAGCAAAACCCTTTAATAAAAGTAGTTGGGGTTGAACCTTTATCCTCACCTGTATTATCGGGTGGCAAACCTGGTCCACATAAAATACAAGGCATAGGTGCAGGATTTGTTCCTGAAACTTTAAATACAAGTATTTATGATGAACTAATTACAGTTTCAAATGAAGATGCTTTCACCACTGCAAAGGCTTTATCTAAAACAGAAGGACTATTAGTTGGAATTTCATCCGGTGCAGCTATATTTGCTGCAGCTGAGTTAGCAAGACAACCTGAAAATGCTGGCAAAACCATTGTTGTTATTCTTCCTGATGGTGGAGAACGCTACCTATCTGTTTTAATATAAAAAATAAAGGTCAGCAATTTTGCTGACTTTTATTTATTCCAAACTCTCTTCAAGTTTTGAATCTCATCCTTGGACAGTTTTCTCCATCCTCCGGTTTCTAGATCGCTTAGTTCAATTGAAAGAATCCTTATTCTCTTTAATTTTGTTACATTTAACCCAAAAGTCTTAACCATTCTTCGTATTTGTCTATTTAATCCTTGCGTAAGTATGATTTTAAAAGTATAGTCATCTACCATTTTAACTTTACAGGGTCTTGTTATTACCCCTAAAATTTTAACCCCTTGAGCCATTCCGTTGATAAATTTATCATCTATTTTTTTATCTACAGTTACTATGTACTCTTTTTCATGATGATTATCTGCTTCTAAAATTCTATTTGCTAATTCACCATCATTTGTCATTAAAATTAACCCCTCAGATTCTTTATCAAGCCTTCCTACTGGAAATATATATTGTTCAAAATTTAAGAAGTCAATTATATTACCTTCTATATTTCTAGCCGCAGTACATGTAATCCCAACAGGCTTATTTAAAATTAAATATACCTTTTCCTGTTCTTTTATAGGATTTCCATCTAGTAATATTTCATCACTTAATTCTATCCATTGTCCTGGTGTGCACAGTTCACCATTAACCTGGATTCTGCCTTCTTCTATCCATTTATTTGCTTCTTTTCGTGAACACAATCCATAATTACTAAGCAGTTTATTTATTCTCATTCATATATCTCCTCATTCGTTACACTTAAGTTATCCTTATACAAAGGAAGAAACCCTAAAGTTTCCTCAGGATTTCTCTTTCTTTATATTTATATTATCTAATATTTCTTTTCAAAAATAATTCTATCCCTACAGAGAATGCCATTTTCCCAAATTTTCTCTTTACATTTAGCGCAATAATAATCTTTCTCAATTTCACTAATCCTAAATCCGAACCTTTGATATAACCCTAATTTCTCAATAGACGAATTTCGTGTTCCAATTATAAGTTTTTTAGCTCCCAGTGGAACCATTTTAGAGTCAACAGCCTTTAATAATCTTTTAGCAATACCTTTACCTCTATTATTCTCTTCAACAGCAAGATTCATAACTTCATATTCCTCTTGTGTTCTCTTTAAAAATACTATTAAGCCTATTATTGCTGATTTTTTTCTTGCAACAAGTACTCTGCTGGCTTTTATATAAGAATTTATACTATTAAAAGATGGATCAGCCATCAATAATAGATTCATTGGTGTATTAAGCGGGTTTATCTCATAGATGTCAATCTTTTCATTATCAACAAAAAAATCCTCTTCATATATACCCATTTATATTTCCAATAACCTCCGTTCTACCTTTGCTAAAATTATAAATGCTATTTTTAATAATACCTTACAATTGAGTCCATATTTCAGTCCATACAGCTTCCATTACTCTTCTCACTCTAGTAGCATGAGCATTAATAGTAATTACTGCATTTTTATCATTTAAAACAATGCAATATTGTCCAAATTTGCCATCAGCTCTATAGGAATTATGCTCACCTCTCCAAAATTGATATCCATATCCACAACCCCAGTCTCCTCTATTATCTGTGTCAATCTGCTTGGATGTAGCCTCTTTAATCCACTCTTTCGAAAGAAGTTGTTTTCCATGCCACTGTCCCTTTTGAAGATAAAATTGTCCAAACCTACTTAATTCTGAAGTTGAAATATTCAAACCTCCAGCTCCAAAATTATATCCCCTAGGACACTTTTCCCAATTAGGTTTATTTATCCCCAATGGCTCAAATAACCTTGGCATTAAATATTCTACCAGGTCCATTCCAGACTTTTTCTGAACCATTACTCCAGCTAAATAGGCTCCTACATTGCTATAAACAAACCTATCACCCGGCTTCAATGGATAACTTTGATTAAGACAATATTTCACCCAATTTTCTTCTAATATTTCAAATCTAGGTGTTGTCCCAAATGATGAATCTGCCATTAAATGCCCATTAAATTGACCTGTAGACATCCTTAATAAATCCTTAAGCTTAAGAGCTTTCAAGTTATCTGAAGGCTTTTCAGGAGCCTCCTTTGGAAAAAAATCTAATATTCTATCATCCAAATTAAGCAAGCCTTCTTCAACAGCAAAACCTACTGCTGTAGATGTAAAACTTTTAGAAACAGAATATTGATTTCTTACTCTTTCCGTTTCACTATGATATTCTCCAACTACTTCTCCACCTTGTAATACAATAACACTAAATATATTAGCTTCTTTTGTTTCTTCAATAAAACCATTAAGATTTATTTTCTTCACTTTGTTACCTCCAAATATTCAAAGCCATGTATTAATAAATATCGTCTCTGCAATATTTAAAATCATCAGCAAATGTTCTAAATAAAAATTTATAATCTACTAAATGTCTTCTTAAAAGAAAATAATCTCCAAAACTATGCCATCTTCCTATTATATAGTTTACTTCCTTTTCTGTATACTCTTTTCCATGCTCAAACTTGGTGCTTAAATATCTTAGAACCTTTAATTTTTCCTCTTTTTCACTTGGCCATATATTAATTACGCCATTACTTCCAATATATTTTTCTAACCCTTGAATTTCATTAATTAGTTGTTCACCAAACTTAGTCATATCTCCATCCCACTTTCTATTTATTAGTCTATTAATAAAAACCCTGATGATGTAGCCATGATGCATTTTATATTTTTAATTATATAATGTAATCGATTGAATAACAACATTTTTTACAAAATATGTTACTATATTTTTAAATATTCTAAATTTTTAATTATTTTCACTTAAATTTTACTTATTATAATACTCTTATATCCTCATCAAAATTTTCAATCTTATATATTGGAATTTCATCTTGTATTTCAAAATCAGTCAAAAAACTATAATCTAATAGAACGTAAAGCCATATTTTCTTTTCATTATATGCCATATCACAAAGCACGTACATCTTTCCATCAGAATCATTGCTATTTACACTTATAACCTTTCCTCTTATAGTCATATTCTTATATAAAAACTCGTAAATACACCCCGTATTTAACCCCTCAACTTCACAGCTTTCATAAACTATATACCCATTAGGTACCACTTCCTTTGGGTAGTGCATTTCACAATTAACCTCAATATTCTTATAATCCTTCTTTATTGGAATTTCATTATTTAGATACACATGATTTATCCCATCAATATGAAATCCCTGTATAAAAGCAAATTCTTCATCATGATAGCTGCTGTCTATATAAATCATATTATCCTTCACCGTAACAATATTGCCTGTCAATTCAGCATTATCATAAATGACAAATTTATATACTCGCCTAAACCTTAAATTTTCTAAGGATACTTCTCTCATTATTCAGCCTCCTATCATTTTTTTAATATTAGACAAAAACTACTTATCTTATATTTAGATACTTTTATATTATTCTATTTTTTACTATTTTATCACCTCAAATTTTTACTAACCATATTTTATTAAATACATATACATTATTTTTGTATAATTCAACTTTTTACAGCATATAATACTATTAAGATAACGGTATATCCTCTTAGGATAACTGTATATCTATTTAGCCTTGAAGATGATTAAATTCTTATTTTAAAGTATTTAATCTTCAAGGCTTTTTCTTTTTTATAACCTTAATACCCTTTTAAACCAATTCACTTACTGTCTTTATCAAAAAAATTTACATTGGTAATATAATTGCTTTCAATTTCATATTTATTACTTATATACATTTATAACATAGGAGTGATAAAATGAAAAAAGCTATTAAATTTATATGTATTACTATTATTTTAACCTTCCCCTTATCAGGATGTAGTAAAAACAAGATTCAAATAAAAGCACCTGCTAATGAAGAAATTCTCGTTTCAACTTTAGAAGAGATCACTTCCGATTCCATTAATATGTCCTACAGTCTTTTTACTGGTTACAGAAGTAAAGTTATTGATTTAGACCAATGTGAAACCTGTAATATCGACGTAAATGTTACTTCAAATAGTGGGGATTTAGATTTAACTATTTTAGATGCTAAAGGTGAAATCGCCTACAAAGAAACTTCAATCCCAACTGGCTTCTTTTCACTTTCCCTAGCAGCTGGCACAAGATATACTATAAGAATTGACGCAATGGAGCATGTTGGAAATTTCAGTATGAATTTTTTAGTAAATGAATAATATAATAAGCAGTAATTCAGTTGTACCTTTAGTACTAACTCAATTACTGCTTTTAATTATCTTCAAATAAATCATAAAAAAGATATATTTTATAATTATTTTTCATATAAAAAAATTAATGACCTTACTTAAATATGAACTTGCAGGCATTTATCTGTAGATATAAATCCCGGGTAACTATTAATCACATATGGTAATCTATTGACTATAATTACACATGGCAGCTCAAGTCTATTAGTATTATTTAAACCAATACCTATTGCCGGCTCGCCCTATATAGTCCACTGATTCAAGTCAGCTTTTTCAGCGGAAGAAACCTTAACTCCTTTATTTTCACATCCCATTATTTCACCAATGTCTTTTCCTATTAGAGTACTATCATTACCAAAAGCCACGACTATTTCTCCACCATTATCAAAAACATACTTCATTAAGCACTTAGACATTCGTCCACAACCATACTGTACAATTCTTAGTTTTATATCTATAAGGTTACATCCTTTTTATCAATATAAAAATAGCGGAAACACTTATTGTATTTCCGCTTAACTTAAAATCAATTCTTATAATATCTTTCTTATATGCTTAGCTTCATAGACCTTTATAAGCCTTTGGTGGTCTTCAGTGAGAATTATAACACTAACTAAGTCGTTTCTATAATTATAGACCTTACCTTTAATTTTAGTTCCTATAACATTTATTGATGTTCCTCGCTTTAACTCTTTTACGTTATGAGAATGACAATACTCACAATTACTTGAGTTTCTAAATATTCTATGACAATCTACACAATACATTAACTTTTCCATCTCCCTTACTTCTCCCCAAAATCTCAAAATATATTTATACTTATTTATATGGTTAAAATTTGAAACTTAAAACATATATCTTCAAATAAAATAAAAGTCTATTACTTTATATGTTCACACTAAAACTAAACTCATATTTCAAATTTTTTTAATCAATACAACATATTAAGGTATAATATATTTTGAATAGAAAATTAAACGTTTATATATACTATACTTTTCATTGAAAAATATTCTTATATAAATAAATATTTTTATAATTTTTATTAACATATTTAGGAGGATCAGCATGAGAAAAATATCAACCATAGATAATTTAAATAATTTAATTGAATCTACTCCCTTTGTATTATGTTTTTTTAATAGCAATAATTTTTGAGGGAGCAGCGACCTGCTTTGTAAAGCAGAAAATATGCTATTAAATTATCCTGAAGTTTCTTCAGTATACATAGATCTTGATGAATCACCAGAAATCGGAGCTGCTTATTCAGTTTTTATTTGTCCTACTATATTACTATTTACTTTTGGAAAAGAATCCATTAGAGAGTCCAAATTTATAATACTCAGTAATCTTGAAAAAAATATCAATCGATATTTAGACTTGCTTTCGTAAAATTAAGGGAGGATAATCATTTTAAAATGATTATCCTCCCTTTGCAATCTTCACATTACTTTTCTCATAACCCTTCCATTTTTCAGTTCAAAACTAATACCCATATTATAAATATTCAGTACTTCATCTTTATTAAATCTTGGAATAAGTTTATCTTGTTCTTTAACATCTTCAACCTTTATTGCATTTCCGTCCTTAAGTTGCCAAATACCATATTCTTCTTTTCCCTTTTCACTTACTTGAAAATATACTCCATTATTATCTTTAACCAATAATGAATTTTTTATCGTACCATGATTCTCAATTTCTAATTGTGGAAGTACAGATATCCATTTGCAATTTTTGTAAACATATGCAGCGCCATCCGCTATATACTGAGTGCCAACATAAATATTTACCCCTTCAGCAGCTACTGAATTTATATTTTTAATATCTGGAAGTGTTTTTGTCTTGCTCCATTTATTTTGTACAAAATCTATTATGGAAACATGGCTTTCACCATCTTCTTCAGCCACAAAGTATACTTTATTTTCATCCTTATTTATATAATATATAGATGTCAGCCCTTTGTTTATTTTACTTTCAACCAAGTCCCACTTATTGTTTTCATTGAGCTTATACAAACTCCCCTCCGCTAATGCGTATAATGAATTGCCTAGCACAATCAATTTTTCTTCACAATTAGGACTAATATCACTATCAGTGAGAATCTCCCACTGCCCCTTTTCATTAAACAGGTATAACCCCTCCGAACTAATAGCATAACACTGATCATTCATTATCTTAATATCACTAACTTTATATGGTAATCCACTATCATAAAACTTGTTTTTTTCAAGATACTTATAAGTTTTTTTATCACTTTTCTCTAAATATATATTTCCATTACTATCTTTAACTATCTTCTCATTAAGATTATTGTTATTAAAAAGATTACCTTGCCCCATAAACTCAACTGATTCATCATTAATATTTACTCTTATTGGCTGTGAAATCTTGCTCCAAAAATATATACTATCATCAACTGAACTAAATCGTGTAATTTCATCTGGATATTGAAAACTATCTCTTATAGTGTCCTTTAAAATTTTATCATTAACAGTAATATAAGATTTTCCCCACTCTTCACTTTTAACTATCTTAAAAACCTTACTTCCCACTGTTAATTCTTTTACTTTTTCTGCTTCCCCTAAGCTGCAATACATTTCATTTGATATAGGTGCATCTACGTTGTGTGAAATCCATGTATTAGCTAAAAGTAACTTATACACCTTATTTTCACTATCAAGGATAAATAAGGTATGCCCCTCATCTGGTGAAACTATATATGAAACTATACTGCCTAAAGAAAGTTTAAAATCTCCAAGTGTATAGGTAAAATACTCCTCACCCTTAAATTGCTTTGAGCTTACAATCCTTTCTACTCCAAAACTTCCCCCATATACAAATATCTCTTTTCCAAATTTCGTAATACTTATTTTACCTAACGTATTCTTATAAGTTTTTATAAGTTGTGGATTCTTATCTTTTTCATGTACATATAAATTGTTTCCTGTGATATAGTACTCCGCTTTATCAGTTTTAACTTTTCTTTCATTAATACTCTCGTTGTAGAAACTTGTTATCTTATATTGCTCTACATTTCCCTCCACATCCTTGCAAAACTTACCATTTTCTATAATTTTATCCCAAATAAAGTTTCCTTCATTTGTTTTATTCAACTCATATACAAGTTTTCCATCATTATTTATGTCACTTACAACCTTTTTATAATCTTTAATTGAAAGGCCATCCTTTAAAGCACTATAATTTAAACCTTTCAATGTCCCCATAGTTTCTTCTATAGGCTTGGTTACTTTAAGGTCAACCCAGGTTCTATCCTCTATTTTATATTCAAATACACTATCATCTGTAGCAATAAATATACCATTATTATAAGTTAATAGTTGTTTGGGATTTAATTCATTAAAAAGTGTGTCATAATATATACCTGGCTCCTCATCTATATGTTGTTCCTCTAAGGCTTCAGCAACATTGCGTTCACCGTCATATCTCGAAAGCAGATTTAAACATATAAAGTCACTTAACAGTATCACTAGAGTTAATGCCACTACTAATAAAATCTTCTTCATAAAATCCCCCCTTATATTAATATTATTTTTTATTTACATAATTATTCATAATATTATAATTTTTATAAATTAATACTATATATTTCATATTTTACATTATTTTCATTTGATCATCAATACACAAACCTCATTTTTTATATTTATCTACTATAAATGAATAAGTTAGCTGAAAATCCAAAACATTGTAATATCTTCACAATCTTTTTTTATTCTAATTAATATTATTTAAACATATAATTTTAATTTAAATGTTTCTGTCTCTGATCTATTCCCCTTCTACCTTACCCCTATAATATTATCAATTTCTTTAAAAGGATTATGCATATGAATTAAATAATTGTATATACTAAGGACGTTATTAAATATTAACTAAGGAGGAACAAAATATGAAAGCAATAGTAGATCAAGATACTTGTATCTCTTGTGGTGCATGTGTAGGAACTTGCCCTGAAGTTTATTCATTCAATGATGATGATAAAGCACAGGCTATTTCTGGAGACATTCCTGCTGACCTTCAAGAAGGAGCAAAAGACGGAAGAGACCAATGTCCAGTAGATGCAATTGATATTAAAGAATAATATAAAAGAGGGTGTTGCAAAATAATTATAAAATTATTTTGCAACACCTTTTTTTAAGTGATTTTCTCCAAACAAAAGTGTATTTATTTGCATTTCCTCTATTTTTGTTTCATCAACAAATGTATCTTTAAGCTTTAATTCATTTAGCCTTCCTAAGAAAATTATAAATTAAGAAAATAAGTCTTCTAAGCGATTTCTTAATCTTTCCGTTCGAAATCTCGAAATTGTAGAATAAGAAAGGACTTCTTCTCCCTCTAATAGCCACATGAATTTGATGTCTCGCAAGTATGCTCTTTCAACATTCCCTTTTACTTTCCATACAAACATCTTCGTCTCTCTTTCCAAGCTCTCCTGCCCACTTAAATGCTTTTTTAGAAATAATTACTGCTATAATTTCATTTATAACTGCAGCAGCTGCAATTGTACCCTGAATAATTTAAGCACACTCAGGAACTGGTCCTGATAAAACTGAAACCGCTATACCTGTAAATATTAGTGAAACCCCTGAGTGTGGAAGCAATATAGGCCCCAAGTATTTTCTAACCGTTGTCGGTGAATGGGTAATTTTTGCTCCAAAATATGCTCCTCCAATTTCACCTAAAGCTCTAAAAATAATATACACTGCTGTAAACAATCCAGCTCCAAGTATTAGGTGGTAATTCAATGGTGCTCCTAAATTTAATATTACAATTATCATACCTATACCTAATATAGAATTAAAGTACTCCATTATTTTTTCAACTCTTTCTTCAGGTATCATGTTGCTGAATGTAGCTGAAAATGCCATTCCAATAAGCATAAAATTAAGCACTGGCTTTGGTAATACTATATGATTAAATATTAACCCTATACCTGCTGCTATTAATATAGTAACAACTAACAAAACTACTGTACTTTTTTGTGAGCGTTCTTTTTTTAGTATAAAGCCCGCTGGAATTCCAGCTACTATACCCACAACAATAGGCAACAATACTACTAGAAAAACAACATAATAAGGTAGCGATTGTTCTGAAATCTTAGTTGATACAATTCCTATTACAGTAAAAAACACCACAGTGCCTACCATGTCATCAAGTTCTGCATTGGAATCAATGTCTTTGTTACAGGTCCATCTGTTTTAAATTCATTTACAATGGATATTGCCGGTAATTTCACTTTTGAAACTAACTTGTCAACATAAAAAGCTACAACAGTGTATATTCCGTATCGAATAAAATGATGTATCTCCTCCTTTAAAAGCTTTAATATTACAGAAATCTTAACTTTACAACATGTATGATTAATTCTTCAACCAATTACTTATATTATCATTTTATTAAAAACAAACCACTTGGTCAATATTGTCGTAATTAACTTTTTTTATGATATATTAATAAAAAAAGTTCAAAATAAAACACCACAAAATCTCCCATTCTGTGGTGTTTAAATTCACATATACTTACAATCTCATATTTTACTTTGATTCTGCACTTCCACTTGTTATTAATGTACTAACCTTATTTATACCTATAGTATATATATTTAAAATTAAACTTAATATATAACAGGCAATCAATGTAATAATAAAGCTTATAACTAAAATCATAATCACCTTTAAATAACCAGGGATACCTAAAGGCAATATATAATAAGCACATGCTATTAAAATTGGCTGATGCAAAATATAAATATAAAAACTATGTGCATTTAATTTCTTTAAAAGCCAATTATGCTTTGTTAAAAATCTTCTTCCATATCCAACTATAGCTAAAATCGCTGGAATTACTACAGCATTTGTGCAAATCACTAAAATAACTAAAGCCATCCTTGGCTGAATCCACCTAGAAACTATACTGTACATAGTTACTGATAAACCTGTTCCTATAATAGAAATAATTAAACACTTTCTTCTCTTCAAATCTATTTTATTTATAAAATCCTCATCACTATAACATATATAACCAAATACAAACAATAAAAGGTTCTGTATCAAGCTCTTATCACCTAATCTTGGAATTATTTCAGCAATCATAAAAATACCATATGCAAGAATAAATCCCTTATAGTTTAAAAACTTATTTTTAGATGAGTCGATAAACTTTACACCCTTTTCTGTATTTATCCACTTTATTATTGGAATTGCCATAAGACTTATTACAAACAGAAACATAATAAACCATAAGTGTGCAGGTGTAAACGCTCCATCAGTTCCCTTAAAATCAGTAAATCTAAAAAGGAAATTGCGATAAAACTCAAAAACACTTCCTGTATATTCCCCTCTCCATTTAAGTGCATAATACACCTGTGATGGCACAACTGTTAATATTCCTATTACCAAAGGAACTAATAACCTTAAACATCTTTCTTTTATATAAGCTTTAGTACTTCTTTTTCCAAAAGCATGATATGTAGAAGCCCCTGCTAAAAAGAATAACAAAGGCATGTACCAAAAGAAAGTGCTGGCAATAAATATAGTTGCCAATTGATGAGAATACTGTGCCTTAATAAAAAAAGATCCCATATTATCAAATATTACCGCAGTATGATATGGAAATAACATCAAAATAGCTATATTCCTGATCCAATCGATTTCATTTCTTCTCATTTCAAACCCCATTTCTAAACTGTATTTTATTATTTACTTTACCACACTAATACCCTAAATAATACTTTTTTAATAAAAAAAACACTCATTCAAACTGAATAAGTGTTTTAAGTTCTTTAATTTATTATCTACAATATTCATGTTTTAACGCTAATGTGTATTTTGCACACTGCTCTACACCTTTAGCTTGATCTTCTATCATTTACTCTAATATTTGATACTACATTTATAAAAATAATTATTCTTACAAAAAGACTACATTTTAAATACACTAAAGCACGGTGTGAGTATATCTAGTGTAATTGGTACACGTACTAACAAAGAAAATCCAAAGCTTATATGTGTTTGTTCATCAAAAGAGCTGTTACTTATTAAAAATTTCGTTGCAACAATTGATAAGGATGCATTTATTAATGCAGTTCCTGTACTTTCTGTATGGAGAAAATCCGGAGACTTCAACGACTTAGAAGTTGAATAGCATACGTTTTTCTATCAATTGCTACATTTATAAAAATACTCGGCTTAGAATACTATAATCATTCTAAGCCGAGTATTTTTTATCTATTTTTTACTTCATCTATTGTTCTTTCACCATTGTTAGTTATGAAATCCCAGGACTCCTTTTCACTTTTTTCTTGAAGCTCATCAATGATGTTAGCTCCTTTTTCTATGGCCTTAGAAATAAATCCAAATACTCCCTTGTTCTCACTTTTCTTCTCAACTTTAACTGAAGTCATTCTTACTTCATATTTTAAAGCTTTTTCTAATAATGAATTATGCTTTTTAATTATCTTTTCAGCTTTTAAAAGTAGATAACTTGCTTTTTCTTCTTTTACCTCCTCGGTTCTAACATTTAAATTTCTTATATTATTAACTTCTCTTTCAACATCTCTTTCATTTAAGATTACTACTGAATTAAAGTAATCCTCTACAAACTTTCTATCAACTTCTTCAATTATAAGCCTTCTTTTTTCTTCAACCTCTTCAACTCTTTTTTCAACCAAATCCATACTTCTTAAAACAAGTCCTTTAAGCTCTTCAATAGCCTTATCCGCCTCTGCCTCTGAAATAATAGTTGATAGTCTGTAATTATCATTTAAAAACAATTGATCTTCAAATCTAATAGCTTCTTCAAGTTCTTTATTTAACTCTTTTAAATGCTTATCCTTGATAATAGATTGAAATTCTTTTGCTTCAATAGCTTCTATAGCTGCTTTAATTGATTTTTCTGAGTTATTAAGAACAGATAAATCTCTTTATCATAAGGATTACTATATATAGCATTTTTAATTATTTCTTCTTCTTTCTCCTTCGGAATTAATCCAGTTTTCAAATTATTTATAAGAGCTGTTGCCATTTCGCACTCTTTATCCATGGGATACATGGCAATAAAATTATTATCATTGTCTCTTAAGGCATTTACCACAGCATAATGAATTTGATAAACACTTATCGCAACACCTCTTGCTAAATCCTCCATGGTAGATGGCTCTTGAAAAAGCCTTTCTTTTTTTGAATTAACCCCTACTGAGGTTACCATATTCCCAACAAAGTTAAAAGCTAAGTAAGCTGCTCCTGTTACTGCATTCATTGCTCCAGCCTGCATAGCACCTCCAATAGCACCACCTAGACCGCAGCCCCCCTGCCATCTTCCTCTTTCAGCCTTACCTTCTTCTCTGTAAGCTTTATCTTGTTCAGCGATAAGCACTACTTCTCTATATCCTCTATCAACTTCTTCAAAATCATCTTCCCACTTGAAAAATTTCGAATAATAAGTATGAATAAACACATTTTTATCTACATGCATCAACCCATATGAAATTAAAATTCCTATGGCTTCATCGATATTGCTTAATATACAACTATATCCTAATTCATATGCTTTATTATGTACATCATCTATATTTAAACAATTACTTTTATATAAAGCTTCAAATTTCTCATAAGCATCAACCGATAAATCTAAAAATCTTTTTCTTAAATTATTATAGTTAATAAATTCATCTTTAAACTCTATATTATAAGCGCTCTAGCCTCTCTTGAAGATAAAGATGATGTAGCTCAAAGACTTCTTAAAAATCAAGATGATATTGGGAATTCAATTAAACCTGTCTATGGCGAGGAAGCTGGAAACTCCCTTGCTAAACTACTAAGAGAACACATAGAACTCGCTGGCCAAGTTGTTGATGCTGCTAAAAATGGAAACAAAACTGATCTCGATAAGTATACTAAGCTATGGTATGAGAATGCTGATGAAATCGCTGACTTTTTAAGCAGTGCAAATCCTAATTACTCAAATAAAACTTTAAAAGACATGTTACATAAACATCTGCAATTCGTTACAGACCAAGTTGTAGCCAGACTAAATAAAGATTGGAAAGCAGATATTGCTGCCTACGATAAAGGTGAAGACCATATGATTGAATTTGCAGACATACTTATCGATGGAATAATAAAACAATTTCCTGAGAAATTTAAGTAATAAAAATACCTTATCCAATATTGCTATTGGATAAGGTATTTTTATATTATATATAATTATTCTAAGCTACTTCCTCATCTACAAATGTTTCACTATAATATGCTTTTTCATCAAGCATTCCTTCAGATTTTGCAACCACCACACACGTTGCTGCATCTCCCACAACATTTAATGAAGTTACTAGCATTTCAATAGGTCTGTTTATAGCAAGTATTAAAGAATAAGCTAATATAGCTGCATCATTATTGTATCCCATTCCTGTTAATACTGTAAAAAGTATTACCGCTCCTGCTCCAGGTGCTGCTGGTGTTCCAACCGATGCAATTAAAGCTAATAATGATATTACTACTATATTGCCAACTGTTACTTCATAACCTGCACTAGTTGCAATAAATATTGCTGCTATAACCTGCATTATAGCCGTACCATTCATATTTATTGTCATCCCTAAAGGTAATACAAATGATGAAATATCCTCACTTACACCTAATTCTTCTGTTGTCGTTTTTGTATTTAAAGGTAATGTTGCTGCTGAAGAAGATGTTGAGAAACCAAATAAAGCTACCTTACCTATTTTCTTAACAAACATCATTGGATTAAGTCTTGCTCCAACTGCTATGAATATTGCATATCCAAATACTAAAAATACTAATAGAGCTAACACTGTTGTTACTACATATACTAAAGCTGGCTTTAAATTATCAACACCATATATTGCAAAGGTTCTTGTTATCAACACAAATATTGCTGCTGGCCCAAACTTTGTTATTATAAAGCTCAAGAACACTGTTATGATTGAGTTAACTTCTTCTAGTAATGTTTTTAAAACCTTAATTTTATCCCCTAATGAATTAATACAAAGTCCTAAAACTACTGCCACAAAAACTACTGCTAATATGCTTCCATTTGTTGAAAACGCTGCTGTTATATTGTTTGGTATTGCTTTAACTATGATTAAAAGAGGATTTGTTGAACTCGCAACTCCGGCTTGTGCCGTAACATTAGAAACATTTGCCGTAAATAAGCCCATATTTTTAACTACAAACCCTATTATACCTGCAAGTGCTAAAGCAAAAACAGAAGTTGATAAAAATCCTAATATAGTTTTATAAGAAATTCTTCCTAATTTTTTAGTGTCACTTATTTTGCACATGGCTAATGCTATAGATGTAAATACCATTGGAACAATTACAAGCTGTAAAGAGTTCACAAATAACTGACCTAATATATAAAATACCCCTACTGCACTTGTTGCCCCTTCAACCGATATGTCCTGAAACAAAAGATTATTTATGCTCGTCCATAATGAGCTATTTCCATTCGATATTAAGTTTTCTCTTAGCACAATGCATCCTAAACCAGCTGCTAATCCTAATAAAAGTGCTATTGCCATTTTCATTGCTAGATTATTGCTGCTATTTTTTCTTTTGATTTTTCCTGTCATTTCTCATTTCTCCTTATTAGTTCATTTCCCTAAATAACTACATAAGGTTCTAATATACCGTTTAAATTGTTAAATAAAAAAGCCTTCCTGATGAAGGAAGGCTATATTAACATAATTAAATCTATTTTATCTCGAATAAGATGCAATAAATTACATCTCTGTCTCTTCGAATATAATTCTTAAGTATATTATAACTTCCTTACTGATTTCCCGAATCAATTTAAAGGGATTGTTTTTTTCTTAATGTATCATTTAACACGATACTTGTCAATTATATTTTTTAATATTTCATTTACAACTTATACCTTCAATTCCTTCTGGATCCTCTAACTCTCTCCTGCGAAGTATATTTTTAAACATTGTAAAGTAAATAATTGATGTTACTGTCGCACCTACAATATCTGAAATAGCCTCTGCAAAAAATACATTTTTAACATCAAAATACATTGGAATAGCAAATACACACACAAGAAACAACATTTTTCTAAACATGGATAAAGAAACAGCCATTTTTACAACTCCCATACCTGTTAAACCATCAACTACAGTATACTGAATTGCAACCCCAAATAGACCTATGGTGTAAACTCTTATTGCCCAGGTAGTAAGCTTAATATACTCTGGATTACTTGTAAATATTCGAACAAAAAACTGCGGAATCGTTTGAGCAATCAGAAACATAATACCAACAAAACACATTGATATGAGAAAAATATATTTTTCTGCTTCAAGAACTCTTTTAGTATTCCTTGCCCCATAATTGAAGCCTAAAATTGTTTGAGTTCCCCCAGTAATTCCACTCAAAGGCATTGTAATAATCAGCATAAAGCTTTGAAGAATTGTTGCACAAGCCACTAACATATCTCCATTAGATGGTCCTCCATACTTCTGAAGCACCGCATTTA
Organism: Clostridium culturomicium; assembly: GCF_000821305.1. Lineage (GTDB taxonomy): Bacteria > Bacillota > Clostridia > Clostridiales > Clostridiaceae > Clostridium_J > Clostridium_J culturomicium. Next base: position 282,545 of record NZ_CCXK01000013.1, on the reverse strand, counting down.
TAGATATTAAAAGTATATTGTCAAAAGCTATTATCAAAAATGGAGTTGTTCCCACCGATAGGATTTTCTTCATGACTTTCCACTGATATCCCCCAAACTCAATTTTTATATGAACATCTCTACTGAATAAAAATTGAAGTACATATAAACAGGAACACAATTGTCCGATAACTGTTGCTAAGGCTGCTCCTGCAACATTCATTTTAAAACCAAAAATTAAAATCGGATCTAGTACTATATTAACCACAGCACCAATAACAACAGACTTCATTCCAATTTTTGCATACCCTTGGCATAAAATAAATTGATTCATTCCCACTGCTAATAATGCAAATACTGTTCCAATTAAATATATTGTAAAATACTGATTTGCATAAAAATAAGTGTTTTCACTAGCTCCAAATAAATATAATAAAGGCTCTTTAAACACAAGCATTAAAATCATTATAACTATTGATATAACGAGGAGCATTCCAAAGCAATTAGATAATATCTGCTTTGCTCCCTTATTATCCTGTTCTCCCATCTTAATGCTCATAAGCGGCGCTCCACCAACTCCAACTAAGTATGCAAAGGCTGAAATCAGCATTGCAATTGGAGCACATATTCCAACCCCTGCTAGTGCAAGTTCTCCTACACCATGAATATTTCCCACATAAATACGATCAACAACACTGTAAAGTACATTAACAAACTGAGCAAACATTGCTGGAAGAGCAATCTTAAGCACCAGTTTCTTTATATCATCAGTTCCTAAATTATTTTCAAGTTTCACCTTAGCTCCCCCCTTAATTAACTTGTTTTTTCACCTATACTATCTTATTATATAAACATATATAAATAAACTGAATGTTTGTAATATATATCATTACATTTTATTATATCTAGGAGATTATATGAGTATTACAAAATATAAAGCACTGCTTACTACAATTGAATATGGAAGTTTAACTAAAGCTGCTGAAGAATTAGGTTACACTCAGCCCGGCATCAGCCATATGATCAAGTCCTTAGAGACGGAGTTTGGTTTCCAATTACTTAATCGCCACAAGGACGGAGTATCTCCTACTGAAAATGCACAAGATTTATTATTTTATCTAAGACAGATTGTCACTGGAGAAGAAAAACTCTTTGAAAGTGTAAACAAAATAAAGGGCTTAGAAACTGGTACCATAAGAATAGGTTGTTTTTATAGCGTTTCCCTATATTGGCTTCCACCTATAATCAAAACCTTTGAAGAGGTTTACCCTAATATTCAGCTTCAGCTGTTTGTTGGTGACTACATGGAAATAAACGCTTGGCTTATGGATGGTAAAATTGACTTGGGTATTCTTTCTGCTCCTGCTCCAAAGGAGTTTGAATTCATACCATTAAAAAATGATCCAATTTATGCTGTTCTGCCTGAAGATAATCCACTATGTAACAAAGCCTCAGTAACACCCTCAGAATTAATTAAACATCCTTATATAGCTCCTTATAAGGGCTCTGATGAGGAAATGTTAAGAGTTTTACAAGCAGAAAATTTAATCCCAAAGATAAAGTATCGTGTTAAGGGTGACGAAACCATTCTTGCAATGGTATCTCAAGGCCTTGGCGTTTCACTAATGCCTGAATTATTTCTATCAAGGATTCCAGAGCATTTAGTAGTAAAAAAACTATCTAAAGAATATTTTCGTACCCTTGGAATTGCAATAAGCTCAACCCAGACTGCTGCTCCAGCAGTTAAAAAATTCATTGAATCCATAACTGATATAATAAAGTAAAAAGTCCTATGTGCTCTTTCGTCACATAGGGCTCTAAATTATTTAATATTACTACCTCGTAAATTTTCAGAACTTTAAATGTAATGAAATGAAAAATAAAAATTACTCGAGTATTACTATTATCTTATATCTACCACTATACTATCTAAAATTACTTCTTTTACTTCTAACGCTTCAAAAGTTTCTGTATTTGCTTTACCCGTTTCTCCATTAGTATTATCTTTATATTCTACCTCCATGAACTTAGGCTCACTCAAATTAACCAAAGTTACCTTTGGGGTAATGATCAGCTTAGAAGCTTCATCCTTTAATTGTTCTAAAGTTACACCCCAATCCACAGCTTTGCCCTTGCCCGTTCCTCCATGCTGCTGAAGTTCATAAGTGTTACCAAGGTCATCCTTTACCTCAAGCTCTATATCTGCTTTATCCCAGATGCAATTCTCTTCATATGACTCTGAAAATACTAAGAACATAGACATAGGATTTATATCTATAGATTTTATCGCTATTGATAAACCTTCATCTGAAACTTGTTTATTAACCATTACTCTGTTACTAGCTACAGGATCTAAAACCAAATTAAAATCCCATTTTCCATTTATAAAGTTTTCCTCGTCCATTAATTCTTGTATACCATTTATCTTCACAGCTAAATTTATAGGTTTATTAGCTCCTTCATTGAAATTAAACAACGTAATATTTTCTTGCCCTACATAAGTAAAATCATCAGCTTTAATAAATTTACTACTAGCAGTATATCCTGATTTATCATACTCTTTAATTACATGATAATTATTAAGAAATATTTCCTCACCTAAATCTTTATTCGTTTTAATCGTATAGGTTAACGTAATTGTACTCCCATTAAACACTGCATCATTTATGGTTACTGAAGTTTCTTTATGTCTTTTAGTAATATTAACCTCACTAGCATTTTCTTTATAGGAATTATATACCTTATTATTCAGCGCCTTGAATATGTCTCTTACAATAGGAATATCCTCTGCATAAGTTGTAATTGTTGAACCTAAAACTGCTGTACATGCTATTAACAATCCAGCTGCTACAATAGACTTTTTCTTTGCCTTCTTTCCTTTTATGCTTTTCTTTAGATTCTTCTTCACTCTGGCTATTTCAACTTCATTCACAGGCATTTCCTCAAAATCTTCTTCATCTATTTTTATCTCATTTAACAATTCATATAAATCTTTCATTTTATTACGCCTCCATCCCTAACTTATCTCTACCTTCTCTTACTCTTTTTTTTCCTCTATAGATTCTATTATCTATAGCAGCCTTTGAGACATTATATTTCCGTGCAATATCCTCATTTCTCTCACCTAAAAAGAATTTCATAATAAATATATCTCTGTCCATTGGTTCTAAGGTATTAATAAGTTCCATCAACTCATTTTTATCTTCTTTAATAATGACTTCTTCTTCTACGGAACTTGTTTTACCTTCTTCCACCTTCTCAACTGCTATATCTAAGTTTTTCATTGCTTTTCTGTAATAATCAATTGCTCTATACTTAGCTATAGCACATATCCACCTTTTAAAATCATTATCATCACCATTAAATTTACTTATATTTTCCCATACAGAAAGGAAGACATCATTTATGCACTCTTCTATTGCAGTTTCATTATAAGTAGAAGATAACACCTTATAAATCACACCTTTTACCAAAGGCAGGTACTTGTCCACCACAAATTCCAGGGCGTCTTCCTTCCTGCTCTTAAGTCTTTTTATATAATTTAAATCATTAGCCCTCATCAATTAATCTCCTGTTCTTTATTTTGTAAAAGCTTTTACACCCTATATAACGCAATCTGATTAATTTATTCTCACCTTTATAAAAACTTTATTCTTAAATTTTAAATTCATCCACTTAATATTTAAAAATTAAGAATAAAAATCATCTTCTTCTCTCACTCTATCTAGTATAAGATAACATTAATTTACGAGGTGTATACTATGAAAAAATCCTTTAAAATGTACTTTGTAATTCTTCTGGCACTTTTGTGTTCCTTTGTTTCAATTACATACTATGCTACTGCTTTTAATGACGCTCATTGGGTTCAAGATGCTGCTAACACAAAAAAGTTACCTCACCATTTTAGAAAATGTACAGACGAAATTGAAATTCCTTCTGGAACAGAATTAAATCTAACTGGCCTTGATACCTTGAAAATTTCTGGCAGCAGTCAATTTGCTGAAAATTCCCTTGGCATGATTAAAAACTCTATAGGAACTAATTATTCTATTATAACTATAGATTTAAGACAAGAATCTCACGGTTTTATCAATGGCACTGCAGTAAGCCTAGAAAATGAAAAAAATAATGCAAATGCTGGCTTAACTTTAGAAGAAGTAATTAAAACTGAAAATAAAGATTTAAATTCCATTAAACTAAATGAACCTTTACTTCTTTTCAATACCCAAAAAGAAATTATCCCTAAATATGTTTTAAATGAAGCTTCTTTAACTGAAGATAATTCTATTGGCTACCTTCGCATTCCTGTAACAGATGGAAAGCTTCCAACTGAAGACATGATTGTATATTTCATCACCTTTGTCAATAACCAACCCGAAAATTCTTGGCTTCACTTTCATTGCAAGGCTGGTGTTGGCAGAACAACAACCTTTATGATAATGTATGATATAATGAAAAACTGTAACGATGTCAGCTTATATGATATTATTACACGTCAAGTAATTTTATCAAAAATAAATGAGAAAGCTGCTGCTGGATTTTATAAGGGAGAACACTTTGACTTTCTAAACAATTTCTACACTAACTATAAAAATGGGTGTTATGATGATAAATGTTCCCTAAGTTGTTATTCAAATCTTAATTTTTATTGTTCAACAAATAAAAATTCCTATACAGATTCATACATAAAAAATTCTATAATCCCCAAAAGTTTATACGTTATTTCAGAAGACAAATTAACCCTAGAAGAAAAAACTATGGCAGCTACATTGCAAGGCATTGTAGCTGCCAAATCTGATAAACAGATTTATATTATCAGCTCCCAAGAGCCCGATTATAAAGTTTGGCTTTTAGATTTGAAAAATAATAATAATAATAATGTTGAATTGATATACCCGGAAAGTCCCTGGGAGTTGTTAACTGAATTCAGTTCTCTTATAGATGGGTATGTACTTTATAATGGTACAACAACCCCATCTATTAATAACGCATGTACCGTTGCTAGTTTAAAAAACTCCATAGCTATTGACCAATCAATAGAAAATAAAGTTATTAGCGCTGGTTTAACAACCTTAATTGAAGATTGTAGGAATACCGATAAATACTGGGCATTTAAAAATCTTTGGAATTCTGGATTAAATCATTCTGTTGTAATACAATTATCCCCCGATAAACCGATCTCACTAAGGGATTATGCCATAACTGCAAAGGCTTTAATTTTCTATGAAGATGAAAAAGAAACAGATTTACGAAAAACAATATTTTCTTCTTTAGATGACAACTCCCACTGTCTAGGATGGGGACCAGATGAACATAATAATGTAGCCTTAGCTTCCTCCTATGGTGTTGATGTAATAGCCGCTGATTGGTCTTATAATTTATCTGTATTAAGTTCTTTTCCCTTATGTAATCTAAAGCAAAAAACAGAGACTAATTTTACTAATTATGATAATGTACATTATGTAACTATAATTATGTCAGATGGTGATAACCAACAATGGCTGCTTGGCAACAATTATACCTCAAACAAATGGTATGGTTCTCCTGTCCGCGGGCAATTTAATTTAGGATGGTCTTTAAGCCCTGCACTTTACTATTTAGCACCAACAGTTTTTAACCAATACTATAAAAGTGCATCTACTCCTACATTTAATGATAACTTTTTAGTCCCACCTTCTGGAAATGGTTATATGTATCCTAGCAAATTCCCTATTGAAAAGTTGTTTTCCTATACTAATATCTTAAATAATTATATGAAATCAGTAGATCAGCATAATGTTCTCATAATTGATGATGACTCTTTTTATAACAATAATTTATGGGATAAATATACCTGTCATTCAAATATCGATGGTCTTTTTTACTTAAATTATTCAAAACACCATATATACAATGGAGAGATAAGATGGTCCAATAATAAGCCTATAGTTTCATGCCGTGATTTGCTTTGGAGTGGTTTAGAGGATGAAGCAAAATTCGTAAAAAATATTGAAGAAAGAATCTCTTTAGGTTATACCAACCCATCATCTCCAAATGCTTACTCATTTCTATATGTTCATGTATGGAGCAATACAATGGACAACGTTAAGAATGTAATTGACAAACTAGACTCAAATCCTAAAGTTAAAATCGTAACACCTTATGATTTCATTAGACTCATAAAGCAAAATGTAAAACCAACTTAAAATAAGCCAATCCCAATTACAATAAAAGGAAATTATAGGTTTGCATCGAAATACTCTATATTAGGATTTCTACTTATAAAATACTAATGGAATATTTTAATGTAATTTAATGAGGTGTTATCGATGAAAATTTTTGTTTTAAATGGTAGTCCAAGATTAAGAGGAAATACCAAAACAGCCTTAAATACAATAATTAGTGGTATAAATAAAAATTGTCCAGATATTGATGTGGAAATTTGTGATGTTACAACAAAGCGTCTTTCTGGCTGCATTAACTGTAATGGATGTAGGCGTAATGGGGGGCAGTGTGTGCTGCCAGATGATAGCAAAGAAATAATTAATAAAATTTATAATGCTGATGTTGTTATCTTCGGTACTCCAGTTTATTGGTTGGGTGTTTCCTCCCAGTTAAAAATGGTTATTGATAAAATGTATTCAAAGAATAGCAAATTTAAAGATCAGCATAAAAGAGTTGCAGTATTAGCCGTTGGTGCTAACGATATAGAGGATCCTCAGTACAAATTAATATTTGATCAAATGGATTATATTTGTGATTACTTAGCTTGGAAGGTAATCTTACATTACCCAATATCAGCTTACGAATTAAATGATTTATCAAACAATGCTGATGAACTAAAAAAGCTAAATAATCTTTGGAAATTAATTAGCTAAATAAGTGTTTTATATTTTAAAAACTTAAAAACAATAAAAAATATATTAATTCATATTGATAAAAGACAGATGAAAAGTTAACAGCTCCTTAAATAATATGTTGGTGCCGTTAACTTTTAATTCATCTGTCTTCTTTTATACTAATCCTAAAAATCGTACTACTGATGTGACTATAAAACAAATCACTATTCCTGTAACTGTTGGTATAAGAAAAGAAAGTCCAGTCCACTTCCAGCTCTGGGTTTCTTTTTTTATTGTTAGACAAGTAGTACTGCATGGCCAATGCATCAATGAAAACAACATTACATTTACTGCTGTCAGCCAAGTCCATCCATTAGTTATCAACAGCTGCCTAAGCTGTGTTAAACTATCAAACTCTATTAAACTACCTGTTGCTGTGTAACTCATTATAATTATAGGTACTACTATTTCATTAGCTGGAAATCCTAAAACAAATGCCATCAAGATATATCCATCAAGACCTATAAGCTTTGCAAATGGATTTAAAAAGTTTGCACAGTGAGTAAGTATACTAATATCACCAATTGTTACATTTGCCATTACCCAGATTACAATACCTGCTGGTGCTGCTACGGAAATTGCCCTCCCTAGTACAAAAAGAGTTCTGTCAAAAATAGACCTTACAATTACTTTTCCAACCTGTGGCTTTCTATAAGGGGGTAATTCAAGGGTAAACGATGATGGTATTCCCTTTAAAATTGTTTTAGATAATATTTTTGAAATGGCCAGTGTCATAAATACCCCAAGAAGAATTACTCCTGTTAATATTATTGTTGAAATTATTGATTGCCCAGGACCTATAAACGCACCAGCAAAAAACATGGTTATTATTGCTATTAGAGTTGGAAATCTGCCATTACAAGGTACAAAGTTATTAGTTATTATCGCAATAAGTCTTTCCCTTGGTGAATCGATAATTCTACATCCAATTATTCCAGCAGCATTACACCCAAAGCCCATGCACATGGTGAGTGCTTGCTTTCCACAAGCACAACTTTTCTTAAAGAAATTATCTAGATTAAACGCAATCCTAGGAAGATATCCTAAGTCTTCTAAAAGAGTAAATAGTGGAAAGAAAATTGCCATTGGTGGAAGCATTACTGCCACAACCCAGGCTAAAGTTCTATACATTCCCTTAATAAATAATCCATCTATCCATGCCGGTGCACCAATCCCTATAAGAAATTCACTAAGCTTGCTTTCAATCCAAAATAATCCTTTTGAAAGCATAGCCGAAGGATAATTTGCACCAGTGATAGTTAACCAAAATACTACTCCTAAAAGTAAAATCATGATTGGAATTCCAAAGGTTCTTGAGGTTAATATCTTATCAATTTTTCTATCCTTATTACTGTAGTTAGAACTTTCATAAGTAACTACCCTGCTGCCTATTTTTTCTGCCCTTTTTATTATTGTGGTTACAATTTCATCTCTAAAGCTTTCATCATCAATATTATGAAGCCTTAACTGCTCTTTTCCATCCTTTATCTTATTAACAATTGCTATATCATTTGATAAATTATAGCCTAAAAACTTATCAATTCCTTCTAATAGCTGCTGGTCATTTTCCAATAACTTCAAGGCTATCCATCTAGTGTTTAATTCATTTTCATATCTTTTCTCGTCACATTTCTTAACTTCTGCAATTTTCTCAACTTCATTTTCTATTGCTTCTAAAACACCTTCAATTAATTCACTATACACTATCTTTAATGGTTTTGTTTGTAGTTTACCCGATGTGAAATCATAAATCACATCCATTAATCCATCTAAGCCCTTTCCCTTTGCTGCACTTGTTCCAACCACTGGAACCCCAAGTAATAATGAAAGCTTAACTAAATCGACATTAACTCCTTTTCGTTTAGCTTCATCCATTAAATTTACACATACAACTACATTCTTAGTTATTTCTATTGTTTGCAATACTAAGTTTAAATTTCTCTCTAGGCAGGTTGCATCAACTATAACAATTGTTGCATCTGGATTTCCAAAACAAATAAAATCTCTAGCCACCTCTTCTTCTACTGAATTGGCCATTAATGAATACGTCCCCGGAATATCAACAAGAATAAAATCTCTATCCTTATGCCTATACCTTCCCTGTGCATTAGTTACCGTCTTTCCTGGCCAGTTTCCCGTATGCTGGTTTAAGCCTGTTAAATTATTAAAGACTGTACTTTTTCCTACATTAGGATTACCTGCTAAAGCAATGACTTTATCTGTTTCATCCATACGAACTATTTTTAACTCTTTATCTATGGAATTACTTCCTGTAGATTGTTTAGTTAACCCCATATATTCCTCCTAATAAATTGATTAAAATTGAAGAGAAAAATTTCAAATTCTCAGATTTAATCCGAGAATTTGAAACTATAAGTCACTATATTTAACCGCATTAAATAGTTTCAATGAAAATTAAAGCTGCATCTTCTTTTCTAATTGCTATTACTGCACCTCTAATTAAGTAAGCCACTGGATCTCCTGATGGACTTTTGGTTAAAGCTGCAATTTCAGTATCTTTTATTATACCTAGATCAAGCATTCTTCTTCTAATATTTCCATCAGATGCAAGATATTGAACCCTACACCTTCCGCCTAATGGTAAACTGTCTAAAGACTCTATTTTATTATATTTATTTATTTCATTTATCATTTTAACACTCCTTACCTTTGTAGCACCTACTTAATTAACCTAATTTACCTACATTTTAATCTTAAAGTTCTAAAAATAAATTACAATGAATATAACTTTTAGAGGGAGGAAATACTCTTTCCCTACTCTAACATATGTAAATTTCCCTTTTATTGTTACAATTTATAAAAATTATGTGTGGTGATTAAATGAGTAATGAATTTCTTACAGCTCGTGGATATGAACAAAAATCCTATGATGAAAAATTGCTTACAGCATCTATGGAAGATTATTTAGAAATGATATATAGACACACCCTTTCCGGTGAAGAATTTATTAGAATAAATAAATTAGCTGATTTATTAAATGTCCGTGATTCATCAGTGTCAAAAATGATGCAAAAATTAGGAGCCTTAGGATTAATAAATTATGAAAAGTATGGGTTAATTACATTAACTGATCTAGGTTCTCAAATTGGTCAATTTTTACTACAAAGACATTCAACAATTGAAAGATTTCTTAAACTCTTAACTTCATCAAACGATGTTCTAGTTGAAACTGAGTTAATTGAACATATAATAAGCAGCTCTACTGTTGAAAACCTCCGTTTGCTTGTTGACTTCATTGAAGAAAACCCTGATATAGCAGTTAAATTTAAGGATTTTAAAGATAATTTTCATAAGCAATAAAAGCATTGCAACAATATATGCAGTGCTTTTATTCTTTAATTACAAAATATATTCCTCATTTTTGTCCCAAAAACAATAAATCTTAATACTATAATATTAGAAATATATACTTAAGTGAGTGACCAAACCGTAGGTTTGTACACATGAACTTACTCTCCTTAATGAATACGAAGAGGAGTCTTCTATATATTTCAATACAAATACTTGTTTAATCTTCAAGTTTAAATACTTTCTAAGTACAACTTAGAAAATATAATATTGGGGGGTATTATATATGTCTTGTGGATATAATTATCAAAATTACAATTATGCTAACTATCCAACTAATGGTTACTATAATCCATACAATTATTCAAATCAATATTCTTACTATAATCCTTACAATTATGGCTGTAATTGTGGTTTTAATGATAACAGCTGGTTATGGATTTTACTAATTATATTTGGATTTGGCTGTGGATTCTGCTTCTTCTAAAAGTTTTCAGTTATAAAATGATAATTTATTTTTATTTTTAAATTGCATTATAAACTAAAAATCTAATTTATATTTTAAGACGGATTCTAGTTAATTAAATACTAGAATCCGTCTTTTTAAAAATTCATCAATATTATGTTCCCAAAATTAATGTGTTTAATATTATGGTATTAGGAATATATGTTTGAATGTATTCTTAATATTCTATCAGGACTTTTGTTCTGTATGCTTTCCCCGTGCTTCCATGTCTAGCTGGAAGTCTATTAAAAGAGAGGTAATATATATGAGTAGTCATAGAAATTCTTGTAGATGTAACTGCGGATGCAATTGCAACTGCTGTACAAATTATTGCTGTACACCAATGACAAACAATTGTTGTAATTCATGTTCTAACGTTGGATGCGGAAATGGATGTGGATTTGGTGGTAATAACTCATGGCTAATTCTTCTATTGCTATTCGGCGGCTTTGGAGGAATAGGCCGTGATTGTTGTGGCAACCGTGGTGGCCTCTTCTGGTAAAATGCAATTTTAGAACAATTACATGCATCTCAATAAAAGACTAGTCTATCATAATTAAATAAATCAGGCGTGGCATAGAAATCCTAATTCTATACCACGCCTTTTCTTTTTTATTACTCACATATATTTATCCACCTTGTAAAGTTACCCTTTGAAATGGAACACTTATCAACAATTTGAAACCCAGCTTCTTCAATAATTTCATCCATATTATCAAAAGTAACAAAAATGACTTTCTCAGCAATCTTTCTTGTTGTCTCTATAATCTCCTCTTGTTCTTTTTCAGTTATAGGTGTAAAAACTCCATAAGGCAAATCCACTATAGCTACATCAAATTTTTCCTTTATAGTTCTCATATCACTTGTTGTAATAACATTTTCATATCCAAAATGGCTTAAATTTTCTTTTGCATTTCGAGCAATCTGTTTATTTTTTTCAAATCCTTTAATGTTTATCCCCATTGATAATCCATCAATTATTACTGTCCCAACACCACAACATGGGTCTATTATCGTTAAACTTAAATCATTTCCAACAGCAATATTAATTAAAGCTCTGGATAATCTTAATCCTATTGCATTAGAATAGGAATGTAACTTCTTATCATGACTATGCCACTTACAATCATCCCTTTCATATTTTCCAAAAATCCACTTGTCATCTATCTGAGTAATTCCATATACTATTTTAGGGTTATGCATTTCTGCCTTGCCAGTGATAGCTGTACCAACAGCTTTTACAGCTTCAATCCTATCCCCATATTGAACCGTTTGTCCATCATGTTTTACATAAACAACCTTATAAGACTCACAAATTAAGTTTGTTTCACTTATTTCGTCTATTATTTCCCTCAAAGAATTTTTTCGGATAATAATTTCAATCTTTTCTTTAAGAAAAGGGCTCCTTCCCATCTTCACATTAACATGTGATAATATATTTTTCTTTTTAATATCTTCTCCAAACAAATATTTTAGTTCCATTCTACATATATCACATTCATTTTCAGCATAGTTTATATTATAAAAATATTTCTTTATCATATCCGTATTTCCTTAATCTTTATATTTTATATCATTATACATGAAATAAATCCTTTTAAGTAGTTAATGATTAAAGTTTTATGATACTTACAAGTAAACTTATGCTAAAATACTTAATAAAGCTAATTTAAAATATAATCTAACTATGGGGGATAAAATGAAATACGAAATTATAATTTTTGATGCAGATGAAACATTATTTGACTTTAAGAAATCAGAAAAAGAAGCCTTTAAAAACACAATGTTGGAATTTGGCGTAAGCTATGATGAAAACTATCATTTAAAAATATATCAAGATATAAACACTGTCATATGGAAAGAATTCGAAGAAGGATTAATTACTCAAGAAAAGCTTAAAATTGATAGATTTGAAAGATTACGTAAAAGTATTCAACTTAATATTAAAGCTGAACTTCTAGCAAAAGCTTATATGAATCACTTAGCTGATGGTTCATTTTTATTTGAAGGTGCTTCAACTCTAATTGAGGATTTAAGAAACAATTATAAGCTTTCAATAGTAACTAATGGCCTTAGTGATGTTCAAAATAAAAGAATTAGAAAGTCAGCTATTGCTAATCATTTTGAATCCATCATTATTTCAGAAGAAGCAAAAGTTTCAAAACCAAATCCTAAGATATTTGAACTTGCACTAAATAATATTAATCATTTTGATAAATCTAAGGTATTAATGGTTGGAGATAGTTTAACCTCTGATATCCAAGGTGGTATAAACTTTGGAATTGATACCTGCTGGTATAATCCAAACAAAATCCAAAACACAAAGAATATAATACCTACTTATGAAGTATCAACCTTACAGGAACTTAAAGAATTACTTGAATCTCTAAATTAGTAATTATTATTATAAAAAATCTCCATGAAGTATTACAGTACCTCATGGAGGTTTTTTATAAACTACTACTATAGTTCTTAATTGATGATTTTAAATATGTCTCTCTAGTTATTAAATTTCCTATTACACAACCAATTATAAATATTGCTATATTTATAATTCCAGATAAATGAACTTGTAAATCATTAGCATTGCATACCACTTGAATTATTTCATTTTGCACATTTACATCTATCCCCAGAATAAATATTACTTGAGCTAAAACTGATACTAATAAAAATGTTACCAAAACACTAATTATTCCACTTACTCCAATGATACTTACTCTTTCAACCTTCATTCCCATAACTCTTCCCCCTCATATAAACACAAACGAATAAACAAATAATTTAAAATATTTAAAATTAATCAAATTAAAGAATTATCTGATTATTTAGTATGATATCACCTGTCTATAACCTTGTCAAAAGTGGATTGATGGTCATGCTTACATTTTATTCAACAAAAATAAAAAGCAGAAAGGTTCGCGTCTTTCTGCTTTTCCCGATTCTTTGACAAAACAAATAGAAGATATGAATTAAAGAACTATATGCTTTATACATTTTCCTATTTATATTAGGGCAATCCAGCTTCCCAATCATATTATGTGCAGTCTAAAACTTATTATGCTTGTTTTTAATATATTTTATCTATATTTTGATTTTGGTTCATAATACTCAAAAATAACTGCATGATTTTCTTCTTCATATTTTCTATAATTTAAGGTATCATTCACTGTCCAAACTACCTTCATAGCTCCAAGTCTCTCTGAACTTCTTAATAGAAAACTTTTTTTACCTGTCCCATATGCAATAAAGTTTGGTCTTGATATAACATTAGCAAGAGCATTACTCATTACAAACCCCATCCATTTAGGAACATTTTTATATCTTTTCCTATCCATCATTAATTGGCCTCTCATAATTTGTGGTGAATTTTTTCTGAACCACAAAACTATAAATGGATTAAAGCTTTCTATACAATAGTCACCCTTATACTCTCTTACATGATCTAATACCTTTTCACACAACTCTTTATTTCTTTTTCCAGATTTAACTTCTATTATAATTGGTACTTTCTCATCAACTATGTTCAATACTTCTTGAAAAGTTGGTATCTCTTCTGCTGTATTGCATAACTTCATCTGCTTAAGTTCCCTTAAAGTACATTCTTCAAAGTTTCTTGATATTCCACATATCCTTTCTAATGTATCATCGTGAAATACCATAACTTCTCCATCTTTTGAAAGAATCACATCTAGTTCTATTCCATATCCTTTTTCGACTGCCAGTCTAAACGCAGAAATACTATTTTCAGGCACAGATTTATCTTTAGAATGTAACCCTCTATGAGCATAGTTTACGCCATCTAATATCATTTCTTGTGTTTTAGTACACCTTTTAGGATATATTAAAAATATAATTATTGCTGCTAAAAATAAAATTATCATTATTGCCACCATTATCTTGATACACCCTTTACATAACTTTTGCCTTATAATAAAATATTTAAATATAATTCACTTATAACTTCATTGTTCTAAGTATAATCTAATCACCTCTTACTTTCAATATATTTCCATGTATGGATTATATTTATTCTACTAACGGTAATAACTTGTTAAATTATTATCCTTAGAATTCCTATTTAATTAATGATGAACTTGCTAAATTCTTTTGTTGATTTTATTATAACTTTAAATTATAATAATGATTAACAAATAATAATTATTACGGAGGTTTTAATAATGGCTGGAGATAGAATCGTTTGTAGATGTAAAAACGTTAGTTATATTGATATTAGAAAAGCTATGATTGCCGGAGCACGTACTTTAGATGAAATTAAAGATATGACTGGCGCTGCTACTGGTTGTGGAAGATGTGCTGGAGAAATAGAAAAAATTCTTGCTTCAGTATGTGGATGTAAAAATGTTTCTTTAGAGGCAGTACTTGATGCTGTAAATAACGGAGCTGATACTACTGATAAGGTTGCTGAAATTACTGGTGCTGGTTCAGCATGCGGAAGATGCAAGGCATTAGTTCAAAACATAATAGATATAAAAAAATAACATCAATTTCAAAAAAATAGAAGGCAGTCTTAACGTCTGCCTTCTATTTTTTTATTTATTATTGAGCCTTCTTATCTGTATTATTTCTTTTCTTAAAAACTAATGCTCCAAGACCTATTAATAATATAGCTGTACCAAAATATAATGGTTTAACTGGACTTGCACCTGTTTGTGGAAGGCCAGGTTTAGTTGGTTTATTTGCAGCTTCTTCAAGCTTCTTAATATCTTTTTCAGCCTTTACAAGCTTATCAACCAGCTTTTTAGAAACCAGTTCTTTCTGTGCCTCTGTTAAAGCTTCATATGCTTTTCTTGCTTTAACAACTAAATCTTTATCCTTTAAATTTAATTTAGCTGGCAACTTATTAATCATTTCAATTACAGCATCAGCTGCCTTCTGATCTTTTTCAGCCTCTTCAAGCTTTTTAATTTCACTTTCAGCTTCTAGTAATCGACGAACTATTTCTTCTGAAACTAACGCCTTTTGAGCTTCTGTTAAATTATCATAAGCTGTTCTTGCTGATACTACTAAGTCCTTATCTTTTAAAGTTACACTTTCAGGTAATGCATTTATTAAATCTGTAACTGCAGCTGCAGCCTCTTTATTAGCTACATTTTCAAAAGTATCTTTGGTTATTCTTCCCTCTACTTCATAATTAACCTCACCTAGAGATTTAATATAATCTGCTAATGCTTCTTCCATAGCTCCAAATTCATTTTCAGTTGGTATATCCTTAAAGCAAGGATAATTATCTCCGCCAACTGCTAAGAAGTCATTAGTAGCAACAAGGTATTTCTTTTCCATATCTAATTTCTTACCATCCATGGTAATCTCAATGATTCTTTGTCCTTCAGGTTTACTTTCATCATAGCTGAATTTTATACCTGCAACATGGGCGAATGCTGGATTTACAGCTGGGGACTTGCTTACTGCAAACTCTAAAACTTCTTTAACTTGTGCACCTGTTAGATACTTAGTTACAATATAGTTTCCAAATGGAAGAACAGTAATAATCTCACCCTTTGTTATGTCTCCAACATCAATATTGGCTCTAATATTTCCACCATTGCTAATTGCAATCTGAGCTCCTGTTTCATATAGCATTGAATCTTGAATAAGATTACCTAAGTTTGTTTCCTTCGATCTAACATCTTCTCTTACTCCATTTAGAAGTGTTAAGTTTTTACCAACAACTTCTAATAATCCAGCACTTTGTTCTTTATCAATAGATTTAATTTCATCTGTAACCACTGAATCTGGAGTATAAGCTAAAGCTTGATCCTTAGAAATTAAAGCTGCTGTCTTAACCTTTACTTCCTTAGTTTCATTATCAACTACTAAAGATACCTTTCCAAGGCTTCCTTCATATTGACCTGTACTTGCAATTAATGTTCCATTATTAGTTACATATCCTTCTGGATAAGTACTATGGCTATGACCATCGATAATTACATCAATGCCATCTACAGCTTCTGCAACCATATCACTTCTAATTTCAGTAGCTTCATCAGTTCCAATATGAGCTAAGGCAATAATAACCTCTGCGCCTTGCGCCTTTAGGTCCTCTACTTGTTGCTTAGCTGTTAATATAGGATCTGCAAAATCTAAGCCTTTAACGTTGTTTGGATTAGTCTTGTAAGTTGTTTCTGGAGAAGTTAATCCAAAGAAACCAACCTTAACTCCATTTACTTCTTTAATCTTATTTGGTAATAATATAGGATTATTATCCTTCAATACGTTTGCTGAAATAATGTTAAATCCATTTTCTCCTTCTGTTGCTAATGTTGCAAGCTCAAGAAGTCTTTCATATCCATAATTGAAGTCATGGTTTCCTGGAGCCATTAAGTCATATCCAGCTAGCTTCATTAAGTTAACTATATCTGCACCCTTATTTAATGTTGCAAATGGAAGACCATGTAAAGTGTCCCCAGCATCCACTAATAATGAATTAGGCATTGATTTCTTAATAGCTGAAATTGTATCAATTCCTATTATTGAACTATCAGCCTTAACTCTTCCGTGGGAGTCATTAGTATGAAGAATTGTAATCTCAGACTCTCTAGACTGAACTAAACTTACTTCCTTAGAATCCCTTACTCTTATTCTTGGACCCTCTGGATCTGTTGAAGCTAGTCCGATTGCTGTTACTGTGTCCCCAACCTTAATATTGCTGTTAAATTTACCAACTTCTATACTTCCATCTGAAGAACCTACATATCCATTTAAGAATACTCTAACATCTCCAGAACCATCATTTAATATCATTGCACCAGAATTATTTTCCCCTATTGACATAACTTTTCCAGTTACAGATACTAAGAGTCCCTTGTTAGCTTCCAAAGTTGCAGCATTTGTTGTCATCTTAGTTGGTTCCATAATCTTAACTTCGTCTAACACTTCAATACTACTTTGATTAATCTGCTTTTCGCCTTCATAAGCACTAACAGACCCAATAATTCTAACCTTTTGTCCAACCTGTAAATCTATTCCTGCTACTGGGAATATATTAATTCCTGCTGTTTCATCCTGAACATATATGGTGTCAAAGAAAGCATTGCCTTCATTAGTTCCTGCTGTTACATAACCTTCAATACAGAATACAGTTCCCATATCTGCATTTCTAACTTCAGAAATCGGAGTTACTGCAACTTCTTTTTTTACTGAATCAAGAACGTTCATAATTATATTGTAGTTAGAGTATTGTAGATCCCCATAATTATCTAATGAAGCTTGAACTTCGAAATTAGACATAAATATAGTTCCTGCCACAAATACATTAGCGCCACTTGCTAGCTTTTCACTGGCTAATGCAACCACTTCACCCTTGGGTACTGCTACTCCTGTAGTATTTTTATTTGAGTCAAAGGAGTAGGTTGTTTCATGACCTTTAACAAGCCAATCAGCTTTTCCTGTTTCAACTGCTGCCTTATCTAAAGCAACGGAACATCCACTATAAAAGCTGTACTCTTGTTCGCTTACTACACCACTTAAATATTGTGAATCAGTGTTTATATTTTTAAACTTCAAACGATATGGTTGACCACTATTGGTTACATCATCCACAACTTCATCATTGTTAATTCTTGTTGTAGCTCCTATTGCAGCTAAAAGCTTATTAACTTGAGTTGATGAAGCAAATTCACCTATACCATCTTGATAATCAGCAATTCCTGTAACTATAACTGTTCCACCATTGTCTGCATATCTCTTAACAGTTGAAATAAACTCATCACTAAAAGTTTGAGGCTGATATGGAACTCCCCCTACATTTCCAGCCTTCTTAGCTGGTGCAGTTATAATTAATAATTGAGCATCCTTTAAAATCTCATCAGTTATTTTATTTTTTTCAATTCTTACATCAAAATTATCTGAATTAGCTATTTTTGTGAAATTGTTCATACTGTTTGCATAATATCCTGCAACATAATCATTGAAATGTGTTGCGTCAACAACAACTCTAGAAATTACTGAAGGATCTGTAACTTTAAGCTTTACAACTCCTGTATAAGTCTTTTCAACTCCATTAATAACTGCAGTCATCTTCACATTTACATTAAAACTGCCTGCTGCTTTTGGAGTATATTTAAAGGAATATTGCTTAGTTCCTAAGGACTTAACTTCAAACTCCTCTGCTGAAGTATTAATTACATTACCATCAATAGAATATTCCATACTTTTAACTGTCATTGGATAATCTTCATTATTATATATAGATGTGTTTATAGTTAATTCTTCACCTTTTAAAGGCATTGAAGTACTTGCTTCACTCTTTGATATTCCAGCCTTTTCAACTGCTCCAACCCAAACTGGTGCAGTAACTGCTGTATCCTTATCTTCCTGCTCAACTCTAATGTAATAATAAGAGTAATCTGCTGGTAAAGTAAATTCAACAATACCTTCGTTAGCATTTATAATCTTAGAATCTGCAACTGCTCCACCATTTACAATTACAGAAACCTTACCAATATTTTCAGCATCTGCATCCTTTACCTCTACTTTTATTTTCACTTCTGAAGGCTTATCACTAAGCATTGATCCCATAACCTCATCATTTAAAGTATAAACTATGCTTAAGTTTTCATCTTCAGTTGCATAAGTTCTCATATTTCTTAAAGCATCATATAAACCTTCTTCTGTTAAGTTATCTGATAATACAACTGTTCTTGCGGTATTCGCATTCCCCCATTTACCTTTATGGTTATCTTGATTGTTTGTAGGAGAAACATGCCATCCCTTATCTAAAGCTCTTGTATAAAAATCATAAGAAGGGAAATATCCACTACCATGAACTTGACCTTCACCATTACCAACTTCTATTAAATTAACAACATTATCAATTTGAGGATCATATAAAGCAAAATCATTGAAATCTCCGAAGGTTTTGCCTGGATGATTCCATTGTGAGATTGAAGCTGGATACTCTTTAAGAATGTTATAATAATTTTCTAATGCCTTAGCATCTGAATTTTTTAAACCTTCCTTATTTCTGCTTTCAAATCCTGGTGTATTGAAAGTATTCATATGACCAGTTCCATTTGACCAAGTCATCTCATAAGCATATACACCCAAGAAATTAGAATCGCTATATTTCTTAGCTGTATTTTTTGCATTAACCCACTCTGGACTTACAGAACCATCTGCCATAGAAGCTTTTGTATCATTTTCTAAAGAGTTTGAGTGATCTGTAACAGCTAGGAAATCAACTCCAGCTGACTCCTTTGCATATTTATATGCATCTTCAATAGAACCTTCTCCGTCAGAGATATTTGTATGTGAGTGGAGTTGTCCAAAATATATGTTTAATCCATCCACATTTACCTTCTCTTTAACTTCTATTTCAACCTCTAATTTACCTACATTACCTAAAGTATCATTAAGTGTAATACTTACTTTATGTTTTCCAATAGATAAATCTTCTGCTGGATTATATATTATATATTTATCTGTAATTTCACATTTTCCTTTAACATCTGTACCATCAAATGTGATTGCTAAACTATCCATACTTACACCAGATGGATCTTCATAGGATATCTTTATAGGTTGTCTTACATCTGTAGTTGTCAAGCTTCCTGGAGAAACCACAACAAGCTCTGGTCCTTTAGTATCCACTTCAGGCACAACAGTTGATTTTACTATATCTGTGGCTGATGCTACTCTAATTTGATACCCGCCTATGCCACTTGTTGCAAATTGTGAACATACTCCTATAACATCAATCTTATTATTTTTTACAATATCAGTTAATTCAGGAATTTTATATATGTTAGCTGTTTTCCCATCATTATCTGTAATTGTTGTACTACCTCCTGTAACTATTTCACCTATAGTTACATTAGTAAATTTAACTCTTTGTGATTCATACTTTTCGCCGCCATCATTGTCAATAATGTCTGCTATTTTAACCTCTTTTGGTGTAGGTAATGTATTATTAGAAGAATTTTGGTTAATAGAAGAGTATTGAATTTGGACTAATCCATTATAAGCTCCTACTGGCCCTTCTACCGTTACTTCATCCCCTACTTTTAAGTCATCCTTTCCTCTTAAAGCAATACCTGCTGTTCCATCTTGTATTGCATAATTAAATGATGATGTACCTGAAACTTCTTTAAATGTAATAATTCCTTTTACCTTAACAGTATCAGTTTTTGTTCTTGCCTCAGCGATAGAAATTATATTTCCTTCTACTGGAGGATCCACTGGTGGGTCTACAGGAGGATCTACTGGACCTGAACCACCGTCAATTCCTACAAGCTTGATATCATCAATAGATACATTGCTAGTTCCCTTTTTATACTCTAGTCTTATTTTTGTATACTGTTTCGGAATTACAACTGTCGCATTAGAAACTTGATTAGCAGTTAATTTTCCATTTTCAGCACTTAATGTATCTAATGTATCCCAGCTTCCGTCCTTGAACGCTTTAACATATAACTCTGAATTAGCTAAATTATTTTGTCCCTTTGCCCAAAATGTCAAAGTTCCATCCGCTTCAAGTGTGAATCCTGGACTTTCAATATACATGCCTGTTTTCTCAAGTTTAGCTGATGGCTTTTCCACTCCAAAGTTTGTATTGCTATCATACCCTGCCATAGCTTCTGGATTTAAAATCCATCCTTCACTTGCAAAAATTCTATTTTTATCCCCCGTAAATCCTTCCTCAAATATTATTTTTTCTTGTGTTCCTTCTGCCAATACAACTTTATACGGCGTAGATATCAATCCTAACACCATTGTAAAAGCAACAAAAAGACTTAAAAGTTTACGTTTACTTTTTGAAAGTTTATACATTATATCCCCTCCTTACAATATTTACTTATATTATATAACATTAATGTAATATTATGTTTAAAGACTGCAAGCAATTTTCTTCATTACTCTCTTTTAGTTTTCCAATAAGTTAAATTTAAATTAAGAAATTTCTCAATACTTGTAGAAAAACATCATATTTTTAAGCAACCCTTCTGCAATAAAAAATATATTAACTTATAATAAAAGACCTAAGACATATCTTATATGCCTTAGGTCTTCAGTTTCAAGAGGAAGTATCGCTTGTCCAGCACCTCTTCTTAAAAATTTTATATAATCTTTTTCATTATTAATTAAAGTTAAAATTACATTCCTATTCCTACTCCAGGTCCTAATGGTAATTTCAATACATACCAAACAATTAGAAGTGATAACCATCCAATAAAGAATACTATTGAGTATGGAAGCATTGTTGATATTATTGTACCAGCTCCTGATTCATCATCATATTTCTGAGCAAATGCAACTACTAATGCAAAATAGCTCATTAATGGAGATATTATGTTTGTTGTTGAATCACCTATTCTGTATGCCATTTGAGTAAATGCTGGAGAATATCCAAGCTCCATAAGCATTGGAACGAATACTGGTGCCATTATAGCCCACTTAGCTGATGCCGATCCCATGAAAATGTTTATGAATGCTGCAACTAATACGAATCCTATTATTAAAGGAAGTCCTGTTAAGCCAATTCCTTTTAGGAAGGCTGCTCCTTTAGATGCAATTACTGTTCCTAGGTTTGTATATGTGAAGTATTCAACGAATTGAGCTGCGAAGAATACTAAAACTATGTATCCTCCCATAGTTGCCATACTCTTACCCATTAAATCAATAACAGTGCTGCTTTTTTTAACTGAACCTGATCCATAACCGTATGCGATACCTGGAACTAAGAATAATATTGTTATTACTATAACTATAGAATCCATAAATGGTGACTTAAGTATTGCTCCATTTTCAGGGTTTCTTAATACACCGTTAGCTGGAACTACTAATAACGCCATAATCGCTGCAGTAATTAAAAGAGCTATTCCTGCAAATTTTAAACCTCTCTTCTCTTCTGCTGAAAGAGTGCTAACTTTTTCTGTTATTTCACCTTTATATTTACCAAGTCTAGGTTCAACTATTTTTTCTGTAACTATTGTTCCAAGGATTGTTATAACAAATACTGATGCTGCTATAAAGTACCAGTTATCAGTAATTCCTACTACAACTGGAGTACTTGATAATTTTGCTGCTTCTGTAGTTATTCCACTTAAAAGTGCATCTGTAGGTCCAAACATTAAGTTTGCACTAAATCCACCTGAAACCCCTGCAAAGGCTGCTGCTATACCTGCAAGTGGATGTCTTCCAAAGCTTAAGAAGATTACTGCTCCTAGAGGTATTAACACAACATATCCTGCATCTGATGCAATACTAGACATTACACCTGCAAATACTACTACTAGTGTTATTAATCTTTTTGGTGTGCTTGTAACTAATTTTGTTAAACAAGCTCCTATAAGGCCTGTCCCTTCTGCAACACCTACTCCAAGTAGAGCTACTAAAACAGTTCCTAAGGCTGCAAACTTAGTAAAGTTTGATATTGCTGTAGTAAACATAAATCTAATTCCCTCTGGACTTAATAAACTTACTACTGTTGCTGTCATTTCTTTTATTTCATTTGTAGCTCTATCAAGACCTGTATATGTTACAGATACCCCAATACTTGCTAACACATGTGATACTACTGCTATAATTGCTGCTAATATTACGAAAATTATTGCTGGATGCGGCAGCTTGTTTCCGATACTTTCTACAGTACCCAAGAAGCCTTTTTTACTTTTGTTCTTCATTGGTTTTCCCCCTTATTTACTAATTGTTCTTTCTTTTTCGACAAATACGTATTTATTATTGTACAATCAAATTGAAAAAATTTCAACAATTAAATATTTACAATTCCTATTATTCATATATGTAACTGTTCTCAATTTACATTTTTATTCATTTTTACGTATTATAAAAAATACATTTATTGGAAATATTTTTATAAATTACTTTTTAATCTTCTTTAACTTTATATGAAATTTACCAATGCCATTTTCTCTTCAATAATAAAAGTTCACCTATTAAATAAGTTAATAGATGAACTTTCTATATTAAGATTATTATATTTTATACTACTTATTTGATATATATTTTGCTGCTTCTTCTCCCGAAATTCTTCCAAATACTACAGATGCAGAATATGCTGCACTTGAATCAGCAACTTCTCCAGCTGCATATAATCCTGGAATTACTTCGTTATCAGTATTTAATATTTCAGCTTTTTCGTTAGCAACTACGCCACCCTTAGTCATATGAACAGCTGACTCTATTTGAACTGCATAGAATGGTCCTTTTTCTATTTTCTTACCTAAAGCTTTTTGTCTGAATTGATCAGCAGTTTCACCATCAACAGCTTTATTAGTTTCTTCTACAGTCTTAACTAAGTTTTCAGCATTTATTCCCATCTTTTCAGCTAATTCCTCTAAAGTATCAGCTGAAGTATGATATCCTAAAGCATTGTGTTTTTGTAACCTGTATGAAGCATCAAATAATTGTTGGTCATAGATATAGTAAGCTTTTCCACCTTCTTGCTCTAATATTGCACTACCAAGCTCTAATCCACCTTTAGTTTCATCAATAAATCTTTCTCCATTTTTGTTAACAAATATTGTAGATCCACCACCTGTTAAATCTCTTCTATTGCTTATAATGGTTGGGAATATTCTTATTGTATCCATGTGTCCTAATTGAATTTCATTCTCTTCAAACACTGATACAAAATCTCCTGTTGTTCCCATTTGGTTAGATGTTTGTAATTTCTCTGTTCCTGGAGCATATTTTGCTAACAGTTCTTTATTATTTGAGAATCCTCCAGTAGCCATGATAACAGCATCCGCTTTTATGTCATATGTACCCTCTTTAGATTCAACTTTAACTCCAACAGCTTTTCCATCTTCCATTATTAAGTCAAGACCCTTAGTTCCTGTTCTAACATCAATTCCAAGCTCATTAACTTTAGCTTCCATTTTATCTTGGATTTCTTCACCAGCATATGCATCAGCTTCAGCCATGTGATTTCTTCCACCATAGTTGTAGTTAAGCTCTATTCCCATTTCTCTTAACCATAGATCAAGTTCAGCCGAACCCTCTGCTTGTGCCATTAAACGCTCATCTGTATCCCAGGCACCCTCTTCTTTTAAATCTGCAGCTAAAGCTTCTGGTGAATCTTCAACTCCATTATCCCTTTGTGCTTGAGAGTTTATTAAATCGTAGAAGTTCATATCGAATTTACCATTACCACTTAGTATATCTAACTTCTCAACAACAATAATATCTTCAACACCATTTTGCTTAGCTTCTATTGCAGCTGATAGTCCAGCTGGACCTCCACCAACAACTACTAATTGTGTTTTAACTTCTTCTAATTCTTTCTTTTCAACAGCTGGACCTTGAGTAGTCATTGTGATTTCACCAAAGTCTTTTCCAGCTTCCTTCATTGCTTCAGCTACTGCTTTTTTCACAGCAAAAGATGAAAATGTTGCACCTGAAACACTATCTACTACTGGAGATTGTGCTTCCATTATTCTCTCCTTTATTACTGGAAATGCTCTGTTCATAACTGGTGCAGTTTCATGTTCTTCTACTAACCTTATATCTTTTATAGAGTTTCCTTCAGTTTCAACCTCAAGAGTTAATTTTCCACCATAACCGCTTCCTGTTCCTTGATATACTCCATCTTTAGCTTTTCCTGTTGCTCTTTCACTTTCATCTTTAGCAGTACAACCAACAATTGTTAATGACATTGTAGCTGCTAAAATTAAGCTTAATAATTTAAATCTTTTCATTTGAATCCCCCTATAATATTTTATCTTTTGAATAAATTAACCTGTAAATGCTTGTTTTCACATTACTTCTGCTTTACTTCAAGCATTATATGACAATTTTTTAACATAGTCAATACATAGTTTTCATAGTTTTCAACTCAATATTAATTATTTAAATATTATTATTAATTTCATAGAACTTATACAGAAGATAATTGTAACCCTATATTTAATTGGGGGCCATAATTCCTCTGTTTCATCCTTGCTCCTCTCTTTTATTCTAACATATGCAAATTTGTGAAATAACAAACTATATTATTTACTGTATGTCATTTTTATATTTTACAAAACAACTTTTATTTAATTTTTTCTAATTACACATTTTTATTTTAAATTTTTGAAGGATATTTA
This sequence comes from Clostridium culturomicium, assembly GCF_000821305.1. GTDB lineage: Bacteria > Bacillota > Clostridia > Clostridiales > Clostridiaceae > Clostridium_J > Clostridium_J culturomicium. The sequence continues at coordinate 256,803 of NZ_CCXK01000013.1, read as the reverse complement.
CCTTCTAAAATTGTATATGTAATATACATCATCAACTTTATACTACTTTTTATTTTATATGAGCAATATAATTAGCATTCACCTAAGGGTGACAGAAGAAGGAGGATATATTATATATGATTTACTTAATAATTTTTATTGCAAAATTGATAGAGGTTTCCCTCGCAACAATTAGAATTGTATTTATCTCAAAAGGTGAAAGACTTAAAGGGGCTTGTATAGCCTTTTTCGAAATATCTTTATGGATTATATTAGCTAGCAACGTATTAAACTCCATTACTGAGGATCCTTTTAAGGCAGTAGCTTATGTATTAGGTTATACTGCTGGAACATTTTTAGGCAGCTTATTAGAAGAAAAAATAGCTATTGGAATTGCAACCTTAAACATAACCTGTAGTATAGATGACTATCCTAAAATAGTAGAAGTTCTACAAAAGTTAGAGGTTGGATTTACAATCTTAGATTCTTGTGGTCAAAAGGATTGTAATAAAATTTTCATTGCTTATATTCCTAGAAAGAGAAAAAAAGAAATCCTTGGAATATTAAATGGACTTAATATTAAAACCTTTATAACTACAACTGAATCTGCTGGAACACGTGGTGGGTATGGATTAGATAAAAGACGCTAAAGGTTATATTAACAAACTAAAAAGATACAACTTAGTACCTGAAAAGCCCCTATCAAATATACATAGGTTTTCAGGTACTATTACTATTCCTTTTCCATATTTACAGAAGTTTATATTTCTTAATACTTATGTTGCTTTATTTTTAATAAGCTTCACCATTACATCAAAATCATAATGAAGATAAAATACTACAATTACATTATTATCTTTATGATAATACGCTATCATATTTACAATCATATCTCTCATTTCAGTATTTAAGTCATCTTTTAACAGAAACTTTACTGAATCCATTTCTACATCGCTAAGATTACATACTTCTATTATCTTGTCTCCATTCTCTCCATCTTCATATTTCACCATTAAACAATCCCACATATTAGTTTTGAGCATTTTTACTGCTTGGATTATCTCCCTTTGATTTAATTTTTTACATGATTTGAAACTCTCATTTACACAGATAAAAGTTGCATTATTATCTGCAACAGAATAGAAACCATCCTCAAACCTTACTGCATTGTAGAGCTCATACGCCTTTCTATCTACATTTTCAACATACTTTTGTCTAAAATCAATTACAGTATTCATGTAAAACCAACCCCTTTCTAGTATAAATAATCAAGTATTCTTGAAACTAATATTATCTTTAATTCATTGCTATTTAAATTTATAATGATATTATGAACAGATTATTAAAATAGTATTTATTAAAATTATTGGTAATTATATTTCCTATTTTTAATAAATTACAGGCTTTTTACTTTTTAAATTAATTATCCTTTAAATATAAAGATCTCTGAAAATTATACCAAATAAATTTCAGAGATCCTTATAATATTATATTATTTTTTAATATTAATTTATAATTGCATTGCTTTAATTTCTATATCTTTAAGTTTTTCGTATATTTCCTCGCATCTATACTTCATGTAATATAATTTTCCCACAAACTCAATAAATTCCACTTTAGATAACTCTTCATACTTATCCTTTAATTCAGATACTTCCATATCAAAAGCTTCATAAAATCCAGGGCCAAACATTGCAAACCCCTTCATATCATGAGCTAATTCTTCTGATATTTCCTTTAGTTCATATTCATATTCTCCATCCTTTTCATGCTTGAAAAATATTAAACTCCCATCCTCACTTGCTTCCATTTCAATAGCTATTTCTGTGCTAACAAGAAGTTCTTCTTTTCTAAACTCCTTAATAAGTCCTATAGCTTCCTTTGCCAACTGAATTCGCTTTTCCTCGTTGATCATAATAGATAATCCCCCTAAAGTTAATAAATAACCTTTTTTATTTTTCTTACTATCCAACACATAAACCGTTTACAAGAATATTTTAATGCCAAATTTCTTTATTTACAAGACCTTAATTTATTCCATTTTGATTTTACAGTATGTTTGTGTTGAAAATACTTTTTCAATTTTCTATCATTTGAATAACAAAAGAGGTTCAAAGTTATTTAGCCTTCCTTGAACCTCTTTATATAAATTAATACTTGACATATCCACTAATAAGATTTTTAGTTTTTTCCTTGAATTTTATCTAATAATCAGCTTACTATAGTAATTTAAATTCATCTTTTCCTAGTTTTAAGTACTTTAATCTTACATTATTAAACTTATACCAAACACTTTAATTAGCCTACATTTTCTTTTTTATAATCCACAAAATAAAAGTCACTTAATATTACTTCAGTTGCATATCGCTTTTCACCTTCCGCATTAATATAACTGCTTGTGCTTAACCTTCCCTCTACTGCTACCTTACGTCCTTTAGTTACATATTTGCTCAAAACTTCTGACTTATTTCCAAAAGCAACAATATTAATAAATTCCACACTTGTTCCCTTTAGCTTCCCACTATAACTATTTATTGCAAGTGTAAATCTTACATAAGTTCCTTTCCCATCATTATAATTTTTTAATTCTAAATCCCTAGTTACATTTCCTATTAACGATACTTTATTCATATTTAATTCCTCCTATGTTCTGATTTGATATTTTAATACTCGACCAGAACATAAGTTCTTATACACTATTTTTAAAACTTTTTAATTTATATTCACTATGTAATTATTATCTTGTTTTGTTTAATTTAGAATTTCAAAAATTAAGGCTTTATTATAACAAAAACAAGCAGTAGACCTTACTTCCTACTGCTTGTTTCAATCATCCCTACATAACTATTACTGACAAGCAGTATAGCTTTCTATATTTTTATTTTCTTCAATCTCTCCAGCTAGTTTAAATCCTTGCTTTGCAACAAACACAGCAATAATTTCATTAATTACTGCAGCCGCAGCTATTGTTCCTTGTATTATTACTGCTTCTTGAGATTGTGTTCCAAAGGTACTTACTGCAATTCCTGTAAATATTAATGATACTCCTGAATGTGGCAGAAGAGTAAGACCTAAATATTTTTTAACTTCAACAGGTGCTTTAGATATAACTGCTCCTACATAGGATCCGCCTATTTTACCAATGGCACGAGCAATTATATAAATTGCTGTATATAAGCCTGCACCTAGAATTAGATTATAATCAAGTTGTGCTCCAAGATTTATAATTAGTAGTACTATAAGCACTCCAACAAATGGCATTACTGCATCCATTATTTCATGTACTCTTTCTATTGAAACCATATTAGCAAATACTGCTGAAAAAGATATTCCCATAAGCATAATATTAAATACACTTTTCCCCATAAGATGATTAATACCTAATCCCATAGCTCCTGTAATTATTATAAATAAAAAGGTAACTATACATGTAGTCTTTTTATTCATATTTTTTCTTAAAACAAAACCTGCTGCTACACCAGGAATTGCTCCAATTATAACCGGAACTATTACCATTAGTGGAACAAACCACAATGGTATTCCACCGCCTGCTGAACTACTTGCCACAATTCCTACCACTACAAAGAATACAACAACAGCTACCATATCATCTATTGCTGCAAGTGGAATTAACGTTTTTGTAACTGGTCCACTTGTGTTATATTCTTTTACTATTGCTAAAGATGGTGCTGGTGCAGTTGCTAATGCTATAGCTCCAAATACAAAAGCCAATCCTAAAGGCACGCCAGCTATATAAAATACAACCCCAAATGCCAACGTTACTACTAAAAAAGTTCCTAAAGCTTCTGTAATTGTAATCGTAATTATCTGTTTTCCTGACTTCTTAAGTTCTTTCAAAATTAATTCTGTTCCAATAATAAGACCAATTGCAACCTCTGCAAAACCTTCAATTATATGAAACCATGAACTGTCCATAATTGATGAATTAAATATATTGAGTGCATGAGGTCCTATAAGCATCCCTGTTATAAGCCACCCCAATATAGCTGGTAATTTAAACTTTTGTACAATCTTTCCTACCATCATAGCTATTAATATTGAAAAAGCTACAATTATAAATCCTTTTATCATAATTTCCTCCTACTATTCTTGAATGATTCCATAAAACAACATTTTCATCATTTGAATAAACTCTTCTATTGGTTCTTTCATGAATTCTTCATCATTATCTTTTAACCTATGTTTTGACAATAAAAAATTCCCAAAATCTATAATCACACTGATTATTTCTGATTTCTTTACATTTTCCTTAAGCTTAAAACTCTCCAATAGTTTTATTAAAAATAATTCATTAACCTTATGTAATTTTTTTCTTGCTTGTTCAATCTCTTCTGCTAAATGATCCGGTGTATTATATACAGCCGTATGGAATATCTTCTTGTAATACGGATATTTTTCAAAAAACTCCATTCTACATTCCATATATATACCTAACATTTCCTCTACAGTGCCTACATCTATAGGAATATGTTCCTCTACATATATGCTCAATTCATCAAAGCAAGCCCTTACGCACACCATGAAAATTTCATCTTTACTACCAAAATAGTGAAATAATAACCCTTTAGATATACCATTGTTTTTGCATATATTGTTGGTTGATGCAGTAAAATAATCATTCTGTCCAAATTCTTCTAATGCTGCATTTATTATTTTCAGTTTACTTTGCTGATTTTTTTCATCTCTTTTCATCTTTCCTCCATATTGCTTATATTCTTTATATTAATTATACACTTTACAAACCACCTGGTCAATATTTTGTTTTCTATCCACAAATTGATTTTACTGGTGCAGAATAATCCTCCTTTAACACCTCTGATGAATCTTCTCCATTTGCAAAACTATAAAGAATAATTCCCATATTTCCAAGTCTTCTTTCTAAAAACTCTGGTTCTGCCCTTGCTAAATCTCCTATGGTATTAATATTCACAGAAGCCAGCTTTGCTTTTGTACTTCTACCTACATATAAAAGTTCTGAATTTGAATAATAAAAAGACTCTTTATTCATAAGATAAAGAGTCTAATTTTTATTTTATGAGAAAGTAGAACTTTCAATTGGTAACTTCAACACTTATTAAATCCCTAGGGCTATATTTCTATATTCTTCATATAATCTTTCCCAGGTTAGTGGACCAACAATACCATCAACTATTAACCCTGCCCAGGTCTGGAACATTAAAACTGCCTCCATAGTCTTTGTTCCGAATATACCATCAGGATCAACACTAGGTATAAATGGATATACCTTGCTTAACCCATTAAGCCATACTTGAATTAATTTTACATCTTCACCCTTTTGACCTTTTCTAATCAAATATCCTGGATACTTAATTAATTTTCCAGAAGAATTTAAGATATATGGTTCAATCATCTTATAGACCTTATACAACTTACTCCACGTATCTTTACCAATAATACCATCTGCCTCAAGTCCAAAAAGCTGTTGGAATGACTTAACTGAATTTAAAGTTTCTTCATCAAAATATCCTGTAATCTTTACAGGAAGCACCTTGTCATAGAATTGACTTATAGATGACAACATATATTGTGCTATCTTAACATTTTCACCTTGAGATCCAAACCTTAACACTTCCATTGGCGGAGTAGTAGTTATAGGTAACTTCTCTCCTTCTGATTGAAGCTCTGCAAGTTTCTTAACACCTACATATATCTGTGATATCTTATACCAAGTCTGCTTACCAACAATGCCGTCAGCAGTTAAATTAAATATCTGTTGAAATTTCTTAACTGCATTTTTTGTAGCCTCATTAAAGATCCCATTTTCACTATCAATCTTAGGAATTGCCGGATAGTTTTGCCTGATTCTATTGAGCTCCCTTTGAATCATCTTAACATCATCACCACTACTACCAACCTTTAAAGCTGTACCTGGATATGAAACCGCAGCTCCTTGAACAACCTCAGCTCTCCTCAACTCTATATTTTTTCCATAGTATCTTGTTAAAATTGTAAATGCTTTATCTCCCGCATTAGCATAATCCACTGTACCCCATTGAGATAACCCTGAACAGGTTACTGTAGTTCCATTACAATACTGTGCAAGTAAAGGCTCAAGAAAAGCCTGACGGCTAATATACTCATTAAAAATCTCGTCTACTACTGAACTTACCGTATCAAAAACATTTCTTCCATTAACAAAATACTGATCATAAGCTGTTGAATTTGTAATATCAAAATCATAACCTCTGCTGCGATACCATTCAGTAAAAATTCGATTTAAAGTAAAGGAAATCTGACAATAAATATTTGCCTTCAAAGCTTCTCTTGGCCATGTTGGATAAATCTCACTTGAGGCTACGTTTTTTATATAATCACTAAACCTAACCGTAACATTTTGCGCATAAGATGATGGTGAGCCTAAATGGATAGTAATATACTCTGGTATAACTACCTTACTTAAAACCTTCGGGTTCTGCATATAATCAGCCATGATCTCTGCTTTAAGCTCTTCATCACTTATTGACTGACTATCTGTAAGCAAAGCATTGGGTGGAATATCGACTATATCTAAATCCATTACACCTCTTGCTTTAGGAACCATCTGAACCATTTGAATAGATGTAATTCCTTCAAAAATAGGAATATCTCTTATATACTTGTTCTGAAATCTGTTACTTAATATTAAGGCGTCGTAGGTCTTATAGGGTTGAATCAAATTTTCTGGAATTTCCGAAAGAATCTTATCATAAGTGTAAAGACTGATTGGAATAGTTTTTCCACTTTCATTTAATGTATATGTTCCTGAGATTATTTCTTCTGAATCCTTGCTTATTACAAGAACTTCAGCTTCAGTAACTGGCAAAGATTCTTCTCCTAAATACAATTGAAATTCTAATTTGCCGAAAGCCATAAATATCTCCTATTAAATTTACTGTTATAATTATTATATTAATCACATATATTTATGTTCTTTAATTACAAACAACTCCTTACTTATAAGTTTTCTCCAAATAAAAAAAGGTGTTGCAAAATGATTTTTTTAATCATTTTGCAACCCATCTTAATGATGCCTAAAATATCCAGCTATCTTTCACCTTCAATTAAGCTTTTCATAATATCTTTACTCATTGCTCCAGGTATATATTTTGTTATATATCCTTCTTTATCTATTATAAATGTAGAAGGAAAAGCACTTATACCATATCCATTAACGAGCGGTCCTTTTTCATCAAATACAGTTGGAAATGTAAAGCCTTCATCAGCTAGATATTCCTTAATATCCTCCTCTGTCCCTTCTCTTCCCAACTTAGGAGAAGCAACTCCAAGTATTACAACATCATCTTGGTTATCATTATACTCTTCATACAACTCTTGTATATGTGGCATTTCTTTTCTACAATGAGGACACCATGTAGCCCAAAAATTCACAAATATAGTTTTCCCCTTGTACTCACTAAGAGTATGTTCGTTACCGAATTGATCATATAAGGTAAAATCTATAGGAGAAATTTTTTTCTTTTCTTCCTCATCACTATTTTTTATAGCTCCATCTAGAAGCTCTTCTTCTGGAGTTTCTTTTAAATCGATCTGTGGTTTTTCTACATCAGTGATGCTTTCTGAACCTTGAATTATTTCATCTTTATTCACCATTGATTGTGAGTTGATATTAACAAAACCATTTATAACCATGATTAATCCTGAAATAAGAATAATTATTCCACTTAACTTTTTTATCTCTTTCATATGCTTTTTAATACTATCAAGTCTTTTAAAAAGTCTACCATAAAACAAAGATAAGAGTATAAATGGCATAACAAAACCTACTGTATACACTAAAATTAATAAATTTGATGTCACCATACTATTAGAACTAGATGCCATTACAAGTACAGATGCTAAAATAGGACCAATACATGGTGTCCATCCAAAGCTAAAGGTAAATCCTAATACAAAAGCCGACCAAGATGACATATTTTTATATTCAACATTAAATCTCTTTTCTCTGTTTAAAAAATCTATTTTTATTATCCCTAAGTAAAATAAGCCCATGAATAATATTATAATTCCACCAAGAACCATTATAATATTTTTGTTAGTGCTAAAGAATGAACTTAAGAAACTTAAAGACGAACCAAGAATAAAAAATGTCGTTGATATTCCTAAGGTAAAAAAGATAGTGTTTTTTATTAAAACACCATTTTTAAATTTAGAATTTTTCATTTCATCTACACTGCTATTAGATAGCATACTTAAATAAATTGGCAGTATTGGTAATATACATGGTGAGAAAATCGACAATACTCCTTCTATAAAAACAATTAAAAAATTAATATTTCCCACTAAGGACCTCCTTATAAAACATTACCCACCACAAGCTAGATTACTATTGCTCCACTTTATCATCTTCTCCATAATTGGAAGCAGTAATAATCCTGAATCACTTAAAAAGTAGGTAGATTCAACACTATTATTTATAGTTTTTTTGTCATTAATAATTATATTATTTTCAATTAAAAGCTCTAATTGCTGCTTTAACATCTTTTTACTACAACCTTCTAACTCTCGTTGTAATTCTCCAAATCTTATTTTACTATCTTTAATAGTCCATATTATCTGAGCTACCCACTTTTTCCCTAAAATACTTGATAGCGCCTCAACTGGACAAGTGTATATTTCGTTATCTATATTAAACATAATTCAACCTCCACATAATATTTGAACTAAAGGTACAAATATAAATTATATAGTATAACATGTTTTATTTCATTTATATCATTGAAAATAAGTCATTTAATGCTTCTGCCATGGTAGGGTGAGTAAATATATTATCTCTTATAAAGGTATATTCTAAATCAGCCTTCATAGCCATACTCACAATATTTATTAACTCACTTGATTCTGCAGATAAAATAGTACATCCTAGAATCTTATTTGTCTTTGCATCAACTACAGCCTTCATCATTCCCTCTATTTCCCCTATGGTTCTAGCCCTTGGAATTGCAGCAACCTGAAGTTTAGCTACCTTAATATCATATCCTGCTTTTAAGGCTTCCTCAGAACTTAATCCAACCCTAGATAAATTTGGTTCAATAAATACTGAATACGGTACAAAGCGTCTGTCATCTACACTCCTTTTCCCATCTCCAAATAGGTGATCTTTTATAATTCTAAAATCATCCAAAGATATATAAGTAAACTGTGGTCCTCCATTTACATCCCCAATAGCCCATATATTTTCCACACTTGTTCTAAGCTTATTATCAACAGCAACAGCTCCTCTTGCTGTAGTTTTTACTCCAGCTGCTTCTAAGTTTAATCCTGAAATATTTGGTTTTCGTCCTGTGGCAACAAGTATAGCATCACCTTTCACCTTGCTATCTAAACCAGTTGAAGTATCTTTGTAGGACACAATAACCTCATTACCTTCTTCCTTAAATTCTTGAACCTTAGCGTTTAATATAAAAGAAATGCCTTTTTTCTCTAAAATTTCTTTTATACTATCTGCAACATCTCTATCTTCTCTCCCTGCAATTCTGTCTAAAGTTTCTATCACTGTAACCTTTGAACCAAAGGATGCATATATGGATGAAAACTCAAGACCTATGTAACCTCCACCAACTATCACTAACTCCTTAGGAAGTTCAGTTAAGTTCATAATAGAAGTACTTGTATATATTTTGCTGCTGTTTATTATTCCTGGAATATCAGGTATTATAGTTTCTGAACCAGTGTTTATAAATATATTTTCTCCTTCTAATCTTACTTCTTCATTCCTATTTGTAACCTTAATCACTCTGTCTGATTCAAATGCACCTTCTCCATTATATATATCTATATTTTCATTACTATCAAGCATAGTATAATTCTTTGATCTAAGCATTTCAATTAAATTTTCTTTATCTTTTACAGCTCTCTTATATTCAACAGCCTTATCCTCAAAATTGCTATGATTTTTTATTAAAGAATTCTTTGCCTTACTTACTAGGGTTTTCGTAGGTATACATCCTATATTAATACATGTCCCTCCATACATTTTGTTGGACTTTTCTATTAAAGCAACCTTCTTACCTAAATTTCCTAAAAATCCAGCTAAAGTTTTACCTCCTTTTCCAAAACCAATTATTATATATTCATATTTCTTCATTTATAAACTCCTCCTGATATATTCCTTTTTCTCTTTTGATATTGAATTTACTATGCCTTTTCTATCATAGAAATTAAAGCTTCCTTAGGTGCAAAGCCAACATTGGTTTTTACCTCTTCACCATTTTTAAAAATTTTAATAGTTGGTATATTTCTCACCTTATACTTTGATGCTGAATTTGGATTTTTATCTATATCAATTTTAACAATCTTTACTTCCTTTAACTCTTCTTGAATCTCTTCTAATATTGACGCTAACATTTTACATGGTCCACACCAGGTTGCAAAAAAATCTACTACCACTAATTTATCTTCATTTAATACTTCTCTTTCAAACTCATTTTCATTTATATGCTTAATCATTTTAATCCCTCCAAAATACTTTATCTTTATCTTGTCTTAATTCTATCAACGAAAATCTTTCTCAACAATTAGGTACTTTTTTGTAATCATAAAAATAAGGAACACCTTTCCAAAGCTCAAAGATAAATTATTCTCTGCACTAGACAACTCTGATCAATTATTTATATGGTATAAAGAAAAAATTGAGTAAAAATAGTTATTAAAAAATATCTAGAAAAAGCAATGGAATATATATAATAAAAAGTACCGCAAAACTGCGGTACCTTTCATTATATTTAGCTGTTTAATATTTTCTTTGGAAGGAAATATCCTGCTGCCATAAATAAAACTCCTATAATAAGTAAGCCTCCAAATCCCATATTAAATAGTGCTGGATACTTTTCTGATATATTAAACAACGTTAATTTTCCAAGATTTAATGCATCAAACATACCTAAATCCTTGAAATATCCATAAGTTAAAGAGAATACAAACGCTCCTAGTAAGCCTCCGGCAATAGCTACTATACCCCTTTTAGCACCATTTGTTCCTACAGCTCCAACACAAGTTCCTGGACATGTTCCAACACTGCCAAAGGCAACACCAAATAGTAGTCCTCCAATTATTACTCCTAGGTTCATAGTCTTAACATTTAAGTGTGAAACATCAAATAATCCAAACATGCTGGCTAATGCTAATAATACACTTCCAAAACCTATTGCAAATAAAATTATCTTTGCTAATGATAAATCTTCTAATCTTAACATCTTCAATATATTTTTAAATCCAGTTGCCCCTACATAAGATAAAGCAAATCCAAAGAAGCCACCCAGTAATATTGCTAATAATATTTCCATATGTTCTATACCTCCATTAAGCTTTCTTCATTTTCTTTACAAGTAATGCTGTCGGTATTGCTGTAGCAAACACTGCTGCTGCAAAAACATATCCGCTCACACTCCCCTGCATCATACCACTCATCATATGTCCACTTGTACAGCCATCAGCCATCCTAGCTCCAAAGAGTAATAAAAATCCCCCTGCAAAACTAGGTCCATAGTTTTTTATAAATCCTCTTTTATTTTCAACTGAACAAGAAGCACCCTCTGCAGTTTCACTTGAAGCTTCTTCCTTCTTCTTTTTAAGCAACATATATCCTAAGAATCCACCTACTGGAATAGCTAAGACAAATACAAAATCATAATTTAATGGTTCTTTAATACTCTTTGCAAGCTTTCCTTCTGACTTATCATAATAAGCATTAGTACTGCTATAACCTGACTCTCTGCTAGAATCCTCCACTATTACAGCCTTGTCTATTGAGCTGTGGATAATTCCTGATAAAACTGAAAATTGTGTTGATACTCCTATTGGTTTCACTAGCATTATCGCTATAAAAAATGAAAAGCCTAAAACCAAGGCTCCTTTAATCCATGAATTTTCCTTCATTGTAATTCCTCCTAAACTTTAATACATAATCCTTTATCTAAACTTATTGTATTTTATTTTTTCATATTCTTTTGTGACATAATCACATAAATAGACATATTAAAATATTATATGCATTTATTATTTTTTAATAAGGATTTTCATGAAATAAAACAGGGGCATATGCCCCTATAATTAAGTAACTAAATCTTATTTTATTAATACCCTTTCTTTTGTCTCGATTAACTTTCCTTTCTTGGGAAGCTTTATAATTAACATATCGCCCTTAAATCCAGCCTTCATCAAACCAATATTTACATTTTCCGCATAAAAACTTCTTGAAGTCTGTCCACAGCAACCTTGAATTACTCTAAAGCTATTCCCACTTCGCTCTGAACCAGCCCTTCTTATAACAGCAATTGTAAAATAATTATTCTTATACGCAAATTTTATATCACTTTTATTAACACCTGGAAGTTCAGCGCAAATTATAAAATCCTCATCCCTTTCTTTTATTTTCGCTCTAAACATTTCATTTAAATTTAATGCTGAAGTAAAATCCGTATTAAAAAAGCTTTGCATAATATTTTGCAGTGATGAACCCATATTATTATTTGTATTTAAAAATCCTAAAGGTAATAAACTAAACACACTAAAACCCCTTTCAAACTTACTTTTGTTTTCCATTGATACATTATATGTGCTTATATAAAAATGGTTAAATCAACCTTACAAATCTGTAAAAGAAACAAAGTAAATCTTAACTATTTATGTGGTAAAATCTTTAGAATAAAACTAATAAGCAAAAGGAAGGATAATATTGAATACAATATAGGAGGAATATCATGATTAACTTTAAAGATAGTCAAACAAAAGAAAATTTAATGCGTGCATTTGCAGGAGAAAGCCAGGCTAGAAACAGATATAATTTTGCGGCCTCAGTTGCAAAAAAACAAAATCTAGCTATAATCCAAGACTTATTTAACTACACAGCCAACCAAGAGCAAGCTCATGCTAAACAATTTATGGATAAGTTAAAAGATTTCTCTGGAGAAGAAATTTGTATTTCAGCCTCCTACCCTGCTGAAGTTGAAAATAATACATTAACCCTATTAAGATTAGCACAAGAACATGAATCTGCTGAGCACGATGAAATTTATAAGTCCTTTGCAGAAACTGCTAAAAATGAAGGATTTAATGACATTGCTATTCTTTTTGAAAATATTGCATCTATTGAAAAAACTCACTCTGAAAGATTCAAGAGATATGGAGATATGTTAGAAAGCAATACTTTATTTAGTAAGAGTAATTCTGAACAATGGATGTGCACAAACTGTGGTTTCATTTACGAAGGTCCAAAAGCTCCTGAGGCTTGCCCTGTATGTAAGCACCCTCAAGGATACTTTATTCCGTTTATAAATTCTCCATTTGAATAAAATAATTTTAAATATCAAAAGTAGGTGTTGCAAAATGATTTTTCAATCATTTTGCAACACCTACTTTTATTCCTTAGTTATTCCTCGTTATTAATTTGAATCCACTCTACATTAACTAACTTAGTTGGATAACTTTCCTCCACTAAACCGTCACTCATTATACTCACATTATCATCAACCCTAAAATCCTCAAAATCAATATCTTCTCCTGCTTCACCAAAAAATTCAACTTCTTCACAGGAAATAACACACTTATCACCTATTTGCTTAATTGAAGACTTATTTTTCCCACCAACCATTAAAGTATTACTTTTAGAATCAATCTCAATAATTTTAGCCTCAGTGATAACCTCTTTCTCATCCTTCTTTGAATCACAGCTAACTAAAAAAAACATTGTAAACAACAAAAATATTACAGAATATAATTTCATGAAATTTATTTTTCTCATACTATCCCCCAAGCCTTTATAATCCATATACTCTTTAATTATAATACAGCTTAAGGAAATTTGTATTAAATTTTTCTTTAAATTTTCTACTATTAATTTATAACTTTCTTTACCTCTAATTTTTTAATGTATCTTTTAGCTACTTTAGCTGAAAAAACCTTTAAATCAAGAGCTGGTGAAACATAAATACCAGGATTTCTTAATTTAAGTTCCACCTTTATTTCCATGACATTTAAAAATTCTTTTTCAAATATAGATTTAACACTACCTAACTGCATAGGAAAATGGCTATCACTTCCTGTTACAAAGGGTATCTCTAATTCCTCTGACAAAGCTTTTACTTCTGCCTCCACCTGAGACTTCCCCCTGTTAAATATATCCTTAGCATTTAAATCCAATGCATCTAGCCTTTTCAACTCTTCTTTACTCTGTAAACAAAGGTTATGTGAACCTCTATATGGATGACATCCTATAGTTAAACAATTATGACTTTCCGCTAAATTTAATAGTTCTTTTAATGGTATAAAGTTTGGCTTTACACTGTATGCTATAAGTACATCTTTTATTTCATAAATATCTTCTCTATTTCCTGAAACAATAACATGACCACCATTTTTCACATTAACTTCTATGCCTAAAAATACATAAAATCCATTAACAAAATATCTATCACCTTCATACTCATAATTTTCTTCTAAATACTTATACATCTGGTCAATATTTTCCGCATTAAAATGATCACATAAAATAAATCCATCCAACCCTTGCTCTTTAGCATTTTCTATTCCCAGTAAAAAAAACTCTTCATTAAAACAGCTTTTTCTGCTTAATATTCCATGTACGTGAAAGTCTAAATTCATAATATATCTCCTTATCTTTATCTCATAGTTCTTACATATTATAGTTAATGCAGTCTATGCAGAAGATGTTCCCATGAAAAAAGCTTTCTTCAACAAATATTAAGTATTTATTTTTTTACTCCTTAAGACCTCATAAAAGCTTTAATAAATTTTATTTAAAGTCCCAAAAGGTTGTGTTATCTGGTCCTGCTGTAACAGATTTATCTTCATTTAATGAAGCTATTAACTCCATGTCTTCCTTAGCTATTTCAAAATCAAAAACCTCAAAGTTCTCCTTTATCCTTCCCTCATTTGAGGACTTTGGTATTGGAACTACGCCATTTTGAATATGCCATTTAAGCACTACTTGAGTAATGGTTTTGCTGTATTTCTCAGATAACTTAATTAACAATTCGTTAGTTAAAACTCTACCTCTACTTATTGGACTCCAAGCAACCATTTGTATATTATTAACCTTGCAGTACTCCCTCAGTTTTTTTCTTGTGTTAAAGGGATGTACCTCCATCTGATTTACCATAGGCATAATTTTTGCACTTTCCTTTAGCTCCTCAAGATGACCTTCCTTAAAATTACATACACCAATAGCCCTAACCTTTCCTGACTCATAAAGCTCTTCAAAAGCTCTCCAAGTTTCGGAATTAAGTTTAGTTGGCCAATGAATAAGATACAAATCTAAATACTCAACTTGTAATCTTTCCAAAGATTTATTAAAGGCCTCCATGGTTTTGTCATACCCATGATCATCATTCCAAAGCTTTGTTACTAAAAATATGTCTTCTCTTTTTACGCCACTTTCCTTAATTCCTTTTCCAACACCAATTTCATTACCATAAAAAGCCGCAGCATCAATATGTCTATAGCCTGCTTCTATGGCAAACTTAACTGCATGTGCTGTTTCCTCATCGCTTCCTGTTTTATATGTACCAATACCTATAGCTGGCATTTTAACTTCATTGATAAGTTCCATATACTTTACTGTCATCTTAATTTATCCCTTCTATTGTATTTATATCATAATATATAATTTATATTTTAAATCTAAGATTATCTGCCTTTCATTATACTATTTTTCAAATATATAGTATAATGAATTTATAATTTATATGGTGGAGGGGTTAAGTATGGGCGATAATTATAAATTTTTTAATCATAAGGAATGTGAGTTCTTTCCTTGCCACAAAACTAATAAACCTGAAGAATTCAACTGTTTATTCTGCTACTGCCCGCTATACGCTCTTGGTCCTGACTGTGGAGGAAACCCTAAGTATGGCGAAAGCGGAATAAAAGACTGCTCTCAATGTTTATTGCCTCATAATAAGAAAAACTATGAGTACATAATGAGCAGATTTCAAGACATAGTTGAAGCTTCTAAGAAAAAAGATTAATTAGTTTTTAACATATCATCTTAGGATGGTATGTTTTTTTGTTTTAAATTCTGTTTTAAATCAAAGGACTAATACTTCATATTTACATTTCCAGTATTATTTAAATTTCAAATACATATATTTTTATATGGATAATTTACCGAAAAACCCTTGAAATTAACCTAGATATTTGAATAGATTTGAATTTTTATTTGTGGAGGATTAATAAATTATGGAGAATAATTATTTAGAAACCCAAAAACGTATTGGTTATACACCACTCAAGGAAACGCCCATAGAAAGCTACGAAAATCTTGGTTTAATCTGTGGTTTAGAGGTTCATCAACAGTTAAAGACTGCTAAAAAGCTTTTTTGCCACTGCCCTGCTGGAAGATTCCAAAAAAATAATAAATATAATGCAGAGGTTATACGTCACATGAGGCCAACCTTAAGTGAAATGGGAGGCTATGATGGAACTGCTCTAATGGAATTTAAAACAAAGAAAACCATTGTATATCGTATCGCAGATGAAACCACCTGTACCTATGATATTGATGACACTCCACCATTTAAAATAAATGAGAAAGCTTTGAATATTGCTGTGGAAGTAGCTTTACTTCTTAAAACCAATATTGTTGGTGAGCTTCATATTACCCGTAAACAATATCTTGACGGAAGTATACCAACAGGGTTTCAACGAACTGCAATTGTAAGTATTGAAGGTGAAATTCCCTTAAAGAATAAGAAGGTAAGAATCATCCAGCTTAGTATTGAGGAAGATTCCTGTCGTGAGGTTTCTGATATTGGACATGTTAGAACCTATACCACTGACAGACTTGGCATGCCTCTTATTGAAACTGTAACCTATCCAGATATGAAAACTCCAGATGAAGCTGCTGAAGCTGCTGAATATATCCGTTTCCTTAACCGCAGTACTGGAAAGGTTCGAACAGGCATTGGTGCCGGACGTGAAGATGTGAACGTTAGCATCACAGGAGGTACAAGAATTGAAATTAAAGGTGTATCAAGAATAAGTGATATTCCAGAATTAGTTCATAATGAAGCCTTCCGTCAAAAAAGCCTCTTAGAAATCAAAGCGGATTTACTAAAGAAAATACCAGACTACAACACATGGAGTCTAAGTCACATAGAAATTCATAATCCTAGCTTAAATGTTTCCAGTAAAAGCTATAGACTTATTGCTGTAAACCTTCCTGGCTTCAAAAATATATTGTCCTTCTTTACACAGCCTGGAAGAATGTTTGCTGATGAAATTTCCGATAGACTTAAAGTTATTGCCTGCATTGAAAAACCTAACATGACTCATTCTGAGATCATGAATAGCAATGTAAACTTTAATCACATCCGCACTCTTCTTAATTCCAAAGAGGAGGATGGTCAAATTCTTTTCTGGGGACCAGCAGAGGATATTACAACTGCCTTAGACACCATTGAAGAACGCTGCAAGATGGCTTTTGAAGGTGTTCCAAGTGAGACTAGAAAAGCCTTAGAAAATGGCACCACAATCTTTGAAAGAGTGCTACCTGGTGCTGATAGAATGTACCCTGATACCGATTCTGCTCCAATCTCCATTGATGAAGACATGATTAATCAGCTTCAAAATCACCTTCCAAGTCAAGTTAATACTAGAATTCAGCAGCTAAAAAATTGGAATGTTCCTGAAGATACCTATTTCTATCTTCTTAGAAATAACCTGGTTCCTATCATAGAAAAAATAAATACAGACCTTAACATCAATCCTGCATTTGTTGGAACCTTTCTTGGCCACAATTTAAAACATCTTGAGGGGAAATACCAACAAGGCTTCATTAATGCCAGCAGAGCCCAACAATTTAATTATGAAAGAATTTATGAGTTATTTGATTTTATAAAACAAAAAGAGCTGAACCTTGATATTGCTTATTCAATACTTCCTTTACTCTTTGAATCTCCTGAAATGGATATGAACACTGCTTTAAATAATATAGGTTATGTAAAAACAAATAAAGAAAATATTCTCGCTGATATCCCTGCTTTAAATGATAGATTTAATAAAATAAACACCTCTAAGAATCCTAAAGCAAAATTCAGATGGATTATGAAAGAGCTTCGTATCAAAGCTCTTGGAAATATTCCACTTAAGGAACTTGCTGAAGTCGTAACAAAGGAGGTTTATTAAAATGAGTGATAGTTTAAAAGGCTATAAAGGAAGAGCCTTAGAAATATTAAAAAGCTTCAATATGCGTGTTTGGAGTGAAGCCATCATAAAAACTACCCGTGGTGAATTCAAAGGAGTTTTACTGCCTCGTTCTGAAAATGATGATGACATCCACATTGTAATAAAACTTGCCACAGGATACAATATAGGAATTTCCATAGATACCATCCAGGATATGCAGGAGTTCAACTTTAAAGAAATACAATATAAAATTCCTGAAAGAGAATTCCCTACCTCTCCAGAAAAGAAGAATATAAAACTCTTTGGTACAGGTGGAACAATCGCTTCCCGCCTTGACTATCGTACAGGGGCTGTAATTCCAGCCTTTTCTCCTGGAGAATTATATGGTGCAGTACCTGAGCTGGCTGATATCTGCAATCTAAGTACTGAAAAACTCTTTGCCGTATTCTCTGAAAATATGGGTCCGCAACAATATATAACCCTCGCTAAAGCCATTGGTGAGGAAATAAAAAAAGGCACCCACGGCATTATCATTGGACATGGCACTGATACCATGAGCCATACTGCAGCTGCCATATCCTTTATGGTTCAGAATTCACCAATTCCAATTGTTATGGTAGGTTCTCAGCGTTCTTCAGACAGGCCATCTTCTGATGCAGCTTTAAACCTTATTCATGCAGCAAAAACTGCTGCCGATTCTGACATTGCAGAAGTTATGGTTTGCATGTTTGGACCAACCTCCGATGAATATGGTTTGCTTCACAGAGGTACAAGAGTTAGAAAGATGCATTCTTCCTACCGTTCAACCTTCCGTACCATTGGGGACATTCCAATTGCAATGGTGGACCGAAATAATATTACACATCTTCGTACTGACTATAATAAAAGGCGAAATGACAAAGCTGTAACTATAACTCCTGTATTTGAAGAAAGAGTAACTCTTCTTTATTACTATCCAAATATGAACCCAGACATCATCGATGCCATAGTTGATTTAGGCTATAAAGGCATAGTCATTGCAGGAACAGGCCTTGGCCATGTAAATAAGCTTATTTATCCTGCAATAAAACGTGCCGTGGCAAGAGGTGTATCTATCTATATGACTGTTCAGACTCTATGGGGATATGTAAATATGTTTGTTTATGATACAGGTAGAGACTTAATGTCTGCAGGTATCATTCCAACAGAAAATATGCTCCCAGAAGTTGCCTACTGTAAGCTTGGTTGGGCTCTAGGACAAACCTCTGATTTAAATAAGGTTAAGGACATTATGCTTTCCCCTGTAAATGGCGATATCACAGAAAGAGAGCCTTATAACGGATATCTAATTTATCAAGGAGGAATTCCTGAAGTTGAAGAGTTTATAAAAAAATTCCATAAATAATCTTACCAATAGAAACATGAGAGTCTAAAAAAGATTATTCCTTTTTATAGACTCTTATTTCATATCTCCCCTTATACTTAAAACATGTTAAAACAATTATGTTATACTTAATATACAATTATAGAACTTTCTTACAAGGAGGTGAGCTCCCTTGGAAATGTCTACGTACATTCCGATCATAATATTATTTGTAATTATATATATTAATTCCTTAAATAAGAAAAAAGAACTTCATAAAATGATTTTAAAAAAACTATCAAAACAGAAAGAAGGTCGTGCAAAAATGAATGAAATGATTAAAGAATTTATAGGAAAAGAATGCATTGTTTATACCTTTCAAAGCCAAGTCACTGGTGTAATTGAAAAGGTTGAAGACAATTGGATTTGTATAAAAAAAGATAATAATACTGAAATAGTTAATATAGATTATATTAACAGGATTCGAGAATATCCTAAAAAGAAAAATGGAAAGAAAAAAACTATTTTTGCTGATTAAAAATATTAAGGTACCAATGCAATCTACTGCACTGGTACCTTGTCTTAATAATGCTCACTAAAGAGTCCTGCTCCTTTAATAATTTCCTGTTCATTAAATAAACTGTTCACTGCTTCCTTATAATCCTTAAGCTTTTGAGATTTCTTTATTCTTTTTATGTGCTTTTTACTATCTGAAAAAATATATATCATGTAGTTCCAAAGCTCCTTCATTCTAAATAGAGTAATATTCTCATCTTTAAAAAGATTCATATACTGATCCATTACTTCATCATGGAAGGCTCTTATTAGTTCCTTTTCTATAAGTGCATGATTTTTTATTTCACTTATTAATCCTGGATTAGCAAGCAGTCCTCTTCCAACCATAAAGGTATTAATATCTGGAATTTCTCCTTTAAGTTTTTCAAAACCTTCGGAAGTAAATATATCACCATTATAACAAAGAGGGTTTGTACTAATTTCAAGAGCATCTTTGAATACCTTCATATCAGGTGTATTCTTATATCCATCTTTTTGAGTTCTAGGATGAATAATTAATTCCTCCATTGGATACTTATTATAAATTTTAATAAGCTCATAAAACTCCTCTGGATTATCCTTTCCAATTCTCGTCTTTATGGACAGCTTCATATCATCTATGGTAAATATCTCTTCAAGAAATTGATCAAGCTCTTCTCTGAAGGCTAAAAACCCTGAGCCTCTCCCCTTTGACACCACTGTTCCTGATGGACATCCTAGGTTTAAATTCACCTCATTATACCCTAACTGCTGCAGCTTTCTTGCAGTTCTAATAAATCCAGCTGCATCATTTGTAAGTATTTGAGGTACTATATAAAGACCTTGGTTGTTCTCTGGAAGCACGTCTCTAAGCTCCCTGGTTTTAAAGCTTTTACTTCTATTTGGAACAACAAAAGGTGTAAAGTATTTATCAATATTCTTAAAAGTTTTTTCATATGCATTTCTATAAATGAATCCTGTAATTCCTTCCATTGGTGCTAAATAAAATTTCATTTAATTACTCCTTTGTTAAGTAAAGTTCTAACACACATTATAACAATATTATAGTTTGTCCGCTAGATGATAAATTTATTTCTATTTAAGTTTTACACTTTGCATTTGAGCTTTTATACATAACTCTGCCGCCTTAAAAGCATGTTCTTGAGTCATAGCATTTTCCGTTCTATTTATACAATCCAAGATAAGCTGTCCAAAGAAAGGATATCCAACTTTTCCTTCAACATCAAACTTTTCTTCTACATTATTATTTACCAAAATAACATGGTCCTGCTCTTTACTAACAGCAACATCTATATATTTTCTAATTTCAATATAGCCTTTATTTCCTAAAATCATAGTTCTTCCATCACCCCATGTTCCAAGTCCATCAGGTGTAAACCAATCAACTCTGAAATAATTTGTGGTTCCATTATCTCCAACCAACATAGCTTCACCAAAATCCTCAAGTTCAGGATGGTTTGGATTATTATAGTTTCCTACCTGACTTCTTACCACCGTGGCATCCTTTGCTCCTGAATAGTACAAGTACTGCTCAATTTGATGACTTCCTATGTCACAAAGAATTCCACCATATTTTTCTTTTTCAAAAAAACAACTTGGCCTTTTCTCTTCCTCTAGCCTATGTGGTCCTAAGCCCATAACTTGAATAACATCACCAATGGCCCCAGTCCTTATTAGCTGTCCTGCAAATTCAGCACTTTCAGAGTGAAGTCTGTCACTATAATATATCATATACTTTCTTCCCGTTTCCTTAACCTTTGCCCTTGCCATTTCAAGCTGCTTCAAAGTAGTCATTGGACATTTATCTGTAAAATAATCCTTACCAGCCTCCATAACACGAAGTCCTAAAGCACATCTTTCAGAAGGAACCGCAGCTCCAACTACCAGCTTTATGTCTGGATCATTTAAAATTTCTTCCTCACTATCCGCAATCTTAACACTTTGAAAATATTCAGAAAATTTTTCGCACTTTTCTCTGTTAGGATCATATACATATTTTAATATAGCCCCAGCCTTAACTAGCTCTTCACACATGCCTATAATATGTACATGGTCTAAGACTATTGCAGCAAAAACAAATTACCATGGTTTCACAACTGGACCTGGTTTTTCTTTTAGTAAAAAGTTCACATATTCAATATTGCTCATTTAAAATTCCCCCATCATTTAATAAACAAATAATTCTATGCCTTTACAGAAAGCTGTCTACATTATGTTGTGTCATTAGTCATATACTTATATTACCAACTTTTCCACTTAAATTAAATAAAACTTCTAAAAAATAATACCTCATAGAATTTTATACTTCTATGAGGTACCTTTTCTTTAATTATATACTCGCCTTTGACCTTCAGTATCCATAACAGTTAAATTTTCAATAATAACAGCTGGAAGCTCCTGACCATTAAATTCAGCCTTTCCAATCATGCCTTCAACCTTTACCCAAGTATCTACTGCTGGCCATTGTCCATTATATCCTCCCTTTAAGCCCATTACCGTAGTATGAAATATTCGATTATGTTCCTGCTCATAATACCTTGCCACTACATAAGACTCTTCATTTTGCTCATTTACAATCTTATAAACAAATCCCTCATAGCTAATTTTTCTTCCAACATAATTATCAATACTACGATTTATCTCATTTAATTTTGTTATATAATTATTATTTTCTAAAACTATAACACCTGCACCTAAATCTATACTATTTTGCATATAACTTTCATTTTTATTATCTCCTTCAAGTATTATCTTCTCATTAAACTTACTTTGAATAAATCTATCATATTCACTTTCTTCATTATTGTCTTGTACTTCATTATTAACATGAGTTTTCTCATTACTTACTTGAATAATCTTATTCTCTTTTTTTATAATATCGACTGCTAACATAACTACTATTATCGTTACTATTATTACAAAATACTTATGTTGTTTTTTCATGACCATTTATTATCACTTTCTCAATTATAACCTTATCTTTTGTGCTCACTACTTAATAAAAAACTTACCTATACTATTTAGCTTTATTTATAACAACAAGTTCTTTTACTTTTATTGCTGGCAATTCTTCACCATTAAAATTATTTTTTGAAATTACACCTTTAACCTTTACCCAGGTATCCTCTTCCGGCCACTGTCCTTCATAAAACCCCTGAAGCCCAAAAAAGTTTTCATGGCTATGCTCTTCGTGAGCTTCTTCAAAATATCTTCCTATAACATATATAGGATTTTCCGCTTCTTCAATCTTATATATAACACCCTCAAAACTGATTTCTCTTCCTGCATATTTATTTAAGTTAATATGTAGTTCATCCAATTTTTCTATAAACCCCTCATCATCTCCTAGCTCAATAATGCCCTGTCCTAAGTCAATTTCTTCATGAACTAACTCCTGATTATCCTGCTGACCTAACTCACAGCCTTGAATTTCATTATTCATAATCATATTAGGAAGCACTTTTTCCTGAAGAAATTTTTCATACTCATCTTCCACATAAACATCCTCTTTATCTGCTTCCACAATATATTCATCTTTTTTTGTATATCCAATTATTACTATGGCTGCCACTAATGCCAATCCCATTATTCCAATGTATTTCTTATCCCTTAACATTCTAAGTCCTGCTTTCATTCTAGATTTTTTACGGAAGTTCCCCTTAAGTCTACTAAGATTATATATTTTAACTTCAATAAACACAATAATAGAAATTGGAAGAAAAATAAAGCCTACAAAAGAATCACTTCTTTCATAGGCTTTTATCTATTTATCTATTTCTTTTACTTCTTTTATCTAATACTACAAGAACTATTGCTAATAAAGCTATTGAGCTTCCTAATGTAAGCCAAACATTATTAGTAAATCCTGCAACTATATATCCAACAAAACAACATCCAGCAACAACTAAAGTATATGGTATCTGTGTTGATACGTGATCAATGTGATTACATCCAGCTCCCGTTGATGAAAGAATTGTTGTATCTGAAATTGGTGAACAGTGGTCTCCAAATACCGCTCCTGCAAGAGTAGCTGAAAGACTTACAGTAACAAGCTCTGGTGCAACGGCTGAACATATCATAACAACGATAGGAATTAAAATTCCAAAAGTTCCCCAAGATGTACCCATAGCAAAAGCAAGTCCACCTGCTACAAGGAATATGATTGCCGGTATTAAAGCAGCTGGCATATTTGAAGTTGCAACTAAATTTCCAACGAATTCACCAGTTCCTAATAAATCTCTACAAACACCACTTATTGTCCATGCTAAAGTTAAGATTATGAAAGCACCAACCATTGATTTTACTCCTAAGCCTATGCCATCCATAAAGTCTTTGAAAGCTACAACTTTACGTGGTACGAATAAGAAGAATGCAACTATTAAAGCTCCAAAACCTGCTATAGCAAGAGCTGAACCTGCATCAGTATTTCCAAATCCTTCAGCAATTGTCATACCACCTTCAAAGTATCCTCCAACATAAAGCATAGAAAGTACTGCAAAAATTATAAGTGCTACGATTGGTAATATTAAATCATATACTTTACCTTTAGAAGAAATATTCATTGAAGAAAGTTCGTCATCTGTAGCCGCTGCCTCTGCTGCTGCATCGCCTTTACCATTTCTTGCTGCTTCTTCAAACTTAGCCATTGGACCAAATTCTATATTTGTAACACAAAGTATAATAACCATAATTAAAGTTAATATTGCATATAAGTTAAATGGAATTGTTGCCATAAATGTCTGCATTCCATTAATAGCTGCACCATTTACCGTTAAGCCATCCATTTGAGAAATAACAGATGCTGCCCAAGATGAAATTGGAGCTATGATACAAATTGGTGCCGCTGTAGCATCAATTATATAAGCAAGCTTTGCTCTTGAAATACCATGCTTATCTGTTACTGGCCTCATAACTGTTCCGATTGTTAAACAGTTAAAATAATCATCTATAAATATAAGTCCACCCAGTAAAGATGTCCCAAGTTGAGCTCCTCTTCTTGATTTAATCTTGTTCGCTGCCCAATCTCCATAAGCTCTTGAACCACCAGCCATAGTAATTATTGTAACTAAAGCTCCTAAGCATGCAAGAAAAATAATTATTGCTGCATTATCTCCAAGCTTTTGTGCCATTAAACTAAAGGTAACATCAACAGCCTTTATTACTCCTCCACCTGTTGAAAATGCATAAATTAAAGTACCTGATAAAATTCCTATGATAAGTGATGAAATAACCTCTTTTGTTAATAAAGCTAATGCTATAGCTATGATTGGTGGTATTATTGATAACCACCCTGCGTTAATTGCGTCCATTTTAAGTTCCCCCTTGTATCTTTGTTAATTCTTATTTTTTCATTCATAATGTTTGCGCAATCATTTAAATGAATTTCCTTCTTCAATTTATTAGAAGGAGTATTTTTACCTTAATCAAATCATTACTTAAGGTAACTCCGCCTCACATTCGTTCGGTGGAGTAAGTTCGACTTAACCAAATCATAGATTTGGAGTCTCACTTAAATAAAAAAAGCCTCGAGCATCACTCAAGACTTAATAACAAAAATATAACGCAATAAAAACCACGAAAAAATTTCATCAATATCTATCATGACAGCTCTCCACAAATTGCTTTGTGACAGTGATATGCATCTTATACATACCCCCAGAATGTGACCTTAAAGCATTAATCACAATCTTCGGCAGTTTTTCCTTTTTATCTGTTTCATCGTGCTTAACTCTACAGATATACTCTTAAAAACCGCAACCTCTATCAAAACTTTATTTATTTTATGTATTTATTATATAGCATGTCCAACAAAAAGTAAACATTTTTATAACATTTTATTTTTGGGGTTGTTTTTAAGATTTAATGGCACCAAAAATGCTTGTTGTATCTTTATGATCTCTTTTCATTTATTCTCATATTTCAACCTCATTACTCATTAAAGCTTCTAGCATTTTAAAAGTATAATTATCATAAATATGATTTGCACTCTTGCCTTATCTTTAAGTTTTTCAGCCATAAGATGCAGCATTGATTCTCCTTAATCCTGAGCAAAACTGACATGAATTTTAACTTCAATTATTTTATTAAAGTATTTACTTAAATGCATCATCCTTAATCTTACTCTTTAACAACTTCATATTTCCAATCAATAATCCCACCAAAATCATAAACATTGGTATATCCAAAATCAATAAGGTCTTTAGCTGCTGCTGCACTTCTTCTCCCACTTCTACAATATAATAAAATTGTCTTATTCTTATCTTGAATCAAATTTTCCACTTTTTCTTTTATTTCATCACTAGGAAGTAAAACTGCTCCCTCAATATGACCTTCTTTATACTCTTCCACAGACCTCACATCTAAAACAATTTCATGTTCCTCTGTATCAATAATTTTCTTAGCCTCTTCTGCAGAAATATTAATAACCCCTTCAGCTGCCCTTGAGATTTGATTTTCCACCTGTGTTTTATTGTCTATTTCATTTTTCACACAGCCAGTTAATAGAATTACCACTGTTAATGATATAAATATATACTTTTTCATAGTTCCCCTCCAAAGCAAAATATACTTAAATTTTAATACCTTTAAATTCATTATGCAAACTTAAAAATTAAAAACTCATTCCAAATTACTTTGATTATAAAATATTTTGATTTACAAAGTAATTTGCCTGTGATATTCTTAAACCAACGAATTTTTCATAAATTAAATTAAACATAGGAGGACTTATAAATGAATCAAGGAAAAAAATTTACTTACATAACTACCCTGATAGTTATTGTTATTTCATGTATAATTGGTTTTAATTCCTTAAATCCATCAAAGCCAAATTATGATGATTACTCAAAAACTAGCGTAAATAATCAAATGGAACATATAAACAATATAGCTCAGGAGCCACATTCAATCTTTGACCTAGATGCTAAAGAAAAGGTTAAAAATTATTTAATGGACGAGCTTAGAACACTAGGGATGGAACCTCAAATTTATAGATATGAGGACATCTATGAAAAAAGAAGTGACAGCATGGTAGCTATTGAAAATATCTATGCTGAAATGAAGGGTGAATCTGATTCCTATATTCTACTCGCAACTCACTATGACAGCTCTCATGCTAAAAAAGAACGTTATGCGGAAATAGATGGTTCTTTAGGGGCCGCAGATGCTGGATATGCTCTTTCAACTATTTTAGAAACTTTAAGAGTTATAAAGGAAAGTAATATTCAGCTTAAAAATGGAATCAAAATTTTATTCACTGATGGTGAAGAATATGGTCTTTTAGGTGCAAAAGAAGCTGTAAAAGAGAAAGAAATTATCGCTGGAGCTAACTTTGTTATAAACATTGAAGCTAGAGGAACAGAAGGTCCTGCAGTAATGTTTGAGACAAGCCCTGATAACTCTAAAGTAATAGATTTATACAAGGCTAGTGCTAAACCTTTTTCTTACTCTATAACTCCAGAAATCTATAGATTATTACCTAATGGTACTGACTTCACAGTGTTCTTAGAAAACAACTTAACTGGTGTTAATATTAGTGTATTAGATGGACTTGAAAACTATCATACTCCTAACGATAACCCAAATAACTTAAGTGATAAATCAATGCAGCACTACGGTGATCAGGTACTTCCAATGGTAACTGAATTTGTTTCTAATGAGAAATACTCTAACCCAGAAAACCTTCAAGGTAAGAATGATTCAATCTTTTTTATTCTAGGAAATCAATTTATAGAATACTCTAAAACCATAAACTATGCACTTTTAGCTGTAATACTATTACTTATAGTTTTACTATATAAAATGTTTAAAATTAAAGCTGTAAACAAAGTAATTAAATATGTTTTCGTAAATCTAGGCTTTACTGTAATTACGATGTTCGCTGGATATGGAGTAAGCAGAGTAACTGCAGCTTTAAATGGAAGAACATTTAAACTGACTTACTTACCTCTAATTAAATTCGAAAGTGTGATTTTCATTGGAGTTATGCTTATAGTCCTTGCAACCTTCATTTTAACAATAAAGAAGGCATCAAAGAATTTTAATGAGAAAAGTGAGTTTATACTTGGAGCTTTAATATTGCTATTAATTTTATCTTTTATTCTTACCTTTGCTTTACCTGGGGCAAGCTATTTAACAGTAATCCCAGCCCTTTTAATTGCTCTATTTGCTGCTTTAAAACAAAGCTTTTTGCACATTAAAGGAATCTCCTTTATATTATTAATTCCTATAGCTTTAATAATTATCTTATATGTGCCTATGATTTACCTATTCAATGCAGCTTTAACCTTTGGAGCATTAGCCGCAAATATATTCTTTGTAATGATTGTATATCTTTCAGTTTTTGCTGGAATATGTTCTATGGAATAAATAAAAAATCACTAGCAGTATTCAAGCTGCTGGTGATTTTTTTATTACTTCATATTAAACTCTTTAATGAATTTAAATGAAAGCCAGTTATCCTTGTTCCAACACCTTCTCTGCTTAATAAAAACAAGGACAAGTATCTTTCCTGTCCTTGTTTTTTTCACTTACTTTTTAAACTTTTTTAAGGTTATAAAACCACTAGCTGCTAAAATTGTACCTGCAAAAGCTAACCCAAAGGTTCCTCCGCCACCTGTCTGAGGTAATTTATCTATTGTTCCATTATTTTCATCTTCTTCCTGGATGTTCGAATTGTTCTCCTCTTGACTTCCACCATTTCCAGTGTTTTCGTCATTATCAACATCTTCATCCTTATCTTCCTCTGAAGGAATATCAATTATTTCTTTTTCAACAAGAGCCTCAACGGCAGCTTTTAAACCGTGGTAAGCTTCTTTAATTTCCTCAATCTCAGCATTTTCATTTATTGAAACATTTTGTGCTTTGGTTAAAGCTTCTTTTACAACACTCCATGTTTCACTAGTATATTTTTCTCTATCAAGACCTTTCACTTCTTCAATTAAGGTCTTTAATTCATTTTTAGCCTCTTGTAAAACGGCATCTGACTTCTCCATGCCCGCAAATCTCTCTTCAAAATTAAACTCAAACTCACTATAGTTTCCAGCACCAGTTAAATAATTTACATCAAAGAAAGTTGTCTCTTCACTACTTAGAGTTGCTGCATAAGGTGAGAATGTTGAAAGATATATTTTATTTGCAGCTTCATTGAATTCAGCAAACTTAAATAGTGCATTACCCCCATTATGAGCAAATTGATAATCCGCTAATATGCTAAGTACCTCATTCCCTTGATCATTTATTAAAATCTGATTCCCTGCTCCATGGCTGTGGCCTCCAATCACCATAAATACTTGATTATATTTCTTTACTACATCCCAAACCTGCTGCCCCTTTTTACTTAGCTTAATTTCACTTGGGGCAGTATCAGAGCAATTTTGTAAATCATGGCTTGTGATTACTGTAGGCATATTAGTATTTGATAAAACTTCTTCTACCCACGGCAAATCTGAATCAAAGCTATGGTAATCAATTGCTAAAGTCATATACTTATAGCTTCCACCATCAGTTACCATATATGTACTACGTCCTGAAGGAGATGTTCTAACAACATAATCACTAGTTAATTTACCATACTCACTATCAGCTCCAAAGTACCTATCATAATACTCAGGCCAATCGTGGTTACCTGGTTGCATAAGAAGCTTCATTTCTGCTTCAGGCAGCTTACTAAATAATTTTGTTGTATTCCACTGCTCTTCATTATTTCCATTTTCAACAACATCCCCTAAATGAGTTACAGATATAATGTTTGCTGCATGTCTATTTTCTGTCAACCAATCCATTGCTGCATCCATAACACCTGGTTTAAATTTAATAGCATTTTGAGTATCAGGCATAAAAACCATATTATAATTATTTTCAGCTTTTAAACTAAATGGGTCATTATTCCCATATTCTCCAACATACTGTTCTGGATTACTAATAAGCCACTGTGACTTATCTAAAGCCCCCTCAGATATTCTAATTTGCTGGAAGCTTCCCTTAGCAAATTTATCTAAGGTTTTATCCCCTTCCTTCCACCAGCTAGAACCAACCCTAAATCTACCGTCAACATGATCTGCATATAGTCCTATCATATCATCACTTACATAATCTCTAAAAGCTTCAGCACCATTTACATAGGTACGGATACTATTATTATCACTAACAATTGCTATATGATACCAAACGCCACCTTTATCCATTGAAACTGACCAAGCGGCTGATTCCATCTCATGATTATCTTCTTTATTTGCTGCCAAAAATTGAATTTCTTTGCAATTAGACACAGCAACATTCATGGTTCCTACTTCAGGCTCATCCATACTTTTAGCATTACCTTGTCTCGCTAAAAGTCCCATCCAACTATCTGCAGCTGTCCAGTTAGTAGGAAGTTTGTAAATAAATTGCATTGTATATCCATTTTCAAATTCCTCTTTATTAATTGGTGCATCGTCTACAGTTATTAAATCAGCACCTATCTTATTTGCACTATCACCTGTCATAACTAAGCTTCCATTAGTAGCTCCATACATAGTATCATCAGAAAAACCCAAATACTTAGTATAATCCTCTGCCTCCCCATAGGTATTCATTCTTAATTCATTTCCATTACCACTGCTGTCTTTTATTATCAGATTCTTATCAGAGATAGACCCACTTTTTACATTGTTTGAGTCAAATCTCCAATCTGCAATAACCTGGCTTCCATCTTTCGTGTCAGCAAAAGCTTTATTTGTCACTGATAATGTATTAGTCAGCATAACCCCAGCTGAAAGCACTGCACATAAAAGTCTTTTTTTTACGTTTTTCATTATACATCCTCCTAAAACTAAAATTCCCCTTTGTACAAGAACATTTTAACTTTATTTTTTCAATTTTAGTGTTAAGGCTGATCATACAATTGTTAAAATCTATTAATATTATTAACAATAAAATTTTTATAAAATTTATCCTAACTACAGATATTACGTGTCAAATATAAAGAATTCTTAGCTTTCTATTTACCGCTTATGTTAAGAATACTTAATCTTTACATTACATAAATATTACTTTAATTTTAGTGGATTAATAGCTCTTGCAACAGTTGTATTTGGAAACTATACCCCTATAGGTGTAATGATTGCTGCCTTAATGATTGGAAAGAATGTTGAATTAATTACTTCTAAAGAAAAATCTAATACTGGTAAAGTTGTTTTAGATGTGAAAGCTTTAAATTGAATAAATGAAAAAAATATCAGTACCCTTAAAAATATGACCGTTGAAGAAAATCTAATTTTAATGAGCTACAACAAGGCTCCATATTCAAAGTCCGCTTTCTAGATTGGAAATTCATTGAAAAGCGCAACAAAATATATTTAAAGCCTTATCATTGATGAACGAGATCATGGAGCTACCACCCACTGAACTTGATGAACTCATGGAAATTTTCGATAGAATCATGGTAATGTATGATGTCAAAATTATGGGTATTTTTGATCAGCGTAATGTTACAAGAAAGGGACTTGGCTTATTGATGGCTGGAGTAGTTAATTAAAAAATTATAAAATATAGGCTGCTGAATTTATCAACAGCCTATATTTTATAACTATTCAAGTATTTCATTACTACAATAAATTTTGTGGTAAATGAACTGTTATCCTGGTTCCAATTCCCTTTCTACTTAAAACACTAAAGTAACCTTTATGATTATCTATAATCCATTTGGCAATTGATAACCCAAGACCAGTTCCTCCGTCTTTTCTAACTCTGGCTGTATCAGCCCTGAAGAATCTCTCAAATATATGAGGCACATCCTCTGCATCCATTCCAATACCATTATCCTGAATCGAAAATAAAGGCTCTCCATTAATATTTTTTCCAACTTTAATAATAATGTCTTCTCCCTGCTCAGTGTATTTTGCTGCATTTTCAACTAACACTCTTGCAGTCTGCTTTAAAAGACCTTCATCTCCCTTAATCTTTATATTTTCTTCGTTTATATAAGAGTAAAAATGATTTTCATCAATCATTTTAGATTCTTCAAAAACTTCCTTCATCATTTCACTAAGAGAAAACTCAATTATATTAAGCTGGGTTTTGCCATTAATTCCCCTAGCTAAAAATAAAAGCTGCTCAACTAAGTTTTTCATATTTTCTGATTCAGACTTTATAGCTGCAATAGATTCCTCTAAAACACTCTCATCCTTCTTACCCCATCTATCCAGCATATTTGCATATCCTTGAATTACTGAAATAGGTGTCCTTAATTCATGTGATGCATCTGAAACAAACCTCGCCTGCTGTCTGTAGGAATCCCTCATTCTATCTAAAAGTTTATTTATTGCATCCTCTAAACCCTGAAGTTCGCTATCTTCAATAGTAATCCTTTCATCAGACCCAACTGGACTAAGCTTTGATATTGCGGCTTCAAGATTTTGAAACTTATCTTCATCAAAAGCCATGTTGCTAAGTCTGCTAGCAGTTTCAGCAATTTCATTAAGGGGTCTTAAAGTTTTCCTGATCTTTGCTGTACCAAATATAATTTCTTCTAACAAAAACAAGCCCTCTAGAATCCCCAAAATGCTAATTATATCTATTAATGTATTAATAAAAGAAGCCGCTTCTTTAACCATAGTTCTTCCATTGTTCCACACTACAGTGTACTTAGCTGCTTCTATTGGAAAAAGCTCTATAGATCTTTGAGCATTTTCTACTAGGGATCCATAAAAAGTTTTTTCTGCATTAATACACCACAGAACAGCCAGTACAATAACAACTAATAAATCTAACACAAGGAATTTGAAAAACATATCCCTAACAGAAATAGCATTAAGCTTTATTGCAATAGATGTAACATTTTTGTTTTTATTTTTTCTACTCTTACTCATCTTTTATTACGTACCCTACGCCACGAACTGTAGATATTATTTTAACATTAAAAGTATCATCAATCTTTGTTCTCAAATATCTAATATAAACATCTATAACATTAGTTTCTCCAAAATAATCATAACCACATACCTTTTCAATAAGTACATCTCTTGTCATAACTATATTTTTATTCTCCATTAAAATCTGAAGAAGACTAAATTCTCTATTGGTTAATTCAACCTCAGTGCAATCATACATCACCTTATGTCTCATTTTATCTAAGGTTAATAATCCACAGCTTATTACCTCATCATCCTTCTTAATCTCAACAACGATTCTCTTTTTTAGAGCAGTTCTTATTCTTGCAAGAAGCTCTTCAATTGCAAAAGGCTTAGTAATGTAGTCATCGGCACCTGCATCAAGCCCCGATACCTTATCCATTACCGCATCTCTTGCTGTAAGCATGATAACTGGTACCTCTGAAGTCCTTCGAATCCTTCTTAAAACTTCAAGGCCATTGATTTCTGGAAGCATCACATCAAGAATAATCAAATCAGCTTCCCCGCTTTCTGCTATCTCGAGACCAGTCCTGCCATTATCAGCTTTTATAACCTTATAACCTTCATGTATAAGCTCCAACTCAATAAATCTAGCTATTTTTTCTTCATCTTCAACAACTAAAATC
This sequence comes from Clostridium culturomicium, assembly GCF_000821305.1. Lineage (GTDB taxonomy): Bacteria > Bacillota > Clostridia > Clostridiales > Clostridiaceae > Clostridium_J > Clostridium_J culturomicium. The sequence continues at coordinate 223,228 of NZ_CCXK01000013.1, read as the reverse complement.
TTAACCATTATTTATCCCCTTCTTTATTTTATCAACTATATCCTGAGCCCCTATCGATAACTCCTTAAATATCTTATTAATTCTATCTATTTTATCTGAACTAAATCTTTTAGAAGAAATTGAAAACTCAATTTCAAAGAATAATCCAATAATCATTAACGGTATTATAAACCAGAAAGCAAAAATTAAAAGTAATATAATTACTGTAATAGGAAGTTTAATAAGAGCTCTGCTCTTCCTACTCACTTCAAGAAAAATATTGTTTCCTGTATCTATAACCTTACACACAGCTTCAAAAAATCCTTCAAAATCATTTTTACTGTAATAACTTTTTTTCTCTTTATAATTAACACTTTCAACTACATGACCTGCTGAAGTGTTATCATATGTGCCTTTATAAGTATTAGTATAAAACTCGCTAACTTCAGGCTTTTTAACTTTCCCTATATTCTCTAAATATATCATTGCCTCAAGGATATCCCAATTATTGTTCTCTAAAGCAAACTTAGCTTCTTCATAGCTTATATCAGCATTTTCTTTTAATTTATCTACAAGATTAAGTTTATCCATACAACCTCCTACTTTAAGCTTTGTTTACCCTCTACCTAACTATTAAATTATAGCACAACCTGAAAACTTTAACTTAAAATGCCTTTCTTTAATTTTATCTTCACATAATTTTAAAAAGGACAAGATTAAGATAACTCTCATTTACACTTAATAAGAATCATCAATATTCTTGTCCCTTTATACCTTTACGATTTCATTTTTTGCCAAATTGCTATTTTTCATAGCCTTCTTTAAAATCTTTTTTTACAGATTCTGCTGATTTAGAAACTTCATCAAAAATAGTATTTACCCCATCATAATTCATTGATGATCCATAAATTGAATATTTATATCCACAGAATAATCCAAGAACCAATAAAACTACACTTGGAATTGTTAGGAATACTAACAATAACACTGATATTGTTAAGGACACTCTTATTGGCTTTTCATTTTCTTTTCTAACTTCAAAAAAATTTTCATTTCCCTTTCTTATAACCTTACCAATGAATCTAAAAATTCTCCCTATAACTTCTCCAACACCACCAAAATGCTCTTGACTACTTTTGTTATGTGTATTTTTTTCCTCACCATTTTCTTTGTTTTCTTTTATATCAACCTCAATTATAGTTTTTTCACTTTTCTTTTCAGCTTTTTCTTTTCTTTCTAAATAAATTATTGAATCTAAGAGATCCCAATCACAGTTCTCTAAAGCTGCTTGTGCTTCCTCTCTGCTTACTTTTCCCTTCTCCATCAAAACTTCAATCATTTCATTTCTTTCCATATTAATTACCTCCGTATATTTTACTTCTTCGTTTACTATAGTTATATAATACGTCTTGAAAATTAAGGTAAAATATAAGAAAGATTAAAATCAGATTAAAAACTAATTATTTATATTAAATTTTATAAAAATGGCACTTCAAAAGAATTTTTGAAGTGCCATTTTACTATTTTATAAATTATTCACTTTGAAGATATTACTTATTATTGTTGTCCACTAAATTTCTGTTTAGCTTGTGTTATTTTCTCTTTTTCTACCTGTTGAGATGGATACCAACCCTTAGCAGACATTTTAGAATAAATTTCATTTTGCATTTTTAAACAATCATCTAAAGTTGATTTAAATGCACTATGAACATCTGTTGTTGATGATTCAATTGTACCATGCATCATTAAATCACATGCACCTTTAGTTACTGATAAAATATTATCCATAATTACTCTATCTTCCATTGTAATTATTCCTCCTATACATTTAATAAATTATAAAATTTTTTAAATGCTGTTTCATGTTTTGTCGCTAGTCCTTGAACAAAATTCTTAAGCTCAGGATCTTGAATTTGAGAAGCGAAATCATTACAAGCAGTTTTCATTTGCTGCTCATGACCTAATGCATCTTCAACATATAAAAGTTCTTTTGGTGACATATCATATACCTCCGACTAAAATATTTTACTTCTTCAAAGATATTGTTAGCCAAATATTTTGTATATATTCTATGGTTTTCATTAGAAACATATACTCTAACTACTAAATAAGTTTGTATTTTATATTATTTTATAGAAATTATATTACTTCAATAAAACACTAATTTAAAATTAGAAACAGTTTGATATAATACAATTTAAACATATAAGCATAATTGCTGGTATTGGTTTCTGCTGTGCTTGCCCTTTATCCACCTATATAAAATGGTTTCCTGATAAAAATGGATTAATTACATATATAACTGTCGATGCCTTTGCCCCGAAAGTCTTATCTTCAAAATAGTCATAATGAAGCTCCTTTATTCAGTAGGTGTTTCTCAAACCTTTTTTATCTAGAAAATTACCTTATGACTTTCAATCACTGGAATATTTCCAAATCTGAAAGGCAGCTTTGTATTTCCTAATCCGCTGCTAACAAATAACTTAATTACATTCTTTGAATAAAGGGTATACCATCCCTTATTATATTTCTCTGCTAAATGATTCTTAACTATAGGCCCCAAAATTGGAAGAGATACTTGTCCACCATGACTATGTCCACTTAAGGCCAGGTCTATTGGATAATCAACATAATCATCTATTAAATCTGGTTCATGTAAAAGTAACAAGTTAATATCCTCGTCTTGAATTCCTTCAGTTGTTATTTGAGCATCATGCCAACCTATCATCGCTTCATCTCCACCCATAATTTTAATTGTCTTCCCATCTACTTGAAGGGTTGTGCTACTATTCTCTAACACTTCAAACCCAGCCTCACTCATTATATCCTCATAATATTTTTCTGCTCCCCCTCCGATATCATGATTTCCGTACACTGCATATTTACCTAATTTAGCTTCAATTTTTGCAAGTACCGGAGCCACTTCATAAAGCTGCTCATATTGAGCTGCATGGTCAATCAAATCACCTGTAAATACAACTATATCTGCCTTCTCTTCATTGATTTTATTAACAGCTCTTTCTAAATCCCTTAAGCTATAGTATTTGCCTAATTGAGTATCAGTAAACTGTACTATCTTAAGCTGATTTTCCCCATTTTCCTGAAGAACTACCTCATGCTCCTTAACCCTTAATAACTTTCTCTCTATATATGTTACATATATCCCTAAAGCTGCTATAATCAATATGACTATTAGCCCTAAAGATATCATCATCTTTATCAACTTAAACATCCCTCTCATATTTATCATCCTTTGTCTTTATTTTAAAAGCTATGACCATTATACGTCATCTTCCATGGATAAATATTAAGAATACCTTACGATTTAACCTCACCCATTAATAAATAAAAAATTCGTAAAGCACTACAAGCACTTTACGAATTTTATAACTTTACATACTTCTGTTCAAAAAATACACCCTTTATCTTTTATACTTTTTCACTCTCTCATCATTAATAACACCTGCAAAGTTTAAGCCATAAGCAAAGCTGTAAATATTGCCTTCTTCGTCTTGGTGACATTCCATGTCATGAGGTACATCCTCACATTGAGCTTCTACTTCTTCCATGTTAGCAGGCATATTGAATGGAAGTAATCCGCTCGATTCTGCTTTACCTGTTACTATGTCAAGGATAGCTTGCGTCTGTGCACCAAAATCTGCTAAAATAACCTCCACCTTATCTTCAAACTCTTTAACAATTGTAGGATTCATCATATTTAGAGATACAATCACAGGCTTCTCTCCCATAGCTTCTCTGGTTTCTAAAATAATATCTAGATCAGCTTCGTTAACAGCTCTGTTAGTTTTTCCTTTGTAACTTCTATTATTGACGCTCTCTAATGGATCTCCTCCTGCAATGCTAACTTCTCTAGCATCCACTGCAGTGTATGGTCTATACTGCAGACTTATTGGCAAGTATCCGTCTTCCTTTGTATACCCCACAGTTTTTGGTGATTCAACAAACACCATAGCAAAATCTGCATCTTCAGCCTTCTCTGCCACATTGAAGTATTTCCCCACTATTGACTTATTAACTGGATCTATCTCCCTTGCCGGAATTACATTTCCAAACCAGTCTATTCCCTCTTTAATCCTTCTTTTAGGAATATATACAATTTTTCTTTCCTTTATTGGAAGTACCTTGTTTTTATTTTTTAGCATTACTATAGATTTCAACTGAGCTTCATATCCAGCCTTCATAAACTCTGGATTTCCAACTACTTCTTGAGATTTCTCTGGGTCTACATAAGGGTTTTCAAACAATCCTGTTCTAAAGATGTTTAAAAGTAATCTTACTGCAGACTTCTCAAATCTTTCACGCATAAACACTTCGCCATATTCTTTTACTCCCATTTCATAAGCTTTAAGTACTGGCTTAACTTCATTGTTACCACCAAACTGGTCAACTCCAGCCATTAAAGCTTTATAATGTCTTTCGTCTACTGATAGGTTTTCCACTCCCCAACACTTTCCAGAGATGAAGGCATCCACAACGTGATTATCCTTAGTTATCATCCAGTCTGTACAAACTACTCCATCATATCCATACTTATCTCTTAATAAATCGCTGATGATAAACTTATTGTAAGAATTTCCCACATTCTCACCATTTTTAGTATCTTGATTAAAGGAAATTGTGTAGTAAGGCATTACCGCAGAGGCTTTCTTTGTTTTGCCCTTTAGTTTAAATGCACCCTCAGTAAATGGTATTAAGTGATCCTCGAAATTGTTTCCTGGATAAACGGCATACTTTCCATAAGCGTAGTGAGCATCTCTTCCAGCTTCACCTGAACCGCCACCTGGCCAGTGTTTTACCATAGCATTAACGCTATCATAACCCCAGCCTTCATAAATCTCACTGTCCCCCTTAGAGGTTTGGAAGCCATCACAATAAGCTTCTCCTAAATCTCTTGATAGATACGGATCCTCTCCTAAAGTACCATTGAATCTCATCCATCTTGGTTCCGTTGCAATATCAACCTGTGGTGATAAGGCTGTAGCAATCCCTAAAGCTCTATACTCTTTAGCTGCTATTTCAGCAAAGTCCCTTACAAGCTCACTATCAAAGCTTGCTGCAAGACCAAGGTTTTCCGGCCACTTAGAAATATCCCCTCCTGCCCCTGCATTAAATTCAGTATCAGCACTTGCTCCATGTCTTGGGTCAGTGCTGATATTAACAGGTACTCCAAGACCTATTCCTTCTGCAAAAGCTTGAGCATTATTATTCCAAGTTGCCGCTGTTTTCGCATCATCAACTACAGTTATTAAAACGTGTCTCAAGTTATCTTCTAATAAAAATTCCTTTTGTTGATCAGTTAAATCAGTAATCTTAGCTTCACTTTCTTCTAGCTTTTTCCCACCATAAGTCCCTGAAAAAGCTTTAGAAAAAAAATCATTTCCTGTTGAAATTGATTGGTGACCGCTATAAAGCATTAAGCCAGCAATCTGCTCCACGGTCATCTTTGAAGCTAAATCCTTAGCCCTTTCTTCTGCCGGAAGCCTCCAATCCTCATACTTTTCAAGTTTACCGCTTTTGCTTAAATTCTTAAATGCAAAGCCATCTTCTTCTATAATATTGATCTTTGAATCAGGTGAATAACCAATGTTTTGTCCACCTTCATTTATAATTAAATTAAAACCATCTTTTTCAATTTCCTGCCATTTCTTCATGCTGTTCAAATCCTTTCTAATACCTTGTTCAAAAAATTCTAACTTTAATTTATGACTATTTTAACATAAATTAAGTTTGTGCATATTGCTTTTTAATTAATTTTGCTTAATAAAAAAGCCAACAATAAACATGTTGGCTTAAATATAATTAAAGTGCATCCTTAAATATATTCAGTACATCCTCTGCTGTTAATGGAACAAAGCAATCTTCCATTCCAAATCTAACTGCCTGCTGTGCCATAACTTCCAGCTTTTCTTCATTAATTCCTACTTCTCTTAAGGTTGTTGGAATACCCATTTTTTTAAAGAACTCTGCTGTTTTATCAATTGCAAAGTTAGCAATTTCCTTCTTATCTAATGATTTATCTATATCCCACACGTTTATCCCATACTCAACAAATTTATTTAGAGTGTTATCATTTAATACGTATCTCATCCAATGTGGAGTTAAAATTGCAAGTCCTACTCCATGGGTAATATCATAGAAGGCACTTAACTCATGCTCCATTCCATGAACACTCCACTCTCCAGTTTTACCAAAGCTTATTAATCCGTTTATAGCAAGACTTGAAGTCCACATTAAATTTGCTCTTGCCTCATAATTTTCTGGGTTCTCCATAGCAATAGGACCATATTTTATGCAAGTTTTAAGCATTGCTTCAGCCATTCTGTCTGGTAAGTATGCCCCTTCATCTGTTGTAAAATATGCCTCAAAGATGTGGCTCATTATATCAGCAGTACCTGCTGCTGTTTGATATTTAGACACAGTAAAGGTATATTCTGGATCAAGGATTGATGCCTGTGGTTTTAATAAATCATGGCCCATACCTAATTTCTCATTTCTTTCCATGTTAGAAATTACTGCAAAAGCATCCATCTCTGAACCTGTTGCTGCTAAGGTTAAGATTGAAATAATAGGTAATGCCTTAGTTATCTTAGAACAGTCCTGAACTATGTCCCATGGATTACCTTCATAATATGCAGCAGCAGCAATCGCCTTCGCACAGTCAATAGTGCTTCCGCCTCCAATAGGAATTATCATATCAACTTTATTTTCTCTGCACAGCTTAACTCCAGCTTCTACTGATGTTATTCTTGGGTTAGGCTCAACCCCTGATAACTCAACATATTGAACTCCAGCTTCTTTAAGCTTTTCCACTGCAGCATCATATATTCCATTACTTTTTATGCTTCCACCACCATAAACCAGTAGTGCTTTTTCACCATAAGCCTTAGCAATCTCACCAAGCTTCTTGATCTTTCCTTTTCCAAAGTATACCTTTGTTGGTATTGAATAATTGAAATTATTCATTTATATCAACTCCTTTTTATTTTTTTAATAATAATTTTCCATCTTAACTTAAGCAATTCTTCTTTTCACTTTAATGCTTCTTTAAAATATACATGCCAATGAACACTGTCACTATCTCTGCAAATGGTACAGTAAACCATATCCCATTAACCCCTAAGAACATTGGTAACACAAAAATACCTACTACTATAAATACAAGTCCTCTGCTTCCAGAAACAATTATTGATGCTTTTGCATTTCCTATAGCCGTGAAATATCCAGAAGTGACAATATTAAATCCATTAATAAGAAAAGCAAATGCATATATCTTTGCCCCACTTGAAGCCAGGTTTATCACCTCAATATTAGTGGAAGTAAACATCTTAACCAGTGGTGTTGAAAAAACAACTAGTATTAAAAATATAACTAATCCAATTATAAAGGTTGAAATTATAGATAATTTCATGCTTTCTCTTACTCTTTTTTTATTATCATCTCCAAAATTATAGCTTATTATGGGTGTAACTCCATCTGATATTCCAAACATTAATAGTATTCCAAAGTTAGCCATATAGGTTATAGCTGTGAAGGCTGCAACTCCAGCAGGTCCTGCAATCTCCATAAATGCCATATTAAACAGGAAGGTTGCAACAGCTGTGGATATGGAAGTTACCCCTTCTGATGACCCATTATAACATACTGGCCAAATAATCTTACTATTGAATTTTCCCTTAAATAAGTTAATTTTATTCTTTTTATTTAAGATATACGGAAGAACTACAAAGAAACCTGCAATGTTTGATATACCCGTTGCAAGAGCTGCTCCACCAATACCTAATCCTAAAAACTTAAGAAAGATAACATTTAATATAATTTGAACAACTACACTTACAATAGTTGCCTTTAAATATTCCTCTGGTCTTCCAATAATCCTATCTGTAAACCCAAATAAAACCTTCAGTGCAATAAATGGTGCAAACAGGGATATAGTTTTTATATATGTAGAAACCCCTGATATAATTTCTTCATTGGCTCCCAAAACAGCGGCAACTTGTTTGCTGAAGAATGTTCCAACCAAGGTTAATACTAAAGTTGCTACTAAAACCGTAATCATAGAAGTCCTAAATACATCTTGAGCTTCTCCTTCATTACCTTCACCTAAAAGCCTTCCCATGGAACTTATGGCGCCTATACAAACCACAAAGGTACAACCATAGATAAGCTGCATAAAAGGCTGAGCTATATTTACACTTGCAAGCCCCAATTCACCTGTAAAATTCCCTACAAATATTCCATCTATCATTCCCTGCATTCCTGCAATAACCATAGAAGCTACAGCTGGAAGACAAAACTTTATAAAGAGCTTATGTATTTTTTCTGTGCCTAATATATTTTCCGACATTTAATCACCCCATAAAAATCTTACCACATTGTTATAGCTATGTCTTTATGATAAATTTTCTTCTTTAATGTTATGTAATATTCACCTGCAATTATTTAGGTGAACTTAATTTACTCCTTTAAAGTTCATGATTGCATTATATATACTTATGTAAATCAAATTTTATAAATACCAAAGATTAAAAGTATTAAAATCTACACTTTTATATCTTTGTATATTATTTATTATCTCCGCTATTTATAGTAATAGGTTTATTTCTGTTGCTTCTTTTCCGCTGTCTCAACTATTCTATATGTACATTTACTTCAAACTCCGCTTTAAGTTTTTACATAACTTCGTTATAGGTAGTCCGCTCCCCTTACAATATTAATTTATGATCTGTTAGTATCTCTTCTTCTCCGCTTTAGTTCAGTTAAATGTTATTTACTTTAGTTTTTAAATATGCTGTCATACCATTTATTAAGGAGTTACATATAAGTCCACCCTCTTTTATAGTATCAAATAAATATAAACAATACTTAATCCAATATTTTTATAAAAAAATTGGAATTTAGAAATTTCTATGTTTCTAAATTCCAATTATATATTTATATTAATAAATTTCTCAAAAATAATTTTCACTTGTGACTATTTCACTTAAATTAACTTTACAAAACTTATTTCCTGATACTGGCTTTTACGCTCTTAAATACTTTCCCAAATTAAAATTTCTAATTTTTGAACTTCTACTGCTGTAAGAGGCATATACTTTAATCCATCTCTTAACCACAGTCCGGAATTTCTTATTTCTTCATTGGGACTATATCTTCCAAACCACTGACTGCTTGGTTTAAAATCCTCTGTATTATGTAACAATGCAATAATCCCCTCTTCAAATCTCAATCGCATTTTTTTATCTGCTATTTTAACACAAACGAAAGAGAACTTATTATTTAGATACTTAGTTATTCTCTGTTCTATGTTTTTTTCTTTTTCATACTTTTTAATTCCTTGAGGCAATTTCCCTCTTGAAAGTTCTATATCCAACATTTCTTCAAATTTATATTGGTCATATCTAAGAAATGCTTTACCAATGCTTTTTCTAAAAACACTGCCTTCTTGATTGGGCTTGTAATGATCCCTTAATCTTTGCTTTAGCTTATTATTAACTATATGAGCGCCTACCCTTACCACCCTATCATATCCATTATAAGTTTCTCCCTCTTCAAAGAAAAAACATATACCATTATCAAAGGTTATTTTACTAATATCCTCTCTCTTGTACCTTGGCAGCTGATGAAGCAATTCATGAAGCCTCATGGTATTATCCCTTAGAATAATACTTTCAGTTGTAAAATTACATATTTCCTTTGAAATTGAAGCTTCTTTATTATTTACTAATACCATAATGACCTCCGTTCTCCATAAGAAATTCTAACTATGATACCTTTCATTACTGCATAAGTTTAATTTGTTATTATATTAGTGATTAATTTGAACTTCTCCTGCTAAACCCATTTTATAATAATTATACTATCATTTTACATCCAAATTTTACATAAAACAATATATAAGGTAAAGATTTATTAAATATACCCTTATTTCTTACGCTTATAATAAACATTTCTTTATATTATAAATTTTAATAAACAAAAAGGTTGCCTTTTAGCAATTACTTCAAATAATATGACCATTCGATAGATTTACATATTACCAAAGGACTATTATAAACTCCGTTAAGTTTCAATATATTTTAAATTCATTTTATCACTGCATAATTGACCTAATTCTCAAAATACTTGTATAATTATGTAGTAAAGTAATATATAAGAAAGATCCTCATCTATTTAACTAATGGAGTATTCAATAATTACAGGCATTTAATTAAGGGAGTATCAGCATGAAGAAACTTAAAAATTATTTAAATCACATTTTTATTGACGGCTTAAGTGGCATGTCCTTAGGATTATTTGCAACGTTAATCATTGGAACTATCCTTCAGCAAATAGGCAATTTATTTGGTGGAACACTAGGGTCAACCATATATCTAATTGGTAAAGTTGCAGCTGCTACTACCTGTGCAGGTATTGGCGTTGGTGTTGCTTATAAATATAAGTCTAGCCCTTTAGTAGTAATATCTGCTGCAGTTTCTGGTCTTATTGGTGGATATGCACCTAAAATTCTTTCTGGCACTATAATGACTGAAGCAGGTGTGATAACTCTTTCAGGTCCTGGCGAACCCCTTGGTGCTTTTCTTGCAGTCTTAGTAGCCATTGAAATTGGAAATATTATTTCTGGAAAAACAAAAATTGATATAATTATTACACCTTTGATTACCATAGGTATAGGTGCTGCAGTTGGACTTATTATGAGTCCTCCTATTTCACGATTTATGACTTCTCTTGGAAACCTTATTATGTTTTCTATGGATCAGCAGCCCTTCATTATGGGAATACTGGTTTCTGTAATCATGGGAATTCTTTTAACTCTCCCAATAAGCTCAGCAGCTATTGGCGTTATTTTAAATCTTAGCGGAATAACTGCAGGTGCTGCAACCGTTGGATGCTGCTGTCAGATGGTCGGTTTTGCAGTGGCTAGCTACAGAGAAAATAAATTTGGTGGTCTTCTTGCACAAGGTATCGGCACTTCTATGCTTCAGATTCCAAATATAATTAGAAAGCCAATAATCTGGCTGCCTTCCATCATATCAAGTGCAATTTTAGGACCAATAGCTTCCACAGTTCTTAAAATGACTAATAATGCAACTGGTTCTGGTATGGGCTCTGCTGGGTTTGTTGGTCAGATAATGACCTATGAAACCATGGTAGAAACAATGGCACCTAATACGGTTTTATTTTTAATAGTAATTATGCACTTTATCCTTCCTGCACTTTTAACCCTTGTAGTTTCAGAATATATGCGTACGAAACAGTGGATAAAATACGGAGATATGTCTTTAAACTTATAAACCGATTAAATACACTAAAAAATATAGGAGTAAGCACCTCATTTTTAAATGCTTACTCCTAATTACTTTTCACCCTATTACTTTTCACCCTTTATAGCTATTAATTACGCATATTTTTATTCTTTCCAATTTAATTCATTAGCCATTTACTTATTACTTATTACTTATTTATAAATTATAAATATCCGCAAATTCTATAGAACACTTTTCTATTTTACTTTGCTTTATTTCATAATTTTCCAGCATTGAATCAGTTAAATCCAATTGCTTTCTTGGTAACCTTACCTCAAAAGTACTTCCTGCCCCTATGATACTTTCCACCTTAATATTACCTCCATGCATATCCACTAAGCCTTTTACTAATGATAGGCCTATTCCACTTCCCTCACATCTTCTAGTGAGAGTATCTTCACATTGTATAAAACGTTCAAATATAACATCAAGCTTTTCCTTTGGAATACCCGAACCTGTATCCTTAATCTGAATAACTACATATTTATTCTCTAAATTAATATCAACTCTTATATCTCCATTTTCAGGAGTGTACTTTATAGCATTAGATAATAAATTAAGAATAATTCTCTCAATTTGGTCAGGATCACATGCAATAACTTCTTCCTCCACTTCAGTATCAAAGATAAGTTCTATGTTGTTTCCCTTACAATAATCCACAACAGATAAAACTATATCCTCAACAATACTAATAATATTTGCATTAATAGGTTTAATATTGTAAAACCCTGAATCAATTTTAGTTATATCAATCAAATTATTAACTAACCTGATGAGTCTATATCCATTTTGTTTATAAACATTTAAATGCCTGTTTATATCACTCTTAACACTTCTGCTTATATTATATCTATCTAATTGCTTCTCAATTAATTGACTAGTTGTCATAATCATGTTAATTGGAGTCTTAAATTCATGAGATATATTAGCAAAAAACTCATTTCTTACTTCTTCCAGATGTTTAACCTTTTCCATTTCCTTTTCTGTATCTTTTATTATTTTTTCACAAGTTATATCCTTACCACAAATAAAAATATTCCCTTTACTATCTATTAAGTTTTGACTTCTCCAGCTTATCCACTTAGCTCCCTCACCAGAACATTTAACTCGATTTTCCCATTGTAATACTTCCGTTGATTCTAATTGTTTTTCCATTAATTCCAAAGTTTTATTCAAATCATCCGGATGTACTAACTCATTAGGATATAAATTCATAAACTCTTCTTTAGTCCATCCCAAGATTTCAGAACATCTTTTACTTACATCCTTAATTCCACTAGCATCAGCTTTAAGAACAAAATCTGCAGAAATCTCTAAAAAAGCTTCTAAATCCTTCCCCAAATCGTCTCTATACTTTAATTCATCAGCAATCTTCCTAGACATCTGAATATACTTAATTATAAAACATATCTGGTTGCAAATACTCCTTATAATATCGCTGTCAACAACTTCATTAAATAGATATGTTTCATACCCTAAAGTTATTATTCCTTTAAACTCTTTTTGGTCTATTATTGGATAATTTACAACATAAAGAGGTTTCCTTTGCTCTGTATCGTCTTTTGCTACATGACTTCCTTCTATAATTCTCTTATGGGTTCCATTAACAAAACCCTCTAAATCTGCCTCACTTACAAAATATCCTGTATACCCTGCCTTTTCATTATCATTATTATCAGTAATTTGTACTGGAAATTTAGGGTACAAACATTTTTCCACCTCATCATATATCCATATATTAAAAAATTTAGTATTTAAAAATTTACTAAACATGTTTCTAAAGTTTTGGAAAATAGATTCATTCACATTATTTATTATTATCTCTCCATTTTCTATATTTTCATCTATAAATTTTAAATTATCAAGAATTTTATACTGCATATTTTTATTTAAAGATATGTTTTTCAAAACTGAACCAATATGTTTTACCTGTCCCAACTCATCGAAAATTGGATATTTACAAACTTCGTAATAATACACTACTCCTTCCATTTCAAATGAGACTTCATATATACACTTCTTTTTAGTAGATAACACATAATCATCATTTTTAAAAGAATTCTCTTGCACCCTAGGGTCTAATAACTGATTTTTTAAAATTTCATTTGCAATATCTTTGTTTTCAGCAAAATAATCAATACAAGTTTTGTTAACGTAAACATAATTATTTTCTAAATCCCTTACAGAAATCATATATTCCATTTGATTCAATAAATTGAGAAGCATTTCCACATGTATTTCTTCTTTTATAGTTTTTTTCCATTTTATTATAAGCACTTTTAAATTTTCTTCTCCAAAGTTAATATTACTAACTTCGTATACACCTTCTTTTGAAATTTCATTCATATGGTATACAGTTACTTTATCATCATTTAGTTTTACAATTTCATTAACTTCATCCAAATCTATCTCTTCATTATCTTTATAAATACTAGAAATAAAAGCTTTATTTGCAAACCTTATCTTACCGTGATCATTCAAAATAATTATACTATCCGTCAATTTATTTTAAAAAAACTCCATTTTATCCACCAATCCCCAAAATATGTTATTCTTTACTATATTTTACCACATTGCAATATCCTTAGAAATATTTTTTATATCAAAATTAAAAAGTGGTGTATTTTTCATACACCACTTATAGCACTATAAGTATTTCATTAATTATAAATTCCTTTTAGTTGAACTTTTATTGCTATTTTCATATAGTTTATGCATATAAATTTGAGTAAATAAAAAGTTCCTCATCATTAATATATAATAGCAGTTCTTCAATATTAGAAAAATCTTTACCTTTCCAGCTATAGTATTGAAGTAATTCTACAGACTTTTCTTCATCGGTCATATTAAGTGATGAAATTCTAAATATTTTTTTGTATAGATTATCAATTTTGTTTTCTGCCATGAAAATCACTCCGTTTTACTTTTTATATTTTATATTATATTCAATTATGTTAATTTCGTACTAACTTTTACAATATTTACAATATTTATAAATATATAAATTCAACCAAATCAAAATAAAAATACTGCTGACTTCCAAAGTCAACAGTATTTTTTACTCATCATCTTCACTTAGTTCTTCCGCTTTAACTTGTAAACTGTCCCTTAATCTTCTGCCTCGTTCACATCTTACCTTATCAATGGGACAAAAATTAAAGCACTGGTCACAATTGGTTATCTCTTCCATATCTTCATCTCCTGTTTTCAAAAACAATTTATAGTTTTAAAAATCTTCTATTATCTAACTTCAAATTAATTATGTTAAAATTCACTTTCTCTTTCCTTGAAGAATTCATAATATGTACGAACATTTTCAAGCTCAGTCCATCTCTTCACATCAACAGGCTCCTCATCAAGATCATATATTTTACCCTCTCATGGCAAGAAGAAATGGAGAAGGCGAATGGGTTGATATAATAAACTGACATCCCAAATAACGTGCCGCATCCTCAATAAAGTTAACCAACTCCAGCTGACGTTTAGGTAAAAGGCTGTTTTCAGGTTCATCAAGTATATAAAGTCCATTTTCCTCTATCTTTTCTAAGAAATATTTAAAAGCATTTTCCCCATTGGCGAATTCTCTTATATTATCCATTAAATTTTCCCTTACAAACTTGGACTGAGTTTTTCTACGGGCATTATTTATCTGCTTAAGTCTATCATAATGCTGTAATGACTTCATTTGAAACTGAGCATACTTTGCATCTAAATATGCCTTAAAGACCTCATCTCTCCGAGCATCGATTCCTTCATTGATATTTCTCACATTCAGCATATAATCAAATACGTCATCGCTGGTAATAATTCTGCTTCTTTCAGGAATTTCTTCTTCAATGTGCATTTCACACATATCCACATAATCACTATAAAAGTTGGACTTATTAAAAACAGAGTCCCTCTGAACCTTTTTTTCTGCAATTACATTTAAGGCTGTAGATTTTCCTGAACCGTTACCTCCCTATAAAATTGTTATGGGCTCAAAATCTATCCTTTCATCCTCTATTGTTTGTTTTTATGCCCTAATTTACAAATGTCTCAACAGCTTTTTTATTTTCCTCTAATAGTTCTATTTCACTTTTTAATAATATTACATCCATATCACTAACTATGGTATATCACTCGTATCTCATTTCTATTCCTCCTATCACTTCCTGACCTCTATAAAATTATAATGTTTCTATAAACTCCTCATACTCTTTTCTTTTATTTAATATAATAAGACTCAATTCTTCACGCTCCTGCTCCAACTTATTCATTACATCACTAACATTTTTTCTTAAATAGGAAGTATCACTTAATGCGTCGTTTATCTTGCTTTGAACAGCAAAATCCGTAAATATATTATCGAAAAATATATCAAAGGCTATAGCTGTTGAAGAGAAGGATAAGCTTGCAAAATTAACGTCACCCAGCTCCTTATTAAAGCTTTGAAGCAAATTAGAAATATATATATACGATTCTTCTGCATCATTAATGTTATTATGTTTAGCAATAGAAGACAACATCTCTCCTCCCATCATGTCCCATAAACCCCATCCCTGTGCACTTTCTAAAGAATCTTGCGCTGCATCAATAGCTCCAACCAAGTTTCTTCCAACCGATTCTGCTTCCTCAATTTCCTTTTGAGCCTTTAAAGCTTTGTCAATATCCAGCTCAAGCTCTGATAATTTAGAACTTACATAATAATCACCACTACTCTTAATTATCTCAAGCTTCTTATCAAGCATCTCCTTATATTCTCTTTCACAATTTCTCAAATTCCTTAATCGTTCCTCAACATTTTCCAAATTTCTATCTATCATATTTACCTTAGCACTCTGCTCATCAAATTTAAGCTTTGCTTTAAAATATTCCTCATGTTCCTTTTCTAGCTTTTCATCCTTATTATTCATTATTGTTGCAATAAAATTAGAAATAGAAAGTTTCTCTAACTTCTCAACATCCTTCAGTTCTTTTGCTAAAGTTATCCTCAACTGCTCTAAAGCTTTTTTTTCCCACCTAGACTCGCTCCTAAATTTTTCTCTTTTTTCTTGTAAAACCTTTTTTAAAGCCAAGTCTTCCTTCACCTTATTAATTTTATCATTTATCGCCTTCAACATATCGCATGCCTCCCATAAATTCTTATTAACAATCTATGTTACTCAATATAAAAATAGGTCTTATAAGTATTTTCTACTTATAAGACCTTAATCCTTTAATTATTACCAATTTTCTGGACCTAAAAGGACCAAGATTTATCTATTTTATTTTTTCATATTGAATTAATATTTCATTTACTTTTTGTAGAGTTCCCTTAGGCATTTTCTTTCCAGCCATCTTAGCAATTTGCTCAAAGCTCATGTTTGCAAGCATTTTCATCATACCCTTGTTTGGTTGTCCATTTTCACCACTAAGCCCCGCAGCCATAACATCCATAAGCATTGGACCTGCTTCTGGGTGGGCAAATATTTCTCCCATTTTATCTTTTACTGATAAACGTCCTTCTGGGAATTCAAGTGGCTTTGGTCTTGCAGCTGAATCGTCGAACCAGTTTGCAGCTCCATCTCTTGAATCATCGTCATCCTCATCTACAAAAGTGTATTCTGGATTAGCCTCTACTACTCTTTTTACCTTTATTGTATCTTCAGCCCCTGCATCAGATAACGCAGTTATTGTGTTTTCACCCATATTTAAAGCTACATTTTCAAATAAGAATACTTTGTATCCAGCAAGGGTTTTAACTACTTCTCCATTAACCTTTAAAGTAATTTCCTTTGCATTTGAGTATACCTTTATGTTTGTTGTTTCTGTTGGTCTATCAATAAATCTTCTTCCACAAACATGTACCATTGGCTCTTCAGTCCAATAAGCTTTATATACATAGAAGGCATCCTTCTTTATGGTTCTATCAAAAGTTACAAGACCTTTATTATTTCTTCCCTTAATTCCACCTTCATCTCTAATGGCACTGCCAAAGTCAAACATGTTCCAAACATGAGTTGACCATAGGTAAGGTCTTTCAGCAAAGATTTCAAGCATTTTCTCATGGTAATAAGCGTGGTATTCTTCAGTATAATCCTTAACCTCTGGTGTTTCAGTATGGTATTTTAATATACCTTCAGCACCATATTCGCTTACTCCAAGTGGTCTGTTTGGATATAGTCTGTGGAACTCATCAAACCAATCTGCATTTTCTGAGATTTCTCCACCATACCATCCAAAATAGTGGTTATAAGATAAAACATCTGTTATCTGATTATGCTCTGATTCCATATCAGTAAAAGAAACTTGAGCCATAGTAGTCATTCTTGTACTATCCAATTCTTTAACTAATTTATTTAAGTCTTTAAGATTTTCTAGTAATTCCTCATTCTCTCCACCGATACCTATTTCATTTGAAATACCCCAGAAGCAGATTGATGGGTGGTTATAATTTTGCTTTACAAGCTCAATCATTTGGCTTCTGCAGTTCTCATGAGCTTCTCTGCCCTTAGTCATTGCAGAAATGAAGGGAATTTCAGCCCAAATAACCATTCCAGCTTCATCACATAAATCATAAAAAGTTTGAGCATGCTGATAGTGAGCAAGTCTGATTGTGTTTGCTCCAACCTCTTTAATTATCTCCATATCTTCCTTATGCTCTTTTTCGGAAATAGCCCATCCCATATTTTCACGGTCCTGGTGTCTTGATACTCCATGTAAGTGATAAAGCTCTCCGTTAAGGACAAAGCCCTTTTCAAAATCTACAGAGAAGATTCTAATTCCAAAAGTGGTTTCCACTTCATCAACCTTAGAGCCATCCTTACCAATAACTGTTACTACCGCTGTATACATATATGGATCTATTGTTCCATTCCAAAGGTGTGGATTCTCAACCTTAAGAGCAGCTTTACCAGAAATTGAGTTTTCTGTTTCAGCTACAGTGTTTTTCTGTGCATCCTTTATAGCAAATACTACCTTTGCTGCACACTCTGGGTTAACTAATAAAGCATCTATATTAACAATAGCATGTCCATCTTTAACTTCTGGTGTAACATATACTCCACAACTTCCGTGGTCTTCTAAAGATATATGAGCCTTTTCAACTCCTATAACCTTAACATCTCTGTACATTCCGCCATAGAAAGTGAAATCAGCCATGGTTGGGTATATATGTTTAATATCGCTGTTATCTGCACATACTGCAATCACATTTTTCTCACCAACCGTAACTTCCTTAGTTACATTAAATCTGAAGGTAGAAAATCCACCTTCGTGATGTCCCACATGAATTCCATTAACATAAACATCAGCAAGAGCATTAACTGCTTCAAACTCTAGATACACTTCTTTATTAGCAAAGGTTTCATCCAGATTTAGTTCTTTTCTGTACCAGCAAGCTCCTCTATAAAACTCACTTGCCCCACCTTGTCCATCAAGGTTGTTCCAAGTATGTGGCACTTTTACTGTTTCCCAGCTGGAAATGTCACATTCAACTTTACTGTTATTTATATGATTTTCTTTAGTAAAAAACCAACTTCCGCTTAAGTTATTTAAAATACGCATGTTATTCCCTCCTGAAATCCTATATCTTGTGATTAGTTTATCATTGACCTCAATAATATAGTGAGTAAAATCTTCATCAATTTTATAAAACTCCTTAATATTTTACTGCTAGGACTAAAATTATTGATTTTTAACTGGTTTTTATTTATCATTTAACATATGACTTTAGAAAGGATGAAGGTTCTATGAGTAATAAATTAAAAGATTTAAATACTTTTACAACCTTACTAGGAAACCTTTTAGGGGTACCAGTAAATTATATTAATTACCTAACTAAAGAAAGTAATTTCAATCCCCCTCAGGCTGGAGCTGAAAAATTTATTTATACCCATTCTAAAGATTTTATGAAAAAACTCCTTTCGAATAATTGGAGTGAGAATAAAATATATAAAATTTCCTCCCTTTTACACATGGAATATACCCTTTGTAAAGTTCCTAATATGGACATTGCCATAGTTATAGGTCCCTATACCACCAAACCTTTTAACATTAGCTTTCTAGACATATTTGAAACCCAGTATGAAATCAGTGAAAGTACCAGGTTATCCTTGCAAAACTACTTTGCTGGAGTTACAGTAATAGACTTTTCAAAGATTGATGCTGCCTGTAATTTACTGTTTTTTAATTTCTTTGGTGAAGTTGATGTTGATTATGATAAAGAAGTAATTATTGCTGAGAATGATATTCATGGGTTATTCATCCATGACTCCTTTGCACCATTAAAAGAAACCAATGTTGGAGAAAATATTGAGTCAATGTACACTAATGAAAATCTCTATCTTCAAATTATTACTGATGGAGATATCGATGGCCTTAGTAAATTAATTGGGAGCCTGAAATCTAACATGAAATTTAAGCTTCGTTCAAATAATACCCTACGAGATATGAAAAACTATGGTTTTACACTTAACTCTTTATCTAGGAAGGCTGCAGAAAGAGGATTTGTTCATCCATTTTACATAAATGAAGCTTCCACAGAGCTGGCAATAAGAATTGAAAATGCAGCTTCAGAAAATGAACTTTTTACTATCTTCAAAGAAATCCCTTCAGTTTATTGCAAGATTGTAAGGGAAAAATCCTTGAAGGAATATTCCCTACTAATAAGGAAAGCAATTAACTACATTAACCTGAACTTAAATTCAAACCTAACCCTAAGTTCCATCGCCAATAATATAGTCGTTAATCCAAACTATCTTTCCTCTAAATTTAACAAAGAAGTCCATGAAAGTATTGCTTCTTTTATAAATAGAAGACGAATAGAAGAAAGCCTAAAACTTATGAAAAATACAAGCCTTTCTATCACTGCAATTTCTGAACAGGTAGGCTTTAATGATGTAAATTACTTTTCAAAGGTTTTTAAAAAGCTTCTGGGAATATCTCCTTCTGAATATAGAAAGAATAAGGAGTAAGCAGTTCCTCGCTGAACTACTTACTCCTTATTCTTGAAATACTAAATCTTAATTAAGACCATATGCTATAAAATATAACCTCTTCCAATTGAATACCTTCTTTAGGCTATTATCCATTAAATTTACTTTAAAAGTTCATTTACTGCATTTATAACTGCCAATCTCCCACTATTTAAAGCATGAGATATTCCAAAGCCTGCTCCTTGATACTTACTAGAAAATATATTTCCAGCTATAAGTTCCCCTACTGCATAAACATTTTCTATAACCTTACCGTCAGCATCAATAAGTTCTGTTTTTTAGTTTACTTGAAGTCCAGTAATTGTACCAAAAGTTCTTGGAACTGCAACTTGAGCATAGAACGGTGCCTTAACTAGATATTGTACCTTTTCTACTGGTAATCCAAAATCTAAAGTATCGTTATTTGCTACTGCTGTATTATATTTTTGAACTTCAGCTAATAAGTTTTCCCTATTAATTCCCATGCCTTCTGCTAGTTCTTCCAATGTAGCAAACTCCTTAATTGTTCCTTTTTCTATACCTTCAATTAAGAAATCTTTATCTTCATAAGTTCCATCAACTATAACAACACCTTTGCTATTAGCTTTTCTTATTAAATCATGCTGAAGAACGTACTTAGCATTGGTTTCGTTTATAAATCTCTTACCATTCATATCCACTAAAAAATTAGAGTTAACTAATGCACTCCTATTAGATGCAACAATAGTTCCCATTGTACCTTCCCCTACTAAAGGAATGTCAAAATCCTTTAATAACTCATAGGCATCACCTGTTGCTCCTCCATTAGTTTGAATAACACCCTCAGCATACTCAGGGTCTAACTCCTTCATTTTTTCTGAGTTACTTCCATGTCCCCTTTATATGATACTTATATTATTGATATAATTTTAACACAACACTCTTGTGAATATATGTTTTATTATATATATAATAAAGTTTATATATTTGATGTTAGTTATATCATTATATACTTCATATATCATCGAGTATAATGTAATATTTATTTTACACCTCAACTTCCAATCCATATAAATTTAACTTTTTAAATAATTTATTATCTAAGATTCTTATACTAACTATTTATTGCTATTATACAAGCTGAATGTTTTTATATTCACCACTTCACTCAACCTATCAAAAATACTTTTTTGAGATTGTATGTCCATATTTGAACTGAAAAAATGTCGCAAAATAAATTTGCGACATTCTAGGATAAATATTATGGGTTGCTTAAAATTATTATTTTACTTCTTTAGAAGCTGGAAGAATTACTTCAACCTCAGAATGTGGTCTTGGTATTACGTGAACTGAAACTAATTCTCCAACTCTTTGTGCAGCTGCTGCTCCAGCATCTGTTGCAGCTTTAACAGCTCCAACGTCTCCTCTAACCATAACAGTTACAAGTCCGCCTCCAACATACTCTTTACCTATTAAATATACGTTAGCAGCCTTAACCATTGCATCTGCAGCCTCTACAGCTCCTACTAGTCCTTTTGTTTCAATCATTCCTAAAGCATCATATTTCATTTTTGTATCCTCCTAAATTTTAATTAATATATTTTAATTTTTTAATAAGCTTTTTATTTTTTTAGTTTTAATTTTCAATTCTTATTGTTGATTTTGAATTCATTCCCATGGCATTTGCCTCTTCAATATCTAAGTGGCATTCAAGCTTGGAAGCATCATTAGCTCTTATAGCAACATTGCTGTAAGTACCGCCTCTTTCACCCTCTACCTTTATTGAAACAACTTGTCCATCATGCACCCCTAACATTTCTGCATCTTGTGGAGTCATGTGAATATGTCTTTGAGCAACAATTAATCCTTCCTCAATTTGAACAGAATTCTTAGGTCCAACTAATGTTATTCCTGGTGTTTTGCTTAAATCTCCAGACAATCTTGCATGGGGTACCGCTCCAAGTTTTATACAATCTCCAGTTAATACTTCTACTTGAGTCTTACTTCTTGTTGGTCCAAGGATTCTAACTTTTTCAATTGCTCCCTTAGGTCCACAAATTGTAACAACTTCTTTGCAGGCATATTGCCCTGGTTGTGATAAATCCTTAAGCTTTGTAAGTTCATATCCTTTTCCGAATAGGATTTCTAAATCTGCTTCAGATAAGTGAACATGTCTATTAGAAATTCCAACAGGTATATCAAAAGATAAATCATTTTTTATATCAGCTTTTTCCTCATTAGCTTGTACTGCTTCTAGTAAAAGCTTTAATACTGATTCATATTTATCCATTATTTTGCCCCTTTCATAGCGGCAATAATTTGATTTACTAATTCTAAGAGTTCTTCATTGCCAGTTGCACCAGCACCTTCAGTAGCAGTTGTGCATTTTTCTGCTTCCATACACTTTGAAGCTGCAGCTGCAATTTGTGCAGGGCTCATGTTTAAATATTTATTTTCATAACTAGTACAAGTTTCTACTGGTTTAACATTTTTAAATGTTGGATCTTCAACAGCTAATGTTGCACAATCCTTTATTCCATAAGCAACTCTTTTTATATTAACAAGGTGTCTTGGAGTTACATTTTCTGAAACTGAACTTCCACCCCATGTACCACATCCTAATGTGAATGATGGCATAAGTCCTGTGCTTGCTCCAGTTCCACCTTGAGTTCCTCCAGTGTTAACAAGAATACGAGATGCTGGTTTTTTAGCAAACTTCATTACAATGTTTCTGTCTTCTGTGTGAAGGCTCATTGTGTGTCCTATTCCATTTTGAAGTAATGCAATACTTAACTCACATGCCTCATGAGCATCCTTAACTGTATAGAAACCAAGAACTGTAGTAAGCTTTTCAAAGGATAATGGGTATCCTTGTCCAACTCCCTTTTGCTCTCCAATAAGTACTTTAGTTCCTTCTGGAATTGTAATACCAGCAGCAGCAGCTATTACTTGTGGTGTTCTTCCTACAAATTGGGCATTCATTGCATGTCCATTTTTGAAAAGAAGCTGACAAACCTTATTTGTTTCTTCTTCACTCATGAAGTAACCACCTTGTCTTCTTAATTCAGCAACTACTAAATCATGATTGCACTCTTCACAAATTATAGACTGCTCTGAAGCACATATTGTTCCATTATCAAAAGTCTTGCTTGCCATGATATTTCTAACCGCTTTTTCTACATTAGCAGTTCTTTCAATATAAGCTGGTGAATTACCTGCACCAACACCTAGTGCTGGTTTTCCTGCACTATATGCAGCTTTAACCATGGCTGGACCACCAGTTGCAATTATTAATGAAACCTCTTGGCATTTCATTAATTCATTTGTTGCTCCAATTGAAGGCATTGTTATACATGAAACTATATTTTCAGGAGCACCCGCTTCTACGGCTGCATCATGCATTAATTTTGCTGCATGAATTGTACATTTTGCTGCAGATGGATGTGGTGAAAATACTATTGCATTACGCGATTTAATTGAAATTATAGATTTAAATATAGTTGTTGAAGTTGGGTTTGTTGAAGGAACTATTCCCATAACCAAACCAACTGGTTCAGCAACCATCATTATTTTGTTAACTTCATCTTCCTCTATAATGTCAATAGTCTTCATATCCTTTATAGACTCATATAATATTCCTGACGCTAAATGGTTTTTATAAGTTTTATCCTCAACTTTACCAAAGCCAGTTTCTTCAACTGCCATTCTAGCAAGGCATGCAGCATTTTCTTCTGCAACTCTAACCATATTTCGTATGATTTTATCAATTTGCTCTTCTGTATATTCAGCAATGTTGTTAGCAGCTGTTTTTCCCAGTCTAGCTAAATCCCTTGCTTCTTGTATTGAGCGTAAATCCTTATCAAAATTTTGCATTTAATCTCCTCCTTATCACAGAGAACCTTTTACTTTTTCTCATAATATGCTTTAAACTTAATCAACAATAGTTTTTTATCAGCTTTAGAAATTGCTCTTCCTGTAATTCCAAAGTCTTCATACTCACGAGCTAAGTTTCTAAGCTTAACAACCTTAAGTTTATTTAAGACTTTAAACACCTGATCCATACCACTCTCTCTAAAAAGCTCATCAACCTCTTTTTTGCGTAGGTTTTCAAAAATTATTGCTGAAATCTCAGCTTTTTGAACATTATCTGTAACGTTCTCCTGCTTCTCTTCCTGAACCTCAAAGTTTTCATCTTTATAACTCATTTCTTCAAGGTTTGTTAATTCCACTGCTTCAACCTTATCTTGTTCTATATTTTCAACAGCTTCCTTTTGATTATCTGAATTATTTCCTATAATACATTCTAAATCTTCATGTGGACGAGGAATAACATGGTTTGAAATTAAAAGATTATCGCTTAAATTTCTTACTGCTGCAACTCCTGCTTCAACAGCAGCCTTAACAGCTCCCACATCTCCTGTAACTGTAATTGTAACTAGACCGCCACCCACATAAGATTTTTCAACTATACTTACATCCGCTGATTTTACCATTGCGTCTGCCCCCTCAACAGCTGCAAGTAAGCCTTTTGTCTCTAACAATCCTATAGCCTGCATTCCTTAGTCCCTCCTAGCTCTACTATAAGAGATCTGCCCAGTTTGCTGGATATGTTGTATAAAATATCTTAGCCTTATCTGGAGATCCCCAAACTACTTTAGAACCTGATGGTACAAATAACACATCTCCAGGATAAGCAGTAAAGGTCTTTCCATTGATTTCAACCGTTAATGTTCCTTCAATTACATAGTCAATTTCTTCATAAGTAAGTTCCCAATCAAATCTTGAATTTTCAATTGTTAGGAATCCTGCACTCATCTTTGACTCTTCCTTGCTTACTAATTCTTGATAATAAGCTTTTACCTCTGAATCTCCTGTGTCAAAAACATCCATCTTAACTGAATTTCCTCTAACAACCTTAAGTCCACTAGCATCGCATTCTGCTGCATATGGTAAACTACTTCCTTTAAGACACTGAAGCATTTCTTGTAAAAGCCCCTTATCCATCATTGTTTTAAAAACTTTAAGCATAGCTTCCATATCAAGATTATCTGCTGAAACCTTTGAGCCTAAATCACTAGAATTTGAAATAACAGGTTCCTCCGTTGTGAACTCAACCTCTGCAGCCTTCGCAAGATCTTTTGCGGATGGTGTTATAATCATTTCCTTTGCCACATAAAATTTTCTTTTACCAGTAGCAATAAACTCTTCCATATCCTTTGCACATATTAACTTTTTCATATTTTCACTTCCCTTCAACAGATGATTAATCTTTAACCAAAATTACAATCATCATCAATGATGCCCACAACAACTGCATCAACAGGAATATTATCATCACCAAGCATTCTGCGAGCAGCTGATCCAGTACTTATAATTACTCTGTCTCCAATACCAGCACTAATAATGTCAACTACTATAAGCCTACGTCCATGATCTTTTCCACCAATTTCTTCTGCAAGCATGAGCTTAAATCCATTGAGAGCATCTGCCTTTCTGGTTGCCCAAATATTATCAATAAGTTTTGCTGTTATCATTAAGACAATCCCTCTTTCATTTTGAGTTTAATTTCATTTATAGCAGCTTCAACCGATGCAGTATCTCCAAAAATTGCTAATAATATCATATGCTGTGGACAGCTTCCCTTAATATCTTCTACTGTAACTCCTACAGCCTTTTCAGCTATATCCGCTGCATATATCATCTCAATTAGCTTTCCTTGAACAAGACCTATGGCTCCCACCTTACTTATATCCAGCTTGGAGGATGTCACCATTCTTCTTTTAAGAATATCCTTGGTTCCTTCTGAAGGTGATTTAATTATTCTAAAATCCACTTCTCACCAGCTCCTTATTCAATGATTTCTTGAGTACAGCTTAAAGCTATTCCAAGAGGTGTTACAAACATAGGATTTCTAGGTTTATGGGTATATATTCCTGTCTGCTTTTCTATAATGGCTTCAATACCAGTCAAGCAGCATGTTCCGCCTACAAGAGAAATCTCTTCAATATTGTAATTTTTAATGTGCTGGTTAATAATTGATGCAACCTTTTCTATCACTGGCTTTAAAACCGGTAAAAGCTCTTTATGGTTTCTGTTATCTCTTTTGAACTTATCAGCTTCCTTAAACTCCATTCCATAAGCTCCTGATACAACTAATGAGAAGTGAGTTCCTCCTGTAGGTTCATCAACAACATATACAACCTTTCCATCCTTTAAAATGGATATTCCCGTTGTACCTCCACCAATATCAACAACTGCTCCATTTTCAATTTTTAGTACTTCATTTGCAGCAGTAGGTTCATCTAAAAGATTTGTAAGTTCAAAGCCTGCGGCTTGCACAACATTCTTGATAGCTCCTGAATCTAAAGCATCAGTCCCAGGAGGAATTGCTGCAGCTGCGTACAGTAACTCTGTATTCAGCTTTTCTTCAATTTCCTGTTTTAGCTCTCTAACAATCTTTACTGCTCCAATATAATCCACAACCATACCATCACGAACAACATCTGCATATCTATATGCTCCCGCAACTGGCTTATAGTTTTCATCTAATACTGCTAAAACTATGCAGGCTGTTCCTAAATCCACACCCGTGTAATAAGTAGACGTCCCATTTAAAATTGGTCTTTCTATAACTTCTTCAAACTCCTGAACAAGGTTATCACAATATTCGAAAGTTAAACTTTTCTCTGACATTTTATCCCTCCTACTGTTGTGCAGACCATTTGAGACAGTGAGTTAATTATCAAATTAACATTTTCTATTATCTTATTTCCAAGGTCTTCATTTTTGCCATCATAGGCTTCCAGCACATCATATATTAATTCTCTAATTTCACATCTTAAGTAATGAAGCTTTAATATTTCTTTGCTTCTTTCAAGGCTCAGATGAAAGTCGGTAACTTCAAAACAATCATTAATTTCCGTCATACAACAAGTTAAATCAATTCCAGTACATGGTCTAAAGGTGATACTTTCTAATACAGCCTTACCTTCAATTACATGTCTAATGTTTGAAATTCTTCTTCCTAAACTCAAAATATTTTGTGCTAAAATTATATCTAAGTTTAAAACTTCACTACTTGTAACAAGAAACATAGCTTCCATGGTCTTTAATCTACAGCATAGCTTTCTTAAAGCTTTACTATTCTCCTCATGTAACACCGTTGCTTCCTCTTTCTCGGAAACTTTTTTAATTACTTGAAAAACATCATCCTGCATCTTTATTCCTTTATCGGATAAATACTGTCTTGCTCCAGGTGTAAGGCGTTGTCCTTCATTTAATTTGTAGGTGTCAAAAGGTTCTTTTCTATATAAATCTCTTAAATACTCTTCAGTAATAAATTTCATCATGACCTCTTTACTCCTCACACTTTTCAAATACATGTCTTTTCAAAGCATCAATCCCTGTTTCCTTTGTAAAACTAATGTGAAAATAAGGTTCTGTAACTCCTATTTCCCTAAGCTGCCTTATACATTTATCTTCATTCTCAATGTTCAAGTCGCACTTCGTTACAACCCCTATTACAGGACATCTAAAGGATTTTGCAAATCCAGGTGAGTATATACTTGTTGGTTTAGATTGGTCCACTAAAATTAATACCTTTGATGCATCTTGAGCTGCTGCTATAAGATGTTTGTACATCCAAGCATTCTCTATATAAGCCCCCGGTACATCTATTGTTTTATCACCATATATCATATCTGGTGTCCTTCTTAAAGGACCCTTATAATCATTAAGTGAATTTACCAAAGTGGTTTTTCCACAGCCAGAAGGTCCAATTACCATTATGCGTTTTCTCTTCATGTTCTTGTAATGGGAGCTGTTTCAAATCCAAGCATTTCTTTCAAGGTATCATTCACTGCAATTAATGCAGTCTCAACACTTTGTACATCACCATTTATTACTACAGACCCTGTGAAACGATCTAAAAATCCAATTTCAACATCAGCAGCTTTTGCTGCAATGTCAGCTGCTATAATAGCTGTTTCATATGGTGACAGTGTCAAGATACCAATGGCCCCTTTATCATCAATTCCAAGTCTTTCATATATTTCAGGCATCGGCGATGCAATAACATGAGCTATTGTAATCTGTTTACCTGGTACTGATTCTTGTATAACACGCTGAATACTTCTATCAAGAAAATCTCCCATAAACCTTACCTTCCACTTTATTATCTATTACAAATTAAGTTAGTGACGAATTACTTTAACAGGTAAATCATATTTCCTAATCCATTGTTCAATTCTGTCTAAGTCTTCATTGGTTAAACTTGGATCACCCTTTATAGGGTATTCCATTCCAAGCTGATTGTATTTATTAACACCCATCTTATGGTATGGTAGTAAATCAACCCCTTTAAAGTTCTTATAGTCCTTATAGGGTAATAAAAATTCCATAACTGCCTCAATATCTTCCTGACAGTCATTAACTCCCTTTAATAAAGGCATACGAATTTGAACATTATATTTTCTTCGAAGTAATTCTTGTAGATTTTCTAAAATCTGTTCATTCCTTACTCCTGTTAGCTGAAAATGCTTATCAGAATTAATATGTTTAATGTCAAATAGGAATAAGTCTGTAAACTCTGCAATCTTTAATACAGATTCAAGTTTTGCATACCCACAAGTCTCAATTGCAGTATTTATACCTTCATTTTTACATGCCATCAAAAGACTGCTGGCTGCTTCAGGCTGCATTAAAACTTCACCACCGCCAAGGGTTACTCCACCTCCTGAAACCTCGTAAAAGGTCCTATCTTCTTCCACAATCTCAAGTAATTCTGAAATAGTTTTTACTTCTCCTACTATGGAGATGGCAGATTTAAGACAAGCATCTACACATTTACCACAATTGATACATTCAATATTATGATTAACCTCATGGTTCATGGTTTCCTTAGAAATTGTATGTATTCCAACTGGACAAACCGCAGCACATGCTCCACAGTTAACACACAAATTACTCTTAAACATCACCCTATGTTTTTTTAATATTCCTTCTGGGTTTGCACACCATTGGCAACGTAATGGACATCCTTGAAAGAATATTAATGTTCTTACTCCTGGTCCATCGTACATATTATATTTTTGTATATTAAATATTGTTGCTTTACGTTCAAATACTCCTAAATTTCCATTACTCATTATCTTAATTCTCCAGTTTTATTTTCCTTCAGTTTCTCTGGTGGCAGTAATAGGATCAAATAACCCTATTACTATTCCTCCAGATAAATCTCAGGCATATATTTTAAAAGTGTGTTAACACTGTTCTGCTTATAATTTCATCTTGAACATCCTTGCAAAGCTCTACAAAGTATGCACTATATCCAGCAACACGAACTATTAAATCTCTGTACTGCTCTGGATGCTTTTGTGCTTCCAGCAGTGTATTGTTGTCTAAGTAGTTAAATTGAACTTCTCCAAGTTGAAGAGCACAAGCACTGCGTAATAATGTAATGATTCCTTCTTCTCCTTCTTTTGTATCAAGAAGTCCAGAGATAAGTTTAAAGTTATGAACCATACCAATGTTCATACTTTCACAAGACATTTTTGAAATAGATTTAATTATAGATGTTGGTCCTTTATAGTCTGCTCCTTGAGTTGGGCTTATTCCATCTGATAAAGGCATCCAAGCTCTACGTCCATTAGCTGTTGCTCCAGTAAGCTGACCAAATGGAGTGTTGTTAGATATTGATAAAGTGCCGTGGCTAAGTACTGAATATAATGTTTTGTATTTACGGTGTTCCATTTCAGTAAAGTTAATAAGCTCAGCAGCAATGTAATCTGCATAATCTTCGTCATTTCCATACTTAGGTGCATCTAAGCAATCTTTTCTAAGCTTTTCATATCCAACGAAATCTGCTTTTAAAGCTTCATTCATTTCACGTAATGTATATTTCTTCTCTTCAAATACTAACTTCTTAATAGCCGCCATAGAATCTGTATATGTTGCAAGACCACTCCAAACAACTCCTGGTCCGAAGTTGTACATTGCTCCACCAGCTTCTACTCCTCTACCATTTTCCATACAACCTTCATACATTATAGACATAAGAGGTTTTGGTGCAAGCTCTCTATGAACTCTTTGAGAAATAACTGTAGCAACGCTTGTCCATTTTGTAATGAATTTTATTTGCTCCTTTACAGCTGCTTCAAACTGTTCATAAGTTTTAAAGCTATCTATGTCTCCCATATCTGGGCAAACCTGTTTACCATACCATAGTGGTACACCGTTATTAAGAACTAACTCAATACAAATTGGCCATTGAGTATAACCAGTTGATGTCCACTGATATAATCTTCCTGATTTCTGTGGCTCAACGCACCCCATTAAGCAGTAATCTCTTGCATCTTCAATTGAAACTCCTTTTGCAAGCATCATTTTTATATGAACATCATCAAAGTGACAAGCTGGGAATCCCATTCCTGCACGAACAACATCTACTATTTTCTTAAGGTACTTTTGTGGTGAACCTTTATGGATACGACATGCTAATGATGGTTGATAAATCTTAACGTGTCTTACAGCATCCATTAATAAGTAAGTTAATTCGTTTGTTGCGTCTCTTCCTTCTCTTGTTACACCACCAACACACATGTTTACAAATGGTTGGTAACCTGCAAAGAATTTAGAACCTCCTTCACTTGTTATCCACATCATTTCTGACATTTTTATAAGCATACATCCTGCTAATTCAAAAGCGTCAAAGTCACTCATTCTTCCAGCCTCTAAATCAGCCTTGTAGAATGGGTACATATATTGGTCAACACGTCCTATAGACATACCGGTCTGGTTTTCTTCAACTACTAGTAAAGATTCTATTGTCCAAACTGCTTGGATAGCTTCCCAGAAAGTTTCTGGTTTATGAGCTGGTACTTTTGCATTTACTTCAGATATTTTTAGAAGCTCAGCTTTACGCTTTGGATTTGTTTCCTTAGCAGCAAGCTGTGCAGCATATTCTGACATACGCTTAGCATAAATTATAACTCCTTCTGCAGTATCTATTACAGATTTGTAGAAGTATATTTTTTCTATATCCTCTGGTCTTTCATAGCTAAGCTCTGCTAATTTTTCTTCAGCTTCTCTCTTAACGTCAAGCATTCCTTTTTTCATTAAAATTACATCATATCCTGGGTTTGAGTCTCCACCACCATTAACAGCATGATAAGAACAGTCAGATACGAAAGATTCTCCTGAAAGCTCCCAAACACCAGCCTCACGGTATTGATCTTCACAATACTCATCAACTGATTTACCCTTCCAGAATGGGAAAATTTCTTCTTTCATATATTTTTTATCTTCTTCAGAGATATAGAATGGGTCTTGAGGTCTTGTTCCTATAGTATCTATCTCATCAACCATCCATCTCCAAGCTATGTCTGGAGAAAAGGCACCTGCACGTGGTGCTCCATTTGGTGCCCCAACGATAAGCTCATGATCTTGAATTACAAGTGGTGCAGTTTCACAGCAGTACTTAAAGCTTTTACCTCTTAATATTGCCTTAGGTGCTCCTGGATTTTCTTTAGCAATCTTTGTTATTGCCTTTGCACGGTGAATAGTTATTGTTGGAACTTGTTTTAAATAATTCTCTTTTAACTTAACTAAACGTTCTGTAATTCCCTCAGGAATTTGTCCATTATTATTGCAAACATTGTTGCAACTAACAGTTTCTTCTTTAACCATCTCTTTTGAAACACTCTCAAACATTTGCATTAAAGCTTTACGTTCAGCTTCTGACATATTTTGAGTTGCTTCCATAAATTTACTCGAAAACTCACGTATATCCAATCTTATCCCTCACATTCTTTATTATTTTAAAGTTTTATCTTAATTACTTGTTTAAATCATTAATAACTCTTTTTAAAAAGCTTTCTAAAAGTTTAAGATCAATTTCTTGATTACCTTTACAGCTCTCACTTGATAGATTTCTATCTTTGTCTTCAATTAAAGCTTTTTTTACATCTTCATACTGTCGTATTCCATAGCCAACCTTACGGATGTATATAAGATTCATTGGTGACACATTATCTGATGTCATTCCCTTACCTGCTGAACCACTTCCAAGTGTCATTGCTGGAAACAGGTTAGTTGTCCACCCCATACTTCCAAATACCCCAGGTGTATTAACTAGCACCCTGCCAACAGGTTTTTTAAGAGCAAATTGGCGAATAACCTCTTCATCCTTTGAGTGAATAATAAGAGTGTGTCCCTGTCTTTCTGATAATAGAAGTTCAATACACTTTTCACAGGCATGAATCCAGTCATCTTCAATATAAAATGCTAACACCGGGCAAAGCTTCTCTTTTGAGTAAGGATTAGACCATGAAACATACTTTTGTTCAGATATCAGTACCCTTACACCGCTAGGTATATTAAATCCTGCTCTCTTCGCTAAAAGTTCAGGGGATTTTCCCACATATTCTGAATCAAGAGTTCCATCATCTTTATATAAAAGTCTGCCAAGGTTATAGGATTCTTCCTCACTCATGAAGTATGCTCCATTATCTATCAGATTTTTCTTAACCTCTGAAACAATACATCCATCAACAACTATAGATTGCTCTGCTGCAGAAACTACTCCATTATCAAAAGTTCTGCTAAATATGATATCCTTAACTGCTTGCTTAATATCAGCTGTTCTTTCTATAAATGCTGGTCCATTTCCTGCTCCTCCATAGATAACTGGCTTTTTAGAAGTGTAAGCTGCCTTCAACATACTTGGAACTCCAGTATTCATAATTAATGCAGTGTTTTTATGATTCATTAATTCAAAAGCACCACTAGCTGCTATAGTATGTAAATATGAAAGAGCACCTTCTGGAAGTCCACAGCTCTCTGCGGCTGAAATTAAGATGTCAAGAGTCTTCTTCATTGTTTCTTTTGCCCGTGGATGAGGTGAAAATATTATTGCATTTCCTGACTTTATAGCTATTAGCGCCTTATAAATAGTTGTTGAAACCGGATTAGTCGCTGGGCAAAAGGCAACAATAACTCCCACTGGTACTCCAATGTCCATTGTCTTGTTTACTTTATCCTCACTAATAATTCCAACACAATTCATACCATTTAATCTATTTGTTAAATAGGAGCATACAAAGGAATTCTTAATAAGTTTATCTTCCCACTTTCCATACTCTGTTTCTTCAGCAGAAAGCTTTGCAAGTTCACTTATATGCTTTTTAATTTCACTAGTCATAGCTTCAACTATCTCGTCCAGCTTACACTGTGGATAAGCTGCTAATCTTTTTTGTGCCTCACGAGCATTTTCAACAAGAATTCTAGCTTCTTGCATGGAGAGCAAATCATTATCAATAATTTTCATCTTTCTCTCTCCTTATCAAAAATAGTTTGTCTTCAATTAAGAAATTAAGTTTTTAATTGAGTAACGTTCAATTATTTTCTCTAAGTCTTGGTGTGGTCTTGGTATTACAACTGAACTATATAGATTTCCATCTTCCATATCTTCTACAGCTTTCTTCCCTGCTTCAACTGCAGTTTTACAAGCACCAACATCTCCACGAACTAGCACCGATATATATCCTGATGCAACATTTTCATATCCGATAAGTTCTACATCTGCTGCCTTGCACATAGCGTCAGCTGCTTCTAATGCAAAAACTAGTCCAAAGGTTTCTATTAATCCTATAGCTTCATATCTTGCCATTTTACATCAATTCCTTTCTACTTCTTATGCATCAATATCGTGCACTGAAACAATATCTCCAACTTCTCTTATTGGTCTTGGCATAACATTTTTTGCTGTTAACTTACCAATGGCTGCTGCTGCTTCAGCACCTGCTTCAACTGCAGATCTTACTGCTGCCACATCACCCTTTACCATAATTGTGACAAGAGTTGAACCAATATTTTCATAAGAAACTAACTCTACATTTGCAGCCTTCAACATTTTATCCGCTGCTTCAAGGGCTGGAACTAATCCTAATGTTTCTACAAGACCTAATGCCTCATCACCATAATATCTCACTTAAAATTCTCCCTCCACTCAAAACCTTACACCCTTTAAAGTTGTAAAATCTTTTTATGTTTATTACTTTTCTAAACAAAACTACAAATATTATGTTTATTTCTCTCTAAGTGAATTATATCCCCTACCCTTTAGGGGAAAGTCAATATTCTTCTTTGTAATAAATTTAAAAAAAATCGAAATATTCAAAAGCATTGAAAATTCTATATAATAGTTATCTTTATCGAGAGAAATATACATTTTATGTTATTTAAAATATCATTAACTTATAAAATTCCTTCTATAAGCATTACCCCACGGGGAGTGTTTTCAAATTTTTATAATCATACTCCAATATTAATCTCTTATATATTTGTTTATTGTTGCAGCCCCTTCTTCATGTGCATGATAATACACATCTAATTCATTATTAGCATTTAGTTCAAATCTTGTTTCTTCAAGAAGACCATTAGCTTCTGCAGTCATTAAAGCTGTTATTACTGCATTTTTCTTAAGAGCCTTAAAGCTGCCATATTCTCCCTTCAAAGCTTCAATCACATCATCTGCACAAGCTTCATCTACCTTAGTAAAATATTTTAAAATAGCATAATTAAGCGGCTTCATCTATTTTAACCTCCACGTTTTTATTTCTAAAAATATCTAATGGGTTCATAGCAATAGTTAATATACCTACCATCATTATGATTGCTCCTACCCAAGCAACAACTGGTAAAGACCAGCCTTCCATTCCTGCAAATACTCCTAATAATAAGTAGCAGAATAATGGACCAAAGAAAGAATAAGTTCCATTACAAGCTGTTCCAAGTCCAGCTCCACACATACTATTACCAGCATACCAAGTCATAAATGTTATAAAGGTTAATAATCCACTGCAT
Source organism: Clostridium culturomicium (assembly GCF_000821305.1). Classification (GTDB taxonomy): domain Bacteria; phylum Bacillota; class Clostridia; order Clostridiales; family Clostridiaceae; genus Clostridium_J; species Clostridium_J culturomicium. Next base: position 188,148 of record NZ_CCXK01000013.1, on the reverse strand, counting down.
AGGAACCAAATCATTGCAGGACCACTTGTAAAGGCTTGAACTGCAAGGTCTATTGAAACATTTATTCCACCATCCATGATTCCCATTACTGGAACTACAAAGAATAAGTTTGCAATACCAGAAGTAATCTGACGAATACAAATTCCTATTTCAGGATCTATCATAGCTGAACCATATCCAGCAACGCAGCCTTCAAAGCCCCATGCAAGAGCAGCTATTATAGCAACACCTATACCAAGAACTAAATTTGGTGAACTTCCACCAGTAAAGCCTGTACTTCCAATTAAGAAAGAGGCGAAAACACATATAGTTATACCTGTAGCCATACGTTTATTTAACTCTTGTTTGTAAAGTATCCTTCCTAATATTGCTGCTATCGCTGGACAAAGTGCAGATATTGGAACTACTATTGGTCCAGCTAATTGAATTGATATAACATAAGCTGTACCAGCTATAGGTCCACCTATTAATGCAGCTAGCATCATTATTCTTCCTGGCTTTGAATTAAAACACCTTAAAACATCCTTGAATTTACCCTTAATTGCTGAGTTAATAATTGCCCATCCAGCACTACATGTATCATTGATTGCATTGCCTAAAGCTGCAAGAAGATATATAACTACGAAAGTTGATAATCCAGCTTTATTAGGTCCTGTCCAGTCACTCCATACTCCTTGGGTCATTGCCATTGTTAAGAATGCTGTATAAAGACCGTAGGTAACTCCTGAAAATAGTGCAAGGGAAATTCCCTTTTTAAAAAAGTTACTAGCTAATTTCTCTTTTGCAGCCATAGCCTTTGCTTGTGCTGTACTTGTTGTACCTTGCATAAAATCTCTCCTTTTCTAATATCATTTGTTTAAAATAAATCTCTATTTTTATATTTCATAATTAAGCAGCTTCATTTTCAACTGTTGTCCTTTTTTTTAATAAATCCATTGGATTCATTGCAATGGTTAATATACCAAACATCATTAACACTGCTGCAATCCAAGCTATTGGAGGTAGTGACCATCCGTCAATTCCACAGATAACACCCATAATAATCCAGCAGCAGAATGGACCCCAGAATGAGAAAGTTCCATTACAAGCCATACCTAAAGCTGCACCACACATACTGTTTCCATTGTACCAACACATATAAGAGACAAATGCACAAAGACCACTTATAGCAAACCAAATCATTGCTGGACCACTTGTAAATGCTTTAACAACTAAGTCAGTTGAAAAATTAATTGAGCCACCAAAAATTACACCAAATATAGGAACTAGAATTAATAAGTTTGATAATCCAGAAACAGCTTGGCGTATTGTGATTCCAATTTCAGAATCAATCATAGAGGTACCATATCCAGCAACACAGCCTTCAAAACCCCAACCAATGGCAGCTATTAAAGCAATAGCTAACCCTAATACCAATCCTTCTGGAGCATCGCCTCCAATACTTGTGCTTCCAATTAAAAAACTTGAAATAACACAAATACCAATACCACTCATCATACGCTTGTCCAATTTTTGTTTAAACAACACTTTGCCTAATATAGCTCCAATTGCTGGACAAAGAGCTGTAATTGGAATAACTATTGAACCTGCTTTTTGAAGTGCCACAACATATGCAGTTCCTGCAATAGGGCCTCCAATTAATGCTGCCAAAACCATTACTGCACCTGGTTTGGTTTTAAGACATCTGAAAAAATCACCTAATTTTCCTTTATAGCCTGCGAAAAGTATTGCCCAGATTGCACTACAAGTGTCATTAACTGCACTTCCAAGTGCTCCTAAAAGATAAGTAATAACTAATGCCGATAATCCTGCAGTATTTGGTCCTAACCAGTCCCCCCATACTCCTTTAGTCATTCCCAAGGTTAGAAATGCTGAATAAAATCCATACATTAACCCAGAAAATAGAGCTATAGAAATACCCTTTTTAAGAAAATTAGCGGATAACTTCTGTTTTGCTGTTAAAGCCTCCATAGATGGACTTCCCGAAACTCCCTTCACAAATAAACCTCCTTAATTTAAATATTTAACAAAGTGATAAACCTGTCATAATTTTCACTTTATTGAAATTAAATGATAACTAAACTTCACTCTATGTATTCGTTAACAATTTAACTATATTAAAATTATAGATTATCCCCTTAGGGGTAATGTCAATACCTCTAAAGCTATATTTTTTTAATATTAATATAAATCTAAAAATATTCTATGTCTTCCTCTTTTCTTAGACGTAAAACTAGTAAATTCAATAGCTTTGAAGCTTGGATATTCATTGGAATAAAAAAATAAGCAGGTTCTAATGACGATAATTATTGTTATCAAAAAATCATTATAACTACTTGCAATAAGAATTATTATTTTACAAAATATTTTTTCAAAAAATTATAAAAACGCCTTCCCCTTAAGGTCAACGTTTTCATAATATTTTTTTATTTACATTTATCTTTTAATTTTAACAAAAACTTCTGTTACAAACTTATTTTCATCTTGAGTTGTCCAGTAATCAGTTACGTATCTTTCATAAACTTCCTCATCACATTTATAACCATACTCACTAATAAAATCCTGAATTTTTTTATAGGTTTCATCTATAGTACTATGTGATCCAATGTGATAGCAGGATATAACCATTTCTCCTCCATATTCGATAGATTTATCTGCGTCACACTTCAAAATTGTCTCCTGCATTATTCTTATATTTTTACACTTTCCTTCTACCTTATCTTTGAAGGAAGGAAATTGTATTATAACCGGGCCTGTTATAGCGTTCTTAATACTTTCTATATAATTAGTAAACTCTATATTTATTATAGAGTCCATATAATCATAATTATATTCTTGATCTAGAAATGTCATTTGACATCTGTCTATATATTTAATAGATACATTACAAACATTATTTTTTAATACCATTTCAGCTTCACGAATTAAGCCATACCAATCTTCAATAGATCTTAACTTTAAATGTATTTCTTTTTCTTGCTCTTTTAATTCATCAATTTTATCTCTAAAACTATTTTCAAATAAAGTATATGGTGCTCCTGCTAAAAACTCTTTCATTTCTTCTAGCTTAAAACCACTTTGTTTATAATACTTTATCATAGGTACAGATAATAAATTTTTCTTACTATAGTATCTATATCCATTTTCATCCATAATCTTATCTGGAGATAAAATCCCCATTTTATCATAATATCTTAATGCTTTCTTTGTTATCTTGCAAATTTCTTCAACCTTACCAATAGAATAAAATTCACACTCCATAAATTATAGCCCCCTCGATTTAATCTATGTATAACCATTTTTCAGCATATAGTAATTTCTTATACTTTCATTCATACTTATACTGAATATAAATTTAATTAATATTAAATAATAATTTTTCTTTTTAAGCTTTAAAATGTCAAATGCCACCCTAAAAGGGTGGCTATTTGTATTACTTACTTCCTATTACTCTATCTAAAAGCTTTGCTATATCTTCCTTGGAAGCCTCTCTTGGATTAGCTTGTGTACAGATATCCTTCAAAGCTGCATTGATAATTTCTTCTCTACATTCTTCTATTAAATTCAAGTCAATTTCCTGCTCAATTAATGTAGTAGGAATCATTAATTTCTTTTGAAGCTCAACAATACTCTTAATTAAATTATTTACTCCTATATTCACAGTGGATGCATGAAGTTTTAACAGTTTAGCAATTCTTTGATATTTTTTTGCAGATAAATTATATTCCTGAACATATCCGCTCTTACTTAAATCAGCATTATACTCTACCACATGAGGAAGAATAATTGCATTACTTCTTCCATGAGGAATATGTAGTTTTCCACCTATTGCATGAGCCAAACTGTGCGTTATACCAAGACCTGCTGCATTAAATGCCATCCCTGCAAGGCATGAAGCATTATGTAGCTTTTCTCTAGCTACCACATTATTTCCATCATTATAAGCTTCAGGTAAAAATCTAAAAGCTAATGTAATTGCCTTTTCTGCTAAAGCATCTGAAAAATCAGTGGCACCTTTTGCAACATAAGCTTCCATTGCATGTGTAATTACATCCATTCCAGTATCTGCTGTTATTGACTTTGGAACTGATAGAACAAGCTCCGGGTCTAATATTGCAACATTTGGTAAAAGGGATTTATCTGCAAGGGCATATTTTAACCCTTCCCCTTTATTAGTTATCACTGCATATTCTGTTACTTCTGACCCTGTACCGCTTGTAGTCGGAATAGCATAAAACTCTTCAATCTTCTCATCATTACTTTGCAGCTTATTATAATAATCCTTTATTGCTTTTGCAGCATCAATAGAAGATCCCCCTCCAAGTGCAATGATCATTTCTGCATTGCATTCTTTAAGTGCTTGAATACCAGCAGCTATAACTTCTATTGGCGGATCTGGAACTACCTGGCTGAAAACAGCAGCATCACATTCTGTAAGCTTGTCTAACACCTTCGCAGCCATTCCTGATGTTTCCATGAATTTATCACATACAATTAATATTCTTTTGTTTCTAATATCCTTTAGTTTATTTAAAGACTTTTCTCCAAAATAAACAGTTGTACTAATACTAAATTCTTTCATATTGCTTAATCTCCTTAAAAAATTTAATATGAATGATTTAGTTATATTTAAATTTCAAATAAAATTATGTATTTGTGACAGGTTTATAATTTTATTTTCCTATTATATCACACTATTTATAAAATTTTAAACATTAATTTAAATTTTTTTAGTTTTGCTTGTTGTAATTACTGATATTGAATATGTTCACTGTTAATTAATAATTCTAAATAAAAAAGACTGTATCAGAATGAAGTAAAAACTTCATTCTGATACAGTCTTTTAAGCTTTGATCTTTACAACATTTGAACTCTGTAAATCCAATAATTTCAAAAAGCTATATTCTCTCCTTTTTTCTTTTACAAATCAGAACCACAGTAATTATTATAAATGCTATCAATACAAGCATTGCAAATGTAAAGACTTTAACATATAGCTCCTTATTCGCCTTCACATATTCCTCAGTACTGAATTTAGTGTAAATAGGTAATACTTTTTCACTATTATTATCAGTAATTACAAATTCACCCACCACTGCATCCTTTTCAATATTCCATGGATCTATCTCTTTAAGGTTCATGTCATAAGTTCTATATTTTTTATTATAATCATTGTTATACCACTGAACATCTTCCTTTATATAAAGTGGTATTTCTACTTCTTCAAAATCCCCTATGAATTTAAGTGGTCTTACCTCTTCCTTCTGAACATACAGCTCATCTCCTGAAGAATAAACAGTCTCTTTTTCCTTAGCCACTCCATACTTAATTATCTTGTCCATATCTTGAAAAAAGTCAGGTGATTCTCCTCCTAAAACAACACCAACTAAAGTTCTGCCATCAACTTCATAAATTGATGTAAGACATCTCCCAGCCTTTGAAGTGAATCCAGTTTTACCGCCAATATTACCATCAATTCCAAGGTTAGCATTACTATTGATAATCTCATATCTAGCTCCACCCACAAAACCAATGTCAGTTTTCTTTGTTCCAACCACTTCTTTAACCCAAGGATTCTTTAAAGCCTCAATAGTTAATAAGGCCATGTCATAAGCAGTGGAATAATGATTCTCACCATTAAGAACCTCCTCCATATCTAGACCTGTAGGAGTATAGAAATCCGTATTCTTCATCCCTATTTCAGCAGCTCTCTCGTCCATGAGCTTTGAGAATTCCACAGGATCATCAGCAATATCTTGTGCGATCATATATGCCATATCATTTCCTGATCTTAAAAGAAGACCCTTCATAACATCCTCTGCCGTAAACTTGTCCCCAACTTGAAGAGGAAGCCACAAATCCTTATATATAGAAGTTGAAGGCTGCTCCATTGCAAGCTCTGTAAAAGTAATCAAGTCCTCCTTCTTTCTATTTTCAGCTAATAGCAATCCTGTCATCAGCTTCGTTGTAGAAGCCATCTGAACCTTCTCTTCACTATTTAAAGAAAATATAACCTCACCAGTGTCCACGTCCATCACAATAGCTCTTTGACTGCTTAAATCCATGTCTTCTATGCTGGTTTCTCCATAGGCACCTATTGGCATCATCATTATAACTAATGACAGCATAATGCCCTTTATAAAACTTTTATTCACTTGTTTTCCTCCCAGTCCATATAACTATAATTAATATACCTAAACTAATTATAACTTCTATCATGCACTATTCAACCTATTTAGATATTTTGTCATGGATTCGTAATAATTTAAAGTTATGGTTTCACCATAACATACTCATTTATATATCAAACACACAAATTATCCTATTTAAAACACAAATAAACCTTATCACTTGTAGCCAAGCAATAAGGTTTATTTAACGGAATTATTTTAAACTTAAAAGTCCAATAAACTGAACTTAAGGGATATATATTAAGACCCTCCCATTTCCAGAAACTAGACCTAGGAGGTCCAAATATTTACACTAAGTATTTATCTAATGTTGCTTTAACAGCACCATTTCCTGCAATTAACTCTTTGAACATACCTTCAATTTTATCAGCTAAGCCGATTTCAACTAAGTTTACTCCAAAGATGTTTGCGTTTGATAATATTTCTAGGATTTCTCCATTATAAGTACCACCAAGTTTAACTGTTGCCAACTTAGAAGTTAAGTCCTCTAATAATGGATCAGAGCTTAAAGCAAACTCATTTCCATTATCATCAACTGCTAATAAGTAACGTAACCAACCTGCAATTGCAAGCGGAATATAAGTTAAATCTTCTACATTAAGCTCTTCACTCTTTGCATAAGATTTAATAGTTTCTCCAAAACGGATACCTACCTTTTGTGATGTATCTGTTGCAATTCTTTGTGGTTCATCTGGTATGAATGGATTAGAAAGACGTTCATTGATAACTTCGTCAATGAAAGCTTTTGGGCTGATTATTTTTGGATCAACAACCACCTTCATTCCTTCTTCATATCCAATTTTCTCTACTAATTTACGAAGATTTGAATCTCTCATTTCTTCGAAGATTCTTGTATATCCTAAAACACAGCCATAAACTGCAAGAGCTGTGTGAAGTGGGTTTAAACAAGTAGTTACCTTCATTGTTTCTACGTTGTTAACTGTATCTCTATCTGTTACATATACTCCACCCTTTTCTAAAGCTGGTCTTCCATTTGGGAACTTATCTTCTATAACTAAGTACTCTGGAATTTCCGCATTCACAAATGGCGCTATGAAAGTATTTTTACTTGTAACTATTGGAGCCATATCTTCAAGACCTAATTTTAAAAGCTCTTCTTCCACTGATTTTGCTGGTCTTGGTGTAATTTTGTCAATCATACTCCATGGGAAAGAAACCTTTCCCTCATCCTTTAAGTATGCTACAAATTCCTTTGTTACAAAGCCATTTTCACACCATCTTTCAGCTATTTCAACGATGGAAGCTTGTAATTTTGCACCATTATGGCTGCAGTTATCCATACTGCATACAGCTAATTTTAATTCCCCTTTTTCAAAACGCTTATGTAATAAAGATGTTACTATACTCATGGCATGCTTTGCTGCTGCTGGACCATTTTTAATATCTTCAGCTACAACACCTAAATATTCTCCTTGTGGATTTTTTAAAGCATAACCTTTCTCTGTAATAGTAAAACTAATCATTTGTAATGATGGATTTTCAAAGGCTTTTACTAATTTATCATATTCTTCAAATTCAGCACTTGCCTTATATGCTCTTGATACCCCAGCGATTACTTCCTTATCCATTTTACCGTCTGATCTTAAACGAACTAACATTGTTAAATTATCATATGGTGTGTATATTTTATCAATAATATCAAAGTCAAAAGTATCAACTGCAATTATACCTGTATCTTCTAACCCTAAGTCAAGGATTGTTTGGTTAACTCTTGCAATAAAGCCTCTGAAAATATTTCCAGCTCCAAAGTGAATCCACTTTGGTCTTTCATCAGTATTTTTTGCAACCTGAGCAATATCAAATTGTGGTAATTTTACATCTTGCCATTGACTAGCATTTTTTAATGATTCAATGTTCAATTTCATAGTTACTACCTCTTTCTAATGTTTCCTTTATTTATTATTGTTCTTCTCTAATGCTTCCCATACTCCGTTTAAGTAACAAGCACCTAAAGCTCTGTCGTATAATCCGTATCCAGGCATTGCAACTTCATCCCAGATCATTCTACCGTGGTCAGGACGAATGATTCCATCGAACCCAGTTTCATATAAAGCTTTAAGGATTTCATACATGTCCATTGAACCATCTGATGATAAATGTGCAGCTTCCTCAAAGTCACCTTCATGGTTGTATTTTAAGTTACGAACGTGAGCAAATGGAATTCTTCCTGCTGCCGCTCTAATGATTCCTGGTATATCATTTTTAGGGTTTGATCCTAAAGAACCTGTACATAATGTTATACCATTATGTGGCTTATCAACAGCCTTTAATAATCTTTCAATATTCTCTTTGTTTGTTACGATACGTGGTAATCCAAAGATTGGCCATGCTGGATCGTCTGGGTGGATTCCCATTTTTATATTGTGCTTCTCACAAACCTCAGATATAGCCTCTAAGAAGTATACTAAGTTGTCAAATAACTTTTCTGAATCTATATCTTTGTATGCGTCAAATAATTGCTCTAATTTTGCTAAACGCTCTGGCTCCCAGCCTGGCATTACAAAGCCCTTACACATTTTCTCCATAGACTCACGCATTCTTGTTGGAACAATTTGATCAACAATTGCTTGATCGTAAGCTAAAACAGTTGAACCATCCTTACGAGGACGTGCTAAATCGGTACGAGTCCAGTCAAATACTGGCATGAAGTTGTAGCACACTATATTTATTCCCTCTGAGCCTAGATTATCTAAAGTTTCAATGTAGTTCTTTATATGCTCTTCTCTTTTTTCTGTTCCTATTTTTATATCATCAGATATATTAACAGATTCGATAGCTGCAATTTCAAGACCTGAAGCTTCTACAACGCTTTTTAATTCTCTGATTTCTTCTTTAGTCCAAACTTCACCAGGCTGTTTTCCCATAAGTGTTGTAACAACTCCCGTTACCCCTGGTATTTGACGTATTTGCTCTAAAGTAACTGTATCGTATCCTGGTCCGTACCAACGTAATGTCATATTCATAATTAAATTTCTCCTTTTCTTGTAAAAGCTTTTATTATATTTTAATGTAAATTTATTATTTAAACTTACAGATAAATTCATATTTATATTTGTAACTTAATTTCCACTTTGAAATTCTTCTCAAAAAATTCAATAAGCTGCCTATCCATGTAATTTCCCTATTTATATTGATAAGCAGCTTATTTGCTTATATTTTATATCTCATTTTAACCTGCAAAGAATCGTGCAGGGATAGTTACTAGTGCAGGGAATAGTATCATAAGTACTAGTATGATAACCTCTGCAAGTAAGAATGGCCATACAGCCTTAACCATACGCTCCATATTAATTTTCCCAGCACCACATGCAACGTTTAATACCGTTCCAACTGGCGGTGTAAGTAATCCTAAAACAGTAACTAGAATAAATACTACTCCGAAGTAAACTGGATCAATTCCTGCTGCCTTAACTGCTGGTAATAAAACTGGTGTTAATATCATAATTGTTGGTGTAACATCCATTGAAGTTCCAACTAATAAAACAATAACGCAAATTACAAGCATTAATATAACTGGATGATTTATAAATGGTGCTAGAATTCCTGTTACGATTTGAGGAATATTTCCAACAGTCATAAGCCAAGATGAAACCATTGCTGCTGCTGCTAAGAACATGATAACCGCAGAAGATTTTGCTGCTGTTACTAAAGCGTCCATAAGCATTGTAATTTTAAGTTCACGGTAAATCACCATTCCAACTACCATAGCATAAACTGCAGTAATAACTCCTGCTTCTGTTGGTGTAAACTTTCCACTACGAAGACCAACTAATATAAATACTGGAAGTAGTAACGCCCAGAAACCGTCAATTAGTGATTTAATAACAACCCTCTTAGGTTGTTTCTCTGCTGTAGGTAATTTGTCCCTTTTAGCCACAAAGAACCAGATTACACATAATGCTACTGATAAATATATTGCTGGCGCTATACCTGCTAGGAATAGGTTTGTAACTGATACTCCTGCTTGTACCCCAAATACGATCATCGGTACTGATGGTGGCATTATTGGAGAAAGAATATTTCCTGCAGCAATAAGACCTGTTGCCTTATCCCTACTGTAGCCAGCCTTAACCATCATAGGTATTAAAATTGCTCCAAGGGCAGCTGTTGATGCAACTGCAGAACCAACCATACTTGCAAATAAAAGTATAGCAATGATTGATACGTATCCTAGTCCACCACGAACGTGTCCAACTAAAGAGTTAGCAAAATTTACGATACGTTTTGTGATACCACCACGGTTCATAAACTCCCCTGCTAATATAAAGAACGGTACGGCCATCATGGAAAATGAATCGGCACCTGAGAATAAATTTTGCGATAAAATTTGTGCATTAAAGCCATTCATAAAGGCCATCATTGACACACCACTAAATAATAGTGAGAAAGCAATTGGTAATCCAATCAGCATTGATCCTATTAAGGATACTAAAAATACTACAAGTGTCATCCTATTCCTCTCCTTTCTCTCTTAATCGTTTTGCATATTCTTCATCTGATAGACTTTCTGCATTTTCCTGTGCATTTGCAGCAACATCATCGTCATCTGCAGTCTGCATTGTAACAATTTCTGAAATCTTATCCTTATTCTTAAAGGCATGAACAATATTTCTTACTGCAAGAATTGCTATAGCAACTCCAGTGATAATGCCACTGAAATATAATATAGAGTAAGAAATTCCTAATGCTGCAGTATGAGAATCTACATTTAATGTAACCATTGCTATAGATCCTTTAACTAAAATAGCCATAAGTGCAACTATAATTACTTGAGAAATAGTGTACATCGCAAGCTGGAAAGGTGGCTTAACACGTGAAATTAATGTATCAACCCCTAAGTGTCCATTAGAGTGCATAGCACTAATTGCTCCTATATATGTAACGTAAACAAATAAATAACGTGAAATTTCTTCCGACCAAGTTAAACCTGAATTAAACATCATTCTTAGTACAACATTTAAAAATACAAAGAACACCATTAAACCAGTTAGTATACCAGTAAAATAATCAACCCATTTGAATAGTTTATTCAACAAGTTAACTCCCCCCTTTTATTCAATATTTTCTATCATTTTACGAATGTCAGCAGCCCATGAATATTGTCCATCAAGATAATCATATACAGGCTTAATTTTTTCCTGCATATTTTCACGATCTGCATCTGTAAGCTCAGTTACAACAATACCTTTATCCTTCATCATCTGAACATCTGCATCTAATTGCTCTTCATATAAATCCCAAGCATAGTGAGATGCTTTAATTGCAGCTTCTTCAAAAATTTCTTTATCTTCTTCAGGTAAAGCATCCCAGAATTGATCTCCTGCAAACAACTCTAATGAAGCTATAATATGGTTACTGTTTAATATGTAATCTTGAACTTCATACCACCCTTCATTCTTAACTGTTGCGATTGGGTTATCTTGTCCATCTGCAACCCCTTGCTCAAGAGCAGTAAATACCTCTCCTAAATCCATGATTACAACGTTTGCACCAAGACTCTCAGCAAGCTTAACGTGGATTGGGTTGTTTGGCATACGAAGCTTTTGACCTTTAAAATCCTCTAACCCTTCTAATGGTTTATTAGATGTAAACACCCTTGCACCATTAGGGAACCAAGATAATAATTGAACTGGCTGAGAAGATTCAATATCCTCTGCAATATATTCACCAAGATCTCCTTGATAAGAACGACGAGCATGTCCTACATTACGGAAAACAAAAGGGAAATCTGGAATTGCCATTACTGGTGTTTCTGACCACATCGGTGTTCCAACAACACACATTTCCATTATTCCATTTCTAGTATAGTCATAGGTAACCTTTTCACTACCTAAAACACCAGAGTCATAAATTTGAATATCATATTTACCCTTTGTCATTTCTTCGATCATTGGCTTAAAAACCTCTTTTAAAGCAATAGACACCGGCATCTGATTTGAAACACAAACTGAAACTTTTACCAACTGTGCGCCATCTGATTTAGATGTACAACCCGTTGTAGATATCAACATTATTGCACAAACTAAAAATACAAGAACTTTCTTATAAAGATTTCGAAGTTTCATTTTTAAATTCTCCTCCTAATAAAAATACTTTTAAAACAACTTTCCCTTATATACTAATATATTAGTTTATTTTTTTCAATAGTTTTAATAATAAAATATTTTATTTTTATTCAAACTAGTATATATTTTTTTGAAATTTTCTACATATATCTACATTTTAATATCATTTTTTAAATTATATTTTACTCTCAAACCCTTTATATACAGCGCCTTAGCCCTCTTTGTGCTTTTAAAAGCTATAATGAAATCTTTTAAATTTAAAACGATTTCAACTCATTATTATTTTATCATATTTTTCCTGCAAACATAGCAAAGTTCTCATTTTTAAAAAAATATTTCATTAAATATGCCTTATTTTTCTTCCCTATCCTCAAAGAAAACATAATGATTTTTCTGATAAATACCTTGTTGACAAATTTTCACCCTTAAATTAATATACTAGTATATCAGTTTAAGAAATAGGAGATGTTAAAATGAAAGCTGTACAAATTGTAAAACCACATGAATTAAAAATTATCGATGTTCCAATGCCTACATTGGATGAGAAAAATAATGTATTAATTAAAATGACTGCTACAGGTATTTGCGGTTCCGATATGGGGATTTATCACGGAACTAATGCTGCTGCTACTTATCCTCGTATTATTGGACATGAAATGGTTGGTATCGTAGATAAAATAGGACAAGGTGTTAAAAACTTAAAAGTTGGAGATCGTGTTATTATTAATCAAGTTGTGAATTGTGGGACCTGCTATCCATGTAGTAAAAATCGTGGAAATGTTTGTGATAGCTTAGCTGTTCGAGGAGTTCATATTGATGGTGGATATCGTGAATATATAGCCGTTCCTGAAAATGATTGTTACATACTTCCAAATGAACTTTCTGATAAGGATGCAATTATGATCGAACCTACAACTATTGCAATTCAATCTTGCACTCGTGCAGAACTTGAAAAGGACGATATTCTTTTAATCATGGGTTCTGGAGCACTTGGAAGCACAATACTAAAAATAGCAAAACTTTTATGTGATACAATTATCGTTGCTGATATCATGGACGATAAACTAGCTATTGCAAAAGAACAAGGTGCTACTCACACTATTAACGTTTTAAAAGAAGACTTAGTTGAAAAAGTAAAAGAGCTTACAAACGGCCATGGTTCAACAGTTTCTATCGATGCTGCCTGCACAAAAGATTCTTTAATGCAGCTATTAAAAGCTACTGGAAACGCTGGTCGTGTTATAACAATGGGCTTTTCAACTTCAGAAACTTCAGTAAACCAATTCCTTATCACTTCAAAAGAACTAGATGTAAGGGGCTCTCGTTTACAAAATAAAATGTTTCCAAAAGCAATTTCTTTAATCAAGGAAGGGAAATTAGATTTAAACAATGCCGTATCTCATACATTCCCATTAACTGAAGCTCAAAAAGCCTTTGATTTCGTAGATTCACGTGATGCTTCTATAAGAAAAGTTGTCTTAACTTTCGATTTTTAATTAAAGAATGTGTAGAATAATCTATTTCTTTGTTGTATAATTAATATATTAATATATTAAATACACAAAGGGAATTGATATTGATTATGAAATTACTTGAAAGAATGCCAACGGAAAATGCTAGAAACTATGTTTTAAGAATATTACTATATAACATTTCCAACTTAATATTAGAACCAGGTCAAAAACTAAGTGAAAACGAAATTGCTGAAACACTAAATATTTCAAGAACACCAATTCGTGAAGCACTTATAGAACTTAGTAAGATTGACCTTGTTGAAATATATCCTCAACGTGGTAGCTATGTTTCAAAAATCAACTTTAACATCATTGAGGAGTCTCGCTTTTTAAGACTTGTCATTGAAAAGGAAATCCTTACTTTGATGTGTCAAGGTGTAGAACAAAAATACATCGATGCCTTAAGAGAGAATCTAGAACAAGAGAAAAAATGTGCCGCAACTAACGACATTGCACAACAGTTGTTTCTAGATAATACTTTTCACAAAATCATGTATGAATCAGTTGGAAAGATATGGACTTACGGTATCATTTCAACGCAAATGGTTCACTTCGATAGACTTAGAGCTTTAGCTTTAACTTCTATACCTTCAATCAAAAGTGAACGTACCATTCAAGACCATGAAAACATCCTTTATGCCATCGAGCATAAAGATGCAGAGCTTTGTGAAATGATGCTTACAAAACACTTAACAAGACATCAGCACGAAAGACAAGATTTATTAGAAAAATACCCTCATTTCTTCAAGTAACAATTATGAATTAAATTATAAATAAATGCCAAGGCTTAATGCCTTGGCATTTTAATTTTCCAATTTAATTTTAAGTTATAACCTTTCCCTACAATTAGTCATTCAAATTTACTCATTAAAAAGAAAGATTTACATAATTATTATATAAAATGTCACAAAAATATCATCTCAATTGTGTAATAATCTTATATTTAAAATAATAAAATTAACTATGCAACTATATAAATTTACAGGAAAGGGGTTATTTTATGGCAGTCGCTTCATTAGTATTGGGGATTATCTCTATCGTTCTTAGTTTCTTTGGTGGTATCAACCTATTTGGAGGAATTATAGGTATCGTTGGAATCATCATGGGTGTATTAGGCAAAAAAGATCCAACCAAAGCTGGCATGGCTAAAGCTGGTTTTATTTGTTCTATTATCGGAACAATTCTTTGCTTCATTTTCTACGTTGCTTGTGTTGCATGCATAGGTTCTATGGGTGCTATACAATAATATTTTAGACAAGTATACAAACTACTTAAAAGAGCTTTTCACAAGCTCTTTTATTTACATTAAGGAGATACTATGAATTATATTAACTTTTTCAATATAGCTATTCCAAGTTATAGTCTTATGATTATCCTAGGCTTAATAATCTCAAATATCGTTGCTTTAAATGTAATAAAAAAACATCAATTAATTCTTGATAATTTTATATTGCTAGAAACCTACTGTTTATCCTTTGGTATGCTTGGAGCAAAGCTTCTTTATTTATTTATAATTCGAAATGCCATTGACTGGAGTCAAATTTTCAATTGGAGTTATACCAAAAATCTTCTTCAAGGTGGGTTCGTATTCTATGGAGGATTAATTGGAGGGCTAGCAGGAATTTTTATAGCCAGCTTTCTACATAAAATAGATGTAAAAATGTATATTACCAAATTGATCTTTTGTGTACCTTTAGCTCACGGCTTTGGAAGAATCGGATGTTACCTCTCTGGTTGTTGTTATGGAATGCCTTATAGTGGGCCTTTCCATGTAGAATATCACAATATTCCCTACGCCCTATGTGAAATTAAGTTATTTCCAATCCAATTGGTTGAAGCAGTAATCTTATTTTTGTTAGCAATAGTTTATTTCTATCTTGCGTATTATAATAAAAAATCACCTTCTTTATTGCCAATTACTTATTTTATAACCTATGCAGTAATACGTTTCATTCTTGAGTTTTATCGATTTGATATCCAAAGAGGCAGCTTTTGGGCGCTTTCAACTTCGCAATGGATTAGTTTAATGATTCTCACTTCCTCTTTATTAATAATTGTTTTTAAAAAGACCTTCAAAAACTCTTATACTATATAAATAAAAACGCCTCAGTGAATATCACTGAGGCATTTACTATAATAAAATATTTTCTAAAGGCTGAGTTGTTTTAAAAGTTATTTTCATTAGAATTCATATTTTACTATATCTCTATAATTTTACTTATAATCTATTTTGCTTCTTCTCTTCTCTTTTCTAATTCAGCGTGCATAGCAGCTAATTTCTCTTTAGATAAATCATAGATGAATAATAGTGATACAAATCCTATAACATATCCAACTAGAGGTATTCCCGTTATAATCTTCATTATTCCGTTAGCAACCTCTGGAGTTTGAGTAGCAGCTCCTGACTGGTATCCGATAAAAGCAAGAGCAAATCCACCTAAACCACCAATAACTGCTTGTACTAGCTTTCTAACTAGTGAGTAAGAAGCATATACTATACCTTCTTCTCTTTTTCCTGATAAGTACTCTTGATAGTCAATAGCATCTCCAACTAAAGCCCAAGTTAAGATGTTGAAGAATCCAGCTCCTATGCTTGATATAAAGTAGATTCCCATGTAAACATATGGGTTAGTTATTGGTACTAAGAATAGTACTAAGTATGCACCAATTGATAAAATTAAAGTTGATGCTGCTGTTTCTTTCTTACCAAATTTAGCAACAAATTTTCCAGTAAACGGCATTATCATGAATGATGATACAACCCCTAGAAGTCCTGCTATAGTGATAAGACCTGGATTTTTAAAGTAATCCTTAAATAAGTATGAGTTTAAAGACATAGGAAGCATTAACGCTAAAAGCATTCCGAATGAAGCCATCATGATTCCTAGTAACGCTCTGTTTTTAACTAACATTTTGATTGATCCTAATAAACCAATTTGGGGACCGTTAGCGTTTTCATTTTCTGTATGTTTAACTCTCTCTGTAGTTAATCTGTAAGTTAATATGCAGCAAACAGTTGAAATTATAGCATATATTATTGCTGCCTTGAAAAATCCTTCTGCACTAACTCCGCCTTCTGCATTAAAGATAAGCATTGGAGTTAATACCATAGCTATTAAGTTAGCAAGCATAGAACCTATTGTTCTAAAAGTAGATAAAGAAGTTCTCTCTACTGAATCCGATGTCATTACTGTTGATAATGAACCATAAGGTATATTTACAGCTGTGTAAGCCATTCCAAATCCAATATAAGTTACATAAGCATACACTAATTTAAGATTTTGAGATAATCCTGGTACTGAAGTAAATGTTAAAATCGCAAATATGGCAAGTGGAATTGATCCCCAAAGTATAAATGGTCTGAACTTTCCGCTTTTACCCGCTTTTCTCTTATCTACAATAATTCCCATCATTGGGTCATTGATAGCATCCCAAACTCTGGCCACAATCATCATTGTTCCTACAGCTGCTGCACTTATTCCAAATACATCTGTGTAGAAAACCATTAAGTAACTAGTTATAAATCCAAATAATAATCCGTTTCCTAAGTCACCAAACATGTACCCTAAACGATCTTTTGTTCCAAAAGGCTTTACTGATTCAACCTGTTCTATAGGTTGCTCTAATTTTCTAGCTTCCATATTAAAATTCCTCCTACGTATCTTTTGTTAATGTAAAATTCCATGTAAACGTGTTCTTGAATCGTTAACATTATTATATCTCCATATTCACAAAAACAACACGTATAATTTTAGTCTTAGGTGTATTATTTTAGTCTATTGTCTTTATATTTACTTAATAAATACAATTAAATAATTACAAACAAAACTAAATAATTACAATGTTTATTTGTTTAAAAACACCTAAAACCTTGTGATCTCAATATATCTAAAACGATTACAACAGCTGTATTTATAGCTATTTTATTTTTAAAATATTTTTTATATTGAGGATTTATATAAAATACATACTATTGTTTATATTATAACTTTTTTCGATAAATTTACAATACAGTGAAAACCAATTCATTTAATCAAAAACTAATTTAGTCAACCTTTTATTCCCTAATTTACTTTTCCTTAAATTTCACAATCAAATCAACGCTCTTTATCTATCACAGTTTTAATTTATTCTTATAAGCTATACTGCTTCTTTAAAAAAGCATAAAAGCATATTCTTTATCCATAAAATAAAGAGCGTTCTCATTGAAAGAGTCCGCTCTTAAGATACAAGTTTATACTTCTTCTTTATTAAACTTTCTATACTCACTAGGGGACACCCCTGTTATCTTCTTAAATGTTTTTGAAAAATACTTCTTATCATTATATCCTACATAGTAAGCAATATCCTCTATCTTAAACTCTGTTGCCATAATAATAAATTGAGCTTCTTTAATTCTTATTTCATTTACATACTCCGATACAGTTTTTTCAGTCTCCTGTTTAAATTTTTTAGCCAAATAGGTTGGATGAATAAAAAGCTCCTTTGCAATATTATTAAGACTTATTTCTTTTTTAAAATTAAGCTTAATATAAGTTATAGCATTTGAAACAATCTCTGAATAAACCCTAGTATTATACTCATTTACCAAGTCACAATAGTCTGCTACCATATCTGACATTAAATTTATTAACTCCCTGATAGTTAATGAGTTCTCAATTTTTATTGCAAAATTCTCAGAAGTTTTATGAATAAAATACTCATCAATTCCTTCACTTTCTATAGATTTTCTAAGAAGTGTATTAAAAACAATCGCTAAATTTTTCACATTTCTAATAGGCTTCTCTGGAAATCTGTTGAATTGATTTATTCTTTCATAGGAATCTGTGTTAAATAGTTCAAGAGCTATATCCTTATTCCCTTGACTCACATAATGAAGAAGCTGTCTCTCTGTTTTATACATCTTCTTAATCCAAGCTAAATTCTTTTCATAATCATCAAGGGTATAGTTAAATCTTCTTACACCTAAGTTTCTATCATCTTCCTCTAGTGCTGACTTAGTAATATTCCCTGTATTAATAAGTGTTGCAACAATATTAGCAATAGCCTTTTCTTGTGATTTATTTATAACTGTGATACTTTCGTAAAAGAACTTCTCTCCTTCTTCCATTAGAACACTTGGAATGATATCATCCAAATATGGCCCGAGGACAAGAGCCCCTTGATAACCTTCTTTGTCATAAACCCCAAAGCCCATGTATCTAAGCCCCTTGCTACTCTCAATATGATAAACAATTTCCTTATCACGCTTTGCCAGAATCGATACTAATCTTTTTGCTATTTCTTTTTCCTCTTCTTTAATAAGTTCAGGCAGTTCAACAGTATTAAATCTTTTACTAATACTATTACGAAAATTACTAACAATAAGATTCAAGGGAAATATAGCGCTTACATTTTCATGAATAAAGCTAATTTTTTCTTCCTCTAGTTTCATATTTCTTCATTCTCCCCTCTTACCTTCTAACTTTATTTATTATAACATGTATTTTAAATATAATAATGATTTCCCCTTTAAGATGATTATTTATTAACTATAAAAAACACTTCAACGCTCATATTTTATTTATATTTCATCAGCCTTTGCTAACTATATCATTACCATACATCCTTTAAAATATATAAATCTACAATCACAACCACATCTTCCATAAGTAACATAATTACTATTTTCAGACATAAAAAAGCAAAGTTAAGATTTTAGAGGATCTTAACTTTGCTTTTTATCTTATAGATATTTACGTTGACACATAAGCCTATAAAATTTTTAATTCAGTTCCCCCACTCTCCATGAAGCTCTTCATAGCTTAATCAGTTAATTCTTAGTCTTTCCCCTATTAGTGTACAATTGTAAAAACTATAATAACCCCTTCCTTAATCCCCCAACTAAACAACCACTTATCTTTTACCCCTTACATTCAACAAGTTTATTGTTATTAAAATCTTTTACTAGGTCTTCTTCCAGTTTCTCACCAGATAAATTCAACAGAATAAATCACTGAAATCAACCTAATTCTTTTATATTTTAATAACATTACTATAATTGCTACTACAGTATATCACAGCAGCTCTGACATAATTTGTCGAAATTTTTGTTGTATTAAATTACATATTCAATTAAGTACATAAAAAAGATTAGCCTCCGCATAAATGTATTGTAAATATTCACATATACATTTAACAAAATCTTTTAAAAACAATTTCTATTTAGCTTTTAACCTTTTTAGCGTTGATTTTTTCTTTTTTCAATGATATTATGATTACTGAAAAAAATAATAAAATGTTGCTTACAGCTATAGGTTTTTCTGTTTCTGATTATAAACAGGCAAATCTATAGCTTTTTATTTTGCCTTTTAAAACTTTAGTATCTTAAAGGCAGCTTCATAATGTACAACTTGAAAGGAGATAAAATGAATACTACAGAAAACTTAATGGGGACAAAGAAAATAACGCCCCTTCTATTATCAATGTCTATACCTCCAATGATTTCCATGATGATACAAGCCCTTTATAACATAGTGGATAGTATCTTCGTTGCCCGTTTAAGCCCTGATGCTTTAACAGCTGTTTCCTTAGCTTTTCCAATGCAAAACTTAGTTCTTGCTTTATCTGTTGGCTTTGGAATTGGACTTAACGCCTGCATAGCCAGAAAATTAGGAGCAAAAAATTATAAGGCCGTAGAACAAACCGCAACTCACGGATTTCTTCTAACAGCCCTACATTCAATACTATTTATGCTTATAGGAATCTTTGTAACTAAGCCGTTTCTTAGTATATTTGCACAAAATGATCAAATATTAAATATGTCTTGTTCATATACTTACATTGTAATAATCTGTGCCTTTGGACAACTATTCCACTTATATGCGGAGAAGATCTTCCAAGCCACAGGGAATATGATTACTCCAATGTTTATCCAAGGATTAGGTGCAATAATAAACATAATTCTTGACCCTATCCTTATCTTTGGACTATTTGGCCTTCCAGCTATGGGTATTGCTGGAGCAGCTATTGCCACTATTACAGCTCAAATTATTAGTTGTGGTGTATCCTTTATACTATTTTTCCAAAAGAAGAACCCTGTAAAAATTAATTTTAAAGACTTTAAATTTAGCATGGATATAATAAAAAGTATTTATACAATAGCAATTCCATCAAGTCTTATGATTGCTCTTCCATCTGTCTTAGTTGGTATCTTAAATGGTATTCTAATTGGACTTTCTGATTTCGGAGTAGGAGTATTTGGTATTTATAATAAGTTGCAGACCTTTATAGTTATGCCCGCAGGTGGAGTAATTCAAGGCTTACGCCCAATAATGAGTTACAACTATGGTGCAAAAAATTACAACCGTATGAGAGAAAGTGTTAAATCTGCCCTAACTATTACTGGGATAATAATGTTCTTTGGAACCCTGCTTTTCTTAGCTCTTCCAAAACAAATCATCTCTTTATTTAATGATGACCCTGAAATCCTTAAGGTAGGAGTATCTGCCCTTCGTATAATTAGTGTTGGCTTTGTAGTATCAACAATTTCAATTGTACTTTGCGGAGCCTTTGAAGCCTTAGGTCATGGTATGTTATCTTTAAAGGTATCTTTATTAAAGTCCTTACTTATAATACCACCTGCAGCCTTTATATTCTCACGCTTCATAGGCTTATACGGGGTTTGGATAGCTTTCCCTCTTGCAGAGCTTATTGCCTCTGTAGCAGCTCTAATTTTATACAAGAAATTCTCAAAGGAAATATATCCTCATAATTTTAAAAAAAATACCAGAGTTATTAAATAGAACAATAAAGACCTGCCACTGAAAGTGACAGGTCTTTTCTCTTTTATAAATACTTTTGTTGCAACTTTAAATTTTTTCAAATACTGACTTCTAAATTCTAATAGAATAAATTTACAAGACCAGTAGAGAAGATTGGCACGTAAGTTAATAGTAATAAGTTTGCTAATAATAATAATAGATAGAAAGGTAGTGCCTCTTTAATGAAATCTTTCGTTTTACACTTAGTGATACCACAGGTTACAAACATAAGAGTTCCCATTGGTGGTGATATTGCACCAATAGCATTGTTAAAGATGTAGATCATTGCAAATTGAATTTCGTTAATTCCATAAGCAGCTGCAACTGGAGCTAATAATGGAACTAAGATTATCATTGATGCATTTCCCTCAATAAACATACCAACAATTAAAAGGAAGATGTTTACGATTATTAAAAATACATATTTATTGCTTATAACTTCTACCATCCAAGCTGTTAATTGTTGTGGAATTCTCTCTTTTGTTAAGATCCAAGAGAATACACTTGCTGCTGCAACGATTAACATGATTGAAGCAGTTGTAGTAACTGTTTCTTTTAAACCTGTTGCTAATTCTTTTGCTCTAAGCTCTTTAAAGAAAAACCCTAAAGCTAAAGCATATATTATTGCGATCGATCCAGCTTCTGTTGCAGTGAATATACCCATACGAATACCACCAATGATGATTATTGGTAAACAAAGTGGTAATATTGCTGGCTTTAAAGCTGATGTAAATTCTTTCTTAGTTATCTTCTCTGTACGAATTGGAACATATCCTCTCTTTTTAGACATGTAACTAACTAAAAGCATCATGCTTCCACAAAGTAAAGTTCCAACTCCTATACCAGATATAAATAGTTTTCCTATTGATACGTTAGCAATACATCCGTAAAGAATCATTGCTATTCCTGGCGGAATTAATGGTGTAATCATAGAAGAACATGCTGTTACAACTGTTGAGAAAGATTTTGAAAAACCTTTTCTCTCCATTTCAGGTACAAGCATCTTAGACTGCATTGCTGCGTCCGCTATGTTAGAACCTGAAAGTCCTCCCATTAATGTTGAAAGAAGAACATTAACCTGAGCTAATCCTCCAGACATTCTTCCTGTGATAACTTCACAGAAATCCATGATTCTCTTAGTAACTCCAGTGTAGTTCATAATTATACCAGCACATACGAAGAATGGTATCGCTAAAAGTGATATACTTTCTGTTCCTGTTATTGCTTGCTGTGCATAGATAACAGGGTTAACATTTGGGTTAAGAAGGAAGTAAATAGCTGATCCTCCTAATACAGATATATAAACTGGCACTTTCATAAACAATAGTACTAACATTACTACTGCTGAAATCATAATAATTGAATCCATTAGTTTACTACCTCCTTATCCCCTGCTTCTACTGCAACGTCTTCATCTTTTGTCTTAATATACTTGCTTGTAAAGTAGCTGATTATCATAAGTCCATATGATACTGGAGCAATTCCATACATTAAGTAGTAAGGAATTTTTAACATACTTGTACTTCTTCCACTCTTAACAAACACAGATACAAACCCTATACTTTGCTTAAATAAGTATCCTATCACTAGTAAAACTACTATATCAACTAAAAATCCAATTATCTTTTGAATGCTTTTAGGAAACATTTCTACTACCATTTCAATGGCAACATGATTCCCTGTACGGAAGGCTGCACCACCTGCTGCAAACACAATCCATACTAAACAGAATAGTTGAACTTCCTCTAGCCAAGTAAATGGCTTTCCTAAAGCGTATCTAAACACAACACCTGAAGAAGTTAATACTATTAATATAACTAGGGCAATTACGGCGATGGCAATATCAAGATTGCCAATCACCTTTAAAAATTTATTTTTTTCCTTCAACGGATTCACCTCATGTTCTATAAACTACTTCGCTCCCATAGCCTCTCTTACAGTGTCATATAATCCTTCTGACCATCCGAAAGTTGCTCCTTTTTCATAGAAAGGTGCTGCTGCTTCTTTAAACTGAGCCAATGTTTCTGGTGTTAATTCAGTAACTGTAACACCTTCATCCTTCATCTTTTGAAGGTATTCTGCTTCTGATTTTTCTTGTAATTCATTGTTGTAAAGACCTGCTTCTTCACCAGTAGAAACTAATAACTCTTGCTGCTCTTTAGTTAAACTGTTAAAGAAGTCTGCACTTCCTACCCAAGTAGTGAAATTCTTAACGTGTCCATCTAATAATAAGAATTTAGCAACCTCATGTAATTTTCTTCCGTATAAAGTTGCAAGTGGGTTTTCTGCACCGTTAATTGTTCCTGTTTGTAATGCTTGGTAAACTTCTCCTAAGTCCATACCTGTTGAAGTTGCTCCAAGAGTATCAAATCCTACAGATTGAATTTGGTTTCCAGGCACACGAACCTTTAACCCTTTTAAATCAGCTGGACTTGAAACTTGTTTAGTTGTTAATGTATGTCTTTCTCCATACTTCCAATTTGAAGTAAGAATCTTTAAGCCTTTTTCTTCTAATTTAGCACTTTGGTCTGCATACCAATCACTCTCGATTAATGTCCAGCATTGCTCCCAAGAATCAAATAAGAATGGTCCGAATACTATTCCGAAATCAGACACTCCGTAATCTGCATAGAATGCTCCGTCTGCTAAAGTTACAACTGGCTCTCCAAGAAGCATTGAGTCTATAAGCTCACTCTTAGATCCTAATTGACTGTCTGGATAAAGCTCTATTTTTATGCTTCCATCACCCTTCTCATCAACTAATTCCTGCCATTTTTCAAGAGCTTGTCCTATCGGCTCGCTCATAGAGTTTTCAAAACCAATTTGAACTACTACTGGATCAGCTGCTGAACCTTTTCCTGTAGAATCACCCTTTCCTGAATCACTGCTTCCACAACCTGTTAAAGCTGTCATTGCAATTGTTGTTGCCATAACTAATGATAATAATTTTTTAATTTTCATAAAAATATCCTCCTTTAATATATGGTATATAGACCTTTTAATGAATTTTTCTAAGTTAGTATTCAAAGTTTTTATAGAGTGAGATTTTTCTAAGTTTAATTCAAGCCTACTGCACCTAACCCTATTAAACATGATTTCCTTGAAAGCTACTTATTAAAATTCTAATAAAACCTTTAACATTGAAGCTGCATTTTTATCAAACTCTTCAAAAGCTCTTGGTGCATCATCAAACTTGTATGTATTTGTAACAACTTTATCCAAATTAACCTTTCCTTCTTTAACAATGTCAATTAACTCTAAGAAATCCTTCTTAAGAGCATTTCTTGAACCGAATACGTTTAACTCTTTCTTTTGAATCATTGTGAAGTTAAAGTCTAAGTTTTTCTTACCTACCCCGATTAACACTACTCTTCCACCGAAGGCTGCTGCATCTATACAATTTTGGAATGTTGATGGAAGACCAACGGCTTCTATAGTTACATCAAATCCATTTCCTTTTGTTAGGTCAGCAACTTGCTTTTCAAAGCTTTCTGGACTATCATTCAAGATTTTTCCATCTAATTCAAATTCTTTGTAAGCATATTCTAATTTCTGCTCTGCCACATCACTGATGTAAACTTCAGCTCCTAAAGCCTTAGCAGCAACTGCAGCTAAAACTCCGATTGTTCCTGCTCCAATTACTAGCACCTTATCTCCAGCCTTTACATCTGCTCTTGATACTCCATGATAGCTAATGCAGAAAGGTTCTATTAAAGCTAAAGTTTTAGCACTTAATCCTTGTCCATCATATATTCTATCGATTGGCATTGTTATATACTGCGCGAAAGCACCTTCTCTTTGTACACCCATTGTTTGGTTTGTTGTACAGCAGTTTACTAAGCCTCTTTCACAAGAGTAGCATGTTGTACAGTTAAAGTAAGGATTACATGTAACAATCATGCCCGGCTTTAACCCCTTATCATTTTCTCCAATTTCAATTATTTCTGCTGAAAATTCATGGCCTGGGATTCTTGGATAAGAAACATATGCAAAAGTTCCTCTGTAAGTTCCTAAATCACTTCCACAGATTCCACCATATAATATCTTTATTAATGCTTCACCTTTTTGGGGTGTTGGCATTGCAACTTCTTGAATTTCTACTTCACCTGGATTGTTTATTATGATTTGTTTCATAATTATTCCCCGCTTTCCAATAATTGTTGTATCCTTTGTTGTATTCTTTGTTGTATCCATCAATGTACTCATATTAACATGGGTTTTTTTAATGTCAACATTTACATTCGAATTTTTTAAAAGAATCAGAATTTTATTTGGAACCTTTATAGTATTGTCTAAATAAAATTTTTTCTCCGTTTATCATTATTTGACTATTTACCATCAGAATGGTATTATAACCTTAAAAAATATAATATTTGTTAATAGAAAGAGGATTCTATGAGTAAGGTAAGCTTAAAACAACAAGCCTATACGACTATAAAAAATAAAATTCTTACCTGTGAATATCTGCCTAACTCCTTTCTAAATGAAGATCTTTTATGTGAAGAACTTCAGGTTAGCAGAACTCCAGTTAGAGATGCACTAGGTCGTTTAGAGCAAGAAAATCTAATAAAAATAGTTCCTAAAAAAGGTTTCTTTGTTACTCCTTTATCTGTTGGAGAAATAAATATGGCCTTTGAAGCTCGTCTTTTAATTGAGCCTTATATCATTTCAAACTATTGCAATCACTTGACTTCAGAGGTATTAGATAAGTTATATATTAATGTTAAAAAGTCAAGAGAGTACATTTCCAGCAATAATCATAATGAAGTGTTTAAATTAGACGATGAATTTCATAAAGAAATTCTAAATCAGTGTAACAATCACTATTTACTTCAAACTCTTAACACTGTTCATAATCAAAATTCAAGACTTCGTATTATAAGTGGACGCTACGGTGATAACAGATTAAATGAGACAATAGATGAGCATTCTAAAATTTTAGATTGTCTGGCTAAAAGAGATGTTTCAGGTGCAGCTAAAGCCATGGAGCATCATTTACTTACAGCTAAAAATTCTGCTTTCGATGCATTTATAGGAAACAGAGCTCAAGGTCTAATATAAAAAATAAAATCTTCAAAAAGTTTTTTTGAAAGATTTTATTTTTTTAGAAAATTTGATGTATATAACAACGTATACATCTGTTATTATGATTTTATAATAATTCCTAAAACGGAGGTAACTAATCATGAAAAAAATAAATGAAGCAGTAACTAAAACATACGGAAATTATCCTGAGAGAATTCTACAATTTGGAGAAGGAAACTTTTTAAGAGCTTTCACTGATTGGATGATAGATAAAGCTAACAGAGATGGAGTTTACGAAGGAAGCATAGTCTTATGTCAGCCAATCGCTCCAGGTCTTGCAAACCCTATAAATGAACAAGATGGAATCTATACTCTTGCGATGAGAGGTATTGAAAACGGCTGCGCCACAGAAAAAATCGAACAAATAACTTCTGTATCAAGATGCATAAACCCATATGAGAACTATGAAGCTTTAATGGAAATAGCTAGAAGTGCTGATTTAGAGGTAATAATCTCTAACACAACAGAAGCTGGTATCTCTTACAAGAGCGGCTGCAGTATAAATGACGCTCCTCCAGCAGCTTTCCCTGCTAAAATCACTGCTTTCTTATATGAAAGATATAAAGCTTTTAACGGTGCTGAAGACAAAGGTCTTTTATTCTTACCTGTTGAGCTTATAGATAACAACGGGACAGAACTTAAAAGAATAGTTCTACAATATGCAAATGAGTGGAACCTTGAAGCTGAATTTATAAGTTGGATAGAAACAGCAAATAAATTCACCAACACTCTAGTAGATAGAATCGTTACAGGATACCCAAAGGATGAGCTAAGCTACTTTGAAGAAAAATTAGGATATAAAGACAACATAATCGTTACTAGTGAGTTATTCAACCTATGGGTAATTGAAGGTAAAGAAGAATGGTCTAACATCCTTCCAATCCACAAAACTGATGCAAATGTAATTTGGACAAGCGATGCTAAACCATATAAGAAGAGAAAGGTTCGTATCTTAAACGGAGCTCACACTTCTACAGTACTTGCAGCATACCTTGCAGGACATGACATCGTTTTAGATTTCATGAATGATGAAGTTGTTAAAACTTTCTTAGATAAAGTAATCTATGAAGAAGTAATTCCAACTTTAGATTTACCAAAGAATGAGTTAGAAAGCTTTGCTGCTGCAGTATCTGACCGTTTTGCAAACCCATACATCAAGCACAAGCTTCTTGATATATCTTTAAACTCTTGCTCTAAATTCAACGCAAGATGTATGCCATCATTACTTGGCTATGTTGAAGCAACAGGAAATCTTCCAAAGTACTTAACCTTTGCTTTAGCATCTTTCATCAAGTTCTACAACATAACAAAAACAGAAGATGTCTATGTTGGAACACGCAAAGATGGTACTTCATATAATGTTAATGACGATGCAGAAGTTCTTGAGTTCTTCGCAAAAGTTTGGGCTGAAAAAGATGCTGCTGTAATAGCTAAAGCTGTACTTTCTAACACTAACTTCTGGAGCGGTAAGGATTTAACAACAGTTGATGGTTTAGCAGAAGCAGTTGCTAGCTACTTAAAAGCTATGGAAACAAATGATATAAGAGATTTAATGAAAGAATTAATCTAAGGAGTAAAGCTATGAGCGACAATAAAAATTTAATCATAATTTCTAAAAAAGATAGTGTTGCTGTTGCTTTAACTGATTTAACTGCAGGCAGCACTCATACTGTAAACAACCTAGAAGTTACTTTATTAGATAACATTCCTTTTGGACATAAGGTAGCTATTTATGACCTTGAAGAAAATGAAAACATAATAAAGTATGGACAACCTATAGGTCATGCTAAATGCCCTATTAAGAAAGGTCAGCATATCCATACTCATAATTTAAAAACTAATCTGGATGGCGTTCTAGATTATGAATATAAAAAGAATGATGAAGTTTTAGCTAAGTTTAATACAAGAAAAGAAGCTTACTTTGATGGTTATGTTAGAGCTGATGGAAAGGTAGGTATCCGTAACGAGGTTTGGATAATTCCTACTGTTGGCTGCGTTAATACTACTGCTAAACTTTTAGAAACTGTTGCATCTAAAAAATATGCTGATAAAGTTGATGGAGTATTTGCTTACACTCACAACATGGGCTGTAGCCAATTAGGTCACGATCATAAAACTACCCAGCATATCTTAAAGGGCTTAATCAACAACCCAAATGCTGGTGCAGTTCTTGTTCTAAGCTTAGGCTGTGAAAACAATCATCTTGAAGATTTCAAACCTGTCCTAGGAGAATATAATCCTGATAGAGTAAAATTCCTTGTAACTCAAGATGTGGAAGATGAATATGAAGAAGGAATGAAAATCTTAGATGAATTAGTTGAATATGCTTCTTCTATGAAGCGTGAAAAAGTTTCTGCTGAGCACCTTGTCCTTGGCTTTAAATGCGGTGGCTCCGATGCTTTCTCTGGCATAACTGCCAACGCTCTTTGCGGTAGAATCAACGACACTGTTGTTGAGCATGGTGGAAGTACTATATTAACTGAAGTTCCTGAAATGTTTGGAGCAGAAACTCTATTAATGGAGAGAGCTGTATCTGAAGATATATTTAATGATACCGTAAGCTTAATCAATAACTTTAAAGGCTACTTCACAAAATATAATCAAACAATATATGAAAACCCCTCACCAGGTAATAAAAAAGGTGGAATTTCTTCTCTTGAAGAAAAATCCCTAGGCTGTACCCAAAAGGGCGGTCACGCTCCAGTAGTAGGAGTTCTTAACTATGGTGAACATGTAGATAAAAATGGTCTTAACCTTTTAATTGGACCAGGAAATGACCAAGTTTCTTGTACAAACCTTGTAGCCAGCGGTGCTCAAATGGTGCTGTTCACAACAGGTCGTGGAAACCCATTTGGTTCTCCAGTTCCAACTGTAAAGATTTCTTCAAACACTAATCTTTACAATAAAAAGAAGCACTGGATTGACTACAATGCAGGTCAACTTTTAGATGGTAAAACCTTCGATGAAGTAACAGAGGATTTCTTCCAATATCTTTTAGATGTTGCATCTGGTAAAATCCAGACTCGTAACGAAGAATTTGGATATAAAGAAATATCTATCTTTAGAGATGGTGTTATACTATAAACTTATCCATAATTCAACCTCAAACCCCTAAATAAGAAAAGAGTCTGCCACACAGAAAAGTGGCAGACTCTTTTCTTATTATATTATTAATATATAAGAATTACGTAAGAATTCTTTCCTTAATCATTTATTTTTTCTTTTTAATTTTTTATTGTACCAAAACTATATTTAAAATTATTTATTCATATACACTTTTGTACTCTCTTAAGTCTCTACAGTGCTTAATACCTTTTCTGCACATTCTTTCTGCTTTATCATTGGACATCCATACTTTTTAGCCACATATGAAGTAAGCATTGGTGTAATCACAGCTGTTATTATTACTACCGCAGCAAGCTGGGTTGTAGCTGAAACCACATAAGGCTGATAGGATGGATCGATTAATGCCACTGCCGCTGGTGTTGCAATTGCATTTCCCGCTGTAGTTGCCGTTGCCATCCCCGCATAGCCTGGTCTTCTATTTAGAAATCTATCTCCTAAAAAAGCTGAAGTTCCACTTATAATTAAAACAATGAAGGCTAAGATAAAGCCTGTCGGTCCAGCCTTAAGGATATCAAAGAAATTAATAGTTCCCCCCAAGGCAAACCCTGCAAAGGGAAGTACAAGTCCAACCCCTGGAGCCATCAGCTTTCGTATATCTTCATCCAAATTTCCAAGGATAATTCCTATTATTAATGGCATTATTGCAGCCACCAAACTCATAATTGGAATCTGAGCCAGTCCTGCCGCCCCTAGGGTAACTAAAGTTAGAAATGGACCATCACTGATATTTAAAACTGCTTGAGCAGCCATATCCTGTGAATCCCCATAGGTTCCAACTAAAGCCATATACAACCCGCTATTAGTACTGATCAAAGCCACTAATATAGCTAAACTAGATATTCCAAATATGCCCTCTATTCCAAAAAACTTTGTTACTAATATTCCTATGAATGCTCCAATCACGTACTTAGAGCCCAAGAGAACACCACCTCTTTTTAGAGCCACCGGCGCCTCTTTTAACTTTATCTGTGTACCTATAATGAAAATAATAAGCCCAACTAGAGTTGATACTGCTGATGCTGAAAATAACCCTGTAGTAAAAGACCCTATCTGTACTATTTTCGGACAAAATGTATTAATGATTGCACCAATAACCATAGGAACAACCATTATACCTCCTGGCAATTTCTGGATAAACTTTAACATGTATATTCCTCCTGCTCAAAATATTAGCAATTTAAGAATACAACATTGGATACACAATTAAATTATATACGTTTTATCTTAGTATTCCAACACTTTTCCAAACTTTAGACCTTCAGTGTCCAAAATTTGGACTCCGAAGGTCTACTTCTTACTATAGTTATATTTTCACCTATATCCCCTTTGCCATATTGTATATAGCCATTATGTCTTCCTTCTTTAGAGTTTTAAATCCACCGATAACTCTTGTATCCTTAAATGTACATTTATATGCCATTTCTTCTATTTGCTCCTCTGAAATTTCTTTAATTCCTAATTCGTATAGTGAAGTTGGCATATTAATACTTCTAAAGAAATCCTCAATTTTCTCAATTCCCCTTAAAGCTGTATTCTCAGGACATTGAAAATCCATTTCGCAACCCATTACTCTTACAGCAAACTGAGCAAACCTTCCAACATTCTCTTTATAAACATAACGTGCCCAACTTCCCCATATTGCTGCAAGTCCTGCACCATGAGCCACATCAAACATACCACTTAATTCATGTTCAATTTGATGAGATGCAAAATCTGTTACTCTTCCTGTTCCCATTAATCCATTATGTGAGATACTTCCTGCCCACATAATTTCAGCTCTTGCACTGTAATCCTTTGGATTTTTCACTAACTTTATGGCATTCTCCATAACTGTTACAAGGAGACCTTCACTTAATCTATCAGTTAATTCTACATCTAAAGTAGGCGTAAAATACCTCTCCATGGTATGCATCATTATATCAACAACCCCTGATGCCGTTTGATAAGCTGGAAGTGTGTAAGTTAGCTCTGGGTTCATAATCGCAAAAACTGGTCTTATGCAATCATGTCCATAGCCTCTTTTTAAGCCTGTTTCATCTTCAGTTATTACTGAAGAATTAGAGGTTTCGCTTCCTGCAGCAGCTATTGTAAGTACTGCTCCAACAGGCAATGCTGTTACTGGTGCAATTTTTTTACTATATATATCCCAAGGGTCACAGTCATTTGCAAGTGCCATTGCAGCAGCCTTTGCTGTATCAAGAACACTTCCTCCACCAACTCCAAGTATGAAATCTACTGAATTCTCCTTTGCTAAAGCCACAGCTTCTCTAACTAATTGAACTCTTGGGTTAGGTACAACACCACCAATTTCACAGTAGCTAACACCACTCTCTTTTAATGAGATGAAAATGCGGTCTAATAGTCCACTTTTTTTAGCACTGCCTCCACCATAAACCACTAATACACTTTTATAGCCATAGCCATTACAGATTTCCCCTACATTGTTTTCAGTCTCTTTTCCGAAGATTACTCTTGTCGGATTGTAAAAATCAAAATTAATCATTAAAAATCCCTCACTCCCTAAACTCTATCTTTGTCCATTTATTAATTCACAAGAATTCCCAAGGAATTCTTTCACTAATTCTTCATCTTTCATTTTAACTCTTCATTCAATTAAGATGGCTGTTTCCCTATATACGCTAAAATACCACCATCTACATAAAGAATATGTCCATTAACAAAATTTGAAGCATCTGATGCTAAAAATACTGTTGGCCCTGCTAAATCCTCTGAAGCTCCCCACTTTCCTGCTGGAGTCTTTGAAATTATAAACTTATCAAAAGGATGTCTTTCTCCATCTTCTTGAAGCTCTCTTAAAGGAGCTGTTTGCGGAGTAGCAATATATCCTGGTCCTATACCATTACATTGGATATTGTACTCACCATATTCTGCACAGATATTTTTTGTAAGCATCTTTAATCCGCCCTTAGCTGCAGCATAGGCAGAAACTGTCTCTCTTCCAAGTTCACTCATCATGGAACATACATTTATTATCTTACCGTGTCCCTTTTTAATCATTCCTGGCAGCACTGCCTTTGCCATAATAAATGGAGCCGTTAAATCTATATCTATAACTTGTTTAAAATCTTCAACACTCATTTCGCACATAGGAATACGCTTAATAATTCCTGCATTATTTACAAGGATATCAACAACACCTATTTCTTTCTCTATACTACTAATCATAGTCTTTACGGCTGTTTCATCTGTTACATCACAAATGTATCCTCTTGCCTCTATATCTTTACTCTTATAAGCTTCCATTGCCTTTTTCATATTTTCTTCACTTCTGCAGTTAAAAGCAATTTTTGCTCCAGCCTGTGCAAGGGCCTCTGCCATAGCAAAACCTATTCCATAAGCTCCTCCAGTTACTAATGCCACCTTACCCTTTAATGAAAAACTATCCATTACATTCATATTTCTTCCTCCTTAACTTTTTCTAAGCAGAAAGGCTGTAGTATAACTACTACAACCTCTCTATCCAATTAGCCACCAAATCTTTGCTTTAGTAGCTTCAACTTCATTATTTTACAAAGAACTGCTTTGCGCGGCTTTTTTCGCCTTTGATTTTGCAATCATTGATTTAACTATTGGAAGTACTAATGTACCTACTGCTAGAAGTATAAATAACCAGCAGATAGCAGAGCTAAAGAATATTCCATAGTTTCCACCTGATTTTAATAGTGCCGTTCTGAAATGCTTCTCAGCCATTGGTCCAAGAATCAATCCTAGGATAGCTGGTGATGCAGGTATTTCAGCCTTTTGCATGAAGTATCCTATGATACCAAACACAAGCATAACTCCAACATCGAAGAAGTCATTCTTTATTGCATATGATCCAACAATGCAAAGCACAAAGATAATTGGTGTTAATATAGTTTTAGGAATTGTAAGTACCTTAGTAAATGCCTTTAAGCAAGAAAGACCTAATAATAACATACAACAGTTAGCAACTAAAAGTCCTACGAAAATTGTGTATACTAACACTTTATCATTTTGGAAAAGCAGTGGTCCTGGGTTTAACCCCTGGATTGTTAAAGCACCAATCATGATAGCTGCAACTGCATCTCCTGGTATTCCAAGAGTTAACATTGGTATCATTGCACCACCAGTAACCCCGTTATTACCACCCTCTGATGCTGCAATAGCTTCAGTTATACCAGTACCAAACTTTTCTGGTGTCTTAGACATATTCTTAGCAGTGTTGTAAGAAACGAAAGCTCCGATATCTGCACCAGCTCCTGGTATAATTCCAATAAAAGTTCCTATTAAACCTGTAAGAGGAGCAGTTTTTAATATCTTCTTTAAGTCTTCTTTTGAAGGTATTACCTTTGTAACCTTATTATCTACCTCTTCTTTAGTCCATATATCTTCAATTGATATAAAGGCCTGAGACATAGCGAATAATCCTATCATTACAGGAATATAAGAAACTCCTGACATTAAAGATACGCTTCCGAAAGTGTATCTAACCTTACCAGTTATACTGTCTATACCAACAGTGGCAATAAGCATACCGATAAATCCACATATTAAACCTTTTGAAATTTTGTTTCCTGAAATACTAGCTATGATAGTTAAACCAAATACCGCTAGTAAGAAGAATTCAGCTGAACTGAATTTAAGGGCTAATTTAGCAAGCTGTGGAGAGATAAGCATTAAAGCTATACAGCTCACAACTCCTCCAACGAAAGAAGAAACTGTTGCTATCCCTAAAGCACGTCCACCTTCTCCTCTCTTAGAAAACTCATATCCATCTAAAGCAGTAGCTGCCGAAGCTGGAGTTCCTGGAGTTTTTAAAAGGATAGCTGAAATAGATCCTCCATAGATTGCACCTATATATATACCTAAAAGTAATAAAATTCCTGTTTGTGCATCCATTCCAAAAGTTAATGGTAATAGAAGCGCAACACCCATTGTTGCTGTAAGTCCTGGAAGAGCACCTATACAAATACCACCGGCAACTCCAAGCATTATATACATTAATACCGCTGGATTAAATACACCAGCTAATACGCTTTGGACAAATTCCATATTTGTAACCTCCTTTGTTAATTGTTATTAAATACCTAATAATGAACCAAAGATACCAAAATCTAATGGTACATTTAAGAAGTTCTTAAATATTAAATAAATCACTATTGTAATAGCAAATGAAATTCCTAAACAAACGAAAATATTTTTCTTACTGAACCATTTAATAAATAATAAAAGCATTATTGAAGTTGAAATTAAAAATCCAACAGTTGGTGTTATTAAGAAATACACCACTAAAACTGCCATTGATAAGTAAACTCTTTTACTTCCATCATTCCATAACCCAAGTGGCTTATTGTTTTCAGGGTTCTTAGATACTAGAGTTTCAACAATTAACCATATTGCACAAACTGCAAGTAAAACCGACATTAAAACAGGCCATACAGCTGGACCTGGAACTCCCGCCTGTTGGCTAGGTGGAAAACCTTTTGCAACAATTATGGCAAAGGCACTAAGCACCAAGCAGAAAATACCTGTGAAAATATTACCTTTTTTCATCTTTACCTCCTAATTTTCATGGTGTTTTTCATAATTAAGGGGAGCGATACTTCACTCCCCTAACACCTAGATTTTATTTATCTTTAAGTTAATAGTTAGTATGATTATAGACCTAAATCAGCGATAAGTCCTTTGAATAATTCATTATTATCTGCGATTCTAGATTTAAACTCATCTGGTCCCAAGATTTCTATAGCATTGTTAGAGTTGTTCATGAAATCTACGAAAGCTGTAGATTCTGCTGCTTTTGAGAATATTTCATATAATTTATCAACAATAGCTTTATCTGTTCCTACTGGTACTCCAAGCCCTCTCCAAGTCCCGATTACACAGTTGTATCCTAATTCTTTAGCTGTTGGAACGTCAGGAATTGCATCTAATCTCTCTTCAGACATTACTGCCAATACCTTTAAAGCTCCTGCTTCAACTTGAGAAGCAACTTCTGCGTAAGAAACTGAAACTGCATCTATGTTACCACCAAGTAAGTCAGTTATAGCTCCTGCTGCTCCATCATATGGAATGTGAGAGAACTCAACTCCAGCTTCTTTACCAAGACCTGCAGCTGCTAAATGCCAGATAGCTCCAACCCCAGAGTTTCCTATTTGGATGTCCTCAGTTTTTGCTGCTTTTAATAAATCTTCTAAGGTATTGAATGGAGAATCTGCTGGTACAGTTATTGCTGATGGTGCAGAGTTAACCATTATTATTGGCTCAAACTTATCATAAGTAAGTCCAGCTCCTGTTCCCATATGCTCAAGAGTTGTAAGCTCAACTGTTATAGTTGTAAGTACTGAACCATCTTTTGCTGCATTTGCACCATAAAGCATTCCAGTAGCTCCGCCTGCTCCTTCTCTGTTTTCTACTGATATATTCTTTGGAAATGATTCTTTTGCTGCATCAACTAAAGCTCTAGTAACTGTATCAGTACCACCACCTGCTGAGAATGGAACGATTGTTGTTACTGCTTTTGATGGATATCCATCAGCAGAACCTGTGCTTCCTTCTCCAGATGATTTACTTCCACACCCTGCTAATAGTGACATTGATAAAGTTGCTGCTAATACTAAGCTTAATACTTTTTTCATTAAAAATTCCCCCTTTTGTTACTTTTTAAGCTGGTCAATAATTGATTTCGCTCTTTGAGAAATCAAATCGAACTGTTGATTTTCTACATCCTTTTTAGATACAAGGCATGAACCTATTCCAACGGCAACTGCGCCAGCTTTTATATATTCTGCTGCGTTTTCTTCTGAAACTCCGCCTACTGGCAATAAGTTCACATGGTCTATAGGACCTAGAATATCCTTTATGTACTGCGGTCCCAAAGTGGTAACCGGAAATACCTTAATTAATTGTGCGCCTGCTTTTTTTGCTTCTAAAACCTCTGTTGGAGTTAATACTCCTGGCACTGCAAGTTTTTCATATAAGTTACACATTTCTATAACCTTTTTAGAAAGGGTTGGTGCTAAAATAAAATCTGCTCCAGCCAAAATAGCTTGTCTAGCTGTAACTTCATCTAATACAGTTCCTGCACCCACAAGAAATTTATCACCATATATTTCTTTAGTTTTTTCTATCATCTCTAGTGCATTACCAGTATTCATTGTGATTTCAACACAACGTATTCCACCCTTATAAAGTGCTTCTAGCGTATGCTCTAGGTATTTGCTATCAATTCCACGAATAATGGAAATTACTCCACATTCCTTTATTCCATTTAAAATATCATTTATCTTCTTCATAGTGTCCTCCATTAAGTGAGAGTCCAAATCTTTGATTTGGCTCCTCGAACTTACTCCTTCGAATTTATATGATAAGGAGTTTCCTTATCTATATATATCTGTAGTTTTGGTTCTCTTTCTTTCAAAAGCTTCTCTATCTGGAAGTCCTTCAATATCTCCAAAACTTGAAACTGCAAAAGCTCCCATCAAACATCCCATAGCTCCACATTCTTTAGTAGCTTTACCTTCAATAACTCCACTTAGGAATCCAGCACTAAAGGCATCACCTGCACCTATATTATCAACAACAGTTACCTTTGTTGCTTCCACCTTACTAATTCCTGTTCCATCTCCAACTAAAGCTCCATCAGCTCCTAATTTAACGGCTACTTGCTTTACCCCAAGACTTAACAATTCCTCAATTATAGCTTGACCATCATTTAAACCTAAGAGGATTTCCCCTTCATCTAACCCTGTTAGAACAATATCACTTTTAGCTAAAAGTGGTTTTAAAGTCTCCTTTGCTTCCTCTTTTGACCATAGCTTTAATCTTATATTTGGATCAAAACTGATTATCATACCTTTTTCCTTAGCTTTATCAACCACATAATTTATGGTTTCTTTACAACTCTCACTTAATGCCGGTGTAACACCTGATATATGTAATATCTTTGCACTTGTAAGATAATCTATATCAATATCTTCAGGACATAATGTACTTGCTGCAGAATTTTTTCTGTAATAATTTACTGAAGTTTCATTCCCTGTTAAGACTTGTTTAAACATAACCCCTGTTGGTGCATCTTCTGAACGTCCAACTTGACTTGTATCCACACCTTCTCCTCTGACTTCTCTTATTACAAACTCTCCAAGCTCATCTTTTCCGACTTTACTTATCCAGCCAGCTTTGTGACCTAATTTTGCAATTCCAATAGCTACATTACTTTCTGCTCCAGCAGTTTTCTTTGCAAAAGTTTTTGCATATCTAATGTATTCTTTTTCCTCTGGAATAAAGGCTACCATAGTTTCGCCTAAAGTTACTAAATCTAACATTATTCATCCTCCGAAGCTATTTACTATTTTATCTTCTCGTGAACTTATTCACTACCAAGAGCTTTAATCTCATCCACAAGTTCCTTATAATCTTCCCTTAACTGTTCATATAAAGGCTCTACAGCCTCTTTAAACTTTTCTTTTTCTTCCTCAGATATCTCAACAACTTCTACTCCATTTCTTGTGGTCCGTTCTTTAGAGCTTCTTTCTCTCTGCTTCCAAAGCTGTTTTTCAAACTTTGCAGATTCAGCAGCACATTCCTTAATTATTTCTCTATCTTCACTAGATAGTTTATTCCATACATTCTTACTGCAAACTTGAATATCTGGAATCCTGCTGTGACCCGTTTCTGTCATATATTTTGCAACCTT
Source organism: Clostridium culturomicium (assembly GCF_000821305.1). GTDB lineage: Bacteria > Bacillota > Clostridia > Clostridiales > Clostridiaceae > Clostridium_J > Clostridium_J culturomicium. The sequence goes on along the minus strand of NZ_CCXK01000013.1, from coordinate 149,664 downwards.
AAAATGTTTTTTAGATTCATATGATGGCCAGTTATTCTCCGCTCCATCAATATCTCCTAGCTGAAGACCTTGATAAACCTCATCATAACTCATTACAACTGGTATTCCGCCCAAAGACCGAACCATAGATTTCATCAACTCTGAATCCTGAACTCTTATCTTCATGCCCTTTAAATCCTCAATAGTCTTTATAGGTTTCTTCACCGTATAAAAATGTCTTACTCCTGAATCATACCAAGATAATCCTACAATATTGGCTCTCGTTGTTCCAATATAATCTAGAGCCTCTTGACCGATTTCCCCTTCTAATCCCCTTTGCTCATGTTCCTTATTTTTATAAAGAAAAGGTAAAATAAATACTCCAAGTTTAGGAATTTCTTCAGCTAATATTGCAAGGGATATCCTTGCAAAATCAACTCCACCAAAGGAAAGTTGCTCTATTATAGAAGTTTCATCTCCTAAATCACCTTCTGATTTAACAACAATTTCTATACGACCATTGGTTCTTTCTTTAACAAGTTCAGCAAACTTTTCAGCTCCCTGTGTAGTTGGATATGTATCTGATTGATTTTCTGCATAGGTGAAAATCATTTCCACCTTTGAATCTGCTGTTTCCATTACCACAAATTCATCTCTTTCATATTCGCTTTCAATAACCTCTTTATTGAAGCTTCTACATCCACTTGCAAATAACAAGCTAAATATACTTAAGCAAAGTAACACATTTCTAAATATTTTATTCATAAAAACTCCTTCATTGTGAACACTTGCTACTATGATTATAACTGTAATCTTTTACATTCAATATAGTAAATATTTGATATTCATAGTAGAATTTTATCCTATATAAAAATTAATAATAAAAACCAATTAAAGCTTCTCCAAACAAGATAAGGAGAAGCTTTCTTAATTTTACTTTACATTTAGATACTTAAAATTCAAAATTATTTTAAAGTAAAATTTAACTCTATCCTAAATTTCTTACTCTATATTCCGAAGGGTTAAGCCCCGTTGTTCTCTTAAAAACTTTTGCAAAATAATTTGAGTCTGAATACCCAACTGCACTCCCTATATCCTTTATATTGATAAGAGGATCCTTAAGAAGCTTCTGCGCTTGCTTAATTCTAAAGCTAGTTAGATATGTAGTAAAGTTCATATTAAAGCTTTTTTTAAATAACTTACAAAAATAAGCCTCTGAATAATTTACCTTTCTTGCTGCATCCTGCATTGAAATATCCTTTTGATAATTCTCATGGATATAATCTAAAATCTCCTTAAGAATTGCGGAATTCTTATCATTTGCTGATAAGATCTCTTCACAATCCATAACTATACTTTCATCTTCCTTAACTTCATTTATTTTTTCAAGCTTATATAACTGCACATCTCTTTCATTAATCCTTACGGCCTCATCCACAGAACTTAAAAGCTCTTCATCATCACAAGGCTTAAGAAGATAGTCAACAGCTCTAACTGAAACAGCCTTTTGCGCATAACTAAACTCATCATGGGCTGTAAGAAATATGATACTTATAGCTGGCTTCAATAGCTTTATCTGTCTTGCTGCTTCAATCCCATCAATTCCAGGCATTGATATATCCATTACTATAACATGAATATCCTCTCTGGTTGCTATCTCAATTGCTAATCTTCCATTTTCAGCTTCAAATATTGTACAATTATCACCATAATAATTTTTCAAGGTTTTTCCTAAGATAATACGCTCTATAACTTCATCATCTGCAATTAAAATATTATACATCAGCTGTAACCCCCTACTTTTTCAATCTTATGCTTACTGTAGTTCCTACATTTTCTTCACTTAAAACTTCAAAGATGCTTTCTGGGAATAAACTTTTGCAACGTTCAAAAACATTAACAACTCCTATCCCTATATTTTCTCCTCCACCATTATTAAGTTCCTTACTTATTAACTTTAACTTTTCCTTAGACATGCCCATCCCAGAGTCTGCCACCACAATATACAGCTCTCTATTTTGCTTAAATACTTCAATCTTTACAGTTCCACCTTCTTCCTTAGGTCCCACTCCATGGATTATTGCATTTTCAACTAATGGCTGCAACGTAAAGGTTGGTATCAACGTTGAATTGACATCAATTTCTTCTTCCACCTTAAGTTGAAACTTAATTCTAGCTCCAAATCTTTTTTCCTGAATATAAATGTAGTCTTTTATAATACTTAACTCGCTGGAAAGATAGACTACATCACTATCCATTTTCAAATTATATCTAAGTAGCTTACTTAAACTCATGGTCATTTCCCTTGTTGTATCTGCTTCCTCAAGCCTTGCCATTCCCGATATTATATTTAGTGTATTGAATAAGAAATGCGGTTTTATTTGATTCTGTAAAATACGCATCTTCATTGCGTCAACCATCTTTTCCATATTAATACGCCTTACTTCTTCCTTATGAAGTTTGTTTTCTATATCATTCTTTTCCTTTAAGGCATTTATAGATTTTAAAGTCGAATGTTTCATTAAATTAAAGGCTTGAACAAGTTGTCCAATTTCATCTTTATTTTCTACTACAACATCAGGTACATCATATTCTTCCTCAGTAATTCTTTCAGCAGCCTCCGCTAACTTCATAACAGGATTTAAAACAAGCTGTACAATAGAACGCCCCACAACAATAATAAATATCACCGCAGCTAAAGCTAAAAGTATTAAAACATAAGGCATCTTATAAAAAAACTCCAGCTTTTGGCTGTATATCTCATCATTCTCCCTTAATGTAACTTTGATAAGTTTGTGAATATATTCTTGAAGATATCCCTGCATATCCAAACTATCATATAGCTCTCTAATAAAAACATCAGTTCCTCTTTCAATGAGTAATACATGAGATGTTTGCCTTTGATAAGCTTCATAGGTATTTTTAATAGCGCAAGTTATCAAATATCGTTCTTTACTCATGGTTGTTAAGTCTACCGGCAGCTTACCTAAAGCTTCACTAAATTCTATACTCGCCTCTTGATACGCAAACTTATTAGTATCATTTTTTAAGCTAGTGTAATTATGATATGTTTCAACCTGTTTTTCAAAGGCAGCATTTACTCTCTGATTATAATTATTATTTTTTAAAATAGTGTTAAAATCACTTAAATATGAATATAAAAGACCAAAAGAAATTCCAATAGCAACTACTAATAAGCTTATAATTGCAACTACGTAAAATTTCATTTTCTGATTTAAAGATTGTCTTAACCAATACTTTCTTAAATTCTCCTTCGTAATCTTTTTCATTTTTTCATTTTTTATTTTTGATGTTTCCATTTTTAATTCCCTTTAAATATAAGCTTTATAAATGATACATTATTCAATATATTTTATTTATTTTTAATTATAGCATGATTTTATTTATTAAAATATTTATATATAATATTTTTCATTATTTATTGTATAATAATAACTCTCTCCCCTACACTTCAACATCAAATTTTCCTCTTACTAACCACTTCTTATCCAATATTATACAATTAAGTTGTAATAATTAATAAAGATAAATGTAATCCTATTTTGTCACTACTCTCACCAAAGTAAAATTTACATGAAATGTATATAAGCCGCTCTTACAGGAGAACCATTGATATTGCTTAATTTCAGTTTCAAAAAATCTATACTTCCATATAGATTAAAAACAGGCCTTATAAGTATTTTCTACTCATAAGACCTAAATGCTTTAATCTGCTTTCATTTGCAGTTTTCTGAACCCTCGATATCCGAAATTTTATACTTTCTTTCTTAATGCAAGTCCAGCAATTACTGCCATGAAGCCTAGCAAAATTGCTGATGAACCACTTTTACCACCTGCTTGTGGTAGCTCTTGCTTTATTACTGAATTGTCCTTATCTGAATTATCCTTGTCAGTTTCATCTTCAACTGATGGTTTTTCCTCTAACCCTTCATCTCCTGGAGCCTCTTCTATTGGGGGAATAACTCCCGTGTTATCCTCATCAGTCCCATCTTCTACTGGCCCCATTTTATAGTTCTTCATATTACCAATATTTATTGCTTCACCCGCCTGAGCTTCTGTAACTTCAAACTTAACATCCTCCATTAAAAGCTTATAGCCCTGTGGTGCCATAATTTCTCTTAAATAATAGGTGCCAGTAGTTTCTATGTCAGACTCAATCACACCTCTATCATCACTAACAAGTTCCTTTAGAATCTTTTTATCTTCATCTAATAATTGAAATTTGGCTCTTGAAAGCTTCATAGTCTCATCGTCACCATCCACCTTAACAGCTTTAAATTTGTAGCCCTTTTTTACCTCTACAGGTGCTGTATTAGTGCCATTAACTTTAGCAATATTTCTTACAGTTTCCCCTGCCTTAACCTGTTCAAAGCACACCTTTATTTTAATTTCATAGGCATTTTCCCTTTCAACTGGTGATAAATTCACATTGTTTTCAGCAGTAACTGTATGTGTTGCAGCATCATAACTTACTGAAAAAGCTTCATTGCTATAGACTTCAACAAACTTAACCCTTGAATCCAGGCTATCAGAAATTTTTATAGCCTTTTCTGGCAGTAGAAAACTATTCCACACCTTAATTGTATAAATTACCTCTTGATTTTCACTCTGCATCAATACAGATTTATTTGCTTCCTTTGTAGCGTTTAGGCCACCTGTACTAATTACGTAATCCACCTGACTCACAGCAGTTTTCACAATTTCAGTAGAACTAAAAATAGCTTTATTTTCATAAAGATTTTTCACTTCATCTACAATAGTTTTATAGTGAATAGTGTACATGCTATCAATATTTCCTAGATTTATAATAAGGTTTTTCTTTGTAAGGATATACTCCCCAACTCCTGGTTTTTCCTCTACTCTTTTAAGCTCTCCTGTTATATCCCTCGGATCACCGTAGTCTCCTGACATAATAACCTGAAAATCCTCCTGCAGAAAACTCATTCCCTGAGGTACTATATCCCCTATTACCACTTCATTAAGATTTCTCTTATCTTCATTAACTTTAATTTCATATTGGAACTTGTCTCCAATTTGTGAAACTGTCATACCTTGCTCAGTAGTGCCTTTACTTATCACTGTATCCTCTGGCTTTTGAGTTTTATCTGGAAGAATTGGAATTACTAAAGCACTATCCTCTTCTGATTTAGAAACTCCATTAATATCATAGTCAAGCTTTGCAGTATTTTTATATCCCTCGACCCTAGCTTCAACTATTTCTACTTTATAAGTTACCTTATATCTGTCAGAAATATCACCAAAGTTTATAGTTAGTAAGTTATCACTAGCTTCAGTTCTATCCTTAAACTCATTTGTAACATCCTTATAAGTATTTCCACCCATATGCTTTTTGATGCTTACACTGTCTGTCTTCAGTCTCATCCCCTCAGGTATAACATCTGTTAAAACTGTATTCTTTTTATCTTCAAGTTTTTCATTTATTAAAAGTGTATACTCCTTATCTTCAAGCTTTCCTGTGTCTGGATTTGGAATTACCTCAACTTGCTCATTATTTCCATCAACGGTTTTCTTAAGAGTCTCCTTACCCTTTTGTGGCTGCCTCACATCAACTATGCAGCTATCCTTAGCTTGTCCCTCATCCCATGTCAAGGTAACATCATTTTCATATCTATTACTTTCAACCGCTTCTACTACCTTCCCCTTGTATTGCACCTTATATCTATCATTACTGCTTAAATCTCCAAAGATAACCTTCACCCACTGATGTCCATCAGCCCTGTTGTCAACAGTAATTCTATCCTTAAAGGTCTCAGTTACATTTACATATCTGCCGCCAGCATCCTTATATATGGTAACTTGATTATTCATAACCTCCATACCTAAAGGCATTCTATCTTCAAGTACAACATTTGTTTTCTCTTTTAGCTCATCATTAACATGAACTGTATAGGTAAAATAACCGCCAATTATATTTCCATTTTCATTTGGATCCACTGTTCCATTCTGATTAGAACCAACTAACTTATCTACTGCTCCACGTTTTCCAGGAGTATGCTTTGTAGGTGTTGCTATTGCAGTGCTAGTTTCACTTTCTGTACCATTCCAAGTTAGTTTAGAATCATTTACATAGCTCTCCTTAAATTCTATAATCCTTGTTTCATACATAACTATATATTTATTCGAAACACTTCCAAAATCAATAGATAGCTTCTCTGCTGATCCCTTAATAACATCTTTAAAATTCTCAGTTACATCAGTTTTTATCCCTCTAATTTCACTGTAAATTTTTACCGAATCAACTACTAACTCCATTCCTTCTGGAATAGAATCCACAAATAAAACATTTGTTTTCTCTTCTTTTTTACCGTTAATCTCTACCATGTAAGAAACCTTATTTCCCACATAACTTCCATTATTATTAGGCAAAAGATCGCTTTTTCCATTTATAACTTTTACTATATTATTATCATCCTTTTCATCCTCTGTAGGACGAAGAGTAACGCTGTCTTCCTTTGCTTCGTGACTATTAGAAGTCATCACGGCCATGTTAATATAGCTTTCAAGCTCTCTATCCACCCTCAACTTATAGGTAACCACATGTTTTTGATTTATGTCTCCAAGATTTATGGAAATAATACCGCCCTCATAGTTAATTCCCATCTGTGAAGTAACATCAACCCTTGAACCATTAATATACCTTTCAATTGCAATCGATCCGTCCACAAGGCTCATTCCCATTGGAATGGTATCCTTTAAAACTACACCTGTCATAGGGGCATATTTTTCATTAACAGCAATTGAATAAGTAATTTCTCTTCCAACAATACTTCCATCTTCATTTGGCTGTAAGGTGTACTCTGGCTTTTCCCCTGGCTCGCCTACAATATCCTTATAAAACAATCTGTCCACAGCATCCCCAGGCTTTATAGTTGTATCCACCTTAATTACTTGTCCATTAATCTCAATAACAATGGTTTTCTCCTCTTCAACCTCAACTTGATTTACAGTTGCTTCAATAGATATATAGCCTCCAATAGCAGTATCAATATCCTTACCACAGATTAAAGTAACCCAGGTTTCCTCCCCATGAACTTCCTTCTTTATATCCTTAAAATGATTCTCAGGATACTTAATATCTAAATGACTAAAAACCTGAGGAAGCTTAAAGGTCATCTCATCCCCCTCTTGAACCCTGTCACCTTGTCCATTTGCATTGTAAGTAACCTTAAATTCAACCTTATCACCGACTGTAAGTTCAACTACTGAATCTGTAGATACCAGCTTCCCGTTGACCATTAAATCAACATTAGTCTCTAATGAATAACTGCTTACTTCATCAGCATTTGCATATGGGCTAACGGCTGTTAAAAACATATTAAACATCATAATTAAAAAAGTAACAACAGCTATCTTTTTTCTATAGTTTTGCACATAATTTCCTCCTACGCTTGTGACATAAAAATTGTAATCAAACCTTCTACTTCAAGTGTGAATACATATATCCGCCACTAAAATAGATAAAAAAAAGCTCTGCTAAATTCACTGAATAAAGCAAAGCCGGTTGCACCACTAACTCCATATACCCCAGGTGCCCATTTTAGGAGTATACTTCTTCGTATCCGTTTAATATGAATTTTTATTTAAGGTGATTATAACACGTAGGTTAGAAAATATCATGAATCAAATATTGGCAAAATCCCCAGAGGATTTACTGCTATCCCTATCCCTATGTACTAAATAAAGTTTAATATAATTACACCTATAATCATAAGAAAAAAGAAGCATAAATCAAACCATTTAACTTTAGTTATATTATAATAGGTTCTTTTTCCATCCTCCTGGAAACCCTTTGACTCCATGGCCATTGCCACATTTTCAGACCAATGAAGGCTATTTACTAGCATGGTGAACAGTGGTTTTGGAGATAATGGATTTACCTTGATTCCCCTCACCTTATAAGCTAGCCTAGTCATTGCATACTCTTCTCTCACTTTTGGCAAAAGGTGAAGAGCTGCCAAAACACCATAGGCATATTTAGGTGGAAGTTTTCCTTGATGAATCAAGCTTTCAACGAACTCCTGATTGTCAGTAGTTAAAGCAAATAGAACCCCTAAAGACGCAAAAGCTAAAATCCTTGTGGAAAGTTGAATCCCATTATATACAGATGCCATAGAATAAACTTCATTTCCAAAATTCACATAACCCTTCACTACTTCATTTCCTACTTCAAGAGTTGGATTGCTAAACCAAAGACCTGTGAAAAATATACTGAGAGCTGCTAAAAATGCAGGAACCATAATTTTAACCAAGGATGAAATCTTCGCTTTTGAAAAAAATAAGATAAAAATTATACATGTTGCTATGACAACTCCATTAAGAACAATTGAGTAGGAGAAGGACATCATAAGACCACAGATTAAAATTGTTATTGCCTTTATAAATGGATTTATCTTTTCCACTTTATCCTTCCTCCTTTAAAAATTTTTTGCCACAATTTTTGATTGCCTTTTCTCTAAAAATTAAGTTTAACGCTCCCATAACCTTAATTTCTCTCCCTTAATCTCATAAATTTTATCTGCATACTTTAAAGCTAAGGCAGTATGATGTGTTGTAAATATTACTGTCAAATTTCTCTCCTTAACTAGCTCTTTAATTTGACCCATAATAGCTTCAATTGAACGATTATCCTGACCATAGGTAGGTTCGTCCAATAACAAAATCTCTTGATTGCCAGCTAGAATTGAAAGCACAGCCAATCGCCTTTGCTGACCTTGGCTGAGCATATAAGGAGAATATCTGCTATACTTCTTTAAGCCATAATTATCTAGAAGATCTTCTCCCTCTTCTCTTCTTTCCTTTTCCCTTAGCTCTGGCCTCCAGATTCTAAGACTTTCCTCCAGCTCTTTTAAAACCTCCGTTGAGATAAATTGATTCCCTGGATTTTGAAAAACTGTACCAATAATTTTATATAACTCTTTATTCTTTATTTTCTTTAAATCTCTTTCATTAACCATAATGCTGCCTGCGTAGGGCTTTTCTTTAAGACAAGCTGAAAACAACGTTGTTTTTCCACTTCCTGAAGGTCCAAGAATTGCTGTTATTCCGCCTCTAGGAAAGGTTCCCGATGCAGCTTTTAAAAGATATTCATTACTTTTTCCTCTTTTAATGAAAACCTCTTTGAAAATAAGTGCAGATTCCTTCCCTACAGCATTTTGCATAAAATCAATAGCTATTTCTTCACTTAATGGCTTTTCATAGGGCAATCCTTCTTCTTTAAATATCCCCTTAAAGTTCTGCATATTTTCCCTTGTTATTCCTCTGGCTTTAACTTTCCCTTCTTCACCTAAAATGATAAACTCATCAGCTGTCTGAAGCCAGTAGTCTAGCCTATGATCAATAACAATAATAGTTGTCTTCTTTTCCTTGTTCTGCTGCTTCAGCATGGATATCAGTTCCTTTGCACCAGCTTCATCAACATTTGCAAAGGGCTCATCAAGAAATATCCCCTTCGAATTAATAAGCATTAAACAGCATAGAGCAGCCTTCTGTTTTTCCCCACCTGACAAGGAATGAAGCTTCTGATCCAGAAGATGCTTTATATTAAACCTTTTAGAAAACTCTTCTATAATTTCATCCATACTTTCTTTAGGCGTACCGATATTTTCAAGACAAAAGATTAGCTCCTTCCTCAGTGTATCCATACAAAACTGCAGGTCTGGATTTTGAAACATCATGGTTAAGAGCTTTGTTCTCTCTCCTAAAGAAATATTTTTCAAATCCTTACCTTCAATTTCAATGGTTCCTGAAAAAAGTTTTCCTCCATTAGATGGATATAAACCGGTGCAGACTGATGCAAAAGTACTTTTTCCACAACCGCTGCTTCCAAGTATCACCACAATCTTTCCCTTTTCAACTTCCAAAGAAACATCCTTTAGTACATATCTTTTATTTTTTTCAAGATACTTAAAGGATATATCCTTTGCTAAAAGAAATATTTCCTTTTCTTCCATAGCATTACCTATTCCTCAATTTCTATGGCTGTGTATTCCTCACCTATAGCATATCCTCTAAGAACTCCAGCTTTAGCAAGACCATCTGCAAGTAACTTACAACCTACTCCAGTAAAGATAAGAGCACTGCATAAACGTATAACAAAAATAGCTATAACAATTCCTGGTGCAAAGGTATGGTATCCTGAACGAACGCCAGTCCATATAAAGCTTAAAACTGTAGCACCAACAGCTGAAAGCATCATTGTTTTATAATCATATCTTTTATATTTATAAACTGCAAAAGCCACCTCACATCCAAGACCTTGAATAAATCCGCTGACAAAAACTATTGGTCCATACATATTTCCCATCAATACTTCAAGAAGGGCAGCCAGCATTTCTGCCACAATTCCAACTCCAGGTTTTCTAATTATGTATGTTGTAAAGGCTGCAGCCATAAACCAAATTCCATAAAAAGGCTCATATCCTAAAACCCCAAGCCCCATAGGTGTTAAAATTCCTATAAGAAAATTTCCTGCATACACAACTCCCAAATAAAATACTCCAAATAAAACTGCTGTAATAGCAATCATTAATATATCTTTTAATTTTAATTTCATAACTCTCTCTCCTTAAAATATTGATTCTACTCCGCAGTAGGACTGTTAACACTTAAAGTAATCTGCATAATGTAGTGGCTTAACTCCTTATTACAGTACTCTGCAGCCTCATTAAAGAAATGGAATAATTCATGAATATCTCCCTCTAATATGGTTACATAATGGGCTGATCTCACGTAAATCCCCATGTCTATGGCATGATTAACTACCTTGGCAATATATCCCATGTAATTGGATACTCCCATTGGATAAAGGGAAATCTTACAGGTAGTTTTAAAGTGTATATCTTTTATACTTTCTTCATTTACTAATACATCATCTTCAGCTAAGAAAGAATCAGCATCTGTATCTCCAGGACACCCCTTTGATAAAGTTGCTTCCAGAGTCGTATGTACATTTTCATCATAGGAATGAATGAATAAACCCTTAACTGCATCAAGAACATGAATTCTCTTTCCACGATAAATTGTGGATAGCTTATCCGTTTCCTTCCAAACCTTTGAGGTATCAACCTTCCCTAATGCTCCTAGAATTATGTCTATGTATTTATCAGACATAGGTGATAATGAAAAGCGACAACCTGTTATCTCCTTTGAAGCACCACAGCTACCACAACCACAACTTCCATAGGTAACATATTTACTATTTTCAGACATAAAAAAAACCTCCTTTGTAACATTCCCAAAATGTAAAAGAGATTAAATCCTTTGATTCACTTCCTACGTCGGTACTAACCGAATCAGGTAATGCGGGTCAGACAAAAGTCAATCTCAGCCAAAAGGCACCCCGGGAATGAACAATATTTTATTTTCAAGGATTATTATAGTTCTATTATTATATACTGTCAATATTACTATTTTTTATAATTTTTCTTACCAAAGATATTTAACTTACTTTTAACCTATAAACTTATACATTATATAAAGTTTATTTTTACATTAATTCTAATACAAAATAAAAAAGCAAAGTTGATATATTCTAAAATCTTAACTCTGCTTTTTCTATTATAGATATTCACGTTGACTTACACTTAAGCCTATGAAATTTTTAACTAAGTTCGCCCACGCTCCATGAACCTCTTCATAACTTAATCAGTTAATTCTTAGTCTTTTCCCTGTTAGTGCTCAATTGTAAAAATCTGCAATAATCAGTTGCTTAATTTTCCAACTAAGCAACCTCATAAAGATGCTTATCCACAAACTTAAGACTTAAATACATTATTTATCCAGCTAAAACTTTACCTAATTCCATACATGCAGTCTCTGTCTCTGAATCTGGCGCTTCTTGGCATATAACATAATCACAAACTAAATTAGCACCGGCATCTTCACAATCACCTTCCCAGGTACGCATCCACTCGCCGTCTCCCCAGCCATAAGATCCAAATAATGCAATTCTCTTTCCTCCTAATTTAGATTTACACTCATTGAACATTGGCTCAAATTCACTCTCTTCTAATTGTTCCGCCCCCATTGATGGGCATCCAAAGGCTATTCCATCAAATTGGTTTATAATCTCACTGTTAAAAACATCTGATGTAAAAATTGATACATCAGCTCCTACCGTCTTGGCACCTTCTGCCACCTTTACTGCCATCGCTTCTGTGTTTCCTGTGCCACTCCAATAAACTACTGCTACTTTTCTCATTTCAAATTACCTCTTTCCTTGTATTTTTGCTTCTATGCAGCTACTGTAAGCTGCCATACTGATTTGCTTCCTTCGCTCCAAAGTCGAGAATAAACTTCTCTACACTTCTTAAACTTAGCAAAGGTTTTTATAGCTTCACATTCATTGCAGTAAACTTTCCAACAGCCTGTGCACTTGCTATTCTTTCCTGCATTTTTTATAAAGCCAACTACATCTCCTAAAGGATAGCTTAGAAAAATGCCAATCTCATGAGGAAATTCATCTTGAGCTGACAGTCTAGATTTCAATCTCTCAATAGCATAATCAACATCAATGCTTGTATATCCATATCCCTTAAGAAACTCCGCAACTCCCGTCTTACTTAAATCCTCTCTAAGACGAGACTTACGACAGACATATATCAAAGCAACATTGTTACGATTTCTAAGAAGAATTAAAGAAACCCCCTTACTGAACAACTTATTATTCCAATCTTCTATCTGCTTTTTTAAATTTTCTTCTCCTAAATGATTTATACTAAATAAATTAGCCGTTTTAATTGAAGCTAAAGTTGGTGAACAATTTTTAATTAAATATTTTTCTAACATCCTATATTCCTCCTTGTTCTGCACTGCAGTGACCTGAAAGAATTCCATGTAGAGCTGAAGCACTGCTGCTATGAGCCCTAGCAATGGGAATATTATTTCTTTTAGCCTCTTGCGATGCACTAATAACCATTTTATGTGATACTGTATTTGTAAAAAGTATTAGGAGATCCGGACATCCCATTTTCTTTTTTATACCACCTTTTTCCTTGGTGAATACCTTAGCTTTACATCCATACTCCTTACAAATGCTTTCATATTTACAAGCCATACACTCATTACCGCCAATTATTACAATACTCATAAAATATCCTCCTCTCTAAACCTTCATAATTCAATCTTCATATGTATTTTTATAAATCTCCTCACAATTCTCACCCCTTCTTTGAGAATGAGAATTATTCTCAACTTCTATATTAATAGAATACTAAATATTTTATTTTCGGTCAAGTACTTTTTTTATTTCTGTACTTTTCTAAAAGCAAAAAATAAACCCACTTGACTAAATTTTCATCTAATCAAATGGGTTATTTAATTTATTCAATTTATTTCCTTTTAAACTCTAAACTAATTTCTCTGCCTCTGAGTTATTATATATTCCAAGTAATAAACTAGAATACTATAGCTCTCGCACGTTCCATTTAACAAACATAACAAGACCAACATTTAATAGAGCCGTTGCTAAAAGAATTATTCCTAATGGAATTCCTAATTCTATAACTTGTCCAAATAATAGCTGTCCTGGAGCCACACTGATGGTAGCTACTGCTGTTGAAAAGGCTGATACTCTTCCCAGCATTGTGCCTGGAACTTCCTTTTGAGTAAATGTTAAAGTTAGTACATTAGAAAGAGATAGAGACAGCATAATCGCCATTCCACCTAAAGCAAAAATTCCAGCTAGGGCCATGGCATTTATTTTAATAAATCCTAATACCGCCATGACTATAACTCCTGTTAGCATCGGTATGTAGGTATAATGTACTTTTTTCATGGAAAACATATCAGGCTTTATGCTAATCCAAAATCCGCCTAGAATCATTCCTAAAACACAGATAGCTTCAACTATACCATAGACCTGTGCTGGAAGATTAAGCATTACGTTTATAAAGTACGGAGCTACAATTGAAAGTATTGGCACTAAAAATATATTACATAGAGCATAGGATGTAATAATTCCTAAAACTATTTTCTTTTCCCTCTTCAAATAAACAAAGCTTTCTTGCATGTCTACAAAGGACTTTTTCACAAAAGCTAAAGAAAGCTTATTGCTTTTCTCCTTCTTGTAATTGTTGCTTTTGCCCTTATTTAAATTGTCTTCCTTATCCTTTTCCAATTCCTCATCTCGGTCGATATATATTTCCCTGGAAAACTGCACGTCCGCCTCTTCAACTTTCACCACATCAGGAATATCTAAAAACAGCTCCAAGATAGCAGACATTAAAAAGCTTATAGCGTTTATTACTACTATTACCTTTATTCCCAGAAGTCCATAAAGAACCCCCGCTAGGATTGGTCCTGCAAAGTTTACAATAGATCCCACCTGATTTATAATTCCGTTAGCTGTAGTCAGCTTCTCCTCCTCCACTATCTGTGGAATTGAGGATACAACTGCTGGTCCATATAAGGTATAGCAAATAGATAGTATGAACATAACTGCAGTAACAATGAGTTCATGGTCATGATCCCTAAGTAATATAAAGGCATAACTCCCAATTAAAACTGAACATATTAAGTCCAGATACACCATAATCTTTTTCTTGTTCACATTATCTGAAAGCATTCCTGCAATTGGTGCAAACAAAATATACGGTATGGTTGATATAGCTAGAATTCTAGCAAAGGCAGCAGTGCTCCCTGTAAATTCTAAAAGGTATAGAGACATACTAAATCTCTGAATAGCATTTCCGAAAAGAGATATAATCTGCCCTATTACTATGATTATAAAATTTTTATTTTTCATTATTCCTCCCTAAGAAGCTCATATTCCATGCATATAGGATATTCACCATTTTCACTTCTTTGAAGGTTAGCGTCTATTCCATATATTTCTTTTAATGTGCTTTTATTAATTACCTCTAGAGGTTTTCCCTGACAAACAATCTTTCCCTTTTTAAGTCCGATTATATTGCTAGCAAATCTACAGGCATTGTTAAGTTCATGAAGGACTATAACTACAGTTATTTTCTTCTCTTTATTAAGTCTTTCAAGAACCTCTAAAACCTCCAGCTGATATGACATGTCTAAATAAGTTGTTGGCTCATCCAGCATTATTATGTCCGTTTCCTGAGCTAAAGTCATGGCAATCCAAGCCCTCTGTCTCTGACCACCAGATAGATTTTCAACTTGTCTATCTACGAATTCCTTAAGGCCTGTTTCCTCTATCGCCCAGTCAATGATCTTTTTATCATGGCCGTTAAGTCCCCCAATAATCTTTTGATGTGGAAATCTGCCATAGGCCACCAGTTCTTTAACTGTAAGACCACTTGGACATACTGGTCCCTGTGGAAGAAATGCCACTTTTTTTGCAATGTGCTTCTCTTTTACTTCTTTTATATTTTTATCATTAATGAATATATCTCCAGCCTTAGGCTTATTAATTCTTGCAATGGTCTTTAAAAGGGTTGATTTCCCACATCCATTAGCTCCAATAATAATACTGATTTCTCCCTTTGGGATGGAAAGATTCATATCTTCAATTATAGTATTGCTTTCATAGGCTACTGATAGATTCTTTACACTTATAGCTTCCATAATTATTTCTCCTTCATCATTAAATAAATAAAATATGGTACTCCAAAGATGGATACTGTTATTCCCACAGGTATTTCAATTGGAGAAAATAGATTTCTTGAAACTGCATCAGCTAAAAGAATTATGATAACGCTGATTATAGCTGATACTGTTACAAATTTTTTGTGGTAGGGTCCTACAAGTTTCCTTGCTATATGAGGAGCAATAAGCCCTAAAAATCCAATATTTCCTGCAAAGGCTGTTGCACTCCCTGCAAGAATTACTGCATAACTTAAGAACTTTTTTCTTTCCTTCTCAAGATTAAGCCCTAGTGAAATGGCAAGTTCATCTGAAAGACTTAATACATCCAGCTTCTTATGATTTATCAAAACCAAGATAAACATAACTGCCACTATAGGAATAATTACCTTCGCATAGCTCCATCCTGCACCCCACAGACTTCCAGATGTCCAAACTAAAACTCTGTTATAATCTCCTACTCCACCTCTGAAGGTAAAGAAGGAAATAAAAGCATTAAGTCCTGCATTGAGGCCAATACCAATTAATAAAAGTCTCTTTGGTCTTATGCCGCCTCTGCTAGACATAAGATATATAACAAAGGCTGATACTGCTGCCCCGATGATTGCCATTAAGGGTAATACAAATATGGATAACTGTTCAAGCTCACTATAATAGTCAGCAGTTTGGTATGTAATAAATAGAACCGCTGCCACTGCTGCTCCAGCATTAATTCCGATTATCCCCGTGTCTGCAAGATCATTTTTAGTAATTGTTTGAAGAATTGCTCCTGCAGTTGATAGGGCAACTCCCACAAAGGCTCCCACTAAAAGCCTTGGCAGTCTTATACTAAGGACTGCGGTATTTTGAGACCTACTTCCATTTCCAAGAAGTGTATTTATCACTTCTAATGGTGAAACCTTATAGGTTCCCCAGCATAGAGTAACTCCAAAGGAGATAACTAGCAGAATTAATAAAATTATTAAGGTAACTTTATATCTTTTGTTCTTCATTATCCCCTCTCCTTTCTAGCTACTGATATGAAAAATGGAATTCCAATTAGTGTTGTAAAGATTCCAATTGGTGTTTCGTAAGGATTAAATAACATCCTTGCTGCAATGTCTGCATAAGTTAAAAGCACTGCACCCAAAAGGAAGGAACAAGGTATGTTCTTTCTATAATCTTCACCTAACAGCTTTCTCACAATCTGTGGAATTATTAGCCCCACAAAGGCAATATTCTTCCCAACTGCCACCGCTGCTGCACACATAGGTATCATTATCATAAGAGCTCTAAACCTGATTTTCTCTGGATTTTCACCAAGTCCTATTGCCACATCGTCTCCCAGATTTAAAATATTAATTTTTGGTGATAATAAAATTGCTAAAATAAGTCCAATAACTCCTATAAAAAACACCAGTCTGAAATCTGCCCAAGTTGCATTTCTAAATCCTCCTGCTACCCAGAACCCAATCATTTGTGATTGATTAGATAAAAGTCCTATAACTGTAGTTAAAGAAATAAAGAAAGTGCTCATAGCTGTTCCGGCTAAAAGTATCTTTGTAATGGAATTATTATTTGCCTTCTTAGATAAAAAACCTAAAATTATGATTCCTGTTATTAAAGCTCCAATAAAAGAAGCTATCATTACATTTCTTGTGGTTACAGCAATTCCTGCTGCATAAAATATTGCAATTACCAGAGTTGCTCCCTGGCTAACTCCTAAAATAGAAGGTTCAGCAATTGGATTCCTTGTAACTCCCTGAAGCATTGCTCCAGTTACTCCTAAGATCCCTCCTGTAAATACTACAGCAAGAGCCCTCGGTATTCTTACATCTCTAACCAGCATCAGCTCTAGGGTTTCATTATAATTAAATATACTATTCCATATGTCTGTAAAATTAATATGGACAGACCCCAGCCTTATGGCTAGAATCAGTCCTCCTATTAATAATAACAAACTGCAAAGCACAAATATTGTGGTACGTCTGCTATTTTGTTTCATTTAACATTTCACCTATTTCATCTACTAATAAGTTTCTTCCAATTGAGCTATAGCCTTGGTTAAAGTAAGGTGATGAGTTTAATACTACAACCTTTCCTTCTTTAACTGCAGGTAAGCTGTTCCAAATTGCATTGCTTTCAAGCTGAGCTAAATCCTCATCTGTAGCAATTAAGAAAATATAATCTGTAGCAATTGATGCTAATCCCTCATAAGTTACAACTGGTAAGCTGATGTCAGTCTGAGCTGGCATTCCTGCTGGTTTAGCAAGGCCCATATCCTCGTATAACACACTTCCAAATCCTGCTCCATCAAAGATAAAAAACTGTCCGCCACTTGCAAGGAAAGAAAGATATGTTGTATCTTCGCCATATTCAGCCTTTATAGCATCTCCTGCTGCTGCTGCCTTAGCTTCATAATCAGCTAGCCATTGATTAGCAACATCCTCTTTATCAAATACCTTTGCAAAAGCTCTAACATCATCCTTCCAGTTTAAAGCTTCTAGCTGAATCATTACCGTTGGTGCAATCTCACTTAATTGATCATACATTTTCTCTTGAACTGTAGAAATAACAATTAAGTCTGGCTCTAAGTTCATAACTGCCTCAATATCCATAGTATCCTGCATGCTATATCCTAAAATTTCTGCACCCTTTAAAGTATCCTCAAGGTATGCAGGGAATTTTGTATAATCATAAGCATCACTGTTAGCCGTTCCAATTACCTCATATCCTAAAAGTGATAAGATATCACTATTTCCACTTAAATCAACTATTCTCTTAGGCTCAGCTGGTATCTCCACTTCACCTCTAACGTCTGTTATTGTAATAGTGTTTCCTGAATTACCGCTTTCTCCTTCAATACCTTTTGAACCACATCCAACCAGCATCATTGCAGCCATACAAGAAACTACTAACGCCTTTAAAAACTTTCTCTTCATAATTTTCCTCCACCTATTATATAATATATTTCGCAGTCAATTTACTGTCTCAATTGTAGTTGATACTCATTATCATTTCAATATTTGCATCTAATTTGATAATTTTATCATCTCTTTGAACAATTAACGGCATAATAAATTCTGATATTATAAATATTATTTTCAAAAGGAAGGTTAATAATTACTAAATCTACAGGAATATAACTGATAAATTTAATAACTAAACTCTTAGAAAGTTTAAAAATGAGGTATACCAAATGAAATGTAAAACCACCGTAGAATTTCAAAATGAAGTATTAAAAAATATGTCCTTTACTCCCTATAAAGATACAAACTTTATCCTATACAAAAATCATGAAAAACCAGAGCTAGGATATTTTATTAAATATAGCAGAGAAGGATACTATGACTTTGGTATTGGAGATTATACCATTCCCCATAACTTCACCCTGTCCTTTGAACATTCCGAGGAATTAATGCGTTTTGGAACAGTGTACTCCGGTGAAACGAAATTCAGAATAGAGGATGAGCCAGTATCTTCCTTTACTCCCTCATCCTTCTTTGTGGTGGAAAAGCACCTAAAAGGTAATCAGGTCTGGGAAAAAGGACAGCATTTTCATGGTGCTGAAATAACTATCTATAAAAAATATCTGGAAGAGGTCATAAATCCGGCCTTTCCAGACACAATAAATTTTCAAAGCTTTTTATCGAATTACACCTATCATCACCTTCCGCTGGATATTGCAAAAATCATTGAAGTGCTTAGAAGTCTTGGTGAAAAGCATACTCTTACACCTCTTTATTTAGAAAGCAAACTTTTAGAGTGTCTTGCTATAATTCATCAAGAACTTTCCGCCAGTCCTGAAAATGTCTTTACTAATCAACTGGATTATGGACATATAGAAATTGGTAAAAGCAGAAAAATTTCTTTAACAGCCTCCGATGTTAACGCCATCCAAAGGGCTCATGATATTCTGTCGGAAGACCCCTGCAATCCACCAACCATCAAGGCACTAAGTAAAGAAGTTTTCCTTAATGAGCAAAAACTAAAGGCTGGATTTAAGGCCAGATATCACATGTCCATCAGCCAGTATACTACCTCTCTAAAAATTGCCATGGCGGAAACCCTTCTCTCTACTACTGAATTATCCGTTGAGGAAATCGCAAAATCCCTTGGATACTCTCATAGTGGAAACTTCGTTAAAATGTTTAAAAAGGCCCATGGAAAAACGCCACTGGCCTTTAGAAAAAGATGGTAATATCTAAAACTTTCAAAACTTAGGGGCTGTAAAAATTCAGTCCCTAAAAACAACATATTTCCATTATATTTATACTTGTTTATATACTTCTTTTATAATTACCTTTATTTCTTTTCATAACTACTTCCATTTCTTTTATAATTACTTTTATCCCTCATTAAATTATCTAATACTAAAATTGATAATTTAATAGTTCTTATGAAGTTCCTATATATGACCATTTCTCTGAAGTTTTATTTCAAAACAGGCTCCTTTTCTTAGGTTAAAGGCAGTTATTTCTCCCCCCAAATATTCAATAGATGACTTAGCAATAGATAGTCCAAGACCAAAGTTGCCCTTGTCCCCTTTATAGAACCTTGTAAATATGTTTTCAAGATCACCATTTTTAATGCCATCTCCATCATCAATTATATGGATAATTACACTGTCAGCTGCTTTCTCGAATCTCACTATCACTGTTTCCTTGGCGTATCTTAAGCCATTGGAAACTATATTTATCACCGCTTGAGAGAGGAGCTTCTCATCAATATTCATGGTGAAATTTTCGTCTCCTTCCAGCTTGATGTACTTATTACTTTTATAAGCTACACCTCGAAGCTGGTTTAATATCCTGTTTAAGCTGTGATACAGATTCATATTTTTATAGGACACCTTCACACTAAAGGAATCCATTTCTGAAAGCTTTAACATGCTTTTCACCACATCTCTTAAATGCTTGCTTTCATTAATGATTATATCCAGTGGCTCTTCAACATCATCAAAAACCTTATATTTTATCCCTTCTGCATATCCCTGTATTGACATCAATGGAGTTCTAAGCTCATGGGAAGCATTTTCCATAGCAATCTTTTGAGCCCTATAATAATCAAATAATCTCTTTGCAAGTTTATGTATGCTTAAGTTAAGTTCTTCGATTTCAGCAGTTTCAAATACCTTAATTTCTTCTGTTCTATAGATACTTTTAGACAGCTTTATGGCATCCTCTGCTAACATTTTTATGTCCCTGGAAATCTCTGAGCAGATTTTTATAACCATCAAGGTAAACCCTGCAATAAAAGCTATAAAGATAACTAAAAGAAAGATATTTGTGTTTAAAATAAATCTATGACTGTAGGTGCTTTCATTTAACGCCGCCTTATATATCATGTTAAAAACAACAAAGAAAATTCCTGTGAATACTATAAGGTAGCTCAATAAAGGCCTTAACATTCTTTTTCTAATCGATATTTTATCCATCTATATTCTCCTCAAAAATTCTAAATCCAAATCCTCTTATGGTTTTGATATGAACCCTAGAATTGTTTTCTAATAATTTTTTTCTAAGTCTTTTAACAGTGTCATCGGTAGCCCTTGTATCAATCTCATTCACCTTAAAGTCCCAAACTTTCCTGAGGAGTTCTTCTCTGCTGATTGCTCTGTCTTTATTCTCTATTAAATAAACCATGAGCGAGAATTCATTTTTAGTTAAATTTATTGGCTCTTCCTTCACTTGAGCGCTGTGCTGATTCTTGTTTATTACTAAGTCCCCATAAAATAGTATATTATGAGTTCCCCATTCTTCCCCCTTATCAATTTCAATCCTTCTAAAGATGGACCTGATTCTTGCTAATAATTCAATAGGTGAAAATGGCTTAGTTAAATAATCGTCGCAGCCTAAATTAATGCCAGTAACCTTGTCCAAATCACTATCCTTAGCGGAAACAATGATAATAGGTACTGAACTTATATTTCTTAAAATAGAACAGGCAGATAACCCGTCCATTCCCGGCATCATTATATCTAAAATTACTAAATCACTAGGATTACAGTAAAAATCATCTAAAAGAGCTTTAGCAGAACTATAAGTATTAACTCTGAAGCCTGCCTTCACTAAAAAAGATTTAATTAAATTAAGTATTTTTTCTTCATCATCTGCAATATAAATAAGTTTTTCCATAATTAAAATCCTTTCAAGTAATTATTCATTAAGTAAATTCCAAAAGGTTACACTTCAAATCCATAATTCCGTTACGGTTATCAAATCTTCCATGACATTCATCTATGATTCCCCTGGAACCTCCTAATTATATCCCGCCTTCCAATAAATCTGAGAAGTACTTCCCTTAAATAATATATCATATTAAATTTATTCAGGCACAAAAGTAACCCTTTATTTAACATTTGCCACAATATTGCCACAATCATACCTTTGAATTGACATACCTCAAATTGTACCATTTAATTATGGCCACTGAGGAAAACCCTTTAGCAGCCAGCAAAATTTATATTACAAAATAAACTTAATGGAGGGAAAAATTTTGGAAAACAAGAAAAGCTTTTACGGTTGGAAGGTTGCAGCTGGATCATTTATTATCTTAGCGATGCCTTTTGCGGTAATCTTTCTATCTCACTCAATATTCCTGACTCCTGTAACACAGGCTTTAGGATTTACAGCAACACAGTTTTCATTAGTGTTTACTATTGTTGCTATAGCCACTGCCATCATGTCCCCTATCATGGGTAAAATCATTAGAAAGTACGATGTTAGATACATAATGGCCCTTTGCGGAGCAGTTGTATCAATTTCCTTTGCAGCCTTTGGACTTGCAAGAGAATTGTGGCAGTTTTATTTATTATCTGCAGTTCTTGGTGCCTTTGCCACAGGGATAACTCAGATTCCTATATCTTATATCATCACCAACTGGTTCCCATCAAAGAAAAAAGGTGTGGCAACAGGTATAGCCTTTTCTGGTGGTAACCTTGGAGCCTTCTGCACCATCTTAACTATCTCAAATTTGATGCCTAAGATTGGTTATGAAAAGTGTTACTTCCTATTAGGTGGGGTAATGCTGGTGGTAACAGTTCTGGTTTCACTATTTGTTATAAAAGAGAAGCCTTCTGACCTTGGACAAAAACCTTATGGTGATGAAGAAGTAAAAGTTGTAAATAAGAAGTCAACAGCTTCTGAAGAGCTTACTGGTTATACCTTTAAAGAAGCCAAAAGCTCCTCAGTATTTTGGGTTTATGTAGTTGCAATAGTTTTACTTGGAGTTGTCTTTGCAGGCGTACAAATGCATATTCCAAGCTACATGCAAAGTATCGGCCATTCCGCTTCCTTTGCTTCAACAGTAACTTCAATAGTTTCCATAATGGGTATCTTAAGTAACGTTCTTATTGGAATGCTTCTTGAAAAAGCAGGCTTAAAGTTGGGTATGTCCATAATCGGGATAGCCATGATTGCTTCTATAGTATGCTTACTCCTTGGAAAAACTGCTTTATTTGCAATCCTATTTGCAGTAATCTTTGGTGCTTTCGTTGCCATTGCAGCAATGGGACCATCCTACTTAACTAGTGAAATCTTTGGTAAAAAGGATTACGGAACTATCCTTGGAACTGTAATCATGTTCTTCCAATTTGGTGGAGCCGTAGGACCAACTTTATCAGGTTTTATCTATGACACAACAGGTGCTTATAAAATTACTTGGATAATCTTTATAGTACTTTTAGTTATAACCTTTGCAACTTTCTTATTTGCTTTCAACCTAGCAAGCAAACATAGAAAGGCTGACTAAATATTGAAATACACTAAATTTTAAAGATAAATTATACAATTATTTTAGGAGGAATGAAAAATGAATTTTAGAGAGAAATATGGACAATGGGCAATTGTATTAGGAGCAACAGAAGGAATAGGAAAAGCTAATGCTTTTGAATTTGCAAGAAGAGGAATGGATGTAATCTTAGTTGGAAGAAGAAAGGAAGCTTTAGAAGCTTTAGCTACTGAAATAAATGCTGAAACTGGAAGAGAAATCAGAGTTTTACCTCAAGACTTATCAGAGTACGATGCAGCTGAAAAATTAATTGAAGCAACAAAAGACTTAGACATGGGCTTAATCAACTATGTTGCATGCCTTCACGCAATGGGACAATACAGCAAGGTGGATTATTCAAAATATGAGCAGATGTATAGAGTAAACATCAGAACCTTCTCTAAGCTTTTACATCACTTCATAGGATTATTTAAAGAAAGAAACAGAGGTGCCTTTGTAACAATAGGTTCTTTATCTGGATGGACATCCCTTCCATTCTGTGCTGAATATGCAGCTCAAAAAGCATACATGATGGCCTTAACTGAAGGTGTAGCTTATGAATGCCAAAACACTAATGTAGATGTATTATTAATGGTTGCAGGTTCAACAATTACTCCAACTTGGTTAAAAAATAAACCTGCCGATGAAGACACTTGTGCAGCAGCTATGTACCCAGAAGACGTTGCAAAAGAAGGTCTTGATCAACTAGGAGTTCACATGTCTTACTTAGTTGGAGAAAGAAACAGAAACAACCACCAAAGAAGAATAACTGAGCACAGCAGAGATGAAATAATAGCTGAACTTGGTAAGATGTTTACACACATGGCTTAAGATACAAATCTTCAAATCTAAGGCTGGAAACTTTAAGCCCTTCAGCCTTGGATTAAAAATAACTTATTAAAAATACGAGGTGAATATAAATGAAATTAAAAAATAAAGTAGCATTAGTAACAGCTGCCACTAAAGGTATAGGCCTTGCGAGTGCAGAGAAATTAGCAGAAAACGGAGCAATAGTTTATATTGGTGCAAGAAACAAAGAATTAGCTGAAGAAGTTATAAAAAACATAAAGGATAAAGGTGGCATCGCAAAATTCGTTTACTTTAATGCCAGAGAGGCAGAAACTTACACAGCAATGGTTGAAGAAGTTATCACAAACGAAGGAAGAATCGATATCCTTGTAAACAACTATGGCGGTCATGATGTTAAACTAGATAAAACAATTTTTGATACTACCGGTAAGGATTACTTTGACGCTGTAATGAACAATCTTCAAAGCGTATTCTTAACAAGCCAGGCTGCAGTTAAAAGCATGAAGGAAACAGGCGGTGGAAGCATAATCAACATCTCAACCATCGGTTCAGCAGTTCCAGACCTTTCTGGAATAGCTTACTGCACTTCAAAGGCTGCAATAAACTCTTTAACTCAAAACGTTGCTGCTCAATGTGCTCAGTACAATATCAGATGCAACGCAGTTTTACCAGGGTTCATTGCAACAAAAGCAGCCCTAGAAAATATGAGCCAAGAATTCTTAGACACCTTCTTAAAGAACGTTCCTATGAACCGTCCTGGAAAACCAGAAGACATAGCAAATGCAGTTCTATTCTTTGCTTCTGATGACTCTTCTTATTTAACAGGTGAAATCATGGAAGTTGCAGGTGCCTTCGGTAAATTCACTCCAATGTATGGAGACTTCGTAAGAAAATAAAATTCCTAAAGCATTAAAAACTCAGTCTGCTGTAGATTTTATTATTCTAAAAAAATATATCTAATAAAAAACTATAGAGAAGTCTATAAAAGCAGACTCCCCTATAGTTTTTTATAT
Source organism: Clostridium culturomicium (assembly GCF_000821305.1). Taxonomy (GTDB): domain Bacteria; phylum Bacillota; class Clostridia; order Clostridiales; family Clostridiaceae; genus Clostridium_J; species Clostridium_J culturomicium. The sequence continues at coordinate 124,519 of NZ_CCXK01000013.1, read as the reverse complement.
TAATTTATAATTAGGAAATATTATACTTACCCTGGTTCCTTCTTGAAGTTTAGATTCTATACTTATATTTAAGCCTAATTTCACACATAGCTTCTTGCATAGATATAATCCCATACCAGTACTTTTACCAAACTTTCTTCCATTTTCACCAGTAAAGCCTTTTTCAAATACTTTGTTTAAATCTCTATCTATTATCCCAAAACCATTGTCCTCTATTGTTAACACCACTGAATTATTAAGTTTCTTTGCTTCAATTTTGATTATACTGTCTTTTTCCTTAGAATATTTAATGGCATTTCCTAGTATTTGATTTAATATAAATTCAATCCACTTAGTATCACAAAAAACAGTTTCATCAATAGCTTCTAATTGCAGCTTTATGCCTTTATTAATGAAATCTCTAAAGTTTCTTTTTACAACCTTCCTAACAATTTCTTCAAGGCTAACTTCCTTTATGATAAAGTCTTTTCCTACTTCGTCACTTCTAGAGTAATATAAAACCTGCTCCACAAAGTTCTCAATTTTATCTACCTGCTTATCAATTTTTCTTGTAATTTCATTGTTATTGTTTTCTATTAAAAGCCTTGTTGATGATATTGGAGTTTTTATCTCATGAACCCAGGTTTCAATATACTCTCTATATTCCTCTTGGATAGTTCTGTAGCACTTCACATTTTCATGCATATCCCTGCTCAGAACCTTAAGTATTTCATTTATTCTTTCGCCTGTAATAAACTCTGCATCCTCAATAACTTCAGGCAATAAATACTTTTTATCTAAACCTTCTAATATCTTTTCTATATTATTTAAATACTTTTTCAACTTCATATAATCTAGCAGCATATAGCTAATCAATGGAATAAACCATATACACCCTACTAAAAAACTATTATTACCGAACTTATATCAGCAGGTATCATAACTCCTACAATTATAAGATATATGATAACATTAGCACCTAAAATTACTCCTTTGTCCTTAAGAAAACTTATTATGTTCATATCTTCATAGCCCTAACCTTCCATAATATCACCTAAGCCTCTTCTTGTTTCTATGGTGTCCTTAATGCCAATGCTCTCCAGCTTTTTACGTAGTCTAGTGATATTAACAGATAAAGTGCTGTCATCCACAAAGTAATCAGCCTTCCATAAATACTCCATTAAAGCTTCTCTTGAAACAATGGTTCCTTTATTTTCAATTAAGTAGGATAGAATCTTCACTTCATTTTTAGTAAGCTCCAGCTCTCGTTCCCCATATATAACCGTTGCATTAGATAAATTCAACTTAAAATCCCCATAGGTTAAAGTATTACTTCCTGCAATATTTCCACTAGCTCTTTTTAAAAGAGCAGAGATTCGTGCTAAAAGAATTTGAGTATTATAAGGTTTTGTTACAAAGTCATCAGCCCCTAAATTCATGCTCATTAATTCATCCATATCACTATCTCTACTAGTGACAATGATTATCGGAACCTCTGATTTTTTACGAATTTCTCTGCAGATATAATAGCCATCATAAATTGGAAGATTTATATCTAATAGAATTAAATCAGCTTCAGAATCTAGTATAAACTCTATTATATTTTCAAAGGCTGTGGGTGCTATAACCTGATAATTATATCTGCTTAAAAAGCTCTGCAGCTCTTCTCTAATAACATTATCATCTTCAACTATAATTACTTTTTTCACTTACTTTTCCTCCAACTCTAATGTTGTACTTCAAACTCATATTATTTATAAACTATTTTCACCTGTTAATTTTTCCTTATACTATTTCATAAAGATTATAACAAAAATCTATTTGAAGAACTTTCCCTTCTTCAAATAGATTTTCTTTAAGTTATTTAATTTTACTATTAACAATATTTTTATATCCAGTATAGGTAGTGTAAAAATATATTATATATACAATTACAAAGATCCCCGCTGTAATCATGGATGCCCCACCAATATCAGGCTTATTATACATGGCAACAAAATCATTAGCTACCTTTATTCCCACCACTGAATGTACTAGAGCCAGTATTACTGGAAGGCTAAAGTAAATTAAAGTTTGTGCGAAAATGGTTTTATTTATTCCCTTCTTACTTGCTCCTATTTTTCTAATTGCCTCATATCTCTCAAGACTGTCGCTAGCCTCACTTAGTTGTTGAAGGGCTAAAACTGCCATACTGCTGATTAAGAAAACAATTCCTAAATATATTCCTACAAATAATATGGTTGTCGTCATACCTTTGTTTTCCTCATATAATGCCTCTCTAGACGCAGTAATAACAAAGCCTGCTTCATCAAAATAATTGTCATTGTTTCTTTTAAAGTCCTCTATACTCTTTACAAAGGTTTCTTCCCCTTTTCCATTAACATTATCCTTGAAATTTACATTCACTATGCTGGTGCTTAAATTAGCAGCATCACAAAATTCATCATTTATCACAATGGTTAAGAAGTTATCCTTCACATAGCTGTTCTTTAAATTAAGATTAATAACTTCTTTATTTTTAATCTTATAAGAAGTATTCTTAAGATTTATTGTGTCATTTTCTTTCATATATTTTTCTATAGAAGGTAACAGCTTAGAAACATTAGAGGTTATCAGCACTTCATCCTGTGCTAACTCTACTGTTCCTTCATTATTTAATCCCATTATTTCATTAAAATCTGATACCTTAATATAGGCTGCTTTTATCTTTATATTTGAACTACTGCTGTCTAATGGAATAATATCTGAAATCTGTTCTCCAGTAATATATTCATCATAATATGCAACCTTATCATCTGCTGCAAAGGTAATTCCCATGTTATCCATGGATTCTTCAATACTTTTCACCTTATCCTCTTCGTATACATATAGATATGCACTAGCATCAAAAGGTGTTGATTCCTCTAACCCTGACTCTAAGGCATTTTTAAAACTAAATCCAGTAGACAACACTCCAATGGTGATAAAAAGCATTAAACATATAACAGACATAGATATAAAATTTGTATTAACCTTACTGTTGATCTGCTTTATAGTGAAAATATTTAAACCCTTAAAATAAATCCCCTTGGTTCTTTTAACTATATAAAGTATAAATCCTGCTAAGCTAAAGAAGAATAACGCAGTTCCTATTACTCCTAGTATTATTGATATACGGAATTTAATATCTAATACATTTAACCCAAGGTCTAAAACCATTTTATAAGCTGTTCCTAAAGCACCTACAAATAAAATAAAAGTTATCAAATAAATTAAAGGATTTTTAAATTTTACATCCTCTGTCTTTCTTCCTACTGTTAATAAATCTATTATTTTATACTTAGAAATAACATAAGTATTAAAAAGCATTACAAGGAAGAACATTATCCCAAAATAAACAACGGTCTTACCTATGGCTGCTGTTGAAATTACAAATTTATATTCACTCATTTCAAACTCAAATAGTTTTGAAACTAAAACTGATAAACCTTGTGATGCTAAAATCCCAAAGAAAAGTCCACTTATTAAAGAAATTATTCCAACTATTATAGTTTCATAAATTAATATCCTTGAAATCTTTCCCCTTCCCATACCTAAAGTCATGTAGATACCTAACTCTTTATTTCTCTTCTTAATCAAGAAATTATTAGCATATAGGATAAGGCCACCTAAAATTACTGCTACAAGCACAGATACATAAGAAATAATTGATGTTAGCATTTCTACATAATCCATACTAGTAGACGATACTTCCATAAAAGCCTTTTGAGATTCAATGGAGTTAAAACTGTAAAAGATACACACCGCTAAGGTTAAGGTTAAAAAGTATATGGTATAATCCTTAAAACTCTTTTTTACATTCTTAGTTGCTATCCTAGAATACATTGTTGTCATCTCCTCCTATCAGAGTTATCACCTCAATTATTCTATTAAAAAATTCTTTTCTTGAATCACTTCCCCTTACAAGCTCTGTGAATATTCTTCCATCCTTAATAAATAAAATTCTATGGGCATAGCTGGCTGTAAAAGCATCATGGGTAACCATTAAAATAGTTGCCTTTAAATCCATGTTCAAGCTTTCAAATCTTTCTAAGAGCAATCTTGCTGCCTTTGAATCTAAAGCTCCCGTTGGCTCATCTGCTAATATCAAAGCTGGATCGGTAACAATTGCTCTCGCTGAAGCCACCCTCTGCTTTTGACCTCCAGACATTTGATAAGGATATTTATTTAAAACTTCCTCAATTTCTAAATACTTTGCCACCTCTTTAATTTTTCCATCAATGACCTCCGTCTTTTCTCCCTTAATAGTTAAAGCTAAGGCTATATTTTCATAAGCTGTTAAAGTATCTAAAAGGTTAAAATCCTGAAAAATAAAACCTAATTCATTTTGTCTGAACTTATCTAATTGTTTTGACTTTAACCTTGTAATATCCTCATTATTTATAATAATATTTCCCGTAGTTACAGTGTCTATGGTTGAAATACAATTTAAAAGAGTAGTTTTACCACTACCTGAAGGACCCATTATACCAACGAATTCTCCCTCATCAACTCTAAAGCTTATATTATCTATAGCCTTTGTCAGGTTCCCCTTATTTCCATAGTATTTTTCTATTTTTTCTACCGTTAAAATATTTTTCATCTTTATCTTCCCTCCATTTATGAAACTATATATTTTAATTTTTTCAGATTGCACCATTAACCTCAAAACTTTTTTCATCATATCCAGCAAAAATCACTAAGCACATTATTTTTAATACCTCATATATCTTTATCACAAAAATCATCTCCTTGTTTAAAGCTTATGAGTTTATTATATAGTGTGCTTAATTTATTACCTATGTATTTGTCTTGCATTAACATTACAATTTTGTAATGTTGAAAAGAGCTGAGGATATCCTCAGCTCTGCCTATGTTACTATCTATTTTTTAATTTCTGCTATGTAACCAATAACTATAGATTTCTTTTTAACTGAATCTACCTTTGAAAATTTCTTTTCTTAAAATACTTTTATACCTCAATTATTTCTCAATAAAAAAAGCCTGTAATTTTCATTACAAGCTATAAATTCTAAAATTATCTTCTATTATTTTGTTGTTTTCTTGCTCTTCTGCAATCCGGACATCTTACTGGCTCGTTATCGAATCCTTTTTCTTTGTAGAACTCTTGCTCTCCAACTGTGAATACGAACTCACTTCCGCAATCTTTACATACTATTGTTTTATCTGTCATAATAATTCCTCCTGAATTTTAAGGTCTAACTTGATATATATTTTCTTATTCATGAGAAATTATTTATCTAATTGATCTTAATATATTTTGTTAGCTATCTGCTACTCATTTATAATAACACTTATTTCGACATTATACAATACCTTTTTATAAAATTTATAAATTTTCTTTAATTTTTCAACAAATAAAGATTTTCAGTTCATGATACAGCTATTTATTATTAAAGTTAAAGCTTAAAATCTGTCTCTTAAAATACTGCTAAAGCTCCTTATATTAATTTATGAATGATTTCCACATAGAAAAAATATATTATATGTCGCCGTCAGCAATACTCCTTGGCCAAGATAGTAAATTCTTTTTAGCTATTTTTAACTGTTTTTCTTCTGCAAAGTGTATATCACAGAAATAATTATGATAATTTGCAACCCACACATACTTGTCCCAAACTCTGATATTATTTTTATTCTTCTCTAACATCTCTTCTAATTTAACCTTATGTTTTAAAAGCAAGTTTATTTGCATTTGCTCAAATTCATACTGATTGCTACATTCAGTGTAGTGTTTGAAAATTACATTTAGATAATTTAAAAACCATTGGCCATCATTATCAATTAATATTTTGTTACGCTGTGGTGCCTCATCATAGTTATTTATATACCTTTGCAGCCTACTTATTGTTTTGTCATCTAATACAATCCTTGGATAACATGCTAAATTACTTTCAACATGATGTGCATCTAAAAGTGCAGAACCGAAAACTATATCTTCATTAATATAAAATTCACCTACACTGATTCCCCCTCTAACAAAGAAACCTTCTAATGCTAGATTGAATTGATATTCCGATACATTATCTAATATTTCATTTAACTCTGCTTCTCCATCATCCTTTATTGGATAACCTATAATCATATTATCGGTATATATTTTAATCTTACCCTGACTATACTTATTTTTGATTATACACTGCTTGTTCTTATTTATAATAAAATTAATTTCTTTAAGCAAATCATCTCCATACCCATCTTTACATGAATCTACTATCATCTGTGAAAAACCTAATATATCTATAGTACATACAATAGAATTAACAAGCATTGGACTTTCTTGATTATATTTCTGCATACTAAATTAAACACACCCTTACTTAAATCATTATTTCAATGACATTTTAACATTTATTATAGTTTTTTGTGAAGACTTAATTATACGTAAATATGTGTATTTTATATTCAAAAGTTACTCAATAATTATTTATCTCAAAACTATATTTACTTATCAATTTAGATTTAATTATTATAACTATATATTTTTTATTCTTATTGTTATCCTTATAAAACAAAAAACCTGCAGTTTTCACTACAGGTATAGAATCTAAAATTATCTTCTATTGTTTTGTTGCTTTCTTGCTCTTCTGCAATCAGCACATCTTACTGGCTCGTTCTCGAATCCTTTTTCTTTGTAGAACTCTTGCTCTCCAACTGTGAATACGAACTCATTTCCACAATCTTTACATACTAATGTTTTGTCTGTCATAATAATTCCTCCTAAATTTTAAGTTTTCAAACTGATATAATAGTTTCTAATTTACGAGAAATTATTTATCTATTCAAACTTATTTATTATTAACATATTTGATATTCTTTAATAATAACACACATTTATTTAATATACAATAGTTTTTTGATTTTTTACAAAATTTTATTTTTTTGTGAAATCTAATTAATCTCCTGCTTTTTCTTATCATACTGGCCTTTGATTAGTCAAGGTATTAAAAAAATTATAAAAATAATTATGGCTAGAGCTACCAAAGAGAGATAATATGTCCAGCCTCCCTGTGGCAAAAAGAGAAAGGGTGCTATCTCCTGAGTATAGGATAACAAAAGAAATAGATAAGGCTAAATCTGTTGATGATACTTGTTATTTAACTGAAGAAGAGATAAAAAAATATGATATTTCTCAAGAAGAAATAGAAAAATTTCAGCAAGATAGAGAGCTTGCAATTACAGCCTATAAGGATAAAAAATTTGTCCAAGGCTTAGAAAAAAAGGCTAAAGAGTATGTTTCTGATAACACAACAAGTTCTGTTTATAAACACTTTTTCAATAGAGCTACTGACGACTATGGTTTTAATGAAGATAAAACTGTTGTAACCATATCAGGACATTATACAGGCAGAACTCTTCAATTAGTTAACATTAGAGGACGTTATGACATAAAGTTTGATGGTACAACTGGTGAAATTATTGAGGCTAATTTAGGAAAAGAATCAGTGGATTCTACAAAACATCCTATAAATTAAAAAAGACTTACATATGGTGTACAGACCATATGTAAGTCTTTTATTTTGTCACTTTTACCACTAATTTAAATTATTTACTTCCACATTTATCATTTGACGGAAGTGAAATTATCTCCATATCTATGATTTTCAGATTGAATTTCCTTTTTTATTACTCCACTGAAGATATGTTAGCCTGATTATCCTTGTTAAACACTATCATTTATTTCCACCACAAAGTATAATAAGTGATGCAAGATTTCTAATATAACCGCTTAAACCTGCCTGATATGTATTTTAGATAATCATATCAAAACCTTAAACAACACAAGGAGGAAGAAAAAATCATGGAAAAAAACTCAACTCAAGAACTGAAGCAGGTCCTTCAAGTGGTAACTTCAACAATTAAAAACTGTGAAAAAATGCAACCAAAATTTGAGGAAGGAACCTCACAGCACAGCCTGCTTAAAAATAGAATAAAAGCTCTATACATCTCAAAAGCCTTGTTGGAGGGTGAAGATATTACTGAAGTCTATTCAAAGGAAGACCTAGCTAATGCCCTTCCTAAAATCACCTCTATCATCAGCAAATCTGAAAATGGAATTAAGAAGTTTAAGGACGGCCACAGCACCTATACCCGCTTTAAGAAGATTATTGATGCCATGAATACTTGCAAAGCCTTAGTTTTGGAAGCAATTGATAAATACTAAAGTATACTACTTTTATATTATCCCACCCATTCAATGCTTGAAATAAATAAAAACCTCACTCGTAACACATGAATATATTTCTAATTTCAATTCTACATCTTCTTAAATATTAGAATTGAAATTAGAAATATACCAAACTTCACTTATTTATCTATATTAGTTGCTAACATCTTGCCTATCTTTGCATCTATTTTTTATTATATAATTTTTATTTATATTTTTGTTTTTTCAACTCCCTCTAAGTTCATTACAATACACCTAGGTGGATATATACTAAAAAAATATTGTAAAATGTTGAATAAATATTGTAAATATATTAATATAAAGGGTATATTTGTATTATTTAGTGCTACAAGTTATAATCTCCATGTAGTATAAATTGTGTAAACGTTTAGGAGGACATAAAATGAATATCGCTATATGTGATGATGAAAAAATATTTATAAATGACATAATACAAACCCTTGATAAAATCTCTTTTCAGGATGAAATAGATTTATATATTGATACCTTTAAATGTGGAGAGGATTTAATAAGTGCAGTTAAATCTACTGAAAAAATATATGACTTGATTTTCTTAGATATTTTAATGCCAACCTTAAATGGAATAGATACAGCCAAAGAAATTAGAACCTTTAATAAGGATGTTGCTATTGTATTCTTAACGAGTACCATAGAGTATGCTCTTACAGGTTATGATGTACATGCCCTTAACTACCTTTTAAAGCCTGCTAAAGATGATAAAATAAGAAATATTATTAAAAACATGGAAAAATATAATAAAGAAGCTTTTTTTACTCTAACTCATAATCACCAAGTATATAAAATTAACTTAAGTAACGTTAACTATTTTGAAGTTACAAACAGAACCGTACATATAAATACGGTTGTTGAAGATAATTTAGAAAATATCAGGTTTTATAAAAAACTGGAAGATTTAAAAATGGAACTTAAGGAATTTAACTTTGTAAGATGTCACCGAAGCTACCTAATTAACTTGAATAATGTTAAAGCAGTTTCCAGAACAGAAGTGGAATTTTTAAATGAAGTAACAGCACCTGTTAGCAGGATACATTACACAGAGGTGAAAAAACTATTTTCTGATTATCTCATGGAAAGTGTAATTTAAGAGTATGATGGATTTACATAGATTAATAAAACTATTTCCAACTTTCCTCATATTGATAATATTTTCAAATATTATCTTAGGTAATAAATTGCAATACAAAATAGATAAAGTTGCTTCTTATTTCCTAGTTATATCAATTAGCTTTATTCTGTTTATTGGGACTAGCTACCTGAAATTTAATAACTTCATTAGTTTTTATATAATTACCATAGCCATGCTTATACTCTATAATTTAATTTTTGAAGGATCTGCTCCCCTTAAATCAATAATTATAGTTATAACAATACAGTTTTTCTTGATTTCCATACTATCAACCAGTGTTGCCTATTACATATTGTATTTTTTAAGCATAGACTTTTTCTGTCTTGTGCCAATGGTTAATTTTATTGCTAAATTTTATAATTTATTGCAAATAACTTTTAGTATTGTCTTATTTTTTTATCTCTACTTTTATATAAATTTATACCTTGATATTTATTATAAAACTCTGAAGAAAAATAAATTTCTTCTAATTTTTAGCGTATTAAATTTTATTATATATAATTCATTACTTTATGTGTATTGTGTTTTTTCGAAATACAATTCTGTAGATAAGCTTCACATGATCCTGATGTTTATACTACCACTTTCCTTTGTCATTATTATTTTGCTTATTATTATTTCAAAAATTTTATCTGATAAGTACACTATTAAATCTTATTTAGATACTTTAGAAAACCAATTAAATATTCAGCTTCATCACTATGAAGCCTTTGAAGAATACTTAAACAAATCGAAAATAGTTGTACATGATACAAAGCATCATATACTAGCCATAGAAGTACTCCTTGAAAATAACAAATTTGAGGAAGCTCAAGAATATATAAAAGAAATTGAAAAAGATTTGTTCACCCTAAAAAAACGTAGAATATGCGACAATAAAATAGTTGATGCAGTGCTACAATATACACTTGTTCAATGCTCAAAGAAAAATATTGAATTTATCCACGATGTTGCCTTCCCTGAAAGTATAGATATCAACAATACAGCTTTAACAGTTATTTTTGGTAATTTGCTAAAAAACTCAATAGAATCTTGCTGTGCTATTACTAATCCTTCCATAAAAAAATATATATCTATCACTGGAAAGATTGTTAATAACAATTTAGTAGTGAAAATTATTAATTCCACAAATAAAAAAGCCATATTTAATAGTAATGGTTTAATAAAAACTACAAAACAAAATAAATATACTCATGGTATTGGTATTCTAAGTGTAAAAAACAGTATCAATAAATATAATGGAAATATCGTCTTCAAGTCTAATTCTAATAAGTTTGAAGTGTTCTTTTCCATCCCTTTAAATGAGGCTTAAAGGTGACTTAATTCAATAAAACATAAAAATTTCTCTTAACTTTTATTATAAAGGGGACGCCAAAATTCCAGGTATCTTTCTATGAAGGATACCTGGAACTTTGAATTTACCATATATTCAATATTCTTGAGGATGTTTTTTATAAAGAGGGGGACTCTTTTTAATAATTTTCAATAAATACTTCAAAATAACCTTGGGGATGTGCACAGGCTGGGCAACTAACAGGAGCTTCTGAACCTTCATAGATATAACCACAGTTCAAACATTTCCATAACACAGGCTTATGTTTTTTGAATACAGTATTTTCTTTAATATTTTTAGCTAGTTTAGAGTATCTGGCTCCATGTCTTCTTTCAACCTCTGAGATTTCCTCAAAAGTAACTGCAATTTCTTCAAAGCCTTCCACTCTTGCTATACTTGCAAAATCAAGATATAGATCAATCCATTCTTCCTTTTCGCCAATGGCAGCTTTCTTTAAATTTGAAAGGGTATCTTCATGTAAGGCTACGGTATATGCTGTAGTTATTTCTATTGCCTCATCTTCAAAGTCATTTTTCAAAAACTTATAAAACATCTTAGCATGCTCTTTCTCCTGCTCTGCTATTTCCATAAATATGTTAGAAATTTGAACATAGCCTTCCTTCTTAGCCATACTGGAATAAAAAGTATACCTAGCTCTAACTTGGCTCTCTCCAGCAAATGACTTCATTAAATTTTCTGCTGTTTTTGTTCCTTTTAAACCTTTCACTGAATTAAACCTCCTTAGTTATTTACTTTATATTATAATTATATTATTATTTTTTAAGGTTTGTATTTATTTGTTGTGAACTGCTATTTAAATGTTGTAACTTGTATCTTTTGGTCAATATTAAGTGAAATATTACTTAATATTCACGTTGAATATCCTCATCAATAAATAATAATAATTTCTAAGTAACCAGCCTCTCACCATCTCACTACGCACATTAAAACTTGAAGCAATATTTGAATTTTTCAATAAATTTATATAAAATGATAAGTAAGTATCTGCACATATTTAAGCACAAGGGGGAGTTAAAATGAGATACGAAGGCACAGTATATAGACCACCAAGCGAAGGGAGAAGTTTAATTATTCAAGCAACAATAGGCTGCTCTCATAATAAATGTACATTTTGTGAAATGTATAAAGATAAAAAATTTAGAATGAGAAATATAGATGAAGTTTTTGAGGATTTGCGCTCAGCCAGGGCTAGATATAGTTATATTGAAAAAATATTTCTTGCTGATGGGGATGCGTTAATAATACCAACAAATAGATTAATTTTAATATTAGATGAAATAAATTCACTATTTCCAGAGTGTAAAAGAATCACAGTTTATGCAAGTCCTAAATCTATTTTACTAAAAAGTCCAGAAGAATTATCTTTATTAAAGGAACATGGTTTATACATGGTTTATTTAGGTCTTGAAAGTGGAGATGACACAATTCTTGCTGCTGTTAATAAAGGTGCTTCATCCTCACAATTAATTGAAGCTGGTAAAAGAATCAAGGACGCGGACATTAAAATATCTTGTACCCTTATAAGTGGTTTAGGTGGAAAAGAAAAATGGACTGAACATGCTATAAATTCAGCTAAGGTAATAAATGAAATTGACCCTGATTATTTGGGCTTATTAACTTTAAGGGTGGAAAACAGACTAATTAATCAAGACGTAATTAATGGCAGATTAACGCTGTTATCTGCTAAAGAGGTTTTAGAAGAAGCGCATCTCTTAATCAAAAATTTAGATTTATCAAATTGTGTTTTTAGAAGCAATCATGCCTCTAATTATGTATCTCTAGGAGCTGTCTTAGGTGATGAAAAAGAAGAACTTCTACAATACATTGAAGAAATTCTGAAAAAGGATGAGCTATTTGCCAATGCTGATAATTTTAGACTTTTTTAGCTTATAGAGGTTAACATTACTTCACATTCATCTATATCTTTTACTTCAATTCTGTTAAAATAAAATTATTAATACCGAAAGATAATTTGTCATGAAATGATTAAATAAATATCCTATTATTTGGGAGGACTGCTATGAAATCAAATGAGCGAAGACGTAAAATTGAAGAGATCCTTGATATTAACGGAAGTGTGGAAGTATCTAAACTCTCACAGCTTTTAAATGTATCCATGGAGACTATTCGCAGAGACTTAGATATTCTATGTATCACTGGTGAAATTAAGAAAATCCATGGTGGTGCCATAAAAAGTAATATGTCCTCCACAGACTATTTCTTTAAGAAACGTATAACAGATAATATTCTTGAGAAAAAGCAGCTTGCTAAAACTGCAGCCTCCTTTATTGAGGATGGTGATATAATTGCCCTTGATACTGGAACCACAGTGCTTCAGCTGGTTGATTATATTTATAACAAGGATATTTTTATTGTGACTAATTCCTTACCTGTTATAACGGCATTGTCCCAATATAATCTGAATCATCTTAAAGGAAAAATCATCTTCCTTGGTGGAGAGTTCAATGAAAATTCCATGGCTTCCTATGGAGAGCTATGCATTTCCATGCTAAAAACTCTAAATATCACAAAGGCCTTCATCTCCTGTGATGGCTTTGATGTTTCTAAAGGCTTATCCTATCATAATATGCGTGAGGCTTTACTGACTAAGGAATATATTAATAAATCAATGAAGACCTATCTCTTAATGGATAGCAGTAAATTAAAAACCAGCAGCTTCTATAATATTGGAGAGACTTCTATGGTTAATACCATAATCACTTCAAAGCCTTGTCCAAAGGAACTTAAAGAAACTGCTCCAAATACTCAGTGGATTCATGTAAAGTAAAAGCTTTTAAAATACATAAAAGGGATAAATGAGAACTTCTCATTTATCCCTTTCTTTTATAATAATCTAATCCCATTTGTTTATTACAACAACTAATCCTCTGTTGACTTCTTCATTACATATTAATCTTTTTTTATAATATGCTAATCATCTTTGGTTTTCTATTTTCAAATTCACAGTAGTGGTTTAATCCAGCTTCCAACAGCAGCTCCTTGCCCTCTTTGAAGTGCTGTCCAAGGCTGAATCTATTGTGTGAATCACTACCAATAGTAACTATCTCCCCGCCAAGCTCCTTATATTCCTTGATGTGATTAAAATCTGGAAACTGTTTTCCGTAAGGCTGTCTGAAGCCCGATACATTTATCTCAATCCCCACACTTTTATCCACCGCAACTTTAAGCATTTCAAATATAATCTCATTATATTTACTCATATCCACCTTAATATTAAAGTTGCCTTCAATATATCTAAGAGGATAGGTTATATGCCCGATAACATCGAACTTTCCCCACTTTACCATTTCATAATATTCTTCATAATACTTTGTCAGTAATTCCTCAAGTCTATGCTGAAAATCAGGCTTACCCATAAAGTAAAAGTCCTTCTCTCCCTTTACATTATGCATTGACCCTATAATAAAGTCGCAAGGAAACCCCCTTAAAATTCTTTCAGATAACTGCTGGTTTTGAAGAGGCTGCCCCAGCTCAATGCCAACCCTTAATTTAAGCTTATCTCCATAAATTTCACTGGCCTCTCTGGTTTCCTCATGAGACTTAATGATGCTTCTTTCCATGACTTCATCACAATCATTAATGTCCAAGTGGTCCGTAATACAAAAGCCCTGAATTTCATTTTTAACAGCCCATTCACAAAGCTCCTTAACGCTGTCTTTGGCATCAAAGGAATTATTTGAATGAACGTGACTATCAAATATGTAATTATTCAAATCCATTCTCCTTTTCCTTAAAAAATGTCACACTCAATGTTCTTGTCCTATTTAACTTATTTCTTTTCTTTGGTTATCTAATTTATATATCTTTACTACTCATCAATCTCTAAGCAGTTTTTCTTCTCTATTGTAACATATAATTCTTGTCCAATATCATATAATCTAAAACTTCTAAATAAAACCTCACCCTTAAGCTTCATTCCATTATCTGCTTCAAGGGTATATCTTAATACATTTCCATGGGAGATGCTATCCGTAACCTTAGTTTTAAAGGTCACCACCTGACGCTCCTCATTTGAAGGCTTCTCCGTTGAAATTTCAATTACCTCTGGTCTTATGGCAATAAACTTAGATTTAAAGTTATTATTCGTTAATTTATTAAAGTCCTGACCTTCAACAATATTGTAGTTCCCCATAAATCTTGCTGCAAAGTAAGTCTTAGGATGGGTATACATTTCCACTGGAGTTCCGAACTGCTCAATCTTACCATTGTTAAATAAGTATACTCTATCAGACATTACCATGGCTTCATCTTGGTCATGGGTAACAAAGATTGTTGTGATGCCCAGCTCCTTAACAATTCTTCTTATTTGAGCTTGAAGCTTTTTTCTAAGAAGAGCATCAATGGCACTTAAAGGTTCATCCAGAAGTAAAACCTTTGGCTGTGTAATGATGGCTCTGGCTAAAGCAACTCTCTGCTGCTGTCCACCAGATAACTGTCTTGGGTACTGATTCTCTTTACCCTCAAGCCCAACTATTTCTATCATCTTCTTAGTTTTCTCTTCAATCTCCTTTTTGTCCACCTTCATAACCTTAAGACCAAAGCCGATATTCTCTTTAACCGTCATGTTCGGGAAAAGGCTGTACTTTTGAAACACCATTCCCATCTGTCTCTTTGCTGCCTCAAGGTGGGTAATATCCTTTCCATCAAGCAGAATAGTTCCTTTTGTTGCTTCCTCAAGTCCTGATAAGCATCTTAAAAGAGTACTCTTTCCACAGCCTGATGGACCAAGAAGAGTTATAAGCTCTCCCTTGTTTATACTAAGCTCCATATTTTTTAAAACTTCATTCTCACCGTAAAACTTTGATATTCCTTTAAACTCTATATATGACATAGCTTGCCTCCTATTTTCCTTCTGTAGAAATAATTTTTAACCCTTAATTTATACTGTCACTTAAATCACTTATTCCTCTTCCAACTCAACAACCTCACTTTTGTTTTTTAAGTGAACATCCATATCTTTGATTTGGACAATGGAAGTTAAGTGAGAATCTAAATCTTTGATTTAGTCACTCGAACTTACCTATCAGAGCACTCCTTCGAATGAATATGAGAAGGAGCTTCCTTCTTCTTAATTAAGAATACTAGTAAAGAAATACCTAAGGTGCATAAGAATAATACCATGATGGTTGCACTGGAAAGCTGCCCTGACTGGAATAATTTCTTTTGAAGATAAACCTGAGCAGTTCCATAATGACTTCCTGCTAAAGTATTTACAATGGCAAAGTCACCAAAGATCATTGCCATAGAAAGCATGGCTGAAACTGTAATCCCAGGAAGAATGTTTGGTACTATAATTCTAAAGAAAGCATAGAGCTTTGAAACTCCAAGAACCTGTGCCGCTTCAATAAGACTTATGGCATCCACTCCTGTTAAGCTGTTTCTGATTCCCTGATACATGTAAGGCAGGGTTATGATGCAATAAGCCCCAGTAAGGAGCAGAATTCTATTAGAAAGAATGGAACCTGAACCTACGTACAAGGAAATTATACTAGTTGAAAGGATAATTCCCTGAAGTGCATAAGGTATCATACATAAAAGCTGAATGTATTTTTCAAGCTTAGGATTATGAACCACAATAACATACATAGCCAAAAGAATTATGGCACCAGTAATTAAAATTGGCAGAATACTAATTAAAAGTGTTCTGCCTAAGGATTGAATAAACACCCCATCAGAAAACAGCTGTACATAGTATTTTAAAGTAAAGCCCTTTGGTAATATGTTATTCCACTCTGTGAAGATGGAGTAAAAGAATGTTAGGACTAAAGGTAATATTAAATATAAGCTTATTAGAACTATAATACTTGGAGCTCCAATTCTTATCTTTTTCTTTTCTTTCATTAGCTTAAACATCCTTTCTTAATTTGCTAGTCACAATATTGTTTATCCAGAAGGCTAAAGCCATCAGAAGTAATAAAATCACCGATAAAGCTGATCCAAGTCCAACTCTTTGAGTAAGGTCTCCCACAAACATCTCTGAAATTCTTATTGGAAGCAGTGATGCATTTCCAGATAACAGAGCATAAGCTGTGGCAAAGGCAACTAAAGAGTTTGCAAATAGAACGCTGAAGGTAGACAGAAGGCTTGGCATTAAAATTGGTAAGCCCACATATCTCCAGTATTGAAAGCTGTTTGCCTTTAACAGCTTTGCGGCCTCCCTATACTCCTCTCTCAGAGCATTGAAGGATGGTATTAATAATAGGGTTGCCAAAGGAATTTGGAAGTAGATATATATTAGAGTTAATCCTTGATTAGAATATAAATCAAAATTAGCAATACTCTCTATTCCAAAGGCCTTAGCTAAAATAACAAGAACTCCTGTCTTCCCTAAAAGGATGATAAACGCAAAGGCAAGGGGCACCCCTGCAAAGTTTGAAGTCATGTTAAGTATAGCCATGAAAACACGCTTTAGGTTTGATTCAGTTCCATGAACCGCCTTTGCACCAATGAAGGCAACAAAGATTCCCACCAAAGCTGACACCACTGAAATTACTATACTGTTAATTATGGCCTGTCTGTAAAAAGGCTTCACCGCAACATTTATATAGTTTTCTAATGTAAACCCAGCTCCGCTATCAGATAAAAAGCTTTTTGTAACCACTGAAGCCAAAGGTAATAATTCAAATAGTAAAACAAGTATTAAAAAGGGGATTAAAGCAAATAAGTATGATTTAAATTTTATCTTCTTCAAAAATATATCCTCCAACTTCTTCAAGGCTCTTCATTTTTTTTGATTTGCTCATTCCAAGCAATCTGCAGATTAAAGGTGCAACATAAAGCTGTGAAATCTCACAGTCTGTGAACTCACCTTTTTTAATTTTATGACTCTCAGTTGTAAACATATATAAAGGTACAAGCCTTTGAATTTCTGTGTTCCCACCATGGAGCTTCTTCTCATTCATGCCATGGTCTGAAGTAACAATGACGTTATAGCCCTCTGCAAGCCACTTTGGTAAATAGTTGCTAAGGATAATGTCTGCAGTTGCTATTGCATCTGCGTATTTATCACTGTGACTTCCAAACTTATGTCCGGCATCATCAATATTCATGGAATGTATCAGTAAAAACTCTGGGTCACAGTAATTTCTTAAAAATTCTCCATCTGCAAACAAATGACTGTCAGGGTAATGGTCCACATGATAAAAGATTCCGCTGCCAATATTCCTGTCTGTGTTTAGCTGAATCCTGTGCTCAAGGGAATTGTGGGGCCCTAGGTTATATAACTCACTAACCCAGTGATAAGCTGCTGCTGCAGTTTTCATCCCCATTTCCTTACATAAGGAGAAAATATTCTCCTCCTTTGACCTTCTTCTAACAGTGTTATTCACAATGAGATGTTCCGAAGCTGGAAGACCTGTAAAAAGAGTTTCATACATTGGCCTTGACATGGATGGCAGCTCTCCCTTTATCTTAAGCTTTATTCCTTTTTCACTTTCAATCAGATGCTCTAAGTACCCTAAATTCTCCTTCGCGCCCTCATAGGTACAGCCATCTAACAGCACAAATATAGTTTTACTCATTTACACGTCTCCTTTTATAGCACAAGGAGTTGATAATAATCCCTTATGCTGTTTAATCAATATCTTTTATTTCTATATTTTATATATCTCCTATATGATTATCTATGTGAATACTTAATTTATGAAACTAAATATTTTCTATTAAACCTTCTATTTTGCATAGAACAGAACATTTTCCTGCCAGTCACTACCGATGTTTTTAGTAGACTCTTCCCAAGCCTTTGTATCTTGTACAGTTCTTATATTAGCATACTCTGAGTTATCGATCATCTTAGCCTTTACCTCTTCTGGTAACACAACATTTTCACGGATTGGCTTTGCAAAACCTTTTGCAAGATTAATTTGACCTTCATCACTTAAAATGTACTCTCTTGAAAGAGCTGCTGCATAAGGCTGCTTTGCATAAGCATTGATAATAGTTGCATATCCTGCACTTATTGAAGCTTCCTTTGGTATATGAACTTCAAAGTTCATCTTTGGATTGTTTGAAGTTATTTGATCTTTATATCCTAAAGCATTAAAGTCCCATAAAAGAGCAACATCAACCTCACCTTTTTCTAATCTTGAAAGATTTAGCTCTCCCTTATCAAGTCTGCCCTCTTCAGCTAGCTTCTTGTAGAAGTCATAGGCTGGCTGTAGGTTTGACTCATCTCCACCGAAGGCAATAGCTGTTGCCAACACAGCATTTTGAGCTTGGCTAGCTTTTGTAACATCTCCCACAGAAACAATGTAATCTCCATTTAAAAGATCCTCGAAGGATCTTGGCGCCTTCTCAACATTATTAGTGTTTGTTAATATGGAAATTGTTCCGTAATATCCAACAACCCAGTCACCATCATCGTCCTTTGCCCAATCTGGAATGTCATCCCAATAGCTTGTCTTATATGGTATTGTAAGTCCTTTTTCCTCTGCGATAGGACCAAAGGTCATTCCAACATCACCAATATCCTTTGTGGCATTATCCTTTTCTGCTTCAAATAGTGCAAGTTCCTCTGCAGAACTCATATCAACGTCTGAATGTTTAATTCCATAAGTTTCTTCTATCTCTTTCCAAGTCTCAATCCAGTTTGCCCAAGAATCAGGCATTCCTGCGGAGTTAACAACTCCGTCCTCTTTTGCTTTAGCCATGATGTCTTCCACTGACATGCTGTTTAAATCAAGGTCAACCTTTCCTCCAGCAACGTTTTTGTTTCCACATCCCACAAAGCTCATTCCCATAACTGTAACCATAGCAAGTGATAATAGTACTTTAATAGAATTTTTCTTCATACAATAATCTCTCCTTAAATCTAATTAATTTATGACCCTTAAATTTCAGTATTTTCTGTTTACAAGTAAGATTATAAATTTCCATTGTTAAGAGAGTATTAAGCACATGTAAAAACTTGAGGTTAAAACAAAGCTTTATTTTAAATTTTGTGGTTTTAATGTGGCTTTTTATTATTTTTATGTTGTATTTTCATAATAAATAAGAAGTAACCTTCTCATTTATTAGAAGATTACTTCTTATTTGAAACTAATTATGTATATATACTTAACTATTATTTTCTAGGATTTTCAAAAGACACTGGTGTTGGGTTAGGTGCCTCATGATCAGGTCCAGGTGAAGATAAATCAAAGTATATTTTTGAATCTTCAGTAACTCCAAAATCCTTATTAGAGCCTGAGTTCTGAACCTTATTTAAAGCCTCTCTAAACAACGCATTATGTGCTTCTTCTCTGTTTAATAAGAAATCTATTGTAGCTCTTACTTCCTTATCATCAATTTGTCTGTACAGATATTCATAAACAACCTTTGCTCTTTGTTCTGATGCTATATTAGATAGCAAGTCTGCAACTAAGTCTCCAGTAACAGTTACATAATCTGCGGTCCATGGAGCCCCTGAAGAATTAATTAATACTGGAGATAAACCACATTGCACATGGGTTTGAATCTCACCACTAGTAACTGCTGAATTATTTACATCATGACCATTCAATAAGTTAATAGTTTGTGCAACCATTTCCATATGGCTTAACTCTTCTGCAGCAATATCTAAGAATAGGTCTTTAATCTCTTGATTCTTGATTCTAAAACTTTGTGACATATACTGCATTGCAGCCTTACATTCACCGTTACCTCCACCTAATTGTTCTTGCATTAATACTGCATATTGTGGATTTGGCTTTTCAACCTTAACCTCATGTAATAATTTTTTCTCATGTTTAAACACCAATAATTCCTCCTTTGTTTTATACGTTATTTACTCCTAATTTAGTATAAACTTAATTTCATTTAAAAATACGGTCTAAAGCAACCTTTATTATTCAACCTAGAATTAATCAGTGAATTTAGCTATTAAACACAACAAAATTTACCATGTTCCCATTGCTTCTGAACATCAGTTCGTGTATAATTATTTAACAAATATGTATTACAGGAGTGATTTTTATGGCTTTAACATTTACTAAAAGAAAAGAGGAAATCTATAACTTTATAGTAGAATACAGAGATGAATATGGATTTCCCCCTTCCGTAAGAGAAATTGGCGATAAGGTTAATATAAAATCCACTTCCACTGTACATCAACATTTACACTCCTTAGAAAGACTAGGCTACATAAAGATCTTTAAAGCAGTGCCAAGGGGCATTCAGGTCCTTGAAAGACCTAAAGATAAATAAAAAGAGGAGCATACGCTCCTTCCTAAAACATTTTAATGTTTAAACAACTACAAACCTTGAAATTCCTAAATGATTAACCATAGCCTTAAAGCTTTTAACATGAAATATTTATTATCCTCTCTGATTTTACATATTACGGATCTTTCCAATCCTAAAGTCGGACCCATAAGGCTATAAACTTTATAAAAATTATGGAAAATTCAAATTAACTTTAATATATAAAGTTATAACTAATCAACGTCCCATTGTTGAAATGGAAGACTTTACTTTCTCTCTGTGAAGCATAATAAATACTAAAATAAGCATTAAAGGTGCAAAGCCTACTGCTTTCCCCTCAAAATATCTGATTAGTAAATCACCTACTACGCCTCCACAAATAAACATAAAAATAATACTAAAATACACTATGGCACTTTCTAAAGCCTCAACCTCTTTTGTTATTGCAAAATTAGAAAGCCTTTCAGCAGCATTTTTTACATTTCCTGTAAACATAGTAGAGGAATAGCTTAGCTTATTTACCTTTCGAAAGGTCTGAACCTGTAACCCACAACTATAGGATACAAGAATATTAGCAAACAAATTATAAGTTCCTAAGGGAATCACCATTACCAGAAGCAAAATTACAATTTCAATTATTATAGCAGCTTGCTCCCATCTTATATAATTTCTCCCCTTCCATTGATGCTCCAGTAGCTCTGCCACAGCTACTCCTAGCATAAAAAACACAATTGGAAAAGCATAATAAACAACTTTTTTAAGATTTCCCTCTGCTATATTATGTCCAAGGAGTACCAGATTCCCCGTTTGAGTGTTAGCAAAGACCTTTCCCCTACACAAATAGGTGTATATATCCAATAAGCCTCCAACTAAGGCCATTATTAAAGCTGTAAGTAAGGATTCTGCCAAGCTGTTGTATTTAAATATCTTTGAAAACATTTCTTCACCATTCCATTTTTATTTTAGAATACCCTTAAATGAAAAAATGATACAGATTATGTAATCCCCTTTGTCTAAAACTTACATTGTTAACTCTTATTTGCTACTGTTACCTATAGATATCTCAATTAGATCCTCTCTTAATAAATATTTTATGAAAACATAAAAAAAGCCTGCAGTTCTCACTACAGGCTATAAATTCTAAAATTATCTTCTATTATTTTGTTGTTTTCTTGCTCTTCTGCAATCTGCACATCTTGTAGGCTCGTTATCGAATCCTTTTTCTTTATAGAACTCTTGCTCTCCTACTGTAAATACAAACTCGCTTCCGCAATCTCTACATGTTATTGTTTTATCTGTCATAATAATTCCTCCTGAACTTAAGATCTAAACTGGATATAATATTTTCTAATTCACGAGAAACTATTTATCTAATTGAACTTAATTCTTTAATTTATTTGTTAGCATCTTTGCTACTCATTTATAATAACACGTATTTCACCAAGATGCAACACTTTTTCTAAAATTTATAAATTATTTTTAAATTTTCCAATCAAACCTCAATTTAAAATTAACAAATTCAACGACAAATTTCGAGAAATCTTAATCCAAATTCATCAACTTCATAGGTTTTCTAACAAGATTCATAAAGATAAATCTTGCCTCTCCCCTCAAGATTATTTTCAAAATTATACTGATGAGCAAATACAGGAATTTTTATAGTAATTATTTAACCTCACTCTGTGAATATTGATTATTGTTTAACAATTGTTGTTGCAATAAGAAAATAATAGTGATATAATTAGTATATCGACCAAATATGACAATATTTTCCATGAATAAGTGTCAGTATTTGCATCCAGCGAGACTTAAATTTAAAGTCTTAAGCTAGTGTGTTGATGTTTTTTATCTGCACTATTTAAATGGAAAAATCACATTGAATTAACTTTCAATGTGGTTTTTAATTTTGTCATAGTTTAAATAAGTTAGTGCTGATGAAATAAAAAATGATTAACTGATGAAGCTATAACAAAAACTAAATTCAGATGTACTTTTAAGAAGAATATAATTTCCTTTAATTGTATTAAACTAAATCCCTACTAATCATATAAATAAGGAAGTGTTACTATTATAAAGAAAGCAATTTCAAATTTAAACAGTCGTAAAATAATAAAAATTATCTCTGTATTAAGTTGTATAATTCTAGTGACAATTATTTTCTTTACATTATTAGACAATTATAGAGAAAAAAACAAACCCTATTCAGTTAGGTTAATTGATATTATAGATAAGGATGAAGAGGCTAAGTTAAGCAGAAAAAACCTGAACTTTTTTGAAAAAGAGATAAATAAGGAAATAGAAAAATATTTAAACTCAAAAGATAACAGCTTTAAACTTAAACAATGCTACTATGCTTTAGGTGCAATTAAATTCTTAGAAAATGAAAATTCTCAATCAATAGATTACATGAAAAAAGCCTTGGAATATGGAACTTTCGATAAAACTAATATGAAAACCCTAGAACTTGATATAAGGATATATAGTGCTCTTTCAAGTAACTGTATTTCACAAAAAAAATTAGAAGAATCAGAGCTATTTTTCACACAAGCAAAGTCACTTGCTTTGAAAAACAATCAAAAACACCTATTGTGTGAGTTATATTACGGTAAAGCAAAATCCATAGTTTCTTCAGGCTATAACATTAATGAAGCTATTGATTTATTGAGGAAATCCTTAGAATATACAGATTTAGAGAGTCATCAAGTAAGAAATTATTTATATCTCTCTACTCTATATAAGTTAATTGAAGATTTTGATTTAGCCTTAGAATACATAATAAATGCCTTGGAAATATCTATGAATTTAAACGATACTGTGCTTATTAATAAATGCATAATTAACCTGGGTGAAAATTATTATGTTCAAAAGAATTATTCAAAAACCATATATATCTATGAAAGTTATTTTACAGAAAATAAATTACAAGATGTTCAAAACAAACTAACTGTATACGGATATCTTGCTGAATGCTATTCCAAAGAAGGTGACTATTCTAACTATAAAAAATACAAGGATAATTATTTGGAATTAGCAAAGGAAATAAATGATATTAGGAGCATGGTGTGGATATATGCAGTTTGTGCAGAAGCAGAAATGGAGTTTTTAAACTTAGATACTGCTA
The DNA here is from genome assembly GCF_000821305.1 of Clostridium culturomicium. Lineage (GTDB taxonomy): Bacteria > Bacillota > Clostridia > Clostridiales > Clostridiaceae > Clostridium_J > Clostridium_J culturomicium. The sequence continues at coordinate 100,491 of NZ_CCXK01000013.1, read as the reverse complement.
AGGAGTACTTAAATAAAGCTCAGCTCCTTCATAGTGAAAACATAGATACTATGTATCCCAATATCGATATAATGCTGGACTTTGTAAAAAATAAAATAAATTATTTCGAGACTAAAGATTACAATACAACCTTAAATAATTATGGGATTTTGCTAAAAAAACTAAACCTTCGAGGAATTAAATCCGATATAAACAGCGTAATTATAGATGAAGTATTAAATATATCACTTCAAAATGATGATTTTAAAACCTTTAAACAATGTATACAAGTCTCAAATCCTTTCAATAAAAAGCACTCCTCACAAACCTATACCGATAGTATTTATTCAGGCTTAAACAACATTATTAAGGAAAGAGAGTTAATTAAATCAAAGATGAGAACCACAATTCTTTTTATCCTTACTTTGCTTAGCATCGGTGCAGTTATAAATAGCAACATTAAAAATAAAAAGATAAAAAAACTTAATACTCAGCTTAAGGAATTAAGTATTCTTGACCCCTTAACCAGACTTTATAACAGAGGCTATTTAAATGAAAAATTTATAGATATTCAAAAGAATAAAGAACACATAAGTTTTATGATGATAGATATAGATTTCTTTAAACTATACAATGATAATTATGGTCACATTAAAGGAGACCAGGTGTTAATTGAAGTTGCCAGAATTATAAGCTATGTATTTAAGGATGACTTGGTGTTTAGATACGGTGGAGAAGAGTTTTCAGTAATCTCCAATAAAACCCAAGAGGAAGTCATTAAACATTTAGAAGAATTGAACTTAAAGCTGTATAGTGAAAATATAATTCATGAATACTCTAAGGTAAGTGATAGAATAACCTTAAGCATTGGGCTTGCATCAAAACAAATACAAACAGAAGATGATTTACTAGAGCTCACAAACCTAGCAGATGAAAATCTGTATAAATCAAAAAAAGCAGGCAGAAATAGGTATACCTACTAATTTAATAAACCAAGTAGTTACTAAAAAATTAATATAACACTAAAGTAGTATGATACATTTAAAGCCATAAAAAAGGCCACCCTCACCCTAAGAAATCATTTTCTAAGGTGGCGGTGGCTTAAATTTAATATTTAACTCTGAAAGCAGCTTATAATACCTTCTCCAAATCTATAACTACCCTTATTTTAAGGCCATTCTCTAAGGAAATTTCACTTATCTCAACACCTTTAAAGTTATCCTTATATATGATTACATTCCCCTTATTGAAGCCCACATTTAAAGCTCCATTGTCTGGGAACCAGTCTTCAATAAAGTTATCTAAGGCAATGTTCACTATCCATTTAGCAATCTTTAAATCTAGAAATCTTACCTCTTCAATATTGATAACTAAATCCTTGGTTTCATTTAGGATGGGTTTAATCTTAACCTCTATAGGTGTGATGATAGTATTTGTAACCTTATAATCCACCTTAATATTTAAAATCCCCTCTTCAGACTTTATATTAAGATTTTCCATCTTATCATTTTTAGTTTCTTTCAAAAAGTAATCTAAGCCACTAACTATAGTCTCATCAGACGCAAAAAACTCTCCCTTAAAGCCAACTGGATTATCAATTATTTCAATATTATTTGCTTTTAACCCTGCTATAGCTTCAAGAAACTTTAATATGCTTTCCTTATCTTCAACTTCAGCACCGGCTTCTTTATCTATGTCCTGTCCTTCAAGTGTATCCTTGTTTGCAACTTCCTTATTATAAAAGTTAACTCCCATTACACCTAAACCTAAAACCATTATTCCAGCAACAATTCCTAATATAATCTTCTTATTCATTTCTCTCTCCTACTATTTATCATACTTTAATTATACAATTTTTCCGATAAGTTAACTTAACAGGTAAAATTACATAAAAAAGCTGAGTATGCACTCAGCTCATAGAAGCATTATCTTTCCACTTCAACTATATTGCAGAAAATCTCAACAACTCGTGGATCAAACTGTTTTCCAGCACAGCTTTTCAATTCTAAAACAGCTTCTTCGAAAGTCATGACCTTTCTATAACTCCTTCTATTAATCATGGCATCATATGCATCAACAACAGCTACAATCCTTGATATTAATGGAATCTCCTCACCCTTTAAACCTAGGGGATATCCAGTGCCATCCCACCTCTCATGGTGTGTAAGAATTTCCCTTGCAACATAACTAAGCTCCGGTAGTATAAGTGCCATTCTATAGCCCTTTTCTGTGTGAGTTTTCATAATCTCCAGCTCATCCTCATCTAATCTTCCAGGCTTTAATAATAGCTCTTCTGAAATTCCTATTTTTCCAATATCATGAAGCCTTCCTACTAAAACTAATTTTTCTATGCTCTCTTCATTTAAATTCATAATACGGCCAACTCTTTCACAATACTGTGCTACTCTTTCTGTATGCTCCTTAGTTTCAAGGTTTTTCTTTTGAAGACTTTGATTTAAGCTCTCTATAGTTGAAATGCTAATGGCCTTACTGCTTAAAGTTTTCTGCTTATAAGCCTCTACTTCTGCATTAGCAAGTACATTATCAATATTATCGTTTTTATTCATAATAGAATGCCCAAGGGCTATGGTTAGATTAAAATTCTTATAAAGCTTCCCACTGAACTCCTTTTTTATTGCATCAATCAACTCTCTGCATAATTCAGGAGAGGCTTTCGGTATGATAATGCAAAACTCATCACCAGACCACCTTACGGGAATTCCCACCCCATCGCAGCATTGCTTTAAACAATTAGCAATCTCAATAAGAAATTTATCTCCGTCATTGTGACCTAAAATGTCATTTACCAGTTTTAATCCATTAACATCTCCAAAAATTATTCCGATAGATTGCTCCTCTTCAGCTTTCAGCTCTTCTATTTTTTTGTAAAAATAAAATCTATTATAAAGCCCTGTTAATGAATCTGTGTAACTTAGGTAGGTTAATCTTTCTGCCTCTAACTTATACTCTGTCATATCACGAACAACCCCCACCAAGCCAACCACCTTATTATTTTTATTAAATACAGGAGTCTTAATGGTTTGAAAAATCTTATACCCCTGGTTTTCGTCGATAAACACCTTCTCTTCAATATGAAGTGTCTCCTTAGATGCTAAAACAATCTTGTCATGCTCATAACAAGTCTCAACAAACTCTCTTTCTAAAGGCAGTTCTAAATCATTTTTACCTATAATCTCACTTACCCCTTTTGCTTTATAAAATTCTTCACAAGCCTTATTTAATCCTACATATCTTAAGTTCTCATCCTTATAAAAAATAAGGGAAGGAACATTGTCAATTATAGTTTTTAACATCATATATTCATTAGATTTTTCAATCCCGAATACCTCTAAAATTGTTCCAACGTAAAGTTCCTCATTATTTTCCTTTATAGGACTTACCTCATACTTGTAAATCTTCTCCTTAAAAATAAATATATCTTTACTGTTGTCTTTCCAACCTTTAAAGTTTTCTAACAGCAGTTTATATTCGTCCTCTTTTTCCATATACTCCAAAACCATATCCAAATCTAAAGTGTTATCTATATTAAAACAGCTTTTAAAGCTGCCATTTAAAAATATAACTTTATTATCTTTATCCATAATCCATATGGGATTATTCATCTTCTCAAAAATTCGTCTCATATCTTGAAGCATCCTTATAAGCTACCTCCGTTTCTAACTCTACTCTTTTATAATAGCAAAACTCAAATACCTCTTTTATTATTATCCATTACAAATTAGTATGTTCTTTACTTATTATCACTTCCCCCATTTATCTAGATTATGTGTCGCCAATAAGAAAGTATATCATATTGCATTTATAAAATCCCATCGAACATTATATTGGATGAAATTACATAAAAACATCATAATTCTCACTATTAAAAAAGGCCTCATAAGCTTTTCACTTATAAGACCTCTATAATAAATCCGCAGATATATTAACCTTTGATTGTTCTTTGAATTGCAAGAGCAGTCCACTTTAAAAATTAAGTAAAACTACTTATTAATATCTGTTTGCTTGAACCCCGTATACCTCTTGATCGTAAGTAAAGCCTTCAAACTGTAGCTGATCTATTAAATCATCACGAGAGAAAGATGCTTATTTTCTTACTATTCTTATTATTCTTATTCATATCTTTGCTTTTCATTTGAAACTATGTTATACTTAACTCAATTGAAGATAAAAAGAACCGTCTTAAAAGAAGGGCTTTTGGTATTGCGCTTATCGCGCTATATGAAGAGCCCTTCTTTTTTATTATAGGCTAGAGAAAATATTTACTATTTTTGTAATCATAACCCAAATAATCAATATTAAGTTAAAATCAACCAATGGGAACATCTTAAAATAACCAGACTTTTACCTTAAACCTATTCGTAAATCGAGTTTAATATTGATTAAATAAAGTAACTGGAGAAAAACAACACCATTACTTAAAGAAAGGGTAGGTAAACTGTGATAATTAGTAATAAATAGCCTCACTTTTATCGATTGTTTTTTGCAGCGCAAGACGTTGCAATTAAGCATATATTATAAGACTATTAGGAGGAAACAAAATGGAAAACATTAATGTTCAAAAACGTGATTTTAATTTAAAGGCAAAAAAGATGAGACGACTAGGAATAATTCCAGGAAGTGTATCCGGTAAATCTTTTCCTGATTCAATCTCAATTCAAATGGATGAAACTACTGCACGTAAACTGGTTCGACTGAAACGTGAAGGTAGTAAACTTATGCTGAATATTGAAGGCCAAACAATACCAGTGCAAATTAAGGAAAAATCCTTAGATGCAGTTAATAATGATATTTTACACATCAGCTTCCAAGCCTTAGTGGCAGACGAAAAAGTAAACAGTATAATTCACCTTATTCTTGTTAATGAGGATAAAGTCAAAGGGGTACTAGATCAAATGCAGTTTGAAATCCCATATGCTTCTTTACCTGAAGATATGATTGATACAATAACTATTGACCTTGATGGAATGGCGGAAGGTACTATTCTCACTGTTGGAGAAATTCCTGAGCTTAAGAGTGACAAAATTGAGTTGCTTGTCGATCCAGAAAGTATAGTATTGCGTACAAGTGCTAGAAAGCACTATGTTCCGGTTCCTGAAGCAAATTAAGCAAAAATAAATAACGCAGAATTATAGAAAGAGCCTTTACGGTTGTGCACTTTTGTGTAAATACCGTAAAAGCTCTTTTCTGCTTTTTAGTAGTGTATTTTTAATATATTGTTTTAAGATGTTACCAGAACAATTGAAAGAGTATCTGGGTATAAAAAAAGTCTGTAGTTTTCACTACAGACTATAAATTCTAAAATTATCTTCTATTATTTTGTTGTTTTCTTGCTCTTCTGCAATCTGCACATCTTGTAGGCTCGTTATCGAATCCTTTTTCTTTGTAGAACTCTTGCTCTCCTACTGTAAATACAAACTCGCTTCCGCAATCTCTACATGTTATTGTTTTATCTGTCATAATAATTCCTCCTGAACTTAAGGTCTAAACTGGATATAATATTTTCTAATTCACGAGAAACTATTTATCTAATTGAACTTAAATCTTTAATTTATTTGTTAGCATCTTTGCTACTCTCTTATAATAACACGTATTTCACCAAGATGCAACACCTTTTCTAAAATTTATAAATTATTTTTAAAATATCCAGTAAACTCATGGATCAAACCGTTGTTTTGACTAAATTTTTATTCTTTTTTTGATTAAATCTTTATTAAAAATACGCTTCTTCGCCTTAAAAATTCAGACTCTTGCAGCTCTAAATTTTATAACTGATTCTCATACTTCTTATTTTCAATTTCTCTATACTCATGCATTTTATGTTTAAATAACTGTGCATTTGTAGGTGGTGTAAAAGTAATTCCATTAGCACCAGCTTCAATTGTTTCTAAAATTGATTCGTCCGTTGGTCCACCTGTAGCGATTATAGGTATCAGTGGAAATTTCTCTCTTATCTTGCGAACAATATTTGCCGTATTTGCTCCACCACTTACATTTAATATATCTGCTCCTGCATCAATCTTACTTTGAATATCCGTAAGCTCAGATACCACCGTTACAATTACAGGAATATCAATTGAATCCTTCACGAATCTTATAGTTTCATCAGGGGCCGGTGAGTTAAGTATGGCTCCTATTGCTCCTTGAAACTCAGCATGCAGTGCAATGTTTGCCGACCTAGTTCCATGAGTTAATCCACCACCAACACCACATAAAACTGGTATATCTGAAACCGATAATATAGCTTGTGTAATTGTTGGCTGTGGTGTGAATGGATATACAGCTATCACAGCATCAGCATTTGTATTTTTAATGATGGCAACATCCGTTGTAAAAATAAAAGACTTAAGTCTTTTCCCAAACACTCTTATACCTGATGCATTTGCAATAACATTAGGTACTGGTACATAATGGCTTCTTAACGCTGATGTTAATTCCGGTACATATTTTACTTTAGAATTTTTCATAGTTTTCACCTCTTTTATTAATACTACTTTTTAGTTTTCCTTAAGTGAACCTCCAAAAGTGACACTCCAAATCTTGATTTGGTTAGTGGAACTTTCACAGTGTGCATCTTTGATTTGGTATATGTAAACTTAAGTGACTCTCAGAATCTTTGATTTTGTAAGTAGAACTTACTTAGTAGAGCTCGCCTTTAAATTCGTCTTAAATGAGTTTCATTATATATAATTTAAATAATATTTAGACACTTTGCAACAATATTATTTCACACTCACAAACTTCTAATACTTCCGTTAATTCTTTTCTTTTTATTCTTGCATACGAAAATAGAGCTGAAAAGTTTATTTACTACCTTTCAACTCCCCAATTTATAAATCTTATTTATCTCAAAAGTTCTGGAATATAATAGTCTTCATCACTCTTAACCATCTCTTCAATCTGCTCAAAGGGGTAATTAATTAAGAATATAACTGTAACTTCATTGTGCTTTTGATAATAAGCAATCATATTAATAATCATTTCTCTATCATCATGATCTATTTCACTGTGCACTGTTATATTCAAAGATCCTGGCGAAGGATTAGGTCCATTAGTAAGAAATAAGGTCATATTTCCCTCTTCATCCCAGTCATTAATAGCTACCACTATATTATCTCTAAAATTAATCTTAAAATTCTTTATTGCCTCAATGACTTCATTATCTCTTAGAAACATTGCCTTCTTAAAGGCTTCATCAATGTTAAAAGTGTTTGTTGCATTGGTTGGGATAGCATAAACCCGCCCTGTTTCATCTATCGGAAAAGCTCTTAACTTTTCAAATGCTTTCTTTTCAATACTCTTTATGTATTCTTCTCTTAAGTCAAATACCACTCCCATAATTATGTGTCCCCCTGATGTATATTAATTAACCTTTTATAATGCCTTGTTAGTATAACATATTTATTATAGTGATTTTTGTCGAACTATTTGTTGGTTGTATTTTCCAAAATATTTTAGAAAACTTATAAGCTAGTTTTTATTGAAAAAATATGACTCTAGTGCCAAACTAACACTTTCAACCAATAATTATGGTTTAGAAAACCCTACTACATTTTATAAATATAATGCCTCATCTAAACATTCCTTAAGTGCTACCCTTTATCAAATATACACTCTCTTTATAAAGAAATATTTCTACATTAAAATAATAACACCCAAGTAAAATACGTAATTATTCTACTTGGGTGCCATTTATCTTATATATATTTTTCCCATAACCATAACTAAGCTTACATTAATATCTTCATCAAATATAATTAGGTCAGCATCTTTATTTTCTTCAATTGACCCTTTACATGATTCAATTTTAAGAAGATTTGCTGGAGTTAGTGACATCATTTTTACAACTTCATGAAGAGGCGCATTAGTACTTTCTCTAAACACCCTTACTAACCTATTAGTTGTTGCTACACTTCCAGCGAAAGCAGTACGGTCAAGTAATTTCGCTACATTGTCCTCTACAAGTACCTTCATACCTGTCGTCTTAGCCCCTAAGATGTACTCTCCATCAGACATTCCTGCTGCTCTCATGGAGTCTGTTACGAGACATATTCGTTCTGAACCTTTAATTTTATAAATAAGTTGTAATAGTTCCTTTGGTAGATGCTTTCCATCCGCTATTACTTCTACAAATAAGTCATCATTTAAATATCCAGCTTCTATAGCTCCAGCTACTCTATAAGCATTTATTCTTTTCACTCCTGACATAGCAGAATAGAAATGGGTTAATGCTGATAATCCATTATCATAGGCTTCAAAAACCTCTTCACATGTAGCATCAGAATGAGCTAAAGAAGATATAATTCCATGTTCTTTCAAAGTCTTAAGAAACTCTTTAGACCCATCTAATTCAATGGCAAAAGACCAACGAATAATACGGTCTGTGCTTTTTAGAACTTCTTCATATTCTTCCTTTGAAGGATTTCTTAAATATCTAGGGTCTTGAGCTCCCGCTTGTGACGCTGCAAAATAAGGTCCTTCTAGGTGTAATCCTAATATATTAGGTAATCCCTCTTTATTTAAATCTAATTTATTAAATAACTTAACAAAATTTATAAGTGATTCCTTAGTACTTGTAATTGTTGTTGGGACTATAGATGTAGTACCATAATTCATATGAGTTTTACAAGCTAAGTATATACTCTCTAAATCACCATCCATAAAATCTGCATTTCCCGCACCATGAGTATGAACATCTATAAATCCTGGAGATAAATACTTTCCTTCAACATCTATAACTTCATCAACGCTATCATTAATGGCTTCATTTAGAACTACCTTTTCAATTTTATCATCAACAACTAAAACCTCTCCCAATGATATTTCATTAGGTAAAACTATTCTAGCATTTTTGAATAATACCTTTTTCATCTTATAATCCTCTTATTTCATTTTTAAAACGACTGATAAATTGATTATTCCATGCATCTCCACCCTCAGCATTGCCACTCATCCAAACTGGTGGTTTAATTCCTTCATCTACTAACATATTAATTGCTTCAATTACTACACAATTTAATACGTATGCATTTGCAAAGGTACTTAAAGCTCCTATTTTCTGCTCGAAATCTGGAAGCTTAATTACTGCATCTCCCACTTTTACTTTACAGTCAATTGTATAATCTACTATATCATGAAGATTTAGTTTTGATGGATGACGAGCAACATGGTTAGCTGGAGAGTTATTAGCATGTTCATGGGAACTTATTCCAATAACTGTTGCCCCCTTAGCTTTAGCTTCTAAAGCAGCATCTATAGTTGCTGAATTTATTCCATAAGCATTAACAACAATTATAAGATCTCCTTCACCAATTCCATAATCGTTGATTATTATTTTTCCATAGCCAGGAAGCCTTTCAACCTGCATAGATTTTAAAGCACCACCACTTAGCATTGTTTCTGTATTTAAAATAGCATTAACATGCATAAGTCCTCCTGCCCTAAAGAAAATCTCCATAGCAGCTAAATTAGAATGCCCACCTGGTCCCCAAATATATACTAGTTTATCCTTCTTAACATGCTCAGCAATTACTTTAGCAACTGTTAATATACGCTCTTTTTCATTAACATGGATATCATCAATGATGCCAACAACCTCTTTATAATAACTTTCCATAACTAATCCTTGTTTCATGATCTATCTCTCCTCTACTAATTCTTTTATAGCTTTCCTAATTATTTCTTCTATATTTGGTTTATATGTTCCTGATAAAGCAAAATATAATGCAGAGCCCTCTGGTTCATAACCACCCTCTAATATCTGTTGCTTAGTGCAAACATACCCTATCATTCCATTAGTGTATGATACCGAAATTGCAGAAGCATCTAATTCCTTTGCAAATAAAGCATAGTACTGTGATAGTTCACAATTATAAGTTAGAAATGAAATTTCCTTAGCATAATCAATCATTCCAATTTCTAAAACTTCAAAATCTCTATTTTCAACTTCTAGAACTTTTTCAGCCCATTCTCTTTCAACTTTATCATTGGAATCTTTCATTTCTTCTATGCTTGATATATCCTTTAAATTTTCCATATAAAGAGGAACTTCTTTCACCTTTGAATCTAAGTTCACATCTATCTCTACACCTTCATCATCTAATATCTTGCAACAATCTTCATAGAAGCTAACTGCAAAATCTTTAACCCTATCATAATTACATGGAACAAACTTTTTGCCTAATACGGAATTAGGTCTTAAATCTGCCGTACATCCTTGTAAAAATAATGAGTTACTTCCTTCAAACTTTTCGTCTAATAGTCTTAAAGCTATTCCTGGATAATCTGGTTGAATAAAGTTCTCATCTGATAAATTAGCATGACAGGGATAATGAATTAATGTAGCCTTAAGAGTTTCATCTGGTCTATAAAACCCAACAAGAGTTAATACTCTATCAGCTTCCACCTCATAGTTAGGTGCCATTTTAACCTTTCCATCTTCAATAACTCTTCTAAACACATTTAGCTCTGATGTTCCTTTATAAAGCCTTGGATGAACTTCTTCCATATTACCCATAGCCTCTCTTATACACTCTAACACCTGAACTTTTAAGAATTCACAATATTTAGGCTCAAAAGTTTCCAATGTAGCAGTAAATCTATTACTTGTTGGAGGACCTGAATGATTATGAGATGCTACCATAAATACTTCATAGGTAGAAAATCCAAAGATTTCTTTAATCTGTTTCTTCATTTCAAAGACAAAATCAGAGCCCCACCAAAGTAAATCAGCATAAATAAAAACTATTCTATTACCTTTATCTTCATGAATCTGAACTCGAACATAAATATCTTCTTTAACACCCGTAAGTGTCTCTGCCCTAGTAGCATATCCACAAAGTCTTACCTTACATTCCGGTGTTATTTTTATCTTTCCAACCCCTAATTTCATTTGTAACTCTCCTATTTACCAAGCTCTACAATTTTAATGTAATTACGTAATATATGGAATGGGTCTTTAACCGGCAATGCTACAAGCTTATCCTCTGGTGAACCATCTCTTTTTCTTATTTGAATCCATTCCCCAATTTCCTTATTAGGGAATGTATCAAATACATAATTTGATGCCTTTTCATAATAAGTCATCATTTCCTCATCGCCACTTAACTCATATAAAAATAAGAATAAATATAATATTTCAGAGTGAGGCCACCAAAGTTTCATGTCATTAGTATCAAGAATTAGCTTTTCATAATCGCTGCCATTGTACTCACCCTTTGGTACACCACCTTCCTTATCTACAAATCTTAATAAACCACCATACTCTTTGTCCCACCCTAAATCAAAGGTTTTCTTTGCAATGTATATAATCTTTTCAAGGTATGGCTCTACATCATCATAGTCTTTTAAAAACTCAATAATAAACCATAAGTCTTCTAGTGTATGTCCAGGATTTATATGTCTATCAAGAAGTCTTGTTTCATAGTTTTCACTTGTAGATACATGTTCTCTTATCAATCCATCATCATAAAATACCGTCATTATAGTATCAATTTGAGAAAGGCCAAACTGAATCTCATCTTCAAAATCAAAACCTATTTTTTTCAACATTCTAATAATTTCGTAAGTTGTATTTATTAAAATCATAGGTATAGAATGAACTTTATACCCATCTGGAATAGGATATGGCTCTGTTAGATAATTATTTTCACCTATTCTTTTTACTACACTTTTATACAATCTATAAGCTTCTAAAGCCGCTTCCCTAGATTCTATAATGTTAGCATATTGTGCCATACCTATAACAGCAAAGCAATCTGCAAAAATGCTTGCATCATATCTCCCTGTTTTTTCATCAATTAATTTATTACCCTTATAATCTACCAGGTAACAGCATTTATCATCATAAATGCCGTACTTACTTATAAAGTTGTAGGTTTTATCCATATGAGCCCTGATATGCTTAGAATTTATATTCTCAAGTAGCTTATTCTTTTCAAGCTCATACAGCTTACCTAAAATAAACAAATATCTTCCTTGTGACCAAATAAATTTATTATCACTGATTTTTTTATCACCATAATTATTTATACAATTTAATATCCCACCGTTTTCAGAATCTTCAAACTTTTTCCAATAAGGAACAAAGTCATCTTCAATCTGGGCCTTATAAAACTCTAATATATCAGACCTCATATTATATACCTTCCTTAATCTATTAATTTAATCCTGCTGTATGCTCTTTTATTTCGTGACTACCACCTAAATCATGCATTAAATTTTCAATTTCTTCTGGAACTTTATATCCAAGTACATATTTATTTAGAAGTGCCATTCCAGCAAAGATTATAAATGACGTTGCAAGTGGTGCAATAAGAGCTACATCAGCTTCTAATTGTAAGCCCATCTTAGTTAATACGAATACACCCAATCCACCTATCATTGATGCTATAGCTGCTTTAGCATCTGCATATTTAAACTGTGGCATTAATCCTAATAATAAAGGTATAGCTGTTGGTCCAAGTAATGCAGCAAACCAAGTTAAAATTAATCCTGTTACTCCGCCTAATTGATCTCTGAATAAAGCTACAAGAATAGTTAATGCAGTAAATATAATTGTTGTAAGACGTGCATAGTGTAATGACTCCTTATCATTCATGTTTCTTAGCGAAGGTTTAAATATTGGTAATATATCACGAGTTAAAACTGATGATATCGTGTTTGCATCTGAAGTACACATTGATAGTGTATTTGCAAACATTGATGCTAAAACTAAACCAACTAATCCTGCTGGTAAGAACTTATTAGTTAGCATGGCATATAAATTTGCCTCTGCTTCTAATTGTGTTAATCCTGGGAATATAAATGGTCCACACCACATTGGGAAGAATAAGATAAATGGCCAAATCAAGTAAAGTCCTGCTGATAAATATGCCGCTTTCTTAGAATCCTTATCATCAGGTGTAGATATAAATCTTGCCGCCAAGTTCCATGTTCCACCGTTGTAACTAAAGAATATTACGAAGAAATATAATAATGTCCACGATAATGAACCTTGTCCTCTACCAGATAAAAATACTTGTGTATTTGCCTCTGGTAAACTTGAAAATACAGTAAAGAAGTTTAATCCATATTCTGATAGGTGCATAAGCACCCCAATAAATAGAGCAAGTCCAGCTATTATTTGAACTACGAATTGTGCAAAATCTGTCCAAAGGTCTGCAATTAATCCACCAATAGATATATATACTAATGAAACTAAACTAGATACTACTATACCAACCCATATTGGAATCCCTGTAAATCCATATAATAAAATACCCATTGAAGCCCATTTTGCACCTACATCTAGCAGTTTAACGATTACCCCAGAGATAGCTACTATTAATTGAGCTGTTGTATTATAACGCATTTTTAAATATTCCGTTGGAGATTGAATTCCTAGTGCCCGTCTTAATCTAGGCCATCTTGGAACAATCAATATAGATCCTAGTATAATTGCAATTGTAATATTTACTGCCCACCAAAAATAAATTGATATACCTTTAGCATATGCAATCCCAGCATATCCTACAAATACAACCCCTGAATAACCAGATACATGATGTGAAATACCAGATAACCACCATGGAATTTTACCACCACCAACGAAAAAGTCTTCTGAGCTTTTAACCGATTTTACAGAATAGAAACCAATAATTAACATTACTACAAAGAATAAAATTACCATTAAATAATCTAACCAATGCATTTGCATAATAAGAACCCTCCTTATTTTTTTATTTGCTCATTAAATTTCCCTTAATCCCCAAATGAACTTTGTTTTTCTTTAGCTATTTACAATTATTTCTTTAGTGTTTTTCTTTTAACTTTTCTAATCTTTTCTTGGCATAAAACTCATTAAACTCCTTATTTTTAGGTGCTTCCTCACCTCCTTCTATTTTTTCCATAGTAATTATATATTCCTCAATATCACTTGTTTTAAAATGTGACATTAAAAATCTATCTAGCCTCATCTCTTCCCTTGACATATATTTATTCCAAAACCAAAGATAAGTTAAAATTAACACAACAGTAAAAAATGGTAATAGGAAGTATCCAACAAATAAACTAAAATGCTTCAAAATATTTATTTCGATAATACATCCATACATAACTATTGCTGTAACAGTTAAAATTGGAATAATTAGCGCTAATACTATTTTTAAAGTACTTTTAGTACGAAACTTTTCTATTTCCCTACATACAGCAATTTCCATAAAACGTTTTCTATAAGTCTTTAAAAATTTTTCACTAATAACTACACGCAACTTCTCACCCTTTTGTTGATGCAATGGTGATATAACTTCCACAACCCTATTAAGGAAATCATACTTATCTAAATCACTAGAGATATACAGTTCCACATCATAAGGGATAGGTATCTTTAAATCTAATGGTCTAAAATCCTTATACTCTGTAGCTCTCTTTGGTAAACAACTAAACTTCATAAAAATTTTGTAGATAATAGCTAACGAAATAGCAAGTATGCTATAAAATATCCACTTAGTTTCATATGTTAAAATAAGTCCAAGAACCATATTCAGTAATAATAAAGGTATAATCCCTATTAAGTAATATTTGTTAATACTTTTTACTTTCAACCCTATCCCCTCTTCTCAAGTAATCATTTTATCTATAACCTTGATGCACAAGGCCCATCAATATACATTCTTACATTCTTCACTGTTCTTAATATAGATGCAGGACATTTTTCACTAATATCACCTTTTAATGCTGCTTCAACCGCTGCTGCCTTGTTAATAGTTGGAACTATACAGAAAATAGCTTCACAATTGATAAGAGTTGGAATAGTAAGGGTAAGTGCCTTTTTAGGTACATCATCCATTGTAGGGAAACATCCATCATTAACTTGTTGTATTCTACATGACTCCTCTAACTCTACAACCTTAACTACTTCTGTGTCATTAAAATCAGCTACACTTGGATCATTAAATGCAATATGTCCATTTTCACCAATCCCCATAAATACAATATCTATGTCCTTTTCTTTAAGTAGTTTTGAATATCTCTCACATTCCTCACTTGGATCAGCCATACCATTTAGTAAGTTAACTGATTTAAATGGCACTCTTTCAAATATTTTTTCATTTAAGAATCCTGTAAAAGATCTACTATCCCCTATCTCAAAACCTATATACTCGTCCATGTGAAAAGCATTAATTCTTTTCCACTCTACTTCATTTGAAGTAATTAAACTATTTAAAAAATCATTTTGAGATGGTGCTGCTGCAAAAATACAGTTAATTTCATCTTTTTTAGCTAAAAGTTCTTTAATGCACTCTATAGCTTC
The DNA here is from genome assembly GCF_000821305.1 of Clostridium culturomicium. GTDB lineage: Bacteria > Bacillota > Clostridia > Clostridiales > Clostridiaceae > Clostridium_J > Clostridium_J culturomicium. The sequence goes on along the minus strand of NZ_CCXK01000013.1, from coordinate 85,202 downwards.
TCTTGCAGCTACTAAGCCCATTTCCTCTCTAGTTTCAAAAACCTTTAATTCTACATTGTCATAATTTAATACCTTCATTTTTGCTATCTCCTCTTCATAGTGATATTTCTAACTGATTTTCTTTCTATTAGTGTTGGTTGTAATAAAACCTGATTACTTTCAACTTCTAATCCATTTATACGCTTTAATAACATCTGTGTTGCAATTACCCCTGTTTCATATGATGGCTGATTAATTGTAGTTAATGCTGGTGTTACCATACCCGATACTGAAATATTATCAAAGCCAATAACAGATATATCCTGTGGAACCTTAATTCCTTGGTCCATTAAACGACTTATAATACCTAATGCCATGATATCGTTAATAGCAATTACCGCTGTTGGCAATTTTTCTTGTTTCAGCAATTCTTCTGCTAACTTACAGCCTTCTTCATATTCATAGTCTCCACTCTTATTATCTTTATTTAAGGGATCTGATAAAGTTATTATTAAACTTTGCTTTAGTCTGATTCGGTTATATCTTAACGTATCCTGATATGCTTGCTTAATAACCTGTCTACTTTTTCTATCCACAACACCTGCTAAAAGAGCAATTTCTGTATGACCATTATCTATTAGATATTGCACTGCCATTCTTCCACCTTTGTAAAAGTCAAAAGAAACAGCATCATAACCAACATTCATAAAATTTTGGTCAAACATAACAGCCTTAATTCCAGAATCCAAAAGTTCAATAAAATATTCATCTTGATTACTAATACTTGATAACATAATGCCAGCCACATCTTTTTCTTTAAACATCTCAATATGCCTTTTTTCTATTTCAGTATCGTTATATGAACTACAAATAATAGGTATAAATCCACATTTTATACATTCATGTTCCACTCCAGACACTATCTGTGCATAGAAAGGGTTTGTTATACTTGGAATAATAACTCCAATCTCTCTACTTGGTACCCCTCTCAGTCTACGGCTAAAAATATTAGGTTTATAGTTTAGCTCTTTAGCTGCTTCAATTACCCTTAATTTGACTTCTTCCTTAACTGGGTAATTTGTATTGTTAATTACTCGTGAAACAGTTGTAATAGATGTTTTAGCTTTTTTTGCTACATCATGTATTGTTACGCATTGCTCGTTAATTTGTCTCCCCTCCTATAGCTTTTGAAAAATTTTTAATTTTCAAACTTTTAGCAGAAAACCTTTTCTAGAAAACCTTTTCTTAATTTTATAACGCCTAAAATTAACAGTCAATCGCTTTCCATTTTTTCCATTATATTTACAATATATATACTAAATATAATTTATAGCTTCAAACGCCACTGCATATACTATTAATAAATCATAAAAATAAAAAAGTTTATTTAAATAAAATAATTTTTCTAAAATAACATTGTAATAATTAAGTAGTTTTCCACGCATTTTCTTAGCATATTTTCCACTACAAATTAATATAATCTACCACCCCAATGTTAATTTTAACGTTAAACTTATTAAATATATTAAAAAGATATAAAAATAGAGACGATTAGTTAAATATAACTTTCCCACCTTAAGACGATAAAAAACAGGGAGCAATCTAAACCATGCTCCCTGTTTTGTCCATATTTAATGCTTTTCGAACAATGCCAGCATTTCTTCTGTCAGTTCACCGTAGCGAGGATTATTTCTCTGACGAATACGTGGCATATCAATTAAAAACTCTTTTTCAATTCTACTTGGTTTTGGAGCCATGAAGATAACACGGTCTGCCAAATATATAGCCTCATCAACACTATGAGTTACGAAAAGAATAGTTTTCTTGTGCTTTTCCCAGATACTAAGTAACTCCTGCTGCAAAACAATACGAGTATAAGCATCCAATGCTCCAAAAGGTTCATCCATTAAAAGCACGTCTGGGTCATTGGCTAGTGCACGAGCAATGGCTACACGCTGCTGCATACCGCCAGAAAGTTCATAGGGAAAAGCTTTTGCAAACTCCTGCATATGAATCATTTCCATATAATATTCAGCTCGTTCTAATCGTTCTTTTTTTCCAATGCCAGCAAAATCCAAACCTAATGCAATATTATCACGCACATTAAGCCATGGCATCAAAGAATAATTTTGAAATACCATTCCAATTTCCTTGTGTGCACCTGTAATTGGCTTTCCACGATAGATTACTTCTCCCTCAGTAGCACTTTCTAGCCCCGCAATGATACGAAGCAAAGTAGATTTACCACAGCCAGATGGCCCAAGAATACATACAAATTCAGATTCAGGTACAGAAAGATTTACATTGCCCAATGCAGCAACCTTGTCCCCTTTGCCCGTAATAAAGTCTTTCTTTACATTTTTTAATGTAATACAATCCATAAGTATCCTGCCTTTCTTTCTCATTATCTGATTTTACTCTCCCAAGAAAAGTATCTTCTAGAAATCACTTTAAAAATAGCATCGAGAAGTGCTCCTACAACACCGATGCATATCATCCCAGTAATAACAAGGTCAATACGTGCCAATTCATAGGCATGAGTGATAAGATAACCTATCCCACTAACAGATCCCGGCAGCATTTCAGCCCCAACCAGACATCCCCATGCAGTGGCAAGACCAAGTCTCATGCCGTTAAGAATTGTTGGTGCAGCACCTGGAAGCAGGACTTTAAAGAATATATCCTTCTTACTTGCACCAAGTACCATTGCAGATTCAATCAAGGTACGGCGCACATTATGTACTCCAAAAACAACGTTATTGACAATTGGGAAGAAGCTGCCAAGTGCAATGAGAAATATCATAGACAGCTTAAAGTTATCCCAGAAGACGAAAGATTTGCCATAGCCAAGTTGAACCATGGTGGCAAGGCTGGAAACACCAAACCAGCCCAGAACCAAAGGCTGCCATGCCAAAGGTGGAACTGGTTTAAACAGATTGATGAAATTTTCAAAAAGATTGCTGATTACTTTAAAATACCCCATGAGAAGGCCTAGTGGAACTGCCACAAGCACACCCAGTCCATATCCCAAAACAACTCGAATCAGGCTGTATCCAATGTTTCTGGGTAAAGAGCCCAGACCAATGAAGTTGTCAGTTGAATGGATGAAGTTGTAGACGATTTTGCCAGGAGATGGCAGCACTGCCTGATTGCTGATTATTTTGGATGCAAAGATCCATGTGATAATCAAGAGTACTGGAAGTAAAAATGGCGTAATCCACTTCATTTCATTCATCAAATTTTTTTTCTCACCTAAACTTGCCTTCTCCTCTACTTTCATTTCATTTAAATTAAGTTTCATTTGTATTCACCCCATCTATTAACTACACTTTAACCTTCTGGATTCCAGTAAAACTAATTTTCATTTATACCTCTACCAAAATTGCTTTCCTCTCAGACAGAGATGGAATTACTAACCTCTATGATGGTAAATACTATTTTTTATTTACCTTTTTCATAATCTCAAAATTGAAAAGAGTTTCTTTTGCAGTTTCAAAATCATTCTCAATTAATTTGCCACTGAATTTACCCATTTCTTTCATGGCATCGTAATAAATGTTTATACCATTTACAAAAGTATCATCTGGAAGAGTGCTATAAACGATTAAAGATTTTGGTAGAATATCTTTTTCTACCCCAACAATGTCAGCTAGCATTTCACCTGTTTTTTCTTGGTTATTGTTTGCATAATCACAGGTATAAGTAATAATTTCACCTAGAGCTTCAATTACTTCTGGATACTTTTCTACGATTTCATTTCGTGCAGCATAGCAGCAACATGGGAAGTTTTCCCACTTACCTTCTGGCAGTTGATTAAGAGTAGAGATAATTTTCCCAACTCCACTTTCCTCTGCATTCTGTGGATGAGGCGCTGGACCAGCCCATATTTCAACCTGACCACTAGATAAAGAAGGAACAAGATTTTGTACACCTTTTAAGTCAACCATAACAACATCAGCTTCAAAGTCAGAAGCATCTTCTGTTACTTTCAGACCAGCATCTTTCATAGCTGCTTCAAGAACAACACGAGGACTGCTGATTGCAGAGTGATAACCAGCTTTTATAGGCTGATCTGCATTTTTCGCATATTCAATAAATTCAAGGAATGTATTATAAGGAGCATCTGCTTTTGCAGCAATGGCAACACCATCACATTGGATTGGTGACAGAATGCTCAGTTCAGTGTCAACGTCGTATGCAGTCATCATTGCAGTAGAAGATGTCAGTGCGATGTCAAGATTTTTCTGACTCATCATTGTTGCACATTCACTACCGCCTTTAGTAACGATACGTTTAATCATAGCAATGGTTTCACCATTTACCTGCAATTCCCCCATATCTTGAGACAATGGATTGATACGAACAGATTCCTTTTCAAACAATTCAGGCGCAAGAAATGGAAGGTACATAATACCAGTATGCATTTCGTTACCCCATGATAAATTGATGGTTGGAACCTCTTTAGTTTCTTTTTTTCCTGCAGTATTTGTTTCTTCCTTCTTATCTGATCCACCAGTGCTACAAGCAGTCATAGCAAGGATCATTACAGCTGTAAGAAGAATAGACAAAATCTTTTTCATAATAATTTCTCCCCCTTTTAAACTTTGTTATTTTAAATACAATTTGCCTTTACGCCACATCATTGTAGCATTTAAAATACAAATTTTTCAATAATTATTACTTTTTTCTATAGAACTTTACTGACTTATTAAAATTTTCAAGAAAATCACACATATACATTCAACACTTTTCTCATAATATACAAGTTCATTTTATTAGTTAAAAAATAACGCGACTAGTGTTAGCTTTGATTATTAATAAATAGAGCAAACAAAAGCTATGTCTATAAAATGACATAGCTTTTATAAAATAAAGTTAAGGTATATATTTATATAATAAGTATTACATGCTAAGATTTAAGTAAATATTATCATAATTATAAATTTATGGAGCAATGGAGGTTTAATATGGCTGAAGATAGGATTTTATTTAAATGCATTTTAAATGATTCTGTAGAGGATTTTATTGAACATAATAAAATTATTTATTCTAAACGATACCTAGTATTTCAAATTATTCTATCACTTATTCTAATTATTACTTTTCTGTCTTTCACTTTTTCTGAAATGAATCATTATTATGTATCTTTTAAATTTGCTACTTTGGAATATTTTACAAATATTGCACGTGCTTTTATGAACCTTATAGTAATAATTGTTATTTTTAAAATAGCTTATGTGGAGAGTTGGATAAGAATATTGTTTATGAGAAAAAATCTTTGTATTGGATATTCTTATGTATGCTTTTATGAGTCGGAATGTATATTTTTCACTGAAGTAGACTCAAAAGCATATTCGAAACTTAATGTGCCGTACTCATTAATTGATAAATCCATTGTAATAGATAATTCAATTTTACTAGATTCCCCAAAGCTTAGATTTTCGGTTTTCAAAGATTCATTTGAAATAGGTAATTTTGATGATTTTGTTAAGTTTATTAAATTTAAAGTAAAAAATTAATTTTAACGCTAAATTTTCCACTAAAATAAAGGAGCATTAGCATGAATTAAGCGAAAGCTTTCTTTCAATTTTCCATTGGAAATAATAAGTTGAAAGATATAATAGAACTGCAAAAAATATATTATGCAAATTAATATAAAAAATAAAAGAAGATATTATATTTTATTCCGATATTAAGAACTATTTAACGACTAGCAACCTCATTATTATAAAACCAATTACAACTGAATTTATAGTACCAATTGTGCGAAAAGATTTAATTAAAAATGTAGATAATTTTATAACTTTCTTAAATGAAAAATTCCCCAATAAAGAGTGAGTAGTCTATTCTTAAGCATAATGCTTGAATTATAATATCATTACTAATATCATATGAATAAAAAAATATTTAAATAGCTCAATATCAAAAAAGAAAACCCTAAGCCACATTACATGGCTTAGAGTTTTCTTTATCTATATTATATGGGGTTGTTGCTTGCTTATTTTGCTGCTTCAGTTAAGCACTGAACAACAGCCTTCTTAATACGCTCTGAAGTTAAAGTAGCTCCAGATACTGAATCCACCTCTACAGAGTTTGTTTCAACTATTTTTGCAGGAATATCCTTAATAGCTCCAGAAGCAATTGCTTCAGTCTCTTTATTCTCTCCTACAACAACCTCTGATATTTTACCATCAGCAATTGTTACATTTACAGTCATTGGGCCTTCTTGTCCATCAACTGTTGCTTCATATTTTCCATCTTTAAGCTCTTTACTCATATCAAATTCATTTGAGCTAGTTTTATCTTTAACAAACAAATCAGCATCTAACATATTTTCTGCTGGCTTAACTGTATATCCTTCTGCTGGCTCAGTTGCCATAGCGTTTCTAGCAGCTAAACGACCAAATACTACTGGTCCCATAACTCCTGTACCACCAGATACGAATTTACCCCAAACACCACCGATAACTTCTCCAGCAGCATATAATCCAGGGATTGCAGTACCTTCTGCATCTAATACTTGTAAGTCTGTGTTAGTCTCTATCCCACCTAAAGTCATTACACATAAAGCGTGAAGACGTACAGCATAATATTTTTCGCCTTCTATTTTATTGTTAGCTAATTTAAAGGCATTATAGTTTTCATCATAGCTACGTCCAAATTCATCAGTTCCACCAGCCTCAACTGAAGCATTATATGAATCTACAGTAGCTTGTAATTTTTCAACTGGTACTTCTATCATTTCAGCTAACTCTTCTAAAGAATCAGCTTCATAAAGTACGTGTTTTCCTGGAGCACCTTCTGCACCAAATCTCATATCATACATACCTGCTGCTTTTTTAGCACGTAAATCTTCAAGTATCTTATCTGTGAATATATCAAATTGAACTGCTTCTGGCTGCTCTTCAAGGGCAACTTCTCTGATTGATGGGTTAGCTTCTGTTTCATTTACAAAACGCTCTCCCTCTTTATTTACAACTATACCACCTGTTTTCCAAGTGTAAGTTGAAGCTATAATTCCAGTTGTTGGATCATCCTTACCTTGAAGTCCCATTGGGAATGTTGGTATATATCCCATTACATCATCATCATGTAAAGCTCCCCCAACCTTTTGCATCATTAATAAACCATTTCCATCAGCTCCTGCTGGTCCTCCAGCAAGGTAGCTTCCACCATGCTCTGTGTACTCTGCCATAAGCTTATGGTTAGCAGAATAACCACCTGTAGCTACGATAATTCCTTTTTCAGAGTTGTAACGAGTAACTTTTCCTGATTGGATATTTTCACCACATACACTCATTACTTGACCTTTATCATTAGCAATTAAATCAGTAGCTTTTGTTAAGTATTCAATTTCAATTTTGCTCTCTTCAGCAATCATTTTATCTAATATTTCATGTGTAGGAGATTTGTAATTAGCTTTATCCTTTGGTTGTGCCTTATATGTACGTGGAATAGAATAAAGTGCATGCTCTGGAGCAAATACAGCACGTTTTCCTTCTGCATCTTTTAACAATTCATATTCACTTAAACCATTATCCCAAAGCCATTGGAAGGCATCTTTGTCTTCTTTAACAAACATTTCAACCATTTCTCTGTTAGGTTTTCCACCAAAATCGCTTCCAGTCTTCATTATATCTTCAACAAATGACTCAAGGGTATCTTCAATACCATCTTCTTCTTGAACAATTGTTTCAGCTGCAGACATTGATCCGCTTGTAAAGTTTAGTGATCCACCTGTCTTGCTAGTAGCTTCAAGGATAATAACCTTCTCAGCCCCACTCTCTACAGCCTCTAAAGCTGCTGACATACCTGCAGCTCCGCCTCCAACGACAACAAGGTCTGCAGATTTTTCTTCATCAAATTTAATTTCCTGTGTTTGTGGATTCTTATCACCTTTGCCTGTTGATGTTGTACATCCAGCAAAAGAACCCATACTTATTGCTACTGATAACAGTAGTAATAATGCTTTTTTCTTCATATAATCATTCCCCCTAATCAGTATGTTAATACTATAACATTATTGTATTTTTTTTAACAACCATCTTTCCATTTTAAAACTTATACAAATCATAACTAAATTATGTTAAATAATGATATAATTAGAATGAAACTTGAAGATGAGGTGAATCATGAGTAATAATAAATTAAACTATATCCCTGTCCTTGAGGAAGACCGTGTATCCAGGTATTTAGCAGCCCTTAAATATAAATTAATTTCCTTTGGATTATGGCAGCAAACTGAAGACTTCTATATTCAGCATGAAATCCTTGGACACTTCAAATTTTTATACATAACTAGGGGCAGCTATACCTTAACTGTCAATGGTGCAGACTATGAAATTAAAAGTGGAGATACCCTATTGTTTCCTCCAGCTGTAACCTATAGTGTAATGTGTGAGGCAGACTCAGACCTTGAATTTTATTTTTTACACTTTGATGTGGCTCCTGTTGATAAAAGAAATCTCCTAATAATGCTCCTAGACTTGCATGGCCCTGCCATATATAAGCGATTAATGACTTCTGCTTCTGTAGCTAACCTTAAACGTCTTAATCAGCAGGCCATGGACCATAAGCCTGGTGTTTATTACAATATAAGCAACCTACTGCACAGCACAATTTTTGCTGCTCTAAACTCCTCTGAACCTAGTGATTTATTGGGACTAGCCAGTGAAATAGCTGCAACTAATGAGGAACTTATTATACAAAACTGCGCTCAATATATTGATGCTCATATCCATGAGCAAATCCTTGTGGATGACCTTTGTAACCATGTTAATGTATCCCAAAGTTACCTTTATAAATGCTTTACAGGTGTTCTAGGGGTATCCACTAAAGATTTTATACAAAAGCATAAGCTGAGAAGAATAAGCATAGAGCTTCTATCTAAAAATACACCTTTGCAAGAACTTGCAGATAGCTACGGCTTCTCCTCTGCAAATCACTTCAGTACAGTGTTTAAAAAGTACTATGGCTGCTCTCCGACGGCTTATAAACAAAAACATGCAGAGCAGTTTAATTCAGAGAATAACATATAAAATAAGTCTTCAGGCATTTTCTAGTGATAAGATATTAAAAACAAGAAAAAAATAAGGCTTGCCACTGGCAAGCCCTTGTTTCCTATATTCTATTCTTATTAAATTCCTCATTTTTTCCCTAACAAGTTCTTTTCTCTTCATTTACGTCCTTCAATACAAACTCCTATAAAGCTTGTCTTTATTTTCCACCTTATATTTTCTTTAATTTCAATTTGCAAATCATAAGATATCCACAAAAGATTAAAAAGCCCATTGGTATAAACATATTATTTATATTTATTAAGGATATTATTGCTAAGGCACATCCACATACAGTTATTGGTATCCCTGTAAACACACCTTCAAATTCACTTATGTTATACTTTGCAAGCCTATAACAGCCACATATAATATAAAATAACATGGTACCTATCCCTATTATATAATTATTTAGTCCATATCTGAAAAGCATAAGAATTCCTGGAGCAACCCCAAAGGAAACAATATCTGCTAGTGAATCAAGTTCCTTACCAATATCACTAGAAACCTTAAGTAGTCTTGCAACCCGTCCATCATACCTGTCAACTATAGCAGCTCCAACTATAAGCATTGCTGCAAAAAAATAATTCTCTTTTATTACTTCAATTATTGACAATACCCCAAAGGACAAGTTTAAAAATGTAAGTATATTAGGAATGTATTTCTTAAACATATATTTTCTCCTCTTTAAATAGTTTAATTAAATCTATATAACCTTTCCCCATCTGAAATACTTTAATTAAATTTATCTAACTTTTCCTTAGATGAAATATTTTAATTAAATTTATCTAGCTTTTCCTCATGGTAAATATCTTCATCCTGCTCCTTAGACAGCTTTTTTATAATCCAATCCTTATAAAGCACGCCTAGTAAAAATCCAATAATGGCTATAACTAATATTACTATAGTCATCCCATAATTTCCTGCATTAATATTAGCTCCCACACTTGCTGATATCATTATCCATGGAAGTCTGCTTATTACAGAAATCACAAAGAATTTTATGGGCTTTAGGTTTGTAAGTCCAGCTACATATATCATAAAATCCTTAGGCAGCCCTGGAACTATAAAAATTATAAATAATATAATTTCAAATTTCTTGCTCTCCATAATATTATTTATCCACTTTAAATTTTTCTTTTTAATAAGATTTTCTACAAAATCTCTTCCAATTAATCGTGCAAAGTAAAAAGCCATACCTGAACCTATAATAAGACCTATTAGATTGTATATTGTACCTAAAGGAATACCGTAAAGATATCCTCCCGCTATTTGAATAACCTCACCAGGAATGGGCGCAATTATAGTCTGCAACCCTTGAAATAGTATAATCATAAGCACTCCAAAGTGACCCATTGATAAAATATATTTCTTAAACTCTTCAAGTGATACAGTAATTAAAAGTAACTTTGGCATATATTTTATTAACAATATAACTAATAAAACCGCAACAACTATTGCTAAAACTTTCATTGTTCGTTTATTCTTCAATATTACTCGTCTCCCCGCAAATATACATTTTCGCAATTTATAAACTTCTTATCTACAATATATAGTTTATAATCAGTATCTTAAGTTTTTCCTATATAAAATCTTAAGAATTCTTAAGTGACTAATAAAATATAGATAAAAATTCATTTAAAATATATACTAAGTAACGAAGGAGGTGGATTCCATATATGAAAAATATTTTAATTGCAGATGATAACGATGAAATCAGAGAAATAGTACGCATTCTTTTAGAAAGTGAAGGCTTTAACGTATCCGAAGCCATTAATGGGGAAGATGCTGTAAACAAAGTTAATGACAATACGGATTTAATAATTCTTGATATTATGATGCCCATAAAATCTGGTTTTAAGGCTTGTATAGAGATTAGAGAAAAATCCAGTGCTCCTATTTTATTTCTTACTGCTAAATCTCAAGACTCAGATAAGTGCATGGCCTTCTCTGCTGGAAGTGATGATTTTCTTTCAAAGCCATTCTCATACACTGAATTAATTTCAAGAGTTAAAGCTCTCCTTAGAAGATACTACGTGTATAAAGGAAAAGAGTTACCTGAAACCTCTGATTCTCTAGAGATAAATGGCCTGAAAATAAATACAAATTCCAATGAGGTCTCTATATATAATGAGGAAGTTATTCTTACGGAAATAGAATATAGAATTCTTTTATTACTGGCCTCCAATAGAGGCAAAATTTTTTCTGCCCAGAATTTATATGAAAGTGTCTGGAATGAACCATACTTTTACTCCAATAACAACACAGTTATGGTACATATCAGAAATTTAAGAAGTAAATTAGAATCGGATGTTCAAAATCCAAAATATATAAAAACAGTGTGGGGAAAGGGGTACAGAATTGAGTAAAATGTTTTTTTCCACAAAGCTTGAAAAGAAATTAACTGTTTCTATAATAGTTTCACTAATTATTTCTGTTGCAATAGGGTTCCTAGTAAATTTTCTTGGAGAAAACATTCTATACAAATACTATGATGAAAGTGCTTTGCTTAAGAAGAAAAGTATCCAAGCGCTATCTGACTTTAGGTCTTATGTATCTAATAATAAGATTTCAATAAATGATGAAACTGAAATTGAAAGTTGGATTCGTGATAATAAATATGTAGATATTTATATATTTCAAAATAATAATTTAGTGTACAGTTCAAATAGATATTTATCTTACTATGGCGATGAAAATTTAACAAGAATACCAAACATATCAGATAATTTTGATGACGTTTCTTTTTATGATGCAGATGCCAAAGTTTATATAGAATGTTATTTTGAATATAAATATTATTACGTAACGCTTTTTTTATCCTCAGCTACTGGATTAATCTGCTTTATCCTTATTATGCTTACTATAATTCGAAGAAAAATCTCCTATATAAGAACTCTTGAAAATGAAATTAAGATATTAGAGGGTGGAGATTTAAACTATGACATAACCATAGAAGGAAATGATGAATTAAGCTACCTTGCAGAAAGCATCAACGAAATGAGGAAATCTTTTATTGAGCGATTACAAAGTGAAGATGAAGCAAAATTAGCTAATAGTGAGCTAATTACTGCTATATCTCATGACTTAAGAACCCCACTCACTGCATTGTTAGGCTATCTTGATATTATAGAATATAAAAAATATAAGACTACAGAAAACCTTATGCAGTATATCCATAACAGTCGTGAAAAAGCTTATCAAATTAAATCTTTATCAGATAAACTCTTTGAATATTTTCTAGTATTCAATAAAAAAAGTGACTTAGATTTAGAAACCTTTAATGTAACTGAAATACTGGACCAGCTATTTCAAGAAGAACTTTTTATGTTAAATGATGAAAGCTTCACCTTTGATTTCACCCCATGCAATACTGCAGCCTCTTTGGATATGAATTTAATTTCAATAAGACGTGTCTTAGATAATGTATTTTCAAATATTATAAAATATGCCGATAAATCAAGGCCCATTAACATAAGATATTACATTAAAGACGAAAATTTAATTATTATAATTCAGAATAAAATAAATAAAAACCTAAACGCTGTAAGCAGTACAGGTATAGGCTTAAAAACCTGCACAAAAATTATAGAAATGCATAAAGGTAAATTCTATGCTAAAAAAACTAATGATTCCTTTACAATTACTATTAAGCTACCTGTAAAAATCACACCTTAAAACTTTTATAGTCTAACTATAGCAATATTATTTACCATTTATCTCTTCCCAAGGCACCTTATAAATAGCATTGGCAGATTATTAATAAAAATAAACCCTATCCTCTTTTACTAAAGGACAGGGTTTATTTATTTTAAGCTTCTAATGCTCTCCAATGGAACTTTTCTCAAAGTTCTCCACAAATCCATGTAAAAGTTTATTTATAGGTTTCTTTAAAAGCATTGCCATTACAATAGCTCCAGCTATATAAATCAGCAGCACTGATATATCTTTATATAGTACACTTAGTACTACTCCGCCAATTGCTTCTCTTGCAAAGGAGATGGCATAGGTAAATGGAAGGTATGGATTTATCACTTGGAACATATGTGGAGTTAATTGTATTGGGAAGGTTCCACCTGAACCTGCCACTTGAAGTACTAGTAATATTATTCCTATTACCTTACCAACATTTCCAAATACAGATACCAGAGAGTATACAATAAAGGTAAACACCCAGCTGGTAAAGATATTACCAAGGACAAAGAGTACTGGATTTAAACAAGTTATTTTTAGAAGATATAAGTCTCCTAAAGCTACTATTAAACCTTGGATTCCTGTAACAGTCATAAATAACAACAACTTTCCAAAGTACACTTCATGAGGTTTATATTCTCCCTTAGCATTTACTGTTAATATAGAAACTAATAGTAGAATACCTACCCATAGAGATAACACTGAGTAAAATGGTGTCATTGCTGTACCGTAGTTTGCTATAGGGAATACCTTGTTCTCTACTATGTTTACAGGGTTAGCCAGGAAGTCACTTCTCTTTGTTACATCTGCTTTTAATAAATCAATAACAGCTTGTAATTCTTCATTATTATTTATTTTTCCTATTTTATCTGTTAACTCATTAATCATCTCTTCTGATTTTGGAAGAATTTCTTTCACATAATCTAAGCCTTCAACACCCTTACCAACGCCTTCATAAGCAAGAGTTAAAATTTCTTCAACCTTTGGTAGTTTATTTTCAGCTTCTTGTAGTATTGCAATGGCACCTGCTGCCACTTCATTTCCCTTATCAAAAATTTCGTTTAACTTTGGTATGATTGCAGAATCAAAGTTTTCATATATGCCCGAAGTTATTGAAGCCACATCATTTGTAACAGTTATGACATTGTTTAATAAAGTTAAATCCGGCTTAACGCCATTTGCCACATTGTCCTTTATCACATTTAAACTTTGTAAGGCAGTATTTAACCTATTGCTAACATTACTTAAATCCCCAATAAGTTTATCCAGATGCTTTCCTGGTGCTAATTTATTAAGCTTTTCTAAAATCCTTATTAAGGAAGTTGTCATGTCCTGTGCAGTATTAACCTTAGCTGTTAAACTGTCTATCATTTCTGGAACCTTTTCAGACCCAGAGTTTATTGCGTTAATAACGCCTTCTGTGAATTTCGAAATTTCACTAGCTATGTCATTTACTATTTTTATATCATTTTTTATTATTGGAGCAACTTTACTTACTCCATCCTTAGATTCACTTAAAAACTCCTTCATACTGCTGCTTAAACCCTGAGCGTTTTTAATGGTACTTTGAATTAAAGGTATATCACCCTGAATTCCTTTTATCAAATCTTCCATTTTCAGTGCTCCATCATAAGCTAAATCTGTAGTGTCATTTATACTGCCAAATTTTCCTTGAAGCTCTACTAATAGATTATGTATTTGTGATATCTTAGGCATTTGATTTTCCAGCTCTATACCAATCTCATTTGCAGCTCCAAATATAGCTTCACTAACAGTTTCCACAACAGCCTTGCTAACCTTCTCTTGTACTCCTGTAGCTCCTTTATCTGTAAGCTTTGGTGCTATGGCATTTATTTTTTCATTAACTGAATACTCTATCTCGCCCTTATTAATCTCACTTGTCACTATGGATGTTAGTTCCTTAGAGAAATTTTCTGGAATGGTTATTGTTGCATAATACTTACCTTCTTCCAGTGCCTTTTTAGCTTTCTCCTCACTAACAAACTGCCACCCTAAGCTTTTATTTTCTTTAAGCTCCGAAATAACCTGATCACCAATATTAATCTCTTTATCCCTTAAGGTGGTTCCAACATCCTTGTTAACAACCCCAATTTTTATTCCACTTGTAGCACTCTCTGAATAGGGGTCCCAGGATGCCGCTATATTAAACCAGGCGTACAAGGACGGTAAAATACACAATGCTAAAAGTACAATTACCGCTGCATAACTAGAAAATATTCTTTTTAAATCATCTATATAAATTTTAAATATATTCTTCATTGGGCTCTTCTTCTTTCTACATTTATCTTTTTGTATTTCCTATTTCATATTATTTTTCTGTTATTCTCAAACTAATTTATGTTAGTTTTATCTTGTTCTTTATCTTATATTCATCTTAATTGTATTTACTCTATCATGGACCTTATCCAATAGTTCTAGCAATTTGCTAGTCTCCTTTTCATACTTATATATTTCTCCCCCTTCTTCCTGTGCACTATAATCCATTGAATCTCCACTGCCAAGCCACTCAATTATTGCGGTTTTGCTAAACCTCCACTCCCTGCCAATCTTTCTCGCCGGTATGTTTTCTTCCTTCAAAAGCTTTATCATAGTCTTTTCACTTACACTTAACAACTCGCAAACTTCTTGCATATTTAATATTTCCTTCATCAAAACCATGCCTCCCTATAGCTAGTACAATCAAATTATTATTATACTCCTTTTTTTAAGTCTGACAAGCCTTAACTGAATTTAATAGTAAGTTGACTTACTTTAACACACTTAATCATCTTATTTTTAAATCATGATCTCATCATTTTCTCTTATCAGCTACATTCCGGCTTGAATTTTATGTCAAAAGTGCTTTTGAAGATAATCAATATATAATTAATTATTTATAAAAAAAGAAAAGCCTAAACTCCTCACCATTCACTTACTGAACCTAAAATTCAGTTTCAGTAGTATCAACCATAACTGTATTAGCATATGAAGCAAAGATAGATTCATGGAAAATCAGTACAAATCATTCTTGAAGTTTATATGAAATTTTTTCATATAAACTTCAAGATCATTTTGTAGAAAGCATTGAAAAGAGATTAACTTATACAGAACATTGTACAAAATACCATGTGATTAATCCTTTAAAATTAAAATATATATTATAGTCTTAACTTCTCTTCCATTAGCCTTTTTTGCTCATCCACAATTAAGTTGTCCATTAATTGACTTAAAAATAACACCTCAGGTGTAAGTCCATCTTTTTCATATAATTCAACTAATCTTTCTTGTATTTCAGTAAAATCGCTAATTTTACTCATAAAACCTCCTCCTATTCACATTTTTCTATTTTATATTATTAAAGATAAGTTTATCTATATAAAAGTTCATTTTTTTATTTTTATTTCTTATTTTTTACTATTTATTAACATTTAATTGTAATATAATGTAAAATAATACATATTTTTTATATCAAAATTTTCAAATTCATTGTAATAAAAAAAAATCAAGTATTAGTAAAATACTTGATTTTCTTCATTCATAAATAATTAATCATATTTAAATTCAATACTTTTCTCAATAATTTGTATACCATAAATAGTTCTATTATTATCAATATAATTCGTAATTGGAATTATATTGACTAGTACTATTGTAAGAATAATTATATAAATTATATTACACAAATAATTATTCAAAGATAAACTTCTATTTATATCATTAATTCCAGCAATAACAGATTTAATTAATATAGTTAACACCAATATACTCAAAGCTAAAATAAATAAACTCTTACTGTAATTTTTACTTAATTCTTTTTTCAACGCTACTTTAGCTGCATTTAATCTACTTTTAACAGTTCCTTCAGGACAATTTAATATTTCCGCCATCTGTTTAATGGAATAATTTTTAAAATATTTCAGTATTAATACAGTTCTATGTTTTGCTTTTAAACTTAATATAATTTTAATTATTTCCATTTTACTTTCATCCTCAATATATCTAACCATTGGATTGTTTTCATCAACTAATTTTAATTGTAATTCTTCGTCTGTGATATTAATTGGTCTTTTATTTGCTTTACTTAGTTCTTTCATTGTTGTATTATAAGTAATTCTATTTAACCAAGCAATAAATAATTTTTCATCTTTTAAGGAGTTAATATATTTAAGGACTAAAAGGTATACCTCTTGCACTATATCACTCGTCATCTCAGGGTCATTTGTAATACTCAATGAAAAAAAGTAAACTTTTTTATATGTTAATTTATATAACACATCAAAAGCAGATTTATCGCCTGATTTTAAATCTCTAACGGCTTTTAATAACTCTTGTTCATTAAATTTAATACTAAACCCCTCCCATCTAAACATTATTTATACTCTGTTACAATAGGAACTGAACTAATTTAATTAAGCTTCACAATTATAATCACATCCAATGATAACATAAAGGTAAACAGAATTTTTTTCATTCTTTAACTGTCATAGCACTAATCCCTCCCTATACCTATATTTTCTCAAGTATTTTTGCATATTACAAGTAATATTGTTTTAAATAAAGCTACCACTAATATAAATTCATAATAATAGAGGCTATAACACCCACGTAAAATTAAATTTCCAGTGAAATAAAAGCAGAGCTAAAAGCCTAAATGCTTTTAGCTCTGACATTACATATTTACATTTTATTCTGTGCTAATATATAGTAGCATTTGTACCTGCTAATCTCTTAATATTAAATTAATATGCTTACAACTTCCCTATCTATACAAATATAAAACCTATAACTAAATAAGCTACTAATGCTATGCCTGCACAAGTCAATGCATATGGTAACTGAGTTTTAACGTGATCGATATGGTCTGAGGCAGCTCCTGTAGACGCTAAAACCGTTGTGTCAGATAACGGTGAACAATGGTCTCCGAAAACTCCTCCACCTGCTACTGCTGCAAATGCAAGATATACCAATGTAGTTACTTCTCCACCTGAGAATTGAAATGCCAATGGTAATGCTATAGGCATACATATAGCAAAGGTTCCCCAAGATGATCCTGTTGAAAATGACATTAATGCCGCTATCATAAATATTGCTACTGGTAAAAATTCTGGTTTTAAAAATCCTTCACTTATAGAAATAATATAGTTAGCTGTACCCATAGTTTTACTTAACCCGTTAACAGAGTATGCTAATGCAAGTAAAATAATCGCAGGTAAAGCTCCCTTAATTCCAGTTGTTAAAGTATCCATTATTTCTTGAAATGGTATACCTTGTATAAACATACTTATCCCCATGAATATAACTACAAATAAGAAGGATTCCATAGTTTTCGCAGAACCTAATGTTATATATGTGCCCAGAGCTATGATAACAATTAGTAATATAGGTAAAATAAAGTTTAAGAAGATTCTAGGCTTTAATCCTTCATAAGGTTTCATCTCAGTTAACTCTTTCCCTATAAGTGGAATAGCTCCATCTCTAATTACTTTACCTTCACGCTCTGCTCTCAATTCTGCTTTCTTCATAGGTCCAAAGTCTTTAACTATTCCTGAAGCTATTAATCCTACTAATGCTACAGAAATTATTGCATATAAATTAAATGGGATAGCTTTCAAAAATAGGTTTGCTGCATCCTCTTGAGTAATAATTGGACCGATACCTATTGCTAATGCACTCAAGAATGTTGACCATGCAGTTATTGGAACAAGTATACTTACTGGTGCTGCTGCAGAGTCCGCAATATATGCTAACTTTTCCCTTGAAACTTTTGCATCATCTGAAACACTTCTCATGGTTGTACCAACAAAAAGTGGAGCAAAGGAATCACTAAAGAATGAAACCATTCCCAAAAGCCATGCTGATAATTGTACCTTATTTCTAGTCATTTTTTTATCTTTCATATACTGAGTAAAGCCTTGTATTGCTCCAGTCTTTTGAAAGAATGCAACTAAAATTCCTATAAATGAATTTAAAAGCATTATCCAAGCAAAATCTGGTGAACCTATACTCTCTTTTAATAAAATTGGAAATCCAAATATACCTTGTCCCGCTACTAAAGTACCAACTATACAAGCTACCGCTAAAGATATTACTGTATTTCTCGTTATAAAGGATAATACTATGGCTATGGTAGCTGGCAATAATGAAATTATACCCATACTTGTTAGTTCACTCATTTCAATCTCCCCCATCTTATATTTTCAAAGTTTTCTGTAAATTCTTTTTTTTATTTTCTCATTTATATAATTATTATACTATATTCAACACTTCTTCCGGAGAACTATAAGGTCTCTTCTGCTTTAGTCCTGTTTCCTCTAAGGTAAGAACACCATCATAGCAGGTTAAGCCTCTTCTTAAGTGTTCATTTTCACATAAGGCCTTGCGCACCCCTTTACTAGCAATCTCTATTAAGTATGGAAGTGTTGCATTACATAATGATGTTGTCGCAGTTTGTGAAAATGCAGAAGGTATATTATCAACACAATAATGGATTATTCCACCTTCAGAATAAACTGGATTATCATGGGAAGTGCTTCTACAGGTTTCAATAGCTCCACCTTCATCACAAGAAACATCCACTATTAAACT
Source organism: Clostridium culturomicium (assembly GCF_000821305.1). Taxonomy (GTDB): domain Bacteria; phylum Bacillota; class Clostridia; order Clostridiales; family Clostridiaceae; genus Clostridium_J; species Clostridium_J culturomicium. The sequence goes on along the minus strand of NZ_CCXK01000013.1, from coordinate 65,889 downwards.
ATTAGGTTTCATTAATTTTAACATATCTCTTGTAATTAAATGATCAGTTCTGTGCTTTGGCCAAAGAATGCAATTAATTAAGACATCTGATTTTTTTATGCAGTCTTCAATATTTTTCTTATTTGAATATAAGAACTCTACACCCTTAGGTAAAACTTCCTTTGCTCTTTCAAGTTTTACTGTATTTATATCCAGCACAGTAACTTTATTTCCAAGACTAGCTGCAAGTTCAGCTGCTCCTAATCCTGAGTTTCCTGCTCCAATTACAACAATTTCAGCTTTTTTAACACCGCAAACATCTGCAAGCATTAAGCCATTTCCACCATTAATTTTTTGAACACATTGAACTGCCATTAAAAATCCGCCTTTTCCAGCAATCTCACTCATTGGTTTTAATAATGGAAACTCATTATTTTTATCTGTTATATCTTCATAGGCAATACCAATTACCTTCTTCTCTAACAATGCATCTGTCTGCTCCCTAAATGCATTAGAATGAATATAAGTAAAAATAATTTGTCCTTCTTTTAAATAGTCAAACTCCTCTGGAAAAAGCTCCTTTACTTTGTAGATAATTTCTGATTTTTCAAATAACTCTTTTGGTGAATATAGTATCTCTGCTCCCATATCCTCATATTCAGCATTTGAAAATCCACTACCTAAGCCTGCATTGTTCTCAATATATACTCTATTGCCTCTTGCACATAATTCCTTTACTCCATCTGGTGTTATCGCTACTCTATATTCATTATTTTTAATTTCCTTTGGTACTCCTATTATCATAAATATTCACCCCTTCTATTATAAATAAAATTTAAAATCTACTTAGCTTTAAATTGCACGCTGTACTTATTAAAGCTAAGTTATTTTTAGCGACTGGATTTTTAATTTAAACTTTTAATTACCTTAACAATTTTTCCAATGCTCTACAAACAATCTCTTCACTTAAAACTTTTTCTTTTTTCTCATCTATCTGAGGATTTCCTGTAGGATACGGAATTGCTTGTGCCCCTGATATTCTAGGTGCACCTACAGTCTTAGATATTGGTGTCACAGTACAAATATGAACTGCTGGGATACCAGCCTTTTCAATTTGTTTTACTATCGTTGCTCCACAACGTGTACAAGTTCCTCACGTACTCGTTAATATAACTCCATCAACACCATCTTCTAAAAACTTACTTGCAATCTCCTGCCCCATTCTAGTTGCATCTGAAACCGAAGTAGAATTCCCTGTGGTTGTAGTTAAGTAACCATATACACTTCCTATAGCCCCTTCTCTTTCCAGCTTCCTAAGTATATCTAGCGGTGCCACCCTATTTGGATCTAAATTTGCATAAACTGGATCATACCCAGCATGAACTGACTCAAACTCACCTTGTCTTAGTGACTCCATGTTTGAAATATCATACATTTTAAAAGTTTTTGCTGTAGCGGCTGGCATATGGTCAGGATTTCCCATTAATACAATTCCACCAGTTGTACATAATGCAATCTTAGCACTCTTTAAATCCTTCAATGGCTTTGCTGGTTCAACCTTATCATAGGCAGAAATTTCAAGTTCTGTTTCATAAGGTTCATTTTTCATCTTTTTTAGAAGCATCTCAATAGCTCTCTCAGCTCCATTCTTTTCTTTAAATACATTTACTCTTTTACCCTTTGCATAGTATTGTTCTTCTTTAGGTGTACCAATTTGAACTCCATTTAAAAGTTTATTGGCGAAGCCACACATTAATGGAACAGCCTTTCTAATTCCAGCTGCTGACTTTGCAACTTCCATAATATATATATCTTTTTTATACATCTCAACTGCAGGGTTTTCCCAGTATAAACCCGTAATAGCTTCAATATTAAATTCAATTTTAATAAACTTGCATACATCTGCACAAGCAATTCCAAATCTTCCTGCATTAAAAGCTGGTCCTGCAATTATTAAGTCTGGATTTATCTCCTTAACCTTACTACTAATAAACTCTTTAACCTTCTCCATATTTTCTACATAATAATTATCACCGCAGATTATAGTTCCAACAATTTCTGCATTCTCTAACTTTGATGCAAAAGCATTAGCATTTCCTACTGGACCTTCATGAAAAGTTGGTTCATAATATGCCTTATCTTCTCCACCTACTTGTCCAAAAAACTGATTAGTATAAAAAATTACCTTTTTCAAGATATTCCCCTCCTCGCTATATAGTAATTGCACTTAATTTAGTATTTCCCTGAAGATTGTGACTTCCCATGATTCCATGTATTTCAACCAATAATCTTCCATCACTCTGTATTGAATCCACATTTCCGCCTGTAACCCTTGCTATTTCTGAAAGTTTACCTATAACTTTATCCATCTTAGGAAGCATTATAGTAGCATTACTATTTCCAGTAGAAACTATAGCATTAGCTTCAGTAACACTATCCGGAAGGGATTCTGACATACCGTCAACTCCTGCATCTTCATTTGTTATTATTACTACTTTTACACCCTTTTTCTCTAAGGATTCACAAGTAATCATTAAATCCGTTGTAGGATTTCCAAATCCCTCCTGTGATATTACTGCACCTTCAGCTCCAAGCATCTCCGCTAATCTCACTGTTAGCATACAATTTCTATATTTTTCTTTTAAAGTAACCATTAATGGGTTTAAAATTACTCCCATGAAATTCATCTCTTTACCATGCTTTTCTAGACACTCTTTTATCACAGCATTATTTTGATGATGATAGGTGGTCGTTTTTGAACCAGGTGATACACAATTTCCACTTACTATGGCTCCATCAATAACTTCAAGTGGTGTAACTAATGTGGGTACAATTATTTTTGAATCTCTTCCATAGAAATATGTATCATGTAATAGCCCTTGACTCATGCAATTATATACATACACTACTTTAGGTAACTCCTTAAACTCAGCATATTTTTCCCCTATACTTTTCCACTCTAAGCTCTCACTTCTAAATTCTTCATAACCAATACCTATACTTCCTATATAAGCTGCAACCTTTAATCCAGCTAACCTTATAGTTTCTTCTTGTTCATGCTGATCTACAAAATCTTCTTTGGTAATACTCATTGTTATATTTATTAATTTAGAAAATATACTGTATTCTGCTCCCGGACCACTCATATCTATTAAGCCTTCTTGGAATCCTACAATTGGTCCTGTTGTAACAACTGCACAGCCTTTCAAAGCATAAGTAACTCCACTTCCGCCTTCAAGCATATATTCCTTAAAGGTTCCTGGAAATATTTCATCATCCACTTTTGCTCTTGGTTCAATTACATCTTTTACTGGTAAAATTCTAACGGACTCTCCTGGTCTTGCAATGTCAAATTCAACATCTTTTACCCTTTTATCTTCCTTAACTAAACTTATAAGACTATTTTTATTGATATATAAGATACCATTTTCAATCTTCTCTGTATCAGCAAAAACAGCATCCTTAATATCAATATTTCTCACTTCTAAATTCATATCTTCTCTCCTTTGCAAATTTTATAAAATAATTAGTGCTTAACTGTAAAGCTATTTGTATATAAATATAGCAATTTCCATGCCACTTTATAAATCTCCTAATTACAAGGTTTCATTAAAATACAAAAGAGTTAACCGACAATTTCTTGTCTGTTAACTCTTTTTTTGTGCCAAAAAGCTGTCGTTTTTAAGATTACGCCAATTTTCTGTCTATATTTTACTATCTATACCTAGCTTATCCATTTTATACTTTAAAGTTTGCCTTGGAATTCCTAATAACTCTCCTGCTTTTGTCTTATTACCTTTTGTAATTCTTAATGCCTTCTCTATTACTTCCCTTTCCTTAGCCTTTAAAATCTTATTTAAATTATACTCTTCCTCATTTAAATTCTCTGTATTTTCTATTGTTGATTCATCTCTTATTGAGCTTTTTTGTGGAGTATATGAATCTTCTTGATAAATCCTATCATACATATATGCTGGCAAATGGTGTATATCTAATATTTCATCATCGGTTATACATATCATGGACTCAATAATATGTTTTAATTCTCGTACATTACCTTCCCACTCATAATCCATAAATATCTTTTTTAATCGAGTGCTTATTCTCTTAACATCTTTTAAATATATTTTATTGAATTCTTGTATATAATAATCCACAAAATATTGTATATCTTCTTTTCTTTCTCTTAGCGATGGTATCTTAATCATACTGCTGCTAAACCTATAAAATAAGTCTCTTCTTAATTCATTCTTTTCAATAGCCATCATCGGGTCTATATTCATTGCTGCAATAACCTTAACATTAACGAACTTTTCCTCATTGGAGCCAACAGGTCTAAAACTACCATCCTGAAGTACCCTTAGTAATTTTCCTTGTACCCCATAAGGCATAGAATTAATTTCATCTAAAAATATAATTCCCCCATCACCCACTTCAAATAAACCTTTCCTATTTTCCGAACCTGTATAGGCTCCCTTAGATGTACCAAATAATATAGCTTCAATTAAATTTTCTGGAACAGCCGCACAATTTTGTATGATTACTTTTCTCCTTGGTATCCCACTATAACTAATCATAGCTTGTACCAACATTTCTTTTCCTGTTCCTGTTTCTCCATATACTAAGGTAGGATTGTGTGTATTAGTAAAAATTTTAGCTTGTTCTATAACTGACCTCATACTTTGACTATTAGTTATGATATTATCAAAAGTTATGTTCCTAAAATTCACACCACTATTTTCAATCTCTCCACTTGTCCATGAACCCTTTTCATTCTCTATATTATCAATTGTAGTAACGTCCTTAACAAACTCAATAACTCCATTTATTTTCCCTTTAATGATTATAGGTATGGTAATATTATGGGTACAATATATTCTACCTTTAAAATCTTCGAATTTTTGATACTTCTTTACAATAATCTCTCCACTTGTCATACATCTCACTATAGAACTAGTTTCTTTTTCTATTGATGGGTATATCTCAAAAAAGTTTTTATTTATATACTCACTTTTATCTAATTTATCAGTTGATACATTTAATCTGTTATCATATCGAGTATTATATATTATTGAAAACTCTCTATCCACAATTAAAATATAGTCTACACTATTTAGCTTTAATCCATTTATGTTAATCATAAATTCCCTCCAACCAATAAATATTATCAACTTAATCCTAAATTAACACTTACCATTGATATATATATTTAAAATAATCATACCTGCAACCCCTAGAGCCACAGCTATCTTCTCATTTTTATTCACCCTTTTCCCCCAAATAAAATATCTTATAATCTATAACTTAGAAATCCTCTTATACCTTATATGTAATATTCTCTAAACCTTGGTTATATCCTTTATTAGCATAGGCTTGTATTTTCATTTTATTACAAACCTCCTAATCTTTCATATAATTAAAAAGACTCCACTAATCTTTAATCTAGTGAAGTCATCTCTTGTTGCCATATAATTTTCATATTTATAGTCTATTAAGTAATCTAATTACTACAACTTTCACATAATCTCAGAGGGCGTTGATCCTATATGCTTTTTGAAAACCTGACTAAAGTAATGCTGATTACTATACCCTACCCTCTTGGCAACTTCATTAACTGTAGTAAGTTTTCCTTCCGTCATTAAGATTTTCTTTGCCATTTCAATTCTAATACTAGTTAAGTATTCATTAAAAGTCATCCCAATATCCTTCTTTAAAGTTTTGCTTATATAACTTTCACTAAAACCTACACTCTTTGCTAGGTCTAATAAACTATACTCACAATTGCTATAATTATTGTTCACTTCCGTTAAGATTCTTTTGGTTAATGGATTTAGCTTATCATCACTTTCATCAGCTTTTTCACCTAAAAGATTTATAGCCTCAATCAAGGTTTCTTTAAGCTGGTTTTTATTTATGGGCTTTAAGATATATCTAAACACACCATATTCTATAGCTTTTTGAGCATAGGAAAAATTATCATACCCACTGATAATGATAAAAATTGTATCCCTTGATAACTTAATCCCTTCCTTTATAAACTCTAATCCATTTATAAAGGGAATATTTATATCCACAAGTGCAATATGAATTTTATTGTTTTTCAACAATTCCAAGGCCTGTATTCCATTGCTTCCCTCAAATATTGTTCCAATATTTAATTCATAGCTGATAATTCTCTTCTTAATACCTTGTCTTATTAATTCTTCATCATCAATAATCAAAACATTATTCATCGATTTTCCTCCTTAAGAATTGGGTGTGTCACTATTGCAGTAACTTGATTTTCACCGTTCACAAGTTTAACCCCATATTCCTTTCCAAAGTTCAGTTTCAACCTTTGATTTACATTATATAATCCATATCCGTCTCCACCATTTTCTTCCTCAAATCTACTTTCCAAGAGGTAATTTACTTGGTTTATTTTCTCCGTATCAACATTCTCACAGCTGTTGATAACCTTAATTACATACTTATCTTCTGATATATCTATCTTCACTGATATAAAGCCAGGTTTCTCCATAAGCTTTATTCCATGATAAATGGCATTTTCCACTAAAGGCTGCAGCGTAAACTTCATAAATTTACTGCCTCTCTTTATGTCTCCTTCATCAATGGTGTAAGTAAATTTACTCTTGTATCTTAAAAGCTGAATATTAACATAGCTCTCTAAATGCTTTAATTCATCTTCAATATTGATAAAGGTTTTATCGCTGCTTAAGCCTATTCTGAATAAAGTAGCTAAATCTCCAATAGCAGTTTCAACATCCTCATCATCCTTTTCGATGGCCATAGCTTGTATGGTTTCTAAGGTATTATATAAAAAATGTGGCTTTATCTGACTGTATAAGGCTTTGTATTCCGCCTCTTTCTTTAACCTTTCTTCGTACTCTAATTTATTTATTAAGGTTTCAATATTATGTATCATGGCGTTATAGCTATTGCCCAAGCTGTTAAGCTCTTTGCTCTTAGTATCTGGTTCCATGGGGTTTAATTTCCCATTCTCCACCAAACTCATCTGAACCTTTAAATTTTCAATTGGCCTTACTATTGATTTTACATATTTATTTAATATATAAATTGTTGTTAGAAGTATTAGAATTCCAAAGCTAAGTATTATATAACCTGTAACATCAAGCTTTCTACTAATAAAACTATTTGGTACAAGCATCATTATCTCCCAATTTAAGCTATCTTTTATAGGTGCTTCAAAGTGAGTGAACTTTTTCTCCCCTTCATACTCTATATCCGTAGCTATGGTTGATACTAATATTTCCCTCGTATCCCTGTTATAAAGCTTAAGTGGAAAGTTATAAATATTAGCCCCATCAACTACCTGTTGAAGATAATCAATGGATACCGCTCCACTTAAATATCCCTTAATCTGCCCTGAATTATTTTGTAATTTCATTACAATAAGAATTATTTTCTTATTATTAGCTTTAGAAATAATAGGATCACTTACTATAAATTCCTCACTACCCTCACTTATTTTCTTGAAATATTCTCTATTTCCTACTTCAATAACTTCCCCTGAGGTTAAATATTTAAGTCCATTGGTAGTAACCAATCCAAAAGATTCATAGTTGTCGCTATTGGACTCCTGATACTCTTTTAACTTCATAATATACTCTTCTATATTATCTTTAGTTATATCGTCTTCCTTTATTTCACCTGCCAGTTGTTTCATTTCACTTATTCTCATATTAAGCCAATAACTGATTTCATTAGATTTTGACTCAATTAAATCCATGGTTGTTTTCTTAATGTCTGGAGATATAAACATATTTATGTTCATAACGGAAAATATCATTATTGAAATAAGCGAAATACTTATTAAAGTAGTTATAGGTATAATAATTTTAGAATATAAGCTCCTCATTACTTTGTCCTTTCAAATATAAAATAAAGTCTACATGCCTTAGCAGTAGACTTTATCAATAAATTCTAAATTGTATTACTATTTTACTACATTCTGTCCTGCAATTCTACCAAAAACAATTATATCAGTAATTGCATTTCCGCCTAAACGGTTTGTTCCATGGATATCTCCAACCACTTCACCTGCAGCATATAAATTCTCTATTACCTTACCTTCTTTATTTAACACTTCTGCCTGAGTATTTATATCAATCCCACCCATAGTGTGATGTGTAGAAGGAGTTACCTTTTGAATGTAGAATGGTCCTTCATTAATTGTTCTAAGGGTACCGCCCTTGTTAAAGTCACTATCTTTTCCCTCAGCAACAAAGCCATTGAACTTTTCTACTGTAGCTTTAAGAACCTCTGGGCTTATTCCATAGTGCTCAGCAGCCTCTTCTATAGTATCAGCTTTAAAGATTACTCCATCCTTCTCCATAGTTTCATATTCTTTGCTGTGAACATCTACCATGTTACCTACTGACTCAACTTCTTGTCCCCAAATTAAATAAGCCACTGAATCTGTCTGCTCTATAATTCCCTTTGATATAACGTCTCTTCTACCCATTTCATCAACAAATCTATCTCCTTCTTGATTAACAAGGATAGCTCCATCAAATCTTGAGTTAGCAACGTAAGAGATAATTCCTGTAACAGGGCTGCAAGTTGGATAAACCTGAATATACTCCATATCCACAAGGTTAGCACCTATAGCTTCTGCCATCTTTATTCCATCTCCTGTACTTGCATTAGTACAAGTTGTTTTATACTTTTCATCATAGTGGTCGTTATACTTCTTTCTCATCTCAACATCAGCTCCAAAGCCTCCTGTTGCTAATATAACTCCCTTATCTGCATTAAATTTTACTTCCTTACCTTTGCTTTCAGCAACAATTCCCTTAGCAGCACCATTTTCTTCTATAATAGTCTTACCTTCTGTCTCCATGAAGAATTCTACTCCAAGTTCCTTAGCCTTAGCTTCTAATTTATTAATAAGCTCAGTTCCTTTATTTCCTTGTGGAATTATAGCTCTAGGTACAGAGTGACCTCCAAATTGCTGAAGTCTATCTGGCATTAACTCAACATTCATTTCATCAATAAGCCAGTTAGCTGCGTCTAAAGCATTTTCTGCCATAACCTTAACAAGTTCTGGATCATTCTCGTTATCTCCACCCTTTAAGGTATCCTCTGTAAATAACTCTACAGAATCCTCAATACCTTGAGCCTTCTGCTGCTCTGTTCCTGGTACATTAAGACCTCCACCAGATACTAAAGTATTCCCCCCTGAGAAAACTGTCTTTTCAAGAACCGCAACCTTTGCTCCATTTTGAGCTGCCTCAACAGCCGCTGAAAGTCCAGCTCCACCAGCTCCAACTACAACTACATCAAAAGTATATTCATCTTGAATTTCCTTTGAAGCTAAAGGCTGTTTTTTATGTTTTTCAAACATGGCATCCGTTCCACCAGCTTGTCTTAATGCATCCTTCACAGCCTCCATCATGGCATTTGAGCTTACTGTAGCACCAGTAACAGTCTCTACATTGGTGCTATTAGATTCCTTTATTACTAAGCCTATAGTTTCCATAGCACTATCCCCTAAACCCTTTGTTTCAGAGTGCTCAACAACCTTAACCTCACTTATTTTTCCCTCAACTACTGTAACTTCTACCTTTACTTCACCGTTATTTCCCTTTGCTTTTCCTACATATGTACCCGCTGTATAGCCTTCACCTGCTCCTTTATCATTACCTTTAGAACAAGCTGTAGCACTTAACATCATTCCTGCAGCTAAAGCTATTGCAAGTATTCTTTTAATCGATTTTTTCATAAGTAACCCCTCCAACTTAATGATTTGTTAATATTATAACAATGTCTATTGTGTGAGTATTTATATTTTTCAGTTCTTTTGTATAAAATTCAGTACAGAGTTCTTAAATGATATTTAATCCCATAGGTGACTACTTATGTCGGTGCCTATTATTGAATAAGTAGTTCAATTAATTTACCAATTTTATCCCTCTATTTTCCACCAACAAATTTTGGTATAATATCCAAGTTGATAAATAAAAAAATCCGCAGTGGGTGGCTGCGGGGGTTTTGAACGCTTTATCCCCCTTGGACTATTGGTGATATTTCATCATAGCTATGGGGTGGTATTGGATATGCTAAATTTTTTATTCGTAGCTGTATTAGTGATTATCTTTGTTAAAATACATATGAAAAACAATATATATTTTGATTGTATAAAAATTAAAGTTAAAGTAATCGGTCTAGATGTAGAAATCCAGAGCAAAGAGAAAAAGCACCTACCCGACAAAGAATAGTGCTTTCAACTCTTAATTAAACATATTAATTTTATCCAATAGCCCTAAAACAAAATAAACGTTTCAGGATAGCTTAGTGTTGACGCACTAAGCTTTTTCTTATTTACTATTATATCAAACTTTCCATAAAAATAAACCTATAAGTTTTAAATTGTTTAAATTAGATCATACAGGTTTCCATAAGTTTCAAGCATACTCATCTTCTACTAATTGTGATAATATCTCTAACTTATCCAATATTACTTCTTAATCCCAAAGGTTCTACTTGCACATAACACCTATATAATGTAATATATAATATGAATTGGAATTATTTATATATTCTAATTCATGTACAGAGTAGGAAGTAAAGCGTTAAGTATCAGATGAACGGGGAGTTGACATCTGGGCGAAAAGTTCTCTTGCGGTTTTACTTTCGCATCCCGCTGTTACAACCAAAAAAGGTGTTTCCTTCTTTTATTGTAACAAGCTATTTTAGCACAGTTAAAAGGAGGTTTTTTCGTATGAAAAAACAATTGGAAATCTTATCATCATCTTCAAAGGAGTTAAAGTCCTTAAGTACTTTAACAACCCTTTCTTTGCTAATGGCCTTAAACATAGTTATGAGTCAAACCCTTTCTATTAAAATAGGGTCAGAATTCTCTATTGGCCTTGGCTTTCTTGCCATTGCCGCAGCTGCCTATTTCTATGGTCCCATAGCAGGAGGTATTACTGCAGCACTATGCGATTTAATTAAAGCTCTATTCTTCCCTTTTGGACCATTTTTCCCAGGTTGGACACTAAGTGCCTTTATAGGGGGATTTATTTATGGAATGTTCTTTTATAAAAAAGAAGTAAAGCTTTATCATTGCATTTTAGCTAAGGTGCTCATTGCAGTAATAGTCAATATACTGTTAAATGCATTATGGATTCACCTGACCTATGGCTCTCCATATTGGCCGCTGCTTTCAGCTAGAATTATTAAAAACGTCATCACTATCCCTATAGAAATAGGTATATTATATGGCTTTATAAAATTTGTACTGGCACCAATAAAGAGAAATGTTCCAAATTTAAACAAAACTGTAAAACTATAATTTAAATAAAGTATAAATATACTCCCAAAATAAATGTAAATAAAAAGTGCCGCATCTAATATACATGCAGCACTTTTTATTTATTTCCTATTAACAACTACCTACTTTATCGCACTCATGAACTTTGCAATGTCCTACCGCTTTATTTCAGATTAACTAGCTTCTCTATTGTATAACCATTAAATATATAAGTCTTAAGCTTTAATGCCATTATTACTACCCTTAAGCTTTATCCTCCAACATTAAATATGAAATGAATCTTAGATGGAGCTCCACGTTTAATATTATAGTTCTACTAAGAATATCTATAAAAAAAGAGAAGAGCCTAAGCTCCTCCCTCAATCACTTACTGAACATCAAAGTCAGTTTCAGTAGTGTCAACTATAACTGCAGTAAGCTTCTCAATCAAAGCCCCATTCTTGCTAACAATGGCACCAGTTTCTAAAACTGCATCCATTATTCCATTAATCTCCTCAGCTGTTACCTCATCTTTAACTGAGTTAACAATAAGATTAAACTTAGCTCCTGCTATATCCTTAAAACTCATTACTAGTTTTCTCTCCATGATCTCCACTCCTTTTTTCAACTATAATTATCTCAAAGTCTTTTCCACGGTACCTATGATAAACCCTCAAAAGGAAGGTTCTTCTCCCTTTGTTAGAAAGACCTACCCTACTGTTAATCAAAGTTAAAACCTGAAAAAGACTGTTACATAAATTCAGTAGCTCATCTATAAAGGTGAAAATTCTTTTCATAAAATCCACCTCCTTAAAGAAACTCTTTCTTTTACCTGTGAGAGTCCCTCTTAACTACTTTGAAGCTCCTACTCCTCTATTAATGAGAAGTCATCAACTCTTTTAAGCTCAACTGGATAGCTAGTTAAAACCTCACCAATTGCTGCACCTACCTGAAATAACTCTTCATCAGTAGCTGACTTATTGATCTTTGAAAACTTCTGACTAACAACCTTAGGGGTACCATCTAAATTCTGCCCCTTTTCAAATCTTAAAACTAAAGCTGTACTGTTTTTAATGTTTGATACTGCCATGTTCATCAACTCCCTTCAATAGTAAATATGCATAAGTGGAAGGGGAGTGTAATTTTTCTTTAAAATTTATATAAAAAAAGTAACTTAATCTGAATTAAACTTAAAAACTATCCTTTTAGGTTGCTCTCCACGTGAATGCTGTATATTTTCAATTATTCGCTTATCAAGTCCACAATTTTTCCTACGCCCTTCTTCCTCCATCTCCCCAAAGTGCCTTCGCTTATATACAGCTCCCTGCATAATTGAGCCCTTGATTTCCCCTCAAAATATAATCCCTTAATAACTCTTTGCATAGGAGTTTCAAGTACGCCTACAGAGGTTTCAAGTTTTAATAATTCCACTTCTTTTTTTCTAATTTCTTTTTTTAACTCTTTAACCCTATTTGATTCCTGTTTTTCTTTTTTATCTTTATATCTCATGGCTATGTTGGCTGTTTTGTCTGCAATGCTACTATGTTTCACTTTTTCTCCCTTGAAGGCTTCAAAATTCATTACTTCTATAATTTCATCCTCAGATTCATAGATTGCTATCTTCAGTAAAGCTTTTGATACTTCAATCTCTCTTTTTATCTGGTGATAATTCTTCAAAAGATATTCCACATATTCTTTGCTTTCCAACCTTCCATCTCCTTCTATAACACTCTCCTGTTATGCCTTATCAAGATTTTTATCTCATAAATCAAATTATTAGTACTTTGTGGCAAACTTTGTGGAGAAGAGCTTTTTTTACTTATTTTCTTAAAATATAGTAGCTAAAAGCTATTAATATCCTTCCTACCACTTCTGTACACTTTATAGAGAATTTTTAATAACTTTGCCACATTTTCCTTGAACCCTGCACTATCACTGACTTTCACCCTGTGGCAAACTTTGTGGAGATTATGTGGACTTCATGCTTTCATCATTGTTTTGCCACACTTTCCTCAAAATCCACTCCTTCTTTTCTCTGTTATTATCCTTTATGAATATCTGATATTTACCTAAATTTCTTCCTCATCACAAATTCTTTCATAAGCTCTTTGTGAGTTGTATATCTTAAATCTTCTATTGCCATTTTTATTTCCCTCATAATCTCTCCACCCTTCAATTTTAATCATCATTGCATTTATTTCAGTAGAATCTCGCTTTTTTATGCTGCCTTTATCTTTTCCAAAGCATTCACACCAGATTTCCATAGGGCACACATATCTTCTCTGGACTGTCCCAACTACATTTTCAAAATCTCCTGCAAGAAAGCTTCTTCTTTCATAAAGATTCATTCTATCCCAGTTTTCTGGAAGCAGAGTTTCAAGATATTCTTTTATAATTCCTTCTCTATCATCAGTCTCCATAGCTCTTTCCTGTTCTATGGTTGCCATTTCAGCCACCTCATCCTTAAGATAGATATCCTCTCCCTCATCATAATAAACCTTTGCTTCTGCCCAGAGCTGATCAATGCACTCCTCTTCCAAATCCCAAGGCTTTTTCTTTGTATCCCCTGTAACATTCACTGGCCAGTATCTTCTATTCCCTGTGATATCTCTTAAGAACCTTCCTTCATTATTGGTAGTTCCAACAATGATGCACTGCCTTGGATGGTCCTCAACTGCAACCCCATAGCTTTCCCTGTATTTATCATCTGTCCTAGTGATAAATCCTTTGATGGTATCAATGTCCACCTTCCTAAGCCCTGCCAGCTCTCCCATTTCCACAATCCAATAACCTTGAAGCTTTTCAGCAGCTGTTTTATCTCTCATATCCGTCACCGTTAAACTATCTGAAAACCACTTAAGTCCAAGCTTTCTAAAAATAGTACTTTTTCCTTTGTCTTGTGGTCCATTTAAAACTAAAATAGTATCAAATTTCTTCCCTGGCTCGTATATCCTTGCAATTGCCGCAATTAAAGTCTTTCTTGTTACCTGTCTGGTGTATATATTATCTTCTGCCCCTAAATAATCCACCAAGAGAGTATCCACCCTCTTAACACCATCCCATTTAGGCAGTTCAGAAAAGTAATCCTTTATTGGATGATAAGCCCGTTCTGAAGCTACTGCCGTATAAGCCGCCTTAATCTTTGCTGGAGACCATAAACTATAAATCTTATCATAATACACCTTCAGGGATTCAATATCTGTATCACTCCAACCACTTTTCACTCGAAGCCAAGGAAGGTCATAGCCCTCCTTAACATCAATTCCATACCGGTGCTGATTGTAGGCTATTCCCTTAAGATTTTTATCATTCTGTGCGATGAGAACTATATTGCTGAGTTTCTCCATAAGTTTTCCCTTATTATCTATGTAAAGCTCATCCATCCAGCTGCTGTCTACCTCATCCTGTTCTTCTCCCTCTTCTCCATCCTCCTTTTTAAAATCAAAAACTGCCTGGCCTATTTTTTCTTCCATAACCCTCTTCTTAACCCTCTCATCATTAACACACAGATTCTCCATGGCCTTAAAGGAAGGTCTTTTTATTATTGGAGTTTTATCAGTACAGCCCTCGTCCAAAGTTCCAAACCTGTGAAGCCTTACCAGGTCAAAGGCATTACAGAGCCTTCCACACACCGGGTCCGTGGCATGGTGGGAATATGCAAACTTATCCTCATACACCACCAAGCCTGCAGTAGAATCAGCAGGGATATAATCAAACCGATTATCAATAAGACTTAAACTATAAATATTACTTAAAAACCTTGCAACAGCATCTGAAATGGAGTAAGTTCTGCAGAAGATACCAACGATACCCTCCTTTTCAAGAGGGTCAGCCTGTCTTGAAACCCTCCTCTCATCAACTGCCTTCTGCCTTGAAGACACTGGCCATTGATTGCAATCCTGCCAGCTATCATACTCCTCAAGGACTAAATCAGGATTTAAAAACTCTCGGTCTTCATACTGAAAAACGAACTCACCATCTTTAGATGTAGAAGGATAATACATTAACCTGGATGGCTCATAAGTGGTGTCATCAAACTGCTCAATGCCAATTTTCTCAGCAATCTTTCTGGAAACTGCCATATACTCATCACAACAAACCACTCTTGAAAGAGGAATTATAAGCCTTAATCTTGGTTTCTCCTTGGTATGCTTATGAGTAGAATAAATACAGTAGGTAAAATCATAAAATTCCTTAAGCTGCCTCAAAACATTCATATCCCCATAATCCATGTCCAAAGTAATCATTGAGCGATACTCAACATACCCTCTTTTTCTTCTTCCGTCCCTTAGCTTTCCTGCAACAAAGCCTCCCACATCCTTAATTTCATCCTGCTTCTCCTTTGCAAAGCTGAAATACTCTTCCACGGTTTCAGCTGTTCTCCTTGTACCACTAAGCCTGTTCTTTATCTGATTCCAGGATAAATTCTCCTCCCTTAACTTACTAACCTTTCTCGACTTTGCTGTAGAAATAATCATTTCCTCTATCCCCTTTATACTTACTTTTTCACCCTATTTTCTATAAAAGTCACATTGAAACCCGTCCACCTCAAGAGGTAACCCCTTTGCCCACTGGGGAGGCTCCTTCATAATTTCACAAATTCTTTCAAGGGTTAAACTTTTGAGTGGTTCTTCAATGATAACCTCATCGTGTATGTGCATCACTATCCTGTGTCCTGCTTCCTCCAGCCTCAGCATTGCTTCACCTAATATGTCCCTTGCTATTCCTTGAACAATATTTTCCACAAATTTAGGTCCATAGCTTTCAATTCGTCCCCATTTCTTCCCCGTGGTGATACCTTCATAGGAAACCACAGTGCTTCCCCATTTATTCGTTTCAACCTTAGGCTTCACATAGGATAACCTTCTTCCAGAAGGCAATTCAATAAGAAGCCTTTCCCTAGTTAAAAACATTTTAATTCTCCCAACCTGAGTACTGTTGCCAGTGGTTATAGTTCTTATAACGCCCAAGCCAATGCTCCACCAAAATCTTGTGATATGTGGATTGGAGCTTCTCCAGGTTCTTACTAGCTGCTTAAGTTCCTCTTCTTTTAAGCCCATTTCCAGTGCTCCCATGGCTGTAAGTGCTCCTACTGAACCACCGTATCCTAATGCAAGCTCTGCAATCTTCCCCTTCTGTCTTAAAGCTGAGCCCTTTGTAATAGCTTCCTCTGGCACTCCAAACATAAGGCTTGCACTAGCCTCATATATCTTTCCGCTCCTTTCGAAAACTCTAAGCCTCCAGCCTTCCCCAGAAAGCCATGCAAGAATCCTGGCTTCTATTGCTGAAAAATCCACCACAATAAACTTATGTCCTTCCTTTGGAATGAAAGCCGTTCTAATTAATTGTGATAAAATATCTGCTGAATTTTCATAGAGCATTTCTACTTCTTCAAAGGCTCCCTTCTTAATAAGGTCTCTTGCTAGTTCAATATCCTTTTCCCGATTCTGAGGAAGATTCTGAACCTGAACTAACCTTCCTGACCATCTTCCTGTTCTGCTTGCTCCGTAAAATTGAAACAATCCCCTCACTCTGTTATCCCTGCACACCGACCTCTTTATTGCTTCATACTTTTTAATTGAGGTCTTTGAAAGACTAAGCCTTAGTTTTAAAAGCTTTGAAACCTCATCACATCTCCTTTTTGAAGTAGCTTGAACTGCCGAGCCACTCTCAATATTCAAAGTCCTCCTATCAGTTGAGATATTCTCAATAAGCACTTCTCTCCCTCTAACGAATTCAGTGTCCTGATTCAAACCTGTACCTTCCGTTATCAGCTCCTCCACAACCTTCTTGGATAAACTTTCAACCATAACTCCTCTTTCCTTAAGCCACAACTTAACCTGTGCCGGTGATTTAGGATTCACTTCCTGAGTAAGCTCCTTCCATTGCCTTAAAAGTCCCGCTCCATAAAGCTCATCACATCTTACAGCCTGATGAACTACCTTTAAATCCACCAGCACTCCTCGTTGATTTATCCTTTGGTCCAATTCATAAAGCTGCTGTTCTCTCTCACTTAACTGGAAGGCATTTAACCTTGCATTTACAGCTCTTTCAACCTCCACATCTCTCTTGCAATATTCCTTAAAAGTTCTCCACTTTTCCTCATTATCAAAAGAACTATTTCTGGTTCTTCCCCCATTAAACTTTGTCCCCTTACAAGGCATGGTAAAAAACTTAATGAGCTCCCTTCCCTCAGTCATCTTCTGAACCTGAAGTCCTAAGGCCTTTGCAGCTCCCTCTAAACTTAAGGGATACCCCATTGCTGCAGCCTGAACTGCAGTACATCTCCAGCTCTCTGCCTTCAACTCTTCCTTCAAATATGTACTAAGACACACCCTTTCAAAGGCTGCATTAAAAGCTCTCTTAATAACCTTCTTATCCCTTATAGCCTCAATAATTTCCCAGGGAATTTCTTCACCCTTTGTCAAATCTATAATCTCAACAGGCTCCTCATCCACACCATAGGCAAACAGAAGTATTTCAAAATCCGAAGAAGCGGTGTAGGGATACACACCACTTCTTACTAAATCAACACTGGAGTAGGTCTCTAAATCTATGGATAAGGTGCTAATCTTTTTATAATTTTTCATTTTCATTCTCCCTTAATAAATTTAGGAATTTCATAAAAATTTCTTTCATCTACAATTGCTTTAAAAATCTATTCTAAATAATCCTCAATAAAGGTTCCAAACTCTACCCTTGGATCACTATATCCAATTAAAACCTCGCCATCCTTAAGCTTCTGAAGATTTCCAAGTCCACAGGCCACTCCAGCACTCCCCTCATGATTAAAGGTATAAAAAGTGATACTTGCTCTCCCGTAGCAGCCACTGTAAAACTCCTCCTCATTTAGAACCAGCTTCAAATCTTTATCAACAATTTGAGGCTGCGTCTTAGAATAAGCATTAATAAAATAGCAGCCTGCGTAAGCCTTATCCTCTGGCCTTTCAACGTCCCCATCCCTCACTGGCATTTTCATGTCCTCAAATCTTGATTTTTCTATCTTTTCCCTGCCCTTCTCCATGGCAGCGTCCACTGCTGAAATCACTGAATCAATAGTACCTTCATCCTCCTTAGAAATAAGAAGAGTAACACTATAGCGTTCCTCCCCATTATAGACAGCCACTGGCTTATGGACATTAGCATAAGCAAACCTCACAAGACCTGTAATAACCTTTGTACTTTTTCCTATCATTTCATCTTCCCCCTTACTGAAAATAACCTCTCTTAACCTTTTATTTGTCAACTTTCTTCTAAGCCTCATATCCTCTTAGCTCTTTCCACTAACGCTTCATAGCACTCTGGCTTTAAATCCGTAAGCTTTTCACCTCCAAACTCCAAAATTAACCTCCTCACCTTATCCCTTTTCCCTCGCCTTGAGATGTCAGCCAGAATATTTCTCACAGTATCAATATCAAGTTCAACCGCCTTTGAAGCCTCCTTTTCAGAACCATTACATTCAGAAACTTGTTTATCACTAATATGCACTGCCTTCTCCGTAACCTCCTTATCTTCTCCCTTCTGCTCCTCTAGACTTTCAATTTCCTTAGTCAGCTTCCTTAGGGTATCTGCTATTTCACTCAGTTCTCTGGCAATTCTTAAAGCAACCTTTAACTCCTTCATTTCCTTTCCTCCTTTATATATCCATCTTTTTATCGAAACTTCATTTTCCATGCTTAGTGAAGTTATTTACCTAAGCCTATAGAAGATTTAAGCTAAAATATAAAAAGCCAGATGATATGCTATTACTAGCTATCATCCGGCTATTTGGTAGTTCTTCATTGACTCCGTTGCTCGGTATGCAATCTCCTTCTGTTTTCCTTAACCTTCTTACCTGTATTTCCTAAAGTCTTCATTATAACATTTATATTTTCACTCCTTAAGTCTATGGAAACAATACCTCCACACTTAGGACACTTAATTTCAATTTCATTAATTAACTTTGATAAAGGTTCTAAACTCACTGAGTTATTTTGTTTTATGTACATATCAAAAAGTCTTTGCTTGTCCTTTGGACACTCTATTTTTGTTAGCATACTTCCCCCTCCTGGTTCTATTCTCCGCTCATTATCTTATAAGCTTGTTAGCTTACATATATACATTTAAACCATAAAAAAAGTGCTTATAATTAAGTACTCTCCTATTAAAAGTCTACTGCAAAATCTAAAAAAATACTTTTGCGTGACTTAATCCTATCTGCATTTTTTATAATTCCTAAGGAGTTCAACCTATTTGCTGCCGCTTCCCAAGAAACTTGAAAGATTTTAGTTACCGCATAAACATATTCCTCTTCCTTCAAATCTTTATCCTTTAAAGGGAGTTCCATTAAAACCTTTACAATCATTGACCTCGGCATTAATAAAGCTGCTGAAAAATAATTTGCCTGCCACTCAACAAAATCCTTATCCTCCCATAGCCCCACTGACTTATATCCGCTAAAAGTCTCCTCTGCTTCTTGAACTAGCTTAAGATTCTTCTCATCATAATAGCTTATATGTGATTTATGCTTAAAATACTTTCTATGAAAAATAGCATGTCCCACTTCATGTCCAACAGTATATCTATACCTTCTTTCCTGATGCTCCTCAGCAAGCTTTGAATCAATTACAACAGTCTCTTTATCAATCACTGAGTATTCTGCCTTGTTGCTTTCAGGATTATATACCGGAATTACTGTATCATCAAAAACCATTGCTCCAAGGATTGATTCATCGTGGGATAAATGATGAAAATCAAGCTTTAACCCAAGATAATTAAAAGCAAAATCGTCTATATCTATAGCCTGTGGTTCTATTAAAATTTCCCTTTTAAAATCTTTTAAAAAGTTCTCCGCCATAATCTCCAATTCCTTTTTCGAGAGAATTGGAACTCCATTGTTTTTTATCACAAACTTAGGAAAATACATAAAAGCTTGCCTCCTTAATACCTACTCTTCATTGAGCATTTTAATAAATTCACTCCAAGTCTCTGAACTTATCTTCTTATTTCTTGCTGTTCGCAAGGCCAAAGTAATATTATGGTCCTGTTTAATATAGCTGCGAAGGTCTGGTGCAATATCATTTCTTTTCTCTCCTGCCAAATCCAGCATTAAATCCATTTCCTCATCATTAAGCTCTAAGATACTATTAAGCTTCTGAAGCTTGTCCATATCAAATGGATTACGTCTATCCTTCTCCACATCGCTAAGATAAGGAGCAGTAATTTCCAAAAGCTTTGCCATCTCTCTTAATGTTATTTTCTTCTGTTCCCTCTTCCTGGCAATAAAGTCACCAAAATTCAAATAACCTCCACACATAACAGCATTCTCCTTTCTTAAGATTTTAAAATCTTCCTTGGTTTGCTTGTAAGCATATAAGCTTACTGATATATTTTATGTAATTATTGTAATTTATATACATTAAATAGTCAATAGTATTTTGGAAGTTTTTACATTTAATAGAATTTGTTTGTTAGTTGTGGATTGAAAAAGGAGTAGGTATTTTGAGATACTTACTCCTTAAGTTTGGAATACAGATGTTTTTATTTACTTTTTCAATAAAATTTTTATTTACTCTTATAATATTCTTTTCTGTACTCTACGACCGTATATAATTCTGGATGTAGTGTAGCTTTTGTACTCCCTAACCTTTTCAAATGTTTAATTAATCCAATCTTTTTATTTTCATCAATTATTATTTTATAGATACCTTAAACACTTATCTTTGATGTGCTATAGATGAATTTAAACTTCCTACACTAACTGTATTAATAGAAATAAGCTGATTCTTATTATATAAACATATCAGTATAAGCTTTTCTCATCATTATCTATCAAAAACTCTTTTCCTAATTTAAAAGTATCCTTTGGACTAGAAACTCTTCTTGGCTCATACAAAATTGAACCTTCTTTTATAAGCTTTCCTGATACTAAATTAACTCTTTTTGACACCTTTTTACCTTCCATAAATCTTCTTTACTTCCTCATTAATTTTCACTGTAAATTTACCCTTTTTAATACTTCCTACACGTAGTAAATACCTCATAAATCCTCCTAAAATAATAAAGACTCAATTACAATTAATACTGATAACTAAGTCTTATTTTTCATTAATTAAATTCTTTAATTGTGTTATAAACTTCTTACTAAATAAGTTATCTTCAAAAGCTTTTTCTAGTAGCTCTAAAAACAATTCTTCTTGTAGATTTAATGATCCTACTAATAACTTCATCCCATATCTAACTTTGTCTTTGTAAACACTAAATCTTATCTCCTCACGATTCCCCTGTTCCTTCACTACAATCTTTTCTAAAGCATAAGTATATTCCGCATCTACTATAATGCTTTGAGAAAGTAATGTACGCTACTTAGTTTCCTTAATAGCCTTCTTTGCCGCCTCCCCACCTCCTACTCTTCTACTAGAATATCCATTATCTCTTTAGTAGCAACTCCACTTATTGCATAATCTGAATACAAAAGAAAAAGATATAAACAATACTGCTTATCTCCTTCACATTCAATATCAGCAACCTATTCTACAATAATATCCTCTTTAGTTTCTAAAACTAATACATAACCACCTAAATTTGTATCAATATCTCTTTCAACTCCATAATTCTCTTATAAAATATTTAGTTGCTCTTCAATAGAATTTACTACATTAACTTCTAGCTCCATTACAATTAAGTCACTTATTTTACTAATCTTTCTCACTAATATTACCTCCATAATTTTTTATAAACCTATAGGAATTATCTGTATAGTATAGATATCTTTTCAAGATGAATATATTTCTAATTAAGCCTCTCCTTTTTTAACAAAATCATTCAAAAAAATAAACCTTAAGCTATTTTATTAGCTTAAGGTTTATTTTGAATGATAACATTATACTAATGCTTCTCCATTAGCATTATTTAATTTTCCTGTGAATATTTGAACTGCATCATAATATAGCCCAAGCATAACTTACAAATATTATAGGTGCAAAAACAAACATACCTAATATATATATTCCTAATTGTATGAATCCAACTTCTTTATATCTAAATAGAATTAATCCTTTTTACTTCTCTTTCTTTAATTCAACAATATCATTAGAATTTTCTAACAAATCTACATATACACCTAAATCCTCTTCCATAAATCTTTCCCCATAATTTTCTTCAAGCACCTCAATTATTTTAGATATATTATAATAACTTCTGGTGGATATTCCTTTAATCATTCTAACTGCTCAGTTAAATAAATCTTTTTCATTTTACATTTCTCCTCTCTAAATATAAAAAACTCTTACCTGTAAATTTAATACAAGTAAGAGCTATACTAAACTAAGCTTTTTAGAATTCTATAGTTGGTTTATCATTATTTATTACTAGATTTAACTTTTCATATGTTGTTTCATAGAAATTATTATATTTAGCATACTTAATTATTTCTTTATAACTCATTCTTGGTATATCTTCTAAATCACAATTTTCATCAGTATAACAACCATTTCTATCATTCCATTGAAGAAATTGTGTTAATTTAATTCTTTTAATATCGTCTTCTACTTTACCATCCCCCTTAAATATAATTAACCCATACACATTATTATTATTATATATATTTATTATCCTTTTTAAAGATTTAATTAAATTAATATTAGTTCCTAATAATATAATAATTAGCTATATAATTAGCTATATAATTAGCTATATAATTAGCTATATAATTATACTCCTATTAACCTATATTATGCAGTATAATATATATGTAATAATTTATTAAAATCACTAATGGAGGATTTAAAATGCTATTTAATCAAAATCTAGATGAAATAATTTTTAACAGACATCAATTATTTGAATCTGATGAGCTAATAATTATATCTGGCTACATCGGACCTAATCCTGTAGAAAAATTACATAACCTTCCGCTTACATGTACTGTTATCTATGGAATGTATGGTAATAGTTCTATATCGCCAAAACTTCATTCTACTTTATTAAAACTTGAAACTTTATCTCAAAATACAACTATATTATATTCTAACATACCAGTTCATTCTAAGTGCTACATATGGAAAAACAAAGGCAAAATAATCCATGCTCTAATTGGTTCTGCAAACTTTAGTACAAGTGGATTAACTATACCATTCAGAGAAACATTAGCTGAGACTACCCAAGATACCTTTTTACCATTAAATCAATATTTAAACCAAATACTTTCTAATTCTACACCTTGCACTGAAGTTAATCTAATACCTAATAGCAAAACTACTGTTAATACAGTTGCTTCTACTAACACTCATACTTGTAGTATGGTTTTATATGACCCTAGAACTGGTGAAGTTCCTACAGCAAGTGGCTTAAATTGGTGTCATAGTTCACAAGGTCATACAAGCATTGATGATGGATATATTCCTATTCGTACTTCCTATATTAGAGAATACCCTGAACTATTCCCACCTAAACAAATGGTTGCAACAAGAACAAATGGAGGAAAAGCTAATCGTCAAAATGATTCTATTGAATTAATTTGGGATGATGGAACAATAATGGAAGCTCTTTTAGAAGGAAGTCAACCTGTTGATGGTGTAATTCACCCTAAAAATCTATCATCATTTCCTAGTAAAAATATATTAGGTTCCTATATTAGACATAGGTTAGGTTTGCCATCTGGAAGTTTGGTAACTAAATCTGATCTAGATAGATATGGTAGAGATGATATAGAGTTATCCTTATTAGAAAATGGAACTTATTATGCTGATTTCTCTATAAAATAAACCTATTTTATGGACAAGTTTTTATATAATTTAAATAGCTAATTTTACTATAACTACTAATTTATTGATATAATTAGTAATTGAATTATAAAATCTTTAATGTTATTATTTACGCTATTGTGCCTTATAATTCGTTAATGTAACAGAAAATACATATTGTGTCATCTAGATATTTTCTGTTACTTTTTTTATTTTAAAAAGAACATAGGTTTATATTAACCCATGTTCTTTAAATACTTCATATAGAGCCTCTGCTAATCTTCTTGAAAACTCTGGTGGAACTGCATTTCCTATCATTTCATAGTCTGAAGACATACTACCTGAAAATTCAAAATCATCATCAAAACTTTGCAATCTAGCAGCTTCTCGTACTGTTATACTTCTAGCTTGTTGAGAATCTGGATGTATATGTCTTAATCCGTCTTTCTTTAAATGTGCTGGAATTGTATTACTTGGTTCATCCCATCTTAATACATTATACTTATGTATATTAGATTCTTTTCCGGTCTTCTCTGTATATAATTTCTTTAAAGCTTCTATAGATTTATAGTTATTTCTACCACTCTCTATATCTAAAGCTAACTCTCTAAATATATCAATATCCCTTTTGTTATGATATCTAGGATAATGATCTTTATATTCTGTCATATCAGGAGAATGTGAATATTTCCTCGTACCGATTTTCTCTTCTTGCTCTCTTGGCATAAGTTTTGGTAAATCACCAATTGCATCTTTAACAGTATTTACCTTTGATGATTTAAATTTATGTAGCCTCTTATTATAAAATTCATCTAAAATCTCATAACAGTTATCTCCAAAAACCTCTTTATTTAAGCCTATTAATATAACTCTTTTCCTTCTTTGACTTACCCCAAATTCACTCATATCCAATAAGGCATCTTTCCTAATATTATTGGTAATTATATAACCTGATTTAAAAAACTCCTCAGTTATTTTTTTAATAATATTTATTCCTCCTGGTTTAGCAGATAATATCCCCTCAACATTTTCAAATACAACAACTTTAGGCTTAAATACTTTTACTACTTTAATATAACTTTCGAATAAGTAATTTCTATAATCATCATGCATCCCATTCTCATCTTGAACTCTACCTGCCATTGAATACGCTTGACATGGTGGTCCTCCAACTATTAAATCTACTTCTTTTGGACCAATTATTTTTTTTAATCCTACGTTAGTTCCATATTCTAAATCATCTTTCCATCCATTTATTAATTCATCAGTTCGTTGAATATCAAACCTCAAAACTGTTTTATCTGTATCTACATAACCATATTTATTTTTCAATCTTTTCTTTAATACCTCATGAGGTTTATCATTCCATTCAACACAAGATAAAGTTTTATACTTTCCTGTCTTCTCAAATCCATCGACTAACCCTCCACATCCTGCAAATAATTCAATAGTATTAAGCTTATTTCTTATCATTATTATCACCTTTTTCAAGATATGTCTTAAGCTCTTTCGCAATATTATAAGCTAATAGAGGTGGTACTGCATTACCAACCTGTCTATTCTGTTGAGTTTTTGTCCCTAAAAATATAAAATCATCAGGAAAAGATTGTAACCTTGCATTTTCACGTATTGTTGGAACCCTATTATACTTATAATGGAAGTGATTTCTATGTCCAGTATCAATAGTTCTAGAAGGTTTATTAGACGCATATCTAGTCCAAGCTTCATTAAATTTTCTACTTCCACCCACACCCTCTGGTAAATCTTTATGGTTTCCTCCATCTGGTACTAATGCAATTGTATTTTTAACTAGCTCTGTATGTTTTGTTGCAACATGATTATATAGCTTAAAGCTGTTTTTTCTCATCATTCTTTGATACTCACTATTCGGCTCATTTATATATTCATCTATCTCAGCTCCTAGTTCATCTTCTCTTGATTGTAAGTCACTTAACGCTTCTTTACATGTTACATGATTAATTGGTATATGTGTTGGTTGTGGAAAAGTGAATTCTTTACCTATTATTTCTGCTATATCTTCTCTTATTCCTACAAAAAACATTCTCTTTCTAATTTGTGGCACTCCATAGTCTGCTGCTATTAATGGTTTATCTGTAACACTTACCATATATCCCATATCCTCGAAAGTATTTATTATTTGCTCTTTTACTTTTCCTCCATATAATGTTGCAATTCCTGGAACATTTTCAATCAAAAATGCCTTTGGCTTAAATTTATTTACACTCTTAACTACAGCTAAATACAATGTATTTCTAGTATCATTAATATCTCTAGAACCAGTTAATGAAAAGCCCTGACATGGCGGTCCCCCTATTATTAAATCAACTTCTTCCGATCCTGTTTTATCTATATATTTTTCTTTTATTTCATCTATAGCCTCATCTTTAAATAAATCCGCTTTTAAAGCAATAGAATCTTTATGATTCTCACTATAAGTTTTCAAAGCTGCTTCATCATGATCAACACCAATTACAACATTATATCCTGCATCTAAAAATCCATGTGATAATCCACCACATCCACAAAATAAATCAATAACTTTTAAACTTCTATTATCTTCTGTACTCATATTTTCCCCCTTAACTTTATTGTATATTATATAATACTTTCCGATTTTATTCAAAACATACGTTCTACTTTTTTTAAATTTCTTATTTATTATATCACTTTTTAACAATATTTAATACTTCCTTTTAATTCAAGACTATCTATTAATTTTTAACCTAATTTATAATTTTAGTAAAAACTAAACTTACTTACACCACTATTAAATATTCTCTGTTTTAAAATAAATAACCCTCGACAACACATTTCTGTATTGTCGAGGGTTTCATGGTGGAGGCGAAGCATGATCTGCATCCTTCTAACTAATCCTTCACCTTACCCCCTTCAACACAATCCCCTCTTTAAATCCTCCTCTTTCCTCAAACTTCTTTCTTCTCTTCTCCATCAATTCTTCTTGTGAATACCCCAGATGATTAGCCAATCCAAACAGAACTTCCATTACGTCTGCCAGTTCTTCTAAGTTCTTATCCTCTAAATACTCATTAACCTCTTCCATTAATTTTTTCTCTAATAATTCTCCCATTTCTTCCTTCGAAGCTATGACAACGTCACAGCTCTTTCCGTCAGCTTCTATTATTGCTGGAATTTTATCTCTTACTAATTTATCGTATACTTTCATCTTACGCCTTCCTTGCTTTTATACTTTTTATATGTTCTTCCTTAACCGCTTCATTGACTCTACAATATTTCACTAAATCATAGTAGATTTTATTTATCTTTTCCTCAGATAAAATCTCATAGTTTATACTTAATTCCATTCTTAATCTAGATAATAACTCATTTCTTTTTAATATAAATGTCCTTGGTGATGTAGCTACTACCTTCTTCAAGGTACATCTTTCACTAAATATTATGTAAGAATAAAAGCATGTACTATCTATATCACTTATGACGCTAGCTAATGCACTAATATGGCTTTTGTTTTGCCATATTGGATTAAAAAAATGATTCTTTTTTCCACCTTTAAAAGTTTGAGTCCAGTTTTTATTTTTTCATCTCCAAATATCCAGCCACTATAATTTTTCGACTCAAATACATAAATCCCCGATTTATTAATCATTATCAAATCAATTTCAGTAGTACTTCCATCTTGCTTAGGAATATATAAATTGCAAAGCACTTTATTATTTCCTTCCAGTTTCTCTAGTTGTAAAAATGTTAGATACTCTCCATAGTTCCCCTTATCATAAATAGTACTTTTCAAGCTGTTTCCACTAACAATTCCATACAGTGAATCATTAAACTCTCTTCTAATAAAATAGCTTTTGATTCCAATAATAACCAATACTAAAATTATAATCCCCATAAATATCCCCTATCTTATTTTACTCCCCATAATACCCTTTCAACTTTTCTTCACAAACCCCATCCAATCTCACCTTTTCTTCCACGGTAAGCTTCTTCCATATCTTTTTATTAAACTGAACATATTCAATGTCCCTGCATTTCTCCATGAACCTCATATCTTCAAAGCGTTTGAAAGGATTTGAGAAGATGTTTGCTTTAGCTTTTCTTCTATCTATAACTTCATCATTGTAAAGTGACTTCTTCTTTTCAGCTACAAGTCCTCTTGCTTTCCTGTCTTCGTAGAAATCAATGAAGAAGTCTAATAAATCCTCCACTAAAACTCTACCTTTACTGTCTGCTTCGGCCAGCATGGCTTTTAAAAGTACGGGTTTATAGGAGGCTGACATGGTCATTTTCTCCACATATGCAATGAACTTTTCACAGATGTTTGAGTCGTCTATTATATCCCAGCCAAATTTCTCCGCATATTTCAGTACTGTTTCTTCCTTAAAGTATTTAAAGGCTGTGCTAGCACATGGCACTTCTAAATCTGCTACAATTTTTCCTTCTTTAATGTATCGTCCTATAGTTTCTGCCTGCACGTCTACTCTTCTTACAAATTCTATTTGAGATATCATATTCTTAGCTTCTTCTTGCCAGTTAAAAAGATTGATGTGCTCTAAATCCATGATGTCCACCGGAAGGTCAATGAGCTCCACTGGCTTTTCACCTTTTCTTAAGAAGTCTGCTTCTTTGAACTTTCTGTCTCCAAAGCCAAGTACTAACGCTCCTGGTACATACTGCTCCATATTAAACATTCTATGGGTAGAAAGTGGTGCATTAAATAAGGTTGAGTTATCTATAAAGTCAAAGACTAAAAGATAATCCTTCCCCTCTGCCTTTCTTGTTCCTCTTCCCAGTTGCTGCATGTATATGGTTTTACTCATGGTTGGTCTTGCCATGAACAGTACTTCTGTACGTGAACTGTCCCAGCCTTCATTTAATAAATCACAGGCACAAAGGACAGTTATTCTGCCTTCCTCATAATCCTTTAAAATTCTGTCTCTTTTGGATTTTTTAAGACCTCCTGATACTGCTTCTGCTTTTATTCCTTTTTCCTTGAAAGCTTCTGCCACTTGTTCTGCATTGTGAACTGAAGCACAGAATACCACTGTTCTTTTTCCCTTAACATAATTGATATAGGTATCTACTAAAAGATTATTTCTCTCTGGTACAAAGAGCTTGCTTTCTAAATCTCTTGAGTCGTATTTTATTCCTCTAATTCTAACGTCAGATATATCTACATTTGTCTTAACCCTTATACATCTTACCTCTGCCAGAATTCCCTGCTTTACTGCTGTTTCTAAGTCTATCTTGTGAGCCACATTTTTAAACAGCTCCAGAACATCTTCTCCATCAGCTCTTTCTGGTGTGGCACTTAGACCTAGAGTAAACCTTGGCTTAAAGTGAGATAATATCTTCTTATAGCTGTCTGCTGCTCCATGATGTGCCTCATCTATTATTATGTAATCAAATTCCTCTTCCTTGAATTCCTCAATATTTCTACTTACACTTTGAACAGAGCCACAAATAACTTGAGCTTCCTTTTCCTTTACCTCTCCCATGTAAACTCCACAAGTAGCTTCACTCCAAAGCTTTTCAAAGGTTCCCTTAGCCTGCTCAATAAGTTCCTGAGTATGTCCA
Source organism: Clostridium culturomicium (assembly GCF_000821305.1). GTDB lineage: Bacteria > Bacillota > Clostridia > Clostridiales > Clostridiaceae > Clostridium_J > Clostridium_J culturomicium. The sequence goes on along the minus strand of NZ_CCXK01000013.1, from coordinate 36,336 downwards.
ATAAATAGAGTTTTACCTCCAATACTCCTTGCATCCTCCACCGCTGTTACAGTTTTCCCTGTTCCTGTGGCATGATATAAAAGTGCAATGGTATCTCCTTCACTTCTCATTCTTCTTAAGCTTTCCAAAGCCTCCTCTTGATGTTCCCTAAGCTCTAAAACAGCTCCCTTAGGCTGTGGCAGGTAATCTTCAATGCTTTCTTCAATGGCATCTCCTAAGAAGGTCATCATCTGATCCTTAACTAGGTCTGGGAATCTTTTAAGCTGCCCATCTGTCCACCTATAAAGCTTCCAGTCCTGAAATATAATACTGTTCTGCTTTAAAAGGTCATCATAATACTTTTCATGGGATACCTTTCCAGGTTCGTGTATCCCTTCTCCATCTATCTCAATCGCAATTTTTTCTTTCTCCGTTAAAACTGCAAAATCTATGTATCTGCTTTTTCCGTATATATCATTTATTCCATATTGAATTAATAGGTTGCTTGTTTTCTCTGGACCAAATACCTCACTAAACAATTCTACAAATTTATCTTCAGCCCCGCTGGCTAATTTTATTTTTTCTTCCTTCACCACAATTCCTCCTGATAAGGTGTATTTCTACAATTCCATACATACTAATTCTATCAACAATATCGTTTTATGTAAATATTTTACTATATTTCAGTGGTATTCCTTTTGTTATTTAAAGAAAAATCTAATGAATGCAAAAAAATATAACCGAGCAGCTCTCTACTCGGTTATAATCTCATAATTTTATATTTTTAAGCTTATGTGTGTTACTTATCTTTTGTTCTTTTTATCTTTTGTTCTTTAAAATCCTTTGTTGTTTTTATCTTTTGTTTCTCAAAATCTTTTGTTCCTTAAGCAGTTCAGTTAACAAGTCCTCTGCGACTTTCTGTACTGTGTTATCCTTTTAAATCACCCTAGGAAGCAGGGGTTGCTATCAGGTGATTAATTTTGATAGGACTAGAAACTAAAGTGGCAAACAGACTTCCTATGATAAGTATAACAAGAACTTTAAAAATTTTGTTGTTTTTTAAGTTTTTTAATACTTTTTTAAGTTTTTAAAATGTTTTTTGTAGTTTAATGTTCTCTCATTACATATAAAATAGTTGGTCGTCCCATGGACCCGTATTCTAAGTCCTTATAAAGATATCCTTTTTCCGTTAAGTAGTCTAAGTAATGACGTACTGTTACCTCTGAAATTTTTAGAGCTGTTGACATTTCCTTTACCCTTATTTCCCTTGAGGCAGTGCTTAGGTACTTATTAATCTTGTCTAAAGTTTTACGATGAATTCCCTTAGGCACTTCCACTGACACTGTACGTTTAAACAATTTGTCTATTTCCGCTTGACCTATTTCAGCATTACTATTTAAAAGCAGATATTGATTTTTATATTTTTCTAAGGCTTCTTGCAGTCTCTCAAAGGTGTAAGGTTTAATCAAATAATCAATTACTCCAAGCTTCAACGCTTTCCCAACCACACCTTTTTCCCTGGAAGCAGTTATAAAAATTACATCTATGTCTTTCTGGCTTTTTCTTATTTGGATTAAAACCTCTAAACCGTTTATCTTTTGTACATTCACATCTAAAACCAATAAATCCACTTGTTTTTTACTTATGTATTCTAAGGCTTCCTTCCCATCAGCTTTAATTCCGACTACCTTAAACCCATCCATCCTGTTTATGTATCCTCTGTTTAATTCTGCTACCATTGGATCGTCTTCAACAATTAATACTCTAATCATATTCCCACCTCATTTCTAACTGGAATATTAATTAAATTTCTCTCTTTTGAATTATTTTAACATTATATGTATTTTTATTCAAGATATTGTATTATGAATTAATATTTTGTCTAAAACTCTATTTTAATTCCTTACATTAAAATAGCAGCCTCCCTCCAAGAGTTCAGCTGCTTTCTTTTACCTATTTAATTCCCATTCTATCCTTAGCATCATTCACTAATTTGTTAAATTCCATTCTTGCTTCATGAGGAACTCTGCCAAGGTCTCTTAAGCCTTTTACTACTTCATCTTTAGCTAATGTTCCATAATCCTTAGTTTTCTCTGTAAAACTTGTGCCATATTCATCACTTGCAGCTATAGCTTTATCGATTGAAGTTATAACTTCATTATGATATTTATCAACCTCTGGGTCACCTTTTCTGTAATTAGCTTCTATATCCTTCTTAAAAGCTTCAAGGTTTGCTCTGTCCTTTGCATAAAAATCATTAAAGCCAGTTACAAATTCATCATATGTACCATTATAGGTAAATTCATCATTATATATGTTATACCTATTATACTCTTCACCAAGAGTATCGTTTTTAAAGTAGTAATCATATCTTTCTGATATATACTTTCCGTACTCTTCCTTTGTTGTTGGAGTATCCTTTGTTGCAGTATCCTTATTTGCTGTGTTGTCCTCAACCTTAGATGGAGTATTTGGTGTGTCGGTCACACCATCTTTGCCACACCCTGTGAAAGCTACCATTGCTAAGGAAAGCCCTAAAATGGTTAAAACAGATAAATACTTTTTCATTTCCTTTACCTCCTTATAGTTTATACCTTTAGTTTAAGTAAAAAAATAAATTGTATTCTAATTCTCTTCAATTCTTTATTTTTCACTTAAAACCATTTCTTTCCATTATTTAAAACTATTTTTTGAAGATACAAAAAAGCTTGACCAAGAATACGATATACCACTTCGTGGCGAGTTCTTGATAGGCGTTTTGTTTCTCGTGAATGGTAATCAAAAGGAGAAATATAACGAGTGCTTACACTATCTCTGATTTCTAAAAGCGACACAGATTTCACAGTTTGAGTTGATGCTTCATAAGGATAGCTACTGGAAGATTTTAGGATAGAATAATTAAAGGCTTACAGAATTTCCTTTACCGAAAGCCTTTAAAGTTTAATTGAGGAATGAGAATAAATCTATTATAATGAATAAGAACAACTATATGTTGCTTATAACTAGAAAGGATTTTAATATGAAACATATTTTAATTGTAGATGATGATATTCATATCAGCGAAGCACTTGACGATATATTAGTAAATGCTGGTTATTCGGTATCTCATGCTTATTCGGGTACAGAAGCATTATATGTTCTTTCTTCAAACAAACCCGATTTAATATTATTGGATTTAATGTTACCAGGAATGAATGGGGAGGAAGTTCTTACTAAAATAACGGGAACTCCTGTTATCATTATGAGTGCAAAAGTAGATGTAAAAGATAAAGTTGCTCTTTTGCTTGGTGGTGCAGTTGATTATGTAACGAAACCATTTGATACGGAAGAACTGTTAGCAAGAATTACTGTTCAGCTTAGAAAAGCAACCAGTTCTGATGAAAAAGTATTTTTGGAATTTAAAGATATTCAGATGAATACAGATACTCATTTTGTGTCGGTAGATAAAGAAACCGTGAAACTGACAAGAACAGAGTATGCTATATTGAAACTTCTCATGCAAAATCCTACACAAGTAATTACAAAAACAATGATACTTGACCGTATCAGCGAAGATACACCCGACTGTATGGAAAATTCATTGAGGGTGCATATCAGTAATTTACGTAAAAAATTGCGTGAAGTTAATGGTAGAGAATATATTGAAGCGATTTGGGGAATCGGATTTAAAATGTCAGAATAATAAATCTTTACAAATGCTTAACACTTTTCTTAACAGCTTTCTTAACAGATTTACATTAGAATAAATTTATCAAAGAAAAGAGAGGTGTTATACATGGAGTATGTCTTAGTAACAAATGCTTTGAGTAAAATATACAAGAACTATAAAGCACTGAACAATCTATCTATGCACGTTCCCAAAGGTTCTATTTACGGAATTATTGGAAAAAACGGTGCAGGAAAAACCACTTTAATAAGATTGATATGTGGCTTGCACAAGCCTACTTCTGGCGATTACACATTGTATGGTGTGAATAATACAAATGGTGCTATTTTAAAGGCACAAAGAAAAATAGGTGCAGTTGTAGAAACGCCGTCCATTTATCTTGATTTGACAGCAACAGATAATTTGAGACAGCAATGTAGTATTATTGGCTTACCGTCCTTTGACTCTGTTTCTGATTTATTGAAGCTTGTTGGTCTCGAAAATACTGGAAAGAAGAAGGTGAAAAATTTTTCATTAGGTATGAGACAAAGATTAGGTATTGCTATTGCTTTAGTAGGAAGCCCGGATTTGCTTATTTTAGACGAGCCTACTAATGGACTTGACCCACAGGGAGTTATAGAAATAAGAGAGCTAATTTTGAAACTTAATCGCGAAAAGCAGATTACCGTAATCATTTCCAGTCATATTTTAGACGAACTTTCTCGTCTTGCAACGCATTATGGATTTATAGATAAAGGAGTTATGGTAAAAGAAATCACGGCAAAGGAATTGGAAGCATCCCGCCAGAAGCGTGTTGAGTTGGTTGTCTCTGATGTGGAAAAGCTTTTACTTGTACTAGATAAAATGGAATACAAATATGACATTCTTTCAGATGAAAAAGTGAGTATATATGGCGAAATACCTATTTCCAAATTATCTCTTGAACTGTCAAAAGTAGCGTGCGATATTCTTTCTATACATGATATTGAGGAGTCTTTAGAAAGCTATTATATAAATCTGATGGGAGGTCGCAAATATGAATAAGCTGATATATGCAAACCTTTCTCGCCTGTCAAAGGATAAAGTGTTTTTTACCTGTGTGGTTATTACAATAATCACAGGAATACTTACTCCACTACTGCGTTATAATAGTGCGAAGAATTTTTCAAATACGTTTTTCTTAGAGGGGACATTTTCTGCCTGTTCAATCATTTTAGCAATTTTACTGGCTGTTTTTTGTTCTCTGTTTCTTGGAACAGAATACAGTGATGGTACAATCCGAAATAAAATTATAATTGGACATTCAAGAGCAACAATTTATTATTCATTTTGGTTTACTAATATTATTGTAGTATGCATTTTATGTACTATCTATTTTATTATAAGTTTAGGTATCGGATTGCTTTTACACGGAACTTTTGAAACAGACTTGAGATTTGTTATAGCATTAATCTTAAATATGTATATATTAACAATTGCTTATTCATCTATTTTTACTCTGATTTCTATGCTAAACCAAAATAAAGCCTTGGTAGCAGTGATTTGTATTCTTAGCACACTAGTCTTTTTTATGTTAGGAACTGCAATATATGCTAAATTAGCCGAACCAGAGATGATTCCTGCTAACACAAGTACAAATGGTTCGCCTGTGTATGACGTAGATACACCAAATCCAAGTTATGTAGATGGATTGGAACGTGGTGCTTATGAATTCTTATATGATTTTCTTCCCGGTGGGCAAATGGTTCAATATGCTAGTATGCAAGTATCAACCCCCTATAAACTGTCTATATATTCAAGTATTATTCTTGTCATCACAACTGGAATTGGAATAAAATCATTTAAGAAAAAAGATATTAAATAGAGGTCAAATATGGAAATCAAGATATGTTTGTTAATTGTAAGTCTGAGTATAAATATTTTTTTTGCAATAAGAATTTATCTTTTGAGAAAATCAGCCAAAGAAATTAGAATCGGTTTAGTAGAAAAAGCAGAGCATGAAACAAATACAATAATAGACATATCTAGTCATGATAATTGTATGCGAGAATTAGCAATTAGCGTCAATATGCAACTGGAAGAACTTTATAAGCAACGTCAGCATTTTTATCAAAGTGACAAAGAGCTTAAAGATGCAATCACAAATATTTCGCATGATTTAAGAACCCCATTGACTGCAATCTATGCGTATTTAGATTTACTAAAGCACGAGGAAAAATCTGATTTAATAAATAAATACTTAAGCAAAATTGAGAACCGCATAATGGTATTAAAGAATCTAACAGAAGAATTGTTTCACTACACAGTTACTACTTCTAACGTGGAGCATATTTCTGTTGAATCTGTAATTGTGAATAATCTTTTGGAAGAAAGTATTGCATCTTATTATGCAGTAATAAAGAATTGTAATATTATTCCGGATATAGTGATTCCAGAGAAAAATGTGGTGTGTTCTCTTAACAGAAACGCAATCTCTCGTGTTTTTGAAAATATATTGAGTAATACAGTGAAGTATAGCGATGGAGATTTGCATATTATCCTATCCGAAAATGGACAGATAGTATTTTCAAATCATGCTTCCGGATTAACTGAAACACAAGTCGCAAAACTTTTTGACCGCTTCTATACAGTAGAGGACGCTAGAAAGTCAACAGGTTTAGGATTGTCTATTGCCAAGATATTAATGGAACAAATGAACGGAAAAATTGTTGCACAATATACAAATAGTATATTAAGTATCTGCATTCAGTTGCCAGATGTTTCGGACAATTAAAAGGTGACTCAATATATTTGTGGTAAATCAGTGGTAAAACCAGCCCTTAAATCTTATATAAACACCAATTAGCACAGTGTTTTAGCAGATAATCAACATTTTGTTTTTATTTTAGTTAAAAAAGAGAACAGCTTCCTTATGTAGGATTAACTGTTCTCTTGTTTTAGCCTTCACTTTTTTAAGCTTAATTCACCTAATAACAGGGGTTGTTTTTTAGTTCATTAAGCTTATCCTTATATTACTCCTCAATTGTGAGGATTTTATGAAGATAACCTTAATTTCATCTTATTTTTTTATTACTTTAAGCTTTATATGTTATTTTTTCTTATGTGATTTATTTAATTTACAGCAATCTAATTGACCACTTTTACCAAATTCTTTTTCATTTGCTTTTTCAATGTCATTAAGAAATTTTTTTATAGATTTTTTCATGGATTTCATAGATTTTTCAAATGATTTTAGTGATTTTTCTACCTTTAGTTTTTTACTCATTTCATCACCTTATAGATTATTATTATACTACTACCCTATGCTTTACCTTCTGGTTCTGTACATAGCTATTCTTTTAAAGGTCTCCATCATTTCTATTCATCATGTTGTTTCTGTAGTTTTGATTTCTATAACTCTCTCTAGAACCTCTTCCACAGCCTCTTGAGCCACCGTCTCTGTAACACTCTTCATTATAATAGTATTCATCATTATCTTCTGGTCCTTCTTCATAATTTCCGCTTAACTGTGTGTATCCTATTCCATTGTTTGCGTAAGCTGTTTGCGTGTTATTTGTGTTTCCCATGAAGCTGCTTGCTCCAATACCTATTCCTACTCCTAATAATAATGTTAAAACCTTTGTGTATTTTTTCATTGTTCTTCCTCCTAAATGAGCCTCATTACTTTTTATTTATATTATTAAATGATAAGAATCCCTAAGGAATTCCCTCATTAATACTTCATCTTCTATTTTTCATTGCTTTTAATCTTATTCCACTATAATGGTGCTCCTTATCATTCCCATCCAGCAGCTATATCCATATTGACCTGGTTCTGATGGCATAAACTCTATAACATTTTCACCTTCCTTCAGCTCCTTTGTCACTCCTAGCTTTGGTATTATGATTTCATTGTTACACCCTGTAAGTTTTCCTTCCTCTGCTGTTATTGTCCATTTAACAGGAATTCCTGCCTTTACTTTAATCACTGGATATGCTCTGAATTCAAGGCTGGTGTTTATGCTTTGATAATTGCCTTCCACTGTGGCTGTGTTCATTGCCTCCACATTACTGCTGGTTTTTGATACCACAATTCCTGATAGTGCTAAGCCATTATTAAGCATTCCAATTCCTAATACCACCACCAATACTGCTCCTATTGTAATGATTTTCTCCGTGAATTTCTTACTTAACTTGCTAGTTAAGGTTCCAAGCCCAAACATTAGCGGTACCGTTCCAAGACTGAATAAAAACATAGATAATGCTCCTGCTGCAAAGCTTCCTGTGGATAGAGCATAAAGCTGCATGCTTTGAAGTGGACCACAGGGCATTAATCCATTTAATAAGCCAATGTAAAAGGAGGAGGTGCTTTTTCTTTTTGCTCCATTAATCCTTTTTCCTATGAACTTTGGCATTTTTAAATTAAACCTTCTTAGCCCTGGAAAGATTCCAGTCATGTTTATTCCCATGATAACCATGAACACCCCTGCAAGGATAGCGACAGTGACTCTGAAGGTTCCACCTACCGTCACCACTGATCCTAAAGCTCCTGCCAATCCTCCAATAATAGTATAGGATATAACCCTTCCTAAATTGTAAAGGGCATTGGGCTTCAAGGAGGAGGTGCTTTTTTCAATGGAGTTTATGCTTTGTGCCAAGTTTATTCCTCCACACATGGCAATGCAGTGAAGAGAGGTTAAAAGGCCTATAACAAAGAGGAGGCCATAACCCATGGAGCTCTCCACCTGTGGGAAGTAATCTGTGAAGTTTAAAAGTCCCAGCTCCTTTAAAATCATATAACCACCCAAAATGATTATTAATACATATAGAACTTCTCCTCTTTTCTCCTTTAACTCCCTTGAGTTTTCCTCATTGTTCTCTAGGGAATATCCTAAATCTTTCAAGGTTTCTTCAAGATCACCTTTGGAAGGCTCCTTATCCTCATATACAACAATCACTGTTCCCTTACTGAAGGAGGCTTGGACATCTTTAACTGACGGTAATTCCCTTAGGCCTTCTTCTATGGTGAGCTCACAATGGGCGCAGGTCATACCCTTCACCTTAAGCTTAATTTTATTTTCCTTATTAAACTGCTCGGTGTTTTCCACCTTTAGCTTATTAGTATTTTCCTTATTTGATTGAGTTTTCTTGGCCATTATAGTTTCTTCCAATTCCTAAAGCGTCCTGAGTTTTCTTCAAGAACCTTTGCTGGTATAATAATTTCATTTTCTGTTTCTGTCTTTTCCTCTGCCATAATCGGCACTGGGTTACAACCTCCACGCTCAGTTTCAATCATATCCCTGCTGTATACATTACCACAGTTTTGACACTGGAATTTATCTCCCTTTTGCTCAAAATAAGCATACGGACTTCCATTACAAATCTGACAGGTATCAAAAGCTGTTCTAATAGTTCCATCTTCAGCCTTAACTGCCATTACTGCCATATCCGTACCCTTTACATTTAATTGAAAGAAGGTTGCTCCTTCTCCAATATCACCAGGATTAATCACTAAATCTCCTGCCTCATTTAAAGTTCCCTCAACCTCTTTGCTTGAAGAACCCGCATCACTTCCTGGAACTACCTCCGCAGTAAAGCCATCCTTATTTTCATTTTCTTTATAAAGTTCATTAACATCTTTATAATACTCATTAGCACTTAATCGCTCTTCCTCCAGAGCCTTTTCCTTATTAACAAAGGTGATAACCAGGGCTGTAACTGCCACAGCCCCCGCCACCACTGGAAGTATATTTTTCTTTTTCTTCTTCACTTTTCTCATTCTCCATTCTAAATTCTAAATTCTTAATTAACACTAAACTCACAGATTACAGAAGTTCCTTGTCCTACCTGACTTTCAATGGTGATATTTCCTCCATTAGCCTCCACCAAGGTCTTTGTTATGGTAAGTCCAATTCCAGTACCTCCAGTACCTCTGCTTCTTGAAATATCACTTCTGTAAAATCTCTCAAACACCAGCTTTAAATCACCTTCTGGTATTCCAATTCCATTATCTTTTATCACAGCCTTAGCTCTCTGACCTTCCTTTTTTAATCCAAGGAAAATCTCACCCTCTTCATTGGTGTACTTATAACTGTTGGATAATACGTTGATGAAGATTCGCTCTAGGTGGTCCATATCCCCCTCCATGATAATTCCATCTTCAATCTCATATTTTATTGCAATATTCTTCCCTGCTGCTAAAGGCTCAAATCTTTCTCCAATTTCCTTCATTAGCTTTGATAAATCTATGGTTTTCTTATTTATCTTAATTTCATCATTTTCAATAATTGCTAAATCCGAAAGGGCCTTAATGAGCTTTGTTAAATGAAGCACTTCTCCGTGAACAATGGACAGCTTCTCCATATCTGTTTTCCAAACTCCATCCATAAAGGCTTCAATATGACTTTGAAGTGTCGCCAACGGTGTTCGAAGCTCGTGAGCCATATCCGTTGTCATCCTTTTTCTTAAGGCTTCCTGCTGATAAAGTCTAAGGGATAACTCCTCAATGGACTTTGACATTTCATAAAGCTCATGAGTATTTGTGTCCACAGGTACCAGTGCCTTATACTTTCCTTTATCAATGAGGCCAATGTTCTCTCTGATGGAATAGATAGGTTTAAGGAATCGCCCTGCAACCCTAGAGCTTGTCACCAAGGCAATAAGCACTGATAATATAACTGCTAAGCCAAAGGCCAGATTAATAGCTCCAATAAACCTCTTATCCTCCACGGAACCCACTATACTTTTAATCCTTCCAACTTCCACTGAAGCTATGTCAGAACCCATAAAGTCCACTGGGTAACTGCGAAACTTCAGAGTGCTTTCCTCCACCACTGTTCCGTCTAAACAGTGCATCATATCTCCAGAATTACTGCTCCATACAACTCCTCCAGCTTCATCCTTCAAAACTATAGTCACAGACTCACTAAAGGCATAATGAACCATACTCATAATTGCATCAGGGGTTAAACCTTCGTAATCCCCATAAACCTTCTGAACATACCCAAGAACCTTTTCATCATCCCGCTCCCTGGCTTCCCTAAGGTACTTAGAGAAGAATATGTTAATGCTCAAATTAGAAATTACTGCCACAATAACAATGGAAAGCACCGCAATTAATATGAAGTTATTTCTCAGCTCTTCTCTAAGCCCTTGTCTTTCACTCATCAGCAATCACCTTTCCTCATTCTTACTTCTTACTTCTTACTTCTTACTTCTTACTTCTTATTTTTTAATTCTTACCTTTTAATTCATATTTCTTAATTCATATTTCTTATTTTTTATTCTTTAATCTTTACTCTTTAATTTCTCATTCTCAATTTTTAGTTTTCAACTTTTTATCTTAATTTTTCTAATTCAAAAACTTATATCCCACTCCATACACCGTCACCACATATTTAGGCTCCTTCAAGTTATCCTCAATTTTCTGCCTCAAATTCTTAATATGGGTATCCACAGTTCTGTCGTAGCCTTCAAAGTCAAACCCAAAGGCCAGCTCTGTCAGCTGTGCCCTTGTGAAAACCCGCCTTGGATTTTGTGCCAAAGTAAGGAGAATTTTAAACTCATTAGGAGTTAAACTTACTTCAGCCCCTGCTTTTTTCACAAGATGCTTTGGTATATCTATACTTAAATCACCCTCATTAAACTCTAATATATCTGAAACACCACTGCCCTTAGTTCTCCTTAATATCGCTCTAACTCTTCCAACAAGCTCTCTTGGACTGAAGGGCTTTGTCATATAATCATCGGCACCAATATAAAGGCCTTCCACCTTATCATCCTCACTGGTCTTAGCTGTCAGCATCAAAATTGGTGTATCTCCTTCACTTCTTATTTTCTTGCAAACCTCTTCTCCCGAAATATCCGGCAGCATCAAATCTAAGATAAGGAAATCAGGCTTTACTTCCTGGAAAATTTCCAGTGCCCTTCTGCCATTCTCTGCCGTATAGACCTCATAGCCTTCAATGAGAAGATAATCCTTCACCACCATCAATAGATTACGCTCATCATCTACAACAAGTATCCTTTCCTTCATCCTTTCACCTCACCTAAACCTTTCTATATTTCTTCACTACTTCTTAGTGTTTCTAAACATAATAAATACCATTCCACCCATCATCAACGGGCATATAAATGGTGCAATTAAACTTAAAATTCCTGCACCCCAAGGACTTACCCTCGCAATAAATGGTAACATAAGTAATATTACTATTGGAATACCACAGCACAATATCATATGAAGGAAATGTTTTTTCATATTTAACTGTCCGTCCTTTCCTCTACAGCAGCTATGCCCTTTATGCTCTTCATATACCACAGCCCCACTGTCATTTATTACTGCACCTTCATTTTTATTTTCTCTTTCATCCTTTATCACCATAATTACCTCCCTGCCTTTTATACACTTATCATAATCTTTAAATGTGAAGATATTATGGAGATACACTCTTTTCCTCAAACCTTTATCCTTAAATCTGAAAAAACTCAGGCTTAAGGATATGCTATGTTGTACTTTTCCTCAGTCCATTGTCCATGCCCCTGTTTCATGATAAAATATTCTAGCTAGTTAAATTAGTATAAAAAATTTTAAATTTCAGTATTTAATATAAATATAACCTTTAATAATACACTTATGGAAACTTTAGAAAAAGTTTTTAAGTTTTAATTTTCTAGATAGGAGTGAATCCATGCCATCGATTTCAGCAAATTTAATAACCTTATTGCCTTTATTGTTGATAATAACTTTAGTTATAATAAATCCTATTCAATTCAAAGAAAAGCGTAATTTTCTTTATCTTCTTTCAGCAACTGCTCTTGAATCCTCGCTGGAGATAGTTACTATTTTAAACAAAGCCAATACCTTTATGGCAGCAATAATTTCAGCCTTTGCCAATGCCTTTGGCTTTGCAATTGCACCCTTAGTTGCTTACTTAATGCTTACTATCATTATGAAAGATACTAAGTATGAAAAATATAAAAACATCATCAGAATACCACTTATTTGCAATGCCTTTTTAAGTTTTGGAAGCATCTGGTTTGATTGGATATTCATTGTTACTCCACTTAATCAATACTTCCGTGGACCACTTTTTCACGTTCAATTTCTTGTAAGTTTATTTTACATAATAGCCTTTGTGTACATAGACCTTACTAAAATCAAAGATTATATGCTTGAGGATTTAATCTGCAAGGGTGCTATCTATTGCTTAATCCTTGGCAGCATAATAGCTCAAGTCTTCTTCCCTGATTTACTTTTAATATGGGGTACAATCTCCATTTGTCTTATTTTTTACTTTATAAGCGTCCAAAGCATGCAACTGCGTCGTGACCCTCTAACCATGGCTTACAATCGCTTATGCTATGACAACCTCCTTCTGAAGTCTATTGATAAGGAAGGTGTAACTTTAATCATTATCGATGTAAACCAGTTTAAAAAGGTTAATGACACCTTTGGTCATATGACAGGGGACAAAATGTTATGCTCCATTGCACTAACCTTAAGAAAACACTTTGAAGCCTATGGCTATACCTATAGAATTGGTGGAGATGAATTTGCAATAATTGCTTCAAATATTAAAGAAAGCAAAGTCCATGAAATCTTCAACAACATTGAAGCAGAATTCCTACACACCAAAAACAGGCTTAGTATTTCCCCGATTTTATCCTACGGCCTTTGTGAATATAATCCAAAGCTTCATAAGGATATCTATGATGCCATAAAGATAGCAGACAATAATATGTATATTTGCAAAGAAAAAAACAAAAGCAGAAAGTATTATATTACTTAATATTGAATTTTTTGTAATTTTATTGTAAAATATTTTAAGTAAGCTTTAAAAATCAAACGTGTAAGGAGGGCTGTTAATATGAGTTCAGTTTGTGGAAATATGCTTACCTTAATTCCTCTAATATTAATTATATTTCTTATAAGTTTCGATAAAAGAAATCTTAAACGCAAATCATCAAGGCATTTTCTTTTTGCTCTTGGAATAACTGCTTTACAATCAATATTAGATATAATTATTGCCATAAATGCAGCTAGTGCTGCACCCTCTTACCAAATAACCCTGATTTGCAGATGTACAACCTTTACCCTTGCACCTTTTATTGGCTATAATCTGCTGGTTATTTCAATGATAAACACTTCTCTTGAGAAGTATCAAAGTCTTCTTAAGCTGCCTTTGATCATTAATGCAGGTCTTAGTATCTCAAGTTTATGGACAGGCTTAATCTTCTCAGTAACAGCAGCTAATGTGTACTTTCGTGGTCCATTATTTATCCTGCAATTTGCACTAAGCCTGTTATATTTTTTAAGCTTTCTTGCCTTAGAATTTTCAAAAGCAAGAAGATTTCAGGTTGATGATACCATATGCTTTATTGTAAATTTTGTGGTGATGTTAACTGCTATATGTATGCAATTTCGTCATGCTGATTTGATTTTGGTGTGGTCGTCAGTATCTGTATGTTTGATGTTCTACTACATTACTCATCTACATCAGAATCTAAGACGTGACACCCTAACAAACCTGTTTAACAGGCATATGTATGAAAGAGATTTAACCTACTTTAATAAAAAGCATTCTGTAACCATCATTAATATAGATGTAAATGACTTTAAAGAAATAAATGATAACTCTGGCCATTATTACGGCGATGAGGTTCTTCAAAAGGCTGCAGAGCTGCTGCAGAATCACTTTGCTCCCTATGGCTACACATATAGAATAGGAGGAGATGAATTTTGTGTAATTCTGAACAAAAAACTGCCAGTAACCATCGCAGCAGCCTTTACTGCCCTTGAGGAAGAACTCATTCCAGAAAAGAAAAAAATGGGCGTGTCAAAACTTCTCTCCTATGGCTACTTCTTCTACAATCATAAGGAGGAAAAAGATATCTACGCGGCTGTAAGGGAAGCAGACAACTACATGTACAACTACAAAAAACATTATAAAAGAAAGTTAATAAACATATAAAAAAGCAGCCTTCAAAGGCTGCTTTTTCACTTTCCTATTTCATTATGTAATTCTATATTTTAAAAAGGAACTCATAAAAGTGAGCCCCTTTCATTTATAAATTCTAAAACTTAAAGCTTTAAATTTATAAAGCACTATTTATGTCCTCCATATTAACCTTCCCAAGATATTTATATATAAGATTAATAGCAATCATGTCATCAATAAAGCCTATCGGAAAGATATAATCAGGAATTATGTCCAGGGTAATAACGAAATACAATAAAGCCGCTCCAACAATTATATAGGTTTGTGAGTTCAGCTGTGACTTGCAGAATATTGCATAGAGCTCATTGATTTTGTCCACAAATTTACCCTTGCTCTCCACATTATTAACCTTCTTATCAAAGCTTTCCTTAAGCACATTTTTTCCTTCATCCGTTTGTATATAGTCAATGCACTTGTTAAACTCCTTTTCAACCTTTGCCACCAATTCATCACTTTTAATCAAATTAGTAAAGTTCAAGATATCCTCATCATTACTAAAATCATACATAGCATTTTCTTCTTTTAGTGTTGATGGCTCCTCAACAATTTCATGTCCTGCAGCTTTAAGCAGCTTTGTCAATGGTACTCCAAGGACCTTTGAAAAACTCTTTAACTGATTTATATTGGGCTGTTGTTTATCATTAGCAATCCTAGACACTGTTGCTTTATCAAGGCCGCACTCTTTCGCCAGCTTTGTCATTGTATAACCTTTCCCCTGCAGCATTATCTTAAGAGTCTGTCCAAAACTTCTAGCCTCCTCCTTCATAATCTCACCTTCTTAGCTCTACTTAATTATATATATGCTTTTAATAGATAAAATGTGAAACGTTTATTTGAGGTTTTCTCAAATAATTCGTTGAGAATTTGTCAACAAACTTGACAACTTCGATACTATGGTAATATAAATATATATAACTTATAGGACGGTAATGCTTATGTTAATGACAATATTACAGGCTCTATTATTAGTAATAGGCCTTTCCATAGATGCTTTTGCCACCAGCTTCGGTTATGGTGTTAATAAAATAAAAATGCCTTACTACTCAATGATGATAATAGCTGTAATCTGCTCCTCAGTTCTCGGAGTTTCCCTCTTTGCTGGTAAAGCAATTTCAGCCTTTTTAACCCCACACCTTACTCTTTTAATCTGCTTTGTTTTACTACTAACCCTTGGTATCCTACGCTTATTTGAAAGTCTTTTCAAAGGTTACTTAAAAAAGAGAAATCTAACTTTTAAAGAAATACACTTTAAAATCTTTGATTTGGAGTTTGACCTTAACCTAGGGGTATGCCCTGAAGTTCTTGACACCACCCATGACAGAGTACTAAACGCCAGTGAAGCTGCAGCCATCGCTCTTGCCTGTAGTCTAGATGGATTAGCTGTTGGTTTTGGAGTTGGGCTTACTTCCGTAAATCCTTTTTTAATAATTGGATTGTCCTTATTCTCAACCATCGCTGCCATAGTCTGTGGTTCTTATCTTGGAAGAGTACTCTCCCATAAAATAGACTTCAACCTATCCTGGATAACCGGAGTAACCCTAATGACCATAGCCTTCTTAAAGGTAATTTAATCAAAATGAGAAGGCTGCAGTTTACTGCAGCCTTCTATCTATATAAACACTGGGTTTTTACCCCCAATGGAAAAAGCTATATTCCCCTCAGCATAGGTTCTAAAATTTAATTTAGACCTTTCCCTTGTAACAAAGGAAGCTTCTTTGATAATATAATATGCTTACCATTGGATTCTTTGTAAAATTCCCATGCTTAAACAATCCAGGGGTTCTTCCCTAGATTATTATCTCAATTAAATTAACATTACCCTATATTAGTATTAGCACGCTTTAAATATAGAACTAAACCAGATAAAAATTTAATCTTATTTACCTTTAATGATTTTCCAGCCTAAAGCTTTAAGTCCTTTTCTTCATCTTCCTGATGATTTCCTTCAGCATCTTCACACTCGTACTCATCATCTTCTTCATCGTACTTATCGAAAGCTTCTTCATCCTCATCATCATGACTCTTTCTTAAACCAACAATGATTAAGATTATTGCAATAACTACAACTGCTCCTCCTGCTATTGCAATAGTTTTTATTGTTATCATTCCTGTGATTTTTTCCATTAATCCTTCAGATGGTTTCTCTAAAATTTCCTCAAACTTAACACTATCAATGATTCCCTTAAACATCTCTGAAGTATCTTCAGAAATTTCACCACTATAGCTGTGAAGAGTTATGTAGATGGCCTGTCCATTAACAATTGTATAGTACTGCTTTCCATAAACCTGCCCTGCAGAGCTATTTTGAATTAAATCAAGAACTATAAACGATCCCTGATTAGTTTTGTAAGTCTCATACCCTGTGTAGTCAACACCATTGCTATTTTCTTGTGCATCATTTACAAGCTTACTTCCTAAGGTATCCATCTCTTTCTCTGAAAAATACTTAAAGTTAAATATATCCTGACTTCCAGCATTCTCTGTCAATGTAACCACGATTTCATTATCTGGTGGTACCATTACTGCATTAAGATAGATATTCCCCTTCTCAAAAACTTCCTCTAACTGCGCTTTTGTTGAGTTTATCAACTCCAAGTTAGGATCAAATTCATCAACAATACGCTCAAAGACTACAAATTCCTCAGGAATATCCAGAGTCATTTCCGCTTCTTTAATTTCAAAAGTTCCCCCCTGTGCAAAAGCCTGAGTGGTGATTCCAAACATCATCATGAAGCTTAGGAATCCAATTAATAATCTTTTTTTCATCTTCTTTCCCCCTAAGTGAGTATAAAAGCAATGCTTAAAATGATGCCTTAAAAACCAGCGCCACCCTAACAAAATAATGCTCAAAATGATGCTTTAAAAACAAACACCAATTTAACACCAGCATAGCTTCCCTAACTAATGTCCTTCCTTTTCAAATGCAGAATTATCAAATTATTATTACTATTATATCTCAAATCATTTTACAAATAAAGTAATTAATTGCAGCTATAATAATTTTCTTCTACAAATAATATCTTTACAAAATATTACCTCTTGTAATTCTGCTTTAACTAATTCTTCAATTTTTAAGTATACCATATTTTTTAGTAATTTACAGTTAACTTATTCCAAAATAATTAATAAAAATGCAGAAATACAAATTTGTATTTCTGCCTTCTTAAGCTTAGCAACTCCTGAATAAAAGCCATCTTAACCTTAAATTTTTAAGCAAACAGCTCGCTTCTTTATGCATTATAATTAATTTTTACACGTTTAATAGATCCCCACTTAGTTTTCTTTCCTCTATAAAATAAAATAGCAAATATTCTTGTCCATGACATTATAGAACGTAATACAATATTTTCAGGAATACATAATAAAAATGCTTTAATAACATCTATAAACCTTACTTTAGAATCACTTAAGAAGTTCCTTGTTAGGAAGGAAATTACCGTAAGCATCGAACCAAATAAAGCATATACTAACAAGAATAATATCATAAACTTTATATTTAATATGCCGAAGGCAGTAGCAAGAAGCATTACTGCCATACCAATTAACTCTATAAATGGAGATAACAGCTCATAAATCAAATAGTACCAATAGCTTCCTGAGGTAAATAAGCTTTTATGCTGGGTAAGGCTTTGTAAAAGTCCAATATGCCATCTCTTTCTTTGCTTTATTAAATCACGAAGCCTTTCTGGTGCTTGTGTCCAGCATACTGCATCGTAAGCATACTTAATTTGATATGGTAATTTATTTGAACGATAGTAAGAATGAAGCTTTACAATGAGCTCCATATCCTCTCCCATGGAGCTTACCTTATATCCACCTACTGAAATAACGGCATCTTTTTTAAATAAACCAAAGGCTCCTGAAATAATCAGATTTGCATTAAATTTATCTAATAAAATACGTGAAGCCAAAAATGAACGTTCATATTCTAACACCTGTAGTGCAGGAATCAGCTTCTTAGGCAGACGTGATTGAACTAATTTCCCATTTTCAAAAACACTGTCATTGGAAATTCTAATCATACTTCCTACAGCAATAATATTTTGGTTTTCAAGCACAGGTATAGCTATTTTTGTAAGAGAATCTGACTGAAGAATAGAATCTGCATCCATACAAACAAAGTAAGGATACTTAGATGCATTAATCCCCATATTAATGGAGTCTGCCTTTCCTCCATTAACCTTATTTATAAGTGTAATTGGCACTTTACTTCCTGCCTCACTTTCGTAAATTGCAGTTATCTCTTCACACTGAAGCTGTCTTCTTATTGGCCTTTTAACTTCATGAAGATTAAAAGTTTTTATAACCCTATCTAAAGTTTCGTCCTTTGAACCATCATTAACAACAATAATTTCATATATCTTATAATCTAGATTTAAAAGTGATTTAACTGTTTCTGCAATGGTTAACTCCTCATTATATGCGGGAACAATGACACTTATTGGTACATAATAGTCATGATTAATTTCATTTCTCAATTTCTTCTTTTTTATACTTTCAAATAACTCATTTCCTCCTGAAACAACCGATACAAACAAAAATGTTGAATATCCTAAAAGATAGATAACAAAAAATATTTCAACATAGGTTAAAATTGTCTTTACCGTTTCAAGAGTAAAAATTTCTTGTAAAAAGCTAAACATAGTTTTCCCCCTTATGCACTAAACTGATACAAAATCACCTTCATACTCTTTATTTTTGATTTGCTTGTTATCCTTGCTTTCAAGTTCCTCATCCTTAAATCTTTGTACTACATCCGTGATATATTTTGATATTTCTTCATCATCTTTATATTGGTATAGCAAAGCTTCATTTGCATACTTATCCTTTATTGATAAAATTCCAAAAATATCCTCTTTACTCATATTGTGCTCATGGAGATAAGCAACTGCATTTAATCTCACATACCAGTTTGGACTAGTAATTTTTCTTCCAATTAAAGTTTTTAGTGAAGCATCATTATAGTGTTTTAATCCCTGTATGGCAAGCATTTGTTCAACCCACAGCGCATTGTCATTTTGTAAAATCTCCAAAAACTCTTGCTTTGATTTTGCATCTGGATATTTTGCAAAATATCTCATAGCAGAATATAAAACTTGTGAACCCACATTCTTATTTCTCAAAATATCTATACATAGCTCTGAAGCATTAGCATTTTTCAATCTAAAATAATCCAGTAAGCTTTCTTGAACCATTGGAGAGTACTTATAAAACTTCTCCTCAATCAACTTATTTAACTGCTTAAAATCACCATTAAATGTCAATACCCCATCAACAAATAACTTTTTATGATAAAACCCATTTCTCTCACTAATCTTTTCAATTGCTAAACACATAAGATTGTGATCTCCAAAGCTATAAATTGCATTCATGGTGTTTGTAAATGTATAAAGTGATTTACTATCTAAAAAAGTTATAAACTTTGAGCAGAAGGAATTATCTGCTTTATGTTTGCTATAATCAAATTTTGAAACAACATAGGTGTAATAAGCCTGTTCATAATCTGATTTTTCTTTGTAGTTTTCAAGCTCATTAAAGATATATGGACGCAGCTCCAAAGACAGCTGTTCCTTGCCTTCTTTTACCTCTTCTAATTCGTTTTGTAGTATAACTAAATATCGTGTTTTCTTTATCTTTTTAGGTAACTGTGCCTTAAAAGTATTACTTAAGCCCTTTGATTTGTCATAGTTTTCAAATTCCTTTTGTACAAGTTCTTTAAACTTATTAGCTTGAGGATGATACCTTTTATTTTTGGTATTCTTAACTATTAAAAATACAATATCAAAAAGCAATAACATCACACATACAAAGATATAAACTTCAATAATAGCATTCATAATAACTCCCCCTTCTCCTTAAGACTTATTAATCTACTGAAAACTCAGTTTCTTGTCCAATATTCCTTCAGCATATAATAAGATTCTTTTAATCTTTCATGATACTCTGGATTTCTACCTAGCTTTTTAAGCTTAAAAGGTTTCATTTCTATTAGGTTTGTACCATCTCCAACACTAACATTCATCTCATGGATTTTAATATATTCAACCCCATAACGCTCATAATAGTCATCATGTATCTTCATATCAGAAGGGTCAGAAAAATTTAAAAGCTGCCATGGCAGCTTTATTTCCACAAATCCTTCACCACCGCAGAAATCAGCTAAAGAGTTAAAGTCCTCTGAACTTGGATTTGCATTACCATAGGTTAATTTTCCTGTTTCATAAGTTTTAAACCTTAATGTGTGTTTTTCGTTAGCTAAATCAAATTCATTAAAAGTAATTGGTATACCATCATTAAAATAACTTAATTCATATAGCGGAAGTCGTATTGATGAAAAGGTAGAAGAATCCTTCTTAGGTGGATTCTCATAAGCTGTAGTTCCTTTTGAATCTCCATACATGATTTCTATAAAATCATATCGATCTTGTACTAAAACTTTACTGTCTTCTTCCCCATTAATTGCAATTACAAAGTCTGTTCCTTTATCCGTCTTCAATTCATAGGGTGAGCTTATTGTTGTTGTTCCTGTTTTAGGTGTAGTATCAATTGGAATATAAAGCTTATCGGTGCTTATATTAAAGCCATCCTTTTCAACTAAGAAATAAATGAACTTTTCATCATACTTCATAGACAACTTATAGTCATCCCTCTTCAATACCACATCCTCCTTTTTCCAGTCCGATTTATCACCATCAACATAACAAATGCTCTTTTCTTTACCTGGATCAAAGGATAGAAGTCCAAAGTACTGCTCGTTTGTTTGATAGTTACTCCAAAATGCGCTCTTCTCTAAATCCACGCCCTCCATGGTATTCCAAGTTCTTTTAAACCATTCATCCTGCCATATGAATACAATTCCTCCAGCAGAACCAGAAGCTTTAATGTCTTCATACATGGATATAATTGCCTCACCTTGCTCCTGCTCGCTAATCCTACCTTGATTTCTATCAAGACCTCCATTAATTTCATGAGCTGCCATACCACGGCTGGATGGAACTCCAAATTCGGAAATTACCACTGGTATATCATGATGCTCATTGATCTTTGTCAAATAATCTAGATATGTATTTTCTATAGTTGGATCAACATATCTCATAAAATCAGGATAGTAAGGATAAATATGATAAGACGCATATTCACCACTTAAAAATTTATCCGTTGACTTTATATTTTCAACATCAATTTGTGCATATTTGTCTGCCTCTATCAAAATCTTTTCTGGATATTCAAAGGGATCAGTTGTTGGCCAGTTTGCAAAGGCTAACGTACGCTGTGTACCATACTTCTTTGTTTCATAGCCTATCATTTCATCCCCAATCATAGATAAAAAAATCTCAAAATTTCTAGCATTTTCAGTGTACATATACTCACCTTTATATTGTGGAAGCTTCGGTCCTGTTTCATTTGTAAATGCAACTATGTCACTCTCCCACTCAACACCAATTATATAACCATATACCCAAGGTGAAATATCTTTATTATATTTTTGAGACCCTATATGGTGTAAACCTGAATTTTTAAATCGTCCATGAATAACATCTACTACCTCTTTACAGCTATTTAAAAAACCCTTATAAAATTCATCATCAAAAGCACTTCTATGAGAATTTAACATATAATCATCAACCCATACTCCATGAATGAGATACAGAGGGTTATCATTATTCACATTGTACTCATAAAAAGCTTCATAGAATTCTTCATGGGCTAAGGTATAGTTACGAATTACATTGGCTCCCATTGCCTGTATCTGCTGAAACCAACGTAGATATTCCTCTTTAGATATACCATATTCCGTTGCAAATTTACCTGGTTTTCCAAGTCCTAAATTTACCCCACGGAGGTCGAAAATTTCATATCCATTACCTTTATCTATCCACAGATTTTCCCCTTCCGCCTTTGAGAAACTTTCTACTTCTCCTTCATGAGAAATATATAAATTACCATTGTAATATATTGTGTAGTCATACAGCACATAGCAAATAATACAGGTAAAAACTAATATTAAATATTTCTTCATTATTCAAACTCCCCTGTACCATGTTTAAATTTTTTATTTATTGAATTATGAGCCAAAGCATACAATGTCTCAATATTTTCATCTAAATATGCCCCACGCTCTACAATCATATCTTTTAATTGTTTTACTGCTTCTTCATAATTTCGAGGATTACGCTCAGAAGGTTCTAATATATCATTCTCCTCTAAAAAAGTATATCCCCATATTTCATAATTCCTGTCAATGGCAGGTCCTAAGTATGCAATGGTTTCATCAACATAATTTAGTAAATATTCATCACTTAAGAAGGTTTTCCTTAGCTGCCTATACCTTTTAACTACAGTATCTACAAATTTTTTATCTTTTAACAAGTATTCATACCAAAATTTGTTAGCCATCATCAATGTATGAGGCTCTGACATTGATGGAGTATAATTATCAAAAGCAGAGTTAAAATCCCACACGGCAACTTTCATTTTGCCTCTAATATCCTTGTAAAAATATGTGGATAATCTAGCTGCATCAGAATTCATTGTAAATTCATTGATGATAAAATAATCCACAAAGGATTTTACATCAATAAAGCTCGGATATCCTAATTTTTTATCAGCTGAATCAAAGGAATACAGAGCCTTTTCAAACTTTGAAATATCATCCTCAATATATGACCTTTGAACTTCTGTTAAGGTTGTTGAAGGATATATTATTTCAAGCTGTTCATTTAATTTACTTATACGTCCATGCCTCCCCGTATAATAGGTGAAGGTTTCTAACTTGTGAAGTTCATCTTTACTACCTGTATTTAAAGCAAGAATATAGGATGTACTAGTCATATCCGGATCAGTTTCTGTAAGATTTATTCTACCTTCATCGTTATATCCAATTTTTTCAGTTAATACATATACCCCCTGGTATTCACCATTTAAAAATACTTCACAAAAACGAACATTAGGGCTATACTCCATAATTTCCCCTGCCAGGTTGTAGCTCAGATAGTTACGAATTAAGGTTTTATCTAGATATGGTCCATGTAAAACCCAATCACTATCCTTCGTCATACCTGAAAGAGAAATATCCTTATTATCAATCAAGTTTTCTTCCTTAAACTTTATATAATACCCTTTTTTATCATGAGCACGTGAACTTCTACCCCTTGTACGAATTAATGCTTTTTCCAAAACTGCTGGAGTGTCTGTCAAATGATTGTTTTCTGTCTTCGCATCAAAATACTCTATCTTTGCAGCTACCATTTCATCATTCTTAATACTGCTTCCATAATTATCTTTTAAAACATTTCCGTTTTCATCTGTTATATATGGATTCGGCATTGGAGCCTCTGTTGTAATGTTCATCAGTGGGAGATGAGTACAAAACACTTCTTCACCATGTACATCACAGACTGGCTTTACCTCTGCCTCCTTATGCTGATGATAGCGATTACTTTTTAATGGAACCCTTTCAAAGGCAAAAGCAGTTATTATCATAAGAATAATTGCTGATATATATATGACTTTATATTTCATAAGTCACCTACGTTATTTCGTCACTTTGAACTACGATATTTACATAATCCACATCACCTAAGCCGTATAAAATCTCAAGAATTGTACGACTTGGACGTTCCGCAGCTATTGCAGCCTGACTCTCTCTCTTTTGGGCATTATCTAGTATCTTTTTATTTATTTCATAAATTAGTTCAATCTTTTCATATGTACTGTTTTGAACCTTTAAAGTTGGTGCCTTAGGAAAATATTCAAAAATGGCCTTTCTAATATCTTGTTCTAAGAAGCGTGAACCCTTTACAATCAATAAAATACGATTATTATTTATTACACATCCAAATGCCAGTAATACTAAGAATACAGCCCCACTTCCTATTGATGCCACTGCATAATCTCCTACTCCAGAGCAAATCCCTACAATGATTGTCCAAAATATATAAATCGTGTCTCTGCTATCTTTAATTGAGGTACGGAAACGTATGATTGATAACGCACCCACCATACCAAGGGATAGCGCAACGTTATTTCCTATAACCGTCATAACCGTTGTAGTTAAAATTGTAAGAGTTACTAATGTAATATTAAATTTATGACTATAGATTGTCCCTTTATGAGTTAGCCTATAAGATAAAAAAATTATCATTCCCATCACTACTGAAAATCCTATGCGCAAAGCAATATCTTCTACGCTTAAATTTCCAGAGCTATTAATTACATCATATAAATACTTGTTCATAAAGTCCTCCTTGTATAATAAACTTATAAATATAATGGATATCCAATTGACCTAGCTAAACAATACTTGCTTGATGACACACTTCTACGATTGATACAGCTAATAATTTCAGAAATATATCCAAGCATAAACTTGTCATACTTAACCTCAATTATGGTGCTATTTAAATCTAAAACATTGTATAGTAATAGATTTTCATCAAACAAATCGAAACTACTTTCAGTAGCCTGAATATTACTATCGAAAGTAATTCTTATATTGTTCTCCTTTGCCATAAATGCGCTTCGCTGATACTCAACGATTGTTTTAGGTCTATAGCAATTCATAGACATAATGCTATACATTTCATCTGCAAAATCATTTCCATATTTCAATAAAACCGATACATTTCCATTAATCAGCTCCATTGCATCTTCCCTTGAAATAGTCATTGACCTCTTTTTTTGATAAACATTCTGCTTTTGCTTTAACTCAAGCTTAGCTGTTTTATCCTTAGGACTATAAATACGCAAACGAATTTTTCTTCTAAGTTCCTGTTCATTGATTTTATCAAAAAAATCTATATCATCTACTGTATCAAAGTATAAGGAACGCACAGTATAACTTCCATTTTTAGAAAAGTTATCTTTTTCTAAAACTTGATTAAACATCTTGCTAAAATGTGCAGCTTCAGTTAAATCAACTAAATATTTTTCCTCTTTTCTCAAAACCGTATACATAAAACTCTCCTTATTTCAACCCTTTATAACTTCTGACATAATTCATTTTTATTTTACACTTTTTTTTAATACAATACAAATTCTCATCACAATTCCTTTCATTTATTTTACATCTCTGTCCCTTCCCATAAGTTAACATATTCCCCTTCTTAAACCTGATTCCATCCTAAAAAAGATGTCAGCTTCAAAGAAGGAGCTGGCATCTTTTTTACATAATATTCAGGGTTATTTTTAACTATAATTAATAACTTATATTTAGCTTTCCACAACATTCTTTTGAGTATTAACTTTTACCTCTTGAGTAAAACCTAATAAAGACTTGTGATATAATAAAGTTGTTAATTATATTATTATTATCGGCAAAAATTATAATAAATTAATACAAACTTAAATATTTTTTAATTTAGGAGTAATAAAATGGAGAACAAGCTAAGAGTAAACGGACCAAAATATCAGCAAATTGCTGCAGACATTGCCTCTAAAATTGCAGAAGGTAAGTATCAGGTAGGAGACAAAATTTATGCCCGTTCTTCCCTCGCAAGCCAATACGGAGTATCCTCTGAAACAGCAAGGCGTGCCATCTGCGTTTTATCCGATTTGCAGATTGTATCCTCAAATCCAGGCAGTGGAGTAATCATAACTTCCGTTGAAAACGCCTTAAAATTCATAAAGCAGTATACAGACATTCAAAGCGTTAATAACTTAAGAAAAAACATAATTGATAGTGTAGAAAGGCAAAAACAGGAGCTTGAATACTTTTATAACTGTTTATCAGATCTAATTGATAAAACTGATAGATTTCGCTCCCTAAATCCCTTTGTACCCTTTGAAATAGAAATCACACAAAGTACACCTTACCTTTCAAAATCCATTGCAGAGGTAAACTTCTGGCATCACACCTCAGCAACCATCATCGGCATCAAAAGAGCAGGTGAACTTCTAATCTCTCCAGGACCTTATGCAACCTTCAAGGAAGATGATATTATCTATTTCCTAGGTGACGAAGACTGCCCTGAAAGAGTGAAGAACTTTATGTATCCAACGTAAAAATTAATAATTATAAATTAAAAACCTATAGAAATAATGATTTAATTTCTACAGGTTTTTCTGCTTTATTTTTCTACTTTACTTTTTTATTACCTTATCCATAAACCAATATACTAACACTGTATATAACGGAATTATAACTATAAATAAAGCTATGTTTAAAGGCGTAAAATTCATGGTGTTTGAAACTTCACCATACTCTAATAAATATCTACACCCCATTCCGATTACTGTGAATAATGCTGTTAATCCTAACACTTTAATAGATTGTCCATCTTTTAAAACTGTTGAAAAAAGATATCCTATCATTCCATATACGAATATAACCATAAATCCCTTCTGTACTTCAAAAGGAAATAATTCATTTGAAAAAGGAAAAACACAAGCTCCAAAAAAGACTATATAACCTATTATAATTGCCAAGGCTACTCCCTTGTGAGCTTGAACATACTTACGTAATTTATCCATTGTTGGCACCTCCATCTACTGTTCATTCTTAAACAGTATAAAATATATTATGAAAATAATAAACCCCACCTTAAACATTGATTTATAAGCATTTCCATATGTTGTATTCCTTCTCAACTTAACTTTTCTGAATTTTTTAGCTTTCCAAATCTAGACTTTAGTGTTATACTATAGTAACAACTTATTCTTAAACTTAAGTTGTCACTTTGTCGAAATAACGCAGCATCACCAATTTTTAATTCAGATTGCAGCTATTTTATTACATCATAGACCATCATCAAATCTACTTAAATTTCAGCTATGTTTGATTTTCAGCTATGTTTAACTTTTAGTCATATTTAATTTTTCGAATCTATTTAATTTGCTAAATCTAAACTTGAAATAAAGTTTCTTCGAACACATTTAGGAGACACATCTTTAATTCTAAATTCTACATTCAACATCCTAAATTAAAACATTCAGCATTCTAAATTAAACCATTCGGCATTCTAAATTAAACCACTCGGCATTCTAAATTAAACCACTCGGCATTCTAAATTAAAGCCTAGCTATTTTGAGCAATACAAAAATAGCATAAGCTCCAATAAATTTACTACTCTAAACCAATATGAAGTTTCTCCAAACGCAGTGATGAGAAACATCTATCATTCTAAACTAAAATATTCGATATTTTAATTTGAAACATTCGACATTCTAAATTAAAATATGCGACATTCAAAATTAAACAGGAGGTAATATTATGATAAAGTTCGAAAACATTACAAAAAAATTTAAAGATACTTCAGTTATAAAAAACCTTTCCTTTGAAATTGAGGAAGGAAAGCTGGTTGCTTTTATCGGTGCCAGCGGTTGCGGTAAAACCACCACCTTAAAGAT
Source organism: Clostridium culturomicium (assembly GCF_000821305.1). Classification (GTDB taxonomy): domain Bacteria; phylum Bacillota; class Clostridia; order Clostridiales; family Clostridiaceae; genus Clostridium_J; species Clostridium_J culturomicium. Next base: position 8,388 of record NZ_CCXK01000013.1, on the reverse strand, counting down.
GATTAACAGACTTATTAAGCCAACCACAGGTCACATCTATATTGACGGTGAAGATATTGCCACAAAAGACGTTATTGAGCTTCGTAGAAATATGGGATATGTTATCCAGCAGACTGGACTTTTCCCACATATGACTATAAAAGAAAACATTGAGCTTATTCCAAAGGTTCAAAAGCAGGACTCTGAAAAAATTAAGGCCCGCACCTTAGAACTAATGGACATGGTTGGCCTGAATCCTGAGGATTACCTTGATAGATATCCTACAGAGCTAAGCGGTGGTCAGCAGCAGCGAGTCGGGGTTGCCCGCGCCTTTGCCACAGATCCAAAGATTATTTTAATGGATGAGCCTTTTTCAGCTCTTGACCCCATCACCCGTACCGGTCTTCAGGACGAGCTGTTAAATCTTCAAAGCAAGCTTAAAAAGACCATTGTCTTTGTTACCCATGATATGAGTGAAGCCATAAAAATCGCTGATATGATCTGCATCATGGATGGAGGTAACATCGTTCAATATGACACTCCAGAGAACATTTTAAAATATCCAATCAATAGCTTTGTTGCAGAGTTCGTTGGTAAAAATAGAATCTGGACATCTCCTGAATTCATTAAATCTGAGGATATTATGATTGAAAATCCTGTTACCTGTCACAGAAACATGGAGCTCTTTAAGTGCATTGAAACCATGAGACATTCCAAGGTTGACAGCCTTATGGTTATAGATACAAAAACCCGTTTCCTAGAAGGTATTATCACCGCTAAAGAAATTCAAGGTGTTGCTGATAAATCTAAGCCTGTCAATACTGTTATGCGAACCAGATTCCCTTCTGTTAGTAATGATGACAACATTATTCAGGTTCTTAAGACGGTTGATTCCCACAATGTTTCAGACATTCCTGTACTAAATAACAAGGGTATTCTTCTTGGACTTATCACCAAGAGTAGTCTTATTACAACCTTAAGCCAACAGTATCTTGAAAGTGAGGTGTCCTAAATGAATTTTATTGAATCTTTAATGAAATTTGCTGAATATATAATGACCAATTGGAATCAGATTTTAACTCTTTTATTAGAGCATTTACAGCTTACCTTTTTATCCGTGGGCTGTGCAATTTTAATTGGTGTACCCCTTGGAATTCTTGTGTGCTATGTTAAAAAGCTTCACAAGCCTATCCTTAACACAGCCAATGTTATACAAGCTATCCCAAGCATGGCACTCCTTGGTTTTGCCATTCCACTCTTAGGAATTGGGACAGTTCCTGCAGTAGCTGCAGTTATCCTGTACAGTTTACTGCCAATCATAAAAAATACCTATACTGGGATCAGTAATATAAATCCACAGACCATTGAAGCAGCTAAGGGAATTGGTCTTACCAAGTTCCAGATTTTAACCAAGGTACAGATACCCCTTGCTTTACCGGTTATCATGGCTGGTGTGAGAATTTCCTCAGTAACTGCCGTTGGACTTATGACCATTGCTGCCTTCATTGGTGCTGGCGGGCTAGGCTTTTTAGTTTTCTCTGGTATCAGAACCATGAACCCATATCAGATTCTAGCAGGAGCCATTCCAGCATGTCTTTTAGCTTTAACCGTTGACTATGTAGTTGCAAACATTGAAAAGCTAGTTACCCCAATAAGCCTACAGAAAGTAAATAATCTTTCTAAGGAATCTCTTCTTAAATCCAGGAAAAGACAAAAGCTTGTGGTTGGTGCTTCAACCCTTGCTGTAGTTTGTCTTATGACTACCACAGCCTTTGGAAATATGAAAACAGCTGATAAATCAATTTCCATTGGTTCAAAGGATTACACAGAACAAAGCATCGTCGCTAGCATGGTGGCTGAATTAATTGAAACTAAAACCGATATTGAGGTTAAAAGAAACCTTGACCTTGGTGGAACGCAAATATGCTTCACAGCTTTAAACTCTGGAGATATTGATATGTATATTGAATATAGTGGAACAGCCTATGGAGATACCTTAAAGTATCCTCCAATTTCAGATATGAATCAGGTTTACGAAACCGTTAAAAAAGATTTTAAGGATCAATTTGACATAGAGGTTTTAAATCAAATGGGCTTTAATAATACTTATGCATTAGCTGTTACCCAGGAAACAGCCGAAAAATATAATCTTAAAACTATCAGTGACTTAGCTAAAGTTGGAAGCCAGTTAACTGCTGGAACAAGCCTTGAGTTTTTAAATCGTGGCGATGGACTTCCTGGCATAGAAAAGATCTACGGATTTAAATTTAAAAAATCCATAGGAATTGATGGTTCTCCTAAATACACAGCTTTAGTTAACAAGGAAACTGAGGTTACAGATGCCTTTTCAACAGACGGTTTACTAAAAAAACTTAATTTAGTAGTTCTTGAGGATGATAAAAACTTCTTCCCTCCATACTACGCAATCCCAATAATCCGCTCTGAAACTCTTGAAAAGTATCCTGAAATCAAACCTTTAGTAGAAGACCTTGGCACACATCTTACAAATGAAATAATGATGGAGCTTAACTACCGTGTGGATGAGCTTCAGGAGAAACCTGAAGATGTAGCAAAAGATTTCTTAATGTCAATAGGGCTTATTTAAATTTTCTTTATAACTATTTCTTAAATTTTCTTAAAATACTAAACTTTTATTTACCAATAACGTATAATATTTATATCCCCTTTTATTCAATAAAATATATCTTAAATAAGGTATTTAGGCTCCCCACAAACCCCAATGCTTAAATACCTTTGCCCAAAAGGTGATATACGAATAAAAGTTGATTAATACTCAAAGGAAAAAGACCACGCCCCTGTGGTCTTTTTTCTTTTATTTATGATATTTTTTGATATAATTTTCAAAATCTTATTTTCAAGTGAAGATAGGCTTTATCTTCAACTCCCAAAGAACATTTTTACTAATTAGCAACTATCTAAAGGAGGTTTTTAAAGCTTTCAAAAGCACCCCTGGATCTTTTTTATATTGAGTAACAGGAGAAACTTTTTTATTTTTCACTCCAAGAAGTTTATAAACCGCAATCCTTGCAGCACGTACAGAATATTCTTCTGTAAATACCATATCCTCTGGAATCTCAACGAACTGACTTATCATTGCAAAGTTAGTTGAGCCCTCTGGCACCACCTGTGGCCTATCAGCTTTTTTTCGTGGCTGAAACTGAGAATCTATATAAGGCATCATACAAGGAATCACATTTACTATTGTATCCAAGATTTCCTCCTGGCTATGTTCAAAGTGAAGATGATGTAAAAGTTCAATTAAAATTTCTTCACCAGTACACTCCCTCATTGGTTTCTTAACATAATCTCCAATATTATCAGTGTACAAACCATAACCCCAGAAAATTGTTTCATCCATTGGTTGATTTCTAAAGTGTGGCTGTGCAGCAACAACGATGCTCATTAGCCAGCTGGAATCCTTAAAAGTCATTAGAGCTCCACTTCCTGGAACATTGCCTGAAAACTGCTCAATCATTTTAAGTAGCATATTACCTCGGCAGGTTACAGTGAAGCTTTCCCAGTTTGTCTGCTGCGGATTCCCAAAGAAAGGCTCTGGGTTTCCAAGGCCAGGCTTTTTCGCTGCAACTCTTCTCCAAAGGTCTCCTGACATAGGATTCTCTGGTTTATACTTTGGTGCAGTATTAAAATCACCAAGGGTTGCATTATCTGTCATGCAGCCATTAGTCATAAAGCAGGCGTCCCCCTCCTTAAGTTCAATAATTCTCTCTCTTCCGTCTGGACCTTCAAGATGAATTGCTGTAGCAGTAATTCCTAAGCCATCTTTGAAATCTATATCTGTTACTCTAGCATTTATATCAAAATCAACTCCATTATCCTTCAAGTATTTCTTAAGTGGAAGGATAACTGAATCATATTGATTATATGGCGTACGTGTTACTCCCTCAAGAGTTTCAATCCTTGAAAACTCAAGAATCATACGCTCCATGTAACGCTTAAATTCAAATAAGGAAGACCACTTTTGGAAGGCAAACTTATTTTAACGAGAAAATTTTTGAACAATTATACTAGTGTCCTTGATATTTCTATGTTTCAGATAGTTCGTAACTATTTTTCAAATGAATATTTTTGAAATAAATTGATTTATATTTTTGACGAATTTTTGACGCCTCCATATGTATAACTAACCCAAAACTGTCTATACTTTAAATATAAACAATATCCAAAAACCCATTACTATAAAATCCATCATAAAAAGCTAGTAAGAACTTATTATTTCTACTAGCTTTTTTATTATTGAGAATATTATTTATAAAATAGTATATTATATATCTGTAAGACATCTGTTTAATAATCTCTTTCATATTAGTGTGGATTAAAGTTAGCTTTAATCCACTTAAGGCAGTATCTATGGTACTGTCTTTTTATATTGAAAATGAATAAATTAAGTTAAAATGTTTATACTTTAAGTTTGTAAGATACTTTAGGTATTAATCATATCTTAAAATCCTATGTTTTAACTCCTTAAAAGAGCTTTGGCTTTGTGCCTGGCTCTTTTTATTTATCAAAAATCAAACTTTTATTTTGAACTAATATTATATTAATAATATTTAAAAACTTATTGTTTTTTCACCGAAAAGTGTTGAGTTTTGGTTTAAAATAATTTAAAATACATGACATCTTAATGTTTATATTTGAAGAGTATTTATGGAATTTAAAGTCCTACTACATATTACATTAAAAACTTCCATTTGTTATCTCTTCTATAAAATATTCTTCAAATTATATATTTATGAGCCTGGGCAACCCTTCCTAGGCTTATATTTTTGCATAAAAATAAGGCTAGGGTTTTCCTAGTCTTTTAAATTATTTAATCAATTGGAATTCATGTATCTCTTTTTTAAATACATTTTGAATAAACTCTATGTCAGGTCTAACTACACTTATATCATTTTCATCCTGTAAAAATGTTTCGACCTTGCCCATACTATTTACACTTATTGCACATTTTTTATTATTTAAAGTTAGCATGATTATGCTCCCAAAATCTTCAACAGCATTATACTCTTTTTTAATTTCTTGTTTTATAACATTGAAATCAATACTATAACGTCTTATTGGCATATAAATTTTATTAAGCACAATCATCACCACCTTTTAGTTTATTATATGTATCCATAAAGTTTTTGCAGATATAGTTAAAGTCGTGAATCTCTTCAAATGACTTAACTCTTTTCTCGGCAATTATCCTAGCTTGATCCATATTGCTTATAATCATTTTAGCCTTAAAATCAAGTTCATCTTCTGTGTCAATAATCCCTAGTGTTCTTAAGTCGTTAAAACGATATATCATTTCTTCATATACATCAGGTATACACGATGACAATTTCATTAACTCATTATTTGTTGAATTAAACTTTTCACAAAAATATGAACTGTATGAGCTTGTATTTATAGTTGTTGTACTGCTACTATATGCTTCTTCACCATTATTAATAACACTTTTATGCGCATTACTTATACTCCCCACTAATATCCTCCCCATACTTATCAAGCAACTTTTTCAAATTACATAATACACCATGTACTTCATTCATACGTTTTTCAAATTCTATACCTTCTAAATAATATATGGAATATAATTTATTAAACTCATCCCTTAATTCTTTTGGCATTATCATAGTTATATTATAGGTTTTTAATTCTTTTCTCATCTCTTTATGATCTATTTTATTCTCATCATATGCACCTTTATATATAAGTGCTATTAATTTTTGATTATTTTGTAATAACATAACTATTATATTTCTAATTTCATCTTTTTTTCTAAATTTATTATTTATATAAAATCCTATAATGGGTAAAGCTGCCCCTGTTAAATAGTTAATCCAATCTAAATTAGAGCTCCCTCTATAACTTATTTCATCAATCGCTTTTAAAATAATATTTAATGACATGTCTATATTTTCAACAATACATCCATCAATTAAATTAATCATTTATATTAATCCCTTCCAGAACTGATAAGATTTAATAGAAACTCATTAAATTCTGAACTTGATTTAATATAATTTTGTATTGTTTCAAGATCCAAGTTATATATACCTTTTTCAATAGAAACTTGCGTTGCAGACATCAACATTTGTATTATAGGTAGAATCGATTGTGGTTTAAACTGACCTTTAACATGAACACCATCAGCTCTACTTATTGTTAAATTATGTACAGATTCGTTATTTTCAACATTTGCTTCTACTGTTGTTATTAAAAATGGATTTTTCCAAGACTCCTTATATTCCTTCAATATACCCCCATATGTATTTTTAGTAGTATTAATATGCTTCATTGCTGTTTTAAAATCCGGACCTAATTCACCATCATTAATCCATATTGGTAATTGAATATAATCTAGAATTATGCTTGGATCACTTAAATAAACTTCCATTAAATGTTGTTGTAGACTTGAAAAAACAGTTGATTTTTCATAAGTGTTAATATATAGTTGAACAATATTGGGCAATAAATTAACTTTATAAATAGTTTTATTATCTTTAAGTTCTTGCAAGTATATCTTAAGATTTTCAACTATAGTTTCTTTTATTTGTTGAGTATTCATTATTTTCCTCCTAAAATAACCTCTAAAATATAATATATATTAAGTTAAGGTATTATTTACAGTAAATGTTCGACAAAAACAATAAAACTCCTTCAAAAAAATAAAAAAGCTAGCAGGAATTACCCCACTAGCCTTAAAATTAAACTAAAATTAAATCTTTTATATATACCCAACTTACAATCTCTTTAATAAGAGCTTTGCTACCACTTATCTGTTGTACTGTGTAAACATTATTTTTAACCCACGATGGTACAGTTTGTCCTGTTGCATAGTTAGACCCAACAATTTTAACTCTTGAACCTACTGATATAGATGCAGTAGTTCCGTATACTTTAAGAACTTGTCCTACATGAATGATGTTAGGGTTAGTAATTCCATTAATCTCAGCCAGTCTCTGATAAGTAGTTCCATATTTACTAGCAATACCACTTAATGTGTCCCCTAGTTGAACTGTGTATGTGTTATATGCTGCAGGTGGTGGAGTTGGTTTAGATGGCTCAACTGGTTTATTATCATTTGCTGAATACCCATTCTTGCCTAACTTAGCCATAATAGGTGGAAAATCTGTATATGATATATTCATATCACAATTTCCACTTACTCCAGCTACTTTTCCTGAACTAGTATACTGCCAAATTTCATATTTACCGTCATAGGTACATGTATCAGCAAATTATAACCCAAAGTACGCTCAACAGATAATAACTATATTTAGAACTGTATATAACTTCTGTACTCTTCAAGGTAGCGGACCTAAGGAGGATAGGAAAACACCAGCTATGAAAATAGGAATAGCAAATAAAGTATATACCTACAAGGATATTCTTTATTTTAGATAAAATTGTAAATAGTGGAAGTTAAATTATATTTGATGTATAATTAAGTATAATTCAATATTTTATATTGAATTATAAATAAAATTAATAAAATTTAAGGGGGAATCTAAAGTATGAAAAGAAAACTATCTAACTTTATTATGAGCATTGTAGTAATTACATTAGCTGTACCATTTATATTCTCAGGTTGTGGTAGCAAAAAGAATTCTGAAGAAATAACCTTAATTACAAACTTTATCGAAACATTCTTTACAGATTCACGTCCTGATAGTGAACTTTACAAAGAATACTTTACTGAGGATGCTTATACATCATTTTGCAATAATAGATGGTATGGTCCAGTATATCGTATTGGTGAATCTACTCAAAGTGGAGAAAATGACAGGTTTGGTTCGAAGATAGATATGGAAATAAAGGACTTAAAGATTAATACTAAAAAATCATCTGATGAAGATGTCCATAGTTATGATGTAACTTTTATTTTGACTGAAAAGAATACTAATATTGAAAAAGAATTCTCATATTACTTCAACCTTAGTGAAGAAGAGGGAAATTGGAAACTTAATAATAGTAATCTAATTAGTAATTTACATGGAGATTTATCTGTATTCATAGAAGAATTAAATAAATAAATCAAGGGTTATCCATATATTTAATATAACTAAAGCAAAAACCAGAAATATTGATTTAAATATTTCTGGTTTTCTTTGTGTGAATTTTACTGTGAAACTATTTGTGATTTTCCATGTGAAAATCTTTTTTGCAACTCAAAAGTAAACCTGTTGGGAATTAACCCACTAGCCTTTTAATTATCTAGCCACAATTTCACATTCTATTGCAGTTATAGGTGTTCCATCTCCTAATCCTGCATACCCATTGTGACCTTCCATATATGAATTTCCATTCTCAACCCAATCTAACCAACAACCATTGCACATTGCACGATATCTAATTTTGTAACCTGGTAAATCAAATCTC
>NZ_CCXK01000012.1:0-262500 GCF_000821305.1 Clostridium culturomicium | reverse complement strand
TCCGCCTACGCATCCTTTACGCCCAGTAAATCCGGACAACGCTTGCCACCTACGTATTACCGCGGCTGCTGGCACGTAGTTAGCCGTGGCTTCCTCCACGGGTACCGTCATTATCGTCCCCGTAAACAGAACTTTACAACCCTAAGGCCTTCTTCATTCACGCGGCGTTGCTGCGTCAGGGTTTCCCCCATTGCGCAATATTCCCCACTGCTGCCTCCCGTAGGAGTCTGGACCGTGTCTCAGTTCCAATGTGGCCGATCACCCTCTCAGGTCGGCTACGCATCGTCGCCTTGGTGAGCCGTTACCTCACCAACTAGCTAATGCGCCGCGGGTCCATCTTGTAGCGGATTGCTCCTTTGATCTTTCTACCATGCGATAAAAAGATGTTATGCGGTATTAATCTTCCTTTCGGAAGGCTATCCCCCTCTACAAGGCAGGTTACCCACGTGTTACTCACCCGTCCGCCGCTAATCCACCCCGAAGGGCTTCATCGCTCGACTTGCATGTGTTAGGCACGCCGCCAGCGTTCGTCCTGAGCCAGGATCAAACTCTCAATTTAAAAAGTTTGAGCTCTGCTCTAATTGTTTCGCTGACTTGTTAAAGTCATTTATTGATAGATTATCTCTATCGAAATTAACTGGTTTTACCTTTATTTCTCTGTTTAATTTTCAAAGATCATCTCTTTTGTTTCATCAGCACCGGCTGACTACTTTTTAAATTTTATCATCATCACTTCATGTTGTCAACAACTTTTTAAAACTTTTTTCAATCTTTTTTTCAGCGAAATTTGTTTTTCTAAGTTATTTCTCTTTCGAGATGTCTGCACCACTCAGCGACGAGATTTATCTTACCATAGAAAAAACGTCTCTTATATCTTATATAACACTATTTTTTCTAATTATAATTACATTTCATAGTTTTTCATATATTTTTCTAAGTTTTTCATATAGTGATACACTGGGCAAAGTTTATATAGGAATAGAACTCTAATTCTACTCAAACATAATTTCCACTTATAAAATTTCTTTTTCCCGTAAGCAAACCACCCCCCCTTGTATCCACTATGTATTCCTCAGTTGTATAGAGCGCTTCTACTTTTAATGTATAGCTAACTTTATATTTCTATTAACATATACCATGTAAACTTAATCTATCAATTAAATTTCACACATAACTTTAGACTTTCATTTTATAAGTTAAACTTTATTATAAATACAGAAAGCCATCACTCTTCCTATTCACTATGTCTAATCTTATCCACTAATGGCCTCTTTCTAAAATTATAACTCACAAGCTAAATTAAAATAAACCGCCCTTTAACTGTAGCGCATTCAAAATAAAAGTCTGTATAAATAGATATCTATATACTGCATAGTCAGCTTCTGAATTCATCAAAATACTAACCCCTGTGTATCCAGTCGCATTACCAAAGGTTAATGAAGTCATCAACATTCCCATAGTATAGAATAACTTTTTCATTTTAATCAGCTTCATAGATTATACATAAGCCTCAATCTCATCTATCATAATTTTTAATTCAACATCTTGGACTTCATCAACAATTGCTTCTACCGCAAATTCACCTGTTCAACACCTCTATTCTCCACCATAACTTCTAAATTATTACTAATATCAGCTCCTGCCATATTACATAGAACACTATTATATACAGGAAAAACTCCTATCCTCCAGACTTCATATATCCCACCTAACACCTCTAATATGTTTGAGTCAAAAGATCTTTTCTCTATTCCTTCTCTTAATCTTCTATTATTCGCTACAACTGTGTTTAATCCACAAGCCGTCTATCCCCCCCTAAAAACTGTTAATAACTCCACTTACTCATTACCTATTGTGGATTATTTAAAATTTTCAACATCTTTAATTCATTTTTATTCAAAATTACTTCTTCATCACTTTTATTTAAGCCGTCATCTATTCAATTAATAAAATTGTCTTCCCCCCTTAAAGCTCCCTTATCTGAATTACTATAAAGTCTTTATCATGTTTTTACACTCATACAAGCACATCACCTATTAAAGCAACAATTTATTAATTACTTCCGATAACGAATAGCAAAAATAAAGGCTAAACTTAGCTTCAAACTAAATTTAGCCTCTTTCCCTATAGTTATCTTAACTCATTAATTATATCTTTATATCTATTTCCTCTTACCTCAAAGTTAGCAAACATATCAAAACTGGTACATGCAGGAGCTAAAGTTACTATATCCCCTTCTTTTGATATTTCCATAGCTTTATTAACTGCATCTTCCAATGTTTCAACTATATGAACTGGAACTTCAATCCCTTTTTCCTGTTTAAGTTTATTGAATACAAACTCTATCTGCATCTTAGCTTCGCCTAATAAAATCAATTCTTTAATATATGGATACCCTTCAAAGGCCAAAGAATCAAATGGAACTTTTTTATCTCTTCCACCTGCAATAAGGATTACTGGTTTTTCAAAAGCCTTAAGACTTGCTAAAGTTCTTGTTGGACTTGAAGCGATAGAATTATTATAGAACTCTACACCCTTGTAATTTCTCACAAACTCATTTCTATGTTCTACCCCTGTAAATTCACTTGCTACTTGCTTCATATACTCAACATCAACCTCATCCGCAGTCATTGCAAAGGCAGCTAACAAGTTCTCTATATTATACATGCCCTTAAGACGCACTTCATCCTTGCTACAAACCTTCTGTCCCTTAACAAAAAGATCTCCATCTTTATAGTAAGCTCCATTCTCTACGGCATGCTGTCTGCTAAAGGTATATAATCGCCCTTTTTCTTCGCCTTCTATTCCTTTAGTTACATCATTATCATCATTTAATATTAAAAGATCATTACTTCCTTGGAATTTATAAATGTTCTTTTTAGAATCTATATATTCCTCCAAATCCTTATGCATATCTAAATGATTAGGGGATAAATTTGTGATTAAAGCTATATCTGTAGATGTATCTATTGTCATCAGCTGAAAACTTGATAATTCAAGAACAACTCGATCATCTGGCTGAATTTCTTCAATCTTAGTAAATAAAGGTGTTCCTATATTCCCACCAACCCAAGTTCTGTATCCTGCCGCTTTTAATATTGCATATACTAAAGATGTTGTTGTTGTTTTGCCATCACTCCCTGTTATTCCATATATCTTAGCAGGACAATATCTAATAAACTCTTCCATTTCTGAAGTTATATATGCACCTTCAGCTTTAGCTGCAGTAAGCTCCTTACCATCTATTCTCATTGAAGGTGTTTTGAATATAACCTCAAACCCAGTAAGCTTATCTAAATAACCCTCTCCTAACTGGAACTTAACTCCCTGTTTTTCATATTTAGCAACAACCTCACCCAACTCTTCTTTAGTTTTCTTATCAAAGGCAGTTACTTTCGCTTCAAGATTTATCAAAAACTCAATTAAAGGTATATTACTAACTCCTATACCTACAACTGCTACATTTTTATTCTTAATAAAATTTTTAAACTCATTAAAATCCTTTTTCATATTAATTCCTCCAGCATCTAATTGCTTATGCTTACATAATTGTTCTTCTATTAATTATATCACTTACTTACACCTTTTTAAAATAATACTATGAAATGATGTACAAATTAAAACAGGACTTACCGTTCTTTTTCCCCTTAATTCTCCACGATTATTAAATATTTGTTTTTTATTCATTTTTTAAATTCAATTTAACTATACTTTTTTAAAAAAACTATTGCTATACAAAAAACACTGTGTTATAATTTGTTTGTGCCGTAAGTAAAGATGTTAAAACTTTTCCCCAAAGGTTTAGCATTGCACATAACATATCCCCATGATTAAACCCTATTTTTTACCGGATGCAAATCCGGTTATTTTTTTACCCTTTTTAAGCACAATCGCATATATATGTTTAATCTTAATTTTATCCATCTTATTTACATATATAACACATAAGACATATTTAATATAAAAAAATAAGCCGTAAGGATTACTAATCCTTACGGCTTAAATTACTATTAATAAGGAAACTCCACCTAATTTCTTTTGGTAGAGTAAGTTCGCATTAACCAAATCAAAGATTTGGATGCTTACTTAAGCAAACTCCTTTTCATATTCATTCAAAGGAATAAATTCCAGTAATTAAATCATAGATTTAGACTGTCACTTAAAACTCCATTTTTTCTTCTATATAAGCTACTAATTCACTAATTGGCATTCTTACCTGTTCCATAGTATCTCTATCTCTTACTGTAACAGTATTGTCTTCCATTGTATCGAAGTCTACTGTTATACAGAACGGAGTTCCAATTTCATCTTCTCTTCTATATCTCTTACCAATACTTCCAGCCTCATCATAATCAACTGGGAACTTCTTAGCAAGCATTGCATAAACTTCTTGTGCTTTATCGCTTAACTTCTTACTTAATGGAAGTACTGCTGCTTTAAATGGAGCTAAAGCAGGATGTAAGTGCATTACAGTTCTAACATCTCCACCCTCTAACTGCTCTTCCTCATAAGCTTCACATAGGAAGGCTAAAGCAACCCTGTCTGCTCCTAAAGATGGCTCAATACAGTATGGAACATATTTCTCATTAGTTGTCTGATCAAGGTATGATAAGTCCTGACCTGAATGTTCCATATGTCTCTTAAGGTCATAATCTGTTCTGTCAGCTATTCCCCAAAGCTCTCCCCAACCAAATGGGAACAAGAATTCGATATCACAAGTTGCATTACTATAGAAAGATAACTCTTCTTGATCATGGTCTCTGAATCTTAAATTTTCCTTTGTCATTCCTAAGTCGAATAAGAATTTTTTACAATACTCTTTCCAGTATTCAAACCATTCTAAGTCTGTTCCTGGCTTACAGAAGAACTCAAGCTCCATTTGCTCAAACTCTCTAGTTCTGAAAGTAAAGTTTCCAGGAGTTATTTCGTTTCTAAAAGATTTACCAACTTGTGCTATTCCAAATGGTATTTTCTTTCTTGATGTTCTTTGAACATTTTTAAAGTTTACGAATATACCCTGAGCCGTTTCTGGTCTAAGATATATTTCACTTTTACTATCTTCTGTAGTTCCTTGGAAAGTTTTAAACATAAGATTAAACTTTCTGATTTCTGTGTAATTCATTTTTCCACACTTAGGACAAACTACGTTGTGCTTCTCTATATATGCTTTATATTCTTCATTTGTCCAACCATCTGCAACTGCCACTTCAGCTCCTGATGCAGTCATGTGGTCTTCAACTAATTTATCAGCTCTAAATCTAGCTTTACACTCTTTACAATCCATTAATGGATCTGAGAAGCCACCTACGTGACCTGTTGCAACCCAAACTTCAGGATTCATTAATATTGCACAATCTACTCCTACGTTATATGGACTTTCTTGAACAAATTTTCTCCACCAAGCCTTTTTAACGTTATTTTTAAATTCAACACCTAATGGACCGTAATCCCAAGAGTTTGCAAGACCTCCATATATCTCTGATCCTGAGAATATAAATCCTCTATTCTTACATAAAGCTACCAATTTGTCCATGGTTAATTCTTTTGCCATATCTGTTACCTCCATTTTAAATAGTTGATTAATTTATTTTATAACTAATTGTTTATAAATAAAAAAACCTTAACTAGTTAAGGGACGAAAATAATTCCGCGGTTCCACCCTTATTAGCTAAAGCTCATCTTTCATATACATCTAACTCAAAAGCTCCCTTCATAACATTCACCTAATGATTCACACCAGCCATCATCTCTCTAAAAGGATTCAATTATTACTCTTCTTTCTCATCGTTATTATTTAATTATTATATTTCTTATTATATCCATATATAATAAAATTAGCCGACAAAATGCCCGCTACACTCAATTAGTTTCTATAAATAAAAAAATGGCTCCGCGAAGAGGATTCGAACCTCCAACCTATCGGTTAACAGCCGAGTGCTCCACCGTTGAGCTATCGCGGAATATCTTTACCATAATTAAATTATAGCATCTTGTTTTAAAATTGCAAGAGTATTTTATTATTTTTATCAAAAAAAATTTCAGGGCCTAAATCTAAGTTTAGACCCATCCATAACCCCTAAGGGTAACTTTTTTAAAACTATTGTAGTGGCTTCATTGTTGGGAATAGTATTACGTCTCTTATTGATGTTGAATCAGTTAAGAACATTACCATTCTATCAATACCAATTCCAAGTCCACCTGTTGGAGGCATTCCAACTTCAAGAGCACTCATAAATTCTTCATCTATTAAGTAAGCTTCATCATCACCAAGCTCTCTTTCTTTAGCTTGCTGCTCAAATCTCTCTCTTTGAACTATTGGATCGTTAAGCTCTGAATATGCATTACATACTTCTCTACCATATACAAATCCTTCAAATCTCTCAGTGAACTCAGCATTTCCACGTTTTTTCTTAGTAAGTGGAGATATTTCTACTGGATAATCGCATAGGAATGTTGGTTGGATTAAGTGCTCCTCACCATATTCTTCAAATAAAGCATTTAAAATATCAGCCTTAGTGCAGTCTTTTAATTCTTTAACCATTTCTAAGTGCTTTTCTTTAGCTATAGCTCTTGCTTCTTCATCAGTTTTAACTTCATTGAAGTCTACTCCTGCATACTCCTTAACAGCATCAACCATAGTGATTCTTCTCCATGGTGGTGTGAAGTCTATTTCAGTTCCTTGGTATACTACTTTTGTAGTTCCATGAACCTTTTCACAAGCATAAGCAACTAATTGTTCCATGATTTCCATCATATCATTATAATCTGCATAAGCTTCATATAACTCTATCATTGTAAACTCTGGATTATGTCTTATACTCATTCCTTCATTTCTGAAGTTTTTACCCATATCATATACTTTCTCAAATCCACCAACGATACATCTCTTTAAGTATAACTCTGTAGCTATTCTTAAGTACATGTCGATGTCTAGAGTGTTATGGTGAGTCATGAAAGGTCTAGCTGCAGCTCCACCAGCGATTGGTGAAAGAATTGGAGTTTCAACCTCTAAGTATCCTCTATTATCAAGGAATTCTCTTACAGCCTTTATAATCTGAATTCTCTTCATGAAAGTATCTCTAACATCCTTGTTCATTACAAGGTCTACTTCTCTTTGTCTATATTTTAAATCTTGATTCTTAAGTCCGTGGAATTTCTCTGGAAGTGGTTTTAAAGACTTAGCTATAAGATTTATACTCTTAGCTTTAACTGAAGTTTCACCTGTCTTAGTTACAAATGGAACCCCTTTAACTTCTACGAAATCACCAATATCAAAAGTTTTAGCATCTTTAAACTGCTCTTCTCCAACTTGGTCAAGTCTTACATAAACTTGAATCTTTCCACTTCTATCATGAACATCACAGAATCCAGCTTTACCTTGAATTCTTTTAGACATAAGTCTACCTGCTATAGTTACCTCAGTCTCTTGTAATGTTTCAAAATTATCCTTTATTTCTTGTGCATTATGAGTTCTTTCAACCTTATATACATCAAAAGGATCCTTACCAGCTGCTTGAAGATCAGCTAGCTTCTGTCTTCTAATCATCACTTGTTCATTAAATTCTGCTTCTTGAGTTCCTAAATTTTCATTAGAAACTTCTAGTGAACTATCGTTCTTAACTTCAGTAGTCATAAAATACTCCTCCTACTATCTTTTAATCTCTAATATTTCATATTTGTCTACTCCACCTGGAGTTGTAACATCAATGATATCTCCTACTTTTTTCCCCATAAGCTCATGTCCTACAGGTGATTCATCAGATATTTTGTTTTCTTCTGGATTTACTTCTGCTGAACCAACTAATTGGAACTCTATTTCTTCATCAAAAGTATAATCTTTAACTAATACTTTGCTTCCTATAGCGACCATATCACTTGGAAGTTCGCTTTCATCAACTACAGTTGTGTTTCTTAACATATTCTCTAACTGAATAATTCTTCCCTCAACAAACGCTTGCTCATTTTTAGCCTCATCGTATTCTGAGTTCTCGCTTAAGTCTCCATATCCTAAAGCAACCTTTATCTTTTCAGTTATTTCTTTTCTTTTAACTGTTTTTAAATACTCTAATTCATCCTCAAGTTTTTTAATTCCCTCATAAGTCATTATGTGTTTTTTTGTTTCGCTCATTTATTTCTCCCCTTTAATCATATTTAATCATCTAAATTACTATATAAATTATCGGTAATTACATAATCTGTTTATAATCTTTGATTAATTATAGAACACTGAAAAATCCTTGTCAACAAAGGCCCTTATAATAGCCATTTTATTATATATATTAAGCCATTTCGGTTATATTCCCATTGCTATTAATTCTCTATACTCTTTAAGCAATCTGTACATTTCATCATAAGTATTTGATTGATTTACCTTATCTTTAATTTCAGTACAATTTCTAAGACCTTTTACATAACAAGCAATATGCTTTCTCATCTCTCGAACGGCTTTCTTCTCTTCAAAGTATTTCATAGCTCTATCTAAATGATACATGCACATGTCTACTTTTTCAACTTCTGTAGGCTTAATTACTTCCTCACCTCTAAGCCCCATTGCCACTTCTTTAAAAATCCACGGGTTACCCATTGCACCTCTCGCAATCATAATTCCATCACAATTGGTCATTTCTTTCATTTTCATGGCATCTTCTGCTTCAAAAACATCTCCATTTCCTAAAACAGGAATAGAAACTGCTTCCTTCACTTGTTTAATTATATCCCAATTAGCTATCCCAGTATACATCTGTTCCCTAGTT
Source organism: Clostridium culturomicium (assembly GCF_000821305.1). Classification (GTDB taxonomy): domain Bacteria; phylum Bacillota; class Clostridia; order Clostridiales; family Clostridiaceae; genus Clostridium_J; species Clostridium_J culturomicium. Next base: position 253,747 of record NZ_CCXK01000012.1, on the reverse strand, counting down.
CTTCCATGAACAGTAACAGCATCTACTCCTGCATCCTCTAAATACTTAGCAAATTCAACAGCATTAATATTATCAGAGTCAAAACCCATTCTAAATTTAACAGTAACAGGTTTTGTGGATACCTTTTTCATTTCTTTAACAATTTCAGCAGCCAGCTTAGGGTTTTTCATCAAAGCTGAACCATCCCCATTTTTAACAATCTTATTTACTGGGCATCCCATGTTAACATCAATGATGCATACATCATCAATTCCATTTATAACCTCCGTTGCATATGCCATAATCTTTGGCTCACTTCCAAATATCTGCATCGCAACTGGTTTTTCTTCTTCACTTACCTGCATAAGGGAACTTGTATTTTTACTATTATAAAACAAGCCCTTAGCGCTTACCATCTCTGTATATACTAGACCACAGCCCATTTCTTTACATATTCCTCTATAAGCAATATCAGTAACTCCCGCCATTGGTGCCAAAAATACAGGATTCTCAAAGTTTAATTCTTTAATTTTCATTTGTTCACCTTATTCTTTGTTCTTTTCATAGATAATTCTAAGCCCTTCTAAAGTAAGGTATGGAACTACCTTATCAATAACAGTTGAACCTTCTGCTATTAGGTTTGCAAGTCCACCTGTAGCTACAACTATAGGACAACTTTCGCCCATAGCTTCCATCTCTTGTTTAATCTTAGTTACAATATAATCTACCTGCCCTATATATCCATATATAATTCCTGCCTGCATACTAGAAACTGTATTTTTACATATTACAGTATCAGGTTTTACAAGTTCAACCTTAGGAAGCTTCGCTGCCCTTTGGAATAAAGCATCTGACGAAATTTTTATTCCCGGACATATAGTTCCCCCTATATAGTCTCCATTTTTTCCAACAGCACAGAAGGTAGTAGCTGTTCCAAAATCTATAATAACTAATGATGACTTATACATTTCATGAGCTGCAACTGCATTTACTATTCTGTCAGCTCCAACCTCTTTAGGATTATCATATTTTATGTTTATCCCAGTCTTCACTCCAGGTCCAACTACTAAAGGCTTTTTATTGAAAAACTTTCTAACCATATGTTCAAGTGAATACATTATATTAGGAACTACAGAAGAAATAATAACTCCTGAAACTTCATTCACATCTATTTTGCTATAGTTAAACAACTGTGATACTTCTATCATGTATTCATCGGATGTTTTTTTGTAATCTGTAGATAATCTCCATTCCACCATTAATTCCTTATCTTTATATATACCAAGTACTATATTGGTATTACCCACATCTAAAACAAATACCATTGTTACTTCACCTCTATATGATTAAAAGCAGCTTTTTAAGCTGCTTTTAAAAAATGTTCTTCATTATTATATCACATTTTACAATTTAACCATAATATCTTACCATATTTTTTGTTAAATTATTATTTTCAATTTCAATAAATAGGATTTAACTATCATTTATTCCCATACTTATGTTTATTCTGTTCCTGTCTATAGAAGATTATTATTAATTATGTCAACTTCATCCTTAAAAATCTCATATAATTGTTCTTTTAAGGTACCTTCATTGGTCATGTTCATGTTATGTAAATATTCATTCTTTAATTTAACTTCTTTTCTTTTTAAGCAACTACTTCTAAGTTCCTTTTCTTTTTCTTGGTACATGTTATCTAACCTCCTCTGAAAGCTTCTTTAAAGCTTCCACATGATTGTTATGTCTCATGATTGAGTCTTCAACTAAACTACTAACTTCCTTGCCTGACATACTAGCTTCAAAATTTTCATAGCTACGAATCATCTCATTTTCCTTTTCAATTAAAGAATTAATTACTAAAACATCTTTCATAATAATCTCCTCCCTTTTTTTTATTATTATCAATTAAAAAAAGGTATATACCTTTATTTTAAAAAGTACATACCTTTTTTCAAATTTTACTTACATTTTAATATTTTCTTACTAAGCTCCGAATAATGTTAATAGAACACCAGCTGCAATAGCACTTCCTATAACTCCAGAAACGTTAGCTCCCATAGCATTCATAAGTAGGAAGTTTGTAGGATCTTCTTTTTGTCCAACAACTTGAGATACTCTAGCCGCCATTGGCACCGCAGAAACTCCAGCAGAACCGATAAGTGGATTAATTTTACCTTTAGTTATCTTACACATAATTTTTCCTACTATAACTCCACCTGCAGTTGCTATAGCAAATGAAATAACTCCAATTACAACTATTCCTAATGTCTTAGGATTAATGAATGCTTCTGCAGTAGCAGTAGCCCCAACTGAAAGTCCAAGGAATATTGTAACAATATTTATAAGAGCATTTTGAGCTGTATCAGATAATCTTCCAACAACTCCTGATTCTTTAAATAAGTTACCTAGCATTAACATTCCAACAAGTGGAAGAAGTGCTGGTAAGAACATTGTAACTATAATAGTAACAACGATTGGGAATATTATTTTTTCTATTGGTTTAACCTGTCTTAATTGTCCCATTTTAATTCTACGTTCTTCTTTAGTAGTAAGAAGTTTCATTATTGGCGGTTGTATTAATGGTACTAACGCCATGTAAGAATAAGCTGCAACAGCTATTGGTCCAAGTAAGTGTGGTGCTAATTGGTTAGTTAAGAATATCGCTGTAGGACCATCTGCTCCTCCAATGATACCGATAGAAGCAGCTTCTTGCGGAGTAAAGTTAAATAATATAGCCATACCAAATGCAAAGAAGATACCAAATTGAGCTCCAGCTCCCATAAGCACGCTTGATGGGTTCGCTAGAAGTGGTCCAAAGTCAGTCATTGCTCCAACTCCAAGGAATATTAATGGTGGGAATATTTCCCACTTAACTCCTCTAGATAAGTAATAAAGAAGTCCTCCACTCTTTAAAACTTCACCAGTTTCAGATAAAACTGGATAATCCATAATTCCACCTAGTGGAATATTTACAAGTAACATACCAAATGCTATTGGAATTAACAGCATAGGCTCAAATTTCTTACCTATAGCAAGATATAAGAATACGATAGATACGCCTATCATTACTGCTTGTTGCCAAGTCAGAGCTGCAAAACCCGAGTTAGCGAACAAGTCTCTAATAACCTCAAAAACGTTCATTAAATTTTCCTCCTATGTTCTATGCAATAACAGCTAATACGTCTCCTGTGTTAACAGCAGCTCCTTGAGCTACTGCCACGTCTGCTACAGTTCCATCTGCAGAAGCCATTATTTCATTTTCCATTTTCATTGCTTCTAATACAAATAATACGTCACCCTGTTTAACTGTTGCTCCTTTAGTAGCAACAACTTTAACTATAGTTCCAGGCATTGGAGCAGTTACTTTTTCCCCTGCTGCATTTGATACTGCTGGTGCCGCAGGTGCTGCTGCAGGTGCTGCTGGAGCTGGTGTTGCTGCAACCGGTGCAGGCGCTGCCGCAACTGGTGCTGGTGCCGCTGCAACTGGTGCTACTGGAGCTGCGAAATTGCCTTTTACTTCATCTACTTCTACTTGATATAAATTCCCGTTAACTGTAACATTGTATCTTTTCATCTGAATTTCCTCCTCATCATAGCTTCTATTATTTAACAGAAGCATCTCTCCAACTTGAATTGTTATTAACTCTCTTAATACTTCTGATGTTTAACTGTCCAGCTGATTTACCAGTATGTGCTGCTAAAGCTGCCATAATTGCCGCAACTAACTCACAATCACTGTTTAAATCAATAACCTCTGCACCTTGTGCAACTTCAGTTAATACTTCATCTCTACTTTTAGTTCCCTCTTTAGCAACTCTTTTTTTTTTAGTTGATCCGTTTATTATAAAGCTTTGGAATTTTATAATAAACATAAGTGCTAACAGCATTCCGAACACTATTGTCATAGCAGTTCCTGCAACGCCTAAAGAAAACGTTAGTTTTTCCATTAAAGTTGTTCCAACTTGCATTTAATTTCCCTCCTAAACTAATGTAGTACCATGTGCTTTAGGATATTTTACTTCTCTTTTGCTTTGTAACATATCTAATACAGCAAATACTCTTTGTTTGCTCTCACTTGGTCTTATAACATCATCAATCATTCCACACTCAGCAGCTGCATATGGGCTTGTTACTTCCTCATAATACTTAGCTACCACTTCTTTTTCACCTTCTCTTGGATCCTCATTTTCAAAAATTTCACTTCTGTGAAGACCTTTGATATAAGCTTCAGGTGAAGTTAAGCATACTTTTGCAGTCGGCCATGCCATTGTAACATCAAAAGCAGCATCTTTAGAAGCAAGTATTTCATAACCTAAACCACAAGCTTCTCCTATTATAAGAGCAACTTTAGGAACATTAGTATCTACTAATGAGTACATGAATCTTCCTAGATTTTTAGCTAATCCATTCTTTTCTTCTTCTACACTTACAGTTGCACCCTTAGTGTCAACTAAAGTTAATATAGAAATGTTAAAGCTATCGCATAGTCTTACAAAGGCTGATGCTTTCTTAGCCCCTTCATTGTCTATCTCTTTATTTCCTGCATTTAATATAACACCAACAGTTAATCCATTGATTTTAACAAGAGCAGTTTTAAAATTAGTAGCAAACTCATTATTGATTTCTATTACACTGTTTTCATCAGCAATAGAAACTAAAATTTCATCTAATGAACACTTGTCATTTTCAGACATAGCATCAAGATTTTCTTTTGCTACATTTAAACTATAGTCTTCATCACTTCCTAAAGGTAACTCTAGGTTATTTGATGGCATATAAGAAACTATTTTTCTTACTACTTCGAAAGCTTCTTCCTCCGTAGCTGCATTTATATGTGCATTTCCATTTTTGTTAGATGATTTTGCATCACTTAGCATAGATTCATCTACATATGTTCTTTCTTCTGAAATAAGTTTAGCTAATGATGATACACTTAGATCACTTATTTCATTTACAGCAACTGTAACATCGCTCATTGTTGCTAATATGGACATAAGTCCATTACAAGGGCCACACACAACAGCTATTCTTGGCACAACACCGCTTAGTTTCCCATATTTACCCAATACTTGTCCATATGATGCAAGCAATTCTACTCCTTCAGTTACTTTTCCACCGATTGAATCGATTACTTGGATTACAGGCGCTCCAACTTTAGCAGCCTTATCAAGAATGTTTACAATCTTGTTTCCCATAGTTTTTGTAAATGTTCCACCTTCTACAGTGTAGTCGTGACTATATACAAATACTAGTCTGCCGTCTATAGTTCCATGTCCTGTTATTACTCCCGCACCATTTCTAGACATAAGAGCTCCAACCTCAACAAAGCTTCCTTCATCTAATAGGGTTAGGATTCTTTCTCTTGCAGTCAACTTATTTAAGTTGTGTTGCATTTCTATCTTTTCGTTTCCACCACCAAGATGTGCTGTATCTTTAAGCGAATCAAACACTTCAAGTTTATTCATTTTACTGCCTCCTGACCTTTTAACTTTTACCTTATACAATAATATCATATTCTGTAAAGCTTGTATACATATATGCAAGTTTCAATTCATTTTTCTGTGAATTTAACTAAATTGTATACAATCCTATAATAGTATTATAAATTCTAGTTTCAAATTTAACAAGAATTAATTGCTAACATACCAAAATAACTTTCACTTTTTTATTATTTTTCTCTTAAACTTACTTTTTACTCCTATTTTTAAATTTTATTAAACTAAAAAGAGTAAGGTGATAGCTACAATTTCTTATCAACTTACTCTTTATTGAATATATTACATTTTATTCTTAATTGTTTTATTTTAAAATAATCCGATTATCTTTCCATCCTCAAGAATATCCATTTTATTTGCTGCTGGAACTTTAGGTAAACCCGGCATTGTCATTATAGTTCCTGTAAGAACTACAATAAATCCTGCACCATTTGAAAGTTTTACTTCTTTAACAGAAACTCTAAATCCTGTAGGTCTTCCTAAAAGCTTAGGATTGTCTGAAAGAGAGTTTTGTGTTTTAGCAACACAAATAGGAACCTGATATAATCCAAGCTTTTCAATTTCTAAAATCTGCTTTCTTGCACTATCCGTAAAATCTACACCATCTGCACCATATATTTCTTTTGCAATAGTTTCTATCTTTTCAGCTATGCCTTTTTCTGCTTCATATAACACTTCAAATTTACTTGGTTTTGTATCCATAGTTGAAATCACCTTTTCAGCTAAGTCAACTCCACCTTCAGCACCTTTACCCCAAACTTCAGTTAAAGATACCTCTACACCTTTTGACTTGCAGAAATCCTTTATAAATTCAACTTCAGCATCGGTGTCTGATATAAATTTGTTAATAGCCACAACTACTGGCACCTTAAACTTTTGTATATTTTCAATTTGCTTCTCTAGATTTACTACCCCTCTAGATAAAGCTTCCACATTCTCCTCGTTTAGCTTATCCTTAGCTACTCCACCATGATGCTTTAAAGCACGAATTGTTGCTACTATAACAACACAGTCAGGCTTTAATCCACCATATCTGCACTTAATATCAAAGAATTTTTCAGCACCTAAATCTGCACCAAATCCAGCTTCTGTTATTGTATAATCCCCTAACTTCATAGCCATCTTGGTTGCAAGAATACTATTGCATCCATGAGCTATATTAGCAAATGGTCCACCATGAATTATTGCTGGTGTATTATCTAATGTTTGAACTAAATTAGGCTTTATAGCATCCTTCATAAGCATTGCCATTGCACCTTCAACTTTTAAATCCTTACAATATACTGGTTTTCCATCTAAATCGTAAGCTACTAATATCTTTCCGAATCTTTCCTTAAGCTCCATCAAGTTATTAGATAAACATAAGATAGCCATAATCTCTGAAGCAACTGTAATTGTAAATCCATCTTCACGTAAGAATCCATTGGCTTTTCCACCCATTCCAACTACAATACTTCTAAGTGCTCTATCATTCATATCTAAAACTCTTTTGAAAACAATTCTTCTAGAGTCAATTCTTAAATCATTTCCTTGATGAATATGATTATCTATTGCAGCTGATAAAAGATTGTTAGTAGCAGTAATAGCATGCATATCTCCAGTAAAATGTAAGTTTATATCTTCCATTGGAACAACCTGAGCATATCCGCCACCTGCTGCTCCACCTTTAACTCCAAATACTGGTCCTAATGATGGCTCTCTTAAAGCTATTACAGCATTTTTTCCTATACTGCAAAGTGCTTGTCCAAGACCTATGGTAACCGTTGACTTTCCTTCTCCTGCTGGAGTAGGGTTAATTGCAGTAACTAATATTAACTTACCATTCTCTTTCCCGCTTTTTTCAAGTATGTCTAAGGATAGTTTTGCTTTATACTTACCATAAAGCTCTAAATCATCTTCTGTTAACCCAACCTTCTTTGCAACCTCTACGATAGGTAACATCTTTGCATCTTGTGCTATTTCAATATCACTTTTCACAACTATTCCTCCTTGACTATCTGCTTTTTTATCATTACTTTATTTTTCGTACTTAACCGTCTTCCAATACGCCCATTATAACACAAGTATTTTTATAAAAAAAGCAAACTAATCCTTGAAAAAATTATTTAACATTGCCGTAATAATTAGCAAATTTGTATCTCACATTTAAATTAAATTTGTTAATTTTTAATAAAAAAACTGGCTAGTTTTTAATCACTAGCCAGTTTCAACTTTTTCTTCCTAAAAATTATTTATTGAATCATCATTATCAGTTTTTTGCTCTGATTGTTCATCAGCTCCATTAGTATTTGAAATTACAAATTCATCATTTGAAGCAGCAACAGTATCAACTGCATCTCCTTCATTACCCATTTGATTTCCTTTACCCTCTGCAAGCTCTTTTAAACGCTTTTCAGCATCATACTGCTCAAGAGTTTTACCTTCCATTATTGCATTAAATTCTTCTGCAACAAGTTTTTCTCTTTGAAGTAGAGCCCCCGCAACATCATGAAGCTTATCAATGTTGTCTTTAAGAATTGTTTCTGTTCTTTCATATGCTTCATCTATAAGAGCCTTAATCTCTCTATCAATCTTTGAAGCTACTTCTTCTGAGAAGTCTCTGGTTCTTCCAAAGTCTCTTCCCATAAATACTTCTCCATCTTCCTTACCAAAAGATATTGGACCTAACGCATCAGTCATTCCATATTCCATAACCATCTTCTTAGCTATAGCAGTTGTTCTGTCAATGTCATTTTTAGCTCCAGTACTTATATCTCCAAGGATAAGTGCCTCTGCAACTCTTCCTCCTAAAAGTCCAACCATATCATCTCTAAGCTTTGATTTAGAAGTATATGCTGTATCTTCATTTGGAAGGTGAAGTGTATAGCCTCCAGCCATTCCTCTAGGAATTATGCTTATTTCATGAACAGCATAAGAGTTTGGAAGATATTTAGAAACTACTGCGTGGCCAGCTTCATGGTATGCAGTAAGCTTTTTATCTTTATCACTAATAACCCTTGATTTCTTCTCTGGTCCGGCCATAACTCTTGTTATAGCTTCCTCAAGTTCAACCATAGTTATAACTTTTCTTCTTGCTCTAACTGTTAAAAGTGCTGCTTCATTCATTAGATTTTCAAGATCAGCTCCTGTAAATCCTGGAGTTCTCTTTGCAAGAAGTGCTAAGTCCACATCTTCGTTTAAAGGCTTATTTTTAGAGTGTACCTTTAAAATTTCTTCTCTTCCTTTTACATCAGGTACTCCAACAACAATTTGTCTATCAAATCTACCTGGTCTTAAAAGAGCTGGGTCTAAGATATCCGGTCTATTTGTAGCTGCAACCATGATGATTCCTTCATTAACACCGAAACCATCCATTTCAACTAGAAGCTGGTTAAGTGTCTGCTCTCTTTCATCATGTCCACCACCCATGCCGGCTCCTCTTTGTCTACCAACAGCATCTATCTCATCTATAAATATGATACATGGTGAATTTTTCTTTGCTTGTTCAAATAAATCTCTAACTCTTGAAGCTCCAACTCCAACAAACATTTCAACAAAGTCAGAACCTGATATACTAAAGAATGGAACACCAGCTTCACCTGCAATAGCTTTTGCAAGAAGAGTTTTACCTGTTCCTGGAGGACCTACTAAAAGCACGCCTTTAGGAATTCTTGCTCCAACTTCCATATATCTCTTAGGATTTTTAAGAAAATCTACAATTTCTTCAAGTTCCTGCTTTTCTTCATCAGCTCCAGCAACGTTTTGGAAGGTTATTCTTTTATCACCTTCTAAAGGTACTGCCATCTTTGCTTTGCTTTTTCCGAAGTTCATAACTCCACGGCCGCCGCCACCGCTGCCACCGCTTGACTGATTCATAAACAATACAAAAACAAATACTCCCATACCAACAAGAAGTAATGTTGGTAAAATGCTCATCCACAATGGCATTGTTTTTGGTGGTTCATACTCCTCACTCATATTTGGGTTTGGATACTGTTTAAGAATTTCTAAGTATCTCTCTTTTATTATATTGACTGTAAATTCAGTGCCATCTGCTAGTTTTCCTGATACAGCATTTGCATCCGGTGACAATTGAGATTCTAAAACCTCATGTTTTGACATATGCTGCTCAAATTCATTTACTGTAATTTCTTTAAGAGTTCCAGAGCTACTAAATAGAGATAGCGCTGATAATATAACTAGGATTAACACTAAAAACCAGATTGTTGCACTAGAAAATTTTTTCACTTAAAGCCCCCCTCTCTGCGGTTCGTAATATCACTAAAAATTCTATCATAGGAATTTTTTGATTACAACATTTATAATATTAATTATTGGTAAATTAATCCCATTTAACTTATATACTTCTTTGATATATTAAATTTATAATATTCCTATTTGTATATTATAAGGATTTATTATTTCATATATACTCTTTCATGCAATATACCTATATATGGAAGGTTTCTATATACCTCTGCATAATCTAGTCCATATCCAACCAAGAAGTGATCTGGCACATCAAATCCACAATACTTAACATCTAACTCTTCTTTTCTTCTCTCTGGTTTATTTAATAAACATGCAATTTGAAGACTTCTAGGACTTCTTGCACCTAAATAACTCATCAAGTACTTTAAAGTAACCCCGCTGTCAATTATATCTTCAACGATCAGTACATCTTTACCCTTTATTTCAAAGTCTAAATCTTTAATTATTTTTACTATTCCTGAAGATTCAGTGGCATATCCATAGCTTGAAACTGCCATAAAATCCATTTTACAAGGTATTGTTATATGTTTCATCAAATCAGACATAAACATTACAGAACCTTTAAGAATTCCTAATAATATCAATTCTCTGCCTTCATATTCTTTAGAAATCGCAGCTGCCATCTCCTTTATTTTTTCCATTAGTACTTCTTCAGTTAGCAAAACCTCTTTAATATCCTTATTCATTCTTTTCCTGCCTTTCAACTGTTACTTCTATTATATTTTTCACACCTTCATGAATCTTAAATTTATCACTTATTTTATATCCTACAATCCATGAAATCTCTTCATCAAAACATATCAGCGGTACAAAATCTCTTTTATCTCTAGGCACCTTAAGGTCCATAAATATATCTTTAAGTTTTTTACTGCCCTTCATTCCAAAAGGAACAAATCTATCTCCATCTTTTCTAACCCTCACAGAGATATTTTTTACATTATCACAGTTAAAATACTTCACATTTTCTTTTCCCTTAAAGTTCATTGATTTGTTATTAGATACCTGTTTTATCCTAATATTGACACCTAGATTTTCAACATAATTATCTCCCATTTTAAGCTCTAAACATTCATTTATGTTAGATTTATGAATTTCCCTATTTTGCTGCTTTCTAGTTATCTCGATATTGCCATATACGTTTGTAATAACAATTCCTTTAGGCACTACTGTAAACTTACCTGTTTCAGATCTTTGTATCTTAATCACATTATCAATATGTATACTTTGTATATTATTTATATCACCTTTAAAGATTAATAGCGCTTTTCGTATTATCCTACTTATCACAGCCGGATGAAGATTAAATGCGTCATTATATATTATAACCTTTTCGTCACTGATATCACAGACTTTTTCGAAATATTTGGTAACATTTTCTTGAATAAATTCTTCATCTCTTTTTATCAATTCACACATTCTGCTTAAGGTAGTTATTATATCTCCATTAAAATTCTTCTCTATATAAGGAATAAGCTCTAATCTCACTTTATTTCTTGAGTAAATAGGTTCAAAGTTCGTTTTATCTATTCTAGCTGGTAATTTATTAGTTTCACAATATTCCTCAATTTCTGTTCTAGTAACATTTATAATTGGCCTAATAAATATTTCATCTCTAACAGGTTTAATTCCAACTAGCCCCTCAATTCCAGTTCCTCTCATAAGTCTCATCAAAACTGTTTCTGCTTGATCATTCTGATTATGAGCAACTGCAATCTTTTGAGCCCCAACTTTATTCATTAACTCTTCAAAAAAAGAATATCTAGCATCTCTTCCAGCCATCTCGGTTGATATACCCTGCTCTAATGCCATTTTTTCTATATCGACAGAGCGGCTAAAGAATTCCACACCAAGACTTTGACAATACTCTTCACAAACCCTTTCATCCATATCAGATTCATTTCCTCTAAGCATATGATTTATATGGGCTGCATAAATGGTTAAATTATATTTCTTTCTTAATGAGTGTAAAATGTGAAGCAGACACATAGAATCTGGTCCACCCGATAGAGCTACAATTATTCCATCACCCTCATTAATCATTTTATTTTCATTTATAGTATTTATAACCTTATTCATGGTATTTTCCAAGGATATATTATTTATATTTTCACTCATTAAACACACTTCCTAAAATATTGTTTTTAGTCATAATATCACATATGCAAAAAATTTAAAATAAATATAACAAAAATGAAGAAATGCAGTTAACATTTCTTCATTTTTATAATTGCCCATATTAAAATTATTTAACCACCTTTAAAACCATAAAACTCTCAAACATCTGTAACTACCTTGTAACTACTGTAACTACCTTAATTTGAATTTATCAAGCACTATACACTTTTGATACCATTACGGTCATATCATCGCTAACCTTGTTATTCCCACTCTCCTTAGCCAGTTTTACAACGCCCTTAGCAATCTCTTCTGGACTCAGATCATTGTTTCTACACAAATAATCTAATATCCAATCAACTCTTCCTCTATTTTCCTCATCATTGTCGATAACACCATCTGTAAGCATCACAATCAAATCTCCAGCTTTAACCTTCTTATTATAGATCTCAATATCTGCTTCATCTAATACTCCTATAGGTAAGCTTCTTGATTTTACTATATCTATGGTATCTCCACTTTGAATAATACTTGCCACAGCGCCAACCTTTATAAAATCTACATCTCCACTATATAAATTTATTGCACTAAGGTCTACCGTGGAGAACTTTTCCTCCTCTGAAAACTTCAAACTCATTATGGAATTAACAGTATTGATTGCTGTTGTCCTGCTAAATCCAGCTGAAGTAAAATTACCTATTAAATCTACAACTGCTTTACTTTCCCTTCCAGCTTGTGGTCCAGAGCCCATTCCATCACTTAACACCATCATGTAGCTTCCATCTATGCACTCACCAAAATCAAAATTATCTCCATAAATTGATTGACCATCTTTACATGCACGAGCTACACTGGTTTTAATATTAAATTTAGGCACTTCACAAAATCTAGCGGTACACTTCTTCGTGATAGGATCAATTCTACACCCATTTTCTCTTAATTTCATAGGATACTCTGCACATTCATTTATAAGTGGCAGCATCTTCTTAACACATAGGTTTCTTCCATTACACGAATCACTTACTATTTGTATATCAGCTCTATTAAATTTATCTTTTATTACAAATACATCCTCTACTTCTATATCATACTTTTCAAATATTCTTTCTAACTTTTTCTCTACCCCCTTATCCTCATTAAAATCTGCTGAAAACTCTTCCATAATTTCATCAACAGACTTCGCCATGTTATTGAACTGATTAGCTATAAGTTCCCTCCCCTCTGCCAATCTACTTCTCCACATTTCATTAATAACAAATTTATTTATAACATCTTCCGTATTTCTGATTAAGGCACCCTTCTTCATACACTTCTTCTCCAAGACAACAGGAAATACAGATGATCCATTTTGTGCATTTTCAATTAAATCCTCAAATGCCTTATAGGTGTTGACCATCTCCCTGCCCCAGCAAATCGTGCATGTATCACAGGTGTTACAAACTCTGTTAGCCAAATTTTCAACTAACCCACTGCTCTTTGTATTCATATCCAATTTATCATTATCAGCTAAATTAGTTAGAGTAGAAGACATATTTATTAACACTTCAGAGAACTTGTCCAATCTCTCTGTAAATATATTTTTCACCTTATTTATATAGCCTTCTTCATAAACTTGATTTTTCTTTTCAATATCCATTTCATTAGATACAACTTCATAAATCTTATTTGGTATTAATAAAAATATTACTGTTGCCAGAACACCTTCAACAAGAATAAAATTATCTATACCTATAGGCATATAAGTTGTAATATAAAATTTAATTATGCAGAATATAATAAAAGAAGCAATTGCAGAAATTACTTTGCCGCCTTCTCTAAATATCCCTGATACTAATCCACACAGCCCTAATAATGTAGCATAAGCAAATATATTGTTATTCGACATACCAACCAAGACTCCCATTGCAACCCCAGCTGTAGATCCAATACTCACCCCACAAATGTACCCAATAATAACAACAGAAGCCACACTTAAAATTGGAGTCAAAGATATATTGAAAAATTCCACATTCCAAGTACCTGCTATAACTAATGCCACCAAAGTACTCATTGCAACTATCTCTTCATTAGAAAATAAATGTCTTGTTTTTATCTTCCTTATATTATTTAAGCTGTACTCTAATATAAGATAAACAGGTATTATGCCAACAAGTTCTATTGCCGCATTCCCCAGCGCTATCCCTGCGGTATTGTCACTCATGAGCATCACATAGCCACAGACAACTATAACCGTCACTGTCAGCATTACTGGTTTGTGAAGTTCTTTTTTTAAGAAATTACTCACAATGAGATAAATAACAACTAAAGTTGCTACCACACTTATATATAATATGGTATTACTTAAATGCCCATTTATCGTAGCATACCCAATTATAGCTCCAACTCCAGATATAAGAGATAATTTACTATCACCGTATAACAGCATAGTTAACACAAACGCTATTCCAAATGGTGCCGATTTATTTATCATTATAACTCTGCTAATAAGCATAGCCGTCAAAAACAATGTTGAGATTTCCAAAATAAGCTGAACTCTCTGACTCTTTCTATCCTTAGTCGCAACCATGTTACTTCTTATTCTTTCATAGGTCTTAATTTCTTCTCCAAATTGCATAATCATTTCCTCCGCCATATTTTATAAAGTAATTATAGCAACCTTCCATGGAAATAATTGTAATTTTATATACCTACATTCAAAAAACTTTCCAACATTATCTCCCAAAGTATTTATCTTTAATTTTTAATTTACCTCATAAAAAAACACAGTTATAAAAATAACTGTGTTTTTTCCCTATATGTTTATTACTATTTTTTTACCTTTGCACTAATATAACTTTGTCATTTTGTCATAAACCTACAATAAAAAAGGTTTTATGTTGAAAACTTTTATAATACTTTTATTGACTATTGAATATAATGTAGTTTATTCTTTTTTACAATTTAAGATAAAATAAAAATTAAGATAAAATAAAAACTCACAAACGAAAGTTTGTGAGTTTTTTGGTTGCGAAGGCAGGACTTGAACCTGCGACCTTCGGGTTATGAGCCCGACGAGCTGCCAACTGCTCCACCTCGCGATATTTGGTGCTTGAGACCGGAATCGAACCGGTACGATGTTTAACCACCGCAGGATTTTAAGTCCTGTGCGTCTGCCAGTTCCGCCACTCAAGCTCGTTACTTTGGCAAATTTAATTTTTAAAAATATGGTAGCGGAAATAGGACTTGAACCTACGACCCTTCGGGTATGAACCGAATGCTCTAGCCAGCTGAGCTATTCCGCCACATGGTTGCGAAGGCAGGACTTGAACCTGCGACCTTCGGGTTATGAGCCCGACGAGCTGCCAACTGCTCCACCTCGCGATATTGGTGCTTGAGACCGGAATCGAACCGGTACGATGTTTAACCACCGCAGGATTTTAAGTCCTGTGCGTCTGCCAGTTCCGCCACTCAAGCTCATTACTTTGGCAAATTTAATTTTTAAAAATATGGTAGCGGAAATAGGACTTGAACCTACGACCCTTCGGGTATGAACCGAATGCTCTAGCCAGCTGAGCTATTCCGCCACATGGTTGCGAAGGCAGGACTTGAACCTGCGACCTTCGGGTTATGAGCCCGACGAGCTGCCAACTGCTCCACCTCGCGATATTTGGTGCTTGAGACCGGAATCGAACCGGTACGATGTTTAACCACCGCAGGATTTTAAGTCCTGTGCGTCTGCCAGTTCCGCCACTCAAGCATTTGGCTATCACCTTTCAGCGACAATATTTATTATATGGTATAATGTTTATTATGTCAACACTATTTTTTCACTTTTTTATATGTAATATTTTATCAGTTATTTTATGTAAAATATTGCTTGCAATAAAAAGCAAGAGTGCCAATAAAGCACTCTTAAAATTTAGTATAAACTAATTTGATCCTCTTTTACTATAGCCTCTGCCTTTACCGCCATCTTGATGCTTTTTAAGATCTTGGAATCTCTCCTCACTATCCTTTAGAAACTTAGACATTCTATCTTCAAAACTAGATACGTTTGCAGTCTTAGTTTTTTCCTTCTGCCAATCTATTTCTACAGGTTTAAAAGATTTTTTTGGTGTTCCAGCTTGTTTTATGGATAAACTCATTTTTCCATTATCATCAACAGATATAACTTTAACTTTAACAACGTCATCTTCTTTCAAATGATCACGTACATTCTTTACAAATACATCAGATACTTCTGATATATGTACAAGTCCTGTTTTACCCTCCACTTCAACAAATGCACCAAAGTTTGTGATATTAACTACTTTACCTTCAATAATGCTTCCAGCCTTTAAGGTCATATTAAAAAGACCCTCCTTAAATTAATAATTTAAATATATATTATACTATATCTAATTTTAAATTAAAATATAGTAACTTACAATGTTATTATTTGCTAGGTAAAACAGTTTGTTCTCCCTCTTTTATTAACCCTAGCTTCTCTCTTGCTATCCTCTCAATGTAAGCATCATCTTGAGAAAGCTTATATTCTTCTTGAAGTTTTTCATACTTTGCTTCAATGTCATTTAATTCCGCTGTATACTTCTGAATATCTCTATGCTGCCTAAACATTATTATTTGCTGATTTACAAATATAAATCCCACGTATAACACTACAACTAAAAGAATTACCTTTTTCAAGTTGAATTTCTTCATATCGATATCCCTTTCTTCCATTTAGGCTTGCCTAAATCTCACTTTACATTGGTATTACTCAAACCTTATAAATATATTGTAATTTGTATTTTTATTTTCTTCAAGTATTAACATAATTATTTTATGCTTTTTTTCTTAATTTGTGAAAAATAATTCTTAAAGGGTAAAATAACCAATTAAAAACTATCCTTGTAAGTGTAACTACAAACTCAATCACTCTATCACAAACTAATATAGCGCGTCTGCTTATAAGCTTAAAATATAAAAGAAGCCCTAACCCGTTATATAGAAATACATTAAAACTCATATATGCATAATTGGTGTACATCATCAATATAAATATCAATATTCCTGTTAAAATCCAAAAAAGCATATCTTGAATTGCAGTAATTATTTTTCCCGGCTCTTCAAACCCCCTGATTACTCTATAAAAATCATATAATACTCCAACAGCCATACCATTTATTAAAGAAAATATAAACAAGGTTATCTGTCTATTCATATCAAATATCATACTATTTACCTAAATACCTTTGATAGAATACCATTTTGCTTTCTTGGTTTCTTTTCATCTGTAGTATAAACTACATAAGATATCCTTCCTGTAATCACAACATCACCATTTTGAACATCAAGCTTTGTCATTTTTAAGTCTTCACCACGAATATCTATATTCCCCAGAACTGTAATGAGTAGTATTTGATCTTCATTAAAACTAATTATTTCAGATACCCCATTTAAAGTCATCTTTTTTCTATTTTCTAAAGTTAGAGAACTCTTGCCATTCTCCATTGATATATCTTTATTTTGTTCCATAAAATCCTCCTAAAAATAACTATGATTTTAGTTTTCTATAAAGATATATTCACTCGCTTGTAATTTATGCTATATTTTATTCTTTATCCTCAACACCACTTAATATCTCGTACATCTTTTTGGCATCTTCTTTAGTTACATGTGAAGCAATGTTAACTATCTTTGCTTTTAATAGTTGGTTAGCAAATTGAATTTCTATAATATCATCTTCTTTAACTGTTGTACTAGGTTTAGCAACCTTTCCATTTATAGAAACTCTCCCATTTTCACATACATCTTTTGCAACTGTTCTTCTTTTTATTATTCTTGAAACCTTAAGGTACTTGTCTAATCTCATGAATTCATCCCCTTTTCACTTTTAACGTGATATACTACCACAAATATTATTTATTTAAATATAAGAAAAAACCCAGAAAAATCTAGGCTTTTTCAAAAGAACTATTTATTTACTCTGTCCTTGAACTCTTTACCAACTTTGAATACTGGAACTTTAGATGCAGGAATTTGGATTTCTTCCTTAGTTCTTGGGTTTCTTCCAACTCTAGCAGCTCTTTCTCTTGTTTCAAATGTTCCAAATCCAACTAGCTGAACTTTTTCTCCACTTTCAAGAGTTTCTTCAACAGCTTCTATGAATGCCTTTAAAGCTACCTCATTATCTTTTTTTGTTAGTCCTGATTTCTCAGCCATTTTTGCGATTAATTCTGATTTGTTCACAATAGTACCTCCTTAAATGATAACTCCATATAATTATAATTATATGAAACATTACTTACAATATTATTCTTATAAATTTTCTGAAATCCTTCTTTTTTTGTTGAAAAAGTTATACTTTTGTTGAAAATTAGCTTTTTTTTGCTTCTTCCCACAAAACATCCATCTCATCAAGGGTCATAGATTTCATATCAAGCCCTTTTTGAATCCCAGATTCTTCTATAAATTGAAAGCGTTTTATAAACTTATCTATAGTATAATTTACTGCAAATTCTGGGTCAATGTCAAGAAGTCTTGCAATATTTACTGTAGCAAAGATTAAATCTCCCACTTCCTCCTGTATTCTTGACATTTCTCCACCTTTATATACATCTTTTATCTCCTGAAGTTCTTCAAGAACCTTTTCCATTGCTGGTTCTACATCATTCCAGTCAAAACCAACCTTTCCAGCCTTCCTTTGGACCTTTTCAGCTCTCATAAGTCCTGGAAGACATTTCGGAACATGCTTAAGCTCATCGGTATAAGTCTCCATACTCTTCTCTTTCTTCTTTATATCTTCCCAGTTATCTAAAACCTCTTTGCTGCTTCTGACCTTTACATCTGAGAATATGTGCGGATGCCTAGATATCATTTTATTAGTTATACCTTGAATTATATCGTTAATATTGAAGTATCCATCTTCCTTGCCAATCTGTGCATGAAATACAACTTGTAAAAGTACATCTCCAAGCTCTTCAATTAACTTCTCGTCATCTTCCTCATCTATGGCTTCAATAACCTCATAACACTCTTCAATCAAGTATCTTTTTAAACTTTCATGAGTCTGCTCTAAGTCCCACATACAACCCTCTTCCCCCCTAAGGGTTTCCATCACACTTAATAAATCTTGAAAATCCTTAGTTTCATAAGGTTTCTTCGGAATATATATTGAAGTTAAGTAATCTATATCTTCCTGTCTATCTAAATCATATAATTTAATTGTTCTTATGCTTTCCAGCCCCTCAACTCCAGCTGCTCTAACAAAAATAATATCTGTATCATCTTTGTAGTACTCACACAAAGCCAGCTTTGTTTCAGAAGCTATGAACTTGTTATATACCTGGGTTATAACCATACCAATTCTCTTATCCATAATCTGGTCTTTTATATCAAAAGCATCAACTATTTTAACCCCTTCTATTGGGTCAAGCTTTAAACTTTCAATAACAGCATCTATAAAGCTTACTGAAGGCATCAATTTACTTTCAATACAATTTTCCTCACAAAGGTTTAAAAGCAGTGTTACCGACTTCTCTGCAACTAAAGGATGCCCTGGTACAGCATAAACTAAATCCCCTTTTTCCTCATGAAGCTTTATTAATTCTTCTGCTATTGCTTTATATATGTCGTCAAAGCTATCATACTTCTCATAAAATTTATCACATGTTTCAAATTGAACCCCTAATGATTTTAAATACTCTACATTTGGGTGTTTTTCAGTTCTAAAGTAAATATTTGAATTGTTTTTTAATACCTCTAGTACACCTATGGTTAATGCATTCTTAGAACCAGGTCCCAGACCAACCACTGTAATCATTTGAATCTACTCCTCTATTAATTTCTATTAAGTTTACCCATTACATCTTCAATCGTAAATACTCTAAATAATATCGCTAAGATGCCAAAGATTATAACTCCCACGAAAACCGCTAATATACAAGATATTCCGTTACTCATTGTATAATTATAGACATTATTATAAATAAAAACAACCGCAATTATCATAATTAAAGATATAAACAAAGGCTTTATGATAATCTCGTTGAGGCTTATTTTTACACGTAATAGCTTCTTAACTTCAATTATATTTAACATTGCCGTAACTGCATAACCAACTATACTTCCTATAATAGCCCCAAATATATTAAACTGTGGGTTAGCAACTAAAAAATAAGTTATTACAACTTTAAATATACACCCAACCCCTAAATAATATACAGGTGTCATGTACTTGCCACAACTTTGTAAAACCGAGGTAGTGGTTTGAGTAATTATTATTAATGGAAGTGTAATTGATAATAATTTTAATATTTCATGTCCACCGATATCCCCCATGAAAACTAAGCCCATTACCGGCCTAGCTAAAAAGAATAACCCTAAAAAGCTAGGAATCCCAATTACAAATGAAAGTTTAAAGACCATATTAACCCTACGTTCCAGCTCACTTCTATTATGCAAAGCATAGACCTCCGATATTATAGGTACTAGCGAAGCACACAAAGCCATAGAAAGAGCTAAGGGTACATTCTGAATAGTCATGGCCTTTCCGGTGAATTGGCCGTATAATGTCGCACTTTCAGCACTAGTAAACCCTGCTGTTAATAGTCTTTGGGGTACAATTATTGAGTCTATAAGTGACATTATAGTCCCAACAGCAGCTCCAACAGAAATAGGCAATGCTGCATCTAATATCATCCCAGTAATTCTGCGTTCCTTTTTTCCCTTAACTTTCGGAACCCCTTTTTCAACCTTAAAATATTTTATTACTAAATATATACTCCCTACAATTCCACCTGCAACGGTTCCAAATGCAGCTCCTGCTGCAGCATATGCAATTCCCTTCGGTAAAAGCAAATACGCAAACAGAACTCCAAATATAACTCTTCCAAACTGTTCTAGCACTTGAGATACTGCAGTACTATTCATATTTTGCATCCCTTGAAAATACCCTTTAAAGGTACACATGATACAAACAAATATTGGTCCAAGAGAAATAACCATAAATGAATTATAAGAACTAACATCCCACTTTAATACATCAATTATCTGCTTACCAAAATAAAGCATCAAAAATGATGCCACAAATCCAAGAGGAATCATAATTTTCAAAGTTTGACTTAATACACTTCTAACTGCATGTACATCCTGCTTTGCATTAAATTCAGAAATAAGCTTTGACATAGCTATTGGTACTCCAGAAGCTATTGCTACAAAGGTCATATATAACGGATAGGACATTTGATAATACCCCATCCCTTCATCCCCAATCAGCTGCTGTATTGGTATTCTAAAAAACAAGCCTAAAAATCTTGCAAAAATCGTTGCTAATCCTAATATCATGGTACCTTTTATTAACGATTGTTTTTTCATATTTCCTCCTTAAAACTCTTAGTATAATAATAAGTATTTTTCAGAGGAACATTTTAGTACCTTTTGTATATAATAATCATCACAATAAAAAATCACACAGAATCTGTGTGATTTTTTATTACATTTTTGTTTTTTTAAATAACTTAAACTAATTTCACTAAATAAATTAATTAAAATTCCGAAATTACTGTTCCATCTGTTTTCCAAGAAACGCTGCTGCAGTTTCAGCTAATTTCAATTCGATTTCTCCAAGTTTAACATCCTCTTTTGTAGCGATTATAACAGCTCCAACAGTGTCGCCTTCAGCGATAATAGGCGCAACCACTTGTGCTTTGTATTCTGTACTGTCTTCACCTTCACAAATAGGAATAACTGGTTGTGCTGCTTTATCTAAATTTACAGCTTTACGCATTTCCATAATCTTATCTACTTCATTGCTTATTTTCTTATCTCCATATTCTTTTTTAGACCCACCACTTACAGATATAATAGTATCTTTATCACAGATCATTACAATATGTCCTATAGTCTGATGAAGAGCTTCACTATATTCTCTAGAAAACTCACTTAGCTCTTCAATTGGAGAATATTTTTTTAAAATAACTCCTCCATCTCTATCTGTAAAAATTTCTAATGGATCTCCTTCCCTAATCCTCAATGTTCTTCTAATCTCTTTAGGTATAACAACACGACCAAGATCATCTATTCTTCTAACTATACCAGTTGCTTTCATTAGTTTGCTTTACCTCCTTTAAAAATCATCAAAATAATCTATGAATGCTATTATTATCCTTCTTAACGTAAATTTTATGCACTCTAGAAATTTTTTCATTAAAAGAAAAGGAACCAATAATTTAATATTGGTTCCCTTTATAGTCTATTCACTTAATTTTTCTTCATATAATTTTACATCTGCTTCTTCTTGCCACTTTGTAAAAGTCTCTTTCCATAAAGCATCCTTTTGCTCTTTAAGTACAGCAGCTTCTACTTTATCTTTAACTTCATCATAAGCTTGAACTGGATATTCTTCTTTATCTAAACATTTGATTACATGATATCCGAATTGAGTATGAATTGGAGTTGGTGTATAAGCGCCTTTCTCTAAAGCTTTAGCTGCTAATAAAAAAGTCTGATCTATTTGTGTACTATTATACTCTACCCAGTCTAAATCTCCACCCTTATCCTTAGTGGCATCAGTTCCATACTCTGCTGCAAGCTCTGCAAAATCAGCACCACCATTTAACTTCTCAATGATTTCTTTAGCTGTAGCTTCATCCTTTACAACTATATGAGCTGGTCTAACTCTATTAGTTTTTTCTGTATAAGAATTTTTATTTTCTTCATAGTATTTCTTATAATCTTCCTCTGTTGGTTTTACATCCTTTGTAACTTCATCATAAACTAATTCAGATATAGTTGATAACTTAACATCTTTAACTAATTCCTCTTCAGTAACTCCTAGCATAGTAAGAGTCTCTTTGAATTTTTCTTCTGATTCATAAGCAGCTTTCATTTCTGTAAGCTTCTCATCAGCCTTTGCAGTTAACTCTTCATCTGTAGGCATTATATTTAATTCTTTAGCCTTTGCTGCAAATATTCTATCTTGTACAGCAGTATCAAGGACGCTTAGTCTTTGCTGTGCTATATATTGCATAACTTCAGCATTCTCTTTGTAGTTTTCGCCATACTGCTCTTTAACTTTAACAAAAAAACCATCTAAGCTATCGTCTATTTCTCCAAGTGTTACTTTTTCTCCATACACTTTAGCAACAACTGTTTTTCTTATTCCCTCTTCTGTTTTTTCTACCATGCTGCATCCCACTGCTGAAAACATCATGGCAGATGCCATAACCCCTGCTAATACCTTCTTTAAATTTATCAATTTCTAATCCTCCAATCGGTTTCATTTAGTTAAAATTGCAGTTTCATTTTACCATAAAAATCCGGTTAAATAAAGAATACTAAAACTATTTACTTAATGTTGATAATTCTTTAATAATATTTATAAGATTATCTAACATATCTTTTTTATTCATATCCTTACTCTTATATGCTAAAACAGGTACGTCGCCCATTTTAAACATTATATGCTTTCTATAGTTCTCAAGGATATACTTAACCATTTCGGAAGTTAAGTAGCTTTTATCCTTAAATGTTATCAATACCTGAACACCTGTATCCTTAATTTCTAAAACTCCAATTTCTTTTGCTATAGCTTTCAAATAAGCTATGTTCATTAAATTATAAACACTTACCGGTATATCTGAATATCTATCTTCAATCTCCTCTATAACATCCTGCATATACTCATAGGATTCAATTGAAGCAATCTTTTTGTAAACTTGTATTTTTTGTGTTTCATCACTTATAAAGCTGCTTGGAATATACGCATCAATTTTAATGTCAACTGTAGTGTCTATTGGCTCTTTATCAATTTCACCTTTAACCACCTTAACAGCCTCTTCCAGCATTCTGCAATATAAATCATATCCAACAGAAGACATATGTCCACATTGTGCTGCACCCATGATATTTCCCGCTCCACGTATCTCCAAATCTCTCATAGCAATTTTTAATCCTGATCCAAGTTCTGTAAAGTCCTTTATTGCTTTAAGTCTCTTCTCTGCAACCTCAGTAAGAATCTTATCCTTTGTATAAGTGAAGTAAGCATATGCTATTCTATTGGTTCTTCCAACCCTTCCTCTTAACTGGTAAAGTTGTGAAAGTCCCATTTTATCTGCATCTGCAATTATCATTGTATTTGCATTTTGAATATCTATTCCAGTTTCTATTATAGTTGTAGCTAATAATATATCGTATTTTTTATCAACAAAATCTAGGATAACCTTCTCCAGCTCTCTCTCTGTCATTTGACCATGTCCAATGGCAATACGAGCTTCTGGTACAAGCTTTTGCAGATAAGTTGACATATCACTTATAGTTTCAACCCTATTATAGACGAAAAATACTTGTCCGCCCCTATTCATCTCTCTCATAATTGCATCTCTAATAAGCTGATCATTAAATTCTACAACATAAGTTTGAATAGGATATCTCTCTTCTGGCGGAGTTTCAATTATACTAATATCTCTCACTCCACTTAAAGACATATGAAGAGTTCTTGGTATAGGTGTAGCACTCAAGGTTAACACATCTATGTTTTTCTTAAACTCTTTTATCTTCTCTTTATGTGCAACTCCAAATCTCTGCTCTTCGTCAATTATAAGAAGCCCTAAATCTTTAAATGCTACATCCTTTTGAAGAAGTTTATGGGTTCCAACTACTATATCCACATTTCCTTCCCTTAAATCCTTTAAAGTCTTTTTAACTTGAGCAGCAGTTCTAAACCTGCTTATCATCTCTATTTTAATAGGGAAATCAGAAAATCTCTTAACCATGTTTTTATAGTGCTGTTCTGCAAGAATTGTTGTAGGAACAAGGATTGCAACCTGCTTCCCATCCATAACACATTTAAATGCACCTCTTAATGCAACCTCAGTTTTACCATAACCAACATCACCACAAAGAAGTCTATCCATTGGCTTATCGCTTTCCATATCCCTTTTAATATCTTCTATTGCAGCTAATTGATCTGGCGTTTCCTCATAGATAAACTCATCTTCAAACTGTCTCTGCCATGGAGTATCTGGTAAATATTTATGCCCTTTTAAAGTTGACCTGATAGCATATAGTTTAACTAAATCCTCAGCAATATCTTCAACTGACTTTTTAACCTTACTTCTAGCCTTAGCCCACTCATTGCCGCCTAATTTATTTACTTTAGGAACCTTTCCTTCTCCACCTATATATTTTTGAACTAAATCCAGTTGTTCCACTGGTACATATAATGTATCCCCTGAATTATATTCAAGGACCAGATAATCCTTCTTATTACCTTGTACATCTAACTGATTAATCCCCTTATACACTCCAATTCCATGATTAACGTGTACAACGTAATCTCCAAGCTTTAACTCTGTAAAACTCTTAATCTTACTTGCACCCTTCGCTGTGGACCTTCTTGTTGCTTTTCTCTTTGACTGTCCAAAAACCTCTGAATCAGATATAATACAGATTTTTAAATCTGGATACTCAAACCCCTTTATAGCATTACCAAAAGTTACTACCACATCGCCCTGTCCAACATTGTCTACTATGTCTTTATATACAGCATTAATATTTCTTTCTTTTAAAGTATCAATCAATCTTTCTCCACGAGTCCTAGTACCTGACAATATAAGAGTTCTGAAACCTCTTTTTTTCTTATCCTCAATATCATCAATAAGCATATCGAGTTGACCATGATAGTTGTGTATTGTAATTTGGGAGAAAGCAACAAGACATCTAGGTTTTAATACGGCTGACGTTGTAGATAACCCTTGAATTGTTAAAGTACTTCCAGCTTCTAACCTATCGATAACCTCCTCCTTAGCTACAAGGAGCTCTCCTTGAGCAGGTAATACATTACCCCTACTTAAGAAATTCTCATAATTTTCTTCAAACTCAAAGTATACACTGTCCATTTTTCCCATGGATCTATTTACATCATCCACAACAACTAATGCATTCTTAAAATAATCCAATAAAGTTGTTTGTTTTTCATAGAAAAACGGCATATAACTATCAATAGTTTCAAAATTCCATGTCTCAACTAAACTTTCAATATTATGTTTTACAGTTGTTTCTATTCTTTGCAGAGCATCTTTATCCTTGGCCTTCTTAAATACTGCTATAGCTCCTGCTAACTCCTCTTCTATCTTCTTTTTGCCTGCTTCAATATGAGATTCAGTTAAAATTATCTCCTTTGCAGGGAAGACATGAATCTTGTTAACTTTATCAATACTTCTTTGGTTTTCTGAATTGAAGGTTCTTATAGAATCTACTTCATCATCGAACAACTCTATTCTGTAAGGAATTCCACCCATAGGAGGATAAATATCAATTATCCCACCTCTCACAGAAAACTGACCAATGTTCTCCACTACACTACATCGCTCATAGCCACACATAACTAACCTTTGACTTAACTCTTTTATATCCAATACACTTCCAACTTCTATATCAAAGGTAAATCTCTTAAATAACTCTACCGGGGCATAAGAAGCCGCCAGCGATTCGATAGATGTGACAATGATGTTTTTCTCACCACTTAAAATTTTGTCAAAGACCTTAAGCCTCTCCCATCTCAAATCCCCAGATATTGCATCTATATTATAAAATGTTACCTCACGAGTAGGCAGATAATAAACATCATTACTATAGAAACTTAAATCTTCATAGATATTTTTAGCTTCCATATCGCTGTGAGTTACCACCAACATACTTTTCTCTGTTTCTTCAAATACACCATATAGCAGATAGCTTTTTCCCGACTCTGAAAGACCATGTACCCCTATAGGATATTTGTCCTCCTTTACAGCTCTTTTTATTTCTTTAAACTCACTGCTAATCTGCAAAGGTGCCATTATGCCTTTTAATCTCAAATTATCACCTCTTTAAAACAAACTTCATTACTTCTCGGCTTTAAAAGAATTGAATTTATTCATAGCTTCATTAGGCCCTTGTGTAACCATTACTTTAACAGCTTCTGCCGCTGCTTCAAAGGACTTTTCTAATAATGCATCTTCCTCTGCCGTAAACCTTCCTAATACATAATCAACTAAATCACAAGTTGGTTCTCCTACTCCAACCTTAATCCTTGGAAACACATCAGTACCTAAGTGCGCAATAATATTTTTTATCCCATTATGACCGCCAGCACTTCCCTTAGTTTTAATTCTTAACCTACCGACCTCAAGGCTTATGTCATCATAAATAACTATTATATTTTCATTAGGTATCTTATAAAAATCAATAATACTTCTAACGCTTTCTCCACTTAAGTTCATGTAAGTCTGCGGCTTTAAAAATATTACCTTTTCTCCAGCAATATTTGTTTCTCCATACATTCCTTTAAATTTTGTCCTGTTTATATTAAAGTTATACTTTTTCTCACATAAATCAACTATATCAAATCCTACATTATGTCTCGTTTTATCATATTTATCCCCTGGATTTCCAAGGCCAACAACTAAATACATAGTATCCTCCAACTTATCTCATTAAATATTTTAAACCATCTCCACTGCTTATTATACTAAACTTTCATAAAAAAACAAAAGCAGCATTTTTAATGCTACTCTTATTTCCTAACTTCCGGTATTTTTATATTAAAATCAGTATAAATTCCATTTTTATAAACTGTAAAATCTACTTCTGCCCCTTCATCTAAGGCTGACAAAACAGCATTAATATCATTAACACTACTAACCGATATACTATTTACTTCTGTAATTATATCTGTTGGTCTGATTCCAGCTTCATAAGCTAAACCATTTTTAATTACTTCTTTAGTATAAACACCTTCGATACCATCCTCTTGCTGCGAAACTGCAGCTTCTCCATAAATCCCAAGGTATGTAATCATAGAATCCCGTTTACCTAAGATATTCTCCGTAATCTGATTTAAATCCTCTACAGAAATATAAAAACTATTTTTTAAGTAATCATTGTGATATGCCATGGTCGTATTGTTTATTCCAACTAACTCGCCATCCATATTGCATAAAGCAGCACTTGTATTAATATACTTAGGTGGTACTGTTGTTTTTATCATTCTAAGCAGCTCTGCTACCTTAGTTTGAGAATTTCTAAACATTACACTCTCCTTAGTACTTAGCACTGTGCCAACTTCTATACTACCATTATAAGACTTACCTAAAGGATTACCAACACTTATAACCTTATCTCCAGGCTTTAAGTTTATAGGACTTTCAGCCATTGGCATTGGTGTCAAATTACTATTTTCAACCTTTAACATCGCAATATCATAAACAGTATCAAAACCTATAATTTCAGCATTATATACTACATCTGTATAACTTTTAATCTTAATGCTTGAAGCATTTATAAGATTATTATAACTTGAAATAATATAACCTCTGCTGTCTAATACAATCCCTACACCAACATTTACTTCCTTGGTGTAATTTTGATTATTAATCACATTAATAACTGAAACTACAGATCTTACAGCCTTACCAGCAACCTCCTGAAGCTTATTCGAACTCTCCTTGGTTATTACGCCATCACCCGTATCATCATGATTAAGATAATAATTCCCCTCATCTTTACCACCACTCATTACCATAGCAGTAAAGGCACCACCTAAAGAGGCCATAAATAAGCAAACTATAGTAAATACAACAAAAGTGCCTCTTCGCTTTCTCTTTATCTGATTAAATGTTATATTTGCTCTTGATTCCTTACGGTCATCATTAAAATTGCTCATAATAGCCTCCCTTCTAAATTACTCACCTTTATAGGCTATATTTTTTTAGTAATTGGTAAAGTAAAGGTGAACTTAACACCATTATCTATGTTTTTAACCCAAATCTCTTCGTCGTGAAGACTTATAATTTTCTTAACTATAGAAAGACCTAATCCAGTGCTCACCTTCTGAGTTCTTGATTTATCTACCTTATAGAATCTATCCCAAATATGCTTTATATCTGTCTCATCTATTGGCAAGCCTTCATTAAAGATTGATATGCAAGCTTTCTTTCCTTTACCTTCAGATGAAATCTTTATTGCTCCACCTTCATTTCCATATTTAATGGCATTATCAAGAAGGTTAGTAACCACTTGAATTATCTTATCTTCATCACAAGAAACAATTAATTCACTACCCTCAAAATATACCTCTACATTTAAATTTCTGCTTTTTATTCTGCCTTCATTTCTTAAAATACACAAACGAATAATTTCATTTATATCTACTGAAGTTCTCTCTAATTTATAGGTTCCTGATTCAACTGCAGATAAATCTAATAAATCATTTATAAGTCTCGCTAAACGCTGAATCTCCTCATAAGCAATATTCAAGTAATATTTATGCTTTTCTGGAGGTATTACTTCATCTAAGATTCCACCGATAAACCCTTTTATAGATGTCATAGGTGATCTAAGCTCATGAGATACATTTGAGATAAATTCTTTTCTGTTTTGCTCTACCTGCTGAAGAGAATCCGCCATAACGTTAAATGCATTTGCAAACTCTTCCATCTCATCATCTGAATGGATTTCAACTCTCTTTTCAACATCACCACTAGCTATTTTTCTAGCTACTGAACTCATTTCAGACAATGGATTTACTATCATCTTTTGAGAGAAATAGTATATTACCACACAGGATGCTATAACTGCCAAAACAGCTGATAACCAAATTATTTGATATACATTAGATAGAGAGCTGTCAAGATTATCCGTAGAAATACTTATAAGCGCAGCTCCCTTAACATTTCCATACATGTCTTTTAATGGTTCACCCATTACATAAACCTTTTTATCAAGATATACTCCATAATCATTTATAGCTTCAACACATACATCATCCTTTAAATCTTCAAGCTTACCATGATAAATCTGCTTTCCAATTAATTGATTATATTTCATTGAAGTAGTTGAATTAACATATCCTTCACTATCTAAAACTAAAATATCATCTCCGATATAGGAAGCTATAAATTTTATTCTTTCACCTAGCTCATCATGGGTCATCCCACCCTCTAAGTAGGTTATTACAACATTCTCAATAACATCTATTTGATTAGTTAAACTCTCTTTTCTTGATTTTATAAAATAATCCTGAAACCAGAAAGATAGAAATGCGGCTAAAATAGTAAAACTTACCGTTATTATGATGGTATATGTTACAACCATCTTAGAAAACAAGCTGTTTTTAACCATTATTTCACCTCAAATTTATATCCAACACCCCAAACAGTTTCTAACTGCCAAGTGTCTCCTCCTGCAACTTTTTCTCTTAATCTCTTAACGTGTACGTCAACTGTTCTTGAATCACCTGGGTAATCATATCCCCAAACCTCACAAAGTAATTGCTCTCTAGTAAATACTCTATTCTTATTGCTTGCTAGGAAATGTAATAATTCAAACTCCTTAGGTGGCATTTTTATTTCTTGCCCTTTATAAGTAACACTATAAGAGTTTATATCTATTACAAGATTATCAAAAGAAAGAGTTTCTTTATTATCTCCTTCAGAAGTATATCTTCTTAACACAGCTTTTACTCTTGCCATGAGCTCTTTAGGTTCAAAAGGCTTAACGATATAGTCATCTGCCCCTAACTCTAAACCTAAAACTTTATCAAAAGTCTCACCCTTAGCAGTTATCATTATAACTGGAGTTTCATTATCTCTTCTTATCCACTTTAATACATCAATTCCATCTAAGTATGGAAGCATAACATCTAGTAAAACTAGATCTGGCTTATAGCTAGAAAAAGTCTCCTGTGCTTCTCTTCCATCATTTGCAACCTTAACATGATATCCTGAATTCTCTAAATACATTTTTATTACTTCGCATATATTCTTATCGTCATCAACAACTAATACTTTTCCTAAATTGCCTTCCATAAATATCCCTCCAAATAATTAGCTTGCGCTTAATTTATTATCTCACTTGTATTATATAACAATCCACAAAAATCTAATTAAATTAACTATAAAATTAATATTTTTAACAAATTATTTAAAATATTTTAGTCACATAAATTTCACTATAAATTTATTCAATATTATAACCAAAAACATTATAAAAATAGAGGGAAGAAATCTCCCCTCTAGTAACTTAAATTTAAAAATTATTAATCAAAAAGTTTGCTTACAGAAACTTCTTCATATATTCTCTTTATAGCTTCTGCAAATAATGGTGCTATAGATAAAACTTTTACCTTATCTATCATTTTTTCTTCTGGTAAGTGAATGCTGTCAAGCATAACTAATTCTTTTATTGGTGATGCTTCTAGTCTTTCTATAGCTGGGCCTGAAAGAACTGCATGTGAGCAGCAAGCATAAACTTCAGTAGCTCCCATTTTAACTAGAGCCGCTGCACCATTACAAATAGTTCCTGCTGTATCTATCATATCATCTATTAAGATAACTCTCTTACCTTTAACATCTCCGATAATATTCATTATTTCAACTGCGTTTGCTTTTGGTCTTCTCTTATCTATTATAGCTATCGGAGCATTTAATCTATCAGCAAATTTTCTTGCTCTTGTAACACTTCCTAAATCTGGAGAAACTACTACAACATCCTCACAATCTTTAAATCCATTATCGATAAAGTAATCTGCAAGTATTGGTGCCCCTATTAAATTATCAACTGGAATGTTAAAGTAACCTTGTATTTGAGCAGCATGTAAATCCATTGTAAGAACTCTATCTGCTCCAGCTGCTGTAATAAGGTCCGCAACTAATTTAGCTGTGATTGGATCTCTAGCCTTAGCTTTTCTGTCTTGTCTTGCATATCCATAGTAAGGAACAACTGCTGTTATTCTTCCTGCTGAAGCTCTCTTAAATGCATCTATCATTATTAAAAGCTCCATAAGGTTGTTATTTACTGGTGCACTTGTTGGTTGGATAACGAATACGTCTAATCCTCTTACTGTCTCTGCGATATTAACAGCTATTTCTCCATCACTGAAAGTAGTTACATCACTTTTACCTACTTCAAGTCCTAAACGATGTGCTATATCCTCTGCTAGCTCTGGATATGAGTTACCCGCAAAAATCTTGATATTTCTTCCATGGCTTATCATTGTGTAGTCCTCCTAAAACTTTATTTATTATATTTATCATGTACCCAGTTTTCTTTATTAACTTGTCTCGCCCTAGCTATAGCTAAAGAGCCTTCAGGTACCTTGTTTGTAATTGTAGATCCAGCTGCAATATAAGTGTTGTTTTCAACTTCAACTGGAGAAATTAAATTTGAGTTACAGCCAATAAATACATTGTCTCCGATTATTGTTTTATTCTTAGTTTTTCCATTATAGTTAACAACTACAGTTCCACATCCAAAATTACACTTTTCGCCTACTTCAGCATCACCTATATATGTTAAATGAGATACCTTAGTCCCATTTCCTATAGTAGCTTTCTTAATTTCAACAAAATCGCCTATTCTTGCATCACTGCCTATAACTGTTTCAGGACGAATATATGCGAAAGGCCCCACAGTAGTATTTTCACCAACTCTTGACTCTAATACTACAGAGCTCTCTATAGTTACTCTATCGCCAATAACCGCATCTGTTAATCTATTGTTAGCATAAAGTGTACACTCTTCACCAACAACAGTTTTACCTTCTAAGACATTTCCTGGGTAAATTATTGTATCTTGACCAATAACCACATCACAATCAATATAAGTGCTTCTTGGATCCATGATTATAACTCCATTATCCATATGCATTTTATTGATTCTTGATCTCATTATTTCATTTGCAACAGAAAGCTCTTGTTTTGAGTTTACAGCTGTAATTTCATCAACATCAACAGCAATAGCTCCAACCTTTTTGCCTTCACCCTTTAAAATCTCTATTACATCAGTTAAGTAATATTCATTTTGATTATTGTTATTATTAAGCTTTCCTAAAGTGTTTAATAAAGCTTCAATATCAAAGCAATACATTCCTGAATTTATTTCATTAACCTTTGCTTCAGCTTCGTTACAATCTTTAAACTCAACGATTTTCTCTACTTCACCATTAGCATTTCTAATTATTCTTCCATACTTTAATGGATCTGCCATAACCGATGTTAATATTGTTGCACTACAGCCTTCTGCTTCATGATAATTAGTAAGTGATCTTACAGTTTCTTCAGTAATAAGTGGTCCATCACCTACAAATATTGATACAGTTCCTTTTTTGCCCTTTAAGAAATCTTCAGCACACATTACAGCATGCCCTGTACCTAGTTGTTCTGCTTGAACAGAATAGCTTATATTTCTGCTTTCAGTTCCCTTTTGAACCTTTTCAGCACCTTTCCCTATTACTACATTAACTTCTTCAATACCTGCACTTCTAATATTATCAATAACATGGTTTATCATTTCTTTTCCACATACTTTGTGAAGTACCTTAGGGGTATTAGATTTCATTCTTTTACCTTCCCCTGCAGCTAAAATTATAGCACATTTATACAAATTAAACACCTCTTTGTCTGAAATATATATAAAAAATTCAATTTTACTACATTTTTCTATCTTAAGTATCACACTTTTCTTTTGTTATTTATACTATAATTATAAATAAACTAAAAAAGCACCAGAATTTCAATTTTATATTTCTTATTTATTCTTCTTAATATGTCATAGTATACGACATACCTATATTTATTATATGTAAAGTAATATTTTTTTTCAACCAAACTATAAGTGAGAGTCTAAATCTTTGATTTAGTCACTCGAACTTACTCCACCGAACGCATGTGAGGTGGAGTTTCCTTAAGTAACATTATAAATCTTTGATTTAGTCACTCGGACTTACCCCTCCGAATAAGCTTAGAAAGAGCTTCCTTAAGCTATGCTCCAAAAGTTGCACTCCAAATCTTCGCCTTGAAGTGGAATTTTCACAGAGAGCAACTTTGGTTTTGTAAGTTAAATTTTCACCATATGCATTTTAATTTGGTAAGCAAAACTTCCTCCACTGTACAACATCCAGTGGAGTTTTACTATTATATACTCATCATAACCGGTCACAAAATAAAAAGGAGTTTTTCACTCCTTTTAGAATAGTTATTCTGCCTCTACTTGTTCCTCATTTTTTACCTTTTCATATTCATCAAGTATAGACTTTTGAATTTTCTCTCTTGTTTCAGTGTTAATTGGATGAGCTATATCCTTAAATTCTCCATCAGGAGTTCTTCTACTAGGCATAGCTATAAAATTACCGCTTTGACCTTCAATAATCTTAATGTCATGTACTACGAATTCATTATCTAAGGTTATAGAAACTATAGCCTTCATTTTTCCTTCAGTAGTAATTTTTCTGATTCTAACGTCTGTAATATTCATGAAAACCCACCTCCAAGATGTATGCTCTCATTTATTATTCTACCTAAACATTGCAATTCCTTCTAATTGTCGAAACTTTTTCCAAATTTTAATAAAATTCTTAATCATTATGGATAGAAGGGCTTACTATTGCAATACCATCTTCTCCAATTCCATGAAAATTAACTAATGAAACGTACTTATCTACTAGCTTCTCTTTAATTTCCACACTATCTATTAAAAATCCACTTCCAAGAAGTTCACTATCAAACTCACTTAATAACTCACGTATTCCTTTAGCAGTTCCTCCACCTCTCATAAAGTCATCTATAAATATACATCTGCTGTTTCTTCTCATAGATTTTGTAGACAAGGACATAGTTTGCAGTCTGTTACTTGACCCAGATGCATAATTTATACTTACTGTAGTTCCTTCAGTATACTTTGTATCGTGTCTAACTGTAACTAATTGCACACCTAATTGTTTTGCCACTTCATATCCAAGAGGAATCCCCTTAGTTTCAATGGTTACTACATAATCTACATTCATATTTTTAAATGCAGCTGATAAAATTATTGCAGCACTTTGAATAAGACTTGGATTATAAGCTATATCGGTAATATATAAGAAGTTACCAGGAACAACCCTTGATTTATCTCTTAATAATTCACACAGCTCTTCTATAAATTTTGCTTTATCATATGCTGATTTCTCGTTAATAAACTTAATTCCGCCTGAAGCTCCTGCAACTGTTTCTATCCTTCCCATAGATAGTGTTTCTAGAACCTCTCTTACAATAACAATATCTTCACTTATTGTAGATTTTGCAGCATTGAATTTTTCCGTAAATACATTTAGCGTTATAACTTTATTAGGATTTTCAGTCAAAACCTTTGTAATTCCAATTACTCTTTGATTTCTATTAAATTTACCTCTACCTTTTTCCATTTAACATAATACCTTTCCGAAATTTAACTATATTTTAACCTTTAATGTTCACCTTTATTCTATTATTCTATATGTTTTCATAATAAATGTAAATATAGAATTGGCTTAATACCTAAAGATATTCCCCTATGTAAAATGAAAAAAATAAATCTCTAAATTATTCCTGCTTAATTTATATTAACTGCACACTAAGATTTTAAATTAACTGCACATTACTATCTTTGCCGTTAACGGATTCCTTTTAGCAAACTCATTTGCTTCTTGAATATTTCTTGCTTTAAATAATAATTTACCACCGTTCTTATTTAAAACTCCTCCACATAACATATACTTGCTTCCTCTTATAGTTGTATCCTCTAGAAAATTTATCCCCTCTAAACCTTTTCCATCAGCCTTATACTTTAACTCTATAAATAATCCACCGTTTCCCATAATTCTTCCTCCAAACTTTATAACAAAATCAAATCACACTGAACGTTTGTTCTCTATAACTAATATAGCGAACAAACGTTCAAATGTCAACATGATTTTTCTGAAATTTATAAATAGTATATTCGACTTATTCATCTCTAAACTCATAAAACTATGTAGATATCATTGCAATTCCTATGATTCTTTATAAAATTCTTGTGTTTTTTATATGAGTTTTTGTATATAATTTATAGTAGAGATTTATTTCCTACACTATTAATCATAATTAAAATGTGATTACTGTATTACATAAGGAGTTGTTATTATGAGTTTTAATTTTTTAAAAGATACACACAAAAAAGTTCACTTTATAGGTATAGGTGGAATCAGCATGAGCGGTCTTGCTGAAATCCTGCTTAAGAATGGTTATAAAGTTTCAGGTTCAGATATGAAAGATTCAAAGCTTCTGCAAAGCTTAAGAACAAAAGGAGCAGAAGTATTCATCGGCCATAATGCTGATAATATAAAAGATGTAGACTTAGTAGTATATACCGCTGCAATAAGTGCTGATAATCCTGAGTTGATCAAGTCTAAGGAACTTGGATTACACATGATGGACAGAGCTGAATTCCTTGGAGCCATAATGCTTGGTCATAAATATAATGTTGCCGTAGCTGGAACTCACGGAAAAACTACAACTACTTCAATGATGGCACACATAGTCCTTGAAGAGAAGGTTGATCCAACAATCCTTGTTGGAGGAGAGCTGGATGTTATTAACGGTAATGTACTTGCAGGAAATAGCGATTACTTTGTAACAGAAGCCTGTGAATATAAAGCTTCTTTCTTAAAGTTCCATCCATATATAGGAGTAATTCTAAATGTAGATGCAGATCACTTAGATTACTATAGAGATATAAATCATATTAAGGATACTTTCAACGAATTCATTAATATAATTCCTGAAGAAGGTTTCTTAGTTTGCAATAATGATGATGATAATATAAAAGACATATTAAAAAATGCACACAAATGCAATGTAATGACTTACGGAATTAACTCTGGTGAATATACAGCAAGAAACATCAGTTATAACGCTCTTGGTTGCGGTTCTTACGATCTTTATAAGGGTGAAGAACTATTATTCCCAATTAATCTAAACGTACCTGGTGAGCATAATGTTCTTAACTCATTATCAGCAATCTGTGCATCATTAGCTCTTAATATATCTAAAGATGCTATTATAAATGGATTATTTAACTTTAGAGGAACTCATAGACGTTTCGAGTTTAAAGGTGAAAAGAATGGTGTAAAAGTAATCGATGACTACGCACATCATCCAACAGAAATTGCAGCAACCTTAAACGCCTGCAAAAACTATCCACACCAAAATCTATATGTTATATTCCAGCCTCACACCTACACAAGAACAATAACTTTATTTGATGAGTTTGCAAGTACCTTTGACAACGTGAACCACTTAATTCTAGCTGACATATATGCCGCTCGTGAAAAGGATACTGGAGTTGTAAGCTCAATGATGTTAGGTGATGCAATAAGAGCCCGCGGCGTTGATGCCATAAACTATCATAGTTTTGAAGAAATCGTTAATCACTTAAAATCTGTGGCTAAAGAAGGTGACTTAATTCTTACTGTTGGAGCAGGAGATGTCAATGTCATTGGCGAAATGTATTTAGCAGACTAACTTTCTTAAAATCAAAGCAGCTATTCCTTCATGAATAGCTGCTTTAATTAAACTATAAATAGTAATCAATAAATTTATATGAGGTGATGAAACATGAAAAATAAATATCCTAACAAAGCTTACATAGTAAATGCCTTCACAAAAGATAATATTGGAGGGAATAAAGCCGGTGTCGTAATCGACTGTGAACACCTTACCTCTGAAGAAATGCTTAAAATAGCAGCCCATTTAAACCTTTCTGAAACCGCATTTATCACAAAATCATCAAATCCACTCTACGATTATGAAGTTCGTTTTTTTACTCCAACAACAGAGGTAGACCTTTGTGGACATGCTACCATTGCTTCTTTTTATACCCTTGGAAAACTAGGACTACTGGATAACAGTAAGGAAAAGCTTCCTTTAAAGCAAAAAACCTTAGCTGGAATTTTAGACATAGAAGTTAGTTTTAAAAATGGCAATATATCTTCCATTCTTATGACTCAAACAAGTCCTGAGTTCCATTGCTATATAGAAGACCTCTCTGACTTATGCTCTATTTTAGGAATATCTCCACTTGAGGCTGGCATACCTGGTATTGAGGTAAAACCAATGATAGTTTCTACAGGCCTAAAAGATATAATTTTCCCTGTTAATTCACTAAATACCTTAAAGAAAATAACCCCTGACTTCGGAAAGTTAAAAAATTATACCGACAACTTAAATATAGTAGGACTTCATGCCTTTACTTTTGAGACAGAAAATACAGACAGCTCTGTTGCCACAAGAAATTTTGGTCCAAGCGTTGGAATAGATGAAGAAAGCGCCACTGGAACCTCCAACGGCGCTTTATGTGCATACATAATGAAGCATAACCTTATGGATTTTTGTACTAATTTACAAATAAGCTGCGAACAAGGTTATTACATGAATAATCCTAGTGAAATTCTTTGCCAGGGCTCCATAGAAAATAATTTAATCTCAATAAAAGTTGGTGGCATAGGAAGTATTGAAAAAATAGTACCTTTACCCGACTTATTAAATTAAAATGCCTTTTTCAAGTTTTCAATTTCACTATTAACCTGTCCTGAAACTGGAGATGCTGGATTAAACAATGAGTCATATCTATATATAAAGACACCAGAGCAGTTCTCGAAATTACGAGCAGCCTCTAGCTGTCTTTTTAACATATCACTATTGTTTATCCACTCCTTCGCACCAGCACCTGCCCATTTATCTTCACTACCAATCTTATAAGCAGCAAGACCAATATACAAATCCACTGATGGTTCTGTAACCAGATTGCTGAAACTCTCAACAGCACTAGCAAAATCACTACTTTGATTTTCAAATCCATAGTATACCTGTGGGCATATATAATCTACATATCCCTTATTTTGAACCCACTTCTGAACATCTATATATTGAGAATTATAATTGTTATTCATTGAACCTTGAGGGCTAATTCCAAATAAAACCTCAGAATCAACTTTCTTTATTGCTTCATAAACCTGCTTTACCAAGGTATTTACATTTTCTCTTCTCCAATCCTCCAAGGATAAGGTTCCTCCATTCAACAAATAGTTTCCAAAAGTAATCTCATCTATTGAGCCCTCAGTACTTGGATAAAAATAATCATCAAAATGTATCCCATCCACATTATAATTTTGTACGATTTCCTCAACCCCATTAACAATAAGCTGCCTTACCTCTTCTTTACCTGGATTATAATAAACTCCCCCATTATATTGAATAACATAGTCACCGCCTTCATTCATCCACTTTGTAGCTGGACTTTGCTCACTTATAACTTCTTTTGAGGTTGAAGTTCTTACTCTATATGGATTAAGCCACGCTTCAATTCTTAAATCTCTTTTATGAGCTTCTTTAACCATAATTTTTAATGGATCATATTTAATTGCTTGTCCCTCTGTTCCGCTGCAAATAAATGACCATGGATAATACTGAGACTTATATAAAGCATCTGAAAAAGGTCTTACTTGTACAATTACTGTATTAAGTCCAAAAGCCTTTATATTTTCAAAGGCACTCTCAATGTTCTTTGTGAATTCAGCTTCATCTTTTCCTGTTAACATTGGCGCCAAATCTATGTATGATAACCAAACACCACGAACTTCCCCATCAATTGCTACGTGTTTTTTCTCTTCATTACTCACTAAATCCTTGATGCTAAAATCCAACTTTCCACCTTTATTATTATCAAATTTCACAATCCACACCAGCCATCCAATTATCACAAGAATTATAGCTATTGTAGCCAGTTTTATCTTATCCACTTTTCAGCCCCCTCTTCATTAAGTATATTATTATCCTTCAATGCAACCTATTTATTTAGATATCTATTTGAACCTGCCTTTAAACCTAAATCAATTTATATACAAGTTTTCAATAATAGCCCTTGAAAATAAGCTTCGATTATATATATGTAGTGTTTAAATAGATTAGACTACAATTGTATGTCAATTAAAAATGACCGAACCTAAAACTTACAGGTCCAGTCATCTTAACTAAACAAATTAAAACTATTTCTTTAAGCTTATGCAATACTCGTTTTTCTATCTATGTTTAGAAAACACCTTCCACAGCTCATCTATCTCGCTTTTCTCTAAAAAGCTAGTAATTATTCTGTAGTCCTTCTGTCCTACATAAAACCCTATTCCTTTTTTAGATAAAGTTGAGCTTTTAATATCCTTAAAATAGAAAGTTTTTGACTTTTCATCAACATTGTTGTTAATCTCAATTTTATCCTTAAATAATTTGATATAGGCAGCCTCATTTAATCTTCTTACCTTTTTTATAATAGTAATAGTTAGTATTAGACCAATCAAAGCAAAAGCTAAAACTAATCTTCCGTAAAAGTCACTTTTAGTTACTAATAAACCTATCGAAATTATAAATAATAAAACCGTCAATAAAATACTCGTTGATAACTGCTTTCTCATTTGTGATTTGGCAGCTTCACTAAACTTATAAACCTTCATTGTTTTCTCCTTTGTTAAAGCATCTTTTCTTCTTGATTATAGCAACATACTTTTAGTTCTTCTACTTAAAAATCCTTTTGAAAATCTTAAGTTTATTACCGAATGGCGGATATCTCAACGGAACATCTAAGGCAAATCCTTTATCAACAATAGACTTTTCATGGGTAAATGTATTAAAGCTTGCTACTCCATGATATTGTCCCATTCCACTTTCACCCACTCCACCGAAAGTAAGATTACTTGATGCAACATGAAGTATTGTATCATTTATACAAACACCTCCTGAAGACGTTCTAGAAATAATCTTATCTATATTTCTTCTATTGTTAGAAAAGAAGTATAGCGCCAAGGGTTTAGGTCTGCTATTTATAACTTCAATTACCTGATCTAAATCTGAGTATGTTATTATCGGTAAAATAGGTCCAAAGATCTCTTCGGCCATAACCCTATGGTTAAAATCGACATTATCCATGACAGTTGGAGCAATATATCTCTGCGCCCTATCAAAGTCTCCCCCAATTTTAACCTTATCTTCATCTATATAGCTGACTAATCTATCAAAGGCTCCCTCATCAATAATTCGCCCATAATCAGGGCTGTTTTTTAAATCCTCACCATAAAAAGCTTTAATATATTTTTTCAATCCTTCAATAAGCTCTGCTTTCCTAGACTCATGTACAAGAACATAATCTGGAGCTACACAGGTTTGACCTACATTTAAAAATTTTCCCCAAGTTAATCTCTTTGCAGTGATATCCATATTAGTATCTTCATCTATAATACACGGACTCTTTCCACCTAATTCTAAGGTAACTTCAGTTAAATGCTTTGATGCAGCCTCCATTACAAGCTTTCCAACTCTTACACTGCCAGTGAAGAATATATAATCAAACTTCTCCTTTAACATGGCCTCATTGCTTCCCGCCCCTGCATTAACGACTTTAACAAATCCAGGTTCAAAGGTTTCTTCTATGAGCTTAGTCATTGCCTCAGTGGTGTATCTGCTTTTTCTAGATGGCTTAATTATTGCTGTATTTCCCCCTGCAATAGCCCCTACTAAGGGTGCCATTGTCAGCTGAAATGGATAATTCCACGGACTTACAATCAGAGTTACCCCATAAGGCTCCCTATAAAGAATATTTTTTGATGGAATATTTGCCATAGATGTTCTTACTTTTTTCGGTTTTGCCCATGATTTTAGCCTTTTAATTGCAAAGGTTAACTCATCTAAAACCATACCAACTTCAGCCATATAGCCTTCAGCATAACTCTTCCCTAAATCTTGTTTTAAAGCCTTTAATATAAGCTCCTCATTATTTACAATAGCACTCTTTAACTTCTTTAAGTTATTGATTCTATTATCCACTTCCAATGTCTTTCCTGAATTAAAGTACGTTCTCTGAAGTTCTATTATACTCTTTATGTTACTCATTGAATTATTCTCCTTATAAAATCTATTAAAATCACATTTAATTTTATGAACTCTCTCCATTAATGCTGTAAAATAAATACCTACAGTAATTATATCATTGTAAATGAATAATTTTTATTTTTATTTCTATTATTATTTACCTAATGTTTCTATATTTCTTCATTTGAGGTGTTATTTTCATCCCATTTCTTAAATATAAATATATTTTTTTGAAAAAAACATAAAAAGTTGTTGACTTCTTGTCCATAATATCATATAATAACTTTTGTCGGCGGGGTGTGGCGCAGATGGGAGCGCGCGTGGTTTGGGACCATGAGGTCGCAGGTTCAATCCCTGTCACCCCGACCAAAAGGAACATAATAAATGTTCCTTTTTTTATTTTTTAGTACCTTTATAAGAAAGACTATTTAAATTTCATATGAAAGATTTTATAATTTTTCTTGACTTATAAATAATAATGTAATATAATAATTCTTGTTAGCGGGGTGTGGCGCAGATGGGAGCGCGCGTGGTTTGGGACCATGAGGTCGCAGGTTCAATCCCTGTCACCCCGACCAAAAGGAACATTAATAAATGTTCCTTTTTTTATTTTAACTAAATCTTATATGAAGTATTAAAACTACAATATAAATTAAAGCAAAGATCCTATGATACCTTCTTAAACTTCCCGATTTATCCTTATATATAAATTTATGAATTATCCCCATAAAACAAACTATCGCAAATACAATAGCAACTAATATCCCCAAAAATGAAGTCTCATCACACCCAGTCATTATAATGGTATGAAGCATTACAGATACACAACTTCCAAAGGCAAAAATACCATGATCTTCTTCTAACATTTTTGCTAAAGAAATAGTTACATCCACAAGCCTCTTATGATTTCTTTTTGATAATCCTCTTATAAAAATATTATAAAACTCAGCAACGATAAAATTCATAATAGAACCTATAGTTAATATAACTGCAATTATTCCCCAAAAGATACCAATGTTTCTCACAATTTACCCCCGTTAACTTTCTCTCCGTATATTTATATGCACATGTTTCCTTGTCATTCTAACAACTCTTCAAAATATAAACATTTAGCAAATCCCCCGTCCATAATTAACCCGACTTGATCTCTTGAATAATTACTTGAACATGTTATACTCAGAACGTAGCACAAATTACTATTCTTTAAAACTTTGGGGTGATAATATATGTTTAATAATATAGAAGCGGCCATCTTTGATATGGATGGTACTATTGTAGATTCAATGTGGATTTGGGATGAGATTGATAGGGAATACTTAGCCAAGCATGGCATAGATGTTCCTCCAACCCTTAGTACTGATATAGCACACTTAAACTTTCACGACGTAGCGCTTTACTTTAAGAACACTTTCAACCTACCCTACGAGCAATCTGAAATAGAAAGTCATTGGAATGACATGGCTTTTGAAGCTTATGCTAAGAAAATAAAATTAAAGGATGGCGTAAGAGAATTTTTTGAAATGTTAAAATCAAAGAATATAAAAATAGCTTTGGCAACAAGTAATAATATGTTACTTTTAGAAGCATGCTTAAAAGCTAATGGTATTTATGAATACTTTGACTCTATAACCTTAACTAGTGAAGTATCCCGTGGAAAGGACTTTCCTGATGTATATCTTTTAAGCGCTGAAAAACTTGGTGCCACTCCGGAAAACTGTGTAGTATTTGAAGATCTTCTTACTGCAGTCAAAGGCGCTAAGCAAGCTGGTATGAAGGTTATCGGCGTATATGATGAAGCTTCTAAAGAACAGCATGCCGACATGAAGGAACTAGCTGATGATTTCATTGTAGATTATCACATTCTTTCTCAAGCTATATAAAGACAGGCTATACAGTTTTTTCTGTATAGCCTGTTTTCTTATTGTGTAATTTCTTCTGTTTTTCCATTGATTAATTCAATCAAATCCTTAGGATTTATCTCTATTTGACATCCGATTTTTCCACCACTAACAATTATGGCTTCAAAATTTTCACAAGACTTATCAATAACCGTTGTGTAAACCCTCTTCATGCCAACTGGAGAACAGCCACCTCTTATATATCCTGTAACCTTATTTATTTCTTCAACCTTTATCATATCAACCGATTTTTCGCCAACAACCTTAGCTGCAGCTTTTAAACTCAATTCTTTCTCTACTGGAATTACAAAAACATAATATTCATTACTGACGCCCTTAGTAACCAAAGTTTTAAAAACCTTGTTTACATCTTGATTTAACTTATGAGCAACGGATACTCCATCAATTTTACCATCCTTGTTCTCATAGGTATACACCACATAATTTATTTTTTCTTTATCTAATATTCTCATGGCATTAGTCTTTGGATTAGCCACAGAACTCACTCCTTCCATATCCCATATATTAATTCAATATCTCTTTATTTAAAATTCTGTTATATGTCTATTATACAAACTAATTGAATATATTTATACAATCAAACGCTTTTATGGAGGGAATTTATGATTAAAACTATCTTTATTTACATCTTACTCCTGGTCACTGGTGGCTTAGGAATCTCTTATTATCTTCTTATTGATAGATACAATAAATTAAACTTACAAACCAGAGTACTATCAAGACAAAATAGTGATTTAACGGCTCAGATAAACTCCATAAATAAACCAACTGATAATATACAAATCTACTATAAAACTAAGCCATACAATGCAGGCTACACCATAAGACCATGTTCATTATATATTGCACCACTTAGCAATAGCGCCACTCTTCGTAGTCTTCCATCTAATACGAAATTAGAAATCACTGATTACGTAGAAGCCTATGAACTTTCTTGGTACGGTGTTAAATTAATAATGAATGAAACGGTGAATATAAAAGGTTTCATTCGAGAAGATTTTATAACTGGAGTAGATGTAGTAGAAACTCAAGTAGTCTCTAAAAGATATTATTAAAAATGCTTCTCCTCATTCTATCTAAAGGAATTATCCACCCAATAAGTTTGAGTAACCAAAGTTAATTTTGATTATTCACTTAAAAATAAGCTGCTCCTTACTATTTAAGGACGCAGCTTATTTTTAATTTATTTCCTTACGATCTTTCATCTCTTTTTGTATCTTCTTTAAGGCTTTTTTCGAACCTCTTGCAATATCATGTTCAAGCTTTCGGTCTTTATACTTCACAAAAAGCTGATTAAAATCATAATCCTCTGGATATAAATCTACCGCACTGGCTTCAAGCTTAACA
Source organism: Clostridium culturomicium (assembly GCF_000821305.1). Classification (GTDB taxonomy): domain Bacteria; phylum Bacillota; class Clostridia; order Clostridiales; family Clostridiaceae; genus Clostridium_J; species Clostridium_J culturomicium. Next base: position 208,951 of record NZ_CCXK01000012.1, on the reverse strand, counting down.
CGCTTACAATTCACTTCTATAAATTCATCTTTAACTAACACCACAATATTATTAAATCTATCAGCTTCCTTATAAACAATGCCTGAAGTATTTTTATCTAAAACAATAACTCTATCTCCTTGGCTATACCCATTATAAAGCTTAACTTCCTTCTCTTCCTCTGATGCCATGATTTTCTTGCTTTCTTTTAGAATATCATAGTTATAATCTTTATTATTAATATATCTTTGTGCTCTTTTTATAACTTCATCAGAAATCCCCATTTTCTTAGATATATATAAAGCATTACTTTCTCCACTCCTTCCAATATGAAGTCTGTAAAGAGGTTCAAGGGTTTCTTTCTTAAATTCCATTGCAGCATTTTCAAAATCAGGATGATTCTGCGAGAAATTTTTAATCTCACCATAATGAGTAGAAGCAACAGTGATACAACCCTTGTGATAAAACTCTTCTAAAACAGCTATAGCTAAAGCAGCGCCTTCATTAGGTTCTGTTCCACTTCCGATTTCATCAAATAGAAGCAGGGTGTTCTTGTTACTTTCTTTTAATATAGCTCCTAGATTCTTAACATGAGATGAGAAGGTACTTAATGCATTCTCCACACTTTGGTTATCGCCTATATCTACAAATATTTTATCAAATACAGCAATTTCGCTGCCCTCTTCAGCAGCTATGTGAAATCCACTTTGAACTGCTAATGTCAATAATCCTACAGTCTTTAGCACAATTGTTTTTCCACCTGCATTAGGTCCTGTAATAATTAAACTTCTATAATCTTCTCCAATAGCAAAATTTAAAGGTACTCCCTTTTCAATAAGGGGATATCTCCCCTTCTTAATATTAATATAGCCTCTTCCATTAAGTCTTGGCTTTATTCCATCAATTTCTTTACTATACTTTGCTTTAGCTAAAATCATATCATACTCTGAAATTACCTCTATATTAATTTTTATCTCCTTAAGTCTCTCATGAAGTAATTCCGTAAGGAGTGCTAATATCCTATACTCTTCTACAGACTCTTCAGCCTTTAATATGGAAAGCTCTGAAGTAAATCTTGAGATTGATGAGGGCTCCACAAAAACTGTTGTACCCTTTGAAGATACTTCAACTATAGTGCCTTGCACTTGATTTTTAAAGGCTGCTTTTATTGGTACAGTATACCTTCCATTTCTCTGGGTGACAAAGGTTTCCTGAAGCATCTCCTTATTGGCTGAACTTCTAATAAACTTCTCAAGCTTCTCTTTTATCTTACTCTCACAGTTTTCAATATTCCTTCTAAGCTTTCCCAGTTCTTTACTGGCATTAGAATCAACCATAGTTCCTTTTATTGAAACTCCAATTTCTTCTTCTATATATTTTAACTCTGTAATATTTTCCCCATAGGCACTTAAAGTAGGTGCATAGCCTTCTTTATCCTTTATAAAGATTTTTACGCCTCTGCAACCACGTAAGAAGTTATCCATTGTGATTAGCTCATCAGGCTCTAAAACCCCGCCTTTTTCAATTTTATCTATTAATGGATTTATATTAAACACACCCTTTAGAGGCATATGATAAGATGCATCAATAAGTCTTCTCCCCTCAGAAGTTTCATCCAGCATTCTATTAATCTGCTTAATATTATTGCTTGGCTGCAGCTTATCGATTAACTCCTTTCCAAGTCCGCTGACACAGTGAGCTTTAACCATTTCCTTCAATTCATCATAATGTAATTTTTCTAAAGTATCTTTATTCATCTCTGTCCTCCCAATAATTATGAGGTCACGAATCTTCATAGATTCGAAAAATATAAAAAGCTATGGATACTACCACAGCTTACCTTCACATAACAACAAAACTTCTTCTAAAATCACTTTAAATCGGTATTCTGCTAAATAAGCTCGAATACCTAAATCTCCTTCGAAGTTTCATTTAAAGATAGATATACTATCTTACAGTAAATTCGTGGTTCCTCGTATCTTTTTAATAGATATAATTAATTCCGCGACAAATAAAGGTGCAAAACACACCATTTTTGCTGAATTTAAATTTTACTATCTACTAGATACTAGACACTCACCAAATTCCCTCGCCTTCATATTTTCAAATCTATGTACATTAATGGTACTTTACCACTTAATAAAAGTCAATATATACTTAATCAATATTACACTTAATAATCTAGATACCTCCTGATTTTAAAAGTTATAATATACCTTATTATATAATAGAGTTCTAACTTCATTGTATAACTTAATATTTGTTTAAGGTGATAAATTAACTAATAAACAAGTTTTATTTTTTATTAACAAGAATTTAAAGTAACATTTTTAAGTTTTTTTCATAGTATATACTATGCTTACGGCATACTGGGGGGAAAATAATGTGTAATCAAGGATTTAATAATTCTTTCTTTAATGGTGATTTTGATAGAGATGATAGAGACGACAGATGCGATAGAGATGAAAGATGTGACAGAGATGACAGGGATGACAGATGTGATAGAGACGACAGACGTGACAGGGATGACAGATGTGACAGAGATGGATTCCCAACTCACACTCACGGATTCATCGGAAATACAGGAAATAATTTAGGACACAATCATGGCTTCTTTGGTGTTACTGGAAGAGCTATACCTTGTGACAAATCACACGTTCATAAATTATATATAAACACTGAAAGTTTCAATGGACATTTCCATGAAATCTGTGATACTACAGGACCTGCAATATATATCGGAAATGGAAAACACATTCACCGTGTATCTGGATGTACTCAAAGGACACTTGGTGCTGCACGTAATCATGCTCATAGATATAACTTTGCTACTCTAGTAGATAACCCAAGTGGTTGTGAAGAAAGACCTTAACACAAACCTATAGATATGTAATTTAAAATAATAGGGCTACAGTCAAGCTAATACTTGGCTGCAGCCTATCTAAAACTACAATCATCTTTTATAATTCTTTTGAAAACAGAAATATACATACTCTATGGCTATAACCTGCCTTAACCTTTATCCCCCCCAAATTAATGGTTAAGGAAACTCCTTCTTATATTTATTCAAAGGAGTGATCTTGAGTAACTAAATCAAAGATTTAGACTATCACTTAAAGCGTAGCCCTAGAGTTATATAATTATCCATAATGTAAAGCCGCGAAATCCCACTCGCGGCTTTATTATTTTTATAATCCCTGTTCAAAACCAAAAATTCTATATGGATCATATTTTTCTCTAAGATCCTTCAATCTTTTTTTATTATCCCTATAATAATCCTCTAAATAACTCTCATTCTCTGCAAGTGGAAAATTAACAAAAGCTCCCTTTGTATATTTCTTAATTACATTATACTTTTCAACTGTCCAAGCTCTATTTCCTTGTGCATACATCGAATCTTCCCAGACTGATTGAATCCCCATAATAAATTGGGCATCTCTCCAAGCAAATGCCGACAATTTCTTATTGCCTTCATGCACCTTACCCCCTAAACCATATAAAGATATTGCTGCATAGGTTGATCCTTCTGCACTATCTTCTATTAAACTCACAAGCTCTTCTGCTTCTTCTCTTGAGTAATCTCGTAATACAAATCGGCCTCCTGATTTATAGCTTTCATAATCTGGATGACTATCTTGGATTTCTTCGTTAACCTTAAATACACTCATATACTTCATTGTTATACATAGGTCACAATGAAACTCTTTTATTGGCATAATCGCTAAATTCGCTTCTTTTTTCGTACCATAAAATATGCCTGTGAATTTAACGCCAATTCCTTTCTCTTTTGAATTGTATACTGCCATTTTCAAATTACATCTATTATCCAAGGTTTTAAACAGCTGCTGATAAATTAAAAATAATTGAACTCTATCTTCCTTCGGCAATTTAGGACAATCTATGTTAATTAAAGTTGCATTCTGAACCTTTTCTGGAAGCTTGAAGGTTAATGATGTGACAACTCCAAAATTGCCTCCACCAGCACCCTTTAATGCCCAAAGCAATTCTTTATTCTCAACTTCACTAACAATTATTTTTTCACCCTTATAATCAATGATTTCTGCCCCTATTAAGCTGTCACAGCCTAACCCAAACATTCTGGCGGAATATCCCCATCCACCACCTAAAGTAAAACCTACTGCACCTACGGTAGGGCATCCCCCTCCTGGAAAAGGATAACCGGCCTTTCCTGTAGCTTCATATAACTCCCTATTCCTAACTCCACCCTGAATTGTAAGAACCCCTTTTTCTTCCTCTAACATAATATTATTCATTCTACTTACATCTATAATTAAAACATCATTACCATTAGAGTACCCTTCATAATGATGTCCACCAGATCTTACTCTAATTCCAACTTTATTTTTTCTAGCCCATATTATTGCATTAATAATATCCTCTTCCTCTAAGCAATATACAATTGCTAACGGATATTTTTTAACAGCTCTATTCCATTGCTTTCTATCTTCCTCATAGCTGAAAACATCTCTTGTAACTATATGTCCTGTTAACCCTTTAAAATTTAACTTCTCCATAACACACCTACTTCACTTCAAATCTCTTTAATATGATGATATCATAGTTAAAAGAAATATTTAACCTTTCCAATTTGTCAAATATTTTCTGACAAATATATAATATACTAAATGAAGCTGATTAAGGAGTTACTTTAAATATGAGAAAAAACAATAAATCAAATATTCCTGAAACATTTCCCTGTGAAGTATGTGGATATACTATGAAAAAATTCAATCACGTATATGATAATAATCAATATGGTAAAACCTATTATAAATGTGATAATTGTGGACATAAAATATGCAAAATTAACTAAAAAGAACCGGCAGCACTAAAGCTGCCGGCTGGGTTTCTTTTCTTCTCCGCCAGATTAATAATAATCAGTATTCTATAGTATCTCTACTAATGACAAGTAGAATTATACTCTTTTATATTTTGAGCCTTCTTCTCTTTTTTATGACTACATCCACAACTATTAGCCTTTTTTTCTTTATCTTGTTTTGAACCACAACCACAACAATGCTTTTCACTCATGATTTATCACTCCTTAAAAATTATAATTTGAGGATATGAACTATCCTAAAAATATTTTGTCCACCTTCTTATTAATAACCCTATGAAATTCTAGAGTAATTTTCTACATTTTATTATATTTAAATTAATTTAGGTGTTTAAGATTGTTTATAGAAAACAGCTGATATTAAAAAATTCGAGCCATATTTTTCATTCTCAATAATTCCATTCTTTCCCCACTTCCCAAAGTCAGCCTTTACAGCTAATGGCCTTAGATCACCATAAAAAGAGAAAGCTCCCTTTGTCCAAACATCTTTATATCCTCGCTTCTTTACTTCTTTTTTTACTTCTTTAAGATTCCTTTTTATTGATTTATTTACTTTAAAAATATTTTTTGAAATCCTGAAAAAATCTTTATAAAATAATGTACTATCGCAATAATGAGCAAAAATCAAACATTTTGTTCCATTACTTAGTTCAATGCTACCTTCCATAATAGTTCCATGCTTTTTTCCAATTTCATGACAACCACTTTCTAAGTTAAGTATCATCAAATCACCACCTTTTATAATAGAGTTACCCAAAATAAAAAGAGTATGATTTTAGTTATAAAAAAAGATGTGAAACAAGTTCACACCTTTTACTTTGAAATAACAATAGCCTGTCTTCCCATAGCTTCCCAAACGCTTTTAAAGCGCTCTAATTCATATCGCTTTTCTTGACCATCATAAGGATCATTAACTATCACTATACCTTTCTCAACTCCAGTAATAACAACAGTATGTTCACCTCTTGGCCACCAGAATTCTTCATTTTCTATATACCAGCTGCTTGTATATTGTACCTCTATTAAGTCTCTCGTTATCCATGCCATGACAGGTTGTCCATTTTTAATTTTTTCAATGATTTGCGAAAATTCACAGCCAGTAATATTTTCAGCAGCTATATACCTATTTATCAAATTAAACATAGGTTGATTAAATGCGCCAAAGGCATTATTATCTCTAGGATTACCTATAAAGTACTCATAAGGACTTTCACCTTCAATTCTGCCATTTTTAAATCCAGGTAAGGCAGCTTTTGAAACTTCATCTGCCAAAGTTTCTTTACCAACACTTACCCCATAAAAATTTAAAAGCATTGCTGAACTTGTAACTTCACAACCTGTAGGAAGCTCTGGAAATTGATTTATTGAAGGAACACCACTAATATAATAATGATTACTTTCAATAAGTTCCTCCGTTTCTTGTATTTCTGTCGATGTGTCAATGATTTCTTCAACACGAAATTTTTGTGGCAATAAAAATATAAATAGAATTACATATGCAGTTAGAACTACATATGCTACATATCTATTACATCTATAAATTGCATTGTCTATTTTCATCACACACCTCAAATTAAAATTTTAAAAGCTTATCTCAAAGTTTTAACTAAGTCATCTGGCTCTAATACCTTAGTTATCTTAATTCCAAAATTCTGTTGAGCAACAACAACTTGTCCATAAGCTATTTTCTTTTCATTTACTAATATTTCAACTTCTTGATTATCTAAAGTATCAAGCTCAATTAAAGAACCTCTTCCCAGCTCCAAAATTTCACTTAAAGCCATTTTAGTTCTTCCTAGGACCACAGTAATCTCTATTGGTATATCTAATACTCTAGCTATTTTATCATTCATTGTTATCTCTCCTTATCAATTATATCAGTTATTTCAACACCTTTTTTTATTCCTAATAATCCTGCTTTAGCCTTATATACATCGGCATCTCCAACACTTATAGTTATATCATCATAAATTCTCTGGTCTAAAAGAATAACATCTCCTGCCTCTAGATTTAATAAGTCATTAATGCTTACTGTTGCTCCACCAAGCTTTGCACAGATATCTACATCTACATTTCTCGTGAAATCTAAAGCTTCCTTAGATAATAATTTTTCTCCCTCTTCATCTAATCTATTCAGTCCTTTGATATTATTATTAACTAAATCTCCAAGTACTGACTCCATGTTTTTGTAAGGCATACAGAATCTAACCATACCAAGTGACTCTTTCTGTAAAGCCACCTTTAGTGCAGCTTCAAAAATAACGTCTTTATTGGTAAGCTTCTGATATTGAACTGTATTTGTATATATATCAACAATATTTATATTCTCATGATGATAAGGTATATATATTCTTCTCAGTAAACACTCTGCTAAATACTTAAATAATTCTAAATCTATATTGGTAAGCTCCCTATCAATAGAATCAATTTTTCCACTACCACCTAATAATGAATCCACTAGGCTAAGTACCACATGCTTATCAAAGAAAATGGTTAAATTCTCTACTAACGGATAAACCCTATATTCTACCACTACATTATTACTATTTACCTTTTCTATAAATTCCCCAAAATTTGTCTGACTTGATTTTTCTAAATCTAATTTAAAATTATCACTTTTAGTCTCATAGCTTATCTGCATATTCGAAGTTTTACAAAATTCCTCAGCCATAGCTACAAAATATCTAATATTCTCTATGGAGAATTTTTCACTCTTTTTAAAGTCATATAATCTTATATCTTCCATGTTATATCCTCTTTCTTACCTTGATTGCAGATTATTTATCATTGACCACATATCATCAGCAACTGTAATTCCCTTGCTATTTAACTGAAAAGCTCTTTGAACTGAAATTAAATCAGTCATCTCCTGTCCTAAATTAACATTAGACATCTCTGTATATCCTTGCATTATACTTGAACCATTTACTACATTTAAATTCGCACCGTCTTTAGTCACAAATAAACTATCACCTGCTGATAAAAAGTCATTATCACCTGTTGCAGTATATAAATTTATTTTTCCTATCAACTCATTGCCAGCATATACTTGCCCACTCTTATCTACAGTAAAATTTTCATTAGTCAATCCTGCTGTTGCATAACTATTGTTATTATAAAACTGTATATCTAATATATTCCCTGCATCATCCACAAGTTTTCCGCTAGAATCAATGGCAAACTCTCCACTTCTTGTATATGCATAAGTATTATTAGGTCTTATAACTCTAAAAAGTCCTTCACCATCTATTGCCAAATCTGTTTTAATTCCAGATTGCTTTAAACTGCCTTGCATAGTATTTCTTATTTCATTACCGCTTCTTACGCCTGTCCCAATATTAGTATTTAGTTTATTAACAGGGTAAGAATCCCTGTTTAACCCTTCTCTGACCAAGTCATGAAACTCAACCTCTAATCTCTTATATCCAGTAGTAGTTGAATTAACCATATTATTAGAAATTACATTTATTTTGTTTTGATTAGCACTCATTCCAGACTTGCTTACATTCATCATTCCGTACATCAGTCTACCCCCTATCTAATAGATCCTATTTCATTTGCTATCTTACTTAAAGTTGTATCCATAATTTGGACAACCTTTTGATTTGCTTCAAAGGCTCTCATATTTGTCATTAAAGCTGAAGTTACATCTATAAGATCTACATTTGAGGTCTCTTTAACTCTATTTTGTATATTATAATTATTTGCTGTTACTGGATTGTTTCCTTCAAATTGATTCTGACCTACTTTATTTAAAGTGTTATAATCTTGAAAATCTACAATATTAAATCTATATGCAAGCCTTGAATCCAGCAAAATATTATTTCTATTATCCATAGATATCTTCTGATTTCCTACGTATATAGGCTCCAGTGCATTAGTGGCTTGGTTAACTCCAAGAACACTATCCCCAGTAGTTGTTACCAAATATCCCATGCTATTTACCTTGAAAACACCATCTCTCGTGTAACGTCTGTTTCCTTCTCTGTCTTCAATAGTGAAAAAGCCTTTTCCATTTAAAGCAAAGTCAGTGTCATTGTCTGTTGAAACTATAGTTCCCTGAGTATAGTTAGTATTAACTTCATCTATTCTCACTCCAGGATTTAAACTTCCAAGTTCCTGTTTTTTACCTTGTCCATTAACATACTTATCTCTATTGCTCAATACTAGCTCATCAAAGCTTTTAGATATTAAGGTTTCACTTTTAAAGCCTGTAGTGTTTATGTTTGCCATGTTATTTGTTATTACACTTTGGCTGGCCTGTAAATTTATCATGGCAGAAATTGACGAATACATTCCTCTTAACATAGTTGCCTCCTTAAGCTATATTATAATTTAATTTATTCATTGCATTTCTCAAGTTTACTATCGCTCTGCTGTGAAGCTGGCACACTCTAGACTCTGATACCTCAAGAACCTTTCCAATCTCCTTTAAGGTCAGCTCCTCATAGTAATATAAGGAAAGTACTAGCTTGTCCTTTTCCTTTAACATCTCAATTGCTTTTGCTAGTATGTCTATCTTTTCATCCTCTACAATCTTTTTATCTGGCAATGAACTTTCATCAGCCTTTATTGTATCTATCAGTGTTATATCATTATTTCCTTGGAAAATCACTGTATCTAAAGATGTGGTAGTCATTATATGTATATTAGTTTCAATTTTTTTCACCTCAGCAGTAGATACCTTTAAAAATTTTGATATTTCTAATTCTGTAGGTTCTCTAAATAAGTTGTTTTGAAGCTCTTTTACTGCATAATTATATTTGTTTATATTTGCAACATCGTTCCTTGAAACTGGAGAACGTCGTCTTATTTCATCTATTATAAAGGCTTTTATCTTCATAGACGCAAATGTTGAAAACTTACAATTTCTATCGTCCTCATATTTATTTGCAGCATCGATTAAACCCATGGTTCCATAGCTTACTAAATCTTCATACTCAATCCCTATACTTTCTGTATAATATTTAGATGCTATATATCTCACTAAATTAATGTTATCTAGTACACATTGCTCTTTCTCAGCTTTATTCAACTTAATTACCTCCCCACTATATATTAACTATTGCATGTGCTTTTATCTGTATTTCATTCGGTATTTCATTTAAAGATAATACCGTAATATTGGGAAATACCATCTCAACAAGTCTTTTAAATGGTGCTCTTATCTTTGGTGACACTAAAATTATTGGTCTATTATTATAAAAATCAACATTTTCACTTATGTCTTTTATACTGTTAAAAATTTTATTTGTACTTTCTGGGTCAACTGCTGGATAGGTTCCATTAGCTGATTTTTGAAGGTTATTTGCAATAAGTCTTTCTACCTCTCCTGATAAAGTTGCCACATTTATGTAATTACTGTCATCCACGAGTTCTGAACAAATCCCTTTACTTAAAGCCATTCTCACATACTCTGTAAGAAGTTCTATATCCTTTGTATTCACTGCACTATCAGCTAAGGTTTCAAGTATTGTCACCCTATCCTTAATTGCCACCTTCTCCCTAAGAAGATTTTGAAATACTTTCTGAACTTCACCTAAAGTCATTAAGTCTGGTATAAGTTCTTCAACAACTACACTGTATCTTGCCTTAGTTGCATCTATTATTTCTTTAACTTCTTCTCTTCCAATTAATTCATGGGCCTTATCCTTGATTATTTCTAATAAGTGTGTAACTAATATGGTTGATGGATCTACAATTGTATATCCTCGAAGTTCAGCTTCTTCAACCTTATCCTTGGTTATCCATACAGCTTCTAATCCAAAACTTGGTTCAATAGCTCTTATACCTTCTATGTCAAGCCCTAACCCCATTGGATCCATACATAAAAGCATGGTTGGCATAAGATCATATGTTGTAACTCTGTTTCCTCTTATCTTGATACAATATTGATTTGGATTTAACTGAAGGTTGTCTCTTATTCTTATGGGCTGAACAATAATTCCCATATCAATAGCACACTGCCTTCTTATTGAAGATATTCTTTGAAGTAAATCTCCACCATTACTTTCATCTGCTAATGGAATTAAGCCGTAGCCTATTTCCACCTCTAAAGGTTCAACATTTAAAAGTTCTGATACATCTTCAACTTCATTTATTGCTCCTGTTTCTTCAACGGCAATTTCCTTACTTTCAATAGCTTCTTCAATTTCCTTTTTATCTTTATTTAAGGTTATTCCAATTAATATACAACCAATAGCAAGAGTAAATAATGGTAACTTAGGCAATCCCGGCATTAAACCTAAAATTATAAGTACTACACCCGTCATCATTATTGCCCTTGGAATAGCCGTAAGCTGTTGTCCGGCCATGCTTGCAAAACTTTCATTATCATCTCCAACAGCCTTTGTAACTAAAATACCTGCCGATGTTGAGATAAGCAGCGCAGGTATCTGGCTAACAAGACCATCTCCGATAGTGAGTCTTATGAAGGTTTCTGCCGCTTCTCCAAAGCTCATATCAAACATCATTACCCCAATTATCATTCCACCAATTATATTTATAATGGTTACGATAATTCCTGCGATAGCATCTCCCTTAACAAATTTAGATGCACCGTCCATAGACCCATAAAAATCGGCTTCCTGCTGCAATTCTCTTCTTCTTTTTTTTGCTGTTCTTTCATCAATCATTCCCGCATTTAAATCTGCATCTATGCTCATTTGTTTACCAGGCATAGCATCTAAGGTAAACCTTGCAGATACCTCTGAAACCCTTCCTGAACCATTTGTTATTACTACAAACTGAATGATTATAATTATGAGGAATATAATTATTCCCACTACATAATTTCCCCTTACAACAAAACTTCCAAAGGATTCAATTACACTACCAGCATAACCTTCTCCTAAAATAAGCCTTGTTGATGAAATATTAAGACCTAATCTAAAAAGGGTTGTTATCAATAATATTGTTGGAAATATTGATAACTGTAGTATACTCGTTGAAAAAAGTGTCATAAGCAAAATTAGTACTGATAAACTGATATTTAAAACCAACAGAAGATCTAAGATAAACGGTGGTAAAGGAATTATTATCATAAGTACTATTCCGATTACTCCAAAGCCCACAATTATGTCAAATCTATTCTTGATGCTTAATTTCTCCATTCTCAACTCTCCTAATAATTTTTCTTATATCTATTTTTAATCTTATATACAGCAACCAAGACTTGAGCTACTGCTTCATACATATCTGATGGCACCTCTTGGTCAACATCAACTTCTTTATATATTAACCTTGCAAGCGGTTTATTTTCGATTATTGGTATATCATTTTCCTTAGCTATTTCTCTAATTTTCTTAGCTAGTAAATCAGCTCCCTTTGCAATAACTATCGGAGCTGCATCAACTCCACTTTCATATTTGATTGCAATGGAGATATGAGTTGGGTTTGTAATTATAACTGTTGCCTCTTTTGCATTTTGAATCATTCTTTGACCAGACATCTGTCTTTGTTTTTGTCTAATTTGAGATTTTACAAGAGGATCTCCCTCCATTTGTTTATACTCCTCTTTTACTTCCTGCTTTGTCATCTTCAGCTTCTGTTTGTGGGAGTATATCTGATAAGCAAAATCAAATACTGCAATCACTACTGCAATAAGTATTGCTACTATAAATAACTTTTTTATTAATGCTATAACCGTGTAAAATAAGTATGGGAAATGCACATTCCCTATCTTTAATATGTCTGTGTAATTGCTTTTAACAAAGGTGAATCCAATGTATCCTAAGGCAATTAACAACACTGTATTTTTGATTAAATTTACTAAAGATCTTTGCGAAAACATATTCTTCAGTCCCTCAATAGGGTTAAGCTTTGAAAATTTAGGTTTTAAAGCATCTTTACTAAATAACAAACCTGATTGCATAACATGAGATGCAACCCCAAAAATCATTACTACAAGTGCTACTGGAAAAAACAATTTAACAAAAGCATAGATTCCTTCCTTTAATAGCCCTCCTGCAAAATTACTACTAAGCTCAGCAGTAAAATCTATCTTTAGAAACGATGCAATAAATAATTTAAGATACCTTATCCCATTATTAGCAAGTATAAAAATTGTAAATACCCCTGCGGCTAAGGTTATTGCATTTGAAACCTCTTTACTCTTTGCAACATTCCCCTTTTTCCGCTCATCTTGCTTTCTCTTTTGGGTGGGCTGCTCCGTCTTATCTGATGCTGACACTCTCTTTCTCTCCTAACATTAATTTCTACATCCAGTAACTTGTCAACAATTGAAGATTAAAGGTTAGACTACCATCTAGAACATTTCCTAAGCCTTTAAATATCTCCTGTATTTCATTAATTACAAAAGGTAACGCTGCTATAATAAAAATAAGACCTACCAGCATTTTAAGGGGCATTCCTATTATCATAACGTTAAGCCCTGAAATACTTCTTGAAATTATTCCCGTAATCAAATCTGTCACAATAAGAATAAGAACTATTGGACTCGCTATCTTTATACCAATAATGAAATACTCTATAAACACTTTCATTATATATCCAAAATTATTATCTATAATTGAGTATCCTATTGGGATAATCTCAAAGCTGTTTAAGATTGAATTTATCATCACATGATGAGCATTTAATCCAAAAAACACTACTAATCCAATGAAGTACATAAAATTCTCCATAATAGTTGCATTTGCATTAGTATTAGGATCATAAGTACTAGACATGGATAAACCTATTTGATAATCTATTAAATTTCCAGCCATCTTCAGGGAGTAGAAGCATAAATTTACTATGTATCCCAAAACTAAGCCATTAACTGTTTCAAGAATTGCAAACACTACAAGTTCATAAGTAGTCCCTGCTGCTATACTTACCTCAATATTAACTCCTAACATGGCAGAGATAAGCAATGAAAAACATACTTTGAAAAGCTTAGGTGTTCTGCTTGGGAAAAATACATTTGCAGCCAAAAAGAAGGCTGATATTCTAAAAAATACAAATAACATATTCATTACCTTGTTATGGTACTTATCATGCTAAATAACTCAGTGGTTAGTAAAACTAGTTTATTTAACATCCAAGGTCCCAAGATTACCATTACTAATATTATTGTTATAAGCTTTGGTACAAAGGTTAATGTCTGCTCTTGAATCTGAGTTGTAGCTTGAAAAATACTTATTATAAGTCCAACTATCAACGATATCATTAAAATTGGGCCTGCAACCATAATTCCTGCCACTAAAGCTTTTTTTACAATTGTCATTATAATTATTTCGCTCATAGCTGTTCTCCTATCCCACAAAGCTTTCAATTAAAGATTTTACTAATAGGTTCCATCCATCAACCATCACAAATAGTAATAGTTTAAATGGGAGTGATATCATTGCTGGCGGAAGCATAAACATCCCCATAGACATCAATGTACTGGATACAATTAAATCTATAACTAAGAATGGAACATAAATTATAAAGCCTATCTGAAAAGCAGTTTTCAATTCACTTATAGCAAATGCCGGAACAATTATATTTAATGGTAGCTCTTCCTTAGGAATATTTTCAGCATCTATACTTGAATTAGTTACAAAAAGCTCTAAATCTTCCTGCCTCGTATGCTTTAATAAAAATTCCGCTATAGGCTTTTTCAACTGCACATAAGCTTCTTCATCACTTATTTCTTCATTCATGTATGGCTGAATAGAATTTTTATTAATATCCGAAATAACAGGGCTCATTATGAAGATAGTCATACAAAGAGCTAATCCAACTAAAATTTGATTTGGAATGCTCTGCTGAGCCCCTAAAGCTGATTTAATAAATGAAAATGTAATTATTATCCTTACGAAGCTTGTCATCATCATTACTACTGTTGGCAAGAACATGAGAAATGTCATAAAGAAAACTATCTGCATGCTTGGGGTTAAACTTGTGTTATTAGCTAAAATTTCCTTTAGTATGTCCATCTTCTTTTCCCCTTACAATCCCTTTATTTACTAAACTCTTTACATCAAAACCTGGTAGCTTTGATAGATTTATTACAGTCTGTTTTTCTTTTTTCATCCTGATTACTTCTTCTATTTCATTTTCATCTAACTCTTTTATTATCTGAGTGTTATGAGCTGAAGAAATTAGTACACAGCCAGTAGTCCCTAGCTTAAGTACATATAGAGTTGTATCTTTATTTAAGCTAAACCTTTCTATTACCTGGGCATAACTCTTCATACTGAAGGTATCTACACCCTTTTTACTCAGTTTTAATGAAACCACTATTAAACACAAAACAATTGGTACTAATAAAATAATATTAATTAAATACTCCATAAGTGTTTTATCCATATCCTATTCTTCAGTCTCCTTTTGTTGAACTATTAAAATATCAACTCTTCTATTAATTCCCATGTTCTCAACTGATGTATTTTCTACCAATGGTCTATGTTCACCATATCCTGTCGCTGAAAATCTATCTGCACCAAGATCTTTTTCATTAATAAAATACTTAACAACAGCAAGAGCCCTAGCTGAAGACAGCTCCCAGTTAGAAGGATACTTATCAGAACTTATAGGCCTGTTATCTGTATGGCCCTGCACCATAATTTCATTATCAACCTGTGGTATTATGGTGCTTATTACATTAAGAACCTGATATGATTCTTCCTTCAAAACAGCTTGTCCTGTATCAAATAAGATACTGTCCCCTAACTGAAGAATTACTCCAGCATCTTCTTCTCTTATTTTTACAACATCACTTAATCCATTCTTTTCTAAGACACTTGTAACCTTTTCAACCAACTGGTCGTAAGGATTTTTCACTCCAACTCCCGAAACAAAATCATCAGGTAAAGCTTCTGTCTGTTCATTAGTCATAGGAGTTCCTTCTATCTGACCCTTTAAAGCTTGAGCAATTGTCTGAAGCTTTTCATTATCAACTATTGAGAAGGTGTATAGTAATATAAAAAATGTAAGTAATAAAGTAATTGTATCTGCATAAGTGTCCATCCAAGAACTTGTTAAACCCTCATCGTTGCTTCTTTTCTTACGCGACATCTCTATCTACCTTCTTATCCATTCTTTTACTTCCTAAATATGCACGCTTTTCTTTTTCTGTTAAAAAGCTCATTAGCTTTTCTTCTAAAACCCTTGTGCTTTCTCCATTTTTAATGCTTAAAATTCCAACAAGCATCATATCTCTATTTGCAGCCTCTTTCTCACCTTTATTTTGAAGATTATATCCTAGTGGATTTAGTATTAAATTTGCCATTAGTGCTCCATAGAAGGTTGTTATTAAGGCCTTTGCCATACCAACCGCTATCATATCAGGGTTATCAAGTTCTGCAAGCATTTGTATAAGCCCTATTAAAGTTCCTATCATACCAAAAGCTGGTGCATATGCTGCCCAAGTTTTATAAACCTTAGCACCCTTATTATGTCTATTAACTACTTCATCAATTTTATTATTCATTATCTCAACAATTAAATCTGTCTCTATTCCATCAACAACTAGTTCTAAACCTGTCTTCATAAAATCATCATCAATTTGGTTTATTCTGCCTTCTAATGAAAGAAGGCCATTCTTTCTAGCATCAATAGATAAATCCTTAAAAGTCTCTATCATCTCAACCTTTTTTAATGCAGGCGTTTCAAAAATATTTTTAGTCATTCTTAATACTAACTTTATTTCATCTAATGGATAAGTAATTATTAAAGCTGCAAATGATCCTCCAACAGTTATATATATGGATAAAAGATCATAGAAACCTTTAAGGCCAACAGCTCCATCAGATATACTATAAATAATAAGTCCCGCACCAAGTAGGATTCCTATTGGTGTTAATATATCTTTTCTTTTCATAACTAACCTCTTACTTATCTCTTAAGATTTATAATTTCTTGTAAAAGTTCATCACTTGTAGTGATTACTTTACTTGATGCCTGGAAGGCTCTTGTTGTAACTATCATATCTGTAAACTCTTCTGATAAATCTACATTAGACATTTCTATTGCTCCCTGAATTATTGAACCGTATTCTGCATCATATATTGCATCACCAGAGTTTGCAGACTGACCATACAAGTTTCCTGATAGTGCAGTTAACCCTTCTGGGTTTTGGAATACAGCAATTCTAAGCTTTGCGTGATCCTCTATTTTTGTACCATCTTCAAGACCTAAAGAAATGGTACCATCCTTAGAAACTGTTACAGATATTACACTCTTATCTTCCCCTGCATCGTTAATAGTTGTTGGTATAATTATTGGATCTCCTGCATCATCTACAACTCTGTATCCATCAGCAGTTACCAAGTTCCCATCCTTATCTAAAGAAAATGATCCATCTCTTGTAAATGCCACTTCACCCTTCTTTTCAACTACGAAGAATCCATCTCCATCTATTGCCATGTCTGTTACTCTACCTGTTGGTTGTAAAGAACCTTGCCCCATATATTTGTAAATTCCTGCCACCTTAGTTCCAATTCCAACTTGTCCTGGGTTTGTTCCCCCAATTCCACCTGTTGGTGCACTAGCATGAATCATTGTTTGATTTAAAGCATCTGTAAATCTTGCACTTGATTTTTTAAAGGCTGTAGTTCCAACGTTTGCCACGTTATTACCTACTACGTCCATCTTTGTTTGATTTGCCTTCATTCCACTTATTCCTGAATACATTGATCTTAACATCTTTGTTTTCTCCCCTTTACACTTATTCTTTTACTTTTCAGTATTATCTTTCACCTTAACTAATGAGGAATATGGAAATTCCTTTATCTCTCCTGTATCACTAAGCTCAGCTTCTAAATAAACAGTTCCATCTTTAATGGATACACTCTTAAGTGTTCCCGAGTAACTTTTAGTTTCCCCCTTATTCTCTTCATCTGGAACACAAAGCTCAACTTCTTTACCTATTAAAGCTGATGAGGTTGATAATGCACTATTGATTAAAACACCATTATTTATTCCAACCAGATACTCTATTCCTTCATTCATTTCCATCATCTGCTCCAAGGTCGTAAACTGAGCTAACTGAGTAATGTATTGAGTTGGATCTTGAGGATTAAATGGATCCTGGTTCGTCATCTGTCCAACAAGCATTTGAAGAAATATATCCTTATTAGTTTCCTTCCCTGGCTGCACTATTGGCGTTCCATTTTCCGTTTTATCTGACCAGCTTCTTACGTTACTTATTTCCATGATTACCTCCCCTATGTTCTTATGAATGTAATAAACATTTCTTCTACACTAACAAATTAATATTAGACTCATCCTTTTGATTTTCTTGCTCTTCTTCTAAGTAACTGCCTTCCTTTGGAAGGTTACTCTTTTTCCCTTCTCTTGAACTGTTTTTGCTAAACTGCTCATTGAAGCTTCCTGCCATATCGCTGAATACTTCATTTTTAACTTGAACTACTACCTCTTTTACTTTTATATCTAAACTAGCCAAATGCTTTTCTATATCAGTAACATTTTCCTTTATAAGTTCATAAGCCTTCTTGTTGGTTAAAGTTATAATTAATTCATTATTATCCTCAGCCTTTAAAAGCTTAATATTGACCTCTCCCAGTTCTCTTGGGGTAATTTTCACATTTAGTTCTTCTATCCTGTTATTACTTATATATTTCACAACTTTTAGAACATCAGACCCTAAATATTCATTTCTCACCACTACTGGTGCTACTTCTTTTGTTGTTTCTGTTATATTGTTTGAAGAAAAGGCTATTCTGTTTAATAAACTAAGCTCACCCTGTGGGTTTGATGGTTTTTCTTCAACTATAATATTCCTATGTTTAAAGGAACCAACTCCAAACAAATTATCATTGCCTTGCTGAATTTCATTACTAGTCTTATAATCCTTAAAGATCTCTCCAGTTACATTCTGAAATTTATTAGCGTCCTCTGTTTTAAATTCAACTTCTCCATCTACATTAGCAATTTCTTTACCATCACCTATCTTGTTTAAAAGCTTTAGGAACAACTGATTCCTTTCTTCTTTACTTAAGGCAATGTCATCCAAATTCAAATTTAATCCACTAAAGAATTCCTCAACTTCACTTTCTTTAAAAACTTCCTCAAGGTTCTCTAAATTAAGCCCTTCTGTTTCCTCTGCCTTAAGAGCCATATTCTTAACTAGCTCCAGATTTATGGTCAATTCAGGAATGTCTTCAACTATTGCTGCTTGATTATTTTCAATTGTTCCTAAATTGTTCAATATTGAAGCCATTAATGCTATAAGGTCATACTCTGCATTATTTTCGCCGTCAATATCTTTAGTTTCATCTATATTTGTCATTTCTTCAGAAGCAGAACCTTCTATTTTGTTAGTAAGAACTTTGAAAAAATCACCATTTCCTTTATCTGTTTTTATATCCTCACCACTTGCAAAATTAACTGACATTGCTAACATATCTATCTTCATACTCATTAACCCCTAAATGCTTTGAACTACATTTCTAAAATAAGAATATATTCCAAACTCATCATTAATAGCTTGTTCTTTCTGGTCAACTTCCTTTTTGTGGAGCTTATATTTATTCTCTTTTAGTTTTTCTATAGACTTTCTTTCAATCTGATTATTAAGAAGTTCAAGTCTCGCTTCATTCACTAGAACCTCTTTTTCTTTTAACTCATTATCTGTTTTCTCAATCATATTAGATACAAAGCTCAAGTAATTTGAAACTATACTTCTTCCAACACCATCCTCTATATCAATGGTATCTGAATATTTTTGATAGCTTAACTTTAAATCTTCTAATTCTTTTTCTACAGCTCTTTTTTCACTTTGAGCCTTAGAGTACTTTACCTTACTTTCATCTTCATTTTTAACTCTTATGTCCAACACCTTTTGAAGTCTGAATTTAAAGTTATCCAAGTTTAATCCCCCTATCTAAATATGTTTAACAAACTATTTACGCTTTCCTCAAAGGAACTTTTTTCATCAATTCCCTGTTTCAAAAAGCCATTAATACTATCTATATACTCTATAGCTCTATCAATCTTCGGATTTGATCCATGCTCGTAAGCCCCAATATTAATTAAATCTTCTGCTTCCTTGTAGGTTGCCAATAAATCTCTCGCATATGATGCAGTTTTCTTATGCTCTTCCTCACAAATATCATTCATTAAACGGCTGACACTGTTAGAAACATCAATTGCTGGGTAATGATTTTTATGAGCCAGTTCTCTTGATAAAACAATATGTCCATCAAGTATTCCCCTTACAGCATCAGCTATAGGTTCATTAAAATCATCTCCATCCACTAGCACTGTATAAAAGGCGGTAATTGAGCCAACATCTGAAACTCCTGTTCTTTCCATTAGCTTTGGAAGCTCCGCAAACACTGATGGTGTATACCCCTTTTGTGCTGGTGGTTCTCCTATTGCAAGTCCAACTTCCCTTTGTGCCATTGCAAATCTTGTTACGGAATCCATCATTAATATTACTTTTTTCCCTTGATCTCTAAAGTATTCAGCGATGGAGGTTGCCGTTAAAGCTCCTTTAAGTCTTACTAAAGGCGGCTTATCTGAAGTTGCGCATACAACAACAGATTTCTTCATTCCTTCCGGACCTAAATCCCTTTCTATGAAATCTAAAACCTCTCTGCCCCTTTCCCCTATAAGAGCAATTACGTTAACATCTGCCTCTGCAGATTTTGCTATCATTCCAAGAGTCGTACTTTTTCCAACCCCACTTCCAGCAAATATCCCTATTCTTTGACCTTCTCCGCAAGTTATAAAACCATCTATTGCCTTTATCCCCGTAGGCATTATATTTTTTATTCTCTTTCTTTTCATTGGATCTGGTGGTTTATTAAACAAACTATACCTTTCTCCAGTGACTATCTCCTTGTCATCTATAGGTGACCCCAGCGGATCTATAACCTTTCCTAAAAGTTCATCACTGCATTTAACACTGCATGGATTTCCACTTGCCACAACTCTGCAGCCAGGACCTATTCCCACTAAAGTACCTAGTGGCATGAGAATTATTTCATTTTCTCTAAAGCCAACAACCTCACAGCTTATAGGATGATTGCTTTGATTGTAAATCGTACAAAGCTCTCCTACAGATGTTTTTAAATCCTCAACTTCCACTGTAAGCCCTATTACCTTCTTTACCTTACCTTCTGAAATGTAGGGTGTAATATTTTTTATCTTTTCAAGTGTTTTATTAAAATCTATAGATATCATATTTCCTCCTCTATAGCAGCTCTGCTTTAACCTTTTCTAAAACACTATCTATACCAACAGTTAATTTTCCTCCAGTAGTTTCTATTTCTGCACTTCCCTTTGCTATGACTCCATCCGGAATAACAAAAATCTTTTGTGATAGATCAAATTTATCTATCATCTCCTTCACACTTTTCTGAAGCTCTTCGATATAGATTGGATTTACTTTAATGATTAAATCCTTCTTTTGATTAAATTCCTTTATTACATTTTCAAGAAGGGCATTCATTGCATCTTTTTCCTCAAATTTATCTCTAAGTACTTGTTCTGCAATGGTTATTCCTATTTCAAGGATATTTTTTTTATTTTCTATTATGTAAGCTTCGGCCTGACTTTGAATTTCTAAAAGAGTACTGTAGCATTCTTCTCTAACCTTTTCACTGTCTGCCATAGCTTTATCTACATTTTTCTCATAGGCTTCTTTAAATCCATCCTCATAACCATTTTTTGTACCTTGTTCATAGCCTGTTTCATAAGCTTTCTTCTCTATTACCTTTGCTTGTTCGTTAGCTTCTGATATGATACTTTCCTTTTGCTCCTCAAGCTCTATAAGGATTTTTTCATATTCCTCTTTAGCTTTTTTGATTTTATTCTCTATGTCTTCTCTTTCCTTTATCAGCCTGTCTGGAATACTTAAAATTTCTCCCCCTGAGGAAACCTTCAAGCTTACCTTACCGTCAATGTGTATTTCCTTGTTTCTAAGTACATTATTGCTTCTAGACAACGAACTCATCCTCCGCTCCCTTAGCTATACTTACCAGGCCTTCTCTTTCAAGTCTTCTTATAACTTTAACGATATTACGCTTAGCTTCATCAACTTGTGATACCTTAACAGCTCCAAGTAATTCGATTTCTTCTTTTAATACCTCTGCAGCCCTCATCGATTGATTTTTAAATATAATTTCAGATATTTCTCCATCTCCACCCTTAAGAGCAACCGCCACATCCTTAAGGTTAACTTCTTTAAGAATTCTCTGAATTGATAGGCTATCGAGCCCAACAATATCTTCAAAGGCAAACATACTTGACTTAACTTTTTCTGCTAAATCATTGTTTTCAGTTTCTAAGAAGTTCATAATATTTTTCTCAGTTCTTCCATCCACCTTTGTAAGAATGTCTAAAAGACTATCAAATCCACTTGAAGTTTCTATCTTCTTTTCTCCTAATGCAACTAATTTTTTCTCTAGAATTGTATCAACAGCCTTTATAACTACAGGTGAAACTGTTGATATACTTCCTAACTTTAAAGCAACTTCTCGTTGAAGCTCCTGCTGCAGATTACAAATAACCTGCGCAGATTTTTCCGGTTGTATATGTGCTAAAATAATTGCTATAGTCTGAGCACTTTCACCTTTTATGCAGTTCATTATCTGATTTGCATCTGCTTTTCTTGCTGCTGTGAACACCTTTGTATAAGTCTCATATTTAATTCCTTCCATAAGCTTACTAGCTTTTGAATCATCAAAGGCCCCCTGTAGTAAGCTTTTAGCATAATCAATACCACCCTCAATAGAGAATTCATTACTGTTTCTTACATCTAAAAACTCCTTTAGGATTTTTCTTCTTTCCTTTGCTGTAACCTTATGGAGATTGGCAACTTCAACTCCAATCCTCTGTACTTGTTTATCTGACAACTCCTTTAAAATGTTAGATGATAACTCTGGACCTATAGTCATTAATACCACTGCTGCCTTTTTTGCTCCACTTATATCCTCTTTATTTAAAGTTCCTAAGTCGTAAGCATTTTCCCCTTTTATAATTTCCTTGTACATCCTTATCACCCACCTTTAGTCATTTAACCAAGTCTTAATCAGCTTAGTTACTTCTTCTGGACTTTGAGAAGCAATTATCTTAATTTCATCTTCTAAACTAAACTCTCTTGTTCTTTCAATTTCCTTTTCTCTAGCCATTCTTGCTATTAAGTCAGTTGTATCTTCAACCTCAACCTCATCTTCATCCTCATACTTATTCTTCTTACTCCTGTAAATCAAGTAAGCTATAAGTGCAATTATTAAGATAAGAAGTATGACTCCTGCAATGATTGCTATATTTATCATTCTTTGTTTCATAACCTCTGGTGTAACTTTATTGTCATCAAATATGTTTTCAGACTGTGGATTAAACTCCATAGAAACAACTGACAACTCGTCTCCTCTTTCTGTATTCATTCCTATAGCAGAAGCAACCATCTTTTCCACATTAGCAATTGTTGCTGGTGGTAAATCTCCATCAATAGCAACTGATGCTGTAATTCTCTTTACTTCTCCAGATGTAGTAATAGTTTTTGTTTCTGTTCTACCTACTTCATATTCAATTTGTTCTTCTTTTGAAGCACTACCAGTATTATCACCATCTGCAATATTGTTCATATTGTTATCTACTGGAGAACCTGTTTGTCCACCATCATTTGCTGTATTTTCACTTCTTATTTCAGATTTGATTACCTTATCTGGATCGATCTTAATCTCACTTTTTTCAACTGTATCAAAATTCAAAGTTGTATTTACTGTAGCTTTAACTTTGTTCTTCCCAAAAATAGGTTCCAACATCTCAACTAAAGATTCTCTTAACTCTTCACTAAGTTCTCTTTCGGCATTCCTTGAAGCTGCTAGACCCACACCTTTAACTAGATTTCCATTTTCATCATAAATGCCTTCTGATAAGAGATTCATATTTTGGTCAATTACTTCAATATTTTGCTTTGGAATATTTTTACCACTTGCTGAAACTAAAGAAATTATTGACTTTATTTGAGCATCATCTAAATCCTTTCCAGCCTTAAGGGATACATATACTGCAGCCTTACCAGCCTTGCTATTCTTACTAAAAACAGATTCTTCACCTTGTGTAATATGTACTCTGGCATCGTCGACCTGCGGAAAAGTCTTTATAGTCTTTTCAAGCTCTCCCTGAAGCATTCTAAGTTTTTTTATTTCAAACTCTTCATCAGTCATTGATAAGCTTGTGCCATCATCCATTAATTCAAAGCCCTTTGAACCATTTGTTATTGTTGGTGATAACTCAAGTCTAAGCTTGTCAACCTGTTCCTTAGGGACGTAAATTGTATCTCCCTCAATTTTAGTTTCAACTTTTTTATCCTCAAGAACCTTTGAAATGTTTGCAGCATCATAACTGTCTAACCCCGAAAATAAAATTCCATATTTATTCTTGATGCCATAGCTTATACTAAAAACTGTGGCTAATACAATCGCCACAATTCCAATGATGATGGCATATCTTTTATTTTTATCCAAGGCCTTAAACTTATCCTTGGTATTCTTTATAAAGTTCTTTATACTTTGTACAAAATTCTGCATATTATTTACCTCTTAATTGAGAGAATTAGAGTTGTACTCTATTTATTTCTTGATAAGCTTCTACAACCTTATTTCTTACCTCGATAAGAAGCTGCATAGATAATTGTGATTCCTGCATTGAAAGCATCACATCGTGCATGTTAATATCATCACCCTTTATAAAACCTTCGACCTTTTTGTCTGCAGTTACTTGAGTCTCATTAACCTTGTTAATGGCATCACTTATAAACTTTGAAAAGCTTGTTTCTTTATTATTTTCCTCAACAGACTTTTGTATATTAACATCATTTAATATTGAATTTATTCCAACCGACTGTATATTCATTGTTTCCCCCACTATCTTCCAATTTCTAAAGCTTTTGAAATCATATTTTTCTGTGCATTTAAAGTATCAACATTAGATTCATATGCCCTCTGTGCTGATATTAAATCAGACATTTCCACAAGTAAATCTACATTAGGATATTCAACATATCCCTCCTCATCTGCATCTGGATGATATGGATCATACTCTTTCTTTAAAGGAGCTTTATCCTCCTCAATATTCACAGCCTTCACTCCAAGCATACCCATCGCTTTATCATAATTTTCTGCAAATACTGCAGTTTTTCTAACGTATGCTCCACCTTCTTCAGTCCTTGTGGTTCTCACATTTGCAATGTTAGAAGATATAACATCTAATCTTAATCTCTCTGCTGAAAGTGCACTGGCACTAATTCTAATCCCGCTAAATATACCCATATTAATTACCTTCCTGTTATAACTGTTCTAGCTATTGCTAGCTTCGTATTTGTAACACTTACTAACCCATTGTACATAAGTGAGTTAGCTGCTTGATTAACTTTTTCACTTTCTAAATCCACGTTATTTCCATCATTTCTCATAGAAGTTGCCTTATCCTCTTTCACCTCTATCTGAGGCTGTTTGCTGGCTTTATTTAATGTTTCTTCAAAAGTTACATATTTTCTTTTGTATCCTGGTGTATTGATATTTGCAATATTATTAGCAATTGTTTTTCCCCTTAACTCTGTTACATCTAAACCACTCTTAATAAGTTGATATACCTGCATTTTTCTTCCTCCCAGATTTAATACTTTTTTTAATTTGAATATAAATTTGCAATACTTCCTATTTGTATATATAAAATTAACTTTAAATTTAAAATATTTAGAATGTACTTCAAAAACAAACTAATTCTTGTATATTATCCATTAAATATAAAAAACATACTACTCCAAAGAGAGTAGTATGTTAAAATTTCTGTTTGACAAAGTAATTGAAGAATTCTTGCTAATAAATATTTAATCACGGTTATTATGTGATTTTACAAGTTCAACAATCCTTAAAACATAATCTTATAAACAAAAAGTACACTGACTCTTTGGCAACTGGCTGGCATAACTTTCATCTTAGCCCCTATAGCTTTGCGTCACTAAGTTTCCCTAGTTTTGCCATATAATATCTCTAATATTATATCTTATTAAATTTTATATTTGCATAAATCATAATATTTTGCATAAAAAAATACTACTTTCCGAAGATAGTAGCTTAACTAACATCTCAAAGCATAACAATGATTAAACTCATAACCTTATAATAACTAATAGTTAAGGTTTTATCACTGTCTAATTTGAAATGTAATACAAAAAGTACACTGACTCTCCGGCAGCTGGCTGGCATAATATTCATCTTAGCCCCTATAGCTTTGCGTCACTAGATTTCTCTAGCTTTGCCATATTCAATTCTACACTTAGTCTACATTTCTATTGTATACCAATTTTCTGCTTATTTCCATATGTTTTTACATAATTCAAAAATTATTTTTATTTTTCTGTTTGTTTTTGTTGAAATTTATATTTAAGCTTACTATACACCTACTTTTTTAAAGTAGGTGTATAATTTTTATTTATTTTCCCATTATGGTAAGAGCATGTGCAAGACTATTATATTCCTTATCTTTTAAGAACTGCTGTATCTTTCCTACTAAAAATTCATCATGCTCTGTTATTACACTATAACTTTGTATAAGATTCAACATCTTATCAATATCCATACCTTCTTCGTAATAGCCACATAGACCAATCAAGTTCATTTTCATTATTGAAAACTGTACTATTAAGGATAAATAAGTTTCCATCATTGTTTTTTCGTTCGCAGGAAACATAGTTTTAAACATATAACATACTAAGTAATTTTCATATATATATTCATTTTTACTTATAAATTTTCTGTAGCTATTTCCCAAAGAATTAACAAAAGCCTCCTTTATATGCTCACCTTCTCCACTTTTAAGCCTAAGACCATCACTTATTTTTTCAAAATTTAATAAGAATCTTTGGTTATTTATTTTTTTACTTAAAATAATATTATTTAACTGTGTCAAAAATTCAAGTTGTGCATTAACTATGTTTGTACTTATAACCTCTTCTAATAATCCATCATATTGTCCTAACTTTATAGAGTTATTGAAATTAAAAATAATATCTTCAATCATTATATCTAAATTATCGCTTTCTTCGACTTCTTTAATAAATAATCCCAAGATAGCTAGTCTATTTTCAATAGTAAATTTTCTATTTTGAATTAATCCTATTGAAAATTGTCTAATTTCATTAAAATATCTATGACTAATATTTTTTGAAGTATTAGTTCTAACCTGTCTTATTACATTAACTTCTGGTGCATCTTTTATTTCTAAGTTAAATTCTATAGGATTTTCTCTTAATAATAAATTTCTAGATACCTCTACACATGAAACAGATAAGGACTGCTCTAAAATATCATCTACTTGATTAAATACTCTAGGATATATCCTACATGTATAGCACATATTTTCCGGACCAATCTTTGAATAAATTTCACATAATCTATCTTCTGAAAGCATAGGACACTTCTTTTCAATTAGATTTATTTTGCCATAGTCATAATCATTTACAGCCCTTCTATTTCTATTAATATGACCACTTAGCTTATTTTTAAACTCCGAAGCCGGTAACTTCTGGTACTTAACATAACTCTTCCTATCTACTGTTATTGACCAATCCTTGCAACAATGGTCCTCACATTTATTGCCTATACATTGGAACTCATCATAATAATCAATACTTAAAACTTTATATTTCGCCATCTGTATTACCCCTTTTTATTAATATATATCATAAAACAGCTTTCTATTTAATCATATATATTAATAAAGGACAAAGCTTACGCTTTATCCTTTATATGTGATATTTACTATCTTAATAATTGCATTACGCTCTCTGGTTGAGATTTAGCTTGCATTGTCATCGCTTGAGAAGCTTGAGATAAAAGATTTAACTTAGATAAGTTGATCATTTCCTTAGCAACATCAACATCTCTAATTCTTGATTCAGCAGCTGATAAATTTTCCGTAGAAGTAGTTAAGTTAGAAGATGTAGCTTCTAATCTGTTTTGCATAGCTCCAAGATTAGCTCTTGAAGTATTAACAGTTTCTAAAGCTTTATCTAAGCTATCTATCATAGCTTTAGCAGCTGTTGTTCCAGTAGTTCCCTCTGCTTTCATTGCATCTATTCTAGCTTGAGTTAATCCTAATGACTCAGTATTAACGTTTACTATTTTAACATTAAGCCCTTCTGATGCAGATGTATTAGCTCCTACCTGTAAACTTAATTCACTTCCTATTGTCTCTTTTTTAGCATTAGTACCTATTACTTCTGTTCCAGCAAAAGCAACTGTTTGATTCTTGCCAACTGTTAACGTAATCTCTTG
This sequence comes from Clostridium culturomicium, assembly GCF_000821305.1. Taxonomy (GTDB): domain Bacteria; phylum Bacillota; class Clostridia; order Clostridiales; family Clostridiaceae; genus Clostridium_J; species Clostridium_J culturomicium. Next base: position 180,868 of record NZ_CCXK01000012.1, on the reverse strand, counting down.
ACCATCAGTTGCTTTTAACGTGTATGTTCCAGCACCTAATTTATCTGATTTTGTTCCTACTGATGAATTATCTAATGTAAAAGTTTGTCCTCCAGCATTAACAGTTATCTTAGTTCCAGTAGCAGTTCCCTGTTCTGTTTTTATAGTAATATTACCTTCTGTTAGACCTGTTGCACCATCAGCTTTTGTTAATTGTAATCCCTCAATGTTGAAATCTGAATTTGTCATAGAAGCTGCCATTTTTGTATCTAGTACAGTATCTCCATTTAATACATTCTTACCATTGAATTTTGTAGAATCAGCGATTCTGTTGATTTCATCATTCAGTTGAGTTAACTCTTCTGTTATCTTTGTTCTGTCTGATGCAGTATTAGTTTCGTTTGAAGCTTGTACTGATAATTCTCTCATTCTTTGAACTATGTTTCCAATTTCTTCAGTAGCTCCCTCTGCAGTTTGTACTAAAGATATGCCATCTTGTACGTTTCTGTCAGCTTGCTCCATACCTCTGATTTGGCTTCTCATTTTTTCAGAGATAGCTAGTCCAGCAGCGTCATCTCCAGCTTTGTTTATTCTTAAGCCTGAAGATAATTTGTTCATTGAGTTTCCAGCTAAAGCTGTGTTTCTTGCTGATTGGTTAGTTGCTGTCATAGCATTGATATTTGTGTTAATTCTCATAATTTTACACTCTCCCTAGTTTTTATTATTTGACATCCTTGTCATTTAAAAGGTATTTTCCACCTTATGCTATTATATATCGTACTGCTTATTCAAAACTTTACACCTTTTTTGAAAAAATATTTAAATTATTTTTTCCTGCTTTTACATAAGCTGTACTTACTGTTTGCTTGTTTCTGTGGTCAAACAATTCTTTTTTAGCCTTTATAATTTGCTCTTCTAGTTTACTTTTTATAATCTTATCTATAGGCAGATATTTCTCCCAATATTCTTTTCTAAAAGCATCTAATTCTTCTCTTTTAAATTTCGTTATTAAGTCTTGTCTTTCATCTATCTTATACCCTAACTTTTCATGATCTACAACTTCTTCATTTAATATATCTATTATTTCTTTCGTTATTCTCTTGTATTTTTCAATCATAACTACTATCAATTTTGGCTCATCAGATAATTCATCTGTGCGTTAAGCTTATTCATACTTGATTCTAAATTTGCGAACTTCATATATAGCTGATTTTCCTTCTTTGACATCTTTGAAGTTAAATCCTTAATATACTGTTCTTGCCTTCTTATCTGTTCAGAAAACAAGTTATTTACTGCAGAAGCTGTTTTTTCAATTCCTGCCTTTTTAGCAAAGATACTTGTAGAGCTCCCTGCATAGTTGTAGGTTATATCCTTTATTTTTCCAAAAGAAGTAGTTACTGCCTTATAAACCAACTCACTATCATTCTCTAAAGCCTTTTTAAACTTAGTTGCATCCAATACCAGCTGACCTGGTTTGTTATAATCTGAATTACTAGCGATCCCAATGTCTGAAAGGTAAATTCCAAGGTCTCCAATCTGACCCAAAATAGCTCCCTTTATTCCTTCCATAAAGCTTCTAAAGTCACTGTCATTTCTCAATATGCCAGCCTTAGCCTTTTCTTCCCATCTCTCAATCTCTTTTTCATCCATCTCTTTCTTTTGTGCTTCGGTAAGCGGTGGATAATCTTTATTCTTTTTTTCAGTTGATAGATCATAGATTTTATCCATTATCTTATTATAATCTTCAATAAAAGCCTTCATCTTATCTGTAGTTCCCTGGGTATTAACTGTTGAGGTCATGGAAATCAATTCATCACTAACTCCACTTACGCTGTAAGTCACATTGTCAATTGTAAAGGTATTGCTTTCACTTTGAATTACCTTATCCAGTGGTTTTCCATCTGCTGAAAATACTGTCACCTTATTATTACTGCCCTTTACTAAACCTGTTACTTCAGTCGTCATCCCAATATTATTAAATAAATCCCCATCGAACTTTAACTCAGAAGATTCTCCTGTTTTTTTCCCTTCAATAGTAAGTTTACCTGTCATCTCACTATATGTAGCTTTAACATCTCCTTCTTTAAAGGTATCATTTATGCCTTTTACAACATCACTTACCTTTGAACCTGCTTTTATTTGTATTTCTTTATCATTAATTTTAATAGTAGTATCTGCAGTAACCAATTCTGTATTTTTATCTAACTTATTACTTTCTAATCGCGGTGGATTTGCCATAGCTTCAACCTTAAACTTATAATTAACATTACTAGCTCCAGCTCCTGCTGTAGCACTAATAACACCACTGTTAGAGCTATTTATAACTAAAGTACTGAATACCTTACTGCTTAAAATATAATCTGGTGAGGTTGCACTAAAATATTTATCCTGAAGACCCTTAACATCTTTAATAACATCTCTATAGATTTCCTGTTTCCATTTATTAATCTGCTGGGTTTGCTGCGCCTTATCGATTTTGTTCTGCTCTCCTGTTAGCATATCTTTTATCATTTGGTCCGTATCCATTCCTGTTGCAAGTCCAGGAATCCTTACTGAATTTACTGAAGTCATAATTTTTACCTCCCTATAAACCCTTAGCTTTTTTGCTTACCTCATACCACATATCTCTAACTTCTTCTATTAGCGGCAAGGTTTCGTCTATTATTTGCACATCTTTTTTCATGTTAGCTTGTACTAGCTGTCTCTTGATAAAATCGTAAAGATTAAATAGATTTTCTGCCGTTTCACCTGCATTCATATCTAAGGTCGACATTAATTCTGTAAAAATATCTTGAACTCTTGTCAGCTCCTTATGAGCTGCTTGAATATCTCTTTTTTCAATAGCCATCTTCGCTATCTTAGTATACTTGACGGCGCCATCAACTAACATAAGTAATAACTGTTCCTTTGATGCCATATTTATTGTGTTTTGTTTATATGCAATATACGGGTTTGATGTAAACATTTCTTCCTCCTACTTAAGCAGATTTAGAATATCTAAGTCATTGCTCATAGCATTCTTATTTTCCTCTTTTACTTTATCTAATATTTCTTTTCTCAGTATAGTTACTTCTCTCGGAGCTGAAATAGCTATCTTAACACTTCCATCTTCAATTTTTGTTACTTTAATTTCAATATCATCACCTATTAAAATTGACTCGTCTTTTTTTCTATTGATTACTAACATTCTGCTCTCTCCTTATCAAAGGATGCTTTGTTTCATATCTTTCATTTTGTAATATAAATTGCTTTCCTAAGCAGTTTTTTATATTTATAACTACAGGTGCCTTTAAATTCATAGTGCTTGTTTCTAAAGTTTTACCCAGTGTTATTATGCTTAAAACTAAAACATCCTCTGGCCTTTCTACTTCAAGTTCTTTTATAGTTTCTTCATTTAAGTTTATCTCATATTCACTATAAATATCAAAAGGATTCACAGTTGCAAAGCTTATTTCACTTTCTTCTGATTGCAATATCTTAAATCTATCGTTACCATCTAAATCTCTTATTTCAAATTTTCTAAGTGTTTCAAAGCCTGGTATACCTTTATTAAATGTTACTTTCATCTGTATCTTCCCCTATCTCAAGTAATCTAATATTGTAGTATTAAACAATTTAGAACTTACTTGAAGACTTGCATTATAAACCATTTCCGCAGATTTTAATTCAATAAATTTTTCAGTAACATTTACATCCTGCGTAACTGAAAGTGAACTCTTCATCTCTAGGATATTCTTTTCATTATTATCCTTAACCTGCTCTACAGTGTTAGTTCTTGCTCCAACTATAGCTCTATTATTTAATATATCACTCATATATCCATCTAAGTCCTTAGATAGTTTCCCTATATCCTCCATGTTGATTGGATCCTCGTTAAGTTTTTTTGATAATTCTCCTAATAACTCTAACCCACTTGTTGAACCAGTCTCTTTTCCATTAGTTTTAGTTATTTCATTAAGAGTTAAATTATAATCTACAGTAATCCCACTAGATATAACTGTATTTAACTTATCATCCAATTTGCTTTCTCCTAGATTATTCACAATTAGTGCTACATTTCCGTCCTTATCTGTTTCAATTTTCACTGGTGGCTCGTCAGTTATACTTCCTCCGAATATATACTTACCTGCATATGTAGTATTCATGGCTTCACCAATTTGTTTAATCTTTTCATTAGCCTGTGACTGAACGGCTTTTATTTCATCTTTCCCAAAGGTACCACTTATTGATGTTAAAAGGGTTTTTATATCAGTACTTAAGTTTGATATACTTCCTAATGCTTCATCTGTAAGGTCTAACCACCCTGTAATTTCATCACAGTTATAGTTATACTTTTCAACATTCTCTATCTCATTATTTAAATTTAATATCTTTATTGTTTTAAGTGGGTCATCCGATATCTTATTAACCTGTTTAGTGGTGTTTAATTGTGTGTTTAGCTTGTCCATAGTTTGAAGGTTATTTTGAACCTCCCTTAAATAACTATTCATCATACTTCCATTAGTTATTCTCATATTTATCACTCCATCCTATCTCATTAATCCATTAATTACTACATCTAATAAAGCATCAACAGTAGATACAACTTTTGCACTAGCATTGTAGGCATGTTGAAGTTGTACTAAATTAATCATTTCTTCATCCATGGCAACCCCTGATACACTCATCCTTGAGCTATCAATACTTGATAGTAATTTGCTTTGGTTAGCTTCTTGTCTTATAACCGTTTGAGATGCTTTTCCTAGTTCTTGAATAGTATTATTGTAAAAACTATTTATTGTTAGTTCCTTTTCATTTGGGGCTTCCCCAAAGGTTACTTTTTTGTCCTTTAATTTATATAATTCAGTTGCTAAATCCGATGTCATCTCAAGTTTTGATACATCTTCTAGAATCTCTGGATTTACTGATATTAGTTCATACCCTTTAGCATCAAAAATAAAAATCTCTTGCCCTGAAACCTCATTTACGCTACTTGTAATTACCTTTGCCAATTCTTCGATTTTACCCTTATATCCATCTATTTCTTTATTCATATCAGCAGTTGCTTGTAATTCACCTGAGAGTTTATTATCTGCAATTAACTTATCAACCTCTGCCTGTTCAAACTTCCCATCCTGCATAGCAACTTTTACATCATTATCATAGATATTTATCTTAAAACTTAAATCATCCAAAATTCTGTCTCTTTCGTCTAATAAATCATTAGGACTTTTACCCGTAGCTTCCACTACTTTTATATTTTTTTCTAAGTCTTGAAGAGCTGCAAGCTTTTGATTCACATCATTTAAAATATCTTCAGATTGTTTACTTAAGTTTTCTTTTAAGGATTCTAATTTTTTATTCACCTTATTTATGTTATTAGCTAAATACTTAGCATTTTCTATTGCAATATTTTTAGCACCTACACTGTTTGGGTCTTTAGATAATTCATTAAAGCCATTAAAAAACTTGTTAATCGATGATGATATTGAATTATTTGAAGGTTCATCAAATATAACCTCCATACTTTTATAATAATCATATTTTACACTTATATCTCCATAGCTATGACTCTCACTTCTAAACTGAAAATCATAAAATGTATTTCTTATCCTTGTAATATCAGTGATTTGAACCCCTGTTCCAAGTTGTCCTGCCCCTAAGTTGCTATTGAGGCCAGGCTGACTGAAAGGTCTACTTGCACTTTGTTCTACTCTTTGTCTCGTATACCCTGGTGTATTCATATTTGTGATATTATGTGATGTTGTTTGTATTGCTATTTGACTAGCTCTCATACCCGATGATGCTGAATTGAGAGTTCCTAATAAATTCGCCATATACGCCTTCCCCCTATCTTCCAACCTTTCCATAGGAATTATATGTTCCTGTGGATTTTGATGGTTTAATTACACTTATCATTTTATTTGTAAAAAACAAATTCTGTTTTATTATTGTATCGTTAGTATTCTTTTGTAATTCTAAATTATTTAATATGCTTTTTATCTCTTCATATACCTCTTTAGCATGAATATCATTACTATTTTCTATAAGTTCACTAAAGCTATCATCCTTCACTAAGCTACGTCTTTTAATCTCTATAGCTGCAAGGTTTTTACCAGCCTCTTCTATTCTTTCAGTAAGGGTCTCTAAAATCATTAATTCTTTATCAACAATAGCTTCGTACTGTTTATCTAATAAGTCTAAAAGTTCATGTAAAAGCTTCTTCTCCTCAAACATAACTAACTTTAATTCTGGATTCATTCAGTTACTCTCCTTTTGTTGCCTCAATAATTTTCTTTGCCACAGCCTTTGAATTTACACTGTAAGTCCCCTGCTTTATTCTGCTTTTTATCTCATTAATCTTATCTATATTTACATTTTCATTATTACTATTTATCTGATTTAAGTACTTAGCATCTTCTGAAATAGTTACCTTATCTTTATTCTGCTTTATCATTTCTCCTTGTTTAAGAGGTTGTCTTTGGTTGTTATATGCATTTATCATTGTATTTCTTTGTACAGAATGAATTTTCATTTCTTTACCTCCATAACCATCTTTTATGTCAACGTCTAACTGTTTAACTTTATTTGCGTCAACACTCAATCCCTCAAAGGAACTTCTTTTACTACCATTTTATTATTATCGGCATATTAAAAAATTTATTTAGCTTTTATAAAAAAATAATGAGTGTATACTTCTTACAAATGCTACACCCATCTTTAAATTCCGTTATTTTTAATCAATCTTATTCTTAAAATCCAAAAGTCTTACTGATATTTTGTCATCAACCTTTATTGGCTCTCCCAAAGCAACTGTTTTACTATTAATATTGATATCTAAATCTTCATCCATAGTCTTATCTAAAACTATAATATCACCAGTTTTTAAGTCTAGAATATCCTTTATACTTGTTTTACAGCTTCCCATCGTTACGCTAACTTCAAGCTTTGCATTTAATATTGCACTCTTATCATTAAATTCTTCAATTTCTTTTATTTTAAAAGACTCAAATTCAACCTCATATAACTTTTCCTTTAATCCTGGTTCCATGTTAATCCCCTTTACTTATAGATATCCACTAGCAACCCCTGTATGTTATCTATTGTTGCTGATATATCTAAGTTTTCTTTTTCTTCCTTTAATATTTCCTGGGTCAAACTCTCTAATTTTTCATTTATAGTTTCTACTGTAGCATAATATTGATTTTCCCAAAAGCCTATATTCTTGTTTAGAGCATAGGTATAATCCACTACTGTTCTTAAATAGCTTTTGATCGTATCCTTATAACTCTTCACATCAGCATAAGTTTTCGTTATTACTAGCCTGTTTCCCTTTTTTTTAATATCTTTTATATATTCTTCTAACTCTTCCTTTGTTGCTGACCTATAGGACTTTGCAAGATTATCTGAAAATCCGCCCTTAGTACCAATAGATTTCTCTTTTAGCTTCATGCTTTTTCTGACATTTAATCCTTCAATCTTCATATTATAATCCCCTATAATACTTCATTACCTTAGGAACATAATTCTGAGTTTCCTCAGGCATCTTATATATATCATTTATAGAGATTACCCCCCTGTTCATCATTCTTGTTGGCCCACCGTTATACGCCATTAAGGCCATTTCGATATCACCATTATATCTATCAATGTACTCCTTTATATGACGTACACCTCCATCAATATTCTGTTCAATATTTAATGGATCAACAATCCCCAAAGCTATACAATTCTCAGGCATAAGTTGCATTAGGCCCATAGCTCCTGCTGATGATACCACATTAGGATCAAAATTAGATTCTACCTTTATTATAGCTCTTATAAGGCTTGGATCTACACCATATTTTGTAGCTGATTTATCTATTGTTGCAGCTATTTTTTCATCTTTATTAAGATTTTCATTGTTTACTGATATTATATTATTAAAATTCCCTAGCACATTATTAAATAATGCTGTATTCTCTGATTGATTTCCAACCTTTTGATTTTGTTCTTTCATTGCTTTAAATAGGTTTTCAAGAACCATACTAAACATATTTGAAGTAGTACCATTATTCGAGCTGCACTTACACTCACTTAAGCTCTCTATACTTGAAAGTCCCGCAATATTATTAAGACCCTGTAGTTTATCTATCACAAAATCACCTCTAAACGTAATTAAATCTCTAAATCTTTTAATTTATTTAATAATTTTATATATACGGATAAACATAACATAACTTAACCCCCTAAAAATAACCTATATAAAATATTTTCTCATGTTGTAGCATATAGTACCTTTTGGAACTGTAAGGGTTCCCTTGTACTCTTAAGACGTAATATAGGGTTATTCAGTTTTGACTTTGCTTATTTATAAAGTTATACTTATCTCACAAGTTAGGTAATCTAATTTGAAAACTTAATATCGCGAGATGGAGCAGTTGGCAGCTCGTTGGGCTCATAACCCAAAGGTCGTAGGTTCAAGTCCTGCTCTCGCAACCAAAAAAACCTTGCATTTATTGCAAGGTTTTTTATTTTTATTTTTATTTTTATTTGAAGACTTTATTTTAAAGAGCTTCTCTTCTTATATTATTATTGCTAAAATACATAGCTTTTTAATTTATCATTTATGCCACCAATAATTGATGGTACAACCTTTACTATTGTTGGTAAAAACAATGCAATTATAAAGGCACCAGCACATAAAATGAATATGTCATATCTAATAGCATGTCCTATATAAATTTGATATCCATGTATAGATGCTCCTCCAATGGCAGCAGCCATAATCACCCTTGATGCCAGCCAAGATGCAAAACTGATTATCTTACATAGCAACAAAATGGTTGATAAAACAACTATTAGTACTAAAGCTACAGCTTTTAATGGCAGCTGCAATAATGTACTAATCATCGAAACTTCTCTTTGCGCCTTAACCTCACTCTTTCTCCTGATAGTACTTTTATCAGGCTCTTTTTTTGCCTTACTCCCTTTAGCTGAAGTACTTTTGCTGCTACTTTTCTTTTTTACCGAAGAAGTTTTAGATGAAGCTTTCTTTTTTTGCTTAACTCTAGAATTATAATATTCTATTTTACTACTTTCACCTTCAAAATCATCTTCTAAATTCTCAAACCTACTAAGCTCATCTATTCCCATAACAATGGTGTTATTCTCTTGAAGTTTTGCTCTTTCAAATTTTATATCTTCATAAGCCTTATCAAAAACCTTTATGAAGGCTTTTGCTCTTCGCTCATCATTTATATCATCCTTAAATTCACTGATCTTTTTCTCGTAAGCCTTTGTTATTTCTTCCATAGTAGCGTTTTTATCAACACCTAAAACCTTGTAATGTTCCATATCTCCCCATCTCCATATTAATTCAAATCTTTTGTTTTATTTTTAGTATCTATTATATCAACTTTTTTTAATTTTGCTAACGGTAATTATATCCTTTCATTTCTTTCCATCTTTATATTACCAATAATTAAAAGACTGAACCTTACCTTTAAATTAAAGGAAAGCTCAGTCCTATCTATTCGCTGGCCAAAATAGTTATCATGTTCATCACAGAAAATATATCCTTAGTATAAAAATCGTCTTCTAAGGTATCAATGTTTTCAACCAAATGCTCCACATCTTTAGAATACATATGACTTATATCTGCAAACTCTTCATCTGTAATTTCACCTTTTTCTACCCATGATATAATACTTAGTTCCTTAATCATTAAATAACTAAATATGGCGATTTGAATTTTCCCTAAGGCATCTCCATCATAAACAGCCTTCATAAAATATCTAAATACAAAATAAACTAATATATTTTCAAATTTAAACATTTTCTCGTCATAATACTTATAGAATTCTTCATATCTTCTTAAATATAGCTCTTTGTTATTATTATCCTCAAAATACTTCATAGCTCTTTCAATCTTAAGAGGATCCTCATCATTTATATGTTTTAAGTTCTTCAACTCATTAAAATACTTATAAATCTTTTCAGTTCTCTGCTCAACATCCTCCTTAAACTGAATTAACCCCTCACTAGCTTCATAAATAAAATCTTCATCTAGATATTTCTTATTAATAAGCTTTATAGCTCCTAGTTCATCATTATCTATTTTTTCCTGAACTTCTTCTATAAACGCAAGTGCTAATACTGTTCTTGCCTTTAGCTCCATGTCACGGTTTTGAAGCAGCTTAAAAACTATCTGTCTGCACTCCATAAGCTCCATATACAGCTTTCCATCAATATCATTATCTGATAATATAAACTCATCATTTTCAGTCACTTCAAATTCAACCTTATCAGAGTTTCTAAGGATTATCCTTGCAGCCTCAGGACAAGACAGAGAAATCCCAATTTCCCTAAGGTTTCCAAACTCCTCCGTATATCTCGGGAACTGCTGACATGTATAACAAAGGTAGTCCTCTCCTAACTCTGAATAAATATCACAAAGCTTATTTCCATTTAAAAAAGGGCAATTATTATTTTTCAAAACAAAGATATTATCTTCACCATCATTAACTATTTCACTTCTTAATTTATCTCCAAAAGCGCCTTTAACCTGCTGATAGGCTTCATAGGCCTCCTCATCAATTACAACTTCCCAGCCAGCACAACAGGTATCCTCACATTTATCTGCTATGCACTTAAATTCATTAAAATATTTTGGTACTCTTATTTTCATTTTCCACCTCAAAATTATATCTACTGCAAAAGTTCATTTTCTATGAAATTCATTATATAACTTTACTAAGTTAACTTCAAATACAAAGCATAAACTTAAATAATAAAAGAGCTGATGTTTTCTGCATCAGCTCTTGAACTATCAATTTATCTTCTTTTAAACCTCTAGTGAAGCTTCATTTAATTTTAACATTATATTATTCTTATCTTGAATTCTTGCCCTGGCAATATTATTTGCATGGTCACCAACTCTTTCTAGATTAGATAATAAATCAAAGAATATTACTCCCGAACTTGCCGTACATTGCTTTGCACTTAGTCTTTTTATATTATTATTTCTAAACTCATTTTCTAGGTCATCAATTTTTCTCTCAACCATCTCTATCTGCTTTAAAGAAACTAATTTCTTATTAGAGTAACTTTTTATTGATAAGTCTATAGACTCTAATGTAGAGCTATAAATTTCATTAATTTCATTTAAAGCATCCTCTGATACCTCTAATTTATTATAAATCCTAACACTAGCCAGCTCCACGATATTTTCAGCATGGTCTCCAATTCTTTCAATATCATTTATTGTGTGATAGGTTTCACTTACAAGTTTAGCATTTTCTTCTGTTAACTCATGCTGTGAAAGCTCAATTAAATAATCCGTAATATCTTTTTCTATAGTATTTATAATACTCTCATTCTCATACACCTTATCTATGCACTCTTGATTGCTTTCTAAAAATGCTCTCATAGAAAGTTCAAAATTTGATTTAGCTAGTTCAGCCATTCTTATAGTTTCCTTTACAACTTGGCTGCTTGCAATCATAGGTGTAGCTAAAAGCTGTTTATCCAGGTACATTGCACCCTTACTCTCAACTTTGCTGTCTCCTGGAATAATAACGTTAACTAGCTTCACTATGTATCCTGCTAACGGGAACATAACTACAGTTACTATAACATTAAAAATTGTATGGGCATTAGCAACTTGTCTAGCTACATTTCCTGGGCTGATAACTTCTACTAATTCTGTAACCTGCATTACAAAAGGTAAGAAAATGATGGCTCCAAAAATATTGAAAAACAAATGCATAAGCGCAGCCTTTTTCGCTGTTCTATTTGCACCAACTGATGCTAATAAAGCAGTAACACAAGTTCCAATGTTACAACCTAGTATAACAGGGAATGCTAACCTCATATCAATAGCACCTGTTGTTGCTAAAGCTACTAATATTCCTGTTGTCGCTGATGAACTTTGAACAATTGCAGTCATAATTAACCCAGTAAGTAAGCCTAAAATTGCATTGTTTCCAACAACAATAATAAATTCACCGAAAGCTGGTGTTTCTGCAATTGGTTTTAATGCTCCAGACATCGTCCCCATACCTAAAAATAATATGCCAAAGCCTAATGCAATGTATGCGACATCTTTAACTTTCTTTTTCTTTGCCACAAGAATTAAAATTGCTCCTGCACCTATGAATATTGGTGCAATTGTATCTAATTTAAAAGAAACCATTTGAGCGGTTATGGTTGTCCCAATGTTAGCTCCCATTATAACACCAATTGCTTGAGATAATGACATCAAGCCAGCATTAACAAAACTAACCACCATAACTGTCGTTGCACTTGAACTTTGGATTATAGCTGTTACAACAGCTCCAACTAGAACTCCTATGAATCGATTTGATGTAACCTTTTCTAATATTCCTTTAAGCTTTTCTCCTGCGGCACTTTCTAAACCATCGCTCATTAACTTCATTCCATATAAGAATAAGCCTAGGCCTCCAAAAATCCCAACAAAAATTTCAAAACTGCTCATAAACCCCTCTACCTTCTTTTATAAACTTGGTAATATTTTTCATACAAACCTATATTATCCCTTCGTAAATGTTTTGTAAATATTTCTTAACCTTGTTCAATGTTAAATATTTTTAACAATTAAAATATTTCAAATATATTGATTTTTACCAAATAAAGCCTTATTATATTGCACCCTATTTTGTATTTATAAGGCAAATAACATATACTCATACGACTATATTACTTTAATAAACTTCAGGGGTATTTCTTCAAAAAAATGAATACTTTATATTATAGGTGCTTGTACTATCAACACCACTTATTATTAATTTTTATATTTCGAGAGGAGTCTATTATGAAGTTTAATATACTTGGATTTTCACAAAAAGGTCTCGTTAGCTTAGGCCTTGATACTATTGATGCCATACTTCTTAGATATTTTATAGATTTTAAAGCTACTAATAAAATGCTAACAGAGAAGGTTGACGGTAATACATATTTCTGGGTTAGCTACGATGCCGTTTTAGCAGAACTACCTATTTTGAATATAAAAAAATGCACTGTCCAAGCTAGATTTTTCAAACTTAGAAATGCAGGTGTATTAACTCATTACGTAAAAAAATCAGGAGGCACCTACTCTTTTTTCGGCCTCGGTGATAAATACAAACTACTTATTGAAAATGAAGAAACTTCGTCTGAAACTAAGGCGCTAGCTTCAGTAAATTCTATACCCGTAGACGCCTCAGAAGAAAAAGAGGAAGCTCTGCCAACGGTTGATTCCAGCCTAGAGGTTATGGATTCTAACCAACCCCCTAGCAGTTCAATTGCAGATGTAGTGCATTTAAATGTATACCGTAGCACTCTTAATGTGCAAGGGTATCAGTTCAAACTGCTAACAAATAATCCATCTACTAAAGATCCATCTACTAAAAATAATATTACGTCTTCTTCAAAGAAGACTGTGTATAAATCTGGTCTTAAGAAGGCTTCACAAAGCCCCTTACATGAGAAACATAAGACAGATACCCTAAACAAGTATCTGCCCTTTCATATGCAATTATTCCATTTGTGGGACAGCAGCTAACTCACTTCTTAGCTGTTGAATTTCAGATACAATCTTTGAAGTGTCTTTTCCATGCTCGTAATATGCCTCTTTTAGCTCTGCTAAATCTTGTAACCTTTGCTCAATAGCTTGTTTTTCCATCTTTAATTCCTCCTTTATATACTTTAATTAGTTTTTGTAATTTTAGTATTTATATGAGTGTTTTTTGTTTATTATTTTAGGTTTTCAAGCTAAAATTCATATAAAAAGTCCATAAAATAATTTCTATCAGTGCTTATAAATTTAAAGGAGAGCATTAGGTTTTATTTCACCTATCCGCTCTCCCTGCCAAGCTATTAAAATGTAATTAATTCAGCCAAGCTAAAATTACAAAACTATAATCTAAAACTACTGTCTATTAAAGTAATTTATACCATCACTTGGTTTAAAATATGTTCTTATATATCCATCTGTAGACACAAATACAATTTCATTTTTATCTGCATCGTAATAAACTTCATCTCCCTCTTCCTTCTCCAGCTTGTACAAAGATGACGGTGAATTTATTACAGCATTTGCTCCGTCTAAATATTCTTCCTTGGTGTCATAATCGAACTCACTCTTATGCTTTGTAAAGTGATCTTCCCAATACTGATCATTTCTAAACTCAAGATAATTACCGCTTTGATTACTTTCTGAACTAAACCATGGGTTTATGTCTTCAAATGACACTCCAAAAATCTTACCAACAAATAAAACAGCAAGTACCGCTAATGCTAATAATACATTTCTCATTGGTTTTTTATTACCATTGTTATTACTTGTATTAGATGTGTTTATATTAACTTTACTAACCTCAGTTTTATTTTTATAACTATCAGCATTATTATTTACTTTAATGCTGCTATTATTATTTCCATTGTTTTTGTTTTCCTGTCTACACTTACTGCATCTTTTAGGTAGCTCTAAATTCTTACTTTTATAAAAACCTATTTCAGAATCCGATAGAATAAACTCCTTACCACATTGTTTACATATCCTTTTACTCAAAACTCATCCCCCTTACTCTGCTAATCCTTTGAAACAAGGCAATGTAGCCTTAAATTTTCTAATTAGCCTTAATTTAATTACTTACTATTTTACTATATTACCTTCTAAGACTCAACTTTATCTCATAGCTTAACCCTACTGTATTTCCCTTAATACAAGTAATTCTAAGCAAGTAATAATAAAAAAGAAGGCCTCTTAAATCAGTAGCCTTCATCTTATTATAAGTTTTTTTACACTACTTTAGCTCTCTATCTAACATTACATTTCCCATAATGCATCCTAAGTCAATATGATATTCACCATCGCTAATTACCTCCTAAATTTAATGCCAATAATATATACATTTTATCTTTAATCTTCATATAATAACCTATACTAATTTTGTGGGGAAATTCTAAAATGAAAACTGAAAACTCTAATTCATATAATAATTTTAATAGTAAAATTGATGAAATTATTAAAAATACAGCTATAGATGCTGCCAACATTGAAAAATTGGGAGCTGTTTTGCTCTCATTTGGATATGTTACATTTATTGAAGCTGCTGATATTGATATATTAGAGGCTTTAGATACTAATACTACAGGAATAACATCATTTGATATCCTAGTATTTGGACAAAAATTCACAGTTGTTGGATATCTTTTATTATATATAGCTGCCACCAAAAGACTCAATGAAAAAACACTGGCAAATTTACATGAAGGTGAAGAAAATAACTTATCAGCATTTGAAGTAATAAGAAATGCCTACTTAGGCAGCATTATTCTAAACTATTTAAGGCTTGTTGAATTTATTAAGTTATTGGAGTAATAAAAATCAAAAGGAGATATCCTAAATTAGGCTACCTCCCTGAAATTATTTACTATACAACCTTAGTTGTCCATTCCTCACAACTATTTTCACACATAATTTATTCATTGATAAATTATGTGTTACTCTTATTATATTATTACCAACTTCCTTTTTCAAAACCATCAACTAACGGTTCCATTAAAGCTTTATACTTCAGAGTCACACTAATGTTTTATCATACAAATCCTTATCCTTAAAATACCATTTAAATAATTTCTATCCTATATAGTGGATAACATCTTTGTAATACTCCTTAAACTTCCATCCTGAAAGTATATTATCACTGTAAAATACAACTTTATTATTTTGCCCAATCCCCTGCCCAAGAGTTAATTTATATGTTCCATCTTCATAGACTAGAGAATCAACTTGTGTTAAATACTGTACTTCTGATGGCATCTCATTCCATGGAAGTTGTATTTCATCCCAGCTTTCGCCTCTATTTTTTGTAGCAAATAATACCGGCTTATTTACATCTGACCTATCTTCTAATGAAAGTATCGCATTATTAATATCTGAAAACTGTATTCCTGTTAATGTATTACTACTCCCACTCAATGGTAAATTATTAGAATCCCATGTGCTTCCTCCATCATTTGTTAGATACAGAACTTTAGACTCCCCTGATCCCATAGACCAATCAGTTCCTAATGCCATATATCCTTCCATTTCACTTGTAAATCCTATAACTCTTCTTGTTATTGATTTAAACTCCTCTAATTCCAATTCTATCGTCTCCCAGTTTAGTCCATCATCCTTTGATAGTAATATTTTAGGATCTTCCCCATAAATAAGAGCAATCGTTCCACCTACATTATCAGAAATATAGTAGCTTTCTGATGGTATTTCTATACCCATTTTATAAAAATATAATGTACTTTCTAGATCTTCTTCTGATATTGGAATATCAATCCAAGTTTCTCCATAATCACGAGTTACTTTCATTTTGTAGCCATTAATAATATAGTCTTTCTTCATAAAAGAATTCTTATTTCCTGAAATCTCTTCTATATTTTTGGGAGTTACAATATAGCAAATTTTATTTTCAGTAACATTTGCACCCCCACCATCATGTAATGTAAAAATTATAGCTGTATGTCCATCACTATTTCCGCCAATTCCTGACCTATATTCATCAAAGGTAAGAACTGAAAAATTACCTAAACCATTCTGTTTCATAACAGGTTCTCCTTTAGATAATTTTGTGTTAGAATAATATTCAATAACATACCTAGGAAAATCTAACTGTTGTATTTGTTCTTGTAAAGGAATTTTTTTTATCTCTTGCCCTAAATATGAAAATTCACTATTTTCATTATAAATAATTGGTATAGTATTTTTTATATTTGATTTCGGACCTGCATAATTTAATATCTTTTTCTTTGCATTATATGAAAATCTATATGATTGAATGTATTGTTTTTCATCATTAAAACCCTGAAGTAAAAGATCAAAATCTTCAATACTCCCATCTGTAGATAAATTGCCACTAAAAGTGTCAACTGTTAAAATATTAGGTAACTCAACATTTTCTCTAAAAAGTTCTTCTAACCCATTAAATCCTTGTTCTTTTAGGTTATAATTAGTAATTTTAATTTTATTATCACCCTCTACAAAACCTACAGTTTTTTTCTTATAAACAATAAATATTAATGATATTATCAATATAACTATTATTCCTACAAAATACTTGCTTTTCTTTTGCATAAATCTACACCACCTTTTACATATAATACAATTATTGTTAATTAATCTCTATAGCATAATGATAGCATTTTGTTATATTTAGTTCAATTTGATAATCCCATTATTTCAAAATATTTAATTTCCCAATCTAATTCTGTATTATCACCTTTACTTTGAAACATTTCACCATTTTCATAAAATATTATGCTCATTCAACTTGTAAATTCAATAAAATCATCTAATACTAAATATTGCTTCTTTAATTCACTCTCATATTAAAACTAATACTCAATTTTAAAATATAATTTTAAATACGACTACAAATTACAAAATAAATGCTACTACACTAAAAATAATTGCTATAAGAAAAAGAGTTAGCTATTACACTAACTCTTTCTCTGGAACTACTAGACAACTTTAGTTGTCCAGTCTTCGCAGTTCCATATTTCTGTTACTACATCTTTATAGAATTCTGGTTCGTGACAAACTAAAAGTATTGTTCCTTTATATTCCTTTAAAGCTCTCTTAAGCTCTTCCTTAGCTTCAACGTCTAAGTGGTTTGTAGGCTCGTCAAGGATTAATATGTTTGTCTCTCTATTTATAAGCTTAGCAAGTCTTACCTTTGCAGCTTCTCCTCCTGAAAGTACCATTACCATGCTCTCAATATGCTTTGTTGTTAAACCACATTTAGCTAGGGCAGCACGCACCTCATATTGAGTGCAGCTAGGGAACTCTTTCCAGTACTCTTCAATACAAGTATTTCTATTTCCTGCCATACCTTCTTGTTCAAAGTATCCGATTTCTTGATAATCCCCTAAATTTACTTCTCCACTTAATGGCTTAAGTTCTCCTATTAAGCTCTTAAGAAGTGTTGTCTTTCCAAGACCATTTGCTCCAACTAAAGCAACCTTTTGACCTCTTTCCATAGAGATGTTAAGAGGCTTAGTTAATGGAGAGTCATATCCGATTACTAAATCCTTAGTTTCGAAGATTACCTTTCCTGAAGCCCTTGCTGTTTTAAAATTGAAGGTTGGCTTTGGTTTCTCCTTGGAAAGCTCAATTCTATCCATTTTATCTAATTTCTTTTGTCTTGATTTTGCCATGTTTGAAGTTGCAACGTTAGCCTTATTTCTTGCAACAAAATCCTCAAGTCTAGCAATCTCTTGTTGTTGTCTTTCATAAGCTCTTTCAAGCTGCTCTTTCTTAGCTTCATATATTCTTCTAAACTCTTCGTAATCTCCTACATATCTGTTTAACTGTCTGTCCTCAACATGATAAATAAGATTTATTACAGAGTTTAAGAATGGAATATCGTGTGATATTAAGATAAAAGCATTTTCATAAGCTTGAAGATATCTCTTTAACCATTCGATATGAGCTTCATCTAAGTAGTTTGTAGGCTCGTCTAGAAGTAATATGTCTGGAGTTTCAAGTAAAAGCTTAGCAAGTAATACCTTTGTTCTTTGTCCTCCACTTAGGTCAGTTACATCTCTTTCTAGACCAACATCTAAAAGTCCTAACCCCTTTGCCACTTCTTCAACTTTTGCATCTATAACATAGAATCCATTGTGATCTAACATATCTTGAATAACAGCAGTTCTTTCAAGGGCCTTATTCATTTCAGTTTCGTCCATTTTGCCCATTCTGCCGTATAAAGTGTTCATTTCAGTTTCTAAATCAAATAGATATTGGAAAGCTGTTCTTAGAACCTCTCTTATTGATAATCCCTTTTCAAGGTTCGCATGCTGATCCATATATCCAACTCTTACATTGTTTGACCAAATAACCTGTCCTTCATCTGGCATAAGCTTGCTTGTGATAATATTCATGAAGGTAGATTTACCTTCACCGTTAGCACCTATAAGACCAACGTGCTCACCTTTTAATAATCTAAAAGAAACATCTTCAAATATTGCTCTGTCACCAAATCCGTGGCTTATATTTTTAACTGTAAGTATGCTCATTCAATCTCCTCCTAATCTGTGTTTCCCCTATAGTCAGTGTGTTGTGTTTCTCTATCTTAATGTTAATTTATACTTCTAAATTTTGTCCACTGACTATTATACTTTACTCCTTTGTTTTTTTCTATGGTAATTAATAAATAATCCAGAATTCTTCAGTAGGATATAATTAAATAACACACACCCTCATATTAGTGTACATAATTTATCTAAATTGCTTAAGAGCAAATACTATCCAATTGGAAAATGTATGTAATATTATACACGATGTTAAATTTTTAGTTTTCATATATAAATATCCAAATACAAAGCTTAAAGGCAAAATACCTGAACCTTGTAATAAAATATCTGTAATACTAATACTAAAATTATTATTACTCATCCATTGTGGAAGATGCATTAATGTAAAAATAATAGTCGAAAATAATAATCCCCTCTTATTTCCGTAACTAGCAACCAATCTAGTTTGCAGATATCCTCTATATAAAAATTCTTCTACAATAGCAATAACCATACAATAAACAAATAGATATAACAATGAAACAAATAGTTTAAAATCTATCCTACTGATTGCTAAGAAATAATTACTATTATTAATTATGATGTATGTAACCATATATACCAAACTACAAATCAATCCTATTATTATTGAATTTAAAATATTTTTTTTAGATATACCTAAAGAAGATAATTTTTCTTTATTTAAAATTATAAATAAAATTGTTGGAGATAGTATACCCACCTTCACAATTATGCTTTTCAATATCCCATTTTGTGGGAAAACAGATTCAAAGTATTTTAAATATATAAATGATAATATTATATATGTAAATACTGCAATCAACGAAAATACAGTGGACTTATTCAGTTGATATATTTCTACATCTTCTTTTTCTAATTTCATCAACTTATCAAATATTTTTATAATAATTATAATAGACAGGCATTGAAGAATAATTTTAATATAACCTTCTATTAAAAAATTTAACATCGTAATTTATTCCTCCTTTATAAGATCACTATAAAACTTCATATGAAATAACAAATGTAAGGACTAGCCTTTCACTCGTTGTTATGTTTATAAGTTAATTTTTATTGACTATCATATCAATATTCCAAACTACTTCTTATCAACTACATCATATGGAATCCATAATGCTGTTGGTATGCCTAGCAATAAACATATCACCATAGCCATTACAGCCTTACAGATGCTTGTAGCTAATGTGCTCATAGACAAATTTA
Organism: Clostridium culturomicium; assembly: GCF_000821305.1. Taxonomy (GTDB): domain Bacteria; phylum Bacillota; class Clostridia; order Clostridiales; family Clostridiaceae; genus Clostridium_J; species Clostridium_J culturomicium. The sequence continues at coordinate 160,612 of NZ_CCXK01000012.1, read as the reverse complement.
TCAACCAATAATCTCCTATTATGGACGCCAAGTACGCTGATATAAATATGATTGTAAAATTAACAATAAAATTTATATTCTTTTTAACCATGCAAAACCTATGACAATTAGTACACTCTAATTGCCCATTCTTTTTGAAAAGTGATTTTATCCTATATAGTAAAGTAAATCTACTATGGCAGTTAACACAATATTTCATATCTTCCCCCTTGAAAATCTTGATTCTCTAAAAGAACTATGGTTACTATGATCACTTTTATTAAATCAATTACAATTATACCATTTTTTTCAATAAAACTTCAAACAAATAAGTCATCTGTATAAATAATTTGTTTGCAAAATCATCTCTATAAATTTATACTATATTGTGTTTATTAAATAATTCTCATTTTATATTTCATGAGTTTTACAATTAAACTATTTAGGCAAATATTTTATATAAAAATAACTTTATAAGACTATCAAAATGCAGAATTCATTATGATTGATGGACTCAACGGGAGGATAATATGACTTGTAAATTCTATCTACTTAAAGGTAAAGGTAAAAATGCCGAAAACGGCCATCTTTGGATATACTCAACTGAAATAGCTGAATTTGAAGGTGAATATGAAAACGGTGATATCGTAGAAATATATAACTATAGAGAAGAATTCATTGGAAAAGGCTACATTAACGATGCTTCAAAAATCACTTTAAGAATAATGACTAGAGACATAAATGAAGAAATTGATGAAGAATTCTTTAGAAAAAGACTTCGTGCTGCTTGGGAATACAGAAAAACTGTAACTGACACTTCTAGCTGCAGATTCTTATTTGGAGAAGCTGACTTTGTACCAGGTCTTATTATAGATAAGTTCGAAGATTACTTCGTAATCCAATCTCTAGCCTTAGGTATCGACAAATACAAAGATATCGTAGTAAAGCTGTTAGTTGAAGAGTATGGTGCTAAAGGTGTTTATGAGAGAAGTGACGCTAAGGTTAGGATCCTTGAGGGAATGGAGCAGGTTAAAGGTTTCTTAACTGAACCTTTCGATACAATGGTTCAAATCACTGAAAATGGTGTTAAATACTATGTTGATATTGAAAATGGCCAAAAGACTGGCTTCTTCCTAGACCAAAAGGATAACAGAGCTTCTATCCATAAGCTTTGCAATGGAAAAGACGTTCTTGACTGCTTCACACACACTGGTTCCTTTGCTTTAAATGCTGGAGTTGCAGGTGCTAAATCTGTTCTTGGTGTTGATATTTCTCAGCATGCTGTAGATTTCTGCAGACGTAACGCTGAGCTAAATGGTCTTCAAGACACAGTTAAATTCGAATGCCACAATGCCTTTGACGTTCTTAGGGAGTGGTCTGATGAAGGAAGAAAATATGATGTTGTAATCCTTGATCCACCAGCCTTCACAAAGTCTCGTGAAACAATAAAGAGTGCCACAAGAGGTTATAAGGAAATAAACCTTAGAGGAATGAAGTTAGTTAAAAAAGGCGGTTACTTTATAACTTGTTCATGCTCTCACTTCATGAATCCTGATTTATTCAGAGAAACAATAGCAAGTGCTGCTAAAGATGCTAAGGTTACTTTAAGACAAGTCGAGTTCAGAACTCAAGCACCAGACCATCCAATTCTATGGAATAGTGATGAATCTTACTATTTAAAGTTCTATATCTTCCAAGTAGCTTAATTAAATTTGAATTAATAAATGCCTATACAGCTTGCTGTATAGGCATCTTTTATATTTATTCGTTTTTACGAAGTTGTTTCACTACTTGATTTAAATATACACTAGCCGCTGTTACCAACACTCCCTGAACAATGGTATCGGCACTGATATTTCTTCGAAGACCAATGGTTAAAAGTACTCCCACAACCAATAATATAATTGGTATATACTTATCCTTGAATCTTTTACTATCTTTAAACATTACGCCTATTATTAAAAGTATCGGTATAACTACTAATGCATTTTTAGTAATATAAACTAGCAAATCCATAGTTATCCCCCCTACTTTATTTTATGACCAATTTACAATATTGACCCTCCAAAGTTATAGTTATAACGACTTTTCTTTTCATTCCTATATCTATCTATAGCCACCTCAATGTCTTTTATGACTAATTACCATAAAAATCACTTTCATCCCCCATAACAAACTCAAAATTCACAGAGAATTTGTTGTACGAAATTTATTGAAGCAGAGTTCTAAAAATGACACAATAAAAATATATTAATAGATTATCTGGAGGTGACTTTCCATGCAAATGCTATCATTCTTAAGATTTTTTCAAATACTATTCTGCTTTCCAATAATAATTCTATTTGCTACTTCTACCATGAATGAACTAGCGCAGATAATCTTCATTGTTCTCTTTACTTTATATACAGCAGTGTACGAACTAATTCTTCTTAAGTATTCAAAACGAAAAAGAAGAAGAACCACCAGTGACAGCAGTTCTTCTTTTGATTAATTTATTATCTTAAGCTCTCCAGCCTTATAAACAGGCACAATATCCACTGTATCCTTTGTAAAGCAGTACTTCAAATCCTCGTTATAGCTTAACTGCTCCATTCTCTTATAGTGGGAAGCTTCCTTAACAAAGCTATGTATGTCAGGATTAGCTTTATAAATATACTCAGCTGTAATTGCTATATCTGATAAGCTCATAGATTTATTGTCATCACCGTATATATCCTTCATACATTTAATAATATAACCACAGGTAATGAAGTCATCCATAGAAAACTGTCCATAGGTTCCAGCATTGACAAATACCACATCTTTCTTTAATGCTGCCAACTTTTCAGCCACCGCTTTTCCATTTATCATTGCTGCAATTAAAATCATATCAGCACTTTCACTGTTTTTTATGGCTCTCGTTCCATTTGTAGTAGTCATTATTAAAATTTTACCCTCAACAGCTTCCTTCGTATAATCAAGAGGTGAATTTGAAAAATGAAAGCCTTCTAGCTTTATTCCATCTCTTTCGCCACCTAAAAGATTATTTTCTTTATCCTGCTCTGCAAGGTTCATTGCTTCCTCAACTTCCCTAACGGGGATAACCTTCTTACACCCATTGTTTAGCGCCGTAACCATAACAGAAGTAGCTCTTAAAACATCAATTATAACTACAACCTTATCCTTTAGTTTTTCTTCCTTAATATCATCTGCAGAAATTATCACATCAATATGCACTTTCCATTCCCCCTTGATTAACCTTTAAAAATAATAATCTGACTTTGCACCTTCACCCGTAGAATCTACGTATCAATATAAATATAAGGTCAAAATTAGTTTTTCTCTGCTTCTTTGAAGTACTTCCCTTGATACAAATCTCTTTCCTTTAACGCATCATCTATCGCATTTAAAACTTCCCATTTTTTCAGACTCCACTTTGGCCCAATAAGCAAATCCCTTGGTGCATCTCCAGTAAGTCTATGAATAACAATATCTTGTGGAAGCATTGCAATAGCTTCAGTTATTATATCGATATATTCATCCATCTCAAGTAATTTAAATTCACCACGCTCAAGCTCTTTAGCCATTGCAGTATTCTCCATTACATGAAGCAGGTGTAGCTTTATTCCTTTTATAGGCAGGCTTGAAACATATCTTACGGTGTTTAACATATCCTCTTTCGTTTCTCCTGGAAGTCCAAAAATCACATGGGCAACCACGTCAATTCCCTTATCAGCTAACTCCTTAACTGCTTTAGTAAAGGTATCTCTCATGTAACCTCTATTTATTCTCACCGCGGTTTCATCCTTGCTAGTTTGAAGCCCCAATTCAACCCAGGTATATAGTTTCTTATTGTATTCATCTAAAAGGTTTAATACATCCTCACCAATACAATCAGGTCTTGTTGCAATAGCAAGAGCTACAACATTCTCATCCTTAAGAGCTTCATCATACTTCTTTCTTAATTCCTCCACAGGAGCATAAGTATTTGTGTAGGCTTGAAAATATGCAATATACTTTCCATCCTTCCACTTCTTCTGCATCATATCCTTAACATCATGGAACTGCTTTGTTATTGACAGGACTCTGTCTCCAGCAAAATCACCTGAACCGCTTGAAGAGCAGAAGGTACAGCCCCCTCTTGCTACCTTTCCATCTCTATTAGGGCAAGTAAAGCCTCCATCTAAGGATATTTTATAGGTCTTTTCACCATTGAATTTTTCTCTTAAAAAACCATTAAGATTATTATATCTTTTTCCGTTCCAGTCTTTTTTCATTAATACTTCTCCGTTTCATCAATTTCTTATCTCAAGTTTATGCTTATAGTTTAACTCTTTTACTTATTAAATGCTACTTTAAAAATTACCCACATAGAACCGGAAAGTTGTCCACATTTTATCTCTTTTCCACATATTTAATGTTGATAGTCAATATACTATATGGAAACTCCTTATCATATATATTCGAAGGAGTGCTCGAAGAGTAAGTTCGTGTATCCAAATCAAAGATTTGGAGTGTTACTTAAGCTAATATTCTAAATGGGGGGATATAATTGAAGAATATTAAATTAATATTTCAAGCTGCTACCGTTTTTATCGGTACAATTGTAGGTGCTGGACTTGCCTCTGGCCAAGAGATAACCCAGTTTTTTTCGACCTATGGTTTCTCTGGCTTCTACGGCATTTTGATCTGTGGAGTATTTTACATAGTAATAAGCTCTATTATAGTTTCTATAAGTCTACACCATAATCTAAATTCCTATACAGATTTCATTAATCTTGTTAGTCCTGGCTTCTTTGGAAAAATTACTGACTATCTGACCAGCTTCTTTTTAATTTCCGGTGCAGCAATCATAATGGCAGGAAGCGGAGCTCTCTTATACCAACATTTTGGTATTCCACGAATAGTTGGAACACTTTTGATGCTTGTGATTGCTATGTTTACCTTACTTAAGGATACTAAGGGGCTAATAGCAATAAACTCCATGATCGTACCAACCTTAACCACCATAATTTGCACTATATTTGCTCTTCATTTAATCTTTGCACCTGATGCAATGTCTATAGAAAGCATGAAGGCTGCACCTATTTATAAGGAACTAATTATAGACAAGCAGTGGATATTTGCATGCTTCCTTTATGCTGGATTTAATATGTTATCTTGTAGTGGTGTAATAGTACCAATCTGTAAGGAAATCAAGAGTAAAAGTATATTAATATCTGGATTAATTATTGGAGCATTAATGCTTACCTTTTTAGGCGCCTTGATTAATGCAATGCTAATCGCTAACAGTCCTGATATCTTTAACTATGAAATTCCACTTCTCTTTGTGGCTAGTAAATTTACACGTCTCATTCAAATTCTGCTCCTCTGCATTATTTGGTGTGAGATGTTCTCAACAGAAGTATCAGACATCTACAGCGTAGGAAAAACCTTAGAAATAAAATACAATATTCCTTATAAAAAATCTGTTGTATGCCTATTACTAATTGCTCTTCCAATATCACAGATAGGGTTTAAAAAACTTATAACCTTCTTGTATCCTGGCTTTGGTATCATCAGCATCATCTTTTTACTTCAATGCATAGTTTTCTATGTAAAAATGAAGAAGAAGCCTTGTTAAGACTTTAAATAATAATTTTATATCAAATAAAAAATAAGTAGCTTCCTAATTTTTAAAATAGGAGACTACTTATTTTTAAAGTTTTTTCTATACCATTTATTACATTGCTCATTACTTCATCCCACTTTTGAATATTACTTTTAACACCACTGTATGTATTGACTATATATATGTCATAGTAAAAGAGGTGTCAAAACTCTTAAAAATCTACTAAAACATAAGTCATAACTCTTTATAGTTTTAAACATTATAAATATCCAAATAATGAATAAAGAATTTAATAATATTACTTTTTCTAAACTATATGATATATATATTTCTGAATGCTTAAGTCCAACTTTAAAACATTCTTCTAATAAAATAATAAACCCTATAACTAATAACATTGTAATTATTGATTTTACACCTGTTTTAACAGATGTATCTTTAAATAAAAACTTCATTACTCTCCCCCATAAATCAGAATTCGAAAAACACCTTTAATATTTATTAAACATTCCAATCAATATACTTCACTAATCTAGAAATAAAGTACTCACAATCATTGCTCGAAGCTTCCTTAACATCTTCAAAATATATTAATTTACTTTCTTTATCTACTAAAAGTGATAATCCTCTTTCTACATCCATTATATATATGGAGCCTAAAGGTGATGTTGTTTCCGTGGATATAAAATACTTAATTTCATCAAATACTTTAGACATTATCTTTTCATCATGTAAATCAATATTTGGTTCTATTGTTACGTTAGAAATAAATAATATATTATTATTTTGATTTTCTAAGACATATCGATCAACTGATATCCTTTCCACAGTACTTTCATTCTTTTTACCATTACGCAGATTTATGAATATTACAAAAATCAATCCCAGTAATATAAATACCAAAAACCTCTTTATAATTTTCATTTGTCTCCTCCCCCCAAATAATTCTTTATGATAATAAAACAAGTCTAGTGCCGCCCATTTATTACTTTTAACTCACTAATTTTATTATATCATTATTTATACTTAGAGATTATACTGTACTTATGTATAATGTATATATAAGAATAAACCAGTATAATTTTCACTTTCATCATACATGTCTAACATGTTCATTTGGAGGATAAAGAAATGATAGATTTAAAGATATTAAACCACTGCACTGTATGTGCACGTAATTGCGGTTCAAATAGAAATACTGAAAACCTAGGCTTTTGTAAAAGCGGTACAGCAGTAAAGCTGGCTAAGGCTTACGGACATATGTGGGAGGAACCATGCATTTCCGGTGAGAAGGGTTCTGGAACTGTGTTCTTTTCAAACTGTAACCTACGCTGTGTATTTTGCCAAAATCACGATATTAGCCAAGAAGATATCGGTAGAGAGGTTTCTATTAAGCGTCTTAGTGAAATCTTTTTAGAGCAGCAGGCAAAGGGCTTCCACAATATAAATTTGGTTAACCCAACCCACTACATTCCTCAAATTATCTGTGCTCTAGATATTGCTAAGGAAAGGGGACTTTCAATTCCAATCGTATATAACTCAAACGGCTATGAAAACCTCGAAAGTATAAAAGCCTTAAAAGGTTACATAGACGTCTATATACCTGATTTAAAGTACTTTAATGATAAGTATGCTATTAAGTATTCTAAAGCACCAAATTACTTTAACATCGCTTCTGAAGCCATTAAGGAAATGGTCGAACAGGTTGGTCCCTGCAAGTTTGATGAAAATGGAATCATGACCAAAGGGGTAATTATCCGTCATTTAATGCTACCTGGACTTCTCTTTGATTCTAAGAAAGTAGTGGATTATATCTTCAAAACCTTTGGAGATAACGTGTTTTTAAGTTTGATGAATCAGTATACCCCTATGTTTAAGGCAAGTGAGTATCCTGAAATAAATAAACCACTTAATCCTGGTCATTACGATTCTTTAATTGACCACTGCCTTGATTTAGGCTTTAAAAATGCCTTTATTCAAGAAAGCGGCAGTAACACTACTGCCTTTGTACCAGATTTTAATCTTCAAGGTATATAAAAAATCAGCCAAGGATTATTTAATACTAACCCTTGGCTGATTTTTCTATTCACATTTATGTCCATTAGCTCCAGCTTTATAGCTTCTTTGAAATAATTCAAAGGTTGCTTCTAGTGCCTTCGCAGAGGAGTGTTCATCATTTATTTCCAACACCTTCATTGCCGCTTCAATGGTGCAGATCCCACCCTCTGGAATTCCTCTTCTCAGCTTAAACTGTGATTCCTTTTCTATATTTAAAGTTAATAGAGGCAACGACTTTAAATATGGACTTCTATTAAATATTTTTTTCGCTTCCTGCCAAGTTCCATCAATAATTATAAAGGCTGCTTTCTTATCAGTTTTTTCAAAAGTCTTTTCCCTATGCTTATTCTCCTCATCTACTGGAAACAACAGGTATAACTCAAATTCTCCACCTTCAATAAGCTCAATTAGCTTCGCTGGAGGAATCTTTCTTTCCCATATAAATATCTCTGTAGAGCCTTCATTAACAAGCTTTATTAATCTGGCAGTATTTGTTGGTCTTGTTACTTCCTTTTGAGAAGATAATATCCATATTTGAGCCTTTGTATTTATCCTTGAAACCCTATTACAGATGCAGTTTATTCTTGGCACTCCACAGAATTCACAGGTATCGCAAACTTTTGTTACCTGCCTTACTTTATTTTTATTTTCCATATCTTCACCATTGTTTCTTATTACTAAATTTCTCTATTTTCACTTATACCTTTAGGCAAAGTAAAATAAAACTTGACCCCTATATCTGTGTTCATAACTCCATAGGTTCCTCCATGAAGCTCTATAATGTTCTTAACGATAGATAGACCTAAACCTGTTCCGCCTTCTTTTCTATTTCTAGACTTATCAACTTTATAGAACTTATCCCAGATCTTGTTTAACTCTTTATCCTCAATAGGACTTCCTGAATTCTCAAACTCAACGCTGACTCCATCTGCCACCTGATTCATTGCAATATTGATTTTTCCGCCTACAGGTGTATGCCTGATAGCATTAGTTAAAAAGTTGGTCACCACCTGATCTAACTTAAAAACTTCCCCAGCGATCTTACAACTTAAGAGTTTGGTTTCCACTTGAATTTCCTTTGAATCTATGCTGTGGCTAAGCTTTTTAAGTACATTTCTAATAAGTTCATCCAACTCAAAATCTTCTTTATTTAACTCAATTTTTCCACTCTCTAAAGAGGACAACTCCAACATATCCTTAACCAAATTCCCCATCTTATCAGCTTCCTGTAATATGACTTCTAAAGAACTCTCCAAGCTTTCCTCAACAAATATACCATCCTTAATTCCTTCAGTATAACCCTTTATTAAAGTTATAGGTGTTTTAAGCTCATGGGATACATCTGCGATAAACTCTTTTCTCATATTTTCAATTTTTCTCTCTTTATCAATGTCCTCTTGAAGCTTACTATTAACATCTTTTAATGAAGTTAATGCATCATTTAAGTTTTCCCCTAGAAAATTCATTGTGTTTCCCAGATTTCCAAGTTCATCCTTGGATTTGACTATGCACCTTTCACTAAAATCCATCCCACTCATTTTGGTTGCAACTTTATTAATTCGCCTTAAAGGTTTAGTTATGAACCTTGAGTATATAAAGCATAATACTACAATTAATAAAATAGCTATTATAAAAAAGTATTTATAGAAGGTTCCTATTACAGTAACAGCCTCCTGTACATACTGCAGAGAAGTATATCCCATTATAATATTACTACCATCCATTACTGCTGATGCCAGGTACTTCGTATCTCCCTTTGAATCTGTAAAGGAAATTGTTATCTGTTCATTATTAACCAGCTTCGTAATTAAATCTCCATCACCTTGTATGGTTCTAACTATATAGTTGAACATATTCCTATTATTGTTATCCACTACTTCAGAATTAGTTTTAAAATATACAATCAGATTTGTCTGAGTGTTCATTACTGCAACAGAGGTTTTATATTGACTTTCAAACTTAGCTATACTTCCAAGAATTTCACTTTCATCATTAGCCGTGGTCAAAGTGTTTTTAAACTTTAAAACGTTGCTCTTAATGTCAGACTCCTTTTGATTATAGTAAGCATTTTCAAATAGCATTCTCTGACTAGTCAGCGTAATAATCAAAAATGATATAAAAACCACCATTGTAATTATAAACATCTTAGCGGTGATGCTTCTCTTAATCCTATCAATAACATGCATAATATACTTTTTAATCTGCTGCATAGATTATTACACCTCAACCTTATATCCAAATCCTCTTACGGTAACAATGAGCTTATTCATATGTTTTAGTTTTTCTCTTAATCTTTTAATTGTAGTATCAACAACTCTGATATCCCCTTCAAAGTCATAGCCCCATATCTTTGTTAAAATTTGCTCTCTTGATAAAACTATATTCTTATTGTCTAAAAAATAAACAAATAAGGAAAACTCTGTTGGAGAAAGGTTTATATCCTCTCCGCTTACTGTAACCCTATGGCCTTCAGCATCAATATATAAATCCTCAATTGTTATCCCAGATTCCTTCTCCTGTGGTTCCACATAAATTCTCTTTATAAGCGCTTTAATCTTTGCCACAAGAACCTTGGGACTAAAAGGTTTAGTCTCATAATTGTCAGCACCAAAGCCTAAAGCAAAAAGCTTATCCTCATCCTCTGCTTTTGCACTAAGCATTATAACAGGTATATCCCATTTATTTCTAATATGTTTAAGGGTTTCAAAGCCATCCATTACAGGCATCATTATGTCTAATATAATAAGTTGAATTGACTCCCTGTTTAAAACCTCTAATGCCTTCACTCCATTCTCACTATGAAAGATATTATAGCCTTCCTTTTTTAAATATGCACCTAACAAATTTCTTATATTTTCTTCATCATCAACCAATAAAATATTTACATTATTCATTGTGGTTCACCCCAATACGCCTATTTCTATCTTAAATTTCTATCTTTAATTATATCTAATTTCTCAAAAGATTTACTTTAAAACTTCATATTTCATAATATATTAACTATATTTTATTCCTTGTATTTGTCATTCTAATGTCAAAAAAGTTATTTTCAAATAAAAATCCAAGCTAATTATACTTACTAGCTTGGATTTCAAACTTATTTACCTTTATATCTCACCTTTGGAACATCAGTTATTTCGGCGCATGGTACTGGTGGTGTAAAATATTCATAGTCTTCATTATCCATGCTTTGTCTCGCTTGCCCAATGTCAGCTCCTTTTAACTCTGCAATCCTTGTTACTCCTGTATAAATGGCAGATATCTTATACCAGGTTGCATAATCAACCTCTCCTGTTTGAGGTAAGTTGAAAACTTGTTGAAATAACTTAACTTGTTGCGCTGTTGCTGGTCCATATACACCATCCACTGCTACCTTTCCAATTAAAGGATAGTTTCTTGCAATTCTGTTTAGGAAAGTTTGGGTAGTCCTAACAGGCTCACCTTTACTTCCTATTTTTAATATATAACCAGGATATGACTTTGGTGATCCTGATACCTTCGGTGCTCTATCAAGCACAATATCATTGCCATAATAATGAGTTAATATTTCATATGGAGTATATCCCTGCTCTCCTAAATCCTTGCTTCCCCATTGTGTCATCCATTCTGGGCATTGGACGTATTTTCCATCACAGTATTGAGTTAACAGCGGCTGTTTAGCCCCCTCTCTCTTCACATAAGTTGAAAAGAGCTCATCCACAATAATACTTATATTTTCAAAGATATTTCTTCCATATACAAAAGCTTGATCATATGCTGTAGAATTAGTAACATCAAAATCATAGCCTTTACTTCTATACCATTCAGTATAAATCCTATTTAACGCAAAAGAATTAATAGCATATACATTAGCCCTTATTGTACTACTTGGCCAAGTTGCATATATTTCACTGCTGGCTACATTCTTAAGGTAATCAGTATATGAAACCTTATAGTTTGGAGCACTGCTGTCTGTTGGTGAACCTGCATGAACAATTATATATTCTGGCACTACTGGTTCTGGTAATACCACCAATCCACTAGGTGGTGGTGGAAGAGGTTTTTCAGGATCTTCTGGAATCTTAGGTGGATACTGTCCAAATTGAACATTAGGTGGAATATTAATTATTTCTTCTAATTCTACGTTTTGCTCCATTTCTCTGTTCAATGGAGATTTAATTAAATTGGCAACCTGAATTGCCTTTTCAAACGGTAGAACTTGAACTCCCTTTATAAGTAAATCAGTATATCCCTCTGCAACAATTTTAATGTCTACTAAAGCATATGGAATAAGTGTGTTATCTTTATTAAGTGATCTATCTATTGATGGAGTTTCTACCTGTAGTACCATTGTTCTACCTTCAATATCAGTTATTAAGGTTGTTGGTTGTAATCCTGTATTTTCCTCTTCATTTGTATTAGATATCGTAACCTTCGCATTAGGAACTGGTATAAATGTATTTCTTTCATACACTTGAACTTGTAAATTCCCCGTGTCAGCCATAAAAATCTCCTTAAAATAGTACTTCATTTATATTTTATGACACAATACTAAAATAGTTACCTTTAATTATTCCTAGGATATCTTACCTGCGGACGTTTGCTTCCCCATAATGGAGGGAATGGTGGAATAAATACATCAAATTCTTGTTCCTCAACTTCAGCACTTCTAAGTTCAGCAATCTTTGTTACCCCAACATATATAGCCGAAATTTTATACCAAGTTGCATAATCAACCTCGCCAGTCTGAGGTAAACCAAAAATCTGTTGGAAGGTCTTAACTTGCTCCGCTGTTTTAGCATCATACTGTCCATTAACTGGAACTTTAGGAATAAGTGGATAATCCTGAGATATCCTATTTAAAAACTCTTGAGTAGTTCTAACCGCATCTCCACTACTTCCAACCTTTAATATATAACCAGGATAAGATTTAGGGCTGCCCTCTACTACCTTTGCTCTTTCTAATACTATATCATTGCCATAGAAATTAGTTAGGATTTCATAAGGAACATAACCTTGTTCTCCTAAATCCTTGCTGCCCCATTGAGTTAGCCATCCTGGGCAACTAACATTTCTTCCATCACAATACTGAGTTAACAGTGGTTGCTTTGCCCCGGCCCTCTTAACATAAGTAGAAAATATATCATCTACTACTCGGCTTATTGTTTCAAATATATTTCTTCCAAATGAAAAAGCTTGATCATATGCAGTAGAGTTAGTTACATCAAAATCATATCCTTTTCCTCTATACCACTCTGTATAAATTCTATTGAGTGTAAAAGAAATTATACAATACACATTAGCTCTTATCGTTGCTTCTGGCCAGGTTGCATAAATTTCACTGCTGGCAACATTTTTAATATAATCCCTATATGGAACCTTATAATTTGGTGCTGCACTATTTGAAGGTGTCCCAGCATGAACAACTATATACTCTGGAACTACTGGTTCTGGTAAAACAACTAATCCGCTTGGTGGTGGTGGTAATGGTTTATCTGGATCTTCCGGAATTTTTGGAGGGAAATCTCCATACTGCCTATTTGGCTGAATATTAATTACAATGACATTTGTTTCAATTTTACCTGTTTCTCTATTTATTGTTGCAGGCTGCATATTACATACCTGTATAGCAGTTTCATCTGATAGTATCTGACATCCATTAATAGCTAAGTCATCATATCCTGGCACCCTTATCAATATGTCATATAATCCATAAGGCATAATCTTATTATCTTTATTTAATGACAATTCAACTGGTGGTGCTTCTAAGTCTACCACTGGACTTTGTCCTTCTCTATTTGTTGTTAGAGTGCTTACCTGCTCTCTCATTCCTCTTACTGTTCTTGATATTGTTATTTCAGCGTTACTTATCGGAACTGCAGAATTACTCCTCAGTACCTGCACCTGTAAACGACCTATACTGCTCATAAAGCTCTCCTAAAAAAAGTTATTTCATCAATATTCTATGGTATTAAACCAATTATAGTTCCACTAATAAATCATTTAACTTATTTATATCAATAATACTGTAACAGTTGTTTAAATGACGGGTTGATACCCTTGCCAATAGCAGTTTAATTCCCTTTAAATCTATATTGGGATTATGTCCATCTATAACAGCCCACTGAAGAATTAATATTACCATCCAGCACAATATACAGCCTGATACAGCCACTCCGTCTATTTTTAAAATTCCATGCTCATCCTCAATAAGCAAACCTCTATTATCAACCACCATACTTTCCTGTGTCCTTTTCTTCATATCCTCACAAGGCTTTCCTGATAAAATTCTTATGCCCCCTTCATACTGTGAGTAACACATGCTTGTAAGAGCCTTTACAGCGGTCGCTGGAGTTGTAAGTGTCCTTCCCTCACATGGATGTCTAAAGTTAACATTATAATTTGTCAGCGCCTTCTTCGGCAGCCACATATCATACTCTCCATAAATAACTTCTCGTCCTTCAAGATTAACTATCCAAGTTCCTTGAACTGCGTCCCTTATTTTAATGATAATCTCCCTTTCATTTGATTTTAAGCTTGGAGGCATAGACATAATCTCTACATTTCCACCATTAAAATCAAAGTTTAATACTTCAAAAAAATTTGAAGTATCAAATTCTGATGTTTCTTCCATTAAAGGAGACATAACCTTAAATACCAGCTTATCGTGTATATTGGTCCATAAGCTTATTTGAAAATCATATCGTGTTTCGTCCTTATCATCCCTTGTCTCATTTCCTACAATTATCGGTACATATAGAACAGTATCATTTCGGATATCTCCTTCACTGTGTCTATAACCATCACCCTCATTGCCGTTATTTACAATTACAAAGAAATCATTATTGATATTGGAAAAATAATTAATATATCTTTCTAGTACTGAATTTCCATTTCGCCCACCTGAATTGCTTTCAACAGGTAAATATACAACCATTGGACCTTTGCTAACTTTATTTAATTCAGCAAAGTACTGCAATGCTTTTACCACATCGTAGGTTTCATATAAGTTTCCATTTCTAAACTTGATACAATTCATATTTCCAGTTATTACTTCAGCTCTTTTGAGTTTTACAATAGCAAAGTCACATTGATTCACGGAATTATATCTGCTACCTCCAATTGCCTTACATATAGTAGTTCCGTATCCATCACTATCAAGATATTCAAATTTTTTGTGAGGAGTATCACACTCCCTATAAAGCTCTATGACTTCCTCAATATATCTTCTATCATACACCCTTCCATAAAAATTATCTTTTTGATTCTCCCAATCTATAGTTTGATCCCATATAACTTTAATTCTGCTCTTCCCACCTTCCTGAATAAATTCCTTATCTAAATAATCTATCCCCCCACTTATAACTCCAACTGTTACCCCACTCCCATTATAGTGAGAATTTAAATTTACACACTTATCCTCAAGTCTATAATCTTTTTCCTCTATTTGCGATAGTTCATATATATAGTTTTGTTGAATACTAACTATCCCTGGAATATCTCTAAGAAAGTCCTTAACTCTTCCTTCTTCTATAAGCACAACATAATAAATAGGCAACTCCTCATATAAAAAAGCATAATCTAACTTCTCCACCTGATTTTTAATATCTCCATAGTACTCTATAAAATATGTCTCATAATCACTTCTAAGGTTATTCATATGACTTCCCCCTTTTCCTTTATTCCTCTAGGTTGAGATAACTTCGTTTTCCCATGTCTCTAAAGCTTTTTCTACACAAAGAGTTCCATACCCCCAGACATTATCAGGATATTCAATATCCACCCTTGTTCTATTAGCTCCCTTCAATAAGAAATACTTTAATCGTTCTCCATATAAATAAGGATCATTTCCTTTAATAATCCCAAATTCCATTAATAAGGCACAAGCACCTGCAACCGCCGGAGTTGCCATAGATGTTCCCGACATGGGCTCAAAGCCTCCATTAGGCGTTGTTGATTCAATATTCTCACCTGGCGCAACTATATCAGGCTTTACCGGCATTAATAGTGCATTACCTCTTCCTGAGAATGTCGATATTGTGTAATTAGCATAATTATAGCTTCCAACAGTAACAACATTTGCAACCGTACCAGGTATACCCAGAGTATTATTTTCATCTGGATTTAAAAACCTTGTATCCGCATTTAACCCTTCAGCTATAGGCAGCCACAAATCGTAATTGCCTTTATAATTAGTAATAGTATTTATCTCTATTGTCCAAACGCCATTAGTTATAAATCTATTTCCAACCCCTGAAATTATAATCATTACTTCTCCATTTATATTAAAAGGTGTTGGACCTGTATTATATATAAAGTACGAATCTCTCAATAAAACTCCTGTATTTACTGATGTAACAAGTCTTAGAGGATTTGTAGTATTACCTGTAGGTGAAGTAAGTTTTAAGGTAACATCATTTAAGAAGTTTTTATATAACTCAATAATTATTACCCTTTCCTCAGCACCAACATTAAACTGTATTCTTTGTGTTCCTTTTAATGCACCACCTGCGTGATGGGCTCTTCCACCTTCATTTCCTGCTGCTATGGCAATGGTGACTCTCTGACTTTTCGCCACCACAGAAATATATTGCTCTAACAAACTCTGCCCATCATGAGCCCCATCATTGGTACTAAAACTTATATTAATTACTAAGGGTTTATTTAATTCGTAAGATTTATCCGTTAAAAACTTTATTCCTCTCATCAATTGTGTACTCTTACCATTCTCTTGTTTAGATTCTCTCGCCATCTTCACCATAGCAATTGAGCTCTTTGGTGCAACTCCATAATACCTCTTAGGAATATTTCCACCAGCACAAGCAATTCCAGCAACATGAGTTCCATGTCCTACTGCATCTATATGTGGAACTATAGTATTAGGTCTGTCACTCTTTATAGCTTCATTTATTTTTGATTTATTGTATATAGCTCCACCACTGCTTAGGTCATATATATACTCAATTCTCGTATCTCCGTTTTCTGTTCTGAAAGCTGGATTTAAGTAATCTATGCCAGAATCTATAAATCCTATAAGAACCCCTTCTCCATACAAGTTATATTTTGAATTTGCTTCTATTACACAGGAGGCTCTGTTACTTGGTTCGTAAGCCAAATATAAATTCTTTGGAAGCTCAATATAATTTATCTCCTTTATATCAAACAGCTCCGTAATTCTATTTCCTGCAATAGTAATAATTCCATATCCATATCCTAAATCCTCAAATACTCCACCTAAGGCCTCAACTTGGGTCTTTAATAGTGCTGGACTTGCCCCATATAAAACCACAACCTCAACCTTATTTGCAGTTGGATCTTCTAAATCATATGCTCCTATAATTTTATCTTTTAACTCTTTGGGTACATTCATCAATAGATTTAAAGTTCCGCTCGTAGTATCCAAATAAACACCTCCAAATATCCTATACTTATATATATGATTAAAGGTGAAAAGACTTAACTTAATAAAAAAAGACTATGAAAGATTTGTTTTTAACCTTTCATAGTCTTTTTTTAGGAAACTCTTTTTCATATTCATTCAAAAGAGTAGGTTCACATTAGCCAAATCAAAGATTTGGATGCTAACTTAAAGTTCTACCTCAAGTCTGTTAAGCTTGGCGATTACCTTAATCTCCTTTGGATGAGCCGTTTCAGTACGCACCATATTTTTATTGCTTATCATTAGAACCTTGTTGCTATCTAATTTTTTAAGCTGTCTTAAAACACGCTCGCCATTTACATCTATTAAATATATTTTGTTATTTTCTATTTCAGATGTTAAATTTGCAAAAGCTAAATCTCCCTGGCAGATTCTAAAGCCTAATAAATCATCATTTTCAATTTTAATATATAAAACCTTATCCTGTGCATAACCTTCGATTTTATTAGATATAACAGGAAGCTCCTTCTTGCCTATTGGTTTATTTAAATCGTAATTATATACGCTTACTGATTTTAAAACTGAACCAAAAGCATCATTCCATACATCGTTGATGGTTTCCTTAACTTTATTAGCCTTAACCTTAGCATATCCTGTTGGAGCATTTTCTGCTGCCTTTCTTTCCTCATATGCTATGTTATCAAATAAAGTTGTCATCTCTGATAAATCTCCACCTAAAACCTTTCCAGCTCTTTCGATAAACTTCTCTTCAACAACTTTTCTTCCTGTCTCAACTTCATTTATATAACCTTCAGAAACTCCAAGCTTTTTAGCAAGCTGCTTCTGAGTCATTCCTTTATTATTTCTTGCTGCTTTGATTCTTTCACCAACTGAACTCATGAAAAAATATCCTCCCCATACACTTAATTAAAAGTAAACCCCTTCTCATATTAATTCGAAGGAGTTCCTTTTAATTTATTTATTTCTTATATAATGTTCTCTCTTGCACTAAATGGTCAATAAGTTCATATAATGACATCTTCACGGAATTCGGTGTTGTTGAAGCAAGTATAGGCTCTGAACCTAATACCTCTCTTACATTTTTAACTCCATTTTGGAGATATACCCCTTGAAATCCGTTAAATATCACTACTTTTTCATCTGGAAGTACTTTTAGACTTACCTTAAGCTCCTGCCCCTTTAATATCTGCTCTAATGTGCAGTTGCCCATATCTGAAGTTATTACCAGCACAGGTTCTTTACAGATCGTGCTGAATTTTAAGTTAAGTTTATCTAGCTCCTCTTTATTAAGTCCATAGGCTAAAATTAATCTTTCCTTAAAAATCCCCTTCATCATACCAATCACCTAACTATAATTTCTCTGGCTCGTCGTAATTAACGCCAAAAGTATCAACTGTAACTGATTCCATTACTTGATCTTCATATGGTCTGTCAGATCTGTCAGTTTTAACACTAACTATTGCCTTGGCAACATCTTCACCTTCGATTAATTTACCAAAGGCAGCATATTGTCTGTCTAGGTGCGGTGAGTCTTCAACCATTATAAAGAATTGAGATCCTGCTGAATTTGGATCATAAGCTCTAGCCATTGATAAAACTCCAGTTGTATGCTTTAAAGGATTGTTAAAACCATTAACTCCAAATTCTCCTTTAATTGAATATCCAGGTCCGCCCATTCCTGTTCCATTTGGGCATCCACCTTGAATCATGAAACCTGGAATTACTCTGTGAAATATTAGTCCATTGTAATATCCTTTATTAACTAAACTTATAAAGTTTTTTACTGTATTTGGAGCTATTTCTGGGTATAACTCTGCCTTCATAACTTTTCCATCTGCCATTTTAAATGTAACTATTGGATTCATATATCTTCCTCTTTTCTATCATTATTTTATTTATGTATATCCGTCTCACCTTGTAAAAGGTCATAGGATAATTTTATCAATCGCTCTTCTTTTGAGTTTAAAATTGTAACTTTTCCTTTTTCATCACTTTTATTTAGTAAATCTCTTTGCTCCAACATTCTCTTAAGCTGCCTTACTGTTCCAAGACTTCCATCAATGACAGCCACATCCTCATTAATTACCTTAACTAAAGAATCCTTTATAAATGGATAATGAGTGCATCCAAGAACAACAGCAGATACTCTGCTTTTATCAAGCTCTTTGAACTTATTATGCAAGTAATCTTCTACTAACGGTCCGCTTGTTACACCACTTTCAATAATTTCAACTAAACCATCACATGGCATTGGAATTATCTCCGCAGTCTCACTATATCTTTCTCTTAACTTACTGAACTTATTCTCTGATAAGGTCATTGGAGTAGCCATTATTACTACAACACCTTCTCCGTAATTTTCAACGGCAGGCTTTAGTGCCGGCTCAATTCCTATTATAGGTAATTGTTCTTCATATTTTTCTCTTAAATCATCAATGGCAGCACTAGTCGCTGTATTGCATGCCACAACTACAGCTTTTACCCCTAATGATATAAGCTTATCTATAACATTAAATGATAAGTTTCTAACTTCCTCTGGAGTTTTAGTTCCATAAGGTGCATTCATAGAATCCCCTATGTATATATAGTTTTCGTTTGGCATCAAAGCTACGGCTTCCCTTAAGACGCTGATCCCACCAATGCCAGAATCGAAGAATCCTATACTCAATTGATTTCTGTCCATTCTTTATAACACCACACAACATAGTTTTTAGATAACTTAATATTATCTCTATTATTTATAATACTACACCTATACTTTTATTAAAAGTAGAAGACAAGCATTAAATTATAAAAAATAACAGTATATCCTCAAAATATACTGTTATTTCTTCTCTAACCTTGCAATAATTCTATTGATTTTTCTTTGATATACTCTTTTAAACCTACACCATTAATTGTAGCCTCATCCTCTAATCCATTAAGGTCCACTTTAATTCTGAAGAAGTTTATAACAATCTTATTCTCAAAAATGATGTACTCATCAGAATGCAATGGTGAGAATATTACTTCAATCTCTTCAATATTATTTTTGTTTTCTACACCTTGAAGCTCTTCAACTATGCTGTCTAAGTTTAAAGTCTTTAATGGAGCAGCCATGGCATGCGTAAACTCTAAGTCTTCCATCATCCACATGTTGTTATTCCAGAACTTTTTCTCCTTCTTAGTTCCATCAAAACGCTCTCTGTTTTTAATGGCACTTAGGGCTCTTCTTACTGATTCCTCATTAAATTCTTCATCATAGGCAACCTTTAATCCTGGCATTTCTGCTACATCGTAGAAAAACTTTTCGGATACATTATCCTTCTCAGCAGCAGCCTGCCAATAATAAAGCATCGCTTCCACAGTTTCTAAATTTAATTTCACCCTATTTAACATATTAACTAATCCCCCTTAAATGTGCGTCAAAATATTTCTTTGTGCTAACTCAAATCCTATTAGAATGAGTTTACTATATAATTACCTTCAATAAATTTATATTGAATTTTAAATTATAATCTTAAATATAAATTAGCTTTAGTTAACTGCCTTTATTAAGCCTACTGCCTTACCTATGATGTATGCATTATCTTCTGTTATCTCTATTGGTGAGTATTTATCATTCTCTGGCATAAGCACAGCCTTCTTGCCTTTTACCCATAACCTTTTTAATGTCGCCTCACCATCAATGCTTACAGCTACAATTTCATTATGATTTGCCATTGTCTGCTTGTTAATAACAACATAGTCTCCATCTTCGATATTAACATTTATCATACTATCACCCTTTATCTTTAAGATAAATGGCTGAGCTACTCCCTTTAACCAATAAATAGGTATATTAAATTCTCCCTCAATCTCATCATTAATTAAAATAGGTTGTCCCGCAGCAATCTCATTAAATACCGGCACCTTATTTATTTCTTTTGCTCCGATAATCTCACTAGTTGTATCTGGGTTTAATATAACTTCCTCATAGCTGCTTGTATCAATAGCAAAATCATGAGATACATTATGTTTGAAATCTATATACTTATAAAGCTCAATAAACTTATTGTCCTTCTTTTCTTCAGTCATAAGCTCTTTTCCCCTTGTATCTTCCTCTACATTATTAGTTTCAATATCTATAACTTTGATTTCTTCAATCTGAAGTTTTTTATTTCTTCTATTTAAAACATTGCAGTTGATAACCTTGTACTTTTCTTTATCAAAGTCCGCTGTGCTTTTATTCTTAGTAAAATGTTCTACCCATGGTTTTTCTAACTCAACGTGAGAATTCCTTACCAAGACAAAGTTGCTGTAATCAACATTTTTAAGCAGGGTTCTAATAAATCCAACCTCTTTAACTGTCAGCTCCTCCACATTATCAATAATAATGTGTGTATAACGATTTTTCTGTATATATTCACAGTTATCATATATTAATTTAAACTGATCTATTTCATCTATTAAATTACTTTCAGCTATACAATTGCAATACCACTCATATAGAGCATAAATATGTTCTCTAGCTCTTGAGTTCTTTCGTATAGTTCTGCCTCGCTTTTTTCTGTTAAACTCTTGATACTCTCTTAGTGAATTAAGTTCCATTTCTTTAATGTACATAATTTCATCAAATAAAAAGTCTATATTATTAGTAATAATAATCTTATCTAGCTTTTTTACTGTACCTCTTAAATGATTTATACCTTCTAACAGTAATCCTTTTGCTACTTCATTATCACAAAGTCTATATCCTGACTTTAATAAACTCTGAAGCTCATTAAAACAGTTATCCATAAGCTTTTTCTTTGATAAAACCTCAATTGAATTTGAATTTATAAAAGAGAATAAAGTATTCACCCTTCCACTATCCTCTTGAACCGTTGCCAGCACTTCACTTAAGTCTTCTTTTGATACCACAAGTATATTTTCATCATCTCTTATACAAAAATTATCTTGCAAAAATACAGCTCTAGTTAAAGCTGATGTAGTTTTTCCCATATCAACTTTACCTGTAACTATAAAGTATCTATGTTTTGAGTCTCTCTCAAACTTCTTTAAACCTTCTAATTGCTTCATTTTATTCACCTCCATCCACAAAATTAATATATATTTTTTCTTAATAAATCTTTTAATCCGTTAAACAATATTATAGCATAATTCTTTATATACTCCTATTGAATTTATTGACCTCTACATAAACAGTATAACTTCTCTCCACTTTATGGTATTATCATATTTAAGATGTTATTTAAAAGGAGTAATAAAATGAGTTTTTCTTTATTTGATGCAGGAAAAATACAAATAATAAAAGATGATTATCGTCGTGAAAAAACTAGAGAAATTAATTTTAAAAATATAAGACGAATTTATGATTTAAGACCTAAGTCTGAATACACCCTTGATGACCAAAGTTTTTCGGACCTCGATCTTCCTAGTGTATATAAAAAGATTGATAAAACCTATACTACAGCAGGAGAGGCTGCTCTTTACACTTTAATTCGAAATTTAATTATAGATGAAAATGAGTTAAACGGCCGTGAAAAGCTAATTGATTTCTTCTGCAAAAACGAAGATCTCAGAGCTGAACTTCAGGTGCTTTACTTCAACATGGGCTTTGATAATAAGAACTCCTTCATTGATATGCTTCAGGATTATTTAAAAGTTAATAAATTAAAATATTATTTATATACCTTTCTTGGTAAATTAGTTTTACCTCTTACAATAATCTTAACCCTAATATATAGACAGCCAGCCTTTATCTTATCCTTCTTTATAATGGTTTGGATAAATGGTTCTATCAATATGTTCGAAGGAAAAAATGTTAAGGACAGAGGACTTCTTTATCTTAGAAAACTTATTGTAGTTGCTAAAAAACTTCAACACTTCAAGGTGAATGAATTAAAGGAGTATCAGGATTCAATAAAAAATATCCTAGATAACATAAAAGTAATTGATAAAAGCACACGAATTTTTGGTTTAAGCTATAATTTCAGTGGTATTTTTGAATTAATATCAGTTCCTTTACTTTTAGAGGAAGCCGCCTATTACAAATTAAGCAGTGAACTTAAAGATAAAAAAGATCTGCTTCTAGATCTATACTATTTAGTTGGAGAAATTGAAGCCTTTATTTCAATTTCAAGTTATAAATCCTTAGTAAAAAACTCTTGCTGTAAGCCAAAATTCTCAAAGAACATAACCTTAAATATAAAAGAAGGTATCCATCCTCTAGTTGAAAATCCTGTTGCAAACGCAATAACTATAGATAAGCATGGCATTATCCTTACTGGAACAAATATGTCTGGTAAATCAACCTTCCTAAGAATGTTAGGACTTAATATTGTATTTGCCCAAACTTTTAATTTTGTTCTTGCTAAAAGCTATGAATGCTGTTTCTTTAATGTGGTTACCTCTATAAGTCCAAAGGATGATGTAGAGCAAGGAAAAAGCTACTATCTTTCAGAGGCTGAATCAATTCTTCGTATAATTAAAGCAACTGAAAAGCCTATTCCAGTTTTCTCTGCCATCGATGAAATTTTCAGAGGAACAAATCCCGTTGAAAGAATTGCAGCCTCAGCTGAAATTCTAAGATATATTAACGCAAATGGGGCAATTTCAATAGTTGCTACCCACGACAGAGAACTTGCTGATATCCTAAAAGAAAATTATGATTTTTACTTCTTTAGTGAAGCTGTTGATAATAAAGAAGGATTATCCTTTGATTACAAACTAAAAAAGGGTGTATCCCAAACCAGAAATGCCATTAAGCTTTTAGATTATATTGGCTATCCTAAGGATATCGTCAAAAAATCATATGATAGAGCTAAAACTATTGAAGGTTTTATCTAAAAGAAAAACACCACTGCACTTTTTAAAATGCAGTGGTGTCTATTTTATCACCACTTATTCATTACTCTTTCAGCAAATCCTAAGAAATCCTTAATCTCAATTTTTCTTCCATCATCTAATACTACAGTTCCTGTGAATTTTCCAAACACCTGATGCTGATCACTTGCAATAATCCCAACAGAAGTGCTGTCCTTTCTATCAATGATTGGAATAAAATTCATCGTAAACCTATTATCATTAGAGGTAAATGTCCAAGGCTTTTCATACTCAAATTCACCACCTGATTTTGGAATGTTAAATATAACTTCGTCTAACTTATGTGCAACCCCATCATAAAATACCATGTTCTCTGTGGCGTCAGAAGTGTCACCAAAGCCGTAACCTATATTAAATCCAAAAGGTATTCCATCAACCTTACCTGAAGCTGAACCCCAATACCACGTATTTTTATATGTCCATACTCCTCTTCCCCAATCTAAAACTCCCATGGATGAAGAGTTATCAAATAAAATTTCCCTATCTCCATAAACAGCCTTTCCCTTTGCTTCCATGCAGTTTATTTTCTGATTATAATAAAATGCTTTTTTATCCTCCTTAAAAGGTGTAGCTATAACCATAGAATCCCTTGGTTCATTACTTAATATGAAACTACAGAAAAAATCCTTATCCTTATCAAATTTCTTCATATTACAATCTAATCTTCGTTCCTTGCCATCATTCTTAAAGCTGATTTGAATTCGATTATCCTTATATTCCACATCTCCTTTTTGAGACGTAGCTGGTAATCCCAGCTTTCCACAAGTAAAAAACTTCATCACACTAGTAGTTTTAAAATATGGCTTTTTAAAATCCAGAAACGATACACTTAAAAGAGCCATATATGAGTTATCAGCTATTGTTAAAGCAACCCCATAATCATCATTTGTAATAAGATAATAGTCCCACTCCTTAATTCTATATCCTGCTGCTTTTATGTCTTTTCTTGAATAATCTAATATAAGACTTGTAGCATACCCTCTATTGGTCAGCTCACCTCTTTCATTCAAAAGCCTCGCTTTCTCCATTATCTTATTCTGCATAAGAAACACCCCCTTACATTAAATATATTCCATTTTTTTCTTTTTATCTAGTCATTTTTCTTACTAAAGTTGATGTCCAAACTCCTACCATAAATACTCCAATGATGATTTCCAAAATAGAAATGACCATCCCTGCCGCATTAACAACCATAATATCTCCATATCCAACCGTTGCAAAGGTTACTGTACTGAAATATACAGCATAAACAAATAACTTAATAAACCCTCTGCTATCTAAGTTATTTATAATAACATTAATGCTTATTACTTCATTACTGAAGGTTTTTAACCCTGTAATCATATATAATATTCCAAAAAACACTATTAATATTAAGGATAGTATGAAGGTCCTTGAAGGCTTCTCTCCATAACCGCATACAATATCATAAATACTTGATAATATTCTTCTCTTCCCCCTTAATGTTTTGTGAAAGGCTCTTTTGCCTTCGTAAAAGCATACTCCATATTTACCACTTACATCATTCCTTCGAAATTGAGCCCCTAATTCCATATATGTATTGCTAATGCTTAAGCCTATCACGTTTTCTGCTTCTATATTGTCTTCCAGCTCACGGAATTTTTTATAATTAAATCTTCCAATATATGTACCATAATTTAATTTTGTAAAGGACTTTTCATTTATAAAATCAATTTCAAACTTCTTATAATTATCATCTATTACTGCATTCATAAGGCTACAATTTTCTTCAAATGTCACAGCCTCATACCTGTTCCCAATGAAACTGCTACCATTCATAAGTGTATTATTAAACCTAACCTTTATTAAGTTTGTATTGCCAATATAAAGCTTTTTCAAATTGCAGTTCAAAACATTTACCTTATGGAAATCACAAGAGTAAAATTTTAAACTTCCTTCAAATTGAACTGTACAATTTATAAAATTGCAATTCTCAAAACTGCATAACTCAAAAATGGTAACGTTAAAAGCATAGCCCTCAAAATTCATATTCTTAAAACTGCAACTTTCAAATTTTCCATTACTAAAATTAGCAGAATTGATTTCCTCTAGACCTTCACCAAAATTAATCTTTTTATAAACTGTATCTTTAAAATTCTCATAATTTTTATTTGTACCTATTCTTTTTTTTAATAAATTCATAATTTATACCACCAATGTTTTTGTTATATCAGTTAGTATCTTCTCAAGATATAAAAACTATATACAAATTAATTGCAAATCCATAAATATTCTATACTTTTCATTCTTGCTATAATATAATTATATTGTCGATATTTGGATGATAATTTATAGTATAATTCATTATCATGTGGCACTAAGTAAATAATTTTAGACTAAAAACTTGTACTGTAAAGTTTTACCACAAAAATATAATAATGAAGGAGGACATTATGGATACCTATACTTTTCTTAATATATCCTATAAAAAATTAAAATGTACGCTATTTTTAGTAATCATTTTTTTATTTTTTCCATATAATAATGCCCTTGCTTCTACAGTTAACTCTGATACTTTAGATTTTAATATTAAATATAAAGAAATTTTAATATTAACCTCCAATGCAGATAATATGCTTTGGGAAGGAAAACTTCTTAAATACCTCTCACAGCAATTCTCTTCTGATAATTCCCTAAAACTATATACTGAAATTCTATCATCCGTTAATAATGATGAAGAATATATGGATAAAGAAGCTGAACTTCTATTTATGAAATATGCTAAGAATAAATTTAATTTAATTTTATGCCTTGATGATGAATCCATAGAATTTGTTGCAAAATATTATAATAATAAAGCTTTATATAATACACCCATAGCCTATTGTGGTGTAAATGAGCTTTCAAAACTTAATAGATACCCATACAACTTTTTTACTGGTGTATTAGAGTCACCCAATCTAAGACTTTTAATTGATAGTATTCTAAGTACATATCCGGAAACAACTAATATAAATATTGTTTTAGATGAAACAATATCATCTAAACAAATTAAAAAGTTATTTTATAATATTTCACCTTATTATAGTTCTCAAGTCAAATTCAACTATATTAGCAGTAATAATATTGAAGATATTTCTTTTGCTTTAAGTTCTAAAGGAAATGATTGTCCTTCAATTTTAGTTGGTAACTTTAATAATGCTTCGAATACAAGTATTAATCCTGAAGATACTGTAACCATTTTAAAGAAGTCTTACTCTGGCCCTTTATATACTCTCAATCACGCCTACATTGGAAAGGGGGCTCTAGGAGGATATTTACTCTCTCCTGAAAATCATGGTAAACTGGCTTATGAAGTTGCAACCAGAATCTTAAATGGAGATCCACTCCATTCCATTTCACCAATTTTAGATTTAGATTATATGTTTATATTTGATTTAAAAGAAGTTTCTTATAATGGAGTTGATAGAAAGACTCTGCCTAAGAGCTCTATTTATGTTAATGATAATTGGATTAACCGTAAATTTTCAGCACCAGTAGTACTCCTTCTTCTTATAGTATTATTCATCGTAATAATACTAATGATGTTTTTTGCTATTAAGAAAACTGAAAATGAAAAAAAAGCTAACCTGGCAAAGGCTCGATATAATGAAGCAATGGTTAATGATAAGATAAAAACCGAATTTATAACCAACTTTTCTCATGAAATAAGAACATTATTAAATGTAATGCTATCAAGTCTACAGCTTTTAGATATATATAAGGATAATGGTAAAATTATCTTCACAGATGATAAAGATGCAACGAAGTTATCTTATATTAGACGAAATGGCTTTAGACTATTAAAGCTCATAAATAACTTAATAGATATTACAAAACTAGAATCTGGCTTTTATCATACTGAATTTGAGGTTCAAAATATAGTTGATATCATAGAGGATATTACCTTATCCGTAGTAGAATATGCAGAAGCTAAAAATATAACTATAATTTTTGATACCAATGATGAAGAATTTTTAATGCCCGTTGATGTGGAAAAACTAGATAGAATAACGCTAAACCTACTCTCAAATGCTATTAAGTTTACACCTAGTGGAGGCTGTGTCTATGTAACTTTAACTTGTAATAATGATACTATTGATATATCAGTAAAAGATACTGGTGTTGGAATTTCAAAAGAGGAACAAGCACTTATTTTTAATAGATTTATCCAAGCCTCTAACACAAATTCCGCCAGTACTTCCGGCAGTGGTATTGGTCTTTCATTAGTAAAATCTTTAACTGAACTTCTTGATGGTACCATTACTCTTAATAGTGAACTCAATATGGGTTCAGAATTTATAATCACTCTGCCAGTAAAAGATTTTGATAAAGCTTCAGAAGATGCCCTTATCCAAGTCAATGCAAAGCTTGCTAACCATAGTGATAAAATAAAAGTGGAGTTTTCCGATATAAATCTATAAAATAAAGCAGAAGCGATTTCGCTTCTGCTTTATTTTACACCCTTAGTTCTTCCTTGGCTTTAACGTGTTCCTTCCAGGCATAAAGTACTAATGAAACACAGATTACCCCATATGATACAAACACTCTAAAATATTCTCCAATCTGAGCATTATTAAATAAATTCTTACCTGCTGTAGGTGAAACTATAAATAACATATGGAAAAGAATCACTCCTAATATAGCCTGTTTATTTGTTGCTTTAGACACAGTTGCGCCACCAATTAGAATAGCGGCAATAGCAAACATACCCACCTGCTCATGGCTTCCGTAAGTATTTAAGGTTCCGATATTCTGTAGGAATATTAACTGACCCCATCCAGCTAACACCGTAGAGATAATGATAGCTTTTATTCTAGTTCTATCAACATTTATTCCCGATGCATTAGCCACAACTGCATTTTGACCTACTGTCCTAAAATCTTGACCAAGTTTTGTTTTAAATATCAATATATTAAATAGACATAGTAACCCAATAACTATTAAAGTAAATATAGGCACCTTTACCTCATAAAGCACTAAAGCTATAGAATTAATTTGGCAGCCAAAGAAAACTATGATGCTTATTACTGCATAAAATACTAATTTAAATCCTATCTTCTTATTCATTGTTTTAAATTTATATATAGCAAAAGCTACTACAGCTATTAGACATATTATAGCCAAATAATACACTACATAGTAAAGAGGAAACTTTATAATATTATCTAAAGCATATTTTATTCCACCATTTAAATCTACAGTGTTCTTAATTCCAACACCTCCACTAATCATCAATACAGGATTTTTCATAGGTATTACAGTTCCAACTAAAAACAAGAATAAAAGCATATATAATCCATTGGCAAAGAACCCCAAGATCATACTTGTAATCATTTCCTGACCTTTAGTTTTATTCAGTATTTTGCCTGTGAAATACCCAAATAAAATTGATAGTGGCGTAGATAATACAACACATAATACAAATCCCGGAATGCCTGTAATCCCCCAATGAGTAACTGCAATTATAACTATTTGTGCTGCCATTGCGCCAATTACAATACCAAAATTCAACCCCATGCCTGCTACTACTGGAATAATTAAAGCTAATACAAGAAATGTATTTCTACCTATTCTTGCAACTAACTCATTTAAAACTAACCCAATTGGCAACCCTGATACACTAAAGCCTACAATACATAAAACAACAAATACAATAGTCACCATATTATTAATTGTATATTTTTTCAAATCTTCTAAAGTAAACTTACTTTTCATTTCCAGCACCTCCCCTTGCCTTTGTCAAAGCATAGATTATGATACCATTGCTTACAATTAATCTAATAACCTCTGAAATATTACCTTCAGAAATTATTTTATTAATAACAGGAAGTCCAACAGTTAATAACCCTTGATATAAGAAGGTACCAATTATAACGTGGGATATCTTAACCTTGTTAACTGATGCCCCACCTATAAGAACTGCTGCAACCGCTGTAAGACCCATCATCATAGGTGCTTGATATAATTGAAAGAATCCATAGCTTTGAGAATAAACCATTATCCCAATCGAACCTAGTGCAGTAGAAATTATAGTTCCTATCATTCTCATCTTATTTACCTGAATAGCTGATGCCTTAGCAAACTTAGGATTATCTCCCTCTGCAGTCATCATTATTCCTGTTTTAGTTTTAGTGAAGAGCCACATTAGGAAACATCCTATGAAGAAGAATAAAAGCAATCCTGAAGGTATTTTTACACCCCCAATATTAAAACTCCATAGATTATCTAAAATACCAGCATATCTATGCTCTAGTGTTATAGTTGTTCTTAAGCCTGTACCTATTGGCCACTTTATCTCATTACTTTTAAACGGCAGAAGCAGCCACCCAATGCACATTAATGAAACAGTTGAAAATCCTGCATAGGTTGCTATCATCATCTCTGAACCCTTTACTCTGTTTAAAAGTGCTCCATATAGATACCCAAATACTATAGCAATTGGAATTCCAATTAAGGTTCCAACAGCAAATCCAACGCCACCTGATAAGTTAAACTCTATACTTATAAGTCCCCCTAATATACCTGCTAAAATCCCAACTGGCAATCCAAAATTCAAGCCAATACCACATAAAATCCCCGGCACCATAGCTAAAACTAATATTCCATTCATTCCAAACCTAACTAAAACGTCAGAGATAAGACCTGGTATAGATAAATTTAAAGGGACCGCCATAAAGCACAAAATTAAAAAGAATAGTGCAATAATAATTCTCGGTAATCCAACTTTATTTATAAATAATTTTATTCTTTCCTTCATTATTACAAACACTCTCCTTCCTCTACTGGAATATCTAATCCAGCCATAAGAAGCCCAAAATTCGCATCCTTATCTTCTGGTTTTAGAATTCCTGCTACCTTACCTTCAGTAATCATGGCTATCCTGTCACATACACTCCTTAACTCCGCAAGCTCACTAGATGTTACAATTATTGTCATACCTGCCTCTTTATTCAGCTTTACAAGGGTATCAAGGACTAATTTTTTAGCTCCTATATCTATCCCTCTTGTTGGTTCGGATACCATTAAAATATTAGGTCTTAGCACTAATGCTCTAGCAATACAAACCTTCTGCTGATTTCCTCCACTTAAGCTCTTAGTTGCTTGTGTTGCTCCTGTACACCTTATATCAAGAAGCTTAATCATATCGTTAGCACATTTTCTTATTCCTTTAGAATCCCAATACTTTATCCCTAAAAAATTCTTTAGAAACTTATTGTTAATCTGCATTGCTGTAACAACAATATTTAATTCTATAGAACTATCCAATAATAGACCTACGCCCCTTCTGTCTTCAGATACGAAGCCTAACCCACTATTTAAAGCTTCCTTTGGATTATTTAATCTTAGAAGCTTATCTTCTATATAAACTTCTCCACGACTTTCATATAATCCCATAATTCCATTAGCTATGCCTATCTTCCCTTGACCTGCAAGTCCTGCCAGACCTAGTATTTCACCTTCATAAACTTCAAGATTAATGCCTTTTACTCTTTCTCCTGGCATTTCAACATAAAAATCTTTTAGTCTTAATATTGGCTTGTTACTTTCTTTCTTTTCAGCTTCACTTTCTTTTTGAGTTATCTGAAGTTCTCTTCCTACCATTAATTCAGCCAACTCTATTACATTTGTTGAAGTTTTACTTAGAGTTTTTACTAATTCTCCGTCTCTTAAAACAGTGATATTATCAGCAACCTTCATTACCTCATCTAACCTATGGGTAATAAAAATAATTGCAATGCCCTTCTTAGCAATTTCAACCATAGCATCCATTAAAGTTTCCGCTTCACTTTCTGTAAGTACAGCTGTAGGTTCATCAAAAACTAATACCTTCATATTACTTTTATCTATTTCTCTTGCAATCTCCACAAACTGCATATATCCAACTGGCAACTCTGAAATATAGGTTAATTCATCAATGCCAATACCAATAGTATCTAACGCCCTTCTTGCATCCTGATTCATAGCTTTATAATCTAAACTCTTAAGACTTTTGCTATTTCTAAATACTGTGGTCACTAAGTTTCCTTTTGTAATTTCTCTATTTATCTTTATATTCTCTGTAACAGTAAACCCTGGTATAAGCATAAATTCTTGATGTACCATGCCTATTCCATTATTCATTGCTTCCATAGGTGACTTTATTTCTATTATGTTATCTTGAAGAAAAACTTCACCATGAAATCCCCCTGTGCTATGTATTACAGGCATACCAAATAAAATATTCATTAGTGTTGATTTTCCTGCCCCATTTTCACCTAACAGTGCATGAATCTCCCCTTGTTTAATGTCTATATTTATTCCTTTAAGTACAGGATTCCCAAAGTATTCTTTACTAATATTTTTCATTGATAATACGTAATTACTCTCCATGACACTCCCCCAATGTATTATTATTTTAAAAATCCTCAGAGGTTTCCCTCTGAAGATTAAAATATACTAGAAGTTTATATAATCTGATAAAATTAAATAGTAATTATCATAAGTCTTGCCTGACCCTGCATCAATATATGGAGTAATCTTTATCTCTGCATCATCAAGCAAGCTATTAAGAATTTCTGTAAGTTTAGCTTTGTCATTTTTGCCATCTGTTTCTCCATCTAGGAATGCCATAGCATACTTAACTCCACCCTCAACAAACATCATGTTTATTGGCACTGGCCAAGTTGAGAATCTGCCTTCTCCCCCACCAGCTTTAATTTTTTCACCTATTTGATCTACAATGTAAGCTACATCACCCTTCTTATCGTCTGGAATTTCAATTCCTAAAGCACCTGGATAAGCATGATAAGGAGATGGACAGCACTGTTGAGGGAATATAGCTCCTTCTTTAAGTACCATTTTTATAAGTGGCTCCTGCATTGAACAGTTAGTTGAAAAGAACGCTGTATCCTTTCCATATTCAGCAACCTTTCTAGGAACATCCTCTAATATGAATTGTTGTGCTCCTGGAACTCCAGCATCTCCAGTTGGGTCTGGTGCTGTTGCATCAACGAATTTAATTCCTTCCTTTTCACAAGTCTCTTTAAATAAATCTCTTCTCTTTGCAAGCATTTCATAAGACATATGTCTTGGGAATGTATAATGAACAAAAGTCTTAGCACCTTGCTTTTTAGCCTGTTCTATAACACTTACTCCCATTCCTAATTCATCAGCCTGTAAAATAACATCAGCTTTTCCACCTATCATCGCTGGATCTTCTCCTGGAACCCCCGCGATAAACAACATATCTGGATTAGTTTCTCTTACTTTATCAATTGCTGCTGATGCTCCTGGTACTGCTTGAACGAATATAATAGCCTTAACATCCGGATCAGCTGCTAACGCTAATGTATTAGCTATAGTTGTCTCCTGTTCTTTCATAAAACTATCTGGATATGTTTGTAATACAATCATATCTCCATATTGTTTTTTCATATTCTCAGCTGCTCTGTACTCTTCTTCCCCTTGTGAAACTGTCCCTGTAATTATTCCTATTTTGTAGTCTTTTCCCTTGCTGCCTTCCTCTGATGTAGGTGCCTTAGGTGCACATCCTGCTATGCCTACAATCATAGCTGCTGACAAGCAAATTGCAAGAAGTTTCTTTTTCATTAAATTACCCCCTTGTAAATTATAAAATAGGTAACTAGGTAGTAGTTGAATGTGTACATGACCTGAATATACCCTTGGTAATCATTTATATTCCTTTAATTAATTTTTATTCTTTGTTTGTTTATATTTTCTTAATAAAAAAAGTAATCCTTTTACCATAAACACCTTCCTATCTCGACGATAACAATGTTTATTAATAAAAGGATTACTTTTATATAATCTTTATAAATATTAAATTCTATTTAACTTATTTTGAACGAACTTTTTAATGAAACTATTCTGTTGAAAACTGGTTTTTCTTCAGTAGAGTATTTTGTGTCTACATTGAAATATCCATGTCTGAAAAACTGGAAGGCTTCTCCCGGCTTAACATTCTTCATATTAGCTTCAACATATCCTTCAAGCACCTCTAAAGAGTTTGGATTTATGCACTCTAAGAAAGTTTTGCTTTCATCAATCTCTTCATCCTTTATTAAAGGTTCATATAATCTAAATTCTGCTGGAATTGAATTTGTTGCATCAACCCAGTGAATTGTTCCTTTAACTTTTCTTCCAGTAAATCCTGTACCACTCTTAGTTTCTGGATCGTAAGTACAGTGAATTTCAACTACCTTACCATTTTCATCTTTAATGAAGTCATTACACTTAATGAAGTATGCACCCTTAAGTCTAACTTCATTTCCTGGGAATAATCTGAAGTATTTCTTTGGTGGCTCCTCCATGAAGTCTTCTTCTTCGATATAAATCTCTCTTGAGAATGGAACCTGTCTAGTCCCCATTGATGGATCATCTTGATTGTTCTCAAGCTCAAGTAATTCAACTTGACCTTCTGGATAGTTTGTTATAACAACCTTTAAAGGTTTTAATACTGCCATAGTTCTTGGAGTCTTAGCATTTAAGTCCTCTCTGATGAAGTACTCAAGCATCTGCTCATCAACAGTACTGTCATTCTTAGCAACTCCAATTTCCCTACAGAAGTTACGGATAGCTTCTGGAGTGTATCCTCTTCTTCTAAGACCAGCTATTGTTGGCATTCTTGGGTCATCCCATCCGTCAACAATACCTTCATCAACCAGAGCCTTAAGCTTTCTTTTACTCATTACAGTATTAGTAATGTTAAGTCTAGCAAACTCTATTTGTCTTGGAATTTCCTTCATTTCACACTTCTCTACAACCCAGTCATAAAGTTGTCTGTGGTCTTCAAATTCTAAAGTACATATAGAGTGAGTAATTCCTTCTATAGCATCCTCTATCGGATGTGCAAAGTCATACATTGGGTATACACACCACTTATCACCAGTATTATGGTGTGTTGTATGAGATATTCTATAGATTATAGGATCTCTCATGTTTATGTTAGGAGAACTCATATCTATTTTAGCTCTTAGAACTTTTTCTCCATCCTTAAACTCACCTTTTCTCATTCTATCAAATAAATCCAGATTTT
This sequence comes from Clostridium culturomicium, assembly GCF_000821305.1. Taxonomy (GTDB): domain Bacteria; phylum Bacillota; class Clostridia; order Clostridiales; family Clostridiaceae; genus Clostridium_J; species Clostridium_J culturomicium. Next base: position 125,722 of record NZ_CCXK01000012.1, on the reverse strand, counting down.
CCTCTACACTTCTGTTTCTATATGGACTTTCTTTTCCAGGAACCTTAAGAGTACCTCTGAATTCTCTCATTTCTTCAGGTGTTAAATCACATACAAAGGCTAAACCTTTTTTAATAAGAAGAACTGCTCTCTCATACATTTCTTCAAAATAATCTGATGCGAAGTATAAGTTATCCCAGTCAAAACCAAGCCACTTAATATCTTCTTTTATTGACTCAACATATTCAGTATCCTCTTTTGTCGGGTTAGTATCATCAAATCTTAGATTTGTTGTTCCTTTAAACTCATCTGCTAACTCAAAGTTTAAAACTATTGATTTTGCATGTCCTATATGTAAATAACCATTTGGTTCTGGTGGGAAACGTGTAATTATATCATCATGTTTACCGCTCTGTAAGTCCTCCACCACTATTCTTTTAATAAAGTTAGAAGATGTATTCCCTACGTTCTCTCCCATAACATTCACTTCCTTCGCTTCTATTAAAAATATGTTTAAATTAATTTATATCATACATAATGCAACCTTAAATCGCTCACAATTTAATCAGCATTATTTTCAACTATACTAACCTTAAATATACCATAACTTGTAGGTTTTTTCTATGTGTTTTAAAAAATCCCCAGCGTTCCCTCTATTTCAGAAGAGGACTTAATTCTCCTTTGTATAAAACATACTCTATGTGAAGTGCTCTTGTCAGAGCAACATACAATAGCTTTTTATCTAGATCATTATCCCTATAATTTAAACTATCACAGTCATATACAATAACCGCATCAAATTCAAGCCCTTTTGTCATATAGCTCGGTATTATTAAGTTACTTACATCCATATTGTCCTGCTCTTCCCCAACTAAGTCCCATTTAAAAGCAGATTTTTTATTAAGTACCTTATGCAGCTTCCTGCACTTATCAAAGTCCTTACATACCACTGCTATAGTCTTCTTATTTAATCTATGAATTTCTTCAACTAAGGAGTCTATACTCTCTATCTCTGAATCTTCCTCAACTTCTATCACTTTAGGCATCATACCATGTCTTAAAATAGGCATCGCCGGCTTAACATTAAGCTGTTGTTTTTCTAAAACTATGTTTGCAAATTCAATTATTTCAACAGTAGATCTATAACTTTGAGTCAAGGTAATATAAGTAGCTTCCTCCTCAAACACCTTTGAAATTAAACTTTCCCAAGTATTTATTCCCTTATAACTATATATTCCCTGACCTATATCCCCAACTATAGTCATAGAATTATTTTTAGAGATCTCTTTTAATATAACCATCTGCAAAAAGCTATAATCCTGAGCTTCATCAATTACAGTGTGGATATATTCCTCTGTACTTAATCCATTAAGAACTATGTCCAAATAAGTAACTGCTGCTAAATCATCCGCATCAAGAACCTTTTTTTTCAAATTATCATTAAATTCACTAATCATATAATGAGCCAGCTTCTTTGGAATGCAGTTATCAGTAGCTTTCTCAAATACTTCTTCATCATTAAATAATCTTATATATCCCTCTAACGGATTTATAGTCTTCCAGTCCTTAAAGAAGGTATTCAAAGCCTTAACAGCTTTAGGCTTAAGCTGATTTATAAGCTCATCCCTTTCATCATAAGTCTTAATTATTTCTTTTCTTTGCTGCTCTTCTGAAAGCTCAGTTTTGCTTTTTATATCCTTTATTTTAAAGAAGTACTCATGTTCAATTTCTTCCTTAAATTTTTCTAGTCTATTCTTTAGCTTTCCTTTAAAGTATTTTTGGATTTCATCCTTCCTCTTATTTATCGGAAGCTTAACTAAATCCTTTATATAAAGCCTTCTTATATCCCTAGCTGAATATAGTGTAAAACCATCAATCTTGATGTCCTCAACCTCTATATTTTCACGCTCTAAAATTCTTATAAGTCTATCAAGAATAGTTTTATAAGTCATTGTTCCCTTTATCTTACTTGATGTAGTTATATACTTTATTCTTTCCACATCATCACTTTCTATTATTTCAGATAACTTTTTATCCTTAGTTATTATTTTCATCTTACCCTTTGTTATCTCCTGACATAGATTTTCAAAGGTAACCTGCTTAACATTGCTAACCCCTAAGTTTGGAAGTATATCTGATATATAATCAAGAAATAACTCATTTGGTGCAACCACTAAGATATTTCTATTATTCATTTCATCGCCATAGGTATAAACTAAATAGGCTAATCTATGAAGAGCTACTGTTGTTTTTCCCGAGCCTGCAGAACCCTGAATAATTATAGGCTTATTCTTGAAAGCCCTTATAATATCATTTTGCTCTTGCTGTATTGTAGTTACAACATCCTTCAGCTTTTTACTCATGTTCTCTTCAAGATTAAGCTTAAGGAATTCATCAACTAACTCTTCTCCATCTTCAGATGCAGGTACAATAAGTTCATTGACACCTTCATCAAAAATATTTACTATTTCTCCATCCTTAACTTGAAACTTTCTCTTTAACAAAAGTTCTCCACTTATTTCACCAATCGGTGCTCTATAAGATGCAGGTCCAAATGTTCCACTATAATATAAATTCGCTAGTGGTGCCCTCCAATCAATAACAACTTCCTCATTTTCGACTTCGTCTATAAGCCCAAACTTCCCTATATAAAAGCTCTCCGAATCTCTTAGCTTTTCTTTAAAATCAATCCTTGCAAAGTATGGATTCGTCCTTCCCTCACTATATTTATGTAAGTCCTTCTCCGCAAAAGCCTTCACATTTTGTGCTAGTAGAAGCTCAGTGCTATAAGTCCCTCCAGAAGCCTTTTTCAAACTTGAAACCTTAGCCTCATACTCTTCACACTTTTTCTCAATTCTTATAATCTCTTTTTCAATCCACACCTTTGTATCATAAAATTTCTCGAGCTCAAGCTTTGTTTCTTTCTCATTGACCGCCATTTAGTCACCTCCCATGTATCTATTAATTATGTATGAAATCACTGTTTCATATTCATATAATAGACTTCACTTATTGTTATTCTAATTATTTGCTAATTAGCAAACAAACTTTTCATTAACTTATATTACCTTATATATAATAATGTTACAATAGTTTATATAAGTATATTTCCAAACCTATGATTTAGCTAAGATACTTACTCATTCCACTATAAGGAGAATGAGTTTCTAATATTAAGGAGGTATTTTAATGAATAAAATAAATGAGTTAAGAGATTTTATGAGGTCACCTTTTAATTTAAATGATGACTCTGATGACTACGAATTGTCTGACCAAGAAAAAAAACTGCCTCAACCCCCACTGGAAAAACCTTACGCTAATGACTTAAACCAAATTAAGCTTCCTGAAGTTACTAATGATATTCTTCAAACCTCAAATGTCCTAGACATAATAAATGCTCGTCAAAGCTGGCGTTCCTACTCCGAAAAAAACCTCTCACTACCTGAGCTTTCCTTTCTTTTATGGTGCTCTCAAGGAGTAAAAAAAGTTACTGCTAATAATTATGCAACGCTAAGAACTGTTCCCTCTGGAGGTGCCCGTCACACCTTCGAAACTTATCTTGTAGTTAATAACGTAGATAGCTTAAAAAAAGGGATTTATAGATATTTAGCTTTATCACACAGTCTTATACTAATAAAAGAGGGAGACTTTTCTCATGAAACTGCCTCTGCAGCACTTAATCAGACCTTCTTATGCAGTAGTGCTGTAGTGTTCCTTTGGACTTGCCTTCCATATCGTGGAGAGTGGCGTTATCTTCATGCCGCTCACAAGGTAATGCTGTTAGATGCTGGACATGTATGCCAGAATCTTTATCTTGCCTGTGGCGCAATAAACTGTGGAACCTGTGGTATAGCGGCCTATGACCAAGCCTCAATGGATAAGCTTCTTGATATTGATGGCAGTGAAGAGTTTACCGTATATTTAGCTCCTGTCGGCAAATTAAAATAAAAATAAAGGGATATCTTTATCATTTAAATTTCGATAAAGGTATCCCTTAAAATTATCGTAGCTTAAAGGTCTTTGGTGCCACTTTATAGGTAACAGCCAACGCAATTGAGCTATATATTAAAGTTACTAATATTACTCCAATACTAAAAACATAATTTGAGCCATCAAAATTAAGACACATATATGCCACAAAATAAACAGCCATATTCACTATGGTAAATAACGGACTTTTAATAGTCATTTGCGCTGTATATGGTTGAATTACATAATAAAGGAATAAGTGATGAATTGAAAAAAAGCAAGATAAACAAATAATACTTATGAATATAGGTATCATGCTTCTTAACCCATTTATTTCTCCAGCTGAAATAATAACGGCTGTTATACAAATACAAATAGCTGCTGCAGGAATTAAATTTAAAGTAAGTATCCTTTTTAGCCTTGCTTTGAAATTTGATAATATAACATGCCCCTCTCTATAATATCCATACCTAAGCAGGCTGGCATCACAGTTAAAAAACATGGCCTTACAAACTCTTTCACTGGTAGAAAGCATATACATGATAAACACCCAGAAAGCGCCACTCCTTTCAAGTGTACTCACAACATCTTGTCTTATCTCTGGAATAAGTATTGTCACTGCAACTAAAATTGCACCTATAATCAGAATTATCGCAGTCCTCTTTTTAGTAGCAATAGTTAACAGCCTTCTATGTCGCATAAAGAATATTGCATTAAGATACTCATATCCCTCTTTATTTTTAAATTTATCACTATTTAAATCTTTTTCACTAAACTTCTTCTCATTAATTTTCACATCTGAGAAAGTTGCTTCAGCCATTATTGCATTTTTATCAAAACTTGAAATTTTAATTAAAGTTTCCTTGTACATTTCTTTATAATGTTTGTATTTCATTATATAAATCAAACTTAAAGCTGCTATTAGTAAAATAATTATGACTCCCCACACACTAAATAAAGTTGGGGATACCTTTAGGGTAAATCCCAATATAGGTGGTACATAAGCTAAAACTAAACATACCCCCATAATAGTTAAAGTAAACCAAACCTTCATATTAAGTATAATATTGGTTCTTTCATATATAAATAATTGGAGCGCTTCACCAATAAATTTAAAAGCTATAAGCTCTACTGTTAATATAAAACCTTTTAAAGGTGAAAACACAAACATCATCGCAGGTAGAAAATGAATAAAGTTTATGATTCTTTTATAAATTAATTTACTTTTAAAATAGTTACCTGACTCTACCCTCATTACACTAATCATTTTGAAAGCTTCCATCTGATTATCTGTTATTAGAGCATTAACAACAGGTCCAAGTACTAAACTTAAAAAGAAAAAAATATGTAATGCTATTTCTGTTGTATTACCCACTTTCCCTGAAATCAACGATGCCGGCAGCATTATCATCAAACCTAGATATATGGCTTTACCTAAAAAACCAAATATAAACGCAAAAGCAGTTACAACAAACCCTAAGATTAACTTCACTTCAGTCGCCTTATAAAGCCCTTCTGAAATCTTCTTTCCTATTAGAGGAAGCTTTTTCAAATAATAAATAAACCCATTAGCCTTTTCTGCAAAGGCTACTTTATACGTATTAATAAAAGCCTTAAGCATGTTGCTCCTCCTTTAAAATTTCAATTATATTCTTCTCAAACTCTTCACTATGTAAAACCTCTTCTGGCACCTCTTCTAAAGTTCCATTGTTAAGCACCACTATTTCATCACATAAATCCGTTGCTAATTGTAAAATATGAGTTGAAAAAATAATAATGTGATCTTTTTTTATTTCTTTTAAAAGGTTCTTTATTTCAAGTGCTACAATAACATCAAAAGAGCTTAATGGCTCATCCAGCAAAATGACTGGTGGTCTTGTTATTAAAAAGCAAAGCATTTGAAGCTTGTTTTTCATACCATGAGAATATCCCTTAATAAGACGAAATCTATCTTCTTCATCTATCTTAATAATATTAAAGTATTCCTCTATGGACTTTAATTCCTTTATTTTATCCTTGTTTATATCAATAAAAAACTTTAAAAACTCATAGCCTGTTAAAAACTCTGGCAATACCGGGTCAGCAAATACAAAACCAATTTTAGAATAATCTAAAATTTCTATGGTATCATTCTCCTCTTGAAGCTTGATATTCCCCTTATCTGATTTTAATTCTCCACTTATACAGTTAAATAAGGTTGTCTTTCCAGCTCCATTTCTTCCTAGAAGTCCATAAATCTTCCCCTTTTCAAACTCAAAAGTTGCACCCTTTAATACTTGCTTCTTTTCAAAAGCCTTCTCTATGTTTTCTAATACTAACTTCATATCTTATCCCCCATACTTATATCTTTTAATTATAACTCTACCCCATTAATTGTATATTATTTCTAACAATATTAAAATGGATTATACCTAAATTAATTGATCACTGATGTTTACCACCTCTATACAACAGTATTCAACGACCTCAACACCTTGACATATAATACATTTTTATATAATATTGTTATTATATGTAATATGAATAATGTTTTCGACAAATAAACTTGCACTTATAAAAGAGGGGGAGTTTTTATCAAACATAAAAATAAAATTATTATTATTTTATTTACAGTTGTAGCTCTAATAGCTGTAGGATTTATCTACAAAAGTATCCATATCTCTAAGTTTGAATCCTTGGATCCATCATGGGGTCTTGGTACAAAGGTAACACGTTCTGTAAGTAATGATAGAGATTATTCTTGGTATGTTGATCAAATGACTACTGGAAGAAATGATACCTATAGAAATTATCTAATACAAATCAACGAAATCAATTATTCCTATAATAAAACTTAAAGTATGAGAGTGAGGTTAAATTCATGGTTGATTATGAACAATTACCAAAGGGCTATCTTGAAAAAAGGAAAAAGGCTTCTTTAAGACTTCTTTATTCATTCTATCTATTTCTAATATATTCTTTGCTAATGAAGTACACATCCATCTTTGACTTTAAGGTTGCAACCTATATTTATTATGGTATTTTAGGCATAAATGTTATTTTCATCATGATGAGCTATACTGCAAAAATAACCTTTAATAATATCCCAATTCCAATATATGATGAGATAAAGGTATTCACGAAAAAAGAAATCCTAATATACTCACTTTTACCTATAGTTACAGTTCCCTTTATACTATATAACATCTTAACTTATATCATAGTAATAGTACCTTTCTACATTGGTGTTAGAGTAATCACCAGATCAGTGGATGACTATGATTCAAGGTCTAGCAGACGTTACTAAAAATATATATCGTTCAAATATAAATTTTAAATATTTATTTAAAAGAAAACCCCGTCAATCAAATTATTTCTTGATTGACGGGGTTTTATATTAAAACTCGTCGTGATATTCATCTAAGAAAGAATGTTTTTCTCCATCCTTCTGCCAGCCTAAAATAGCATCCATATTAACATTTTCTGCTGCTCTAAAGATAGATTTATCGACATCATTAAAGGTCTTCTTCATTTCAGCAATCATATGCTTTATCTCATGTCTCTTATTACCGATTTTCTTAGCTGCAACCATGCATGCACAGTTAAGCGGCCATATTCCTGCATTTTGTATGAATTTTTCAATGTAAGTCTCCTCAACATAATAAAGAGGTCTGATAAGTTCTAACCCCTCAAAGTTTGAAGATTTAAGCTTTGGAAGCATTGTTTTAAAGTTACCTCCATAAAGTACATTTAACATTGTTGTTTCAATAACATCATTAAAATGATGGCCTAAAGCAAGCTTATTACAGCCTAATCTCTGAGCTTCTGAATAAAGAGCTCCTCTTCTCATTCTCGCACACATATAACAAGGATAATCCTGTGCAATCTCATCTATTATTTCAAAAATCTGAGATTCAAATATATGAATAGGAATGTTTAAATAGTTACAGTTATCTATTAAAAGTTCCTTTATTTGTGGATGATATCCTGGATCCATGGCAATAAACTTAACTTCAAAGTTCATTTGACCGTGTCTTTGAAGCTCTTGGAAAAGCTTAGCTAATACTAAACTGTCCTTTCCACCTGAAATTCCAACACCAATAACATCGCCTTCTTCAACAAGCTTATAATCCTTAACAGCTTTAATGAACTTTGACCATATTTTCTTTCTATATCCCTTTACTAAACTACGCTCTATGTCCGCTAAAGGTTTTCTCTCATTAAAAGGAACTAATATTTCACAACCTTCTCCTGCAATACCGCTCATTTATATCACCTCTTAAAAATAATCTATATATTTCATTACATAAATGACACTCCAGAAGTTATGCTCCAAACCTTTGATTAGGTCATCAGAACTTACACAGAGTACATCTTTGATTTGGTTAAGTGGAATTTACTCCACCAATCAAATCAAGGCGGAGCTATCTATATTCTATCCAATAAATAAAAAGTCATATCTTGACTTACCAAGATATTATAACACCTTTACTTTCATTTGTCTTGTAGCTAGTTACTACCTTGATTTCAAAATAAAAAGGCCACCCTCTTGACTAGGCAGCCCCAATACTTATATTATAGGTAAACCGACTTAACTGCTTTTAAATCAGTTTAAGTATAATATAAACATAAAATTCTAGTGTTGCTCACTTTTTATTTCCCAGTGAATAACAAATGTTAATATTGCTCTTAGTAAGATAATTGCTGCTAAGATATACATCTCCTCGAGATTTCTTACTATAACAGTCTTTAGTATCTCTCCACCTAACTTGAATTCAAGTGCTAGTGCTAGTGCTTGGGCAAGATCAACCTTAATAGAGTAATCAACATGTTTTATTAAGCTTACTAAATATTGATAGAATGCCTTGAGTCCAGCAATTATAATTACTGTAGTTCCCATTAATTCTAACATTTCAATAACTATAGGTATTAAGGTATTAATAACGTGTTCTAGCATATATTTTCCCCCTTGATACTTTTGTTTACCAAACTATAATAGTATAATTGTCGACACTTGTCCACAACATTCACGAAAGTATACATCATCTGTATACTCAGAATTATCTAACAAGATAAACATTCCTTCTATGAGATAATTCTATAATTATTCTGAAATGCTACTTTAATTGAACTTTTCCATTGTTCTATTAATAATTTCTTTATATAAACTCCTAAATAAAAAATGACCACAGCCATTTTAAGTACCTGTGATCATTTAAGCTTTAAACTATATTTACATTACTAAACTCAATATTTATGTATTATAATCTTTCTAACATATCAGCTACAACTTTTTCCTCACCAATTCTATCCATAACATAGCTGATTCTTTCCATAGGTTCTCCAGTTTCTCTATAGTAAGTAAGAATACTTTCTACTGCATCAAACAATTCTTCTTCTTTAAATACTCTGCCTAAGTCAGTTCCAAATCTATGAGCTCTTCCAAATCTACCACCAACGTGTATTCTAGCTCCCTTTTCCTTTGCAACCGCCGCTCCTGGCTTACATGCTCTAACACAGTTTCCACAGTCAACGCATTTTGATCTATCAATGACAATCTTTCTATCAACAACTGTTAATGCCTTTTGTCTGCAGCTCTTAGCACACATTCCGCAGCCAACACACTTATCAAGTATGAATTCTGGAACTGTAACACCAATTATTCCTATATCATTTAAATTAGCCTTTGCACAGTTGTTAGCACAACCTGAAATACCAATTTTAGTCTTGTGTGGAGTGTCTTGTCCAAATTCTTTTTCTGAAAGCTTGTTGCATAAGCCTTGAGTATCTATATTTCCATGTAAGCATATAGTTCCTTTACATGAAACTAGTGGTCTTAATCTCTTTCCCGTTCCTCCATGCTTTAATCCTAAAGCCTTAGCTTCTTCAATTAATGCATCTACATCATCACCATGAATCCATGGCACTTCCACAGAAAGTCTAGTTGTAAATCCCATATAACCTCTTCCATATTTCTTGGCTATATGCGCAACATTAACCATTTCTTCTGCTGTCATATTCCCTGCTTTTGATAAAAATCTTACTGCAAAGTGTTCCTTGTCATTCTGAAGTAAAAATCCTAGAGCTTTTAACTCTGCTACTCTTTTCGTACTGTACATCTGTCTTCCCCCTATAACGCTTATAAATTACATACTATATTAATCTACCATGTTGTTTGAATATTGTAAAATTAACAAAATATTAAAAGAGCTATGTTTACACATAGCTCTTTATCAATTTTATTTTACCTTTTAAAGTATAATTTCCTAAGTATGCTGGAATCAAAACACTTTCTAAACTAGATAATTTTTCTTCACACTTAATCCCATCATCTTCGTACTCTATTATCCCTTCACCTTCAACGCAGGTGTAAATATAAAATTTTTCTTTATCACTTGTTTCACACATTTCACCATCGATGTCGTATATATCTATATTAAAACCTTCTCTAGTTACACACTTTTGAAAGCTTATATTCTTATTTATATTGATAGCTTTTGCTTTTGAATCAAAATCTATCACCTTAAGGGCATCAGAAATATGAAGCTGTCTTCCTCGATTATAATCGTATACTCTGTAAGTAATATCACTATTCTGCTGTATTTCTAAAAGTATTACTCCCTTTCCTATGGAGTGCAACAATCCTGGCTCTATCAAGTATATTTCACCAGGCTTAACATGAATTCTATTCATATAACATTCTACCTTTTCGCAACTACAGCTCTCCTTGAATCTTTCCTTGGTGCATCCATGTGTTCCTACAATTATCTCTGCTCCATCATCTACACTTAAAATATACCAAGCTTCTATCTTTCCATTATCATTTTCTTTCAATTGAGCATATTGATTATTTGGATGAACCTGTACCGATAAATTTTCTCCTGCACTAATTAATTTTATTAGAAGCGGAAAATCTTTATTGAAAAACTTATCTTTAAAAATTTTATCTCCAAGGAGCATTTTTTTCATTTTATTTATAACACTTATTAATGCTTCTCCTTCAAATTTTCCATTACTTACTTCCGTCATACCTTTATCATGGCAGGCAATTTCCCAGCTTTCTCCTATATTCTCCTTAACAATATCACTTCTATATTCAGAAAGTTTATTGCTTCCCCAAGGTTTCTCATAATATATATTCCTAAATTTTAAAGGATACATATGCTTCATCACCTAACTTATAAATTCGTTATACTTTAGGGTATGCCATGTATCCTTATATGGTTAATAGAAAGTTGAACTTTATTTATTTTTTATTTTAGAAATGTACCCTGATTAACCAAAACTTTATATTTTTATCACTCCAGCCTAAGTCCCAAGGTACATCATTCCTATCTGTATTGTGACAGGTAACAAGAGCATATCCTCTTGAATCCGCACTAGTAACAACTGAAATATGTTTTATATCCCCCTTTTTCTCATAAGCCACAAAATCTCCTGGCATCAATTGATAAGAATCCTTATACACCTTTTCATAAGTTCCATGTGCAATAACTGATGCTCTTCCACTGTACACCCAGTAATCCTTAAATTTATCTGCATTTACCCAAGATGCACTAGCATCACCTTTTTCATAGTTCCATGAGTGATTCTTTTTAAACCCGCCACCTTCATGTAATATTTGTGATGCAAAGTTTGCACAATCGCCACCTGCTGGATTAAAATTCCTATAATTTTTATTATATTTAAACCCAAATTCCTCTTCAGTAGCAGCTCCGCAGTACTTATCTGCATACTCCTTTGCAGCCACTCTTCTAGCATCTAAAGTTGTAAAATCTCTGGCCTCTTGTGATAATATAAAACTTTTTACATCTCCCACATTAAGTTTTTCAAGGTTTAAAGAATCTGCAAATGGATCTGTATACCATTCTTTATTTATTAAATACTTATCATCTTTAAATACAATTCCTAATACATGATATGTTCCAATTCTAGATTTATTTACTTCTTCTGGTCTGTCTTCATAAACATAACGATATTCTGTGGAACATGTAAAGTTAACCTTAAATCCCCCTGTTTCCTTTTCGGAAATTTTCGTTATGATAACTAAAGGTTTAATTTCAACAATTTTTACTCCTTGTTTCTGCTCCCAGTTATGAAGATAAATCATCTTCTTTTCTTCACTTTCGAATGCCCATTGACCATACTTTGTTCCCATATCATAAACCGCTTTTATTCCATCTCTTTCCCCTGTGATAATAGCTTGATTTCTCTCTGATATGGCTTTTTCAATAAATTCCTTAATCTCCATCTTAACTTCCTCATCCACCCCTTCGCCTTCAGCCCAGGCAAAAGCTGCTGTATTTGTAATAGAGATTAATACCATTGTAATTATTAAGCTTCTTTTCAACACATTTTTAATAATTCTAATGACTTTCATACTTGCTCTCCTCATTAAGCCCCTTAGCAAATTTAACCTAATTCACCTTCAATAATATTTATATATTCCTGTATGTTTTCATTCAATGGTACTTGTTTATACCACTGTTCTGATTCCCCTATAGGTTCCGAAAAGTACTTAGCCTTAATTAAAATTTCAGGTCTATACTCAAAGTGTAATGTATCGAAGTGTCCCCACTTTCCGCCCCAGACAAAATTATACTTCTCAAAAGTCTTAACAAGCTCTTCGGGATAATATAAAACCCTCTTCTCTCCAGCTTCTCTAGTTGACCACTTCCAATAATCACTTGGATTGCTGGCTATATCTATGGCTATTCCATAAGCATGAGGACTTAATTTTCCCGTTCCTGATATAACTCTGTAGTTAAAAGTTCCATTGATACTTCCTATTAACTCTCCAACCTTGCCATTTGATGCTGCTAAACCTTTTAACTCCTTCATGGCACCCTCTAATGCTTCTGCAGCACCATTATTTTTGTTAAATTGATATTTGTTATATGGGGCATATACCCCTACAAGATTAGAGCTTACTTCATATTCTGATTTTCCATAAACTGAATTTAAAAGTGAGTAACATCTATATCTTCCTGGATCTGAATTCACATCTGCAAGACCTATTGGCATTTCAAGAGGATAAGGCTCCTCTAATATATCCTGTATGTCAGCATTATTCATCTTCTGCTCAGAATTTTTCACCTGCATATCATCGTATATTATTTTTTCATCTTTAGCAGTTATAAAGTAAACCCCTTCATTTCCTTTCTCTATACCTATAATATAATCAGGGTACGCCATCATAATCGTTAAAATATCTTGCTTCATTTTTATATCATAACTCATTTCTGTATCACACTTTATATCTTCTTCTAAATCAACTGGAGTAAAATTGCTACTAAAGGTTAAAAGATTTAAAGATAAAAGCATACTAGCAATAATTCTTTTCACATTCTTCCTCCTAACACTTTTATTATTTAAGTAAAAAAAATAGTTTAAAGATAATCTTTAAACTATTTTGTGTCACTATTGAATTATTTATTACTATAAAATTGCTATAAGAAACTTTACATCCTTTCCATATGAATATTAGCCTTGAAGTCTTAACTCTTCCTCTACTTGAGCTTCTATATAACTTATATCCATCCTGCAATTTATATATTCCGTCTTTAGTTTTAAATATTTAGACCATGTACATAAAGCATAATCTAAAGAATCTATAAGTTCATCTATAACTTCTCCAACCTCTCTAGCTCTTTTTAGAGCATCTTTAACATCACTTTTACTCGCTAATGCAATGCAATTTAAGCTAGATGCTGAATCTATTAAAGTTTTATATATTCCCACAAACCTTACTAACTGGTCCACTGTCATATTTATATCAGTTGCATAACCTTCTATAACCTTTCTCTGTGACATATAATCCCACCCACTATTGTTATATACTAAATATATTATCCTATCAATCTATTTATTCCTTTAAGTAACGCTATGCTCTTTTAATCTCATGACCTAAAAAAATTTTTACAATATCTATTTGCTGTGTTTTTTTCCTATATTTCTAGTTGCTACTACATCTACTCCAGTTTCTAAAATATTTTCCACAATAACATCGCCAACTTTTATTGGAGCAGCAACTTGAATCTCCTTTAAAGCCTCCATTATCTTAAAATTCATATCCTTTGGTACAGGCTCCTTAGTTTTAACTGGCAATACAGGCAAATCTCCCTCAATCACCTTAACAGTTGAAGTTATTACTCTTACTGGATTGGTGACCTCATTTATTCCATATATCTCTCCTCTTTTACAAGTGTTTCCTTCCACTGTCTTATTCTCTACATCCACTTTTAGATGGCATCCCATTGGACAGCTGATGCAAATTAACTCTCTTATCATATTATTCACCATCCTCTAAATATATAGTTATATCTTCCTTAATATTGTTTAATTGAGATTTATTTAAAACTACCTTCTCCATCTCAGCAGGTGCCAGATGTTGTTTCTTAAAGATAGCGATAACTTCATCTCCACATCTAACTACTATCCTTTTATTATGATATATATTGTTTACTCTCATAAACACCGTGAGCTTATCCTCTACTGCATCCACATATAACTTTTGAGGAACTGTATAATTTATATTTTTTCCATTAACGATATTGAGATAACTGCCCTTTTTAAAATTACCTTTTATATATTTAGCTGCACAAGCTCCAGCATGCTTAGCCTCAGCACTTACAAAGTCAACTAGGTCATGAACATGAACAACATTACCACAAGCAAAGATTCCCTCTACAGATGTTTCCATGCTCTCATTCACTATTAACCCATTAGTTCTGCTGTCTTTTTCAATTCCTGCTCTTGAGGATAATTCATTTTCTGGTATTAACCCAACTGATAGAAGCAGTGTATCACACTCAAATTCAATTTCTGTTCCCTTTATTGGCCTTCTATTTTCATCAACCTTTGATATAATAACTTTTTCTAATCTGCTCTTTCCAATAACCCTTGTTACTGTATGTGAAAGATATAGTGGAATATCATAGTCATTTAGGCACTGAACAATATTTCTATTTAGCCCATTAGAATAAGGCATAAGCTCAACAACTGCTTTAACCTTAGCTCCTTCTAAGCTCATTCTTCTTGCCATAATAAGTCCAATATCCCCTGACCCAAGTATTACAACTTCTCTGCCAGGCATATACCCCTCCATATTTATATATCTTTGAGCTGCTCCTGCTGTAAATATTCCTGATGGTCTGTCCCCCGGCATGTTTATAGCACCTCGGGTTCTCTCTCTGCATCCCATAGCAAGAACTATTGCCTTAGCCTCCAAAACAATATATCCTTCTACTTCATTTATCACATGAACTTCTCTACTTTCTTTAACTTCAAGCACCATGGTGTCAAGCTTAACTTCTACCTTTGTATCATTAATCATATCAATATATCTTTGTGCATATTCTGGACCTGTAAGCTCTTCCTTAAAAGTATGAAGTCCAAATCCATTATGAATACACTGATTTAAAATTCCACCAAGCTCTCTGTCTCTCTCTACAATTAAAATGCTTTCTACTCCTCTACTATAAGCTTCATAAGCAGCAGCAAGACCGGCAGGCCCCCCGCCTATCACAATTAAATCATACATATCTGTCATCCCCCTATTTCGTTTTTCCAATTAAAATATATGAACCATCCTTGTCTAGCTCTATATCTTCCATTGGTATATTAAGTTCTCTTGCAATTATCTCTTGAACTCTTGGGCCACAAAAACCACCTTGGCATCTTCCCATACCTGGTCTGCATCGTCTCTTAACGCCATCAAGACTTATCTTCCCAAATGATCTCCTGATACTATCCACAATTTCACCTTCAGTGATACTCTCACATCTGCAGATTATTCTTCCATACCTCTTATCTTTTTTTATTAACTCTGCTTTTCCTTCAGGTGAAAGCTCCATGAAATTAATCTGTTCCCTCTCTGTAATAAATCCCTCTTTTTTTTCAGTGTTTAAACCAGCTGCTTTCAATATCTCTATGACACCTTCTGCAATGGCTGGTGCAGATGAAAGTCCCGGAGATTTTATTCCAGCCACATCTATAAATCTTTTAATTTCTTTATTTTCCTCAATGATAAAGTCTCCACAATCAGGATTTGCTCTTAGTCCTGCAAAGTTTCTTATGGTCTCTCTAAAATTAATTTTATCTGTGGTTTGCATTGCCTTATTTCTTATATATTCCAAATTTTCTGCAGTTGTTGCTACGTTGTCTTTATCATCAACACTTTCTGCATCTGGGCCTACTAACAGGTTCCCATGAACCGTCGGAGTAACTAAGATTCCCTTTCCCCTTGAAGATGGACATTGAAATATGGTGTGACTGACTACCTTACCTTGACTGTTGTCCATCACAAAATACTCACCCTTTATAGGATTAATTTTAAAGCTTTCCTTACAAATCATGTTGTGTATCTTGTCTGCATAAACTCCAGCAGCATTAATAACAAATCTGCTTTCAATTATCTCCCCTTTAGATGTAGTTATCTTGAAATTATCATTCTTCTCAATTGCTGTAACTTCACTTCCAAGCTTTAAAACACCACCATTAGCCACAGCATTCTCCATAAGTGCAATTGTATATTCATAAGGTCCAACAATAGCTCCTGTAGGTGCATAAAGCGCGCCTGCTATCTCCTTATTTAAATTGGGTTCTTTCTCCAAAACCTGATTCTTATTTAATATCTTAAGTCCTTTAACTCCAACTTTATTTCCATTTTCATATAAAGCCTTTATTGTCTCCATATCAGCTTCATCAAAAGCAAGTACTAAAGAACCATTTCTTTTAAATGGAACACTTAACTCACTACAGATTTTCTCAAACATCTCATTGCCTCTTACATTGTATTTAGCCATCAAAGTACCTTCCTTAGGATCATATCCAGCGTGAACTATTGCTGAATTTGCCTTTGATGTTCCCATGGCAACATCATTCTCCTTCTCTATTACAACTACCTTTACATCATACTTCATAAGTTCCCTAAATATTGATGCACCAATTACTCCCGCTCCTATTATTGCTATATCATACATCCCATTTGCCTCCCTTAAATAAATTTTCAAATTCAATAAAAAAAGACAAGCCAAAATAAGGATTATTAATCCTTATTTTGTGCTTGTCTCTATATCTCTCTTAGCACTAATTTATATATCTATACTACTATAATATCAAAAATTATGAAAAGTGTCCATCAAAGGAAAATGATTATCACTTTTTATATAGCATCTGAACGTGAGGTATGTTGTCCTCTAAATATTCTTCGGAAACCACTTTGAAGCCAGCATTTTCATAAAATTTCTTTATATAAACCTGGGCTGAAATTCTTACTTCAGTTTCCATTAATTCTTCTTCAATAAACTTCAAAGCCTTCAACATCATTTCTCTGCTTATACCTGTGTGTCTATATTTTTCTTTAACTAAAACACGCCCTATAGACATTTCCTCATAAGATACGCCTCTGTTTAATATTCTTAAACAGCCAATAATCTCACCTTCATCCTCGCAAAATAAATGATATGCTTCATAATCTTTATTATCACAATCCTGATAAACACAGTCTTGCTCAACAACAAAGACTTCATTTCTAACCCTCAAGAGCTTATATAATTCCTCCACTGTCAGTTCATTGAATCTTTTCAATTTAAATTCCATAATACCCCTACTCTTCTTCCCATTTTTGAGTTCTTACTACAGCCTTCTGCCAGCCAGAATATAATTTATCTACTTCAGTTTTGTCCATTGATGGCATAAATGTCTTGCTTGCAAACCAACGCTGCGAAATTTCCTCTTTACTGTTCCAGAATCCTACTGCAAGTCCTGCCAAATACGCTGCCCCTAAGGCTGTTGTTTCAGAAATTATTGGTCTTCTAACCTCCTGGCCAATTATATCAGCTTGGAATTGCATTAAAAACCCATTTCTGCTGGCTCCACCATCAACCTTTAAATTAGCTATTGGATAACCTGCATCCTCTGACATTGCATCAATAACAGCCTTAGATTGATATGCTATAGATTCTAGAGCTGCTCTAATGATATGGTTTCTATTTGCACCACGAGTTAATCCAAAGATTGCTCCTCTAGCATACATATCCCAATATGGTGCTCCAAGTCCTACAAAGGCAGGAACCACATAAACGCCACCATTATCTTCAACCCTTTGTGCAAAATACTCTGTATCTGCAGCATCATTAACCATTTTCATCTCATCTCTAAGCCATTGAATAACAGCTCCTCCAACAAAAACAGACCCCTCAAGAGCATATTGAACTTTTCCATCTATACCAATAGCAATAGTTGTAACAAGGCCATTATTACTTCTTATTATTTCCTCACCAGTATTCATTAACAGGAAACATCCTGTTCCATAAGTGTTCTTAGCGCTTCCCTTTTCAAAGCATGCCTGCCCAAATAATGCCGCTTGCTGGTCTCCTGCAATTCCTGCTATTGGTACTCTTATTCCACCATTTCCACCTAAATTAGTATGTCCATAAACCTCTGATGAGTTTTTAACCTCAGGTAACATTGACATTGGAATTCCAAGTTTCTCAAGAATTTTTTCATCCCACTTCAACTCTTTTATATTATAAAGCATGGTTCTTGACGCATTAGTATAATCAGTTACGTGAACTTTTCCATTCGTAAGCTTCCAAACCAGCCATGTATCAACGGTACCAAATAATAATTCACCTTTTTCAGCTTTCTCCTTAGCTCCTTCAACATTATCTAATATCCACTTAACCTTAGTTCCTGAAAAATATGCATCTATTAGAAGCCCTGTATTCTCTCTCACATATTCTTCAAATCCATCTTTAATTAATTCCTCACAGATTGAAGCTGTTCTTCTGCATTGCCAAACTATTGCATTGTAAACTGGCATACCAGTATTTTTATCCCAAACAATTGTTGTTTCTCTTTGATTAGTAATACCAATACCCGCTAGATCCTTTTGTGTAATATTAGATTTAGCCATTACCTCTTGAAGTACAGAATACTGGCTTCCCCATATTTCCATTGGATCATGCTCTACCCAGCCTTCCTTCGGATATATCTGCGGAAACTCCTTTTGGCTTACACCAATAATATTTTGATCCTTATCAAATATTATTGCTCTTGAACTAGTTGTTCCTTGATCTAATGCAACTATATACCTCTTATCCATGTTATCTCTCCTACACCATCCTTGCTTATAATAAAATAAAAGGCGCATAAAACTAGCATTCTAGTCTTATGTAGCCCTTCTCCAGTCTCATATCTACATAGTCCAAATTTCTTTTCTTGTTGTTGATACACAGGTTGCCCCTGAATTTAAAGCAGTAATCACTTCTTCCTTAGATTCAATAAGCCCGCCTGCCACAATAGGTTTTCCAGCTTTATCTGCCAGTTTTTCAATAACCTTTGGTATAACTCCAGGTAAAACCTCTATGGCATCACATTCTGTACCCAAATGCTTCTTCGCATTGTTAAGGGAAAGTGTATCAAATATAAAAACTCTTTGAATTCCTAACAGACCATAGTTCTTTGCGTACTTAACTACTTGAGGTTTAGTACTGATGACACCTTTAAATTTTGTTTCAGCTTTAAGATACCTTATACCAGCTTCTCTTCCAGTAATACCCTCAATTAAATCTATATGTATTATTCCAACTTTATTACTTAAATCTATCTTTTCACTAATTGATTTTATATCAATTATATCTCCAAATAAAACAAAAATGACCTGTACTTCAGATTTTAAAGCAATCTCTAGTTCACTTTCATTTTTAACTGCTGCTATTATTGGATTTTCTTCTAATAACTTTACAGAATCCATATCATACCCCTCATGCAACTGTTTTCAATTGTTTTTTTTTATTATCACACGTATGAAATTTTTTGTCAATTATATGACCTTGTATCCCCTCAAGGTTTTAATAATAGATAAATAAGCTTTATTTCCATAAAAATACTTTCTATAACTCAAATTTAGTTGTATAATCATATTAATTATGTTTATTTTTTACAGTAGGGGAGGACTATGTATGTTTATGTGTGAATTTGATGTGTTCAGAATAAAATCCAATATTAATAGGTGTCATAAGGCTGCAAAAATACTCCTTTATTTAAGTGCCTGCTTAGTTATCGTTGATTTGCTATTATTTCTACCTAAAACAATTGATTTTTCAGAATATTTGTTTTTATTAATATCGCACCTTATAATAATTTTCATAATTCCATTTTGGAATTGGTGCTATAAGAAAGCGTTTTCAAAAAAAGGTAATATAATAACCTTTAAACTGCTCTATTTTACTTTTATTCTTCTTCTCTTTATATGGGGAATATCAGTTTCATTAATTATGCTGTTTATTACAAAACAAATTTCAATTTATATTATGGTTACAATGGGATTAAGTGCCACTATTCACTTAAATAAACATGAATCTTTGGCAATATTGATTTTATCATCATTAGTTTTTATACTCTGCGTAACTTTGCTAATTCCTGAACCCGAAATATTATATAATCATCTAATTATTATAATATGTACAAATATAATTGCATATATAACCTTTACATTAAATTATAATTTTTCTAAATCATACTTCGAAAAAAATACTGAGTTACAAAATAGTAAATATGCTCTAGAAGAAATAAATAAGGAATTACAACGTTATGACAAAAACAGGACTAAATTATTCACTAATATATCTCATGAGCTCAAAACACCAATTAATGTAATCTATGGAGCCCATCAGCTTCTTGATGTTCAGTTTAATAGTGGTTCGCTTGATACGGAAAAATGTAAAAATTATAATTCGATGATTAAGCAGAATTCTTTTAGATTAATACGACTTATAAATAATATTTTAGATATATCCAAAATAGATGATACTGTATATGAAATAAAAAAGGAAAATTTAGATATTGTTGAGTCAGTTGAAAATATAGTTTCATCAGTATCTGAATTTATCAAAGAAAAGGAATTAAGTATAGTTTTTGATACAGACGTAGAAGAAAATGTAATCGCATTTGATCCTGATAAGCTTGAACGAATTATTCTTAATCTAATATCCAATGCCATAAAATTCACTGATTGTGGAGGTACAATCTTTGTAACTATAGATACAACCCCTAAAGATGTATATATATCAGTTAAGGATACAGGAATAGGTATTGATGAAGATCATCAAAAAGTTATTTTTAACAGATTTGCACAAATCGATGCTTCTCTTTCAAGAAATTCAGAAGGTACTGGAATTGGCTTAGCCCTAGTAAAAAGTTTAATGCTTCTTCATGGAGGCGATGTTACATTGAAAAGTTCACCTGGTAATGGAAGTGATTTTACTCTTCGCTTTCCAAACACCAAATTAGATTTTGGTGATTCATATAATGAAAGATCAGAATATAAAAAGAAAGCTTATAAAAATAAAATTGAACGAATCGAAATCGAGTTCTCAGATATATACAAATAAAAATAAGGGTTAGGTATAAAATTATACTTAACCCTTATTTTTATTTAATTAAACCTATTATGTCCTTAACTTCATTCACCGACTTCTCAAGCTCTTCATTATTAAAAATTACTATGTCACTATACTTTTTGTAAAGCTCATATCGCTCTTTATATAAGGCAAATATTCGTTTAACCCCATCCTTTAGCAATGGTCGTACCGAATCATCTAAGGTTTCAATTATTTTTTCTGGACTTCTATCAATAAAAATAATTACCCCATTCTTCTTTAACCTTTCCATATTTTCTTCTCGCTTTATAACTCCTCCACCAGTAGAAATTATAGCCCCTAAATTCCTGCTTGCTTCTTTAACAGCTTCAGTTTCCTTATCTCTGAAAAAACCTTCTCCATGGTTAAACATTTCTTCTATGGACATATGATTGCTTTCAACTATATAATCATCTAAGTCTATAAATCTCAACCCTGTCTCACTATTTACAAGTCTTCCAATGGTAGATTTACCACAACCAGGCATACCTATTAATACTATATTCTTCATTAATTACACCCCGTTATCCTTGAAGTAATATATCAAGAATAGCGACAGCTGCTGCACATTCAACCACTGGCACTGCCCTATGAACAATACATGGATCATGTCTTCCCTTTATTTCAAGGACATCATTTTCTTCATTATTTACATTAACAGTATTCTGTTTTAGAGCAATTGATGGAGTAGGCTTTATTGCAACTGAAAAAACAACTGGCATACCTGTAGTAATTCCACCTAGCACCCCCCCGTTGTTATTACTATAGGTTTTAATTTTTCCATCTTCAATGTAATAGCCATCATTTGCCTTACTTCCTCTTAATTCTGTTATTCCAAAACCTTCTCCGAATTCAACGCCCTTTACCGCTGGAATAGAAAACATCATATGAGCTAAAACACTTTCAACTGAATAGAACATGGGGTTACCTACCCCCGCTGGAAGATTAATGATTGCAGTCTCTATTATTCCCCCGACAGAATCTCCTTCTTCTCTAGCACTTAGAATCTCCTGCTGCATCTTTTCAGCAACAGCTTTATCAAGAACCGGAAAACTTTCTTGTCTTAGTTCTTCAATTACTTCCCTGGAAATATTAACTCCATCAAACTTCGCATCTATAACTTTTCCTATAGCTCTTATGTGGGCTCCAACAAATATATTCTTTTCTTTTAAAATCTCTTTACAGACTGCCCCTGCAAAAACAAACATTGCTGTTAATCTGCCTGAAAAATGACCTCCGCCTCTATAATCATTAAAACCTTTATATTTTACCATAGCTGGATAGTCAGCATGACTTGGTCTCATTTTTGATTTCAGCTCTGAATAATCCTTAGAATTTGTATTCGTATTTTCTATAATTGCAGTAAGCGGTGCTCCAGTGGTTTTACCTTCAAAAATTCCACTTAAAACTCTTGGAACATCTTTTTCTACTCTTGTTGTTGAAAACTTATTCCTGCCTGGTGACCTTCTTTTCATTTCTTCATAAACCCAGTCAAAATCAATAGTATGCCCTGCTGGCAGCCCATCTATTACAACTCCAATAGCTTCTCCATGAGATTCTCCAAAAACTGATATCTTAACCTTCGTTCCTAATATTGAACTCACTCATATTCCCCCCAAGTTTTTTATAATCTTCAAAGAAATTTGGATAGGATTTTTCAATAGCCATAGGATCATTAATCACAACATCTCCACTCGCTCTTGTTGCTGCTATGGCTAAGGCCATGACCATTCTATGGTCATTGTGGGAATCAACTTCTCCCCCCTTAAACCCTTCTATTCCTTCTATAATTAATCCATCTTTAAGTTCAGTTATCTTACCACCAATTTTATTAAACTCTGAAGCTGTTGCGAAAAGTCTGTCTGATTCTTTAATTCTTACTCTCTTGCCATTAAGTATCCTTGTTCTTCCCTCCGCAATACTAGCTGCAACCCCTAAAATAGGAACTAAATCTGGACACTCCGAAACATCAATATCAATCCCCTTTAGCTTCGATGGAATTGCTTTAATAAACTCAGCTGTCTCTTCAAACTGACATCCCATTCTCTTAAGAATATCTATAATTACCTTATCCCCTTGAAGAGAATCCTTTCTCAAAGCTTCACATTTAATATCACTTCCAATTGCCCCTGCAACTAAATAAAAGGCTCCTTGAGAATAATCACCCTCGATTCTGAACTCTCCAGGCATATAGCTTTGATTACCTTTAACTTTAAATACTTTATAAGCTTCATTTTCAATTTCAACTCCAAAGCTTTTTAAAACATCTAAGGTTAAATCTATATAGCCTTTAGACTCAAGATTTGTTGTAACCTGAATCTTTGAATTACCATTTAAAAGAGGAAGTGCAAATAAAAGGCCTGTTATAAATTGTGAACTTATATCTCCCCTTAAGCTATAGATTCCACTCTTAAGGCAACCATTAATCTTTAAAGGAAGTCTACCTTCCTCTGTGTAGTATTCTATTCCTTTTTCCTCAAAAATCTCATAATATGAAGTCAGTGGCCTTGAAACAAGTTTTCCTTTGCCATGAAAAACATATTCTCCATTCTTAATTAAAGCAATAGGTATAAGAAACCTCAAAGTTGAACCTGACTCATTACATTGAAACTGAAGCTGTCCACTAGTGTTAAGAAAAATATCACTTCCATCAATGATTAGTTCATCCTTGTTTATCTCAATTTTTGCTCCCAGCTTTTTCATTATTTCAATAGTTGCAATTATGTCCTTTGAAAACTGAATATTAGTAACCTTAGATACGCCTTTACTTAAGGCAGCTGAAATTATTCCTCTATGCCCAAGGCTCTTTGATGGAGGAATTGTTACATTACCACTTAGCTTTCTAGGCTTAATTATTATTTTTTCCATTGTTATTTCTCCTAAATGTAACTAAATAAACTTCTCTATGTCTTTCCCTGATACTTTATGAATAAAAGCTTCTCCTATGTCCCTTAGTAATATAAGATTCATGCCCTTACCAATATTCTTCTTATCCATTGCTAAAGCTTCCAATAAGTCTTCCTTTTTTATCCCTTGAACTTCATAAGGAAGCTGAAACTTATTAAGGAGCAGCTTTATCTCTTTAGCTGTCCCAGCTGCTGTTAAGCCTTTATTTTCACTATTTAATGTAATACAATACATTCCAACAGAAACTGCCTCACCATGACTTAAGCCTTCATAGTTTTGAAGCTTTTCAATACCATGGCCGATAGTGTGACCAAAGTTTAATATCATTCGTTCTCCTGTATCCCTTTCATCAGCTTCAACTACATGTTTTTTAATACAGCAGCATCTATAAATAATATCCTCTATTTTCTCTAGAAGCTCTTCGTAGCCCTGAACTTTTTTTAACTCATCAAATAACTCTCTATCCTTTATTAAAGCATATTTTATAACTTCACCTAATCCATCATTTAAGAACCTTTTCTCTAAGGTTCCTAAAACTTCTGGGTCTATGTATACTGCCTTTGGATGATAAAAGCTACCAACTAAATTCTTTCCCCTTGGAAGATCAATTGCCACTTTACCACCAATGGATGAATCAATTTGAGCCAAAAGTGAGGTTGGAATTTGGATATAAGGTATTCCCCTTAGCATAGTTGACGCACAGAATCCCGTTAAATCTCCTATTACTCCACCACCTAAAGCTATAATAAGATTCCCCCTATTTATTCCAAAATCCAAAAGAGGATCATATAACTCTAGCAATTGCTCCATAGATTTAGTTTTTTCACCTGGCTTTAAAACCATTTTTAAAGTATTGAACCCCTGGCTTCTTAAAGATTTTTCAACTACTTCTCCATAAAATCTGTCTACATTTTCATCCGTAACAATGGCAACTTTATCTCCCTTATAAACCTTTTCCACTTCATAACCTATATTATTTATGAGCCCCTTGCTTATTAAAAGCTCATAACTGTTGTTAGGAAGTTTAACTTCTATTTTTTTCACTTTTTTCACTCCTAAATTTTCTTCAATATAGGTTATATCTCTTTATATTGTTCTTCCTTAAATCCAACTAATACTTTATCATCTTTAACAAGAATAGGTCTTTTTACTAACATTCCATTTGTTGCAAGAAGCTCTACGCACTCTTCCCTTGTCATATCCTTCAGCTTATCCTTAAGATTCATTTCTTTATATAGCTTTCCTGATGTGTTAAAGAACTTCTTAAGTTCTAATCCACTCTTATCTATCCACTGATTAAGTTCTTCAACAGTTGGGTTGTTTTCAACAATATGTCTATCTTCAAACTCTACTCCATTTTCCTTTAAAAACTTCTTTGCCTTTATGCATGTTGTGCACTTTGGATACTCTACAAATAATACGCTCATTTTTATTCCTCCTAAAATTACTTTATATCTAATATTATAAGATATTTAATATCAATTATTCTAGTGCTCAACAACCTTTAGTTTTTTATATTTACTTTTTATGTAATTTATTGTATTGTTAAGGAAACTCCTTTTCACATGCGATCAAAGGAGTAAGTTCGCATTAACTAAATCAAAGATTTAGATGCTCACTTAAGAATTATATTGGGGGTGTTATTATGAAAATACTTGAAACAAATCGTTTAATTTTAAGACCATTTGAGCCCACAGACTTAGATGATTTATATGAATATGCAAAAAGTGAAAATGTAGGTCCAAACGCAGGATGGCCACCACACGAAAACAAGGATGAAACCTTAAAAATACTTAACTCATTTATAGAAGGTAACAACGTTAAAGCTATAGTTTACAAGGAAAATAATAAGGTTATTGGCTCTATAGGTGTTCACAAAGATCATAAAAGAGAAATTGAAAGCTGTAAAATGATTGGTTATGTTTTATCTGAGGATTATTGGGGAAAAGGCATAATGGCTGAAGGCGTTAAGGCTGTAATAAAACACCTTTTTGAAGAAGAAAACCTTGAAGTTGTATCCTGCTATCATTATCCTTTTAACACTAAATCTAAAAGAGTTATTGAAAAATGTGGCTTTGTGTATGAAGGAACTATTAGATGCTCCAGCGAAATATATAATGGAAACATCTATGATGATGTATGCTATTCAATAACTAAAAATGATTACTTCACAAATCTAAAAAATAAAATTTGATAAAACACATTTTATGTTTATCCGAAGGTGTAAGTTAGTATATACCGAATCTTATATCTTGATAATCACTTAAGCAGGAAATTTCCTGCTTTTTCTTTGTAACATTTTAAGGTTCTCATCGTTTATGTAGTGAAAGGGGGAGTGAGATGAAGAAAAAAGCCTTAGAAATAGTCTATGAAAAGTATTCACATGAGGTATATTTATATGCTTTTTCCTTATGTAAGGACCATTATTTAGCCCAAGACTTAGTAAGTGATACCTTCTTTAAAGCCTTATTATCCATAAAAGATGATAATGTAGACATTAAATACTGGCTTTTTAGAGTATGCAAAAACCTATGGCTTGATAATCTAAAGTATAGAAAACACTTCTCAAATAGTCCCCTAGATACTTTTCAGTTTCCTATAGAGGATAACACCCTTTCAAAGCTAATCATTGATGAAAATAAAAGAAAATTATATGCTGCAATCTTATCCTTACCCCCATCAAGTACGGAAGTAGTAATACTATTTTATTTTTGTAGCATGTCATTAAAGAATATTGCTGAAAATCTTAATATGAATCCTGGCGCTGCCCGAACACTCTTATTCCGTGCCAGACAAAAGCTCAAAACTTTATTGGAGGAGGAATAAACATGACCTTTCGTGAATTATTAGAAAAATATAAAGAAGGAACCTTAACAGAAGAAGAAAAAAGATTAGTTGAAAGTGAATTAGAAAAAAATGAAGCTATAAATAATTATCTAGCTGAAAATCTAGATCTAACCTCTAGTTTCAATTCTACTGAAGAAATTCAATCAGATATAACAACAAGTAAAGTAAGAAAAACCGTAAATCATAAACTATTAAAGGTAGTTGCTTTATCTGTAATTATCGTATTTGCAATACTATTTTCAGTTAAATATATTGTTTCTCCATTGATTTCTAGCCAGTACTATAACCCTACAAAATATAGTTTATCTAAGTATGACCAAAACTTTATTTTTGACTTACGTGCACTAAACGAAGTTGTTAATCCTGGATATGGTATTTCTTATGCATCTGCTGAAAATAATGGTTTCGGTAACTATACATTAACTTTTGAATCAAATAATCTTTTTACACAAGAAAAAACACCTCTCAGCTCTGAATTGAAAAAAAATGAACCTTACGGAATGTATGACTACTTAAATACTAGTAGAACTATACGCTACAACACGCTTTGGTCTGACTCTAAAACAAGTGAATCCTATAAAAAAATGCTTGAATACAAAAAAGAAGACACTAAAAACCTAATTGATTATTTAATGCAACTTCCTAATACTAATTATATTTCAGCCTATATGTTATTTGATAAGGAACTAACCCTTGATGAACTTCATGAATTAATCTTTAAATATGAGAATTTAAGATTTAACTGGACCGCTGTACGTGTTTCTGATGAAAAAATAGAACTTCCTATTGGTTTTCGTATAGAACCACAGGGTGATGCTGAAAGTTCAGATACCTCTTATTATAAAGAATATCCAACACTACAGCTTAGTGGTTATTTTTTAACTAGTGATCCCGACAGTTCAAATGGTCTTGTTCCTGGCTACAGAAAACACTTTAAAAGCTTACTGAAATATTTATCTGATCATGATGATGCAGTAAAAGCTCTCTCTCATTTTGATTTAGACTTTGACAAATATCTTGAGTATGTTGAAACTAACGGTATTAACGTATATGGGGTTCTTGTTTTTGGTACACCTGATGATATTGTATCCCTATATGAAAATGAAAATATCTTGACTATTGATATTGATAATGTGCTTCCATCGATATACTCTACTAAGTAAAATAATTAGCATTTATTTGACCACTTTTTATAGTGGTCTTTTTTATTTTTGGCATCTCAGCTCCCTTCTCAGGCATCATAGGAAAACTCCATTGCTAAGCTTCCTAATTTTCAATATACTGTAAATAAAGACATATATGTTTTAAAGATTTTCAACAACAATTTTAAATTCTACCGGTATTAATATGTATTTGGAGTGATGATATGAAGTTAACTATTGAGCAATCCCTTGAAAATAATGAGATTGAAATTACAATAAAATGCGGTGTAATGGATGACCGTTTAAGAAAGCTTATCGAAAGTATAAGACAATACTCCTTTTCTCTTCAATGTAAAAATGATTCTGAAGTATACTCAATCCCCTTAGAAGAAATATACTACATTGAAACTATTGATAAAAAAACCTTCGTTTACTGTAAAAGTGAAGTTTACGAAACTAATAGTCCTCTAAGTGACCTTGAGGAAAAATTCAGCACTTCTAACTTTATCCGTGTAAACAAAAGCTGTGTTCTGAATTTAAATTATCTTTCTAAGGTTAATCCTCTTTGGAATCATAGGCTAGAGGCAATCCTAAAGAATAATGAAAAAATAGTTATAACGAGACATTATATCCCTGATTTCAAAAACAAAATTGGATTATAGGAGTTGATTTTATGAAAAAACTGTTTAATTATATCCCCTCTATTTGTATGTGCTTTACACTTGGAACCTTAGTTAGTGCAATCAACAATTTATTTTCTGGTTACACTGCAATGGGCAATAAAGGCATTTTAGAATTCTTTGTAATGAT
Organism: Clostridium culturomicium; assembly: GCF_000821305.1. GTDB lineage: Bacteria > Bacillota > Clostridia > Clostridiales > Clostridiaceae > Clostridium_J > Clostridium_J culturomicium. The sequence continues at coordinate 96,663 of NZ_CCXK01000012.1, read as the reverse complement.
TTTAGTAATTCATATAGTTATATGTGTTATTTCATATATAAATTTTAAAACCTACAAGCAAGCATATGTATGCTCTTTTCTTGCTACTTATATTTGCTTTTTACTTTTAAGTTTTACTTTTAACTTATTTACTTTCACCTTAAATAACGTATTAACATTTTCTATAATTTTTCTTGTTATATTTTATATAGTAGATTTATACTATAAACGAGAAGCTCAAATCGAAGCAGATAAAATAAATAATAAACTCTCCAAGTTATAAAACAAGCCGCTGTAGTCTCCTACAGCGGCCATTTTTTATTCTTGCTGAGCTAATTTTTTATAACCTTCATATCTCTCTTTAGCATCCTGCTCAACTTTAGCAAACAATTCTTCTGCTACTTCTGGGAAGGTCTTCGCTAAGGATGAGTATCTAACTTCACCTAATAAGAAATCTCTGAAGTTGCCTTTTGGCTCTTTAGAGTCAAGAGTGAACGGATTTCCATTCTTAACTGTTGGATTGTATCTGTATAATGACCAGTATCCGCATTCAACAGCCCTCTTCTCTTCCTCTTGACTTACTGCCATACCTGCTCTGATACCATGACTGATACATGGAGCATAAGCAATTATTAAGGATGGTCCATCATAAGCTTCTGCTTCTGCTATTGCTTTGATTGTTTGGTTCTTATCTGCTCCCATTGCAATTTGGGCTACATATACGTAACCATAAGTCTTAGCCATTAATCCTAAATCTTTTTTCTTAGTTCTCTTTCCTGAGGCTGCAAATTTAGCAACAGCTGCAGTTGGAGTTGATTTAGAGGACTGGCCTCCTGTATTAGAGTAAATCTCTGTATCGAATACCATAATATTTACATCTTCACCTGATGCAAGAACGTGATCTAAACCGCCATATCCAATGTCGTATGCCCATCCGTCTCCACCAAATATCCATTGGGATCTCTTAACAAAGAATTCTTCATCTGCCATCATGGCTTTAGCAATCTCACAGCTTTCACCTTTTAATGCTGCTCTTAATTTTTCTGCTCTTTCTCTTGTTCCTTGACTTTCATTCATATGTTCTAGCCATTCAGCTATAGCTGCTTTTGCACCTGCTGAAACATCAGAATGCTCTAAAGCTGCTTTGGCATTTTCTGCAATTCTGTTCCTGATGGTTTTTACCGCAATAAACATACCATAGCCATATTCAGCATTATCCTCAAATAATGAATTCGCCCATGCTGGACCATTCCCCTCTTGATTTGGACAATATGCGGTTGAAGGACCACCTGCCGCCCAGATTGAAGAACATCCTGTGGCATTGGCAATCATCATCCTATCTCCAAACAACTGAGTTACAAGCTTAGCATATGGTGTTTCTCCACATCCTGCACAAGCTCCTGAGAACTCAAGAAGAGGCTGCTCAAACTGACTTCCTTTTACAGTGTTTTTATTCATTGGATTTGGCTTATTTTTAACCTTTTCAACTGAATAATTCCAAACTTCAATTTGATCATGCTGACTATCCTGTGGCTCCATTACTAAGGCTTTCTGTTTAGCTGGACAAACTTCTGCACAGTTTCCACATCCAGTACAATCAAGTGGAGAAACTCCAATTTGGAAGTACATTTTATTTTCTGTTTTCAAGCCTTTTGCATCTAAAAGTTTCATAGCTTTTGGTGCATTTTCTTTTTCCTTATCATCTAACAAGAAGGATCTAATAGTTGCGTGTGGACATACATATGAACATTGGTTACATTGAATACAGTTTTCTGGTATCCACTCTGGTACATTAACTGCAATACCCCTCTTTTCAAAGGCTGTAGTACCATGCATAAAAGTACCATCCTCTGCACCCTCATTAACAAAGGTTGAAACTGGTATTGCGTCTCCTTCCATTCTATTCATAGGTTCTACAATATTCTTAATAAAGCTAGGATAATTACTCTTAATATCAAGCTTATCATCCTGAGCATCTTTCCATTGACTTGAAACACTTACCTTAACAATTGATTCTATTCCTCTATCAATTGCTGCATGGTTCATATTTACTACCTTTTCACCTTTTTTACCATAGGAAGTTACAACAGCTTCTTTTAGATATTTAACTGCATCTTCAATTGGTATAATATCGGCTATCTTAAAGAAGGCTGACTGCATTATCATATTTATTCTTCCGCCTAGACCAATATCTTGTGCTATTTTAACTGCATTTATAGTATAGAAATCTATATTATTTTCGGCAATATATCTCTTTAAATCAGCTGGTAATCTTTCCTCTAATTCCTCTTCTGACCATTGGGTATTTAAAAGAAATTTTCCGCCCTTTTTAAGTCCCTGTAGTAAGTTATAACTGTAAACATAAGATTGGTTATGACAGGCAACGAAATCGGCTCTATCAATTGTATAGTGAGACTTAATCGGCTTATTACCAAATCTTAAGTGAGAAACGGTTATACCGCCTGATTTCTTAGAATCGTAAGAGAAATATCCCTGTGCATACATATCTGTATGGTCACCAATAATTTTAATAGCACTCTTATTTGCTCCAACGGTACCGTCTGAACCAAGGCCCCAGAATTTACATGCTGTTGTTCCAGCTGGAGCTACATCTATATCTTCTCTAGGAGCTAAGGATGTATTAGTTACATCATCAATAATTCCTATAGTGAATCTATCTTTAGGCTGACCTGAGCTTAAATTATCATATACCGCAGCTATATGGGCAGGAGTTGGGTCTTTTGAGCCTAATCCAAATCTTCCTCCAACTACAAGTGGTGCATTTTCTTTATTAAATAAAGCTCTAACTACATCTAAATAAAGAGGTTCACCAATTGCTCCTGGCTCTTTTGTCCTATCTAAAACAGCTATTTTCTTAACTGAATCTGGTATAGCTTTTAATAATCTTTCTATAGAGAACGGTCTGTATAATCTAACCTTAACTAATCCAACCTTTTCTCCATGAGCGTTTAAATAATCTACTGTTTCTTCAACTACTTCTGCAACTGAACCCATACAGATTATGATTCTGTCTGCATCTGGTGCTCCATAATAATCAAAACAGTGATATTCTCTTCCTGTAAGTTTAGTTATTTCACCCATGTAGCTTTCAACTACTGTAGGAATATCTTCATAATATCTATTTAAAGCTTCACACATTTGGAAGTATACATCTGGATTTTGTGCAGTACCTCTTGTTACTGGATGATCTGGATTTAAAGCAGCTTTTCTAAACTCAGTTAAAGCTTCATAATCAACTAATTTTGCAAGTTCTTCCTGCTCTATAACCTCAACTTTTTGAATTTCATGAGATACTCTAAAACCATCAAAGAAGCATAGGAATGGCATTCTAGCTTTTATTGCTGTTAAATGCCCAACTGCTGAAAGGTCCATAACCTCTTGTACTGAACCTTCTGCAAGCATTGCAAAGCCTGTTTGTCTTGTTGCCATAACGTCTTGATGGTCACCAAATATACTTAAGGATGAAGTTGTTAATGCTCTAGCAGATACGTGCATTACCGCTGGCAATCTTTCTCCAACCATCTTATACATGTTAGGAATCATTAATAATAACCCTTGAGAGGCAGTGTAAGTTGTTGATAGTGCACCTGCCTGTAATGAACCATGTAATGCGCCTGCGGCACCTGCTTCTGACTGCATTTCTACAACCTTAACAGGCTGACCAAAAATGTTTTTTCTTCCCTTTGCAGCCCATTCATCAACAAGTTCTGCCATAGGTGTTGATGGAGTAATTGGGAAAATGGCAGCTACTTCAGTAAACGCATAGGATACATGAGCCGCAGCTGTATTTCCATCCATTGTTTTCATTTTTCGCATCATTTGTTACCTTCTTTCTTACGCAGATTTATATTCATATGTTTTATTACATATTAATTCTTATACCCTTTATCATGTTCTAAAAGTATTCATATTATGTATTCCTTAAAACAAAACAAGCATTTCTTCCTAAGAAATGCTTGTTTGTAATTAATCATATTTATTTCTATAAAGTTGGTTCTTGGTGATTCATTGACCAGCCATCTACTCTAGTCTCATAGGTATCTACTGAAAACTCTTTAATCTCAACCCTTTTCAGTTTTTTTACTGCTCCAAAAGGCTGTTTAAGGGATAGCTTATCTCCTCTTCCTGAAATAACCCAAAGAGTCTTATAACCTTTCGGCATTACTTCAAGCTTTTCTTCCCCTTTACCGTCAGTAAAGTAAACTAAAAGGTTTGCTTTATGCTTATTTACATATTCAAAAACTGGTGAAAACTTAGTTCCTCCACCAGGTACAGCCCTATCCATAACCCCTTTAACAGATTTAGTTTTATAGACTCTTTTAATAGATGTATCACATTCAATAATCGTAATTTCATGGTTATAATTTTTAACTATATCCAAAACTTCACGTATAGCCTGTTTAAACTCTTCATCACTTATACTTCCGCTGATATCAATAGCAACCATAATTTCAGCCTTATGGCCTCTAAGCTCTCCTCTTAAATCAAGTCTTTCAGGTTGTCTTCGGCTTCTTCTTGTAATAGTCTTCTTTTTATTACTTTCTAAGGTCCCCATAAGCTTCTTTAAATATATATTCCACGGAATTTCTCCTGAGGTGCTTTTTAACGCCTTAATTAAACTTTGAACATGTAAGGGGATTTCTCCTTTATCTGATAAGGATACAAATTTCTCTGTAAATTCTCTAAGAGTTTTATCATCTATTTCATCTGATTCATCCCAAAGATCATGAGTTTTTTCTGGATTAAACTCCTCTTCTACATCCTCATTCTCCCTACTATCATCCTCTTCTCCTTCTTCACTTTCTTCCATAAGATCCAGCTCATTTTGGATATTATCAACATAGTACTCCAGGGTGTTATAGTGCTCCAGATTTAAGTTATACTTTAAGTTTACAAACTCTAAAGTTGTAGCATATGGTGGTACAAAATCTATATATTGATTTACTACTATATCCATTGCAAGGTTTATTGCTAATGTACTATACTTATCCTTTAAATCTTTAGCTCTAAGAAGATGCATTGCAAGAATATGATGAATTTCATGCTTTATGGTTCCCTGCATCTGCTCCATAGTAAGCTGTAAAAATATTATTGGATTAAAGTAAATAACATACTTTGCACCCTTAAAATTCACCCCTGTTGGAGTTGTAATATCAAATCTTATTTCTCGCTTCATTTGAAATAAAAAATACCCATAGAAATTATCCTTATCCTCAATCAAAGAGAAGTTAACTCTATCCACCAGCTTGTAAAAAGCTTCTTCAAAATCCTTAGGTAAATTTACTTCAAATTCAAATCCATCTCTCTTAGCTTTGAACATTTCACCACCATTAACAATTTCGGTGATTTTCTCATAAAGCTCTATTCTATTTCTATCAAAACTACTTATCATAATGATACCTATCCTCTTATAGAACTATAAACACTAAAATAAGCTTCTACAAAAGCCTCATTATCTAATGCTACTTTGTATACTTCATCATAGTTTTCCTTCATATCCTTCATAACACCAACCATTAAATCCACTGGATACACTTTCAATACTTCAATTAATCTATCTACATACGCCTTCTTTTTATCATCCTCAACCTTAGGAATCTCCTTGTCTAACCCTCTTAAGATATTAGCAGCAGTTAAATATAATCTAGTGTGAGTTTCCTCCTTTAGTCTTATAATAATCTCTTCAGAAAGCTCATCACCTTGAAATACTTCATGAAAACTTACTAAACTATTATGATCCGCCTCAACGAAACTCATGAACTCCTCAGCAATTACCTTTCCTAAATTTCCTTTTAGAACATTTAAAAATACTTTTCTCGGAATAGCTCCTTCACTTTCTCTGTACACTTTAAAACTCTTTGAAACTCTCTCATAACTTCTAGGAGTAGCTCTTATATCATCTTCTTTTATACTGTGAAGATGCTCTGGAAATGTTGATATAAATTCTATAACCTTATCTTCTACTTCGGCTTTTAAGGCCCACTCAATCCATGCAGAAGGGTCGCTTTCCATGTTAAGCCATACAAATCTATTCTCCTGTGCAGCATCCATATCCACAACCTGATAATCAAAATCTGAACCGTATTTACTTGAAGGGTTCATTGCAGCAAGGATCTTAACATCTTCATGAAGCTTATACCCATTAATTTCTCTATTTAATATAAGGTTCATAAGCTCCTGCTGAACACTATGGTCACATCTATTAATTTCATCTATAAACAAAAGTACCCTTTCCCCTTTTAATATCTTTTCATCAATCTCTCTAAGCTTTGTGTGAGCAGCATAAATTGTTGTTTTCTTTCTCACAATGCCACCTTCACTGTCACCAGCTTCGTAATCTTCAACTGTAGGAAGACCACCAATTTCACCCTCCTTTAATAGATTCCCATCTATTACCACAAGGCTCCAGTTGTTTCTTCTGCCAAGCTCTCTTGCTAAAGCAGTTTTTCCGATTCCACTTTCTCCAATAATAAGTGGCACTTCATTTGTTGCAATTACAAGTTCTGCACTAGATAATGTATCTTTAAAATTCACTTTTCTTCCCCCTACCTTATCCTTAGTTTTTCATCTACAGCTATCTTTTTTGCTTTATGGCTTCCGTATTTATAGATGAACATTACTTTATCCATTGAGAAATTCTCGTTACTTTCACTTATGCTGCTGCATCTCATAAAATCTCTTACATATTTCTCTTCAACTTCCTCACTTGAAACAGCCGCTCTTATAACTTCTTCAATCTTTTCCTTTGAAATTTCTTTCCCTACGTACTTTATAACAAGCACATTATTCTTTAAAAGCCTTAATTTCTTCTCTTCATCCAGGCCTTGAATAAATTTTATTGCAGCTTCATTTATCCTTACAGCTTTCATTTCTGCTTCTAAAGTTGGTGCATTTATATATCTTAAGGCATCATAACTTTTCTCAATAGCAGCCACTTGAACTGCTTCACTTGGATTCTTTATATGCTTTATTGCATCATAATCCTTATTAACAGCTGATATTTGAAGTTCCTCACTAGGATTTACAGCATATTGGATTGCCCATCCTTTTTGTTTTATACCTAATAAAATCAACTCTTCCGATGGATTCTTTATATACTTTAAGTTAGTCCATCCTTTTTCAACCGCAAGTCTCTTCATCTCTTCTGTTGGCTCTTCAATGTATTCAATAGCATTAGCATTATTATTTAAAGCAGCCAGTTTCATTTCTTCAGTAGCATCTTTTATATACTGAATAACCATTCCATTACGTTCGATTGCTACCCTCTTCATCTCATCAGTTGGATTTTTTACAGTCTTTATAATAATGGGATTTCTCTTTATAATTTCAATTGTTCTGTCATTATTCATAAACTACACCTCAGTATCGATTATTTATAATAAGTTTCCAATAATAACTTTATTAAGTAATAATCATTCTCTCTTTATTATATCACTTTTATTTTTAATTTAAAATGTCTAAAACCTACCATACCTTAAAAATAAAAAGGCTGACACCTTATTTGTAAGTGTCAGTCTTTCTGTTTAGCTTATTCTTTTTATATAAAAAAGTTTAATCATTGTTTTTACAACCGCATCTAAATCATTGCTGTTTATTACAGTTGAAGCCAATTCCTTAACTTCTTCTGCACCATTACTCAATACATAGCTCATATCAGATACCTTTATCATTGCTATATCTTTATTGTCATTCCCAAAGGTAACAACTCTTGTACACTTTACTCTCTTCTTTAATTCAAGAACCGCATTCCCCTTGTTTGCTTTAGAACTGAATATTTTCATCATCTTATATCCATCTTTATAATTCTCAAAAACAAACCTAATATCTTTACAATACACTTGCTTTTCAAGAATTTTTTTTAATTCTTCAAGTTTTTCACTGGTATCTATTACTGTAAAATACACTGTTTTTCTTTGCTTCGGAAGACTCGTAAGTATATAGTTCTTCATCGGAAGAAGTTTTTCCTTATTATAAAACTCTTCTTCCATAGGGTTTTTAAATTCGTCATAATAAATATGAATAACATCATTAACAATGGTATTAGCAAAGAAATTCATACCAGCATTTCTAATTGAATCTATAATATTTAACGAAGTCTCATGGCTTATAGCCTCAACATATGCATATGACCTGCTATTCCAATCATATATGGCTGCTCCATCCATAGTTATTATGGGAAGCTTCACCTCTAAACTATTCATTAATGATACAATATCAGCAGAAGTTTTATTTGTTGCTAAAGTTATCTGTGCTCCATCTGCTATCATTTCGTTTAACTTAACCTTTGAATATCCACTTACTTGTCCACTTGAATTCATTAAAGTATCTTCTAATTCTGTAACCAACAATATATCCTTATTTTTCTTTCTTGGAATCTTTATTCCATTAATAGCAAGTGCCACAAATATTCCTATTAAAGTATCTATAATTCTACTTACTGTAAAAGCATAAGGACTTACATCTGCTGCATGATTTACAACTACACTTAAAAATACTATACAACTTGTATGACTTGCCTGCTTATGCTCTAGCAAAATACTAGTATATATTACGGGAATAATTGCAATTGAGATTAAAAGAAATCTAAAAATCTCACTAACTCCGACCATGTATTTTCTTTCAAATACTAAAAGAAACATTCCAAATATACCACCTACAAAAGTTCCGATAATCCTATTACGTGAAGCTGTACGTGTATTTGAAATCCCTGGCTGCATACACATTATTGCAGCTATTGTTGAGTAAAAAGGAAGTCCCTCTCCTCGTATTAGATAAATTAAAAAACATATAAATACAGCTACAGCTGATTTTATAATTCTCATTCCGATTTTTGGCATGATATTCTCCTCATCTTACGTTTCACTTTTTATTAAGGTATTATATACAATTTTATATTATATCACTAAATTCTTTCTTGTAGAATTAAGAATTCAAAAATATAGTATATGACACTTCTACTTATTCTCTATATAACTCTCAATGTCTTTAACTTCAAACGATTTTACCTTATACCTTAAATGTTCACAATAATTTTTGTGAATACATATTAAATTTAATGAAACCTCATATTATAATATATATATATGATAAAAGAACCCCTTCTTATTTCAATAAAAAGGAGTTCTTAAATATGAAGCTTAGGCTTCTAACTTCAATTTAAAGGAGATTTAATTTATGCTTACTGCTTTTAAAATATTTCCCATAGTAATAATGATTATTTTTTTAACTATAGGAGTCCTATTATGTTTGCTTATCAACAAAATTTTTAAGAAAAAATAAACTACTTATTTAAGTAATAGGTAAGCACATTTTTAACCATCTTAGTTGGAATACCACTTCCCCCACGCCCTTGAACATTCTCGATAAACATGGATATTGATATCTTGGAACTATCTACATCTGTGGCAACAAACCATCCATTTTCTATACCTGCTTCACCTTGCTTTTCTTTTATCTCTGCTGTTCCTGTTTTACCTGCAAGACTATGCCCTTCTATCCTAGCATCTCTAGCTGTTCCATTAACATCATTTATTACAGCTGTAAATCCATCTATTAATGGAGCTACATTCTCAGGCTTTATTGCTGTTTTCCAAACTTCTGCATTAGGATTTAATCCAATATCAAGTCTTGGTTTCATTATTGAACCCTCATTTGACAATGCACTATACATAAGTGCTACATCTAATGGTGAAACCAAAAGCTCCCCTTGACCGTACCCGCTATCTGCAAGTAAAATCTCCTTCTTTAAGTCACCGGAATTGCTTATTTGTGAATTCTCCATTGGAAACTCAAAGTTTAACTCTTCACCAATTCCAAAGTTTTTAGCACCATTTATAAACTTTTCTTCTCCAAGTTTTAACGCCGTCTGACCAAAATAAATATTATCAGAGAATAAAATAGCATCTCTTAAATTCACTGCTCTTCCTGGGTCTGTTACTCTCGTTATTTTGTAATCTCCCCATGAACCATCAGGCTGCCACTCTTTACCGCTTATAGCAACTTCTTCAGCAGGCGTTATTACACCTTCATTTAGGCCTGAAGCTGCTGTGACCAACTTAATTGTTGAACCCGGTGAATATACATTATTAAATCTGTTATCAAACTGCTCACTATCTAGCTTTTCCCACTTTTCTTTAACTGCTTTAGTTTTATAAGTTACATATATATTAGAATCATAGGAAGGTGAACTAACCATAGCTAGAACCTCACCTGTTTTAGGATTTACAGCTGTTGCTGCTCCTTTTTCTCCATTCATTTCGTTATATATTTGAATCTGAAGTGCTGAATCAATAGATAATTTAATATCTTGTCCCGATACTGCCTCCTTCTCAGCAATTGTTATCTCCTCTTCTAACTCGCCTCTTAAAAGATATATCCTAGCACCATCCTCTCCTCTTAGCGACTCCTCATATACCTTCTCCAGACCAGCTTTCCCAATTAAGCTTGTGGCATCATAACCCTTATCCTTATTTGCCTCTAATTCCTCTGCTGTAATTGGTCCAACATGTCCAATTAAATTTCCAAAGGCCTCTTCACCACTATATACCCTTGACCTCTTGTTATTTACTATTACCCCTTCAATTGTTGATAGTTTATCCAGCTTTTCAAAATCAGTCTGTAATACATCAACTATAGGAACAAAATGTTCTGGATTTGTATTTGCTGCTAGCTTTTCTCTAATATAATCTTCACTTATATCCAAAGTTGAGGCCATCGCTGCAATCTTTGCATCTTTCTCATTTTCAAATTTACTTGGATGTATTCCAACTGACTTAACAAAATCATCTTGTGCTAAAGTCATACCATCCTTATCAAATATGCTTCCACGCTTAGAATAATTATCTTCTACTCTAACCTTATCGCCAGCAATCATTTGTGGAAATATCATGCTTTCATCCCACTTTACCTTATAGATCTTATCTTCCTCTATAAAAGTAATATTAAAATCTTCAATTATCAAATCGCCAACTATTGATTTCGCCTTCATTGTAAAAGGTATTTCAAGAGATTTTTTATCTCTTTCTTCTTCATTATTTATTGATATCTTCATATCTTTAGCTTTAATTGCTCCATATATGTTTTCATATCGCTCTACAAAAGTATCCTTATCTATATATTGTTTAGAATCTGCTGAAAGCATCTCATACATCCCAGCGTAGTCTGCTTTAATCCACAATTCCTTATATTCCTTAAACGTGTCCTTTATTGGATCTTTCTTCGAACATCCAGCTCCCATAATTGCAAACATTAAAATTGCCGCAATTACTATAATTAGTTTCTGTATTTTTTTACTCACCCTCATCGCCTCCCTCTAATTTAACCTCATTGTTTTTAACTAAATTATATATTTTAGTTAAAAGCTATGCTTATTAATAAATCATTTTTCATTATACCTATAATTGTAAATATACCTGCCAACTTATTCAATATATTTAACATAATATAAACATATTATTCTTAATATTGCCATTATGATTAAACCTCGTAAAGAAGCCATAACCACTAAAATAATTAATTAATAATCTCAATATAGTAAAAAGGTATTCTTAAATTTTAAGAATACCTTTTTATTCATCATAGGTTCATTGGAATATTAATTACTTTAAGCATTGTAATAAGTTCTCTAAGTTATGCATTAACTCCTCAGCCTGATTCTTTGATATATTCATTTTACAAAATACCTCACCAGGAACATCGAGAATTTCACTCTTTAGTTTAATTCCTTCTTCTGTTAAATTAACTATAACCACTCTGTCATCATTAACATCTCTATGCCTTGTTATAAGCCCTCTTTGCTCAAGCTTTTTTAAAAGTGGCGTTAAAGTTCCTGAGTCTAGATGTAATCTTTGACCAATCTCCTTAACCGTCATTTGCTCCTTTTCCCATAAAACAATCATAGCTACATATTGAGTATAGGTAAGATTATGCTTATCAAGGATTGGTTTATAAAGCTTTATTACTTCTCTTGAAGCCGCATATAGGGCAAAACATATTTGATTTTCTAACTTAATACAATCACAATTACTCATTATAAAACTCTCCTAAACCTATTAACCTATCTATTTTGCAGCTTCCTTTTTTAATGCATCTACATAAGAGACTGCAGATAAAGCTGCTATATTTCCTTCTCCTGCTGATTTTATATATTGATATGGCTTCCCAACAATGTCTCCAGCAGCAAAGCATCCCTTTAAATTTGTTTTCATTGATCTATCAACTTCAACGTGATTATCTTGAATTTTTAATCCTGGAACTAACTGTCCTGGAGATATGCTGTCTCTTAGAATAAATAATCCATCTGTCTCAATCTCTCTACTCTTTAATACTAGCTTTTCTACCTTATCTTCTCCAACAATTTCAACTGGAGTGTCCTTAACTACCTCTATAGCGCTGTCTACCTCAACCTCATCTTTGTAAGTTGGTATATAATAAACCTTAGAGGCTATAGTGCTTATGAAGTTTGCTTCTTCTTCTTCATTCTTACTATCAGCAATTATTGTAACAACTTTATCCTTATATAAAGGAGCATCACAAGTTGCACAATATCCAACACCTTTACCTAGTAGTCTTTCTTCTCCAGGAAATAGCTTTCCATATTGTATTCCAGTAGCCAATATTACTGAAGTAGCTTCATACATCTTGTCATTTACCATTAAGGCATAATAACTACCCATAGCATAGATATTATTGACTCTCTCATTAGTTATTCTAATATCCATGGCTTTTATATGCTTCTCAAACTCTTCCTTTATTGCTTTTCCACTCATTCCATAAAACCCTAAATAGTTATTTATCTCATGAGCCTTAACTAATTTCCCAGAAAGGTCATCATTTCCAAAGATAATAAAACTTTTCTTTCTTATCTTCGCATTAAGTGCTGCAGATAGTCCCGCTGGACCACTTCCCACTATTGCAATATCATATCTTTCACTCATAACTTTCTCCTCACAGCTTATATTATACGTGAGCCTCTACCATTTGCTTAATTTGCTCTTTTGGCATAAATCCAACGTTTCCAGCAACCTTTTCTCCATCTTTAAATACCATTACAGTTGGTATTGATGCAACCTTATAAGACATAGCTATATCAGGGCTCTTATCAACATCAACTTTCACAAAGCTTACGTTGCTCATTTCATTTCCTAATTCTTCAAATATTGGAGCTAACATTTTGCATGGTCCACACCAATCAGCAAAGAAATCAACTACAACTACACCATTTTTTATTTCTTCTTTAAACTCTACAGAATTAACTATTCTTGACATATATATTCCTCCTCATTTAAATTAAATTTACCTAAATAATATTTTCATAAATTTAATTTTATACAATTTAATTTCTTAATATCAATTTACTCCTTTTACCTATAAAAGTCAAGTAAATTTTATTTATAAATTTATTATCTTCAAAACTACCGTTTTTATTTACTCTATTTCTATAAAAATAAGCTAGATTATTATCTAGCTTATTTTTATAATATTATATTTTCTTAACAAACTCTGATTTTAAAGACATAGCTCCAAAGCCATCTATTTTACAATCAATATTGTGATCACCATCAACAATTTTAATGTTTTTGACTTTAGTACCTTGTTTAAGTGCTGAAGATGCACCCTTAACTTTTAAGTCTTTTATGATAGTAACAGAGTCTCCATCCTTTAAAATATTTCCATTAGCATCTTTTACTACTACTTCATCAGCATTCGTCTCTTCAGCTCCTGGAGTCCATTCATGTCCACATTCTGGACAAACAAGAAAAGTTCCGTCATCATAAGTATATTCTGAATTACATTTAGGGCAATTTGGTAAGTTATCCATTATTTAATTCCTCCACTTGTTTTATTGATAACCTATATTAAAAGATTATCCTCCCTCTTTATTGCAGCTTAATTAAGTCTTTCTATAGGGATATGTACAAGTTTATATAATATCACAGTATATCATTTATGACAAACACTGAAAAATTTTAAAGTTTGCTTTTTATAAGATAAGATGCTGATTAAAACAATCAACATCTTATCTGTGTATAAAACTATGTCTTATTTTTTCATGAGTTTCTTAAACTTCTTTTTCATACTCTTCATATTCTTTAATTGCTTTTCTAATAAATCGTTAAGTTTCATAATTTAATGTTTCCTCCCTTTAATCTTTTAGTAACATTATAAACTCTCTTCATTATTATAATTTCCTTATAATCGAATTTTATAAGGCCATAAATGTTGCTTAGATTGTTATTAATCTCTCATTTATTCCACAATAAGCTACAATTACCTATAAAATATATCCTTAATTATTTTTTACTTACTCATAAAAAAGGCTCTTTTTAACTTAATTAGTTTCATCATACTCTCTTTATTAGCTTCAAACTGAACTTTTCTACCACCATTTGCTCCTGATGGATGTGGAAATCCAAACAAGATTTGATCTTCACCAATTATTCCTTCAGCTTTTAATTTACATAAAACTTCCTCAACAGCTCTTCCTAAAGGAATTAATAATATCTCATTAGCGTTATCAAGTCTTTTAAACTCTTCCATAAAATTTTTATATACATATTTCATTAAAAACTCATTTTTAATAAGCTTTGGTGTATGACCAGTGTAATTTTCTTTATTAACGAATACAGGATAAGGCACCAATGAAACTGTATGTAATAATTCATCCTTATTGCCAAATAACTCGCTACAATCTTCTATATTTAGTGCCTTATTTAACTCTAATCTATTTAACATTTCAATCAGATTTTTTCTTAAACTTCCACTAAATCTCCCTGCAACCTTACATGCATACTGTATTTCTTCAATATTATTGCCTTTTTCAAACTCTTTCCTCGCAATAGCAATTGCTGTACTCATTTGCTGGAAACCAGGTGTTATTCCAACAATAAACACCTTTGCCCTTGGGTTAAAATACTCATTATGCGGAGCATAATATATTTGTAGCTTTTCATTTTCCTCTATCAAAAATGGTTCGATAAGCAATTCATCTTTTGTGTATTTATCCTTTAATGGCAATTGTTTAATTGCTTCTTTATAATCTATTAAAGTTTTTTTCATTTCTTATCACCACCTAAACACTTTTATTAATACATCAATATTATTATCAACAAACATTACTAAAATAATTTTACTTTATAAAAATAACCCTAAAAAATAGATTCTAATATAAATCTACTTCTTAAGGTTGTTTATTTCTAAGCTGTCTTTATTTTAAATACTATCTTCTTTACTGTATCTATCTTGCCACATTCAATCCCTGGCTTATGACCATCATGTGGTAAGAATAATGCAAAAGAACCTGCTTCTATTACAGTTCTTGTGTAATCTTCAGCATCCTCATAAAAAATAACGTCCTTTGTCTCTGATAAATCTTCAGTAACTGTAAGCTTCTCTCTAAGCTTATAATCCATAACTTCTTTACCTTCTCTTATATATTGAACATCAATATATTTATTATGAGTTTCAAATCTACACTCACCTTCTGGCTTAGTCTCATAAGTTTGAATCATTGCAAATAAATCTTCACCTAAGATTTCATATCTTCCATCTTTAAGATTAGCTTCTTCTGCTTTTTTTACAAACTTTAAAATTTCACTAGCCTTAATATTTAACCCGTCATATTTTTCTATGTTTTTAATGCTATCAACTATCATGTTTATCCCCCTTAATTTATTCCTATGTTTTTTATAGCAATTCTACCTAAGTAAACCTTAACTACCTATTATTTTATCATATGATACAGTTATTTTTCTATATTTTGAAAGGAAACTCCTACTCACATTTGTTCCCAGGATTAAATTGCACTAATCAAAATAAGTTTTGCAGTGTCACTTATAATACGATTCTCCGTTACTCCTCCAAAGTGGCGTAGTTTTAGTATTCTTTTAAATGCTCTATGATTTCATCTACTTCTATTATGTGACTTTGTGTTGATAACTCCTATTTTAATAGTTCTAGTAGTTTTATAGTATTGATCTTAATGCATCTTGCTTATATTTTATGCCCTTATCATAAGCTTTATCTGTTATTATTGTAGAATTATTTTTACTAAAATATCTGTATATTTTGTTATAATCATACAAAACTTGTTCTTTCTTCAAAAACTCTTTGACCTAAATATGTTTTAACAAATATTTTTTTCATTTCATAATACTACTATTGATTTAAAATATATGTATTTTTAGTTTATGGCTAAATAAATTTATAAAACCTATAAGATAAGTTATAATAATTAAAATTAATATTAACTATAAGGAGTAATTTATATGGAATATAAAATAAAAGAAGTTTCTGAAATAACTAATATATCTCAATCAAAAATAAGATATTATGAAAAAGAAGGATTATTACCTGAATTTAAACGAGATAAAAACAATATAAGAGTATTTTTAGAAAAAGATATAGAATTACTAAATTTAATTAGATGTTTAAGAAATATAGGAATGTCAGTCAAAGAAATCCGTACTAATTTAGATATTCTAGTAGACAGTAATAATAATCAATTAGCAATAACTATTTTAATCGAGCATCGAAATAAATTAGAAGAACAAAGAAAAACACTTGAAAAACATATCGAGAAAATAAATTTAAACCTTGAAAGCAGACAAAATAGTTAACATATATTTTCTTTATAAAAAGCTTGACTTAAACTATAGTTTAATAAATATAATTATAAATACCAATATATATGAAGGAGGCATTTTATAGTGTTAGTAAATACTGATAAATGTATAGGGTGTACCTTATGTAAACAAGACTGTATAGTAAATGATATAGTAATGATTGATGGAAAATCTCATATAAAAATGAAGCTTGTGTAAAATGTGGACATTGTATTGCAATTTGCCCTGTAAAGGCTATATCTTCTGATGATGAAAAAGAATACCCAATGAATGAAGTAAAAGAATACAACGCTAAAGAATTTTCAGTAAATCCAGATGTGTTAATGAATTTCATGAAATTTAGAAGAAGCGTTAGGTTATTTTCCACAAAAAATGTTGAAGAAGAAAAGATAGATAAAATAATTGAAGCAGGAAAATTCACTCAAACTAGCGGAAATCTGCAAGATGTTTCATATGTTATTATAAAAGATAAAATACAAGAGCTTAGAAAAATGGTGCTACAGACTTTAAATAGCCAAGCTGATAATTTATTGTATGATGAAACTACTCCGTCTCAAATTAGGATGTATGCCAATATGTGGAAAGATATGTATGGAAATTTTGTAGAGAATCCTGCTGGAGAAGATAAGCTATTCTCTAAAGCTCAGCTATTAATAGTAATAAAATCAAATAACATTGTAAATGGAGCTTTAGCAGCATCAAAAATGGAACTTATGATAAATGCTTTAGGGCTTGGAACATATTTTAGTGGCTTCTTATCAAGAGCTGTAAAATTTAATCCTGAAATAGGTAAATTTCTACAAATAGGAGATAACGAAGAGTTAGTTGCATGTATGGTAATTGGTTACCCAAAAGTACATTATAAAAGAACAGTTTCAAGAAAAGATGTAAATATAACAAGATTATAATTAAAAAATTTTTAAATTATATGTAAATATTAAACCATAGTCAATATATTATTGGATTGACTATGGTTTAGTATTTAGTTTAATTGGGCTGTAGCTAGGTTTGTGTAAAATAAACTTACCTACAGTCCACTATAATTGATTTATTACATATCCCTTTATGCTATTAAAACTTAAATGTTAAGAAAAACTTGTGCTATCAATGTCCTTGTAAATAAAAAACTTATATTCTAATTAGAATATAAGTTTTAAGTTATAAAACCAGCACCGTTACTTGTGATATGGTTCTCCTTTAATTATTCTAAAGCCCCTATAAACTTGTTCAAGCAACATAACTCTGAAAAGCTGATGTGGGAAAGTCATTTTTGAAAAGCACAACTTATAATTAGCTCTTTTTAGTACTTCTTGCGATAATCCTAAACTTCCGCCAATTATAAATACTAAATTAGAGTTTCCTTCAACTCCTAAGTTATCTATAAAGCCTGCAAATTCCTCTGAAGTAATATGTTTTCCTTTAAGCTCCATTGCAACTACATATGCATTGTCCTTAATTTTTGATAATATATTTCTTCCCTCTTTTTCTTTTATTAATAGTTCTTCTTTATCTGATGCATTATCCGGTGTTTTTTCATCTGGTAATTCTACTATATCAAGCTTACAGTATCTTGAAAGCCTTTTAGCATATTCATCTATAGCATCCTTTAAATATTTTTCTTTTATTTTTCCTACGGTAATTAATGTTATATTCACTAAGTTTCCTCCTGCACACTTTAATCTACGCTTTTAATTTTACTAAAATTAGTATATCTCTAACCAGCCATAATTAAAAGTCTTACTCCTCAATCTCCTCGTAATCCTAAAAATACCTACACTATACCTAAAAAAATAAGGATATTACCTAGGCAATATCCTTATTTTTTTATCTTATTCTATTTTTCTAAAGCTTTTAGTGCAACAGAGTTTAAAATACTCCATGGTTTATTAAAATGTGGCTGGAAGAAGAAATCTGTTACCGCTAACTCTTCCAATGTCATATGATTTTGAATGATTACTGATAGTGTATTCATAAATTGAGTTAAATCCTGCTTAGATACTATCTGACCACCAATTACTCTATGCGTTACCTTATCAAATACTATTTTTAGCATTGCTTCACTATAAGTTGGCATAAATTCAGGTCTATGATTCTCTTTTATAAGGGCAGTTCCGATTTTCATAGCTGTGGTTGACTTAGCAACTTCTTCCGTCATACCCGTTGAAGCTATGCATTGATCATATATTTTTATTCCTGAGGTTCCTTGCGTTCCTAAGTATCTCAATCTTGGTTCTACTAAGTTTTCAGCAATCAAAGTCCCCATCCTTACAGCATTGGTTGCTAATGGTATATATCTTTCATCATATGCTGGGTTGTATTTAACCATACAGCAATCCCCTGCTGCAAAAATATCTTCAGCACTTGTTCTCATATACTGATCTATTATTATAGCTCCATTTTTAAGGGTTTTTACTTTATCCCTAACTAACCCTGTATTTGGCGCAAAGCCGATACAAAGAATAACTAAGTCTGCCTCTATAGTTTCTTTATCTGTAACTATTTTAGTTACCTTACCATTTAAACCCTCAAACTTCTGAACCTTTTGACCAAGCTTAAGCTTTACACCTTTCTGTATAAATTCATTTTCTGCTACATCAGTAAACTCTTTATCTAGATACTTGTTCATTATCCTATCTTCAGCATCTATTAATATTGTATTTTTACCTTGCATCTCAAAGGCTTCTGCAAGCTCTACGCCTATATATCCAGCCCCTATTACTGCAATATTTTTAGCATCTTTTGATTTTTCAATAACCATTTTTGCATGATCATAATTTTTGCACAATAATATATTATCCAGTTCCCCGCCTTCGAATTTTGGAACTATCGGCCAAGATCCTAATGTGAGAACTAATTTATCATACTTATCTTCAAAAACTTCACCCGTTTTTAGATTCTTAGCTTTAAGCATTTTATTATCTACATCTACATCAATTACCTCATGGTTCATCCTCATATCTATTCCCATTCCAGTCAAATTCTGTGGTGAATTATAAAATAATTTTTCTGGCTCAGTAACAACCTTTGATACACTTAATGCTATTCCGCATGATAAAAATGAAACATTATTATTCTTTTCATATACTACAATATCACAATCTGGATATTTCTTTTTTGCATTAACAATAAAAGCTGTCCCAGCATGTGTACAACCTATTACAACTACTTTCATATGCACTCCTCCTTGCTTTATCTTTAATTATTCCCAACTCATTATTTTTATATAAGCTTCAAATAATCAATTTAGATACCTTCATATTAAAATACATCGTTTATTATTTAACGATTTCTTGATATTATTGTATCACATTTTTAGAATTTTAATAGTGCATATTTGTTAATAATCATTTTCCGTTAATCAATATTTTATGAATTGATTAACTCTTATATTTTAATATCCTAAACTTTCATTCATAAAAATAACATGAATCCTATCTTTATCTCTTTGCTTCTTTATAACTATATACTCATTACAAATTCTTTCAGGGCTTGAACAATCCATGCAATGGCCAACCTTCACGCAAGGTGTTGCTCTATTTAATCTCTCGCAATTTACTGGTGCACAAATTCTTTCATTTCTTAAAATTGCCTCTTCAAGATTTTTAACTATCTTATTTTCTCCAACAACAAGTATAACCTTATCTGGTCCAAAAAGCATTGCTGCTACCCTGTTGCCCGTACCATCAACATTATAAAGTTCCCCATTTTCAGTTACTGCATTTGTTCCCGCAAAGTAAACATCTGCTGAAAATGCTCCTCTATAAATTTCCTTTATCTCATCTTGTGATAATCCCTCTGCATATCTGTCTAAAAAATTATATCTTCCACTTCTTAAATGATCTATTACTCCAGTTTCAAACAAAGACATTGAACCACCACAAGTAACTGTATCTCCTTCTTTAGTTAATTCAACAATCTTACTAATTAACTCTTCTCTGTCCTTAACTAAATACCCGTTCATTCCATTCTTTTTTAAGGCTTCAATAGTATTATTTATTCTTTTCTCCTTAAGCCATTTTAAGTTATTATCCATTCTCCATCTACTCCCTTCTTTAAATAAACTTCCATAACACATAATTTTGCTTCAGTTAATAGAATTTGCGCCCCTTACTTAATATGAAGAAGTTCTTCTTTCTATTCCTATATAAAAATTATATCATAGACAATTATTTTAATACCAAATTATGATAATTTCATAAAAAAACCTCAGTGAATTATATCACTGAGGTTTTAATATAAACTACTTTGCGCAGCATTTCTTGTATTTTTTACCACTTCCACATGGACATGGATCGTTTCTTCCTATTTTAACTTCGTTAACAACAGTTTTTGAATCTCTCCAAGCTCTTTGGATTTCTTTTCTCTTTTCGTCTGAGAAAATTCTATCCCATTGTGGTAATGTGTATAGGTAATCAGCTTTTGAATCAAGCATATTGAAATATAGCTTCTCATAATCAATTTTGAAGTTTATTTCTGTGTTAGCTTCAATTGCTTCAAGATCCAACTCTTTATCTATACTTTCATTTATTCCATCTAAGAATCCCATAAAGAAAACTTCATCTACTTCAAATTCTTTAGCTAGATTTTCAAAAGTTCCACTTATTACTCCACCTTGTATAGCTAAAGCTTTAATGTATATTGATTTCTCAACCTTTGCATACTCTTTCCAGAATGCTGGCTCTCCATGTGATTTCACATATTCAACAACATAATTTGTCCAGTCTGTATATATACTCATGTTTATTTCTCCTTTTTGTCTGAAATTTTATTATATTAAAATAATATTATTCAACTAATTATAATAGAAATTTATTATCGTTTCAATATAATCTTATTTTTGTTTATTTATCTTTAATGCCTGTATATCTGAAGAATTAAAAGGCTTAGATATATTAAAGTTTCCACCAAGAGTATCAACACCTTGATTATCTATAGTTATCATAATCTTATCAACTGACTCTAACTGTGATAATGACGAAGTTATAGCCTTTAATAGAATTTCTTCTTGTGAACCTGTCATTTCAAATACCGCATCACTGCTAAGATTTACATATGCAATACCATCTTTTATTGAAAAACTTATAAGTCTGGTTTCCTTTGGAAGCACAGGCTTACATTGACTTACTGTTGCAGGTCCTTTTATAAGTTCTTGTATTATGATTTCACCTAAAAGCTCATCATATCCAATAAGTCTCTCTTCTTTTATAACTTCGCTCTTAACTTCATCTCCGCCAAAGTATAATACAATATCCGTAAACTCCTTGCCTTCATCAGCAGTAGCACCCTTTGTGCTCTCAAGTTTTTCTTTAACTAATGAACTTGCTTGATCCTTTTTAACAGCTAGATTTTTATAATATAGCATTCCTACAATTACTAATACTCCAATTAGAATGGCTAATATAATTGTAACTAAGGTTTTTCTTTTCATACTTACCCCCTATTAGGATTAAAATTATATTATATATCTAGTAATAAACTATGTTTGTCCCTATTACACATTCTTAACTCTAAGTCCTTCTTGATGTCAATATTATTCGCTCTTAACACACTTACTACTGTCTCATAAGCAAGCTCTGGATAATTGTTAGTCTTACTTAAGTGACCTAAATATATAGTTTTAAATTCATCCTTAAATATATCTACTATAGCCTTACCACAAGCTTCGTTAGATAAGTGTCCTACAGTACTGAGTATTCTCTTTTTTAATGGATATGGATACGGTCCAAACTTAACCATTTCAATGTCATGATTGCTTTCCAGCAATATTATATCGCTATCGTCTAAGGCACTCTTCACTTCTGGTGAGAAATACCCAAGATCTGTTGCTATACAAGCCTTTTTACTTTTCCCATAGACCTTATATCCTCTAGGACATGCAGCATCATGGGATATTGGAAAGTTCTCTATGATTAAATTGTTTAGTTCAGTATATTTGTCATCCACCAGCTTAATATTCTTTTCCTTTATTGCGCCAACCTTCCCTTCCATGGCCTCCCATGTAAGACTTGGTGCATATATAGGTATATCATACTTTCTTGAGAGTACTCCCACGCCTTTTATATGATCTGAATGCTCGTGCGTTATAAATATTCCATCTATAGTTTTAGGATCAACACCAATTGCTGATAACTCTTTATCTATAGATTTTCCAGGCATACCTACATCTATTAATATATTTGTATCATTTTCACCTACAAATATACTATTTCCACTACTTCCACTAAACAATGGACAAAATCTCATAGTATTCTCCTTATTTTCTATAGATAAATTATTAATCGTTCACTCTTTTTATGTCTGCACCAAGTGCCTTAAATTTCTTTTCAATGTCTAAATACCCTCTATCGATATGTTCAACACCCTCAACTTCTGTAGTTCCTTTTGCTGCAAGTCCTGCAATAACAAGCGCTGCTCCTGCTCTTAAATCAGTAGCTTTAACATGGGCTCCAGAAAGTCTTTCAACACCATCTATTATAGCTATTTTACCTTCTATTTTAACGTTGGCACCCATTCTCTTAAGCTCATCAACATGCTTAAATCTATTTTCGTATATGCTTTCATTTACTATACTTCTGCCTTTTGCAAGAGTAAGTAATGTGCTCATCGGCTGTTGAACATCTGTTGGGAATCCTGGGTATGGAAGAGTTTTTATATTTACACCCTTTAGATTTTTGTCACTCTTAACAGTAACAGAATCATCGTGCTCTACAATCTCTACTCCCATCTCTATTAATTTAGCAGAAATAGATTCTAAGTGCTTTGGTATTACGTTTGTTACGTTAACTTCTCCTCCACATGCTGCTGTCGCAACCATGAAAGTACCAGCCTCAATTTGGTCTGGTATTACAGAATAATTGCATCCACAAAGCTCCTCAACACCTGTAATTTTTATTACATCAGTTCCTGCACCTTTTATTTTTGCTCCCATGGTATTTAAGAAGTTCGCAACATCAACAACGTGTGGCTCTTTTGCTACGTTCTCAAGTACTGTAACTCCTTCAGCAAGAGTTGCTGCAAGCATTATGTTTATTGTTGCTCCAACACTTACAACGTCAAAGTATATAGTAGTTCCTACTAATTTTTCTGCTTCTATGCTAACTGCTCCATGCTCTATTGTAACAGTTGCTCCAAGAGCTTCAAACCCCTTTATGTGCTGATCTATAGGTCTATCACCAATTGGGCATCCACCTGGAAGCTCAACTCTAGCCTTTTTAAATCTTGATAAAAGGGCTCCCTGAAGGTAGTAAGATGCTCTCATCTTTCTTACTTCTGGAATTGTAGCGTTTGTAGTAACTATATTTGAACTGTCAATAGAAATACAGTTGTTTCCCGCTTCTACTTTACATCCTAAATATTTTAAAATTGTCTCTAAACAGTTTATATCTTCTATATTAGGGACATTGTCTATATGACAAACTCCCTTTGATGCTAATATTGTTGCTGGCAAAATTGCAACTGCTGCATTTTTTGCTCCATTTATATTTACGTCTCCAAATAATGGATTTCCTCCATTTATAACCAATCTTTCCATATAGGTATCATCCTCACTATTTATATTGTCCGTTTAGTATATATATTAACTTGCTTCATCTTCAATGTTTGTATTCATAAAGTCTCATACTGCTTATTATAACACAATGTTCGTGTATTTTAATAAAAATTTTTAAATTATCCATCTAAATTTTCATATATATTGTTTATTATAGATTCTTGCCCAAAATCCTTGGTTATATTTGCTTATATAAACTATTATAACCTAATATAATATGTTATAATACTGTTAATTGTATCATCACAATTAATATAAAATTTATGATATAATTTAATAATAAAATTTCTTATATATACGTTCAAAAAAATCAGTTCGTATAACCCAAATCATAGATTTGGATACTCACTTAAGAATTAAATTTAAGTTTTAGAGTGTGATTAACTAAGACTCTAATCAGGAGGTTCCCATGAAATATTATTTAGTTGCGACCATAGACAATGAATTTACTTATGAAATTCAAACTATTCAAAAGTTTTTAAATAAAAAATATAGAGTGTATAAGAATATAAATAATCTTTATATCCCTCTAGGCTCTATCAATAATGCTGAATTTGATAAATTAGATGAAATAATAAAAAAAATCATATCTCCTTACAAGAAATTTAGAGTTGGAATAGATAATGATATATATATTAACGATACATCTAATACTGTAAATTTAAAAGTTAAGGATAAAGGATATATAAATAAAATTTCTAGAAGTTTATTTGATATGCTTGATACTCACGGTATAAATGCAAAGGATTTTTCAAGCTTTGCATATTTCAATATGCCAATCTCAAATGCTAATAATGCAATTAGAAAAGCATATTCAAATAATTCATTTGCCTTAGATACATCAAAAGAAAAAACTGAATTAATCAATTTTACTAAAATAGATAAAATTGAAATTTGGAAGCAGCTTAACAACAGAAAAGATACTATAGTAAAAAGCTATAGCTTAAAAGAGTTTTAAATCAACTAAACAATATTGTTGGGCAAAAAAATAAACCATTATTAAAATAATGATTATTAAATTTAAATAAATATACCCTCTATAGGGCAAACTAATCTCAAAGGATGGTGATTTGCTCTATGTGGGGTATAATATTTTCTATTATTTCAGGGGTAGCTATGAGTGTTCAAGGAGTTTTCAATACTCAGCTTACAAAAAAAATTGGAGTTTGGGAAACAACCGTACTTACTCAAGGCATTGCACTTTTAACAGCTTTAATCGTATTATTTTTTGCAGGAGATGGAAACTTTAAAAACTTAAGAGATGCTAACAAGCTATATCTTTTAGCTGGTGTACTTGGAACGGTAATTACCTTTACAGTTATTCAAAGCATGTCTGACTTAGGGCCTGCCGTTGCGGTCGCTACCATCTTAGTTGCACAGCTCATAGCTGCTGCTCTTATAAATCACTTTGGCTGGTTCGGAGCTGAAGTTGTTCATACCTCTGTTATCCGTCAAATCATTGGTGTTGCTGTAATGATAACAGGAATCATTATTTTTAAATGGAAAGGATAGTCCCTATCTTTTCTATTTTTTGTGTCCCAATAAGTAATTTATATGTTAATAGTAATGATAATTAATATATTACTAGAGGAGGCAATCTATGGACTTTAAACAATTAGAAGCATTTATTACAGTGTCCAAGCTTAAAAGTTTTTCAAAAGCTGCAAATGCCATTTACCTTTCTCAACCAACAATAAGCTCTCATATTTCAAGTCTTGAACGTGAACTTAATATACAGTTATTTGACCGAACTTCAAAAGAGGTTAACTTAACTCCCGTTGGGGAATCCTTCCTTCAATATGCAAATGATATAATTAATACTAGAAACAATGCTATTGCTGATTTAGCTAACTTTAACAATAACATTTCTGGTGTTTTAAATTTATCAGCAAGCACAACGCCATGTAACTCACTGTTACCTTCATTGGTTTCAAAATTTAGCGAACTTTACCCAACTGTAAAATTTAACATTAAGGAACAAGGTTCCTGTAAGATAATAAATGACATAATTGATTTAAACTGCGAAATCGGATTGGTTGGGACAAATATAGATAATCCTAAAATAAACAGTTACAAAATCATAGAAGATGAACTTGTTGTTATTTCAAGTTCAAAATTAAACCTGCCTGAAGTGTTAACTATAGATGAAGTTGTTAAATATCCATTTATTATCCGTGAAAAAGAATCTGCCACAAGACAAACTCTAGAGGATAATTTCCAAGGACATAATATAGACTTAAGTAAATTAAAAACAATTTGTGAGGTTGATAACATTCATTGTCAGCTTAAATTTGTAAGCCTTGGCTTTGGTATTTCAATTATTAGCAAAAGCTTGTTTGATGAATCCATTTTAAATGATGCTATTCGCTTTAGCAGAATTCAGGATATTGATTTAAAAAGAAACATTTTTTTAGTAGTAAGTTCTAAACGCACATTGACTCCTACTGCTAAAGCCTTCTTTAATATGTGTATAGACGAGTTTAATCTTAAAATATAAAATATATTTTATTATATATAAATTATCTAAAGTTAAGGATTAATTAACAATCCTTAGCTTTATTTTTTATCTTTTTAAAAGCTTTAACAAATGTTTGCCACTTACATATACTAATAAGTGAAATAAGTATGTATAGGAGTACTTCTATGTTTTTTAGCAAAAAAATGGACCCTCTTCTTAAAAATATAGTTGAAGAAAATCTCTATAACAATTATAGAGTTATTATACAGTATGGAAGCATTTCAGGTTCTATCGAAAAAAAAGTACGTTCTTTTAAGGGCGAAGTTATATATGATATTAAATCTATCAATTGTATCTGCGTTGTAATTAATAAACGAGGACTTAAACGAATGTTAGAGCTTCCTGATGTAAAGTATGTATGTTTAGATGAATCTGCTTACTTATGCAGTAAAAATATCCTTCACGCTAATGGAATCTTCTTAGAAAACAAAAACTATACTCTTCTAAAGGAAAAGAAGATTTCCGGAAAAGGAATTGGTATAGGCATCATTGATAGCGGTGTTTATCCTCATATTGATCTATCTACACCTTCAAACAAAGTAAAAAAATTTGTGGATGTAATAAATAACATTACATTTCCTTATGATGACAATGGCCACGGAACCTTTATTTCTGGACTTTTATGTGGTGAAAATAACACAAGCAAAAACATTAAACAAAGAGGAATTGCTACAGATAGTGATCTGATCATGATTAAAGCCTTCAATAAGTTTGGTAAAGGATATGTTTCCTCCACCCTTTATGCTTTTGAACAGCTTTATAATCTAATCGAAGAATTCAATATAAAAATTATTTGTGCTCCCTTTGAGGTTCCAACCTTAAATAAAACTATACTTTCACTTTACGATAAGATGTTTACAATGTTTAAAAATAAAAACATACTCATCATTGTTCCCTCTGGTAACAATGAAAGTAAAGAAGACACCATTAGAGGTATCGCATTATCTGATAAAGTTCTTACTATCGGAGGTATTAATACTAATTCAACTTACCTTGTAAGTGAATACTCTTGCTGCGGTTCAACAAAAATTTTAAAGAAACCTGATTTTGTTGCTGCAAGTGATGATGTGCTTTCACTAAATACGGATAAAAATTACATTTCAGAACGTGATGGTGAAAAAATATATCCTCATCCCCTTACGACACCTTACACAGTTTTAAGCGGAACCTCCATCGCCTGTGGTTTTATCACTGGTGTCTGTGCTCTTTTATTACAGTGTAATAATGATTATACCTTTGATGACATATATTCCTTACTTAAAATAAATTCTGTATTAATAAAAGATAAAAAATATAAACAAGGCCATGGATATATAAACGTATCTAATCTAATAAATAACTTAAAGATTACAAATAACGTTCTTCAAGTCAATAATGATAAAAAGAAATAAGCATCCCCAACCTACGGGATGCTTATTTTTTATAATAATTTTCTTCTAACCATATCTATAACAGCTGTAGCTGCTCTTTCTCTTACTCTTTGCCTATTTCCAGATAAGTTTAATTTTCTTACTTCAACTTCATTATTATAATATACTGCAATATAAACAAGACCCACAGGTTTTTCCTCTGTTCCTCCTCCTGGTCCTGCTATTCCAGTTGTAGCTATTCCTATATCAGCTCCTGAAGTGCTTGCAATTCCCTTAGCCATTTCTATTGCTGTTTCCTCGCTTACAGCTCCGAAACTATTTAAGGTTTCTTCCTTAACCCCAAGCCTTCTTATTTTAGCTTCATTACTATAGGTTACAGCACCCTCAAGAATGCTTGCTGATATTCCTGGATAGTTAATTAATCTTGCAGCTACCATACCACCTGTACATGATTCTGCAGTAGCTATAGTTAATCCTTTTCCAACTAATATACTTCCAAGTACATCCTCTAAAGTAGTTTCTCCTTCTCCATAAATGTTGTCACCTAATATACTTCTTATCTCAGCTTCTACTGGAGCAATTAACTTATTAGCAACTTCTTCACTTTCAGCTCTGGCTGTAATTCTGAAAATCATTTCTCCTTCTTTTGCATAAGGTGCCACTGTTGGATTTTCATTGTCTATTAAATCACCAATAAGTTCAGCAGCAGCGCTTTCTCCAACACCAATAACTCTAAGTATTTTAGAAACTAAAATCTCTTTAGAATATTTTCTTAAGTATGGAATTACACTTTCCTCAAACATTGCTTTCATCTCTCTTGGAGGTCCCGGAAGCATAACTAAAACCTTACCTGCTTCTTCAAGGATACAACCTGGAGCAGTTCCATTATTATTTTTTAAAACAATGGCTTCCTCTGGGAAATATGCCTGTTTTTCATTAGTCTTTCCTAATGGCTTATTAATTTTTTCAAAGTATTCCTTTATTTGATTTAAAGATTCCTCGTGACAAACAGACCTCATTCCAAAGTACTCAAAGGCAATCTCCTTTGTTAAGTCATCCTTTGTTGGCCCTAAGCCTCCAGTTGTTATAACTAAATCTGCTCTTGAAAAAGCAAGCTCATAAGCTTGTTTTAATCTTTCTGGGTTATCCCCTATTACAGATTGATGATAAACAAATATGCCTTCTTCACTAAGTCGTTTTGATATATACTGAGCATTTGTATTTACTATATCACCTAATAATATTTCTGTTCCTACAGCAAGTATTTCACATCTCATAAATAAAATTTAATGAGAAGCTCATTAAGAACTTCTCATTAAAAAACTCCCCCCCTTAATTAAAAACATTCTCAAGCTTTTTAAATATATCTTTATTTTCTTTTATCTTATTATCATTTCCAAGAACAACAACGAAATCCTGTTTTAATACATCTTCAATCATTCCTGCAAAATTATTAATATCCTTGATGTTAGTTGATAAAACTTCTTTTCTTTCTTTAACTCTGTCTTCATGTGATATTCTTCTTAAAAATAAGCTTATGGCTACCTCTCCAGACATTGAAGGAGTTAATGGTAAGTCTAATTCACTCATAGTTCCAATTATATACTTAGTCATTTCTCTCTCCGTAGTTTCAAAGCTTCTTACATACTCTGGAGTTTCGTCATATGCCTTTAAGGTTTCTTTAATATTTGGGTCTCTGTAGCTTGCAAATACCATATTTCCATTTCTTAAGATATTGGCAAAGGCTCCATAAGCACCACCTTGAACTCTTACCTTATTCCATAGATAATCCATACCTATAATAGTCTTTAAAACTAAAAGTTTTCCTGTGTATTCATAGCCTAATTTCTTAAAGTTATAACCTTTAGCAACATATTGAACATTTGCTGGAGTTAACATACCTTCTTTTTTATTTTCTTCTTTAAATTCATATGAATATCTTTCAACTTCATTAGTAGATAAAACTGATAATATAGTAGAAACATTGTTTTGAACAGCTTTTAGTTCCTCATCCTTACCTGTTACAGTAATCATTAAGTTATTAACATTAAAAATAGTATTAATTAGCTCTTTTAATTTTCCTACAGTACTATCTATTTTTTCATCAAAGTTATCATCTAAGCTTTTTAAGAATCTATAGAATTCATATCCTGTAGTTTTTTCTACATAATCATAGGATGGTGAGAAATATGAACCTAATCTTGTGCTTGCAACTTGATGTCCTCTTTCTAACAATCTCATTTCTACTCTTGAAATCAACATTCTTAGCAGTTCTCTAATTCTCTTCTTATCTTCAAATTTTGTATTTTTCATAATATCTGCAATAATGTTAAATGCTACTGGCAGCTTATCAACTAAAACGCTACAGTGACCCTCCAAATAAGGACTCAATAAGTTAACATCCTTGCTGTCTCCATAAACCTCACTCTTGAAATAAACTCCACCGGTATTTATTAATACCTCATTAGATAGTTCACCATAAGTATATGTTGATGTATCTAATTTCCCAAGAAGTGTTCCTAGGAAACTTATATATGGTATGTCTTCTTCCTTAACACAATTACTGTTAAACATAAAAGATACATATGCAATTTTACTGGTGAAGACATCATGATATAAAACCTTTATACCCTCTGCCTCTGTTTCCTCAACCTTTAGCTCCTCTACCTTGTCATCAATATCACTTAATGAAAGTACTGGAATAGTCTCTAATACCTCATGAGAATCTGGTGTTGTTTGTCTTTTGATTAATTCCCTAGTTTCATTAACTATTTCCTGTAATTCTTCCATAGATAAACTTTCTTTATATTTCTGTAGTTTCGCCTTTAGTTGTGCTTCTTTTTCATCAGCTAAGCCCTTCTGTGGAACTAAAAGTAATAAAGATGAATGTGTATTATTTAATAAATACTTTTCTATTAATTTTTCAAAGTAATTAGTTGTAAGTCC
Source organism: Clostridium culturomicium (assembly GCF_000821305.1). GTDB lineage: Bacteria > Bacillota > Clostridia > Clostridiales > Clostridiaceae > Clostridium_J > Clostridium_J culturomicium. The sequence goes on along the minus strand of NZ_CCXK01000012.1, from coordinate 65,658 downwards.
TTGCTTCATTTTTTCTATATTCTCTTCATATCTTAAATGAACTAACGGATCTCCACCATGAAGCCAACTATCCATAGCAGTCATATAATAATAAAGACCTTTAGGCATTCCTTGGAAATCAGATTCTCTCAATTTAAATTCAGTAATATTTACGCAGGCCTCAACAAGCTTTTTATCAATCCCGTTGTCTACAAGGTTTTGTAAAGTTCCAAAAATAACTTCCCTAAACTTTTCCTTTTTCTCTTTCTCACTGCCCTTAACAACTATACTGAATACTGGCTGAAGAATGCTTCCATCAAAGTATCCATATACATCCTTACCTAATTCAGCATCAAGAAGAGCTTGCTTTAAAGGTGCTCCTTGAGTTTCCAATAATAGATATTCTAAAGTACTTAATGCTAAGTATAGCTCATCATCCATAGAACTGCCTGCTACAAAGTTCATAGCCATAAATGTTTTTTCTTCTGAAGAGTCTTCTACTGAAATAGAGTATTCCTTAACAACTTCCTTCATTTTGTTAAATGGCTTCTCTGGAAGAATCTCAGCATTAACTTCCCTTCTCTCAAAATTAACTAAATAGTTATCATTTATAAATGCTAACATCTTATCAAGATTTCCATCTCCATATAAGAAAATAAAGCTGTTTGATGGATGATAATACTTTGTATGGAAGCCTAGAAATTCTTCCTGTGTCAAATCTGGAATAAACTCTGGATCCCCTCCTGATTCACATCCATAAGTGTTGTTTTCAAATAAAGAACCTTGAATATTTCTCATTAAAACTCCATCTGGAGAAGAAAAGGCTCCCTTCATTTCATTATAAACAACACCTTTATAGGTTAACTCATCTTCAATATTCTCTAACTCATAATGCCAGCCTTCCTGCATTAATATCTCTTTTGTAGAATAGATATTAGGATAAAAAACTGCATCTAAATATACATCCATTAAGTTAAAGAAATCCTTCTCATTCTTACTTGCTAATGGGTATATTGTTTTATCACTAAAAGTCATTGCATTTAAAAATGTATTTAAAGACCCTTTAATTAACTCAACAAAAGGCTCCTTTGTAGGAAATTTCTTTGACCCACATAAAACACTATGCTCTAATATATGAGCTACACCAGTATCATCACTTGGCGGTGTTTTAAATCCAATCGAAAAAACTTTATTAGAATCATCATTCTCTAAATGTAAAAGCTTTGCTCCTGTTTTTTCATGCTCAAATATCCTGGCTATGGAATTTAACTCTTCTACTTTCTCTTGCCTCTCTAATTTAAATCCATGATATACTTTACCAACTGTATATTCCATATTAATCCTCCTAATTAAACGTATGTAACTTTAATCTGTGTACTCTAAGTTAAATAACTCAAATCTTTTCCATCTTATTTCAATAGTTTACTTTATAATATTATTTAACTTCACCATATTAATATTCCCTAATTATATTTAATTAATATTTTAGAGAGTTAACACTAAGTACATATAGCATTAACTCTCTATAATTTACTTTAATTTAGTTATTCTACTTTACCTTCTAAATCTCCTCTAACATTGGGACCATTATTTTAGCTAAAGTATTAATATAATTTAATTGATCATAATTAAATTCCTTATGATTTATTGAGGATGAAAGATGAATGGCTCCAATAATATCTTTTTTATTTCTTAACAATACAACCATATTAGACTTAATATCAGGAATTGCCATAGATTTATTTAATTGATTAATACAATTCCAATCAATTCCACAAATATTTTCCTTTGACTTTATTGCTGATTTCACAACGGAAATATTATACTCTTCATCAATGTCCCCACATTTTTCACTTATCTTGCAATATTGAGTAACTATTTCGTTATTGTTAATAATATATAAAATACAACTATCTGCTTCAGTAATTTCTGATATACGATTTATTGCATTTACAACCTTATCCTTTATTGGAGTATCATCATTCATTAGGTCAATAAATTCCATTACTATAGATACATTCTTATAATCCTGATCACCATTTCCAACAAAGATACCACTTAACCTATTTGTAGTACTTATCTTGTAACCAAATGATTCATTCCATACCTTTGTTCTATTTCTACCCCCATTTTTAGCCTCATATAAAGCCTGATCTGATTTTTCAATCAGTTCATCATAGGTTGTTGCATGTTTCGGGTAATTTGCAACCCCCATACTTACAGTAACTTCACGCTTATCACCCATAAGCTTTTCTTCTATTATTTTATTTCTAATTCTTTCAGCTATAATCTCTGCATCATTTACCCCGATGTCAGGAAGTACAATAATGAATTCTTCACCACCATATCTTCCAATAACATCACTTTTACGTATGTTATTTAATACAGTTTTACATAGTTTGCTTAAAACCTTATCTCCCATTCTATGCCCATAATTATCATTAATTTCTTTAAATTTATCAATATCAAGCATTATTATAGAAAATTCAGTTCCATAGGTATAGGATTTCTCTATTTGCTCTTGAATAAATAACTCTAAGTGCTTTCTCATTAATGCACTTGTTAGATTATCAATACTTGAACTCCTTCTAATGTTCTCTCTATCTATAATCATGTATAATATTCTTGAAATATTAGAGCATTTTTTCATGGTATTGATATTAATATTGTTTATTCGCTTAGTACTCTCAACATAAATATACCCAACTAACTCATTTGTATATTCGTGACTATTGGTTACTCGTCCACTTTTTAAAATCTGGGTAATAGGAATGCACATAGTGGTTTTATTATTATTATCTATATCATAGCTAAGCACTTCACCACTATCACCAACAATTCTTTTGTCCTTTGAAATTAATGGCTTCTTCTTACTTCTAACCATATTTATTAAAGATAAGTCATCTGGTAAAACTATATTTTCATCAGTAGATGCTGAAATCTTTATTTTCCCTTCATTTTCTAATAAAATAGTAGCTCTGTTAGCAACAGATATTAAATTTATATATTTGCATATAGTATTTAAATTTTCATTTATATCACCACTTAGCTTACCAATCATGTTATCTATTGTATCTAACTCTTCAAATTTATCCTTATTTTGTTTCTTTAATTCTTTTAGAAAAGTTGCATTAACTATATTAGGCTTCATTATACCCTTTAAATATAAAACTATATTTTTTACCTTAGATATATTAACCTCTATATATGAACTTGCTTTAGCTGCTCCATAATGCTGTCTAACCTTCATTAATAGTTCAAAGGCTTGAATTACATCTGGATTTATTTTTATATATTTTCCTACTTCATTATTGGGCATACCTTCTAAAGTGTTAATTATTAAACCACAACATTCATATATATATTCTGCTGCGTAAGTATAATTTTCTTCTCCATAGTACCCCTTCGCCAACTGAAAGTTTATCTTCCAAGATAAAATCAAATTTTTATCTTTTAAAACTTCCAAGCTATCAACTAACTTTTTATAACTAATTCCTTGTCTTAAAACTACCCCTAAATATTCAATCTCAACCTTATTTATATCTGATTTTATTAACTCTCTATACTTTATAATATATTTATAAATCTCAATGGCATCTTCTTCAAAACCAAGATATATAAGCTTATTAATACAATAGCACAACATTGATATTCTAAAATCTAAATAAAGTATTTTTTCAGCTGAATTAATTACGTAAGAAATATCAGATTTACTTCTTTCGTAGCATAAGCGATAAATATTATAAAGAAGTGAAATTTCATACCCCATAATGGATTTAGAATCACCTAAGATTTCAAACCCTTGCTCTAAGTATTTCTTACCCTCTTCTTTATTCCCAACCAAATCAGAAATTAAATACATGAAAATACAATATGGACCTGCTTCTTGCCAATATTTCATATAATCTTTATCTATATAATGTTTGCATAATTTTACATATTTATAACTTTCATTATATTTTCCTATTTTATAAAGTATTGTACCAATATAAGAGAAATTATAAAAATTAGCTCCCAATACTTCACTTTCCATTGCATGGTTTGAGGAAGCATTAAAATATTCATATGCTTTACTATAATTTAGCATTATATAATGAACAAATCCTAAATTAGACAAAGAATTTACCTTGTAAGAATCATCATCACTTGCCATACCTATTGTATTAGACTTTTCAAACCATTCTAAAGCTTCTTCTTCAAGCTGCAGGTAATCACTATATAGTACCCCCATACTATTCGTTATTCTGCATAACCTTTTTGTAAAGTTTAGCTTTTCACATTTTTCTACCATTGGCTTTAAAAGCTCTAATCCCTCTACTTCATTTCCTTCTGCAATTAAAACATCAATATAATAATTCATAAAGGCCAGTCTATATTCTTCATCCTCTTCTTCACATAAACTTATTCCATAATTACATAATTCTTTTACTTTTTCATACTCCTGCTTATTATATTTACGCCAAATAATAATTAATAAATATTTAATCTTACCAATTCTATAATCAGACTTTTCTACAGCAGCTCTCATTTCTTTCAAGTACTTAGTAACATATTTTTCATATCCTAAATCAATAGATAAAAATAAAATTTCTCTTAAAATATCTATATACTCGTTTATGTATTTCTCCTTATTACATAAATTCTTTGCGTATAAATAGTAATCAATACTTGTCTTTTTTTCAGCCACTTTATTATAGAGTTCACCAAGTCTCATATTAACTGCAATTTCTTCTTTCCTTAGCTTTGCAGAATCTTTATTTTCCTGTATAAAATTCAATATTTTAAAATTGAACTTTATTGACTCTTCAATTTTATTTAAGCTTTCAAGCTCCTTCTCTCTTGACTTATAAAACTCTAAAATCCTCTTATCTTTTACTTTTTCCAAGTTATATATTATTTCATCTATATACTCACCTTGTACTTTTTTATTATAACTCATTAAAATCTGTGCAATTTTCACATGCTTTTCAAATCTTACTTTTTCATCTATACTCCTATATAAATAGTTCTTTAGAAACTTATTATAAAAGGTATACTTAGTCCCTTGATGATTTTGTGTTCTAGATAAAATTCCTTTTGCGATTAAATATGCTAAACTATCCTTTAAGTTATCCCTTAATGGGTTTAAAAACTCAACTATTATAGATAGACTTACAGGCATATAAAAATATGACATATCGTAAAGTATCTCTAAATACTCTTTCTTTAATCCTAAAAGCTGATTTCTGCAAACCTCTTCCATATCCGTTGACATATATATTTCATGATTAGATATCTTTTTCCACATCCCATCAGTTTCATCTATATATACAACCTTTTTATCTCTAAGATACTTAATACCTTCCTCAACTAAAAGTGGATTTCCCATAGAATGTCTATATATTAAATCTGTAAAACTTTCTGAAATTCTATCTACATTAAGTACATTTTTTAAAATCCTTGAAGTCATATCTTCATTTAATGGAGTCAAATGAATTTCCAAATCTACCTTTGAGTTTATTTTAGTCAGCATTTCTGTAAAATCATAATTTCCAAGGCAATCCCCGTCCCTATAAGAAATAATCACAGAAATATTTCTAGCCTCCATCACCCTGCTTAAAACGTATTGAATGATTCCTAATGTAAAATTATCATACATATGAACATTATCAAAAATAATCACACCTGGCTTTTCTGAATAATACTCTAACAAAAATAAAGATATTTTTGCCATTAAAGCCACATTGCTTTTCATCTTTAATTCTATATCTCCATAAGTATCAATGGTTTCCTCTCCATATATTTCTGGTATAACCATTGATAATTCTTTTTTATATTTATTTAGAAGGCCTTTATCTGCACTTGCAACTACTTGCTTTAATAAATTACTTATGGCAAAACTACTGCCATAATCAGCAACGTAGAAACACTTTAATATATTTTTATAATTAACATCAATTAAATGCTTAACATGTGTAATTAACCTAGTTTTACCTATTCCAATTTCACCATGTATAAGAATAACACTTCCATTAATTTTTTCTTTCATGCCTTCATTTATAGATTTTATAATATTTGAAACTTCTTCATTCCTTCCTATTAATGGGGTATTAAAATTCAATTTTTCCTTTTTACGACTTATATAATTGTATGTTGTATTAAAAATCTTATTTATCTCATCAATAATATTTAAAATTTTACCTTTTCCCTTTTCAATATTATTGTCATGCAGATTATAAATAAGAGTACTCATTTTATCTCCAATTAACTGTAAATATTCATGCCTTTTTTCACCATTAAGATTCTCATCAATGTCATGTTGAATTTTACCGTATATCTTTACCCCCTTATTTTGAAGAACCATACTAATAAGTATTTCCCTTAATTTCTCAACATAATATTTTTCATTGTTAGCTTTGTTATTACTAAAAACAGAGTCCTTATAATTATCATTTGAATCATAATGTATATATATACCAAGCTCCCTACAGTCTAGAAGCGCTGTTATCTTATCCTTCATCTTAACTCTATTATCGCTTGAAACATATATGCTTTCTAAACTAAATGGCATTGTCTTAATATAACTGTAACATTGTTCTTGAGCCAACTTACATATTTTTACAAATATATCCAATAATACTTCTACACTAATTTCATCTATCATATCCATTAAAGATTTATAATCACTTATTGATTCTGTAGCATAAAAATACTCTACCTTTTTTTCTTTACTACTCGAATTTACTGTAGAACCAAATTCAAGTATGTTTATATATGAATCACTTAATAAACTTGTTTTCTCAAACTCTTTAATATACATTTCTAAGAGAGTTTTCTCAACATGAATAGAATTCAGTATATAAATATTTACTTTTCTTTTATTTTTCGTAATATCTATAGCTTCATACATAGAATAAGATCTGCTGTTGCTAATCAGTTTATCTATTCTATACTTCCCGTTAATTATTCTCATAGTAATACCACCTATACAAATAATAAAATACTAAGTAATAAAAATTAACCCCATTAATTTTTATATATTAGATATAATATTATACCATAGTTTGTAATTTTATGGTATGTAATGCATATTTTTTACAGGTCTTGTTGTTAAATTAAGCAAAAAAAATAATATCTCCTAAGAGATATTATTTTTTTATGTCAAAATCTCATATCCATTTTCAGTTACAAGAATTGTATGCTCCCACTGAGCTGATAATTTTCCATCAGCAGTAACAGCTGTCCATTCATCTTCCCATATTTCAACTTCTGGTACACCTTCATTTATCATAGGTTCAATAGTAAACGTCATTCCTGGAAGCAGAATCATTCCTTCTCCTCGTTCTCCTATGTGTGGAACGAATGGATCTTCATGGAACTCATTTCCTATTCCATGTCCTCCAAAGTCATATACTACGGAGTAACCTTTGCTTGTAGCATATTCATTGATAACAAAACCAATGTCTCCCAAAGTATTGAAGGGCTTAACTTCTTCAATTCCCCTCCTTAGACACTCCTTGGCCGTTTCAACTAAATCTCTTGCTTTATCACTTACACTTCCTATCATAAAGGTTCTATTTGAATCACCATAATATCCATCTAAAATGCAAGTAACATCTACATTTACTATATCACCATCCTTGATTATTGTATTTTCATTTGGTATACCATGACATACAACATCATTTAGTGAAACACAAGTACTCTTAGGATATCCATGATAACCAAGTGGCGCTGGATATGCCCCTTTAGCTACAGTATATTCATGAACCCATTTATTTACTTCCTCTGTAGATATTCCTGCACAAATTTTTTCCTCTACCATATCCAAGATCTCTCTTGTAAGTGCTGATGCCTTCCTAATTCCTTCAATATCTTCTGAAGATTTAATAATATCCCTTGGTATTTCATAACCTACTTGATGACTTAACTTTTCTAAATACAGATCTTGATCCATATGACATTTCTTATATTTAAGTCCGCTTCCACACCAGCAAGCATCATTTCTATTTAATTTATTCATATCCTACCTCCGATTAAAATATATAAATCAATAACTTATAAACACCTTATAAATTTGTTTAATAAAGTGAACCTCTAAAGGCTATCCACCAAATCTTTAATTTAGAACATTTAACTTTCACAGAGTTTATATTTACTTTGTTAATTACTCAATTCATCTAAACAAATCTAAAGTGGCATTATATACTATTATATCACTTATTCTAATTTATTAAATTTATTTTATGTTTATAAATTTATTATAGATTTATAGCTTTTAAAAGTGATAAATATAAATATATTGTCCTTTTCCATTCTTTATCATTCTCCAATATTGATGGAGAGAAACATGTTTTCTATTTGCACTATGTTGTGCTCCAAAAATATCGTGCTTATCGGTAGCTATATTAAATTCTTTGGATGTTACAATTTGTGTATGATAAGGCTTTTTATCTTTACCAGCATACTGTATAACATCCCCTGGTATTAAATACTCATATAATTCATCAAATTTATCAATAGCCTCTTCAACCGTAAACTCCTTATACTCCTTTACAATATAACTACCACTATCTTCATTATATCCCCAATACTTCCTAAAATATTCTGCACTTCTCCAAGTTAAAGAGCATTTTTTCAATGTGGAAGGCTCTTTTGTATAACAAAACCAGGCCGTTGCTTTCTCATAATCTGAACCTACCATGGCCATTCCACCTGCAACCAAAGCCTGACATACGAAATTAGTACAATCATTTCCTTTGTAAAGTGGATATTCTTTAGTATTTGATACCTCTGCATAAGTCTGTGCATATGCTACGGCAGCTTCTCTATTATAAGTATATCTTTTATTTCGTAATATATTATTTTTAAGTAGGGTTCTTCTTTTGCTGTTTTTTAGTTTACAAAACATTTTATTTTTCACGATAAAAACCTCCCTGCTTAAATACTATGTCATAGTACTTAACTAGTCTCTTTTAAATACTACAACAACCTATTTATATACTTATTATACTGATTATCTGAATTTAATGTGTCAAAAATCTCATACCTACTATCGTTTATTACTTTCAAAGAACAAAGCTAAAACACCAGCACCAGTATGACTTCCAATTGTAGGCCCTAAAATATTTATCTCACACTGTTTTACATTCCCCTTTTTACGGCATAGCTCCTCTAAATACCTAGCTTCTTCATAGCAATCGCCATGAGAAATTGTTATGAGCTGCATCTCATCACTAGATTTTTCAATAAAATTTTTAGCAAGCTCATGAATAGATTTCTTCCTTCCCCTAGCTTTATATAACGGTATTAGTTTCCCCTCATTATCAACATGAAGAATAGGCTTTATATCCAGCAAAGTTCCAACAGTAGCAGCTGTACTTGAAACACGTCCGCCTTTTTTTAAATGATGTAAATCATCTACTGTAAAATAATGATTAACCTTCAACTTCACATTCTCTATATAATTAACTATTTCATCTTTAGTTTTATCTGCCTTCATCATTTCATAAGCCTGTATAGCCAAGAAGCCAATTCCCATACTTGCCGATAATGTATCTATGACTGTAATATCACAATTTGGGTACTTTTCTTTTAAATTATTAATAGCCATAAATGCATTATTTACTGTGCCTGAAAGCCCTGATGATAAACCTAAATATATAACTGATTTCCCATCTAAAATCAGCTTTTCAAATGCTTCCTCAAATTTATATGTGTTTACTTGTGATGTTGTATATATTTGTCCATTCCTCATATTGTCGTAAAACCATTTCAGATCAAGAGTCTGCCCAAAGTAATCCTCAACTGTTTTTCCTTCGATATTACAATTTAATGATAATCCCATTACATTTGGCTGCTCCACAAAACTTATAGGTAAGTCACTTCCCGAATCAACCATAAGTATTAAATCTTCTTTCATACTACATACCCCCTTAAGTTTTACTTATAACTTATTTACACAACTTAAAATAAAATAACTCATAAAAAATAAGATCAATTAAATTTATTATATATACTACAATTTTACTATATTTTTAAACAAATTACAGTATATTCAATTTAATTAATCTCATTTCAGGTTTATTATTTTAATTCTCAATAAATCTACCTAGTTTTCTAAACTTATAATAACGCTTTGTAAGCAGTGAATCTATTGATTCTTTTTCAAATCTTTCAATTGCCTCTCTTAAGTTAACAGATATACGGTATATCATGCTGTCAAAATCCTCTTGAGCACCACCTGCTGGTTCTTTAATAATTCTATCTATAATTCCAAATTGTAATAAATGTTCTGCAGTAATCTTCATCCTTTCTGCAGCTTCCTTTGACTTAGAGGCATCTCTGTATAATATAGATGCAAATCCTTCAGGTGATAATACAGAGTAAATGGAGTTTTCTAGCATCCAAACTTCGTCTGCTACTGCTAAAGCTAAAGCTCCACCACTTCCACCCTCTCCAATAAGCATCGATATAATTGGTGTCTTTAAATTACTCATGGCCATTAGATTTTTAGCTATTGCTTCTCCAATACCTCTCTCTTCTGATTCCATACCACAGAAAGCTCCTGGAGTATCTACAAATATAATAACCGGTCTTTTAAACTTTTCAGCCTGCTTCATTAACCTTAATGCTTTTCTATATCCCTCTGGCTTTGGCATTCCAAAGTTTCTATCTACATTTTCCTTTGTTGACTTTCCCTTTTGAATTCCTATAACAGTTACACTTCTTTTATTAAACTTAGCAATCCCACCAACTATTGCTCCATCTTCTCCAAAATATCTATCACCCTTAAGTTCTATAAAATCTTCAAAGATGCTGTTTATATATTCTAACGCTCTAGGCCTCTTAGTATTTCTAGATATAGTTACCTTATCCCATGCAGTATTTCTTTCACCCATTTACTACACCTCCTTGCTTTACTCCTAAATACTATGGAGTTCTAATAATTTTCCTAAAGTCTTTTTCATTTCTTTTCTATGAACTATTTTATCAACAAAGCCCTTCTCCAATAGAAACTCTGCCCTTTGAAAATCTTCTGGGAGCTCCTCGCCTATGGTCTGTTGAATAACCCGTCTTCCTGCAAATCCAATAAGGGTCTTAGGTTCTGCAAGAATTATATCTCCAAGCATTCCAAAGCTTGCCGTAACTCCCCCAGTTGTGGGGTCTGTTAAAACAGTAATATATAAAAGCCCTTGTTCATTATGATAAGCTAAAGCTGATGAGGTTTTTGCCATCTGCATTAATGAAAATATTCCTTCATGCATTCTTGCTCCACCTGAACATGTGAAAATTATTATTGGAAGCCTCTTTTCTGTTGAGTACTCAATAGCTCTTGTAAGCTTTTCGCCAACAGCGCTTCCCATGCTCCCCATCATAAAATTACTGTCCATAACACATATAACAGTGTTATAGCCTTCAATTTTGCCTTCCCCTGTTACTACAGCTTCATTTATATTCAGCTTTTGTCTAGAAACATGAAGTTTTTCTTCATATCCCGGGAAATCTAATGGATTTGTAGAGGTTATATTTGAAAATAATTCCTTGAAAGTTCCTTCATCAACAACCTGTTTAATTCTTTCTTTTGCTGATATTCTAAAGTGGCCTTCACAAGAAAAACAAATCTTTAAATTATTTTCTAAGTCCCCTCTGTAAAGTATCTTCCCACAATTAGGACATTTAACCCACATACCGTCTGGTATTTGAGGTTTATTGATCTGCTCAATTCTTTCAGGTTTTACTTCTATATAAACATTCTTTTTAAATAATGCCTTTAACTCTTTCATATTTATCCCTCATTTAAGTTAGCTAAACACTTAATATCCAAGCTCACTTGCTAAGAAACTTGTATCAAAATCTCCACTTACAAACTTTTTGTTAGATAAAATCTCTAGTTGAAGATCAATATTAGTCTCTACACCTTCTATAATAAATTCACTTAAAGCACTCTTCATTTTATTTATGGCTTCTACTCTAGTTTTTGCATGAACTATAAGTTTTCCAACCATTGAGTCATAGCTATGTGGAATTACATAATTTTGATAAACCGCTGAATCTAACCTAATGCCATTTCCCCCTGGAATGTGTAACCTTGTTATTTCACCAGGACAAGGCATGAAATTCTTCATTGGATTCTCAGCATTAATTCTACACTCTATTGAATGTCCTTTTAGTTCAACATCTTCTTGTGAAAAGGTTAATGTATTACCTGCTGCAACTTTAATCTGTTCTTTAATTAAATCTATTCCTGTAACCATTTCAGTAACCGGATGCTCAACTTGTATTCTTGTATTCATCTCCATAAAGTAAAAATCTAAGTTCTTATCAACTAAAAATTCAATAGTTCCTACACCTACATAGCCGATGGATTTTGCTGCTTCAACAGCAATTCTACCCATACGCGCTCTTAATATTTCATCAACAACTGCAGACGGTGCTTCTTCAAGAACCTTTTGATTTTTTCTTTGAACTGAACACTCTCTCTCTCCAAGATAAACCGTATTTCCATGCTCATCAGCTAAAAGTTGAACTTCAATATGTCTTGGCCTTTCAATAAACTTCTCCATATACATATCATCATTTTTAAAGGAAATCATAGCTTCTTTTTTAGCTGCTGCAAATTCTCTTATTAAGCTGTTTTCATCATGTACAATTCTTATTCCTTTACCACCGCCTCCAGCTGATGCTTTTATCATCACTGGGTAGCCTATTTCCTTGGCAATTTTTACTGCTTCAACTTCATCTTTAACCAAGCCCTTAGACCCTGGAACTACTGGTACACCCGCAGCCTCCATTAACTGCTTTGCTCTTGATTTATCGCCCATTGCTCTTATATTCTCAGAAGTTGGTCCAATAAATTTTATATTGCACTCTTCACACATTTTAGCAAAACGGCTGTTTTCAGAAAGAAAACCGAACCCTGGATGTATAGCTTCTGCTTCTTTTAAAATTGTTGCACTAAGGATACTATTTTCATTTAAATAACTATCCTTAGAGGCTTTAGGGCCTATACATATACTTTCATCTGCAAGCTGAACATGTAGACCTTCTTCATCGCCTTCTGCATACACTGCCACAGTTTTGATTCCCATTTCCCTACACGCTCTGATTATTCTAACTGCTATTTCCCCTCTATTGGCAATTAATATTTTCTTAAACATATAGTTACCTTCCTTACCTTTATACTCCTACAGCAAAAGTTAACTCTGCTTGGCAAACAACCTTGTCACCAACTTTAGCAGTTGCTTGACCAATTCCCATTGGTCCCTTCATTTTGATAATTTCTACTTCTAACCTTAATCTATCACCTGGTACAACCTTTTCTCTAAACCTAGCATTTTTAATTCCACCAAAGTAAGCAATTTTACCTCTAAATTTTTCATCATATAATAATGCTATTGCTCCAACCTGCGCTAATGCCTCAATTATTATTACTCCTGGAAGCACTGGCTCTTGTGGAAAATGTCCCTGGAAAAAGTACTCATTCATGGTTACATTTTTATAACCTACTGCTCTCTTTAATGGTTCTAAACTCTCTATTGAATCCACAAATAAAAATGGATATCTGTGAGGTATTATTTCTTGAATTTCTTTTATATTTAAAGATATTGTTTTCTCTGTTTTTAATGTATCCTCCATAAATAACTCTCCTTAATTATTACTTATTTCTTATAGCTATTAATGGCTGACCATATTCAACAACTTCACCATTTGAAACTAATATTTCTGCTATAACACCATTATTTTCACATTCAATTTCATTCATTAGCTTCATCGCTTCAACTATACAAAGGATATCCCCTTTAGAAACCTTATCTCCAACCTTTGCAAAAGGCTCTGCACCCTCACTTGGTGCTGCATAAAATGTTCCTACCATAGGTGACTTAACCAAAATACAGTCTTCTAATGAATTCTTTTCTATTGTAACTGCCTCTTCTTTTTTATCTATTATGTTAACTTGATTTTTTACTTCACTTGTAACTACACTCTCATTTGCAACAACTGGTGCATTAATTGTATTAACCTCTTTAACTTTCTCACTTCTATCGCTATAAACATTTTTGCTCATTCTTATCTTAAGTCCTGGCTCCTCTAGTTCAAGTTCTCTAAGGTTAGATTCATTAACTATTTTTATTAGTTTTTCTATAGCTGCATAATCCATGGATTATTCCTCCCATCTCTTAAATAAAAGTGTAGCATTATGGCCTCCAAAGCCTAGTGAATTTGTTAAAGCATATTTAAGCTCAGCTTTTCTTCCAACGTTAGGAACATAATCTAAATCGCACTCTTCATCCTTCTCTTCATATCCAATTGTTGCTGGAATAAAACCCTCTTGAAGTGCTTTTATACAAACTATAGACTCAACTGATCCTGATGCTCCAAGCAAATGCCCTATCATTGACTTAGTAGAACTTATTGGTATGTTATATGCTCTCTCACCAAATACATTCTTAATTGCTATTGTTTCAAACTTATCATTATAAGGTGTACTCGTTCCATGAGCATTGATGTAAGATACCTCATTTAATTCTATTCCTGCTTCATCAATAGCCTGTTTCATTGCTCTTGCAGCTCCCTCTCCGTCTGGGCTTGGAGAAGTAATATGATATGCATCACAAGTAGTTCCATACCCAACTACCTCTGCATATATTTTTGCACCTCTTGCTATTGCATGGTCTAAATCTTCTAATATAATAACTCCTGCACCTTCACCCATAACAAATCCACTTCTGTTTTTATCAAAAGGTGTTGATGCTCTCTTAGGATCCTGGCTGTTACTTAAAGCCGTTAATGAAGTGAAACCTGCCATTCCAATTCCAGTTATAGATGCTTCTGTTCCTCCAGCTATTATAACGTCTGCCCTATTAGCCTTTATCATTTCAAAGCCTTCTCCAATACTGTTAGTTCCAGTAGCGCATGCAGTTACAACGGATATGCACGGTCCTTTAGCACCATACTTTATTGCAATATTTCCACCGGCTATATTCTCAATCATCATAGGTATTAGAAATGGTGAAACCTTTGTTGTATCCTTTGTTATCATTCTTTTATGTTCATTCTCCATAGTCTCAAGACCGCCAATCCCTGAACTTACTAATACTCCAAGTCTGTATTTATCCATTGTCTCTAAGTCTATTTGAGAATCCTTTATAGCTTCTTCTGTTGCCACCATTGCATACTGACAGTATTTATCCATTCTTCTAGCTTCTCTTTTATCTATAGCTACTTCTGGATTAAAACCCTTAACTTCTGCTGCAACCTTTACTTTAAATTTTTCTGTATCCATTGATTTTATAAAATCTATTCCACACTCACTTGCTTTAACTCCGTTCCAAAAGCTCACTACGTCATTTCCTATTGGAGTTACTGCTCCCATGCCTGTTATTACAACTCTTTTACTCACTAGTTACTTCCTCCTATTACTACATAACCATTCCGCCATCAACGTTTATAACTTGCCCTGTAATATATGCACCATCTTCTGATGCTAAAAATGCTACTACCTTTGCAATCTCCTCTGCAGCTCCAAATCTTTGAAGTGGAATTACATCTAACATCGCCTTTTTTACATTCTCATTTAACACCTCTGTCATATCACTTTGAATAAATCCAGGTGCAATTGCATTTACCGTTATTCCTCTACTGGCTACTTCTTTAGCTATAGATTTAGTAAACCCTATAACTCCAGCTTTTGATGCCGCATAATTTGATTGACCAGCATTCCCTATTACTCCTACAACTGATGAAATGTTTATTATCTTTCCACCACGTTGTTTAATCATATGTGATATTACATTTTTACAGGTATTATAAACACCCTTAAGATTTATATCTAAAACTCTATCAAAGCTATCTTCTTTCATTCTCATTAGTAAGCCATCTTTAGTTATCCCTGCATTATTTACAAGTATATCTACAGATCCAAACTCTTTTATACTTTCATCAATTAATCTTTTTCCATCCTCGAAGCAGCTCACATCGCCTTTTACTAGCAGGGCATCTCCACCTAAAGCTTTAATCTCATCTGCCACTGCCTGTGCTTCACTTTCACTGCTTACATAATTTATTGCTACATTAGCTCCACGCTTTCCAAATTCCAGAGCAATTGCTCTTCCTATTCCTCGGCTTGCCCCTGTAACAACAACATTCTTACCCTTAAACATATATTAATTCACTCCTATGCACTTTCACTTAAATTCTTTATCGTATTTTCTAAAGAGGCTATATCCTCAACATTAAATACTTTAGCGTCCTTATTAATTTTCTTTACAAATCCACTTAATGATTTTCCCGGTCCTACCTCTATAAAGACATCAATCCCCATATCCAGCATAGACTCTATAGTTTTTTGCCATTGAACAGAAGATTTAACCTGATTTTCTAAAAGCTCTGCTAAATTACTAAAGTCACTTAGAACTTCCCCTGTAACATTTGGGAGTATAACAACATCTGTTTTTTCTATTTTTACTTCATCTAACTCTTTTCTTAACTTTTTTGATGCCTCTCCCATAAGCTTAGTATGGAATGCACCACTTACTGTAAGCTTAAGGCATCTTTTTACCTTTTTACTCTTTAACATTTCTATAGCTTCATCTATTAAAGGCTCTTCACCTGAAATTACAATTTGATTAGGGCAATTATAATTTGCAATTGCAATAATCCCCTTTTCTCTTAACTCTTCACAAACAACTTCAATGTCCTCGATGCTTCCACCTATTACTGCAGCCATTGCACCTTTGCTTTTATCACTGTCCTCCTTCATGAAAAGTCCTCTTTTTCTAACTAAACTTAATCCATCCTCAAAACTTAAAGCGCCACTTCCAATTAAAGCTGAGTACTCTCCAAGACTTAATCCAGCCATAGCTGACGGATTTATTCCCTTAGATTTTAAGATTTCTAAAATAGCCATTGATACAGTAACTATTGCCACCTGATTATTTTCAGTAGAAGTTAGCTCTTCAAGAGGACCGTTAAAACAAAGATCTGCAATATCCTTCTTTAAGATTGAATTTGCTTTATCAAAGGTTATCCTTGCTTCTTCAAAGTTCTCATATAACTCTCTTCCCATTCCAACATACTGGCATCCTTGACCTGGGAAAATAAATCCTAGCTTTTTCATTTTCAAATCACTCCCTAAAAATACTCTCCAACAACTTTGACTAACTTTTCTGTCTTTTCAACAAAGTCCTTAATTATCTCTTCGCAGCTTTCCTGCTTTTTAACTAAAGCCGCAACTTGACCAGCCATAACACTTCCGTTGTTTATATCTCCATCTACAACAGCTTTTCTAAGAGCTCCAATTCCCATTGACTCTAATTTCTCTGGTGAATTTCCTTCCTTTTCAAGCTTTATATACTCTCTTGTTAATCTATTTCTTAAAACTCTTACAGGATGCCCAGTGCTTCTGCCTGTTACAACAGAATCCATATCCTTTGCATCTATAACTTTTTGCTTGTAATTTTCATGAACTGTACATTCCTTGGCAACTAAAAATCTAGTTCCAACCTGGAAACCTTTAGCCCCTAAAGCTAATGCTGCCATCATTCCTCTTTCATCAGCAATTCCTCCTGCTGCTATAACAGGGATATTTACTGCATCAACTATCTGAGGTACAAGAGCCATTGTTGTAAGCTCTCCAATATGTCCACCGGCTTCGCATCCTTCTGCTATTACCATGTCTGCTCCGCTTCTTTCCATTCTTTTTGCCAAAGCAACGGACGCTACTACTGGAATTACTTTTATTCCATGTGACTTCCACATATCCATATATTTCCCAGGACTTCCTGCTCCAGTTGTAACTACTTTAACACCTTCTTCACATACAATCTTTGCAACCTCATCTGCATTACTGTTTAAAAGCATTATATTTACTGCAAATGGCTTATCTGTAAGCTCTTTTGCTCTTCTTATTTCAGCTCTAACATTCTCTGGAGTGTTTCCACCTGCTGCAATAATTCCAAGTCCACCAGCATTAGACACAGCACTAGCTAATGTACTATCTGCTATCCACGCCATAGCTCCTTGAATAATTGGATATTTAATTCCTAAAGCTTCACATATATCCGATTTAAACATATATACCTCCTATGGTTAAGGTCAGATAGTTAACTATCTGACCCCTTAAATCCTTAACTCTTATATTTTCAAGTTATAACTTATTACTTTACTTTGCTTTCAATATATTTTGCTATATCTTCAACACTCTTAATGTCTTCGATATCTTCATTTGGAATTTCTATCTCAAACTCTTCTTCTAAGCTCATAACTATTTCAAATATTTCTAATGAGTCTATTCCTAAATCATCTGTAAATGAAGCTGTAATATTTACCTCACTTGCCTCTACTCCTAATTGTTTTGCTACTACATTTTTAACTCTTTCTAATACCATCTTAACTTCCTCCTAAATATATAATTTATTACTTATTCCATTTTAATAAAGTGCTTCCGTAAGTTAATCCACCACCAAAGCCAATGATTAAAAGATTACTTCCACTAGATAAAATCCCAGCTTTATTTGCTTCATCTAAGGCCACTGGAATACTCGCTCCAGATGTATTTCCTACATGTTGCAGATTAATGATAAATCTATCTAAAGGTATTTCTACCTTTTTTGAAAAACTTTCTAACATCCTCATATTTGCTTGATGCGGAAGAATAAAGTCTATATTCTCTTTTTTTAATTTGCTTTCATTTAATATTCTATTAAATTCTTCATCCATAGTTTTAACTGCAAATTTATAAATGTCCTTACCATTCATTTTCAGCTTACCATCATGAATATCTCCACAGTCTACATATGGATTGTTAAGAGGTGATCCTTCGCAAGTTAATGATTCCCACTTTTCACCGACACTCCTGCAGTTAACATAGTTTATGTGCTTCTCCTTATCCTCACTTAAAACAACCGCACCTGCTCCATCTCCAAACAGCACGCAAGTATTTCTATCCTTCCAGTCTGTTATATTTGATAAAACCTCTGCACCAATAACTAAAGCCTTTGTTGCTCTTCCTGCTGCAATATAATTGTTAGCCATATCTAATGCAAAGATAAAGCCACTACATGCTGCATTAATATCAAACGCCATTGCATTATCAGCTCCGATATTCTTTTGAATCTTACAAGCTGCTGAAGGTATTATACTATCAGCACTTACGGTAGCAACTATAATTAAGTCTATTTCCTTGGCAGTTACATTACTGTCCTTTAAAGCCTCTATAGCTGCCTTTGTCGCTAAATCTGAAGTTGTTTCACCTTGTGATATTCTTCTTTCTACTATGCCAGTTCTTTCTCTAATCCACTCATCTGATGTATCAACAAGAGCTTCAATGGCTTTGTTAGACATCACATTACTTGGCATATATGCCCCAGTCCCTAGTATTCTTGAACCCTTCACTCTTTTAACTCCTTATCTGCTTTTTAAATCATATTTTTCCATAAAGAATTTATTTATTTTATCTAAGGACTTAACTAATACCTCTTCTTCGACCTCTGATAATCCACCTATAGTTTCACTTATCATCTCTTGATGAAATTTATCATGAATTCTATAAGCTAATTTTCCCTTACGAGTTAAAGCTATCATTACAGCCCTTCTGTCTTCCTCGCCTCTAGTTCTTTCTACATATCCTTTTTTCACTAGTTTAGTTATAGCCGTAGTTAATGTCCCAACTGTAATACCTAAATCATTAGCTACTTCTGTCATTGTTCTTGGTTTATACATTCCTATAGCTTCAATAGTATGTATTTCAGTAACTGATAAATCATTAAGTTCACCTTGCTTTAAGGCTTTCTCTTCGATTTCTAAAATATCATTAAATAATGTCACTAGTAATTCATTTATAATTTTTCTATTAGGACTTAAGGTTTTCATCGCGATTTTCCCCTTTTGTTTGATTTTCAAATAATTTGATAATCAAAGTATATTACTAAAAAAAAGTAAAGTCAATAAATAAATTTCATTTTAACACTTTGTTTTTATTTATCTGACTTTGTTAATATTTTAAAATTGGGCTTAATGAACTTTATCATAAGCCCAATTTATCTTTTAATATTCTCTTGAACCGTTATACTTTAACGGATCTACTGGACTTCCATTAACTCTGATTTCAAAGTGTAAATGAGGTCCTGTGCTGTCACCTGTACTACCGACTTCAGCTATAATCTGGCCCTTTGTTACACTTTCTCCATTAGATACCTTTAATGTACTACAGTGTGCATATACTGTCTCTGTGTTATCTCCATGATCAATCATTACAACATTACCATAACCATTTGCAACTCCTGAAAAATAAACAGTTCCATCTAAGGCTGCTTCAATAGGAGTTCCTGAATTTGCGGCTAAATCAATGCCCTTATGATTATATCCACTTCTTTGTTCACCAAAAGTAGATGTTAATACTCCTTTAATAGGTGTGTTTAGAGAACTATGAAGAAAAACTTCCTTATATAGGTCTGAACTACCACTACCCAAAGTATTAAATGCTACCTCATCATTAGTTTTTAAATTTTCAGGTATAGATTTTACGTCAGCTTCCTTTTGTATTGTAAAGCTAACTAAACTTTCCTCACCTTTATCATTGTATTCTATTATCTTATTAGAAATTTCCTCCTCATTTAAAATATCCTTTTTATCACATTTGATTTCTTCATAGGATATTTCATTATTTACTTCTACATCCTTGATGTTGTCAACGCCTGAACTTCCAACATAGATATGTTTAATAATTTCAATTGCCTCGTTTCCAGCTTCCTCGTTTTCAACAATACCTATATTTACACCGTCAGACTTCATGACTAAAGCATTTACTGCTTCCTCTTCAAGAGCTTCCCCCCTACTTGCTGGTGATCCGTTCATGGTAACCATTGTAATAATACATAAGGTTGATACGCACACTATGACTATTTCTTTCCATAGTTTAATTTTCATAGTATTTCCTCCTTACTACAGTGATAATATACCCCATTCCACTTTTTTTAATCATTTCTTTAAATTTATATTCCTAACAGCAAGTCCATTTTATTTTTACTTTTTTGTTTATTTAATTTTACTTTTAATAGGTTTACTATGTGATATACTAAAGGTATAATAAAATTTTACTTAAAGTTATTATTCAAAATTAAACTAGTAAATAATGATTTTTGACAATATATTACGTATACATCGATTGTAATCACATTGTATACTTTTTCTTTGATTAATATCATTATTTGTCGATAAAATAGAAAGGTGCGATAAAATGAGTACTTTTATGTTTAAAACAAAAACATTAGATTACACGCCGGTTAATAATATATTTATAGATAACTATATGGCAAATGCGAGGGGTGAATATATAAAAGTATATTTATTAGGCCTTAAGTATTGTATGAGTGGTGAGATAGGAGTAAATTCTTCATTGATAGCTTCAGCTCTTTCACTTCTAGAAACAGATGTAATAAATGCATGGAACTATTGGAATGATGAAGGTGTTGTAAAACTTACACCTATTGATAATCTAGGCAACTTTAATATTGAATTTATAGATTTAATTAAAACTCCTGAAAGCAATAAATCAATAAATCTTCTTAAAGAATTAGATAATTCCTTAGTTAAGGATATGCTTCAAGATATCGAACGCCTTTTGGCGAGACCTCTTTCTTCAAAAGAGATGGAAACTTATCTGGGCTGGCAGCAGGATTTCAACTTTTCTCCTGAACTTATACTTCTTCTTATAGAATACTGTGTATCTAAAGGAAAATCCGATTACAGATACATCGAAAAGATTGCAGTATCCTGGCATGATAGTGGAATCACTAACATTGATCAGGCTCAAGATTTCATCAAAAAACACGAAGATAAGTGGATAAACATACGAAAAATATTAACTTATTTAGGTATAAAAAATGGTGAAGTAATGAAACCTCAGGAGGATATGCTCGAAAAATGGCTTAATGTATACAAATTTTCTCTAGAAATAATTTATAAGGCCTGCGATATATGTTTTGAAAGACTAAACAGAGCAGATTTTAAATACATTGATGGCATATTAAACAGCTGGTTTAAAGATAATATAAAAACCCTTCAGGATATTGAATTGAAGGATAGAAAAAAAATTAATGCTAAGGCAATCTCCACTGAATCTTCAGCATCTAAAAAAGGTAAAGGTAAATTTAACAACTATGAACAAAGAAGCTATGACTTCGACGATTTAGAAAGAAAACTTTTAGGATGGGATAACAATGATTAATAATCATCATTTACAAGTTATGAAAATCTATGACGACATAAAAGAAAGTCAAAAGAGAGCCCTTGAGGGACGAAAAGAGGAAGTTCGAAGAAAGATACCTGAAGTTGAGGCCATCGAACGTGAAATAGGCAAACTCTGTATAAAAGTTTCTATTAATGCCCTACAGGACATTCCTAATAGAGAAGATCACCTTAGATCTTTAAAAGAAAGCATAACGACCTTAAGAATGAGAAAAACAGAGCTTTTAGTTTCTAATGGCTTCCCAATGGATTATCTTGATTTACATTACTCTTGTAATAAGTGTAAGGATACTGGCTACATTGGATTAGAAAAATGCAGCTGCTACAAACAAAAATTAAATAAATTATATTATAAAAATAGTGACTTATTTACAGTGTCAGACAAAAATAATTTTGCAAACTTTAGTATGGATTTTTACAGCAACAAAAATGAAGGTCCTGAAAAATATAGCCCTAGAGAAAATATGAAGAAAATAGTTAATGGCTGTTTAAAATTTATGTCTAATTTTGAAAGTACAGACGAAAATATTCTATTTTACGGTAATTCTGGGACAGGAAAAACTTTTTTATCTCACTGCATGGCAAAGGAACTAATCGATAGCGGCTACTTTGTAGTTTATAAAACTGCCGAAGAACTAATAAAAAATCTTAGAGACGTTAGATTTAATAATAATTCAACTTTAGAAGACCACTTAATAAACTGCGATCTTCTAATTATAGATGACTTAGGAACAGAGCTTTCATCAGAATTTTCAAAGGCTGAGCTATTTAATCTTTTGAATACTAAATTACTTAGAAATAAGAAAATGCTTATTTCTACAAATTACTCACTAGATGAGCTTCTTTCTCTTTATTCTGAAAGGATAACTTCTAGATTGTTTGGTAACTTTACACTATACAAATTCTATGGTAAAGATATCAGACTTCAAAAAAAATTATCTAATTAATATAAAAACCACAGTTGTTATCAACTGTGGTTTTTATTAAACACACTTTAGATCTAAAACTCATAAAGACCACCCATAAATAGATAATCATTATTATCCTCTTTTAATAGAGTGCTAGATTCATTTTCATCTTCATTAACTAATGCAGATGATCTGACTATAACCTTATCACCATATTGAGCTCTTAGCTTATCTATCGCACTATCTAATACCCTCTGCTTTTCATTTCTATCAGTATCAAATATAGAACTTTGATACACCTCGTTACTTGTGAGTTTTGTTACCCTTACACCAAGAAGTCTTATAGGTTCCCCCTTCCACATTTCTTTGAAAATTTTACTTACATTTTTGTATATCTCATCTGTTGAGTCTGTAGCAGTTAGCAAGGTTTTCTGGTGAGAATACGATGTAAAGGTGCTTGATTTAATAGATACTACAACTACACCACATAACATATTACTAGATCTTAGCCTCTTAGCAACACTCTCTGTCAGCGCTAATAATATCTTTAAGGCATCTCTCGCTATAAATACATCCTCTTTCGTTGTTGTAGAATTTCCAATTCCTTTTGTATCCTCGTACCTGCTTTCATCTACTGGCGAATCATCAACTCCATTAGCATAATTGTAAATCACATCTGCAAAGGATTTAAATATATTTCTAAGTATATCTAAATTATATTTAGCCAAATCTCCTATAGTACATATATTAAGGTTTAAAAGTTTTTTTTCAGCTGCTTTTCCAACCATAAATAAATCTCCAACAGGCATTGGCCACATCTTTGTTTCTATTTCATATTTAAATAGAGTATGTACAGAATTCTTCTTCGGAAAATCACTTGCCATTTTAGCTAATAATTTATTATCACCTATTCCAACATTTACAGTGAATCCAAGCTCATTTTCAATTCTAGATTTTATTTCATTGGCTTTTTCCATATAATCATTTCTAAAATGGCTAACTTCCATAAAAACTTCATCTATAGAATATCTTTCAATCGAAGAAGAGTACTCTTGCAATAATCTATACATAGCATTGCTGCACTTTATATATATTTTTCTATCTGGAGAGTACACTTTTAATTCAGGACATTTTTTAACTGCAGCCACAATAGGTTCACCAGTTATAATATTATATTTTTTAGCAGGAATTGATTTTGCTAAAACAACCCCTCTTCTGTCTTCTAAGCTTCCCCCAATTATAGATGGTATTGTCCTGATATCTATAGAGTTTTTATCTTTTTTCAACTCTTCTATAGCCGTCCACGAAAGAAAGGCTGAATTAACATCTATATGAAATATAATTCTCTTTGGTACTTCATTCATTGCTTTCCCCTCCTTAAATGAACTTTCATAGAATACATCTATGATTTTATTAATGTGAATTTACTCCTTCGAACTAATGTGAGAAGGAACTCCCTAATTCCATTTATTTTTGCTTAATAAATCCGAGAAAGAGTAAGATTGAACTTATTTAAATGAGTTTCTTTTAAACTTATCATATATTATTTTAACGAACATACGTTTAATTGTAAACATAAAAAAAGATCCTGAATAAATTCAGAATCTTTATGGAGCTTCCAGTCGGAATCGAACCAACAACCTGCTGATTACAAATCAGCTGCTCTACCGTTGAGCCATGGAAGCAAACATGGCGACCCAGAAGGGACTCGAACCCTCGACCTCCGGCGTGACAGGCCGGCACTCTAACCAACTGAGCCACTGGGCCACATTATAAGTTTAAATGGTGGTCGCAACAGGGATCGAACCTGTGACCCCCTGCTTGTAAGGCAGGTGCTCTCCCAGCTGAGCTATGCGACCTTATATGGTGACTCCTAGGGGAATCGAACCCCTGTTACCACCGTGAAAGGGTGGTGTCTTAACCGCTTGACCAAGGAGCCAAAATTTTGTTGTTAAATCTATCTCATAAGTTACCTTTAAGGTAATTTGGCGACCCAGAAGGGACTCGAACCCTCGACCTCCGGCGTGACAGGCCGGCACTCTAACCAACTGAGCCACTGGGCCATCTTATAAGATTATGTGGTGGTCGCAACAGGGATCGAACCTGTGACCCCCTGCTTGTAAGGCAGGTGCTCTCCCAGCTGAGCTATGCGACCTAGTATGGTGACTCCTAGGGGAATCGAACCCCTGTTACCACCGTGAAAGGGTGGTGTCTTGACCGCTTGACCAAGGAGCCATATGTCATTTAACATTTGTTCTTGTCTTCGTTTCTCTTTCGTTTGTTTCTTCCGAGCCACTCGACATGTATTATAATACAAAATAATTAACCCTTTGTCAACAACTTTTATTAAATTTATTTTTATTTTTTCGTTTTACTTTTTATGTTAAATTATTTTAACTTTTATTAATTTTATTTAATTCTCTGTAACCATTGATATTACTAGCATTTAAAATGTTTAATTAGATATTACATTCAAGTATATACTATATAAAAATTTGGTATATAATATTAAATAAATACGTAAAAAATATAAAAACAAAAAACTTTTTTTGAAAAATTTTTGTTTTTAAACAAAAATAATTTATGAGGTGAAAAATTTGTATCATGATTTAATAATAATTGGTGCTGGTTCTTGTGGAGTTGTATCTGCAATTAAAGCAAAAAACTTAAATATAGATGTTGCTCTTATTGATAGTAACGATAGAATTTGTAAGAAATTATTAACTACAGGAAATGGACGTTGTAATATTACTAATGAAAATTTATCTTTAAATAGATTTCATAGTGATAATAAAAATTTCTTTAATGAAATTCTTACAAAATACAATTTAGATACTACTCTAGATTTCTTTAAGTCTATTGGAATTTACACTTGTACCTTAGAATCTGGTAAAATGTATCCAATTTCCCTTCAAGCATCTTCAGTAATAGATATTTTAAGGCTAAATTTATCAGAAAGAGCTATTCCTTTATATTTAGAAAACAAAGTTTCTAATATATCCAAAAACAAAAAAAATTTATTTGAAATAAAAACAAATATAGCTACTTACACTTGTAAAAAGCTTCTACTATGTACTGGTGGCAAAAGTTATACTAAACTTGGTTCAGACGGTTCTGGTTACAAACTTGCAAAAGCTTTAGGCCACACCATCATTACCCCTACCCCTGGTATTGTCCAACTTAAATTAAAGTATGACAGGCTTAAAGCTTTATCAGGAGTGAAATTTACAAGCTATTGTAGCATTCTTATAAATGGTGATATCCAACGAAAAGAGTTTGGTGAAATTCTATTTACTGATTACGGTATCTCTGGACCCCCAATTCTTCAATTAAGCCGTATCGCTTCAAGGGGAGTTCTAAATGATGATAATGTGGTTATAGATGTTAACCTCACTAATTGTCAGTACGATCAGCTTGTTGAGTCCCTTGAAACTCACTTTGCCACATTCTCTCACAGAAGTATTCATGATAATCTTGTAGGCTTAATAAATAAAAAATTTATTCCTATAGTTTTAAAAGAATCCGGAATTATGGATATCCATATGCCAACATATGACGTGGATTATGAAAACAGATTTAAGCTCTATAGACTACTTACCTCTTGGAAGTTTAAGGTTATTGACACTAATACTTTTGAAAATGCTCAAGTAACAATTGGTGGAATTAATACCAAAGAAGTTAACCCTTCAACCCTAGAATCATATATAGAGCCAGGATTGTACTTTGGAGGCGAAATTCTTGATGTAGATGGTGATTGTGGCGGATTTAACCTTCAATGGTGTTGGAGCTCATCTAGTGCAGCTGTAGAAGGTATATATGCTTCTTTTAAAAAATAGAACCTTAAATACTAAAGGCAATACTTCATCAAATGAAGTATTGCCTTTTACCTTAATTGAATTAGTATTCTATTTTCTTTAATCTTTCCTTTATTTCTAAAAATGCTTTACTATCCTTTATAAAGTCATATTCCTTCATTTCTAATAAGTTAATTATCATAGAACTCATTTTTAAAATTGTCGAAAATTCTCCACTCATATTCATTTCACTAAAATACCATGGATTTTCATCATTATCTTTAACTCTCTCTAAAGCTTCAACTGCTCTACTTATACTTCCTATAGTTTTTTCTTCATTTTTATAATATGCATAAAACCCTGCTAACTGAAGATAATCACCGAATGTGTTATTATACTTATTATGGCTGGTTAATTCTTTAATTTTCAGCCCCAATTCCATGTATTTTTCTGCTAATTCCAAATCATCTTTGTAATAAGATGATGCTAATCCATGCAATATGGCTTGAGCTTCAGTTATGGAGTTAAAAAACTCATACTGATAAAGTCTTCGTCCTTCCTTTAAATCATTCTTTCTAATATAAATTCCAGCCTTTATTATATTAGTATTTCCCAATGGCTTTTTCATATTTTCTAATATCTTCAACGACTTATCAAATTCCTCAAAAGAGGCATAGTAATTAACTAACTGAATTTTTGATGCAGCTACCGTATCTTCATCAGTGGAATTATTAACTATATCCTGATATATGTCTATTGCTTTTCCATATATCCTTTTCACCTCATCTTCATCCTTAATTAAAGCACAACCCATGGTCATTAAAGTTACTAATGTAAATTTTAATTTATAATTTGTAGGATATTTATTTATATATTCCTGACAAATTTCAATACCCTTTTCACCATTGCCTGCATTAATTACATCCTGACATTCTTTACATATAGCTTCCATGGCCTCTTCTGAAATTACAGAATTAAAATTCAAAAGCTCATCAATAGATATACTAAAAAGTCTAGCAAGTACAGGCAGCATTTCTATATCCGGATAGGACACTCCACTCTCCCACTTTGATATAGCACCCTTAGATACTCCTATATACTCACCTAACTGCTCTTGTGTTATTTTCTTTGACTTTCTTAAACTATAAATACTTTCTCCAATTTTTATCTTATCCATATAAATCTCTCCTAAAATTTATTAGGTCCCATAAGTAAACATCCAAATCTTTGACTTTATTGATATGAATTTAAGTTCCAGTAACTAAATCTATGATTTAATTACTAGAACTTACTCTTTTAGCCTCCTTCGAATAACTATGAGAAGGAGTTTCCTTAAATAAAGTATAGATCCTATGTTTAAACAAAACAATGGACAGCCACTCTTACTTTCATCTCTAAAAGTTTACTGTTAGTAAACTAATCTCCTTACTCCATATTTATCCAAAGCGTTATTTAAGAATCCTATTCCTAATGATTCATTCTTCATCCTTAATTACTTATATAAAAATAAGCCTAGCATCTCTGCTAGGCTTAAACTTACTTTATATTAAAGTTCTCCAACTCTCATTGTTTGATCTCTCTTTGGACCAACTGAAACTATAGATATTTTAACTCCAGTAAACTCTTCTATTTTCTTAAGATATATTTTAGCGTTCTCTGGAAGCTCATCATAGCTTCTAGCGTCGTTTATACTGTCATCCCATCCATCGAACTCTTCATATACTGGTTCACACTCTGCTAGGTCTTCTAAGCTTGCTGGGAAGTAATCAATAACTTTTCCATCTAACTTATAACCTACACATAATTTTAACTTTTCAAGACCAGCGAGAGTATCTATTTTAGTTACCCCAAAGCTTGTTAAGCCGGAAACTCTAGCTGCAGTTTTTAAAATAACAAGGTCAAGCCATCCACATCTTCTGCTTCTTCCAGTTGTAACTCCATATTCATGACCTTTTTCTCTTATCCACTCACCGATCTCATCATCAAGCTCTGTTGGGAATGGACCCTTACCAACCCTTGTAGTATATCCTTTAACGATACCTACAGCGCTGTCTATCATAGTTGGTCCTATACCAGCTCCTGTACAGATTCCTCCTGATATTGTATTTGAAGATGTTACATATGGATAAGTTCCAAAATCTATATCAAGTAAAGTACCTTGAGCTCCTTCAAATAAAACATTCTTATTAGCCTTAATACTGTCAAATACTCTAACTGATGCATCAGCCACATATGGCTTCATTCTCTCACCATAAGCTCTATATGCGCTATAAACCTCTTCTAAGTCTAAAGCATCTCCACCATATAGTTTAACTATTTGATCATTTTTCCCTGGTAAATACTCTTCAAGTTTTTTTCTTAAAACTTCAGGCTTAATAAGGTCACAAACTCTTATTCCACATCTCTCAACTTTATCAGTGTAACAAGGTCCTATACCCTTTTTAGTTGTTCCTATATCATTTTTTCCTCTAGCTTCTTCTTTTAAAGCATCTAGTATTCTGTGATATGGCATTATAACCTGAGCTCTATCACTTATAAGTAATCTTTCTGGTGTTATGCTCTCTCCAAGACCACTTAAGTAGTCCATTTCTTTAAATAAAGCCTCTGGGTCTACTACAACTCCATTACCTATAACGTTAAGTTTGTCACTATAAAGTATTCCTGATGGAATTAGGTGTAACTTATATTCTTTTTCTCCTACAACTACAGTGTGACCTGCGTTATTTCCACCTTGGAATCTAACTACTACGTCTGCTTCTTCAGCAAGATAGTCAGTCATCTTCCCTTTTCCTTCATCTCCCCATTGTGCTCCTAGTACTACAAATGATGGCATACTTCTCCTCACTTTCTTTCACTTAAATTAAAGTAAAACTTTTATTCTAATTTATCTTGTTTAATTTTTCATTTAATATTCGTGCAACATGAACGCCACTAGCAGATGCTTGTGATAAAGAGTGTGTAACTCCTGACCCATCTCCTAATACATAAAGGTTTTTCATTTTAGTTTCTAAGTTACCATCTACACTTATAATTGAATTGTAGAACTTAACCTCAACACCATATAAAAGTGTATCTTCATTAGCTGTTCCTGGTGCTATTTTATCTAAAGCATAAATCATCTCTATTATAGCATCTAATTGACGCTTAGGTATAACAAGACTTAAGTCTCCAGGTGTAGCCTTTAATGTTGGAACTGTAAAACTCTTATCCATTCTATGATCATTAGTTCTTCTTCCCTTAACTAAATCACCGAATCTTTGAACTAAAACTCCGCCCCCAAGCATATTGCTTAATTTTGCTATTGACTCACCATATTCATTACTGTTTTTGAATGGCTCTGTAAAGTTATTAGTAACAAGTAGTGCAAAGTTTGTATTATCTGTATGAAGCTCTGGATTAGAATAACTATGTCCATTAACAGTAACTATACCATTAGTGTTTTCTTCTACTACCTCTCCATGTGGATTCATACAGAAAGTTCTAACTAAGTCTCCATATTGTTTAGTTCTGTAAACAACTTTACTTTCATAAACTTTTTCAGTTATATGTTCAAACACCGCGGCTGGAAGCTCTACTCTAACTCCAATATCAACTCTATTGCTTTGACTTTCTATTCCTAGTTTACTGCATACATTTGATATCCACTTAGAGCCTGATCTCCCTGTTGCAACAACTAAGTTCTCACACTTATATTCACCTTTATCTGTTGTTAAAACGAACTCATCATTTTCTTTTTCTATATTTATAACTTCAGTGTTAAATTTCATTTCAACTTTATCTTTAAGATAATCATACATGTTTCCTAATATCTTAATATTTCTATCCGTACCAAGATGTCTAACCTGTGCATCTAATAGATGAAGGTCATGCTTTAATGCTTCTGTTTTTAAAGTGCTTTCAATTGTAGAATATAATCTTGCATCACTTCCACCGTTGTCACAAAGTACCTTATCAACATAATACATTAAATCTAAAGCTTCTTTTTTACCTACATACTTATATAAGTCTCCACCAAAGTTATTAGTGATGTTATATTTACCATCTGAAAGACTTCCTGCACCACCATAACCATTCATGATATTACAGTATTTACAGTGTACACAAGATTTTATCTTCACACCATCGATAGGACATTTACGTTTTTCTAAACTATTTCCCTTTTCGATTATTAATACTTTAGCCTTTGATTGAAGAACTGATAATTCATAAGCAGTAAAAATACCACTAGCTCCAGCCCCTACTATTATAATGTCATAATTATTATTCATGTTTAATCACCCCATAGATATCTTATCAAAGTACCCTATTGTTTTCAATGAAAATACGAATATTTTTAACAACTCTTTAAAAATTATTCATTTTTTATTTGATAAATTCGAATTTTAATCACTTTAACTCTCTTTATCATTCGTATTTTTTGTTGAAATATGATGTTTTTTTAAATAAAAGAGATATCATTAAAATGATATCTCTAACTTTACTATCTATAAAATAGATTTATAAATATTTATTCCATCTAAACTATATATCTTCTCTGAGAATTCGCCTTCTTTAACATCTCTTATTGCCTTTTGCATATCATACATTCTTGCATCAATAACATCTAAATGGTGAAGTAATTCTGCTTCTGGAATCATAGGTTTTTTAGGGCTTCCATATTCTAGCTCATAGTGATGAGTAAGTATCATATGTTGTAAAAGCATTATTACTTCTTTGTCTGCACCAATACTTTTTCCTGCTTCATCTATTAAATTTATACCCTGTATAATATGTCCAAGTAATTGTCCCTCTACACTATATTTTGATACTATACCTAATTCACTAGATTCCATTTCTTTAATCTTTGCAATATCATGTAAGATTACTCCGGCATAAACTAAGTCCTTATTAAGATAAGTATATATTTCCATTAACTTTTCTGCTGCCCTAAGCATAGTTGTAACATGATATAAAAGCCCACCCTTAATAGCATGGTGATTAGATTTTGCTGCAGGATAATGCATAAGCTTATCACTTACTTTGCCTACAATAGATTGAGTTATTCCTTTAATATATTGATTTTCTATTTTATCAATATAATCTAATATAAGTTCAAACATATCTTCTGACTTATAAGGTGCAGCCATGATGAATTCATCTACATCTATATTATCTTCTTCAACAACACATCTAATTTTATCTATTTTTAATTGTAATTTACCTCTATATTCAGTAACAACAGCCCTTACCTTTACAAGAATATTCTCCTTAATAACCGTTTCTATACCATTAATGCATTCCCATAGCTTTGCATTAATTTCACCTGTAGAATCCATAAGTATTAAATCAAGATATTTATTTGTTGTGCTATTATTCGTAATCTTACAATCTGAGCTTTTTACTAAGTAAAAACCTTCAATTTTATCACCTTTAATAAATTCACCAATCTTCTTATTTTCCATAAGCAGCGCTCTCCTTAACCATTTCTTCCTTAACTGGATAGGCTAATCCTCTTAACTACCTTACCTTCCTCATCAGTAAAATGATTTATTGCTATTCTAATTAAATCAACTAGAACCCATATACCAAATCCACCAAAGGTTAATAGCATAAGTATTGCCGTACCAGCCTTACCTACATAAAATCTGTGAAATCCAATAAACCCAAGAAAAACACATAAAACTAAAGTAATACTCCATGCTTTGCCACTATAATCATCATCTTCGATATATTCTACAGCTTTCTTATCCTTTTTAGGTCTTGGATTTTTAATAATTACTTCATTTTTTACATCTTCCTCAGCTTCATATTTTATTATAATTTGTTCACTATTTAAAGCTATAATTTCTTCATTAAAACCACTCATTACTTCAGAGCTGTCCGAAACCTCATTAACTTCTAATTCTTTCTCTGATAAAAGCTCATCTGATGACTTAATAGCAGTTTTAATTTCTTCTTCATCTATGCTCATTCTACCTTCACCTCACACTAAATATACCTAGTATATCTTTATGTAAAGAGTTTATAGTCTATGCACCAAATATAATTATTCTTATTTGATTTACTTCTTATTTTAAATTAATGAACCTCACTTTACTCCTGATGAACAAGATCTAAATCACCAAATTTACTATATCTACCTATCCATGCAAGATTTATGGTACCAACTTCACCATTTCTGTGTTTAGCTAATATACATTCAGCTAGACTTTCATCTTCCTTATCCTTACTGTAGTAGTATTCTCTATAAAGGAACATAACAATATCGGCATCCTGCTCTATAGATCCTGATTCTCTCAAATCCGAAAGCATCGGTCTATGGTCAGCCCTTTGCTCTGGAGCACGTGATAACTGTGATAGGGCAATTATAGGGCACTTCATTTCCTTTGCCAGTGCCTTTATCCCCCTTGATATTTCAGATACCTCTTGTTGTCTGTTATCAGAATTACTTCCTGACATTAATTGAAGGTAGTCAATTATTATCATATCAATACCATGTTCTATTTTCAGTTTTCTACACTTAGACCTCATTTCCATTATAGATATACCAGCAGTATCATCTATATATATACCAGCTGATGCTAATGGCCCAGATGCTCTTGCAATGTTCTCCCAATCGCTATCACTAAGGTCACCATTTCTAAGCTTACCCATGTCTACATTAGCCTCTGCACAAAGAAGCTTATATGCAAGCTGTTCCTTACTCATCTCTAAAGAAAACACCGCAACTTTTTTTCCGCTTCTTATTGCAACGTTTTGAGCTATATTAAGACAAAAGGTTGTTTTACCCATAGAAGGTCTGGCAGCTAAAAGAATCATGTCTCCAGGCTGAAACCCTGCAGTTTTAGCATCTAAGTCCTTAAACCCACTAGCAACCCCGTTTATTTGTCCTTTATTATTAAATATCTTTTCAATTTCTAGAAATCCTCTTTCAAGGACAGTACTCATAGCTTCAAAGTCACTAGAGCTTCTTTTTTCTGATATATTAAATACCCTTTTTTCTGCTGCATCAATTACCGATTCAACATCATCTTGCTTTTCATAACACTCTTCAATAATCTCTGTAGAGTTTCTTATTAATCTTCTTAATGTTGATTTATCCTCTACAATTTTTATGTATGAGGATAGATTTGCAGTAGATGGTACTGATGTACTTATCTGCGTAATGTAAGTAATTCCACCTACTTGTTCAAGCATATTATTTGATTTTAGATAATCAACTAAAGTAATCATATCTATTGGTATATCTTTATTATATAAATCTCTTATTGCCTTAAACATTGTCTTATGGGCATCTCTATAAAAATCATCAGCCTCAAGAACTTCCGCTGCTTGAGCAATTGCATTCTTATCTATAAGCATTGATCCGATAACTGATTGCTCAGCTTCAATGTTTTGAGGCATTGTTCTAAGTGATTCACTCATATCCTCACCTCTTTTGTACTATTATTTAATAAAAATTAAAACCCTGTAATGTTGCGCCACAAGGTTTTAATTTAGTAATCTTAAAATACTATTGCTAGTAATTCTTCTATATTTGATACTGGTACAACTTCTATATCATCCATATTATTAGGTATATCCTTTTTATTATCTATTGGTACTAACACCTTTTTTATACCTTTTCTTCTTGCTCCATATATCTTTTCTCTAACTCCGCCTACTGGTTTTATACTTCCTCTTAATGAAATTTCACCTGTAACTGCGATGTCCTGTCTTATAGGCTTATCTAAAATAGCACTTATTATACATGCTGTAATAGCTCCTCCTGCAGAAGGGCCATCAATTTTTCCGCCACCAATTACATTAACATGGATATCATAGTCTTTAATATCTTTATCAGTTATTTTTCTAATAACCGATGCTGCATTAAATACTGAATCCTTTGCCATAGAGCCTGCAGTATCATTAAATCTAATTGTTCCTTTACCTTTTTCTCTAGCTTCAAAAGCAGCACATTCAATTTCTATAGTTGAACCTAAGAAACCAGCTACCCCTAAACCATAGATTTGTCCAACTTCCTTACTTTCTAAACTATAGTTGTCCTCATAAGGTCTTAATCTATTATTAGATACTACTTCATTAAAATCTTTTAATCCTATCGTAATATCCGTTTCATCTGGATTGTTAAGTAATACATATCCATAAACATCTGCAAGGATATTAACAGCTTTTCTACCTTCAATAGTATATCTGCTTATCTCTTTCGCTAAACCATCTTCTAATTTTATATTTAACTTTTTAGCTGCATTTAATACAACATTTTCTATATCCTTAGCAGATAATGGTTCAAAATATACTTCTGTGCATCTTGATCTTAGAGCAGGATTAATTTCTCCTGGGTCTCTTGTTGTTGCTCCTATAAGAACAAAATCAGCCGGTGCACCATTTTCAAATAAATACTTAATATACTTAGGAGTCTGCTCATCATCTGGATCATAATATGATGATGAAAATTCTACTCGCTTGTCCTCTAAAACCTTTAACAGCTTATTTTGAAGAGTATAATCAAGTTCTCCTATTTCATCTATAAAAAGCACTCCTCCATGGGCATCTGTAACTAAACCAGTCTTTGGTTCAGGAATTCCCCCCTCTGCCAAATCTCTCTTACTTCCTTGATATATTGGATCATGTACAGAACCTAAAAGCGGATTTGAAATTTCCCTTGGATCCCATCTTAAAGTAGTGCCATCAACCTCAACAAAGTTAGCATTTTCCTCATAAGGAGTATGCTTTAATTTCTTAACCTCTTCTAGAGCAATTCTTGCCGCTGTTGTTTTTCCAACCCCAGGAGGTCCATATAAAATTATATGTTGTGGGTATGGTGATGCCATTTTAGATATTAAAGATTTTATTGCTCTCTCCTGACCAACTATCTCTGAAAATTTCTCTGGTCTTAAAAGACTCATTATATTTTGAGTAAGACGTTTTGAATCAAGCTTTTCAAGCTCTTCATATTTTCTTAGAGTCTTGCTGTTTTCAGCTCCTCTTTGCTTTTTTACAATGCCAAGTCTAATATCGTCAATATATTTGTCCTGCTTTTCCATTATAAGTTTTTCAACTTCAGAATCTATTTTGTTTTGTATATATCTTTTAGCCATAAGCTCGCTTACTTCTTTAGTTGTAGCTTCTAATACATCTATAATTGAATCTTCATCTGGCGTTGTTTCGGCACCCTTACCATTAGTCACTATTTTGTTTATAGCATATAGTTTCTTGTATTTATCTTTACTGTTAAGTTGCTTTTGAACCTTAAATTTAACTGCTCTTCCTCTTATAGTTCCCTCATCTAAAAGCTTGTACATAACATCATGTAGAATATCTATTTCAACTTCAATGGATAATTCTTCTTCAATTCCTAATTCTTTTAATTTATCTAATGAATTTATCTCCAAAATTATTTAGCATAGAAGAAGAGTTTCTTCTTCTATGCTTTCCTCCCCTCGGTCATTAAAATTTATTGTTTTTCTTTTATAACAACTTTAATTTTAGTTGATATTTCTGGATAAAGTTTAACCTCTGCAGTGTATATTCCTAGTGTCTTAATTGTATTCATAGCAATTTTCTTTTTATCTACAGTAACACTTAATTGCTTTTCCATTTCCTGAGAAATATCTTTTGATGTAATTGCTCCAAATAGCTTTCCACCATCTCCAGCCTTTGTATATATTACAACTTCTTTATCCTTTAGCTCATTAGCAAGCTTTTGAGCTGCCTCTATTTCAGCTGTCTTTTTCTTTCTATCAGCTTCATTTTTCTTATTTAATATATGCATGTTAACATCGTTAGCTTCCTGCGCTAATTTCTTTGGAAATAATAAATTCCTAGCATATCCGTCTGATACGTTAACAACATCTCCTTTTTTTCCAACTGATTTAACATCTTGTAATAAAATAACTTTCATTATTAGTCACCCTTCCTTAAGTACTTTTCTATTGCTTTATTTAATAATTCTTCTGCCTCATCCTGTGAGGTATGCTTTACTTTGGCTGCAGCCATTGTTAAATGGCCCCCACCACCTAAGTCTTCTAAAATAACTTGAACATTTATATCACCTAAGGATCTTCCACTTATATAGGTTTCTCCATCTATTTTAGCAATAACAAAGGATGCTTGAATACCTGTAATATTTAGCAATTCATCCGCAGCCTGTGCCGCTAAAACTGAATTTGATAAATCTGGCGGACATTTTGCTATGGCGATTCCTTCTTTTAATTTTGCTGTCCTTATTATTTCTGACCTAGTTATATATACGTCTAATGCTTCGCTGAAAATTCGCTTTACATCAACGGTATCTGCACCTTGTCTTCTTAAAAATGCCGCTGCCTCAAAGGTCCTTACCCCTGTTTTAAAGCAGAAATTTTTCGTATCTAAACATATTCCTGCTAAAAGTGCTACAGCCTCAATTTCCTTTAATTTAGGCTTTTCTACCATATATTGAATTAGTTCAGTAATTAATTCAGATGTAGAAGAAGCATAAGTTTCAACATAATTAATTATTGAGCCCTGAATGAAATCCTTAGCTTTTCTATGGTGGTCTATAATTACAAGTCTATTTATACTCTTTACAACATCCTTAGAAAGTACATAGCTTTCATTATGTACATCTACTAGTATTAATAAACTCTTATCATCTTTAAGGTTGTTTATTTCAGAGGGCTTTATAAAGGTTTCATTATACTCTTCTTTTTCACTCATCCTATCAACCATATAATCAACGGCATCATGCTGTTCACCAAGTATGATATAACACTCTTTATTTAAGGACTTTATGGTGCTATACATTCCAATTGCAGCTCCTAAACAATCCATATCAGGATTATGATGTCCCATTATAAAAATCCTGCTGCTCTCATTTACGAGCTCTAGCAAAGCATGCCCTATAACTCTGGCCCTAACCTTAGTTCTTTTTTCAACCTCTTTAGTTTTTCCACCATAAAAAGAAATTTTCTCAAAGCTTTTAATTACACACTGATCTCCACCCCTTCCTAAGGCAAGTTCCTGAGCAGTTGATGCAAATTCATAGTTTTCTGCTGGTGTATTTCCGCCTCTTCCTATTCCAATGCTTAATGTAACGGCAAGCTTGTTGCCAGTGCTGATTTCTCTCATTATATCAAGTATATCAAACTTTTTACTAATTTCATTATCTAAGTTTATATCTTTAGTAACTAATATGTATTTATTAGATGAGTACTTAGTTATCATTGCCTTTAAGTTGCTTGCATAATTATTTATAGCTCTATCTATATCTGCAATAAGCTGAGGTCTTAACTCTTCTTCTGTGGTCTTAATAACATCATCTAAGTTATCTACTTCAATTAAAATTATACTTTCCCTTGATTCACTAATTTTCTTTTCTAATTCTATATTTTCAGTAATATCGTAGAAACTCATCATTACTAAATTATTATACTTATCTGAAGTACCATCATTAATTACATTAGTATATATATTATATACCCTATCATTAAAATTAACTTTTTTATATTCAGACTTTCTTCCATCTAGTATAAGCTTTACATTTATTTCTTTTATAAGCTCCTTAACATTTTTTCTTGCAATAGTTTTGTTATCCACTATTTTTCTTAATTCTTCATTATACCAAATAACATTACCATTTTCCATTAAAAATAATATTGGAAATGGAACTCTTGAAAATACCGTTGTCTTTACTGAATTAATTCTTGAAGTAATTATTTCCTCTTCATTAATTTCAGCTTCATTTTCCAACTTCATATTTAAATTATTATAAATCATCAAAGTTAAGCAAACTATGAGAAGCAAACTAAGAATAAAAAATGCCTTTGATATAAATAGAATAAAACTTATCATTGAAAGTAAGATTAAAGCTATCTTACTATTTATAAACTTATCTATTTTATCATTAACGTATCTTTTTTTCATATACTACGCCTTTCTTAGTCTATGTGGGTCAAGCCTTCTGAAATCTAAAAGCATCTCCACAAACCCAATAATACAAAATATAAAAAACACACCCATAACAAATACTGCTGCAATTATTAATATCCTAGCCACTTTGGGAAGCATCATTTTATTAGTTAAAAAATACTGTGTTGCTGCAACACCATTTATACCTAATATAACTATAGTTATCATGTATACTGAATTATATACCGTAATTCCCCATGCTGCTCCACGTCCATATAGTATAAGCGCTATACACATTGTTCCAATTAATGCAGCTCCAACTAAATTTGTAACATAAAACTCACTAAATTTAATAACTTCCAATTTTGCATACCTTAACTTTTTTAATATTATTGAAAGTAATATATAACATACATATCCTTGTAAAAATGCAACAATAACAATTACTGCAGGAAATATCATCAATATAAGCTCTGGTGTTATCAAAGATTTCATCTGATTCATCATTTCAATCTGCTGTCCTGTAATTCCCATAGCTTCATACATCTTTACGCTTTGATCTATTGAAATAGCAAATATATCTGAAAACTCAGTAGCTTGACTTCTCATAAATTCAAAAATATTTTGACCGCTAATAAGAATACCTGTCAAGGCAAAATCAACTGTAACGGCTATTCCACTAGCCAAAACTGTTAAAATTAATATCTTGTATGGACTATACTGCTTCCTTACTGCATATCCTAGTGATATTCCAACAATACCATAGCTTACCCCCATAGTAATTGCTGTAATAGGATTAAACATTATTGCAGTTATAATCATACTTACAATTACACAGCCTGCAGAATATTTAAAATCATGACGATAATGAACAACAGCAACTATTATAGGAAGTATCATCATAGCTATACCATATAAAAATGAGAAATACGATGATAATATTACAACTACAGATATTAGTGCAGCCATTATTGCAGACTCTGTTAAACCCTTGGTATTAATCTTTTGTTCCATAATATCCTCCTACTGATTTCGCTCTCTAATGTAATCATGTAATTTAGATAATTCTTTACCGTTTTTTTCCAAAGGATCCCCTTCCATGATACCTAGTTTGAGCTTTTTCTTCATTGTTTCATCCACTGCCAAATGAGAATATCCAAGTTTTTCTGATAGTATATATAATATTATTATAGCCCCAGAAATACAATCTAAAATCGCATCTTGTGCTATATTGCTTCCCCTGCTTAAAACTTTAAAAAAATCCCCTATAATACACAATAAATCAGCTTTTAGACCTTCAATTATTTTTATGTTAGACATAATATTAAAATCCTCGCGCTTCATCGAATTCCCCCCTTCATTTGGCTATAAATCTATTGTAATTTTTTTTTAGTTTTAATGCAACAATATGGTAATTTTATTTGGATTTATTTCACAATTAAGTAAATTTATTTAGGTTATTTTACTAATTACACTTTATATGATAAAAAGACTAGCAAATATTTATTTGCTAGTCTTTCTTAAACCATAGGTTATTAACTAAAACTTAGTATTATATTATTCAGTTGTGAATGGTAATAATGCTATGTTTCTAGCTCTTTTAATAGCTACAGTTAACATTCTTTGGTGCTTAGCACAGTTTCCAGAAATTCTTCTTGGTAATATTTTACCTTTTTCTGTAACGTACTTTCTTAATTTATTGATATCTTTGTAATCTATAGAAGTGGCTTTATCCATACAGAAAGAACAAACTTTTCTTTTCATTCTTTTTCTGTTTCCGCCTTTTCTCTTATCATTTCTATCATAAGCCATTGTGCACTTACCTCCTTTTACCTAAATTTATTAAAATGGCATATCCTCACCGTCATCAATTGGAGTCATATCTCCACCACCAAAATAATCTGATGGAATTGATGGTTCCATAGGAGAACCCATGCCCGTATTCATTCCCGATGATTTATTGCCTCCCCATTCAAGGAAACTTACTTCATCAGCTACTACTTCAGTTACATATCTTCTTCCGCCATCTTTAGCTTCATAAGAACGAGTTTCAATTCTACCAGCTACACTCATAAGTTTACCCTTACTCATGTAATTTGCTGTATTCTCAGCAGTTTTTCCCCATACTACGACAGGAATAAAGTCTGCACTTTGTTGACCTTCCTTCTTAAATCTTCTATCA
This sequence comes from Clostridium culturomicium, assembly GCF_000821305.1. Lineage (GTDB taxonomy): Bacteria > Bacillota > Clostridia > Clostridiales > Clostridiaceae > Clostridium_J > Clostridium_J culturomicium. The sequence goes on along the minus strand of NZ_CCXK01000012.1, from coordinate 24,700 downwards.
ACTGCAAGTGTGAACGTTGCTACAGCTGTACCTGTACCTGGAGTAAATTTCAACTCTGGGTCTTTGGTTAATCTTCCGATTAGAACAACTTTATTCATAAATAACACCTACTTGCTTTCTGGATTGATTATGATATGTCTGATAACACCATCAGTAATTCTGAATACTCTGTCTAACTCTTTAGGTAATTCAGCGCCAGCTTTAAAGTTGATTAAAGTGTAAGTACCTTCGTTAACTTTAGCGATTTCGTAAGCAAGCTTTCTTCTACCCCAAACATCAACGTTCTCAACTTCTCCACCATTGTTCTCTATTACACCTTTAAACTTCTCTATGTTAGCTTTAACAGCTTCCTCGTCTAATGATGGGTGTAATACGAATATAGTTTCATATGATCTCATTAGTTTCACCTCCTCCCCCCGGACTAACGGCTGTGATTTTCACAGCAGGGATTACATCAATAAATTTTATCACAGCACTTATTTTAAGTCAAGTGATTGCTTTATTATTTTAGCTCTTTTATTCCGTTGCCTTAATTACCTTTTTTATGCTTTTTTCAAATTTGCTCCTTGGAATCATAACTATTCTATCACATCCAATACATCTAATTTTTATATCCGCCCCAACTCTGATGACTTCCCACTTATTACTTCCACATGGATGCGTCTTTTTAGTTTCTACGATATCATTTAAATCAAATTCTTTCATAGTACTCTCCTGAATATTATTATTGACATTACTTTTAAATTGTAATCTTAATCATTGCTAAAGGTTACTTCCATTAACTTATTATCCTTTAGTTCATATGTAGCTTTATAAGCCATTTTATTATCATTAACCATATTTTTCAACATATCTAAATCTCTTAACTCTATCTTTAGACTTATTCCACAACTTTTTGTTATATATGTTGGTGTAGGCATCATTGTTACTTTTAGATTATTTTCAAGGCAAAGTGATTCCGCTTGCATTGCCTCATGAGTATTATTAAAAGTCACTATATAAAACTCTTTCATTTAATTTATCTCCTAAAATATTTTTATAGTTTTATTGTTTTACTACCATTCATCATTTCAATAATAGCATACATATTTGTAATTTCTCCTACTGCAAGTTTATCTTTTATCTTATAAAAATCAAGACATAGACCACAGCTTTGAACATTCGTTCCTCTATCTTTAAGCTTCTTTATACTATCTAATACTAAAGAATCCTCAACTACTAGTTTTACCCCACCATTTATAAATAATAAATTATCTGGTATTATATCAGCTTCAGCTAAAGCAAACATATAACTCTTCATGAGAGCCGTTCCCAATTCACTAGAACCTTCTCCAAGCTCATTTGATGCTATTACTATTGTAAATGGCTCTTTATTCATATCTAATACCTCTGACTCGTTTGGAAGCTCTCTTACTTCCCCCTTAGTAATTTTAACTTCAAACAAATTATTTTCTTTATCTTTGCCTTCAAATTTAAAACCATTAGATGCAGCGAACTTTTCTATATTATTTTTTGCAACCTTATTATCAACTATTACAACTGCAGTACCACTTTCAATTCCATCAAAGTATTTTTTTGTATTTATAACTGGCATAGGACAGTTAAGTCCCTTACAATCAATTATATTTTCAATATTTCTCATCATTATTCCCCCTTAAATCTTATTTATTTTCAAATTTATTTACTTAATTATATTTTTGTATATTTATATGATTATGATGTATTATTAAATTGTTATAGGCTATCATTATAAGTAAATTAAGTTTAATAAACAACTACTATGTTTAATAAATAACTATTTTATTATAGCGATTACTATAAATTAATTATATCAGAATAAAAATCTATATTAAATTTAATTTTCAAATACATTTCATAAATCTATTATGTATTTCAATACAATAAGGGGGTACATTTAATGCAAATATATGTTGATAATGCAGCAACAACTTTTCCAAAACCAAATAGTGTTTATAATGAAATCATGAATTATATGACAACCATTGGTGGAAATCCTGGAAGAGGTGCGTCAACCTCATCCTTAAAAGGAAATAAAGTTATCTTTCAATGTAGATACGAGCTCTGTAAATTATTTAATTATGATGATACAAAAAATGTTATTTTTACATCCAATATAACCATGTCCTTAAACATGCTCATTAAAGGTTCTGTTAAGCCTGGCTGGCATGTAATAACATCCTCTATGGATCATAACAGTACTTTAAGAACACTAAAGGATCTTGAACTTAAAGGTCTCATTGAGCTTGATATTTTACAATGCAATTCTCTAGGTTTAATTGATATTAATGAATTCAAAAATACTATTAAAGATAATACTAAACTTGTAGTTCTTTCACATGCTTCAAATATTATTGGAACTATTCAACCTCTAGAAGCAATCGGCTCTATCTGTAAAGAAAACGATATTTTCTTTATTGTTGATTCTGCCCAAACTGCTGGAGTTTTAAATGTTGACTTTAAGTCATTAAATTGCAGTGCTCTAGCTTTTACTGGTCACAAAAGCTTACTAGGCCCACAAGGTATTGGTGGCTTTATAATTGATGATTCCTTTAATGATATTTGTTCTTCACTTATTGTAGGGGGAACTGGAAGTTCTTCCTCTGATATTATTCAGCCTGAATTTTTACCTGATAAATTTGAAAGTGGCACTTTAAATACTCCAGGAATTGTAGGCTTATTAGCTGGCATAAAATTTTTACAAAAAGAAGGCATTTCTAGAATTAAGGAACATGAAGAATACCTTACTCAGCGATTTATCGATGGTGTCCTTAACATTGAAACTATGAAGGTTTATGGAGACTTATCTGCTTCTAATAGAACTTCAACCGTATCTATTAACTCTTCAATTTTAGATAATAGTGACCTAGGTTATATCTTGGACTCTGAATATAATATAATTACACGTACAGGGCTTCATTGTGCACCTCTTGCTCATAAAACTATTGGTACATATCCCTCTGGTACTTTAAGATTCAGCTTCGGCTATTTTAATGATGAGAAAGATGTTGACTACATTTTAAAATCTTTAGATGAGATTATAAAAAGAAGTTTATAATTTAATACTTATTAGTGTATTAAATACACCTCTTTGGTAATACTTACTAATAAGGAGGTGTATGTTTTTTATGACTAAAAAAGTTATATTTGATGCATTGTCAGAAAATTGCATTTATAATATTAGAGAGGTAGTTTCTCAAGAAATTGTTCAGGCTATAAAGGAAAATAAAGAAATTATAATTCTATGTGTAGGAACCGATAGATCAACTGGAGATAGTCTAGGCCCAATTGTCGGAGATAAACTTAAGTTTTTAGTAAGGAATAATGTCTTCATATATGGTAATCTTGAAAATCCAGTTCATGCTAAAAACATATCTGAAGTAAAAGACTTAATTCTTAATACCCACTCAAACCCTTATGTTATTGCAATTGATGCATCCTTAGGAGATCTCCAGGATGTAGGAAAGGTTATTATAGAATCTAAACCTTTGAATCCTGGTTTAGCACTAAATAAAAAACTTCCTTCTGTCGGTAACCTTAGTATAACTGGAGTAGTTAATATTTCAGGTTCACTTGAGTTTATGGTACTCCAAAATACCAGACTTTATATTGTAATGAAATTAGCCGAAACAATTTCATCTGGTTTATATCATGCAATATTAAAAACTATAGGTGGTAGAAAGACATCATCATTAAATAAAGGGGATTTACTTTTAGATATATCCGAAACGTTATAAAAAGTATAAATAATAAATGTTTCACGTGAAACACTTATTATTTATACTTTTTTCTTTTTAAAAAAGATAGCGTCGTAATTAACTCTATCTTAATAATTTAATTGTTTGTATTTATGGCTTGATGTAGTACACTATTTTCTTCTTCCGATAAATCATATCTAGAGATTCCGTTATCTATAGGTTTAGCATAAGTTATACTTTCATTCCTTGAATATATACTTGTTATAATAACTCCATTATTATTTCCATCAAGCATAGCTATGGAATAACTTAGATCGCTTCCTATATCCTCAAACGCTTTATATCTTTTCATTGCTACTTTTTGAACACAAGACTTAACTAAAGTAGACGTGCTATCACATATTTCCTTAACATTTTCAGTAGTTTCCTGCATACTATCAATTTTATCTAATGATTTTACTATTAGTTCCTCAATATTTTTACTATTAGTACCTCTCATCATTCTTCTATACTTATTTTTCATTTTACTTGTAGATACCATACATGCTATTACTACTATAATAAGTATAAATGTTAACCCTATCAATGCTAAAGTTATATATGTACTATACTGATTTATTAAATTTATTATCTCTTGCATATTTATCCTCCCAATTGTGTTTCACGTGAAACATTAAGCTTCTAGGATTTCTATTATTCTTTGTAAATCTTCTGGAGAATAATATTCTATCTCTATTTTTCCTTTGTTTTTAGAATTATTATTTATGTTTACTTTAGTGTTAAAATGATTCTCTAATCTCACTTTGATGTCCTTGTAATATATATCTTCTGCTGGCTTTCTAATTGGTTCTTTAATTTCTTGATGTCTACCATAATTTTTAACTAAACTTTCAGTTTGTCTTACATTTAAATTTTCATCAATTACCTTCTGCGCAATGATATATTGTTCTTCCTTGTTTTCTAGACCTAGTATAGCTCTTCCGTGACCTTCTGAAATAACTCCCTCAATTAAGTAACCTTGTATTCTTTCATCAAGATTTAAAAGTCTTAATGCATTTGCTATTGCACTTCTAGATTTTGAAACTTGTTTGCTTATTTCTTCTTGAGTTAAGCTAAATTCTTTTAGTAACCTTTTGTAAGCCATAGCTTCCTCTATTGGGTTAAGGTTTTCTCTAATTATATTTTCAATTAAAGAAACTTCAACAATTTCTCTCTCTGTTAAATCCTTTATTATTACAGGAACTTCTTTCAAATTCAACTGCTTCGCAGCTCTCCAACGTCGCTCTCCAGCAATAATTGTATATATATTGTCTTCTTCCTTTACAACAATTGGTTGTATTATTCCATGCTCCTTAATGGAGTTAGCTAGTTCCATAAGTTTTTCATCATCAAAATTTTTTCTTGGCTGTTTTTTATTGGGTTTAATTAAATTAACATCTATAGTTAGCACTTGTTCTCTATCGTTTGATTGTAAATCACTTTCAGGAATAAGTGATGCTAATCCCTTTCCCAATACACTTGTCTTTTTCATCCTAGTTTCCTCCTTGTCTGCGAATAAATTCTTCAGTTAAAGCTTCAAAAGCTTCTGCTCCTTTGCATTTATCATCATATAACATAATAGGCAATCCAAAACTAGGGGATTCCGCTAATTTAACGTTTCTTGGTATAAATGTATCATATACTTTATCCTTAAAATGATTTTTTATTTCATCAACTACTTCATTACATAATCTAGTTCTGCTATCATACATACTCATGATAACTCCTTCTATTTGTAAAGAAGTGTTTAAATATCTTTTTATAAGTTGAACTGTACTCATCAATTGTCCTACACCTTCAAGCGCATAAAATTCACACTGAATTGGAATTAAAACAGAGTTTGATGCTGTTAAAGCATTTAAAGTTAAAACCCCTAAGGATGGTGGACAATCTATAAAAATAAAATCGTACTGATCTTTAATTTCATCTATTTTGTTTTTTAGAACCTTTTCTCTTTCTTCTTGCCCAACAATTTCAACTTCTGCTGCCGCTAAATTCATGTTTGAAGGTGCAATATAAAAATTATCTATAATCTCACTTTTCTTTATGACTTCACTTAAAGTAACATTACTAGTTAAAACGTCATACATAGAGTAATTTATTTTTCTTTTATCCAACCCTAATCCACTTGTTGTATTCCCCTGTGGATCTATATCAATAGCTAAAACCTTGTATCCGTTCATAGCTAGGTATGAACATAAATTAATATTTGTAGTAGTTTTACCTACTCCACCTTTTTGATTAAATATACATATTACCTTCATTTTATTCCCCCCTTTATGAAAAGTTTGTAATGTATTTATTTTATTCAATTAATCTTAATCTAAACATATTTATATACTTCTTTACTAACAATTTCATAAATTTAACTATGTATTTATATTATATATTGATATAGATTTTATTTAAAGTAATTATTAGCACAAAATGAGCATATATTTAACTTTTTATCTAAAAATAAAAAAGTCTAAATGTTTCACGTGAAACATTTAGACTCTTAATCTATTTTTTCTTTATTGTAATCGTAACTTGAATAGAATCCTCTAATTCCTTTGAACGATAATTAGCATCTATTCCAAATTTGTCAAACACCTGTTTTACAGTATTAACATATATGGCAGGACTAAAAGAACCCTTAATCCTCTTTTTTCCGTCTGCTGCAACTTCACTATGTTGTAACTTTAATAGTTCTCTATCAATAGCTTCTTCTGTCTTCTTAACATTTAAACCTTCTTTAATCACTTTATCTAAAATTTTATATTGTAATTCACTATCTGGTAACTTTAATAAAGCTCTTGCATGTCTTTCAGTAAGTTTGTTTTCAACTAAAGAATCAATTATATCTTGATTTAATTTTAGAATTCTAAGCTTATTCGCGATTGTTGATTGTTTCTTTCCTATTACCTCTGATAATTGCTCTTGAGTATATGAATGTACCTTTATAAGATTATGATAAGCTAATGCTTCCTCATAAAAATTCAAATCTTCTCTTTGTAAGTTTTCTAATAGTGCAATAGCTGCTGAATCAGTATCATTAATATTAGTTATAATAGCTGGAACCTCAGTTAAACCTGCTTCCTTAGCCGCCCTTAACCTACGTTCTCCTGCAATTAACTCATATCCATTTTCTACTTGTCTAACAGATAAAGGTTGAATTATTCCATATATTTTTATAGACTGAGCTAGTTCTTTTATAGCTTCTTCATCAAACACTATTCTTGGTTGATAAATATTAGGTTGTATTAAGTCAACTGCTATATAATTAATAGTATTTTCCATTCTTTACCATCCTTTTATGAAATTCCTCTATATACTATTCTATATGCAATGTTAAATTCCTCTTTATATATCAAAATTTCACCTAAATATTTTATTCCTGTTTATTTTATTGGATTTTTAGTTACCATTCCTGCTTTTCTAGGATATTTTTTAGGTGTATCCTTTATTTTTTTTACAACCAATAAATTATGCTTTAAATCGCTGCCTTCAATATCAACTTCAATTATTTTTTCTATTTTACCGCCTAGAGCTTTTAATGCACCTTCTGCTGCCTTTATTTCTTCTTCTATAGCTGGACCCTTTAATGCAACAAAGTACCCTCCAACTTTTACATATGGTAGGCAAAACTCTAACAATACTGTTAAGTTCGCTACTGCCCTTGAAACAGCAAGATCAAATCTTTGTCTATATTCAGCAGTCTGTGCAAAATCTTCTGCTCTTCCATGAATTGTTTTTATATTAGATAAGTTTAAGTCATTTATTACCTCATTTAAAAAATTTATTCTTTTATTTAAGGAGTCTAATAAGACCATTTTACTATCTTCCTTCACAATCCTCATTGGAATACCAGGAAATCCTCCCCCTGTTCCAATATCAATTATAGACTTTGCATTTTTTACATAATCACAATTAAAAACCTTTATTGAGTCAATAAAATGCTTTTTTATTATTTCTTCGTCATCAGTAATTGCAGTTAGATTTATTTTTTGATTCCATTCTTTTATAAGATCTTTATATTTAATAAATTTATTATACTTCTCTTCATCAAAGCTCAATCCCATACTTTGGCAAGCTTCGTTTAACATATCGAAATATTCCATGTTAACCTCCACATTAAACTAATAAATTAACTTAGCTTAGTTTTCTTCACTATTATTTCTTTTTTGCTGCTCTAAGAAAATTAATAAAACCGTAATATCAGCTGGTGATACACCTGATATCCTTGATGCCTGACCTATATTAGTCGGTCTAATATTATTCAACTTTTGTATTGCCTCTGTTCTAAGACCTTTTACTGTTGAATAATCAAGTTCTTCAGGTATCATCTTTGTCTCATATTTCTTAAATTGATTTATTTGTTCTAACTGTTTAGTAATGTATCCCTCATATTTAGAAATTATATTAACCTGCTCTGTTACTTGATCGCTTAATGGCTGTCTTTCAGGATCTATTTCAGCAACATTATAGTAATCTAATTCTGATCTTTTAATTAGCTCATATAAAGATGTCGGCTTCTTTAATGGTGCTGAAGCTTTACTCTCTAAAAACTCATTTATTTCTTTTTTATTTGTAACTTGAACATTTTTTAGTCTTTCAACCTCTGCTTCAATTTCTGCTCTTTTCTTCGTAAATGCAGCATATCTTTCTTCAGTAACAAGACCAACTTCATATCCAATATCCGTAAGCCTTAAATCAGCATTATCTTGTCTTAAAAGCAGTCTATATTCTGATCTTGAAGTCATCATTCTATAAGGTTCATTAGTTCCTTTTGTAACTAAATCATCAACTAGAACTCCTATATAAGCATCAGATCGCTTTAATATTAGAGGTTCTTTACCTTTAATTTTTAAAGCTGCATTTATACCTGCTAAAATACCTTGACCAGCAGCTTCTTCATATCCGGAGCTTCCATTTACCTGGCCTGCTGAGAATAATCCATCTATGTGCTTAAACTCTAAAGATAACTTTAATTGAGTAGGGTCTATACAATCATACTCTATTGCATAACCTGTTCTCATAACCTCAACATTCTCAAGACCATCAATAGTTCTTAAAAAGGCTATTTGTACATCTTCTGGAAGTGAACTGCTCATACCTTGAACATACATTTCTTCTGTTCCTTCACCTTCTGGTTCGATAAATAACTGATGTCTATCTTTATCTCTAAATCTCATAACCTTATCTTCTATAGAAGGACAATATCTTGGACCTGTACTCTTTATAGATCCATTATATAATGGTGATCTATCTATATTAGCAAGTATAACTTCATGAGTTCTCTCATTTGTATAAGTTAAATAGCAGCTTACCTGGTCTCTAGTAATGTCACCACTCATAAATGAAAATGGAACTACTTTTTCATCTCCATTTTGAATTTCCATCTTAGAAAAATCAACAGATCTAGCATTAATTCTTGCTGGTGTACCTGTTTTAAACCTTCTTAAAGAAATACCTAAATCTATTAAAGAATTAGATAATTCATTAGCTGGGAATAATCCGGCTGGCCCTTCATTTACAACAACTTCACCAATAATTACATTAGACTTTAAATATGTCCCTGAAGTTAAAATTATAGCTTTACAAGTAAAGTAAGCTCCATACTTAGTCATTACACCTTTAACTACATTGTTTTCAACATCAATACTTGTTACTTCAAGTTGTCTTAAATCTAAGTTAGGCTCTGTTTCTATAACATGTTTCATTGTTTCAGAATATCTTCTTTTATCAGCTTGAGCTCTTAATGAATGTACAGCTGGCCCCTTTGATAAATTAAGCATTCTTGACTGAATATAAGTCTTATCTATATTTCTACCCATTTCTCCGCCTAAAGCGTCAATTTCTCTAACTAAGTGACCCTTAGCCGTCCCCCCTATGTTAGGGTTACATGGCATAAATCCAACACTATCTAAGTTTAAAGTGCACATAAGTGTCTTTAAACCCATTCTTGCAGTTGCTAATGCAGCTTCACAACCTGCATGGCCTGCACCTATAACAACTACATCATAATCGCCTGCAAAATACTTCATATTTTCACCTCTATTTACCTAGACAGAAATCCTTAAATATCTTGTCTATTATATTTTCTTCTAGGGAATCCCCCGTAATCTCTCCTAGAAATGTCCATGCATTTCTTATGTCAATAGATGCTAGGTCTATTGCAAATGTATTTTTTAGAATATCTATTGCACTAACAATACTCTCATAAGCTCTAAATAATGATTCCTTATGTCTTGTATTAGTTATTATAACATTGTTTGATGCTATTTCGCCTTTAAAGAAAAGTTCCTTAATTGCATTTCTAACGTCATCAATTCCTTCACCAGTCTTAGCTGATATTCTAAAAATATTTTTACTGTTTAAACTAGCTAAATCATCTTTATTTATTTTGCTGTTTAAATCACTCTTGTTCAATAATACCATATATTTTTTATCACTTATATGATTAATAATTTCCTTGTCTTCCTCGCTTAGCCCTCTGCTGGAATCTAATATAAGTATAATTAAGTCAGCTTCCTTTATCTTTTCTCTTGATCTTTCAACACCAATCTTTTCGACTACATCTTCTGTTTCCCTTATCCCTGCAGTATCTACTATTTTTATAGGTACTCCTGAAATATTTATATATTCTTCTATAACATCTCTTGTAGTTCCTGGTATATCCGTAACTATGGCTCTATTTTCTCTTGTTAGTGCATTAAGTAATGACGACTTACCTACATTAGGTTTACCTACAATTACTGTGCTTAAGCCCTCACGTAATATCTTACCTTCCTCTGCCGTATCTATTAATCTTTTTAGCTCTGCCTTAACAACTTCTAAATCCTTAATTCCCATCTCAGCTGTAACTTCCTCTAAATCATCTTCTGGATAATCTACGGTAGCTTCAATATGAGCTATAGTTGAAATAAGACTTTCTCTTAACGATCCTATTTCCTTGGAAATAATTCCCTCGCTCTGCATTAAAGCAGACTTCATGCTTAAATCAGTTTTTGCATTTATTATATCAATAACTGCTTCTGCCTGTGATAAATCTATTCTTCCATTCAAAAACGCTCGTTTAGTAAACTCACCAGGCTCTGCAAGTCTAACCCCTTGCTTTATTACTTGTTCTAAAACTCTTTTGGTTGCAACAACCCCACCATGACAGTTAATTTCTATGGTGTCTTCAGCAGTAAAGCTTCTTGGTCCTTTCATAAAAGAAACTATAACTTCATCAACATGATTTCCATCCTCATCTATAATGTGTCCGTATCTCATAGTATAGCTCTTCATGTCCATAAGAGACTTTCCGTTTTTAGCTTTGAATATTTTATCTATGAACTCTCTAGCTTTATCGCCAGAAACTCTTATTACAGCTAATCCACCTTCTCCAATACTGGTTGATATAGCTCCTATTGTATCAAAATCCTTCATCTCATTACCTCCCATTAAAGAATAATATACCCTATCGATTTCATTTGTTTTATATAATTAAACATATTACAATACTTTTACTATAAATTGTACCCACAAATACTCATTGTATCACATAGTACATAAAATAAAAAGAAAGCCATTTAGGCTTTCTTTAACTCGATAACAACTCTTCTGTATGGTTCATCACCTTCACTGTGAGTTGTTACATATTCATTATTTTGAAGTGTAGAGTGTATAACTCTTCTCTCATATGGATTCATAGGTTCAAGCTTAAGTGTTTTTCCACTTACCCTAACCTTATCTCCCATTTTATTTGCTAACCTCTTAAGAGTATCTTGTCTTGTCTGTCTATAGTTAGCAGTATCAAGAATTACTCTTTTGTATGTTTCATCATGATTTTTATTTACAACTAAGCTTACTAAATATTGAAGGGAATCTAAGGTTTCGCCTCTATAACCAATTAAAACACCCATATTAGGTCCTACTAAATCGATTTTTAATTCATCATTTTCTTCCTTAGCATGAATTTCTGCCTTTATCTTCATAGCATTTAATACACCTCTAAGGAACTTAGTTGCATCACCAGCACTATCCCTCTTTAAGGTAACTCTTACCTTAGCTGGCTTAACCCCTATTATGTTTAAAAAACCTTTGCTACCTTCTTCTAAGATCTCAATTTCAACCTTATCTTGGGTAACATTTAATTCCTTCAAAGCATTTTGTATAGCTTCTTCAGTTGTTTTCCCCATGGTTTCTATATTTTTCATGATTTAGATACCGCCTTTCAATAATAAACTCTTTATTATGCAGCTTTAGAATTAGGCTTTGTGTAAATTTTATTTAAAACATATGACTGACCCATTTGGAATATGTTTGATACTGTCCAGTAAAGAACTAAAGCTCCTGGGAACTTTATAGACATAAATCCAAAGAATATAGCCATACCAGTAGTCATCATTGCAGTTGAATTAGGTCCATCTCCAGTTGAAGGTGACATTATCTTACTTGAGAAGTAAGTAGTTAAACCTGATAATATTGGTAATATATATGTTGGATCTGGTGCCATTAAATCTTTCATCCATAAGAATCCTGCACCCTGATAATCGAATTGCTGGAATACATAAAATAGCGCGATTATTAATGGGAATTGGATAAGCATTGGTAAACATCCGCCTAATGGAGAAATATCGTTATCCTTATATAACTTCATCATTTCAGTCTGCTGTCTTTGTGGGTCATTCTTATATCTATCTTGAATCTTTTTTAGTTCTGGTTGAATAACACCCATCTTAGCAGTAGTTTTGCTTTGCTTTAAAGATAATGGTAATAAGCATATTCTCGCAATTATCGTAAATAATATTATTGCAATACCAAATGATACATTTGGGTTAGAAGTAAACATTTCTACAAAATGATGTACAGCTACAAACCCCTGTTGAAATATGCCTGATAAAAAGTCAGTCAAATTAACCCCTCCTAAATTTTCTATTTAACGGGGTCATAGCCACCTTTATGATATGGATGACACCGTAAAATTCTCTTAATGGCCATAAAACCTCCTTTGAAAGCCCCATACTTTTCAATTGCCTGCATAGCATACTCAGAACAAGTAGGAGTATATATGCAACAAGGTGCCTTCATAGGAGATATATTTTTTCTATAAAATTTAATTACTATTAGTAATAATTTTTTCAACATTATTAAGACCTGATTTCTTGAATAGATACTTCACCGAATTTTCAATATCTTTATAAGATTTGTCTCTTGAAGCACTTCTTGCAACAAAAACTAAATCATATCCCTGCTTCAAATCTTGTTTATTAAGTCTAGCACTTTCACTTATAAGTCTTTTGACTCTACTTCTAACTACACTTTTTCCGACCTTCTTACTTACAGATATCCCAATTCTATTTATGCCTTTATTATTTTTAAATACATATAATACAAGTGTGGCTGTAGCAAAAGATCTTCCTCTTCTATATACTAATCTAAATTCAGGATTCTTTCTTAGCCTTTCTTCTTTCATCGGTTCCGTTGCTCTCTTTCTTAGATTACAGAAAAAGGCCACAAAAGCGGCCCTTATGCTGTCAATTTCTTTCTTCCTTTAAGTCTTCTTCTTCTAAGAACGTTTCTTCCAGAAGCGGTACTCATTCTCTTTCTGAATCCGTGCTCTTTCTTTCTTTGTCTTTTCTTAGGTTGGTAAGTCATGAACATGTGCTGCACCCCCTTCTTTATATCCTAAGTTATTTATAGTAATTAACTTATAACTACTTTGTAAGTTTCACTATTAGATTATAAATGTTCGCAAGTTCAATGTCAAGATAGCTTATTAGAACAATTTATTACATTAGTAATATGTCATCTTTTTTTAGTTTTTAAACCTTATTGTTATTAAAATTTCCACAAATATCACTTTTTTGTGGATAACTTATTGAACCTCTCTCCATCTTTTGATATTATAAAGAGAGCATTGTTGATAATTTGTTTTTTGTACAAGTTATTCACAGGCTGTTGATGAAATTGTGAATAACTTTCAAAATTCATTTATTTTTTGATTTTTTTTACGGAATAATGCTATTTTAAAGGTATTTTGCCTGTGTATAACTTTATATTTAACACTGTTAGTAATGTATCTTTACAAATAATTATCCAATAAATTATAAACATGTGAATAAAAATTTTAACAATAGTAAACAACTCTAATGTATATATGCAGTGTTGTTGATACTCTTGTGAATTTTTATATGTTTTTGCGACAAATTATATGACATATATTATATATAAATATTTAATAGGAGGATACAGAATGAACACCTATGTAAAGGAAATATGGGAAAAGGCATTAGAAATACTTAAAGCTGAATTAACCGAAGTAAGTTTTAATACTTGGATAAAAAGCATTGACCCACTTAATATAACAGATTCATCTATCACTCTTGGTGTTCGTAACGACTTCACTAAGGACATATTAGAAAACAGGTATAAGGATCTAATAAAGAATTCAATTCAAGCAGCATGCAATAAATCTTATACAATAAATTTTGTAATTATATCAGAAGAGGCAACGGATGAACTCCCAAAGGTAACCCCTAAAAAGCAAAATTTAGTTGTAAATGATGAAATGTCTGCTACCTTAAATCCAAAGTATACATTTGATTCTTTTGTCATTGGTAATAGTAATAGATTTGCTCATGCAGCTTCTTTAGCTGTTGCTGAATCACCAGCTAAAGCCTATAACCCACTATTTATATATGGTGGTGTTGGACTTGGTAAAACGCATTTAATGCACGCCATTGGAAGCTATATAAAACAAGCAAATTCTAGGTCAAAAGTAGTATATGTGTCCTCAGAGAAATTCACTAATGAGCTGATTAACTCAATTAAAGATGATAAAAATGTAGAGTTTAGAAATAAATATAGAAATGTAGATGTTCTTTTAATAGATGATATACAGTTTATTGCTGGTAAGGAGTCAACTCAAGAAGAGTTTTTCCATACCTTTAATGCACTTCACGATGCCAATAAACAAATTATTCTTTCAAGTGATAGACCACCAAAAGAAATTCCTACATTAGAAGACAGACTTAGATCTAGATTCGAATGGGGTCTTATAGCTGATATACAGCCACCTGATTTTGAAACAAGAATAGCCATCCTAAAAAAGAAAGCTGATGTTGAAAATCTTAACATCCCTAATGAAGTTATGGTTTATATAGCAACACAAATAAAGTCTAACATTAGAGAACTTGAGGGAGCATTAATACGAATCGTAGCCTACTCTTCATTAACTAATAAAGAAATTAGTGTGGATCTAGCTTCCGAAGCGTTGAAAGACATAATTTCGAATAAAAATTCTAGACAAATAACAATTGGATTAATTCAAGATATTGTCTCTAGCTACTATAATTTAAAGGTTGAAGATTTCAAATCAGCAAGAAGAACAAGAAATGTTGCTTTCCCAAGACAAATAGCAATGTATCTTTCAAGAAAACTTACTGATACTTCACTTCCTAAGATAGGCGAAGAGTTTGGTGGAAGAGATCATACAACAGTTATCCACGCCTACGAAAAAATATCTCAAAACTTAAAAAGGGATGAAAGCCTTCAAACAGCTGTGGCTGAGCTTACAAAAAGGATTAATCAAAAGTAATTAATCACAGCTGTTATTACTTTTTGATAAAATTCTGTGGATTGCTTACAAAAAACATATATTGAACTTAACATTGTGGATAACTGATAACATCGTTGCATCTTTTATCCACAATATTTTTACCAAAAAAGTCGTTGATTCTGTAAGGGTTGAAGCACTTATTAACAAACTAACAGCCCCTACTACTACTACTACTAAATAATATTAATATATCTTAGCTATTAAAGGCTATTTTTCTGTGTGTATAAAAGGAGGATTTAAAATGAAATTTTTAATAGAAAAAAGCGTACTTCAAGAAGCTATATCTGATGTTCAAAAGGCAATAACAGGTAAATCAACATTACCAATACTTCAGGGTATTTATATATCAGCTAAAAATGGAATGGTAACATTAATTGGTTCTGATATAGAAGTAAGTATTGAAACAAAGGTTTCTGCCAATGTTATTGAAGAGGGAGAAGTAGTTCTTGATTCTAGACTATTTGGAGAGATTGTAAGGAAACTTCCTAACGATACAGTTGAATTAGCTACTATAAATGATTCAGAAATTGAGTTAAAGTGCCAAAAATCAAATGTTCAGCTAGTATACTTAAATCCAAGTGAATATCCAAGTCTACCAAGTATAGATGAAGATGTTGTTCTTACTGTTTCTCAAAAAACATTAAAAAACATGATTAAATCAACTATCTTTGCTATAGCTCAAGATGATACAAGGCCAATTTTAACTGGTGTTCTTCTTCAGGTTAAAGAAGGAAAATTGAACATGGTAGCATTGGATGGATTTAGAGTTGCACTTAAGAGTGAGAATATGGACTGCTCATTTAATAAGGAATCGGTAGTTCCAGGAAAGACACTAAACGAAGTATCAAAAATTCTTAAAGATAATGATGACAATGTACAAATTACATTTACTAAAAACCAAATATTATTTAACTTTGGAAACACTAAAGTTATATCAAGGCTATTAGAAGGTGACTTCATAAAATACGAGGCAATAATACCTAAAGAGCATAATCTAAAAGTCACTGTTAGAAGAGATGAAATTTTAGGTTGTATAGAAAGAGCTTCTTTAATGGCTAAGGATGGAAATACTAACCTAGTAAAACTAGATATTGCTGATGACACTTTAGTAGTTACATCTAATTCTCAATTGGGAAAAGCTAGAGAAGAAATGCAGATAATTTTGCAAGGTGAGGGATTAAAAATTGCATTTAACTCTAAGTACTTAATAGATGTATTTAAAATAATGGATGAGGAAACTATAGTAATGGAGTTTACTTCACCAGTTACCCCTTGCGTTATAAGAAACTTAGAAAGTGATAATAGTGTATATTTATTACTTCCAGTTAGAGTTGCAAATCACAATTAAGGTGGGAAAATTATGATAGAGATAAAAATCGACACAGAGTTTATTAAACTAGACTCATTTTTAAAGTTTGCTGGAGCTACAACTTTGGGATCAGAATCTAAATTTTTTATTCAAAATGGAGATGTAAAAGTTAATGGTGAAGTAGAACTTAGAAGAGGAAAAAAACTTTACCCTGGAGATAAAATCGAGTTCCAAGGTGAAACTTATACTGTTTTATAGAGTGAAAAGGCTGAGATATAAATCAGCCTTTGAATATTTATATATAAACTTAGTAAACTTGAGATATTGGTGGCGAATTATATTTTTATAGTAATATTTACACTTAGAATATATATTATGATATAATTTTAGGTGGGTGTTTTTATGTACGTTAAATATTTAAACTTGATAAATTTTAGAAATTATAAAAATATGACTATCGAATTATGCGATGGAACTAATGTATTTCAAGGAGATAATGCTCAAGGAAAGACGAATATTCTTGAGTCATTATACTATTCAAGCATAGGAAAATCACATAGAACTAATAAGGACAAAGAACTTATAGGATGGAATAGTGAAGAAGCTTATATTGGAGCATATATAGTTAAAGAGCGATTAGATAAAAAAATTAATATAAAACTTTTTAAAGACGGAAAGAAAGCCATAAATATTAATTCGATTAAAATAGCTAAGCTACAAGATCTTATGGGAGTTTTAAATGTTGTTATGTTTTCACCAGAAGATTTAGATATAGTTAAAGATTCACCATCCTACCGAAGACGTTTTTTAGATATTGAATTATGTAAGCTTGATAAAAAATATTATTATTGTTTATCGTCTTATAAAAAAGTTTTAAATGAGCGTAATGTGATTTTAAAGAGATTTAGCGGTAATGAAGATATGATTGATATCTATGATATTAGATTAGCTGAATTCGGAAGTTATATAGTTTCAAAGAGATTAGAATATATAAAAAAATTAAATGATTTTTCTAAAGACATTCATAATGATATAACTCAAGGTAAAGAAGAAATAAAATTTGAATACTTAATGCAGCTTAAAAGTATAGAGGACATAAAAGAATCATTATACGAGCTTATTAAGGCTAATAGGAAAAAAGATATAGAAAAAAGAGTTACGTCAGTGGGACCACATAGGGATGATTTTTCAATATTAATAAATGACGTAGATGTAAAAACTTATGGTTCACAAGGTCAGCAAAGGACCTCAGTGTTAACTATAAAATTTGCATCATTACGAATTATAAAAGATTTAATAGGCGAATACCCTTTATTATTACTTGACGATGTATTGTCTGAATTAGATTCAAAAAGGCAAGAATATATATTAAAGTCTATAAATGGTATACAAACCTTAATTACGTGTACCGGGATTTCAGATATTAAAAGACATTTAAAAAATAACAACATGAAAATATATAATGTGGATCAAGGAAGTTTAAGAGAAATAAAATAAAGTAGTTAGGGGGGAGAAACTATGTTTTTACATCTAGGAGAGAATGTAGTTGTACCAGTAAAGGATATAATAGGTATTTTTGATTATGAATCTTCAAGATATGGATCGGATACTAATCAGTTTATAAGATTAGCAGAGGAAGATGGATTTGTGGAAAGAGTAACTAACGAGAATCCTAAATCATTTATTATAGCTGAAGTTGATAAAATGAGTAAAATTTATATGTCCCCTATATCATCGACAACTTTATGTAAAAGGGCAAATTTATCATACTGTGAACTTTAGGGTAAGTTAGGAGGAGAGCTATGAGCAATAATGAAAGATATGATGAAAATCAGATTCAGGTGTTAGAGGGACTTGAAGCTGTAAGAAAAAGACCGGGTATGTACATTGGAAGTACAAGTAGTAGAGGTCTTCATCATTTGGTATATGAAATCGTTGATAATAGTATAGATGAGGCATTAGCTGGTTTTTGTAATAATATTGAGGTTACTATACATGAGGATAATTCAATAACAGTTAGTGATGACGGAAGAGGTATGCCAGTTGGGATGCATCCTAAAATGCACATACCGACTGTTGAGGTTATAATGACTGTTCTTCACGCAGGTGGAAAATTTGGAGGCGGAGGATACAAGGTATCTGGTGGTCTTCACGGGGTAGGTGCATCTGTTGTTAATGCACTTTCATCATTATGTACAGTAACAGTAAAAAGAGAAGGTTCTATATGGAGTCAAAGCTTCGAGAGAGGTAAGCCAATAACAACACTTGAAAATGTTGGCACTACAGAGGAACATGGAACAACAACTCACTTTGTACCTGATGATGAAATATTTGAAACAGTAGAATTTGAATATGAAACTTTATCCCAAAGGCTTAGAGAGCTAGCATTCCTTAACAAGGGGATAAATATAAAAATAAGAGATGAGAGAGATGGAAAGCACAATGAGTTCCATTATGAAGGTGGAATAAAGTCCTTTGTTGAGTACTTGAACAGAAATAAAGGTAAAATTCATGATGAGCCTGTTTATATTGAGGGAATAAAGGATACGACTTCAGTAGAAATTGCGTTCCAATATAATGATACTTACAATGAAAATTTATTCACCTTTGCTAACAATATTGATACAGCAGAAGGTGGTACACACCTTGTTGGATTTAAGACTGCTTTAACAAGAGTTTTAAATGATTATGCTAAAAAGTTTGGTTTCTTAAAAGAAAATGATAAAAACCTAAGTGGTGAAGATGTAAGAGAAGGTCTTACAGCTGTAATATCAGTTAAAATTACAGAACCTCAATTTGAAGGTCAAACAAAAACTAAGCTAGGTAACAGCGAAGTAAGAGGAATTGTTGAATCAATAATGGGGGAAGTAGTAAGTGCATTCCTTGAAGAAAATCCATCAGTAGGTAAATCAATCATAGATAAGGGATTGAATGCTGCGAGGGCTAGAGAAGCTGCTAAAAAGGCAAGAGAGCTTACAAGAAGAAAGTCAGTTTTAGAAAGCACAAGTTTACCTGGTAAGCTTGCGGATTGTTCATCTAAAGATCCTTCTGAGTGTGAAATTTACATCGTAGAGGGAGACTCAGCGGGAGGTTCTGCAAAGCAAGGAAGAGATAGAAAGTTCCAAGCTATTCTTCCACTGAGAGGAAAAATAATGAACATTGAGAAGCAGAGACTTGATAAGATATTAGCTTCAGATTCAATAAGATCAATGATAACTGCTTTTGGAGCCGGGGTTGGAAAAGATTTCGATGTAACTAAAATAAGGTATAATAAAATAATAATAATGACAGATGCTGACGTAGATGGAGCACATATTAGAACTCTTTTATTAACGTTCTTCTATAGGTACATGAGAGAGCTTGTTGATAAGGGTCATGTGTTTATTGCTCAGCCACCTCTATACAAGGTAAAAAAAGGTAAGGTTGAAAAATATACTTATAGTGATAGAGAACTTGAAGAAGTTCTTAATGAAATTGGTGGAAAAGACAGCAATACTGATATACAGAGATATAAAGGTCTTGGAGAAATGAACCCAGAACAATTATGGTCAACTACAATGGATCCATCACAGAGAACCCTTTTAAAGGTGACTGTTGAAGATGCAATGGCTGCAGATGAGATATTTACAATACTTATGGGAGATAAGGTTGAGCCACGTAGAGAGTTTATTCAAGATAATGCTAACCAAGTTAGCAATCTAGATATATAGTATTGAGCTAGTGTTAAGGTAGGTGGAAAAATGGATACTATAGATAAAATAATACCCGTTGATATACAACATGAAATGAAAAAGTCCTATATAGATTATGCCATGAGTGTTATTGTTGGGAGAGCTTTACCAGACGTTAGGGATGGTCTTAAGCCTGTTCACAGAAGAATACTATATTCTATGAATGAACTTGGTATTACTTATGAAAAAGGATATAGAAAATGTGCCAGAATAGTCGGAGACGTACTAGGTAAATATCACCCACACGGTGATAGTTCTGTTTACGATGCTTTAGTTAGAATGGCTCAGGACTTCTCTATAAGATATATGCTTGTAGATGGTCATGGTAACTTTGGATCAGTTGACGGTGACGGGGCAGCGGCAATGAGATATACTGAGGCTAAGATGAGTAAAATCACTAGCCAGATGCTTCGTGACATAAATAAAAACACAGTAGATTTTATTCCTAACTTTGATGGTGAGGAATTAGAACCTGTAGTTTTACCAGCTAGATTTCCAGCATTACTTGTTAATGGGTCTTCAGGAATAGCTGTTGGTATGGCAACAAACATACCACCACACAATCTCGTGGAGGTTATTAATGCTGTAATAATGTTGATTGATGATCCAGAAGCTACAGTGGCTGACTTCATGACTCATATCAAGGGTCCAGATTTCCCAACGGGCGGAATAATACTTGGTAAGAGTGGTATAAGAAGTGCTTATGAAACTGGTAGAGGAAGAATACTAGTAAGATCTAAAGCTGAAATAGAAGAACATAATGGAAGAAATAGAATAATAGTTTCTGAGATACCATACATGGTTAACAAAGCTAATCTAATAGAGAATATTGCTAACCTTGTAAAAGATAAAAAGATAGATGGAATATCTGATTTAAGAGATGAGTCAGATAGAGATGGTATGAGAATTGTTATAGAACTAAAAAGAGATGCAAATGCAAATGTAGTTCTAAACAGATTATATAAACATACAAAAATGCAAGATACTTTTGGTGTAATAATGCTTGCCTTAGTTAATAATGAACCAAAGGTACTTAACTTAAAAGAAATACTAGTTAATTATTTAAATCACCAAAAAGATGTAGTAACTAGAAGAACTATATTTGAATTAGATAAGGCTAATGCTAGGGCTCACATCTTAGAAGGTTTAAGGATAGCGCTTGATCATATTGATGAAGTTATAACTTTAATCAGAGGATCTAAGACAGGTCAAGAAGCTAAGGATGGATTAATGAGTAAGTTTAACTTAACGGAAAAACAAGCTCAAGCAATTCTTGATTTAAGACTTCAAAGATTAACTGGATTAGAAAGAGATAAAATTGAGGATGAGTATAGTGAGTTAATGAAAACAATAGCTTATTTACAATCAATTTTAAATAGTGAAGAGGTTCTTCTTGGAATAATCAAAGATGAATTAGTTGAAGTAAAGGCTAAATATGGAGATGAAAGAAGAACTCAGATTGAGAAAAATCCTTATAGCTTTGAAGATGAAGATTTAATTGATGATGATGAGATAGTTATAACATTAACTCATGGAGGATATGTTAAGAGATTACCTGCAGATACCTATAACGCTCAAAGAAGAGGGGGAAGAGGTATACAGGGAGTTGCAGCTAAAGAGGATGACTTTGTAGAGCATATCTTAGTAACTAAGACTCTTCAAAACATAATATTCTTCTCTAATAAAGGTAAGGCATATAAACTTAAGGCTTATGAAATTCCAGAGGCAGGAAGAACAGCTAAAGGTATGAACATAGTTAACCTACTTCCGCTAGAAGCTGGTGAGAATATACAAGCAGTTATGTCTATAAAGACCTTTGATAGTGATAATTATCTTATGATGGGAACTAAGTCTGGTATGGTTAAGAAAACATCACTAGACAAGTTTGAAAATATAAGAAAGAATGGATTAAACGCCATAAATCTTAAAGAGGATGATGAAATAGTTGGAGTTAGAATAACTAAGGGTGACGATGAAGTTCTATTTGTAACTAAGGATGGATACTCTATAAGATTTAGAGAAGAAGAAGTTAGAAATATGGGTAGAACTACTACTGGAGTTAAAGCTATAACTCTTAGAGAAGGAGATTTTGCAGTATCAATGGTTATTGCGAAAGAGGAAGAAGAACTTCTAGTAGTTAGTGAAAAAGGCTTTGGTAAGAGAACTGCAATAGCAAACTATACACTTCAAAGAAGAGGTGGAAAAGGACTTAAAACCTACAAAATAACAGAAAAGACTGGAAGCGTTGTAAGTGGAAGAGTTGTAAAAGACCTTGATGAAATGATGTTAATAAATAGTGATGGTATAGTTATAAGAATAAATGTAAGTGATATATCTACAACAGGAAGAAACGCAATGGGTGTTACTTTAATGAAAACTGGTGAAGATGTAAATATAGTTGCAGTAGCTAAAATTAATTACAATAGTGAAAAACCTCAAGATGAGCAGCTTAGTTTAGAGGCTGTTAATGAAGAGAGTGAAAATCTAGAATCAGCAGTTGAAGCTCTAGATACTGATCTAGAGAAAAATGATGATATTTAATTATAAATATATAATTAAATAATTAATTCGATTAAAGTCCAATAAGCTTAACTTAATAGATTATTAAGTTAAGCTTATTTTTATATTTAAGATAACTAAACTTTTTAGAGTTTTAGTAATTTAAACAATGGAGCGATATTATTTAGATAAAATCCCAAAAATAAACTATTAATAATATAAGTTACTGTACATAAGTATAAATTAGAGTTAAAAAATAGTAATTTGATATGTATTTATTAATAGAATATATAAACATATCCATGTGTATCTATATGCGAATTTAGGAGAAAATAAAAGCATTTAATAGTATGGAAAGAATAATATGCATAAATAAAATATATTATAACTTTTGAGGTTAATTTATCATGATAATATATGTCTTGTCGCTGAGATACACAGCAACAAAGCAACAAACAAGTTAAAAAAAACTTAAAAAAGTTGTTGACAGACATGGATGTGTCTGATAGAATAATAAAGGTAGTCAGCTGAAAGGCTGAAAACAAGAATTGGTCTTTGAAAATTAAACAGAGAAATAAAGGTAAAACCAGTTAATTTCGATAGAGATAATCTATCAATAAATGACTTTANAACTTATTAAAAAGTTTTAAAAAAGTTGTTGACAGGTGCGAAAGCCTCTGGTAAAATAATAAAAGTCGTCGGAAGTAAACGACGAAGAAAAAGAATTGGTCTTTGAAAATTAAACAGAGAAATAAAGGTAAAACCAGTTAATTTCGATAGAGATAATCTATCAATAAATGACTTTAACAAGTCAGCGAAACAATTAGAGCGCAGCTCAAACTTTTTAAATTGAGAGTTTGATCCTGGCTCAGGACGAACGCTGGCGGCGTGCCTAACACATGCAAGTCGAGCGATGAAGCCCTTCGGGGTGGATTAGCGGCGGACGGGTGAGTAACACGTGGGTAACCTGCCTTGTAGAGGGGGATAGCCTTCCGAAAGGAAGATTAATACCGCATAACATCTTTTTA
Source organism: Clostridium culturomicium (assembly GCF_000821305.1). Classification (GTDB taxonomy): domain Bacteria; phylum Bacillota; class Clostridia; order Clostridiales; family Clostridiaceae; genus Clostridium_J; species Clostridium_J culturomicium. Next base: position 791 of record NZ_CCXK01000012.1, on the reverse strand, counting down.
TCGCATGGTAGAAAGATCAAAGGAGCAATCCGCTACAAGATGGACCCGCGGCGCATTAGCTAGTTGGTGAGGTAACGGCTCACCAAGGCGACGATGCGTAGCCGACCTGAGAGGGTGATCGGCCACATTGGAACTGAGACACGGTCCAGACTCCTACGGGAGGCAGCAGTGGGGAATATTGCGCAATGGGGGAAACCCTGACGCAGCAACGCCGCGTGAATGAAGAAGGCCTTAGGGTTGTAAAGTTCTGTTTACGGGGACGATAATGACGGTACCCGTGGAGGAAGCCACGGCTAACTACGTGCCAGCAGCCGCGGTAATACGTAGGTGGCAAGCGTTGTCCGGATTTACTGGGCGTAAAGGATGCGTAGGCGGATGTTTAAGTGAGATGTGAAATACCCGGGCTCAACTTGGGTGCTGCATTTCAAACTGGACATCTAGAGTGCGGGAGAGGAAAGCGGAATTCCTAGTGTAGCGGTGAAATGCGTAGAGATTAGGAAGAACACCAGTGGCGAAGGCGGCTTTCTGGACCGTAACTGACGCTGAGGCATGAAAGCGTGGGGAGCAAACAGGATTAGATACCCTGGTAGTCCACGCCGTAAACGATGAATACTAGGTGTAGGAGGTATCAACTCCTTCTGTGCCGCAGTTAACACAATAAGTATTCCGCCTGGGAAGTACGATCGCAAGATTAAAACTCAAAGGAATTGACGGGGGCCCGCACAAGCAGCGGAGCATGTGGTTTAATTCGAAGCAACGCGAAGAACCTTACCTAGACTTGACATCTCCTG
>NZ_CCXK01000011.1 GCF_000821305.1 Clostridium culturomicium | reverse complement strand
AGTTATATATTTAGTTATGTATGACGCCACTTTATTTTTGTCCTTAATAACGCCTAAAGACATATATCCAAACTTCTTAGTATATTGTTTCCACTCCAAATAACCATTACTATTTTCCTCTAAATGCTTGTCCAAAACTCCACCAATAAGACCATGCATATGCCACGCCCCATCCTCATGCATTTCAGGTATTAAAACATATCTAATCTTACTCTTATGGTTTTTACCATAGTTTAATAGAAACTGCCCTAGAGCCTTATAATACGCTTTAAAATCATGTCTATCATATTTATCCTTATCAATAGTCAAAGTTACAAAGTAATCAAAATCGTTACAAAGAGCATATTCTCTGACTTTACTCTTAGCACGAGATATATTATTATCCAACTTCTTACTATTAACACCACGCTTTTTCGTAAAACCCTCGGAACCCTTAGAACGAACAGACTTACAAACAGTTAATTTATAATGACCTTCATTAAATTTTTTCAGAATTGCAACATCATGAATATAATAAGCACTAATCAAAATCACCCCACTTTACAAAAAACAACCGTTAAATGATACTATGTCAAGTAAGTATCATTTAAAATTACACTTCAAACCAGTCCAATTATCAAAAGCAACAACACTAAAACCCCTAGTAGCGTAATACTTATAAGCCTTCTTTAAACCACTTAAACTTTTATAGTAATATTCAATCATGTCATTTTTAAAAATTAATCTATACCTCATTTTTACCCCCTATAAAGCAACGCCACGCAAGCCTGTAAACATGGCTTTGCGTTGGCTATATGCTAATTAAAAACGTGTTAAACATATACAATAAATGTAAAATAAATAGACTATTGTTTAGCGTTTATCTGCATTTGTGCAACAATATTATTAAGCGTTTCAACCTTTGCAATGGTTTCATTCTGGAATTTATGCTGCATAATAATCATGGTAATAACACCACTTAAAGTCATATTATATCTCTCTGCAACATCATCTAAATAATCCTTTACTTCCTTAGAACTAGAATAATTTATTCTTAACTTTTCCATTTCCAATACCTCCATATATTAACTTTATATCTATATTGTAACACAATTTTTGCACATTTCAAGCCCCAAAATTACACCCGCTCCATAGGGTAAGGGGAGCCCTTGGCTCTTAGCCTATCACAAGCCCTCTCCACGTAAAGGGTAAAATAAATGGCTCTCATGGATCTGCCTGCGCATGCGCTGGTCAAAACCATTCGAACCACCCT
>NZ_CCXK01000010.1 GCF_000821305.1 Clostridium culturomicium | reverse complement strand
AGGCTATCCCCCTCTACAAGGCAGGTTACCCACGTGTTACTCACCCGTCCGCCGCTAATCCACCCCGAAGGGCTTCATCGCTCGACTTGCATGTGTTAGGCACGCCGCCAGCGTTCGTCCTGAGCCAGGATCAAACTCTCAATTTAAAAAGTTTGAGCTGTGCTCTAATTGTTTCGCTGACTTGTTAAAGTCATTTATTGATAGATTATCTCTATCGAAATTAACTGGTTTTACCTTTATTTCTCTGTTTAATTTTCAAAGACCAATTCTTTTTCTTCGTCGTTTACTTCCGACGACTTTTACTATTTTACCAGAGGCTTTCGCACCTGTCAACAACTTTTTTAAAACTTTTTAATAAGTTGTTTCAAATTTGTTGCTGTTGTTTTGTCGCGTCTCTCATCGACAAGACATATCTTATCACGATTATAATCTACATAATTCTCATATGTACTTATTTTTTTAATATAATCGATATCTTTCTTTCTATTTCTCACTTTTTCACATATATACTTATAGTGATACACCAGGGGTTGTTTATATTATTTATTAAATAACATCTTATATTTAGCTTTAAAATATTACTTTTTTTACCTTTATTTATTTTTTCTAAATTACTGACTTATCACTTAATGCAATATTATTCCCTAAATAAATATATCTATTAAATTTACTTTTATTTTTGCAATAAATTAAAAACTTCGCATATTGTTTTATTTTATGGGCACATTATACCTATTAGCAAAAAAAATAGGAGATTGGTGATTTATTATATGAAAAAAAATAATCGAAGTTTTATATCTTATCTAGCTGTATTTTTTATTATCTTACAGTTAGTTAGTCAAATAACTCCGCAAAATCATTCTTCTCAGCACATTAATATATCGAAGCTAGTTATGGCTAGTAATTTTAATTCATCTAATATTAATTTATCTTCAACTATTAATGAGGATAATATAATCCAACAAGGAAGTTATACTGAAATCAATTCAGATAATAATATTAACTATTATGGATTAAGGAAATGTAATTCAACTCTTAATGAATTTTATTCAAAATCTAGTGTTAGCGAAAATGCTAAATTACTAACTGAGCATCTGCCAGATTCTTTTCAATATAAAGTAGTTAATGAAGATGCGCTCAAAGCTTATTTAGAAACTAGATCTTCTTTACTTATGAAGGAACCTTATTTTACTTCAATTATTAATGTAGCTAGAGACTTCAATATTAATCCTGTACTTCTTTTTGCTATAACAGGACAGGAGCAAGGCTTTGTACCAACCAATCAAGATGGTGCTGCACAAATAGCTAATAATCCATATAATGTTTTCTGTAGTTGGCAGGACTATAATACAGATATTATAGACTCCTCTCAAATAGCTTGCAGAACAATTATAAGTTTATCTAAAGGTAAACCTGACAATGTTGATACCTTAGTATGGATTAATAGAAAGTATTCAGCTGATCAGAATTGGAATAACGGAGTTAGAACACTTTATAATGATATTAATACATTTATTGATAATTATAATAAATAAAAAAAACTATGCAGACATATTAAAATGTCTGCATAGTTTTTTTATTTTCAATATATATACTTCTACTAGGAAATGCAACTTCAACATGTGCATCCTTAAGAATCTTCATAATTTTAAAGTTGATATCCTCTTTTACTGCCATATATTCATTATATGTTGTCTTGTTTATAAAGAAATATAAACTTATATCTAAGCTGCTTTCATTTAATGTGGAAAATGCTACATTTATCATTTCATTATCTACACCTTCATGCTGACTAAGCATTTCTTTAATGTTTTCCACACAAACCTTAAGCTGCTCTATAGATGTATCATAGGTAACTCCTATATCCATAGTAACTCTTCTTGTCTCTCTTTTATTGAAATTAAGAATTGAATCATTAACCAATACTGAGTTAGGTACTGTAATTAATACCTTGTCAAAAGTTCTAATTCTTGTACTTCTAAAGCTTATCTCTTCTACTACACCTTCAATATCTTTACACCTAATCCAGTCTCCTATATTGAATGGACTATCTAGGAATATAATAACTCCTGACATCATATTTGAAGCATAATCCTTAGCTGCCAAAGCTACTACTACTCCACTTATGCCTAAACCTGCTATAAATGCGTTTACATCCATTCCCCAAATCTGTGCTATTTGAATAATTGCAAATGCTAATATTAAAAATCTTATTGCCTTACATAGCATTGGAATTAAAACTACATTAACTTTTATATCATATCTAGTGCTTGCTCTTTCAATATATTCATCAGAGTTATTTGTTAAATTGTTAAGTCCCATAGCTATTAATACTATTATTGCACACTTAACAAGTTTGTCTATAGTTAGATTAAATCCCCATCCCATAGAATTGTTAACTACTGTTGCTAAAATATACGCACCTATAACTACAAATAATAATTTTATTGGCTCTTCAAATGCATTTAAAATTACTCTAGCACTTTTAATCTTTAAAGTCTTAAACAAATTATCTAAAATTTTAATAACATATTTAGTAAAAATATTTTTTAAAAACATAAACAATACAAATATACCTACGCCAATCGCAATAGACTTCCACATTTCAAAAAATCTGCTTTCTAATATCATCTGAACATACTTGTTCGAAAGTATTTCTAATTGTGCTACAAACATTACCATTTCCTCCTCATAAGATTTTTATTATGCTAAGTAATGTTACTTAATAATACTTAAAATATAATAACATCAAATAAAATATATGTAAAATTACTTCAAATATATCTATATTAATTTATTTTAGTATGTCCATACCTCACTTTTATTACATATATTTTAAAAATAAACTTTTATATAACAAAAAAACACTTCGTGCTGAAGTGCTTTTGGTGGCTCGCCGGGGGATCGAACCCCGGACACCATGATTAAAAGTCATGTGCTCTACCGACTGAGCTAGCGAACCATAAAAAAAGACCTGGCAACCACCTACCCTCCCACACAGCTTCCCGTGCAGTACTATCGGCCTCTTAATGCT
>NZ_CCXK01000009.1 GCF_000821305.1 Clostridium culturomicium | reverse complement strand
TCAATTACGCCACTGTGTGTAACGAGCATTACATTTGGACCAATTTCACAATTAATCATTTTCTCACAAAGCTTTTTATATGCATTTTTGATTCTAGAATAAAATTCTAGTGGACTTTCACCACTTGGATATCGTTCATCCATTTGTAGAGTGTTAAAATAAAGACCTGGATATTTTTCAACTGCTTCCGTATTCAAAATCCCTGCTAGCATCCCATTATTACTCTCTCTCCACTCTTCACAGAACTTTACAGGCATATTAAACCTTACAGATATTTCATTTACCGTTTCTACTGTTCGTTTTAAATCACTACTAATTAAGGTATTAATATTATATTTATCTTTATTATTATATAAATGCTCTGCTAATTTCTTTGATTGATTTATCCCCTCTTCAATTAAGCCCAAATTACTCCATCCACCACGATATTCTTCATAATCTTTACCATGTCTAACCAAATATATAATCATATTATATATCTCCATATGTAAATTTTATATCTTCCAATTTAATACAATTACGAATTTATTATAACATCCTTTTTAATAATGTATTATTTAACTTTTAAAATTTAAATTTCATTTACTTTGCAATATATTTGAATTGTGTACAAAAAAAATACCGTAGATTCATTTTGAATAATACGGTATTTTTGCAATTTAATCTCTAATTTATTTTAGTAAAATCTAATTCTACTTCTCCATCTGTTATTACTATAATAGTATTCTTGTTTGTTATTGTACCAGCGTTACATTTTCTATTACAGTTTATATTTTTATAAACTATATTAGCATTTTCATCCAATACAATAATTGCTGAATCACTATTTTTATTAACAAATTTGTATTGCAAATTATATTCACCTTTATAATTTTTATCCAAATTATAAATTCCTTCCTTATAAACTTTATTAATAGGTTCAATAGGAGTATTTGCATATACATTATTTGTAGTAAAAATAATAACAGCTATTATTAATGCTGCTATATAAATCGCTTTCTTTCTCATGTTATTCACCTCATAAATATTATTTACTACATTTAATATTTAAATACGGTATTATTAACTTTTCAAAAGTCATTTAGTTCACAATATGATACTAT
>NZ_CCXK01000008.1 GCF_000821305.1 Clostridium culturomicium | reverse complement strand
GTTTGATGAAATATATAAGGAACTAGAGAGAATAACTGGAGAGAAGCCAAGGAAGGTTAGTCAAGGGATTTATGTAAACAATGAACTTAGAGAAGCTGGCTTTACAAAAGTTCAACTAACGAATAAGAAAATTAATAGTAAGTATAAATATAACTTCATGCAAATAACCATAACTTTAAATCCAGTTAAGCTTCTGAGGGGGAATAAACTCGATGTAATAGAACTGGATCGAGTAGAAGAGTTCAAAGAATTATTCGATGAAGAGGTGAAGAAAATTCATGAGAGCCTACCACGTTTAGATTATTGGGTGATAAATAGGATTGACTATGCAATTAACATCAATACTCCTTATGTGAAGGAATATATAAAGTTATTTCAGAGAGCAGACAAGCCACGAAGCTTCAAAGAATTGTATTGCAGCCATGCTAAAATTAGAAAACAGAAGGAGGGGAGCTTCTATCTTTACAATGATAGTGTAGCCATAAACTTCTATGACAAGGAAAGTGAGAGATTAAGCCAAAACTTTAACTTAGATGGGGCAAAGGACTTGTTAAGGCTTGAGGTTCAATGTAAGAAACCTAAAACCAATAGTATCAAGACAAAAGAAGGATTTGCTACCAGGCATTTGAAACATTATCTAAGCCAGGATTTAAGTAGCGAGATACTAGATCATTATTATAACAAGACAATAGGCACTGGTGATTACTACAAGCTTACAGAAGCTATTAAAATGGTCAAAGAGAGTAAACACACATCTAAGACACAAGAGAAGCTTATAGGGGTGATGAAGGCTGTCAGTAAGCATAGGAGTATATGGAAAGCTAGAGAGCAAAGTGAATATAATCCAAGTTGCTTCAATCTATACTTAAAGAAGATTAGAGAATTAGGAATTAATCCAGTAACAATTCCATTGAGATGGGAGATAAATAAATTAAAAAATTTAATAGGCTAATTTATTTAAAAAAAAATTAAAAAACAGATGGAGCTATTATGAGTGCTACATTTCTTTTTTTAATACACAGGCATTAGATGATTTTGTTCCAGTGGAAAAAAGAAAGGATTTAGTTGAAACATATGAGAAAGCAAAAATTAAGAGGGTAGTAGTGACAGATAGTGAAGAAGAGGTGTGTGAGATCTTTAAAGCTAAATATAAATAAGTTAAAAGAGAAAGAATCAATCAAGATTAATTTCTAGGTAGCTCTTAGAAATTAAAATAAAGGATATAATAGATAAAAGGAGCAGATTAATTAATCTGCTCCTTTTATCTATTATCAATTAACCCTTGGGTTGCACTTATACTTAAATTCATCAAAGTCAAGCTTATCACCAGTTCTAATCGTATCGAAATACTCCGTGTTTTTATCAAAAACGTATATGTTATTACCTTAATCCAACTCAAAGAACCAACCGTCTATTGTAATTTTATGTGTACTTACATCTCTAAAATATTTACATTTTATTGGAAATATGTTAGAATTAAAATAAATTGAAATAAATTGAAATATTTTGTTTAAAAATGGGGGGTAATTAAAATGAAAAAAGGTAAAAAAATTATAGCTATCGGATTATTTTTATGTTGTATCATGTCATCTAATATTGTAGCGTTTGCAAATGATTCTTTAACCGTAACACCAAATAATAATATGTATAGCGCAAATGATGGAAGTATTGATATTAATAATCCTGATGCATCAACAATTATAAGTGAAGTAATGACCTTTGATGAATTAGCTGAGGATATGGCTAAAACAAAAAATATTACTAAGGAAAAAGCAGAATCATTAATAATCAAGAGTAGACTTAATGCAAGTACTATTAGAGATGAAAATGGTAGACTTAGTGAAGATATTCTAGTTAGTGCGGAGAGAGCTACATATAGAACAATAACCCAATATGTAGCTGCTGAGGTGACTTCATATAAGCCATCAATAAAATTCTATTGCCAAACAGATGAATGGCCAGGAAGTAGCTTTAGAGCAATAGAGAAAATCTTAGATGTAACTTTAAACACAATATCAGGTTCTGTATCAAAGGTTTTTAGTGGTAAAATTTTCACTCATTTAGAAACAGCAAACAGAATATTCTATAGAATATCTGGTCATTTTTACAATACTGGATCATCGACTGTAAGTGGTGGTGCAGAGCTTAATTTAGGAGAGAGTGCTACACTTTCTTTTTCAGTATCAAGTACTACAAGTTATTTTTCAGCAATATATAGAGAGGGATATACGTATTTTTAAATAAGGTGTATATTTTATGAGTAATATAATAACAAAATACATTAAGTTTTTTATAAGTATAATTATGAGTATTTTAATTATACTTGCACCGATTATCATAACACGGATGACTTTTTCAACATCTATGTTAACTTTTATGGGAGAATTACTTATTGCAGATTTAATACTAAGAGTTATTTGTTTAGTAATAGGTCTTTTGAATATTCAATATTCTCTCAGATACTTATATAAGTAAAAGTTTTAATCATTATAAGTTTTTAAATAAAAATTCCAATGTGACATAGTACTGTTACATTGGGATTTTTATTTTTGTGGAATGAATAATTATCTACATTCTTCCTTTATGAAGGTTGATAATATAGATCCATGAAATGGCACGTTTCTCGTTTGCAAGAGTATGAAAAAGTGGGGTGCATCAATGGCGTTTGCGTGGTATTTACAGAAGAACTTAATGGGTTATGTGAAGGGAGTGGAGAAAGAGCAGATATGGAAAGATTTCAAATACAGAGATTAATCCTGCAATGCCCATTTAAATCATAATTTAATTCAAAGTGAACTTTTAATATCTATATCCACGAGTAAAAAACGTGTGGAAGAGGTTAGGAGCAATTCAAGAGGATAGAAAAATTCAAAAGTAGATTATTCAAACATAATTACAGTTCCAAAGGAACAAGCTCTTATTTTGGAAAAAGAAAAAACGAAAGAATACTTTAAATTCAGTACAAGTAAAGCTAAAAGAGAAAAAATAATGGGACACTAATATACTTTTTTATACTATGCTTAATATTCTATATTAAAAGTATAGGCACGTTATACTTTTGTAACCAATAACGTGCCATTGTATGGAGCTGCAATTATAATAGCTAAGCTACCATAAATATTTCTTTTTCTAGAAGTTAGTGGTTCCGTTAGTACTGACTGATTTATATACTCCTGATGAACCACCAGATATTGAATAATTAGCAGATTGACCTGGAGTTAAGTTAACGGAATAAGAACCACCAGTGCCTATATTTACAAAATTACCTTTTATTGTCCAAGATATTCTATTGGCAGTTTCAAGCTGTACCAGACCACTACCGATAAAACCTTTAGAAAGACTACCATAACTACCATTTACTGTTACTGTAAGTAGTCTATCTATAGCTCTAAAGCTACTACCAGGCCATTCATCTGTTTGGCAGTAAAATCTAATAGATGGTTTATATGATGAAGTAACATTTATAGTACTACTAAGTGTTCGATAAGTAGCAGCTCTAGCATCTAATATGGTTTGTGATCTTGACGTACGAGTTGTTGTATCAATTGTATTTATAAAATTAGATTCAATTTGAAGGGTGGCTTGTTCTTCTGAAATATTATTATCTTTTGCGAATTCAGATACCATTTCATTAAAAGTTAACACATCACTTACTACTGTGGATGAAGAATCTAATGAAGTAGTACCAGTTATATTTTCATTTGAAATACTATCTAAATTGTTAAGTTCTATATGAGTATCTGTTGCAAAAACGGTAGTTCCAGATACAACTATCATGCTTAATGCCAAGGCTAAAGATGTTAAAATTCTGTTTCTTTTCATTATAAATACCCCCTTGTAATATATATTCAATGAAATTTTATCATAATACTACATTTTATTCAATAAAATACAATGTTTAGAAAAATAAAATATTTTATGTAAATTATAATAGTGTATTTCCATTTTAATAATTTTAAAGTTAGGTAAAAGGACAAATTACTATGCCACGTTTAAATACTCTAAGATTTTTTCAATAGGCTTTCAGTTTTTAGCAACATCAAAAATGAAAAGTTTTGACATACATTTGTTATACTCTTTATTTATTTCAAAAGGTGTACCTTATGCAACGAATAGAGAGATAAAGGAAACAGTAGCTTAAGAGCCAATAAATGGAGTTTCAAAAGGTTAACAAATGAGTTTTGAAATGTTTCAAAATAAGTGTTGATCTTTTGAAACAGATTTGGTATTATGAATACATCGGATAAAACAAACGGAGGGAAACAAAATGAAAAACAAGGTATTTGGATATGTAAGAGTAAGCACTAAAGAGCAGAATGAAGGAAGACAAATAAAGGCTATACAAGATTATTGCAACAATACAAAAATTGAAATAGAAGAAAGAGATATCCTAGTAGACAAGCAGAGTGGTAAGGACTTTAACAGAGAAAAATATCAGATGTTAAAGCAGATGGTTCGAACTGGAGATATAGTTATTATTAAAGAGTTAGATAGATTAGGAAGAAATAAAGCTGAAATTAAAAAAGAGATAGAGTGGTTTAAAACTAATGATATCGTGTTAAGAATACTAGATATACCAACAACTTTAATGGATTTGCGCCAATATGATAGTGGAATGGCTAAGGCTATGATGGATATGATAAACAATGTACTTATAGAGGTGTTAGGAACTATTGCAGAAGAGGAAAGAAATAAGATTAAGAAAAGACAAGCTGAAGGAATTGAAGTAGCAAAAGCAAAAGGAAAGCATTTAGGTAGACCTAAGACAGAGTTTCCATCAGAGTGGGAAGAGTATTATATTAAGTGGAAATCTGAAGAGATTACAGCCACAAGTATGATGGAGCAACTAGGATTAAAAAGAAATACATTTTATAGATTAGTTAAGAAGTACGAAGATGGAAAATAATTTTCATCTTCGTTTATTTTATATGTGTAAATAGATTATTTGAAGGTAATATCATAGTGACAATAAAATGTGAAGGCTGGTGATTAGAATGAAATGCAAGTGCATAAAAAGAAGACAAATAAATTTTGCTATGTCAGAATGTATAGTGTGTGGAAGGCGATTTATAAAACGCATCAAAAACTATAAAGAGAAGCTATAAGCTTCTCTTTATAAAATATGCATTTAAAATTATTTTAAATAATTTTAAATAATTTTAAATAGATAATCTGCATCTTCAAATAATTCTTCTAAATATTTTCCTTTTGTTAAAGGTATTTTGTAACATTTTTCACTAGTTGAAATGAAATTATAACCTTTATATTCTGGATACATGGAATATAATTTATTTAGAATACTGCTAACTGTAGTTTCTTTATATGGTTTATTAATCACATTTTCTTCGAAATATCTAGTTGATATACTCCTTGTTCCTAAGTTGTTTATTGTGGATGATATAATTACATTTTCACGTGACGGATGCTTACTGTAAAAATTGGCCTTTTTTCTTATTTCATCTAAAATTTTCTTTTTGATAGGAGCAAATAAAGAATATCTATCAATAAGACTGCTTATTTCTTTTTCGAAATTTTCAAATGGTTTCAATGTATATTTAATATCAATCAGCCTAAAATCGTCCCTAGGTATAAATTTTAAGTAAGATACTATTCTACGTAGATCATCTTGATTTATTAAAGCTTTGGACGGGCTTTTTTCAATAATTTTATTTGTTATAGCGTCATAGATTTTGCTAGTTTCTTTAGGACTATAATCTTTAATGCGTAAAGAGTAAAAAACCTCTTCAATAGCTTCTAACATTGGTTTAGGATATAATCCCTTAGGTAGATTTAAATAACGTTCTAATTTATCCCAATCATCACAAGGGGAAATATCATTATATACTATAGAATTTAAACTTTTATTTAGGCAAACATCTATGCGTGAATACATATCAGCAATTAGTGGATATGTAGTTGAAATTAAATTTTTAGATAATATTTCTTTTAGGTGCCGTATAAAATATTCTTCATCAAGGCTATTTTTAGACTCATGATAATCAATATTGTTATAAGCTAGTTTATAAATAGAAGAATCATTTAGTACATTTTGCAACTTTAGTTTAATAGTATCTATATGTATGAGATGCATTAAAATTTCTTTGTTGTTATCTTTAAGTTTTAAATAACAATCATTAAACAGTTTATGAGATACACGTCGTATATCGCAACGTTCTATAAGTTCTATTTTATAGGTTTCTGCGAACTTTAATTTTGATGAAGTTAACATTTTGTTTAGTTCACTTTTGGTACCTATGCCTATCAGTTCTTCAGTTGTATAGTCATAATATGTAGGTTCCTCTCTCCAACCAGAATTATCCCAACCAGTCTTTCGATAGGTAGCTATTAGTTTATAAAATTCTAGAATTTCTTTCATAGCAAGCTCCTTTACAATTAATTAATAATAATACAATTATACCAAAAACAACCTATTGGTAAAATAAACGCAGATATGCTATTTAATTAATAAGTGATAATATTGCAAAAGTAGCTTTCAAGGGTTGAAGTTAAAGGAATATTTGAAATGAATCTGTTGATGGAGTAGTTATGAATAAAGTTTATGGTTATTATACAGTTAATTAATAAGTCTTCTTTTCTACTTTGATGTTTTAGGAAAATAGAAAATTAAAACATAAAATATAAAACAAGAATTTTATTGCGTCAGATTGACACTATAAGGCGTGGGAATGGGAAAGATGAAGTTATGGTGGATTAGATACTTAAAATTAATTGTGGGGGATTCTAAAGGTGATATAGTAGGCATGAAAATATATTAGCCGGAGAAGAACAAGTTAATCATTAAGTATAGAGTTTTACGAGATGCAAATAGTTCACAAAATGTTGATTTACAAACAATCGGGGAGTAATATTATAAGTAATATCATATGTAATATTATAAATCGGTAGGGGGATGCTATGAGAAATATTAGTAAAGAGAATTTAGTTGAAGAAGTAGAATATATAAATAAACATTTAAGACAAAAGAAGAGAGGCTTTAAGAAGATAGCTTTGGAGGATTATGATAAAAATGATCAGGAGTTGATACAAGTTCTAAAGGAATTGGGATATACAAAAATTAAAAATCAGTTTGTATCGGATGAGTGTAACATAGAAGTAATATACCCTGTGCGACAGATTGAAATAACAGATGTTGAGGGTATTACATCTGTTACCGAAGAAGCTTTTAAAAAAGATATTAAAGGTGGAGCCTTAGACGTTTTAGATAGTATGGATATAAATAAATTCGTCAAGTTGATTAATAACATAGATGATATCTTAGAATTGATTCCACAGAAAAGGGATGGAGTAATTTATAAGAGTGGTAAAAATGAAGTTAGAAGTATTAGAATAGATTTAGGTCTATATGAAGAGATAAAGGCTAGGGCTACAGAGCGAGGCACAACAGCAACTGAATTATTTAATAAGGCACTAGAAGAGTTTTTAAGCAAGTAATTAAGGGTACCAAGGTACTCTTTTTTTTATTGGTATCTATCTAGGGTTATCGCATTATTTGAGAAAAAATAAACTTTAATAACCATGCGTTTGGGGTAAACATTCTTATGGATCCATAGAGTACAGTTGGCATTTGATGAATAAAAATATTTAGCAATGAACATTGCAGCCTTTAAAAAAAGACGAGAAAAAACTCTAAAAACGGAACAAAATTACCTTTACAATTTGGGTTGATTCAAAAAAGTACTTTTAGATTTTTACATTTAGGTAGAGCATGACATATAATTCATGTGAAAAGGCTAAATTAAAAGAAAGATATTTACATGATATGGAGAATAATGTAGAATATAACCATATCAAAACAAAATAAAAAGTCCTTCAAACACATTTCAAAGTCGGCAAACTAAGAAATGTTAGGAACTATCAAGGTACGGCAATACCAAGAGAGTAATGAAGAACTTCTGAAAAGTAACTCAATCTAGGTTATATAACACACATACAACCAAGGAATAAAGCTACTTTATAAATTTACTATATTCAATTTATGTATTGAGTATAACGAATTAGAGAAGAATTTTCAAGCCTTTTAGTGTATAGCTAGAAGGCTTTTTTTATTGCAACATATAGAAACTTAGAATTAACTTAATAAATACCTAATTCAAGGGAGTTTTTAATCTGAAAGGTTGCTATTCACCTTTTAAATATGAATAGTAGTGGGACAAGCCATACAACCACTTAAAAGAAGAAGAAAGGTGAGTTCAGCCAATGCAGAAAGTGAACCTCCACACAGTAGTCCTAGTCCTTATCTTTAGGCGTGTGGGTTTGAGCGTGGTGACAACGTAAAGGTCAGGAGTGGGAGTTCTAGGAGCATAAGTGCTCGGGAACCAGTAGCAGAGTAGCATTAGGATAGAACCGTAATGTAGAAAGCTAGTGGGTGTTTACACGTAACAGATAAGGTGCAGAAGAGCGATGCGACCGATATAAACGGTTTAGAAAGCTGATGTAGTTACTTTCTTACGATAGTCTTATGACTATTTGTAAGGGAATAACTGCGTCTTCACTCAGCTCTCTCAATTCCGGTTTAGTTTATTCCTTCGGGGGTAATAATCAAAGGTTTTGTTGAAAAATATTTGTGGGTACAGAGTTAGACAACCTTTGCAAAATCAATATGTTACCTTTGTTACATGAGTAAAATTTAAAGGTATGGAGTGAATTGATGTGGGTACAGATACCAAGAAGAATGAAACTATAAAGATTAGGGTAAGCAAGGAGCAAAAGGATTTGTTTAAGTATGTTGCAACACAAAAGAATATGACTTTAACAGAATTACTTATTGTGGGCACAGAAGAATTGATAAATAAAGAGAATCTGAAGAGCAAAGAAATTGAGATAGTAACTCCAAGGGTGGAGAGGTTAGAAAGAGAATTTGAGATTATTAAAGCCAGGATGGAAGACAGGAAGCAGGCAACTAAGAAATTTAAGTGGCATTGGTGAAGCCAGGCATTTAAATAAAGCATGAAAAAATATTAAAAAATAATAATTTAACACCTTTAGATGGTAGGTAATACAATGGTTTGAAGGAACAAAACAAGAAACAAAATAACGTATCATTTTTTACATTTGAGAAACCCATTGCGAATAATAGGGTGGAGAGTGATAAAAGTGATACACACATTAACGATAACAAATAGGATTTTAAGTCCTAAGGTGTTTGATGAAATATATAAGGAACTAGAGAGAATAACTGGAGAGAAGCCAAGGAAGGTTAGTCAAGGGATTTATGTAAACAATGAACTTAGAGAAGCTGGCTTTACAAAAGTTCAACTAACGAATAAGAAAATTAATAGTAAGTATAAATATAACTTCATG
>NZ_CCXK01000007.1 GCF_000821305.1 Clostridium culturomicium | reverse complement strand
TCGACTTGCATGTGTTAGGCACGCCGCCAGCGTTCGTCCTGAGCCAGGATCAAACTCTCAATTTAAAAAGTTTGAGCTGCGCTCTAATTGTTTCGCTGACTTGTTAAAGTCATTTATTGATAGATTATCTCTATCGAAATTAACTGGTTTTACCTTTATTCCTCTGTTTAATTTTCAAAGACCAATTCTTTTGTGTCACTCACTAGTGACGACTTTTACTATTCTACTAGACAATTTCTTATCTGTCAACAACTTTTTTTAAGAAGTTTTTCTTTCTTTTAAAAGAGTTAACTACTTAGCTTCTGTTGTTTCTTGCCGCATCTCTCAGCGACATGGATTATCTTATCATATAAATTTTTCATTTCTTAATGTTTGTATTGATTTTAGCTAAATTATAATGTTATTTCTTATAGTTTATATTAATTCCATCAAATTACTTACATTGATACACAAGGTATAGTATATGTTGATATAAATATATTAAAATATCAAAAATAATGATTTTTACTGTAATAATTGCTATTATACTTATTTATTGTTCGTCTCTTTATTTTACGTTTAAATCTATTATTCTATATACTTTTGAAGAATTCTCTTATTTTTTACTGTTCCTTTTTGCGACTTTACTAGATAAATGATAATTTTTTTATTAATTTATATAAGAAAAAGCGAAATAATCTTAAAAACTATTTCGCTTTTTTCTACTTTTCAACCAGTTCTTTAATAAAAGATATCTTTTAATTACCAGTTAAATCTATATTCGTGACGAATTTTTCATTATACTTACATACAATTTTATATTATTAATTATATCTATATATCCTTATCCATTTTTTTATTATTTTATTATTTCCGTTATACATTCTATCAATTTAAAATTTGTCAAATCATAATGAAGAGGTGTAATTGTAACATATCCCTGATTTATATATGCTACATCTGTATTCTTTTCTGCTGGTGGTTGTGGCGAGCCAGTGATTTTATAAACTGAATGTTCTTTACTTCCATCCATTTCAACATATATATTATTATAATTTCTCTCACCTATACCACATACTTTTACACCTTTAATCAAATCTTTTTTTACTGACGGTATGTTTACATTTAATACTACATTGCCTAAATCTACTTTTTCTATCTTCTTAATTATCATCTCTGCATATTCAGCTGCAATTTCATAACTTTCATCACTTCCATCACAAGATAATGCAATTGCAGGTGTATAGTTTATGGCTCCCTCTATTGCAGCTGATACAGTTCCTGAATAAAGCACATCTGTACCAAGGTTAAATCCATCATTAACTCCAGATACAACCAAATCTATTTTATCTTTAGCTAATGTCGTTATAGCAATTTTAGTACAGTCAACTGGTGTTCCTCCAACACTAAAACACACACCTCCTACACCGTCTATTTTTTCTTCCTTAATTATAATTGGTGAAGTTAATGTAATGGAATGACTACTTGCACTTTTTTGACTATCAGGTGCCACAACCAAAATATTATGTACCCCTTGTAATTTTTTACTTATTACCTGCAAACCTCTAGCTTGTATTCCATCATCGTTTGTTATGAGTATATTCATAAATTTTCACTTAATAAACAGTTTGATTTATTAAGTTCCTCCTTTCATATATTACTCTATCATTCTCATATAATTCTATCATAATAAACTCTATTTTATTTGTTACTACAAAAAATAAAAAAACACACTGTAAGTTATTACAGTGTGTTATGGTGGAGATAAAGAGATTCGAACTCTTGACCCCCTGCGTGCAAGGCAGGTGCTCTCCCAACTGAGCTATACCCCCAAATATGGTGGACCTTCAGGGACTCGAACCCCGGACCTACCGGTTATGAGCCGGTTGCTCTAACCAACTGAGCTAAAGATCCTCAGACTTGGCAACCACCTACCCTCCCACACAGCTTCCCGTGCAGTACTATCGGCCTCTTAATGCTTAACCTTCGTGTTCGGTATGGGAACGGGTGTATCCATTAAGAGCATTATCACCAAATTTAAATGGCTCCGCGAAGAGGATTCGAACCTCCAACCTATCGGTTAACAGCCGAGTGCTCCACCGTTGAGCTATCGCGGAACATTTACCTGGCAACCACCTACCCTCCCACACAGCTTCCCATGCAGTACTATCGGCCTCTTAATGCTTAACCTTCGTGTTC
>NZ_CCXK01000006.1 GCF_000821305.1 Clostridium culturomicium | reverse complement strand
ACAGAATACACAAGCTGGCTCATATTTCTTTAAGATTATTAAGTCACCTTCTATGAATATTTCCACTGGATCCTTAATGTCTATATTCAAAGTCCTTCTTAATTCGATTGGCAAAACCACTCTTCCTAAATCATCAATTTTTCTTACAATTCCTGTTGCTTTCATTACTGCATTTCCTCCTTAACCTCTTTAACTATTTCAACATTATTGAAATACCAATTTAATGAAACTCTCTTTAAATCATCAAAGTTTATTATTGGTTCTGTTTCAGTTACTTCAATTTCATCAAGTAAATCTAATTCCTCACCATCACAACTAGTCATATAAACTTGTACACAAGGTAATTGCTCGTCATGTTCAAATCTAATTCCATTAATGTCTATAACCTCAATAGTTGTTGTGTTTACTCTTATATCTGCATCTGTTGTTTTAACTCTCTTGCTCATTGCTATTCCTCTCTTTCTATAGTTGGTAATATCTCATGCTGCTTTAGTAAGTCATATAGGAACAGCCTCCCTTTTTGTGTCCATTTAGTAACCATTTTCACATCTGGAGTTCCATTGCTTCTTGTTATTGGAACTGTTTCGGAATGTGTATATCCTTTGCTATGGTGTTCTGAATATAGTAACCATTGGTCGCTCTGCTTATATTGCACACCTAGTTCATGCAGTAACTTATTAAAGGCTTGTCCGCTCATTCCATAGTCTTTAGCAATTTGAGTTATTGTAACTAAACCTTTATTTTTAAGAATGGTATCTGTATAATCTGCCTTAGGTTTTAACTCTCCAATAATCTGTTTTTGTTGCTTAGTTTCTAAAGTAAGTTTTTCAACTCTTGCTCTAGCAATTATTAAAGCTCTTTCCATTATCTTGTCTGGACTATTCCAATCTTTTTCCACCTGGATGAAATACTGTCTAGCCTGTTTACCTTTTT
>NZ_CCXK01000005.1 GCF_000821305.1 Clostridium culturomicium | reverse complement strand
CACAATTTCACATTCTATTGCAGTTATAGGTGTTCCATCTCCTAATCCTGCATACCCATTGTGACCTTCCATATATGAATTTCCATTCTCAACCCAATCTAACCAACAACCATTGCACATTGCACGATATCTAATTTTGTAACCTGGTAAATCAAATCTCATTTGAATTTTATCAAATGGTACGTTTGGAAGTCCTGCTTCATCATAAATCCCTTTTGAAGAATAATAGTTTTGTACCTCTGAATAATATCTTCCCTCACTTATAGGAGATACCCTAAAGCGCACCTCTCCTTTAGTTGGGTAAGCCATAAATAGGCAACAAGGATTTTTCATATCTCCAGTATAGTCAGTTAAGTTCTTTACCCAATCATAGTACTTTGAACCTCTACCTTTTACAGCTACTCTACTAAATAAATCAATTTTTTCTTTAGTTGGTGTAGGTTGTGATGGTTGAGATCCCCCATTTGAATATACACAATTACCATTACTATCATATACATTATATCCACTATGGTTTTTACATTCAGCTATGGCATTTTCTTTAATGGAATAGGCTCCTTTTTGACTTGCTGCATCACCCCATGATTTTCTTACTCTATAAAGCTCTCCATTTTCTTGTGATGCTCCATTCAATTCGGCCTGAATCATGTTTAAAAATCTTTGCCACCCCATATCTAAGGTTCTGTGAGGACAATATTTTCCACTAAAGTCTTGATGCTTCGTAACTCTATCTATTCCCCATCCATATTGCTTTAATAATGCTGCTACTTCTTGAGCTGCTCTCTTCTCTGCTGCTTCAAATTTATGTCCTCCTGATTTAGAATAACAAATCTCTATATGAATATATTTTCTATTGCCTTGTCCATTACCATCACCTGCAGCCCAAGCATTACGATTAAAAGGTAAACCTTGAATAGCTTCTTTATCATCTATAGCTATATGAAAACTAACCTCATTGTTGTTTCTCTGCATATATGCAACCTCATTAGCTGCCGAAGCATCATTAGCAGTGTTATGAATACAAATACCTATAGGATCCATAACGTAAGGACATTTAATACCATATTTATCTGATGAAATTAATCTTTGAATTAACATATACATTCCTCCTAAAATTTGAATTTAAAATAAAAAGAGTAGACATTAATCTACTCTGATTTTTTAAGCTGCTTGCTTGTCTGGTTTATACCTACAGCTACTCCCCAACATAAAATACCTTGTAATATTCCATTGACAATAACGTCTAAAGCTATTTTATATTTTGCATTAATTATATTAAGTAGCACTGCAAAGGTAATACCAAATAGCATTAATAGAGAAGTTATATACTTATCTGGTACACTCTCTATTTTCTTAAGAAATACACCTACAACATAAGTTGCAACAATAACGATTAATAAAAATTCTGGTATGAAAGTTAATAAATTTTCCATTCTACATCTCTCCTTAAAATTTAATATTAATTAAAAGAGCCATCACCGAACTTACTATAGTCCCAGCAAAGGCTCTCCATAACCATTTATTTGTATCCTCAAGATCAGCTATACGATTATTAGCTACCTTAATCTTTTCTTCAAAATTCTTTAACTTTAGTTCTGTTGTATCACTCATATTTTTAAGTATTCCTTTTATCTCAATGACAGTTTCTCTAACTTCTTGCATTGCATCTGAATCGCTCACACTGCACCTCCTAATTTTAAGTATAAAAAAGAGACTAGCTGTGCTAATCTCTTAAATCACCTGATGTATTTTATTCTATATAAGTTCAGAGACGACTATGTATCTACCTAAAGATAAGTATTAGTAACACAATTGTTAATAACTGTATTATTTCATGAAAAGCTTTATCCATGATACCATTCCTCCCTTGTTCTTTATTTAAAAGCCCAAGGTACTCCAGGTTTGTTTCGCACCAGTAAATGGCGGCCGCATCGTCTCCTCTACTTATAAGCCCGACCCCCTCTTCCACTTCTGGAATAACAATTACCCCATTAACTATATTTTACATAATAAGAATTAAAATGTAAAGACCATTTTAGTTCGTAATTTAAATCTATTGTGAATTATTCAGTTAAACTTCCTTGTGTTCTTTCACCCAAAAGAACTTTTTCGAAATTAGTTGGATGAGTAGATATATACTCATTTATAAAATTGTATATCCTTGTAGCGACCTCTAAATTCCCAATCTTCCCAAAGTGTACTGCATTTCCGAATGGATGGTAAATGTCACTAGGATATAATTTACCATCTGAATTTATATTTATATAGCCTGTTCCATATTTAACTGAAATCTTTTCAATAACTGTATTTGTAGTTGGAACATTACCTTTACTTGCAAAAATAGATACTAGAAAAATATTAGCATTAGGTGAAACTTCTTTTATTTTGTTTATTATTTTACAGTAATATCCTGTTTCTGTTAATGCAAAATTATTGTAGTTTGTAAAAGGGTCTACATCTGTTGCTAATGTATCAGTTAAACCATTATTAGTACCTAACCAAATTATAAAAGTGTCATATAACGATAAGTCATATTTAGGCAATGCAGTATTCCACCATTCACTTGCAGAATATCCACTCCATCCGCCATTAACTATACTACATCTCATTTTTTTTGATAAATAGTACGGATAACTTTCTTTAATAGATTTACCATTATAAATCGTATCGTAATATGCTCCACTAGTTAAACTATCACCAATACAAAATACCTTCTGTACTAATAACGTGTTTTCATTTGCTATTTCTTTTATTTCTTCCTTAGCAGGCATCTTAACAATAGGAATTTGTTTTAAATTACTATTAAAATCCTTATATGAACAAACTCTTAACCTAACGCAACCTTTAGGTATATTAACAAGTTCAATAAATGAAGTTGTCGGTAAAGATTCGGTTGTATCGGGATACACAGTTATAACTTTATTATTATCATCAACTAAAGAATAAAGACGTTGAGCTGTAGTACAATCACCTTTAATAAGATATCGTTCTCCTTCATTTACACTAATCTCAATAGACCTAAAATTTATATTGGTTAATGGTGAAAAATTCCCTATTGTATCAACATATCTATTTTCTTCGACTAATTGGATATTATCTGAAAGATAATCATTTATTTTTATTTTTTCATTCATCTGTTCAATACTTTCACTAAGTTCATGAGCATGATTTTCTAAAACGGGTAATTTGTTTATAACTATAGAATATCTATATGAAGATACATATAGCTTGTTTACACCTTTGGGAATCGTAACTACATTATGCACCTGTGTCAATGGGTATTTTGAAGTGTCACTTGGGAATATAGATATTTTTACATTATCTTTGTAAAAACCATATAATCTGCAACCATCAACTATTTGTCCTATTAATTCATATCTTTCACCTTCTATAACGTCAATTGAAGTCAATGTAAAGTCTACATTCTGTATACTTAGTATTCCTGTATATGATAAATATTTATTTACTTCTATAATAGGAGTTTTATTTAATACTATAGAATTTATTTTATTATCCCCATATCCTATATTTATCCACCCACTATCACTTTTTAAATAATACACCATTTCATCGGTTGAATAATAATAATCTCCATTTTCGCCAACTTTTAATAATATGTTTGCAGTTGTATCGGAACCTTTAAAAATTTTGTTACTAGTCAAATCGGTTTTATTTGCTTTTAAAGTTTCCAAGTTTGCAACTTTTATATTAGTAGTATTTAAATCAACTTGTTTCGCTTTTTCAGCCAATTGCGAATCAATACCATTCAATCTTTCTGTGTAAAGTTGCTCTAATTTGCCACTCTTATCAGCAAATTCATTATTCCATTCTTCAACTTTAGTTAAGGATCTATCTAAAGCTTTATATTCATTGCTGCTTTCTATCGCATTTGTTGAATTTATACTTTTAAGTACATCTACAGTAAAAGGAATTGATGTTAATTTGCTTTCCCCTTCATAAATAGCTAACTCTAAATCTAGATCACCTATTATAGCTAATGCCTGGTTTGTCAATTCTAATTCACAATGTCCTTTGTTAGCATCAACTATTTTTAAATCATTAAATATCTCCTTTTTATCAGGCTTTAAACCATATACTCTTACAGTTCTATTTACTAAGCTAAACGGACTTGCTCCATCTAGCAAATGAAAAAGCAAGAATCTACTCTTCGTATCTCCTTGCTTTGCTGTTATCTTCTCATATAATCTTTTGTTTATGTCTAATTTAATTGTTTTAGTATTCATATAATGTCTCACCTCCTAAGCTATTACTTCAAGTTGGACCTCTAAGTACTGGTTCATATTTACTAGTTGCTTATTGTCTAGATTAACAACCTTTAAAAGCCCATAAACTTTGGCAGTATTAGTTGTAGCATTATACTCAACAAAAGAATCAACTAAATTTAAAGCTCCATTTGTAACTCCAGCTCCATCGCATACTAATCTTTTAACCGATGTTGATATTTGCAATGTTTTACCTTTAAATTCTGCAGGTAACTGAACATCTACGGTAGAATATCCACCCATAGAATCGGCGGGAAATTTGATTAATTTACTATAATTCAAGTGATGATACCCCCTTTTGCTTGTACCAAATTTATTATAAAAGCCATCCCTTGGACTTATCACAATCTCACTTCCATCATTCAATGATGATTTAAACTCTCCATTAGCTAAGTTAATAGTTATACTTCCATCAATACTAGAAAGAACTCCTGTTTTAATTAAGTTAGCATTAAGTACACCAGTAGTTATAAAGTCAGCCACTATCTGTCCATCAATAGTCATTGCAAGTCCATATTCACCATTATAGCCAGTGCTGGAATATCCAAGTCCACCAGAATTGAACCTCCACACTTTAGTTGCTGTATTAATATCTTTAGTGTCCATTATTAAGATTTCATTTTCTCTTACAACAACATAAGAGTTTTTCATACCACCTTTAATCAAGGATGTAGCAGCATCTTTAGCCATTTGCAGAATACTCTCTGTGCTATCCATACTTTCAAGTCTATCTATAATCTGACTAATAGTTAATGGCTTTGACTCAGCATAATTGCTTAATTTAACCTCTATTGTCTTTTGTGCTAGAACATCATACCTTTTAGATATTGCTCTTACTTTAATATCTGTATCTAGCTTTGGTATGTAAACTCTAATTGTATCTCCTAAAAAAAGTCTTTCAGCTATAATATAGTTTTTATACTCTTCTGTTTTCTCAAGTTGTACGAAGTTAATATTATAACTAGCTTTAATTTTATCTATACCATTCTTAGAGAACTCTTCTTGAACCCTTCTGTTTAATTCAGCTTGTGCCTCTTCTATAGTATCAAATCCTTCATCTGAGCTTTCATCTTTAACTTTTACATCCTGATACTCTATAACATCAGTATAAACACTGTTATAGCTGTCAATTAAAGGACTATGAATGTAATCCCCTTGAATACCATTGAAGCCTTTACCTTTCGCCCTGGTTACAAGCTTATCTATATTTGTAGAACCTTGAAATCCATCTTTAGCAAGGTTTTTACCCTCCCTAATACTAAACCCTCTATCAGAACCTATTCTTGTGTTCATGTAAAGTGTATAAGCTCTCCTTAATGTCTCGCCACCCCATCTGTTAATAAAAGACTGATCACAATCATATAAAGCCTTATATAAACTCATTTGTTGGTAATAAGCAGTACTTTGAGTACTAATATCTGATGATATTTGAATATCTTTTCTTCTACCTTCTGAGTTAGTCAACAAATAATTACAAGCTGCAGTTCCATTTAAATTGGTCGGTCTTACATCTTCTAACCACAATGTTAAACTATCAGCTATTGTTATCTGCCTACCTACTACCTCAATATATCTAGTACCTACATTAACTTTAGATATTCTAAATACTTCATATCCATAATCTATAGCAACTTTTATAATAGCTTCTTCCTTTAATATGTCATGCAAATCATCCTGAGTTAAAAATGTAATATCTATCACATAAGGTCCAAATTCCTCTGTAGTTTCACATTTTATACAGTAGTTATCTAAAGCTCTTCCATTACTACCTAAAACATTAGCCTTTGAAGCAGTAGAAGGAAAATAAGCTACTTTAACCTGTTTTTTATTCATCCTATTTTCCCTCCTATCTATATTGATTAGTAAATATTAATTCTATATTGCTTATATTTCCTATATAACTAATATTGTTTGTACCTGGCACCATTCTAGCAAAATCACCAATAGCATCATTATCCTTACTTGTGCCATCTGCATTTCTAACTTGCAGTAGCTTACTATCAATCTCAACATACCCATTAACATTATTAATACTCATAGTAACGTCATTAACTGTAATTTGAATATTGCCTTGTCCATTAACTATGAATAACGTTTCAGCCCCTCTATTACCTTGACAAACTGCTGTAAAGTTACTGGATGATATATTTACCCTCATCTCGTTTAAGTCCTCCATAAAAGGCTCCACAGTAAACTCAACATCAAACTCACCATATACTTGCAATTGCTTGTTGATATCTCCAAAAGTTACATTTTTAACTCTGAAGCATCTATCTTGCCTATCATATAATAATCTGTTATCAGTTATATCTGTAAGCCATTCATAAACTAAGTCTAATTTGCCCCAGTAGTTATTCATATCCAATAATCTAAACTTAACTGATATGCTTCTATCTTGGTATGTTCCTTTTTTAACTGTTAAGTCTCCATTTCTGCCCTCAACTGGTATTTTCTCTATTTCCTCAGTTAATAAAGGGATAGAAGGATATTTTGAAACATATAAATCTATTTCAGTACAGTTTCTGCTATTAAATATTAATTCATATTCGTTCATATCCTACCTCCCTATAACATATTTATTAAATTCATCTTGATGTGGTGCAACAACTTGTCTAGTAAATTCCCTACCATCAATGTTAAGTGATATTGCAACTTGTAATAAGTCTTTAATCATGCCTCTTAAATCATCAATAGGTAATACTGCCTCTGATTTAGAGCCTTGACCATTATTTGCGTCACCTACTCCAATATTACCTAGTATCGTAGGTTGTGTGAAAATAGCACCTTTAGAGTACCAATCAACTCCAAACTTTGGTATAGAAGGTGGGTTCAAACTGAACTTACCCGATATATTAAAATGTGGAAGTTTAATCTTAGGAAGTGACCAATCGAATTTAAAGAAATCTTTCATTGTCTCTATAGCATCTTTTAGTTTATCTTTAGCCCAATTTATTGGTTTCATAATCCCGTCTTTTAATTCTTCAAATTTATTTTTAGCACCATCAACTAAAGAAGTTACCTTTTCTCCTATCCAATCTTTTGCTGCTCCAAAAGCTGTTTTAATAATTTCCCATAGCTCTATCCAGAAGTTTCTGAAGCCTTCACACTTATTCCATAACAGTACGAATATTGCTATAATTGCTAATATTGCTGCTACAACCCAGGTTACTGGGCATGCTAGAAATGCACTATTTAAAGCCCACTGTGCTATAGTTTGTGCTATTGTTGAGCTTTTAACTGCTAACATTACACCTTTTAATGCTCCGAACACTGTAGTTAATCCTGTTATTATATCTGATATAAACATTGCTATCTTTAATCCTATATAAGCTAAAGTTAGCCACTTAACAGCATTAACTATTCCCATAATTTTATTGTAAGTTTCCTCTCCAAATACTTGGATAATAGAATCTTTCATGCTTTCTACTATACCTTTTCCTTCATCTATCCCAAGAGTAAAGGCATCTGTTACCTCAAGTATTTTAGGCATGAACTCTAATAATCTTTCAAATATAGGCTCTAGAACTTGCTGGGATATGTTAGTTATATTATCTTTCAATGTACTTAACATACCTGAAAATGTCTTACTCTGTGCATCCATAGCCCCTTTTGTATTATTTGCGATACTATCAATAGCTGCATTATATATATCAGCACTCAATTGACCTTCTGATGCTAACTTCTTAACATCTGCTACTGATACTCCTAACGTTTCTGATAATGCTTTATAGATTGGTATGCCCCTATCTTGAAGAATATTTAAATCTTCAGTATAAGCAACTTGGGCCATCTGTACTTGAGAATATTGTCTTACCATTTCTTTTAAGCTATCCTCTTGAATTCCAAAAGCACTTCCCATGTTACCAAACTTGGTTAATTGGTCAAACATTGCTTGTCCTTCATATCCTGCATTATGCAGTTGTTTAGCCATAGCATCTACACCCATTTTGCTAAAAGGTGTTTTAGCTGCATAGTTAGTGATTTCATCCATCATATTTTTAGCCTCTTCTTGAGTGCCTAGAAGAGTTGTCCATGATGTAATCGAAGTTTCTAAACTAGCATTACTTTTAATTCCCATGCCTATAAATGCTGTGGCTAATCCACCTACTGCAATAGCTCCTCTTTTAGCCCACTTATCAATGGTACCCATAGCATTTTTGCCAATTTTACTCAACTTAGCCATAGCAGCTGAACTTTTATCTGATGAAGTACTTATACCATCTAAACTCTTATCAGTTAATCTAGCTTTTTTATCTATTTCATTCAAACCGCTTATAACATCCTTGCTGTTAAGTTCAACCGAGCCTTTCAATTTAAAAATATCTATTGTTTTCACCTCCCTTGGATAGAAACATTATTTAATTTAAACTTTTGTAGTAAATTATTGTTGGTTTCTTTAACTTTCATATAATCTGTATCAGGTTTACTTACAAACTTCTTTCCTTCACTTATGTAATCTAAATACCCCATTCCTTTTCCATCAAGTTGAAGTAAGATATTATCAAATAAATATCTTTGATAAAGCTTGGAATCCATATACTCTATATAAACTCCTTCAATTATCGGTAATGCTTCTTCTAAATCCATGTTTTCTATATAAGAATAGCAACCAGATTTAAAGAGAATCCCCACGAGAGAATTATTTAACTCTTCTATTTGGTTGCTAAGTTGAAAAAACTCATTAAAGTCTTACTTTGAGATATTTCCTTAATCTGCTCTATAGTAATATCAATTTCCTGGTTTTCAACTTCTTTTAAAGGTTTGTTAAATATTTTAGATAAACATTTGTAAATTTCTTTTTCTGCATCAGGTATCCTCATTATGAAATCGTAGATTAGTTCCATACCTAACCTTGTTATTTCTCTATTAACCTCAACCATGATTCGCTCAAAATCTATTTTGAATTGAGGATTTTTATTTAATATTTGCTGCGTTGTCTCTTCCTTATCTGTTTCCGTTAATGCCTCATACACCTCAAATCCAATATCCTTTATTATCAACTCTCTAAGTTCAGTTAATTTATTATCTTTTTTAGCATTTAAATCAGAGAACTGTTTTATAGTATTGGAAATAGCATCTTTCATATTAATTTTTTTAATAATTCTTATT
Source organism: Clostridium culturomicium (assembly GCF_000821305.1). GTDB lineage: Bacteria > Bacillota > Clostridia > Clostridiales > Clostridiaceae > Clostridium_J > Clostridium_J culturomicium. The sequence goes on along the minus strand of NZ_CCXK01000005.1, from coordinate 19,713 downwards.
ATCTCCATAGCCTCTGGAGTTGTTATTATAAATTCTTTATTTTCATTTATCATTTTCTTTCCCACTTTCTAAACATAATAAAAAAGAGACTAGCTCTGCTAATCTCTAATAATTTAAACTGTTTCATTAAGAGTTATAATCTCATATGGTACTTTATTTAACTTTGCAAAACCATATGCACTTACAAACTCAATTTTACAAGTACCATCATCAGATGCCTTAGTTTCTACAGATAAATTAGCATTATAAGCATTATGTAATACTATTATCTGAGCCTTTTCACCAGCTTTATTTACTCCAACCATTACTATATCATTGTATTGAGCATCTGTGATAGTTCCTTCTTTAACAGTATATACTTCATATGTGGTAGATGAGTTTGAATCTTTAGTATATAAGGATGCTTCTAACAGTTTTTTATTTACAAGCCTTCCTGAACCAGTTATTTTACCTTCTGCTCTTATTATATTCTCAAATCCTTGAACTCTCTTTTCGTTAAATCCAGCTATTTGAGTGCTATGAATTTCTTTGGTTTCCTCAAAATTTGTGCCATCATCAGTTAGAACTAATAAATTCGCCTCTATTAACTTAGCTGCAATCTCACTATCTAACTGTTCAATATCGAAACTTGGTACTAAATAAATATTAGCTGAACCAAATATATTTTTATTCTTTACAGTTGTTGCTGTAGACATATTTAACACTTCCTTTCTAATATTTAAATATTTTATAACTCAATGTAACCATAGCTTTCTTTTCTTCTAAGTCATTAAATGGTATATACCAAACATTGCTCCTAATTATCTTAGAATCACAATTAGATATATATGTATTATTCAATAGTTTGTCTATCTCTATGGCTTTATCTCTTATCTTTAGCCTATTTTCTAAAGCACTTGTGATCTCAACATCTAACATTATAGAATCTTTATAAATTAATCCTTCTATATTTTTTAAAATATAAGCTATATAAGTATTTCTACTATAATCTAAATCAATATCATTTTCATCTTTTAAAGGTAAATAATCAGAATATACATTATTATCATCAATTGATATTAATTTATAAATCTCTTGTTGCAATAATTTCATCAATCATTTACCCCCTTTAAATGTTTTATTAATATATTTTCAGCATCTAACTCATTTAAAGTATCTCGCATCCACCCTTTAGAGGTACTATTTCTAAACTCTGTATATGGCGCATACTTTAACATTGACCCAAAAGTAATCACATATTTATCATTACTTTTTTCAGTCTTAAATGCAATTGCTCTTTTTAAAGCTCCTGTGTCAACAGGTGCATTAGCTTGTAAATCAACTACTCCTGTAACTTCAATTTCTCGCACTGCTGCTTCAATATGATTTTCTATTCCCTTCATAACACCATCAATGTTAGTCTTAAGCATTTATTATCACTTCCACATCTTTTATTGCGTATATATTGTAACTATTCCATGGGATATGCTTTTCTATCTCGTATGATTTACTATTTATTAGAATAATATCTCCAACACCTAATAATTCATCTGCATATATCTGAAATTTACTCTCTATATCCTCGCCCCATGTCTTTTTTATAGCTTGTATATCAATAGGCTGTAAGTTGACCTTATACAATATTCCTGTTTTCACATAAGTTGCTACAAGTTGTCCTACCTCATTCTTAATTGTAGTCTTTTTAGTAGCTTCAATCTCTGTATTTTTAAAAAATATCACAGTATCCACCACCTAAAATAACTTAATATAAGGTCTTGGTAAAAGTGCCTTTACATCATCTGTAATAGTAAAAGCTTCAATTCCTTCTTTAAAAGTCATACTCTGACTTCCTTGACTCATAGAAGTTACTCCAGAAACCTTTGTGTTCATTAGATATTCAGCATTATTAATTAAAACTTTTATAGCTAGAGCAAACTTTTCCTTTATATCCGTATCTGTAAAGTCCTTATTCAAGTACCTTCGTATAGCTATAATCGCCATCTGCTCCTTTTCTGTTGGATCATACATCTAATCACCTACTCTGTAGCTTTCAAAAGTTCAATTAATTCTTCTTTTTTCAAGTTTTCAAATTCTGTTAAACCAAGCTCTTTACATTTTTCTTTTAGGTCTTTAACTTTCATTTTTTCTATATTTTCTTCGCAACTTTTTTGATTTTCTTCTTTAGCTTTTATTGCTGCAAGTCTTCTTGCACGATTAAATGATGCTAATCCCATAAATATCCTCCTAAAAATGAAAGGGCATATTGCCCCTTCAATTATATTTTATGTTTAAATGCTACTATTCTTATATTCTTAGGTTCATATACTCTCTCCCAGTTAGTTTGGGTTGCCAATTCTGTATTACTTGGAGAATCACCAACTACAGATGTATTAGTGAACTTAACTCCTCTTGGATGTAGTATGAAATGTTGTCTATTGATAAGGATATCTTCACCTGCTAAGCTATCTCTATCAGTTTCAGTTGGTACTGGAGCCTGTCCATTCCCTTTACCAATAGCTCCCTTACCAAATAAGTAAGTAGTATATACATCACTATCTTTAGGACATCCATCATCCACTATAACCTCTTTACCCATATAACTTGGGAACTCAACAATACCTTGTGAATTTGGGATATACTGAATCAAATTTTGTTGCTCTAATACTGTGAATGTATCAGAATGCATCATAACCGCTGTAAGCTTGTCGGAGTTATCTCCAAGTTTATTCTTTGCAACTATGAAGCTTAAGCCACTTATTTTCGCTGCGTCCTCCAATTGACCAGATATATCATGTACATTTGCAGACATTGAACTTGCTCCGAATATTCCCTTTAATACCGCTAGTAATGTTTTTTGCTCCATTCTTGCCCAATAATCTGCTACTAGATCACCAATTGCACCCATTGGATCATCACCACTTAGAGCTTTAGCTAAGTCATTAACTCCCCAAGCTTTTCCTCTCATTAAAAGTGCTGCTACGTCTTTACCTGATCCTATGTTATTTACTGTTAATGCTTCACTATCTGATAATACTTCATCATCACCAGTTAGGTCCTTCCAGAAAGGCATATTAATTAACTTTCCTCCAGACATTGCTAATGCATCTAATTCTGCACTAGGTACAACAATACCACTCTTAACTAACTTTGATAATTGAGCTGTTCTTTCGATTACATAAGGATTAAACACCTCTGGTACTATAATATTTGAAATTTTTGTTGCTGCCATTATACTTTCCTCCTATTTACATCTGCTTTCCATTAATTGTTTTGCTAAAGCAGGATTTTCTTTTAAAATTCTAGCCTGTTCAGTTAGATTTATTTGCCCAGGCTTCCATGGATTTTTCACTATTGACTCTCCATCTTTAGGTGGTTTGTAAGCCCCACCATTCAGACGTTCTTTTACTTGTACTTCAACTAATTCTTTAATTGATGTATTATATAACCCAATTAATTCAGCTGTTAAAGTTTCATCATTTGATATTAACTTAGATAGTAGTTTTTCAGGTATATTTTTACCTTCTTCGCTATTTCTGTACTTGCTTAATCTTTCACCATCTTCTTTTTCTTTTTTCATAGCTTCAAGAGTAGCCTGTAGCTCTCTAAGTTTCTTTTGTTCCTCTGTAAGTCCTTCATCTGACTTTGCTTTAATGCCTTCTTCTATTAGTCCAGGTAGTTTATTTGCTTTAAAGTTTTCTTCAAATTTTGCAACACCTTTACTAATACCACTGTCTAAAGCCGATTGATAATAAGCTTTAATCTCCTTGTTGCTAGCTAACAATTCTTTAAAACTATCTACATCAATTTCCTTAGTCTTAAATTCTTCGTTGCTCAATAATAAGTCATTTATCTCCCCATCATCAGCAACGTTTTCTATAAGTTTTAATAACTCACTTTTCTTCATCCTAAAAACTCCCTTTCTACCCCCTAAAGTTCTTGCCCTTAGAGTGTTATGGTTAAATAGTTTATCCTCATTTCGGAGCATAATAAAAAGCCTTAGTTGCCTAAGACTTAATTAAACTCTTTCGTATGTCTTTTCAAATATATCCGGTTTACATGGATAAATTTCCCCATTAATGCCCTTTATAATGTAATCACCTTGGTTAGCTTTCATACTTCCTTCTAATGTCTTTATAAGCATTTCACATGTTTTATCGGCTTCATAATTTACAAACCAAATAGTACCTTTTTTAATTGCTTCAATTATCCACTTTGGGTCTTCTACTTGGTTCATGTCTCCAGTCCACTTAAAAGCTTCAATTACAACTGGTTTCTTTCTATACTTAGCCATATTCTCCTCCTTAATTTTAAATATAATAAAAGGCCTTAATTACATTGTGATTTAGGTTTATTACACCATTTACATCTGTAACCAAAGTCTTTTTGATAAACTATTTCATGTTTATGATTTTTAGTGTTAAATATTTGCTTTATTTTTTCAATCAGCTTCACTTTATCCCTACTTTCCATTCCTCATAAGTCTGCCAATTTACCTTTTCTTTATTTTGATTATCTCTTCTGAATTTAGGCTTGTAATCTTCACTAGGTAATGATACTAAAGAACATCTGCAGTTAATATGTGAATCTTCGATAGGTATTTTCTTATTTGGGTCAGTTCTTCTCCACTTCTTACCATCATATCTTCCACATATTTTACTAGTTTTATCATCAAGTGTTGCCATCCACATTTGCCAATCTATGTCATAATCTTTTGCCCAAACCTCATTGACTTCTGTTTGAACTCTAGCAGTTTCATTTCTTACTAACCTTTTAGTGTTACTAGCATTAGAATTAAATCTATGTTTTATTACCTTTTCAATATCATTAACCGTTATATTACCTTGCAAAAACTCTTTTATTTCATTCTGTAGTAACTTTGCAACTTTCTTTTTATTTGCCCAGATTCTATCAGAATAGATTAACCCATTAATTTTTTTGTTGATAATTTTCTCTAATGCCTTTTCACTTATCTTTTGTAGTTTAAAATTCAAGCCTAAGGACAATAAAAAAGAACTACTATAGAACTTGTCTTGTCCTATTGTGATTAGCAATTCTCTTAAACCGTTTATTTCCTTCTCGGTCTCCTCTTTGAATACCTCGACAACTGTTAACTTCACTTCTTGGTAAACCTTCTTGAAATCGTTATTAGATAAGTTTAAAACACTATCTTTAATTTCATACTTTAACATTATATTTGCTACTTGTGTCATTAAAGTATCTCTGTCTATCTTCTGCTGCTTAAGTAGCTGTAAAAGTTCCTTGTCAGCCCTCTTATATAACTCCTCTGCAAACTCTAAAGATTTATCATTGAAAAATTGCTGGTATTTATTCAACTATACCACCCTCTATGTTATCTAAATCTACATCATCCATAGCTTGTTTTTGTTCTGCAAGTGCTTTTGCATACTCTGCTTTACCATTTTGAATAAAGCTTAATTGATTTAATCCAGTTTCAGCACTTAATTTCCCATTAAGTTGACTAATTATTTGGGCCATAGAAATATCATCAGAAGGAACGTTCATTGTAAAGTTAATCTTTATATCTCTATAGTTATAATCTTTACTATAAGCTTGTCTTAAATAGATAAATAAAAGCTTTAACCTATTTCTAATTGCATCACCTAATGCCTTCTGCTCTATTCCTATTCTATTCCTAAGATTTATAATTCTGCTTAGAATTGCCACTCCACTTAAGTTGCTTTGCATAGCTTCATTACTATTAATAGATTGAGATATTTGATATATCTTATCTTCTAATGTATCAGCTAAATTTTTAATGTAGTCACTTGGTATATTCTTTATTAGAAATTCAGCCTTACCACTTGGGTCTGGAATTTGCATTATTCCACTAGACTTCATTTTCTTAGCTTCCTCTGTGTCTAAATCTAACCCTGTAAGAACTAAATAAGCATCCCTTAAGTCAGCACTGTTATTGATCCAGTCACTTAAGATATTTTCAAAAGAATCTTGGAGTGTTTTTATATCATTGTATATAGTTTCATTTTCTTCCTCATCTAATCTTGCAACTGATACTGGAACACAACCGAAATAAGAAGGTGTAAATTCTTCAGACTCTTCAAACTCCTCATTAAAATGATAAATACCTTCATCACAATAACAATTAATATAAAGTGTATCGTCTAATTCTTTTCTATAAAAATAAAGTAGCATCTCAACTTCATCCTCGTTATTGCAATAAGCAACTGAATTAAGTGGATTTACTACTTTAAACTTTAATTCTTCATTATCTATATAAGCTATCTCATAACACTTACCAAAGATAAGCATATTTTTGTATAAAATTGCATCTAGTGAGCCTTTTTGTATTTGAGTATTATATTCTATGTCCCTTACTACTGCTTCATCATCACTCATGCTGGTGTATGTTATTTGGCTTCCAACACCATATGCCACGTGCTCCGTAATGAACTTCTTAACATAGTTTGTATTTACTACCTTATTACTTCTTTCTGTATTAGGGTAATTAGTGAATATTTCTGTTTTCCCCTTATAATAGTCATACATCTTTGTATATAAAGGAAGTTCAGATTCATATTTTTCTTTTAATTTCATTGCTGTATCTAAATTGAAAATCATTTTCTCACCTCCTAGCTTAAAATAATAAGCTTTTATCTAAAAACTTAACTTTAGTTCTCGCCATTCCTATTTCAGTAGTCACACCATATCGAATACTGTCTAAGCTATGATTATATTTGTCTATAGGTACATTTATATATTCTCCATCCTTACCTTTCTTCCATGTATAGTTTTTTAATTCCTCAACTACCCATGTAAGTTTAGGATGTACTATAATTTCATATTGCTGCAGTAGGTTAATACCATTAATAATACTATCCTTACCCTTTACAGCTCCCCTTGCTCTTATTAATCCATTTCGCCTTAGTTCTTCAATACTCTTAGGTTCAGCACTATCACAAGTAATAACTTCTTTTCTATATCCCATTTCAGTAATTTTCTGTGCTATTTCATCATTTAATAGACCTTTTTTTTCAAACCCATCAAATATCCATAGCCTTTTATTAACTTCATCTAAGATTTCAGCTCCAAAAGCAGTAGGATCGTTAGTGTAACCAAAATCCAGATTGAATATAGCTTTACTGTCCTTAACTTCCTTTAAGATTTGCATGTAGTCAAAGTTTTCAACCTTCCAGTTTGTATAAATCAACTTATCTAAACTCGCAAATTCACCTAAAGCATAAATATTATAATAAGCTGGATTTGTTTTCTTCATTTCTAACAAGTTATCAATATATTCCTGTGGTAAAAACTTATTATCTTTATAAGTGGTATGCAGAATTACTGTATTATCCTTGTTATAGTCTGCATCTTCTGCAAACCATCTTTTGTATACCCAATTTTCTTTACTAACTGGGTTGAACATACAATGTACCTGAAGCATACCACTTTGACTTCTAAGTCTTAAACATAGTTGGTCAAAGTCAAACACATCAATCTCTGTACATTCTTCAATTACTATGTCATCAATATCAGCAATGGATTTTATCTTTTCTGGATCATCCATACCCTTGAAAATAAAATGGCTACCATTAGGCAGCTCAATTGTTAAATCTGTTTTATTAATTTTACATTGGTCATATAAATGCCAATCACTTAGAATTGACTTAACCAATGCAAAGCATGAATCCCTCAAAGTATTACTTACTTTTCTAACTACCAGGCACTTACGATTGGAAAACTTTAAATACTTAAATACCATCTTAGCAAATACAAAGTGTGACTTACCACTTCCAGCACCACCATAGAATACATTAAATCTAGTATTATAATTCTGTAACTGTGATAGATATACATCATTAAAGCATTGCTTAGATATTTTGAATTTTGTATTACTCATAGTAGTCAATCACCTCCTTATAAATAAAAAAGGAATAGAATTGCTCTATCCCTTAAACCTTTTATTTAAAATATTTTGTACTTTTGTAAATGTACTTTTAGTAATTATAACTTCATGTTCTCCAGTTACTTCAATATTACCATGGCTTACAATGCCTGTATAAAAGTTATTTTTTAAAATAACTGAAATAGCTTGTTTGCTAAATTCTTTTCCTCTATCAGTTCTATAGCCTTGAGAATTAATTTTATCAGCTATCTTTTGAAGTGAGTTATTATTCAATGCAAGATTAAATATTTCCTTAACTATCGCAGCCTTCTCCTCATCAATCAATATCTTTCCTTTTTCCCATTTATAACCCATTGGAGCTACACCACAAGGTTTTGAACCACTCTTTGCTTTAGTTCTTCTGCCTTTTGCAAGTTTTAATGATATACTCATTCTTTCATATTGGTCCAATAACTCCATCATACCATTTATTAGAAAATCATTAGGATCCTTATTGTATATGCTATATGTCGGCTGTTCAATGCTTATTACATCTGCACCTGCTTTTTCTATTTCTCTTCTAACCAGTACCTTTACAATATCACTTCGCCATAACCTTGAAGTATTTAATACTACAACCTTATTGATTCCATTAAAGCTGCTAAGTAAATCATTTAGCCCTGGTCTATCTGCTTCTGTACCTGTTAAACCTTCATCACTGAATATATTAACCAGTTCTAAATTGTTTTCTTTGCAATACCTCTTTATAGATTCTTCTTGTGTCTTTAATCCATATCCTTTTTCCACTTGTGTTGCAGTACTAACTCTTATATAGCCATATACCTTCATTCTAAAGGCCCCCTTTGTTTTGAAAAAATATTTTTGGGAAGCGCCATACGGTTTTAGGTATACTATTTAGAATGGTACCCCCCTACTTATACTTTTATTATAAGCCTTTAGAAGAATAACGTCAATTATCATTTATGATTATTCACTATATTGTATCTATTACATTGATATTACTTAATTTTCTCACCATTGTACTTTAATCCTCTAGTGATACCTCAATGGTCTTGTTAGTCTGCTCTATCTCCTGCTTATCTACCCACTTGTAGTTATTCTTGAGGGTAAATATAGCTCCAACTGCACTATTCTTGTTAAATAAAGCCTGTTCATACTCAGATTCTACTCTTTGCTTAGCTCTTTTTATCGAGTTTATCAAGTGTACTTTCACATCATAATCTAACTCCTCATAAGCTGGATTATCTAAGCAATTCTCATAGTTTAATAGAGTTAGCCTATCAGTATTTAAATACACTGCTAAACCAGTTACAGTAGGTATTTTCTTATTATCTTTACAATCATTAAAGAACTCTTCTATCTGCATATCTAACTTATCTGGGTCAGTAAACTTAAATGGTCTTCCTATTCTCTTAGTATTACTCATATACTTACACCTCACTTTCAATAACTATATTTGTCTTATTCTACCGTTAACTCTTTTATAACTTCTAGCTTTAGTTACTTCTCTTAGATCATCAGTAACTAATTCTTTAGCTAGCTTTCTAGATCCACAATGAGAACATGCTAGATATTTACCTTCTCTTAATGTAGATTCTAATTCATCAGTTAATAAAACTATTTCTTTACTACAACTCTTACACTTATAACTTGTATATATACCATCCATATTCTCACCACTTTCTAATATATTTAAATAAAATAAAAAGCCTAGCTGCTGGAATACTTGATTCCGTTATAGCAACTAGACTAAGCAGCCTTGCCCAAACCCATATCTGCTCTTGCTGGAACACCCTATGACCAGCTCCACTAAAAACCAGTCCTTGGTCGAAGGTCTGGATTCTCATTATACCCTAGGTATATGAGCTAAATAATAAAACCGCTAAGGATTACTCCCTAACGGTTTATTGGTTAACTATATCATAGCATTGGATTGAAACTGTTGTAAATAGTCATTTACATGTCATTTTCTATTCAATTTTAATTCATTTATAAATGGTAAAATCCGAGATGATTAAACCATGGCTTTTATTTGAATTGTGAATTATATCATGCCTTGTTCAATTAATTTCTTTATATCTGACAAGGCATTTATTGCTCCATCTTTTCTTGCTATCTGCACTGTATTATTCACATGTTCAAGTAAATAATTGATTTCACCATCTAAGCAATCATAATCCTCGCCACAACCTAAGTTGTGTTTTTCTCGCTCTAGACTTTTAATCTGTTTATTAATAAACTCTAATAACTTCTCCATAAAAATCCCCCTTCTTAACTAATTCACAATTTGTACATTCTATTCAGATTTAGCCATTCTATAAACAGAACTTTCGCTTATACCTAGCTTCTCTGCTGTTTCCTTCTGTGTATATCCAGCAACTATCCTTAAAAATTTAACCTTCAAAGTATTATTACTTAATAATTTAAGAGTTTCATCAACATTTATATCTCTCTTAAGATTACTTAATATATTTCGGTCTATCATAAGTAAAGTTTCTAGCTTATTCTTTTGTAAACAATACTGATCTAGATGATATTCCTTATTTCCTCCTGGAATCGTATCGTAATCATTATAGCTTGTACCACCTTTATAACCTTTAGGAGAAAAGGCTTTAAGATATAATTCATCTAACTCCTTAAGCTGCTTCTTAGTTTCAATTATTCTATCTTCTATCTGCTTAATCTGTTCAAGTCTAGTCATGCTCTACCCCTCCACCAACTCTGGATTTTCGTATATGTTGCCTATAATTTCATCACCAAAATTTCTATGGCTTGTATCACCCATTGAACTATAAACTATTTCTACATATGCTTCACCTTGATACTTTTTATTAACTTTCATTTTATACATCCATGAATTATCTTTCCATACAACTTCTTGTATATATCCGTTATATGACTTACATAAATCTCCCTCATAAATTTCTTTACCATGCTTGTCCTTTAATCCGGTGTATTGCATTAATTCTGCAAATTCAAATCCTAATATACATTCTAGATTTTTAGATGTTCCTATATACAAAAATTCACCTTCAAAATTAATTCCTTCTATTTCATCAAAGTTTATCATTTCTTCATTTGATTTATCCCAAGCTCTAAACTTAATCTCCCTCATTCTCTACATCCTCCTTGATACAGCTATTACACGTACACTTATAACAACTTCTAGCATTTATACACATGGATATTGCTTTACCAATAGCTAATATTGGAATCCATCCGAAGAATATAAATACCTCTATTAAGTATGCAGTCTTATCATTCATTTTCAACTACCTCCTCTATAAACCCCTTATTCTTAAGCACCTCACGCACATAATAGTAAAATGTATTGTATATCTCGCTACCCATGAATTGCTTGTCTATAGGACGAATAACAGTATTGTATCGTGCTTCAATCGTCTTTAATCTTGCATATAGACTTTTAGGCTGATACTCACTTCTGTAATTGCCTTTCCTTATGTTGAAATCAAAACCTTCTGGTTTTAAGCATACATTTTTACTTTCTAGTATTTTCATAAATTCTTTGAGATGTTTCTTCTCTTCAGCATTTAACCCTTTTAATGTTTCATTCATTTCAGGCTCTTCCAGGAACACATAATATTTAATGTTATACTTATTTAAGTGTGCTAATTCCTTAAGTATTCTTGTATCATCCTTTAAGTTTCCTGCGACTTCATCAATACCATTCTTTCTCTCGATTACAATATCTCTATCAAAGTAAATCGCCCTCTCTTGACCTTCAAAACTATTGGCTGGAAGCATGCAAGCATAATCTCCAAAATCAAGTTTCTTAACTTCATAAGATATCTTCTTCTTAGTTAAGAACTCTATTACATGCTCATTGGCCTGTTCTCTTGTATCAATCAGTATAGTAAGGTTGCTCATTACTTTCTTAAGCTCTGTATCAGTAAATTTATATCTCATTAAATCACCTCTAATTTAAAATCTGTTTAAATATTGCTTCTAGTACAGGGATAGGAATACTATTCCCAGCCTGTTTATAAAGTGCTCCATTTAATTTGCCTTGAATGCCTGGATGAACCTTTAAAGCTGCTTCAAAATCTTCGTCACTGTATCCTTGAAGCCTCCAACACTCTTTTTCAGTTAAATATCTATATCTTCCGTCACCTAAATCAATAACACCACTGTTCGGACTTCTCATTTGTTTGCATGTTATTGTCTTACAATGGTCTTTAATAATTTCTACTCTGCCATTGAATGCTGAGTTAGTAGTTTTATTTATAAGTTTCAACATGCTTGGTTGAGTAACAATATATTTTTCTTCCTCTGTACCTTCTAAAAATTCTTTAATATTTCTCATAGGCTTTTTCTCTAGTGTTTCAAAGTTAAAGAAGGTACCATCTAAGCAGCTCACAGTAAATACTCTATTCCTATTCTGTGGTAATCCAAAATCCATAGCATTTAATATCTCAAAGTTAGATGTATATCCTAACCTTTGCATTTCTTCCAAGTACCTATTAAAGTTATGGAGCATATGCTTACTAAGGACATTTCGAACATTCTCCCAAATAACCACACGAGGCTTCCATACTCCCATTTGTTTGATGATATTGAGTGTTTCCCACATCAAACTACTTCGAGTTTCTGAACCTTCATCAGCTCCCTTTTGTTTTCCTGCTATGCTGAAATCTTGACATGGACTTCCATGGATAAGAATATCAGGTTTCAAGTTCCATCCAACAACTGATTGAGTTTTATACCCTAGGTCCTTTTGAAAAATTGCATTGTAGCTACGTACTGCCTTTTCATCTATTTCAACATAATCTATCGACTTAACTGGCACACCTAAATTAACAAGCGCCTTTCTAGGTGCTCCAATCCCTCCAAATAGCTCAAGTATTTGCAACATTTTATCACCTCAATTGTATCAAATTTAATTTTACACAATTAGTAAGGATAGGAACTTGTCCTAAATCCTCACTAATCTGAATAGTTTCTTTGAATTGCGTATTAATTATTATTTTCTGTAAATTCTATTTCTTTATATTCTGCTTGATCATTAATTAATATTTCCATACATAGAAGTACACACGTATCGCATATATCACCATCTTTAGCGGTTATTATCCTTTTAACTTCTTTTTCAGTCCTACCACAAAAATTACATTTTTTCATACTTCCTCCTTAATATTTATATAAGTAATTCCTATCTAATTCAGCATAACCACAATCATTGCATATATAAGTTATATCTGCTGTTGGAATAGTTATTCCGTCCTTTGTAGTTATCTTATTTTCGACCACTGACATTATATTGACATTTGTACTTCCACATTTACATACATGGTCGATATAGCCATTTTCAACTGGATTATCTTCTGTATCTAAATCATAAACATTACAAAATGGATGCCACATTTTATTCATCTCCTATATATTCATTACGAGTTATTTTTACACCATTTTATTGAATTGAGTATTACCAAGTCATGGCATCTGGAAATTGTTCTTCAATTTCTTTTAATTTATTCTTTAATTTTTTAACTTGGTTTTCTTTTACAATGTTAAAACATTCTATAGAGCAAGTTGGCACATGTAGACCATCAGTACACAAAACAGAATAAAATACTTCACCATCTTTATGTCTACTTCTACAGTTATGACACATATATCCATCCATGTCTTAATCCTCCTTAACGTATTCATAAATTATTTGAATTGCGAACTAGTCTAAATGATAATCTATAAATATTACTTCACCATCACTATATCCTTCGCTTGACACTTCAACTCTTGGTTCATAGTTATCACTTTCATCAAATACTTGACATTCTACCTTAGTAGTATCATAGTTAAAACCGCATAAATTCATATCTTCTTTTATATATTTTTTTACTTTTTCCATGCCATCTTGCGACATTACATTCTCTAAAACTTTATCAAGAAACTTATCAAATTCCATATTATATCCTTCGCAATATCCACAGACTATTCATTAACTATATATGAATCGTCGCAGGTCTTAAGTATTCCCTCCCTGCTGTATATATAGTTTAAAAAGTCACATTTGCTTTCACAGTTTCTATGATTGTCACATTCTCTACAACAATAATCTTTGTTGATATCAGAACATAAACAGCCTATTTTACAACCCAATATCATAAATTACTTCACTCTCCTTATTTCACACTCTCTACAAATTAAATACTTTCAAAATCCTTTTCTATTTCTTCTATTTCTTCATAACACTCTTTGCAAAAGTTTATGAGCCTTTGTTCACCATCTATCTCTACAATTTCCTCATTGCATGGTTTTCTTTGGTTGCAACTTGTACATTCTGTAATAAAATTGAACTCCATAAATATTAACCTCACTTTCTATTTGGATTATGAACTACTCTATTACCTGAATCTCTTCATCATCTACAACTTTTATATAAGCTATTGGACAACATTCTTTTAAATCTCTCCAAAATTCTTTAACCCAATATGGAATTTCTGTTATAAAGTTTGCTATACAACAAATCAAACCGTAAGGAAGTACCACTGTATATTTCAACACTTCAACTAGATTTCTTAAAATATATTTAAATGGTCTGATTGCCAAATAGCTATCTTTCCCTATAGAATACAGCTTATGGTTATGATAGTGCTTCATTAGATATTTAAATCTACTTTTCCTAATTTTCATTCTCCATACCTCCTTCTAACTCAAACAACTGTGTTAAACCTTCTATTTTGCTTTGTAGAACCTTCGTTTCCTTCACAACGTCTCTTATATCCTCATTGTCGATAAAAGCTCTTTTGGAAAGGAATTTCAAAGCATTTTCAAAACTAGAACAGTATGCAATATCCTTTTCTATTTCTTTACCGACATTTTCTTCCTTTGTGAGCTTTCCAGGTTGAACTACTTTCTTTTCCTTAACTACAAACTGAACTTCATCTGTTTGAATAATATATTTACCTAAATCTACTCTCATTTACTTACCTCCTAAATTCTTGTTTTATTTGATTAATGAATATTTTTAATCGTATATAATTCTTTGACATCATCTTCAAGTATATCTTCTTTTAATTTTTCACCTTCAAGTGGTTGAACCCAATATAAATGTTTTCCTATACATTCTGTATTACCACTCTCATTTATAGTTAGAACACATGTAACTACACCCCATTTTAATCTACCTTGTGAACTATATTTAATAACATCAGTAACCTTAATCATCTTGTCCTCCTTCACTTAATAGTTGAATTACGAAGAAAGACTGGCTACATATTTTTTAGAGTACCCACAAATATTTATTAAAGCATCTTCTGCATCTTCTCTCGTATCAAATCTTGCTAAACATTCGCCTTCTTTTAACTTATCACCCTTATATGAACCACTCCATCTGATTGGTCTTATATAGAATTGACCTTTAATATCTTCACCAATTTTTAATAATAAGTCTGATTTACCAAACGAGTATTTTTTTAGTTTTTGCATTTCTCTACCTGATAACATTAAAACTCCTCCTTAATTTTATTGCGTAATTTCTTTGAATTGCGAAATAAAAAATACCGTATATTCAGTTTTGAATAGTACGGTATTATGATTAAATTAATATTTAATTTTGCTTTCGTAATATATTAAAAATTGATTGTTGATACTTTATTTTCCACAATATTCTTTTATTGAATCAATTATAATATATGTACTGTAAATTATTGTTGAAATAATAGCTAATCCTATTACTGCTATTGATGCATCATCCCCACTAAATCTAAATATCTCATAAAACACAAATATAAATCCATAAAGAATTACTATTCCAAGTAAAAATGATTTTATAAGATTTTTATAAATTTTATTCATAAACTTCCCCCCTTATTCTTTATATATACATTTTAACACTTTAACATTATTATAAGTTAATTATATAATAATTTGTAAATACCATACTATTCAATTTTCAAAGAACAAATTCTCTATTTAATTCTCAATATCTACAAATTAAGAATTACTTAATTCCTAAGATCACATAATCTTTATCTAACCCATACTGTCCACCATTTAATACATACGTTATATTCTTTAGAGTATACTTACCTGTATACTTCCCCCCATCAAATTCATATAATTTAAGTGTATCTCCTACCTTGTAATTCCTATCATTCTTTCTAAGTTCAAATGGTTTTTTACCTTCTAATACTGCTGTGAAAAACTCTGGAAGTATCTTTAATTCATGAATTTTAATTTCATACCAGTCACATATACCTTCTTCAAATGTTTCACATTTCCCATGTTCATTAATCTCAATACGTTCTTCATTTAAGTTTCTAACACAACTATCTTCCCAATAGTATTTACATTTATCATTCATACACATCATATTAATAGCCATTAATACTCCTCCTTCTACCTCATAATTTAATCAGATTACTCATTTAATCTCTTCTCTAATCTCTGCAGCTTACTCTCTTTAATCTCCTCAATCAACGATTCATTACTCATTAACTTAAGCTGCTCTAACATTATCTCAACATCTGCTATCTCTTCCTCTAGGTTCGTTTCTCTACCTCTCAGCTTTTTAGATATAGCTTGTATCAGTTCGCTGCATTCCTCCATAGCAACAATTTGTTGTGCTGCTTCTCCATAGTTTCCTATAGCTTTTCTATATAACTCAATTCTCTCTTCTCTATTCAATCTTTTCTCCTTTCTGGACCGGCTCCTTAGGACAACAGAGGGAGCGACAATTTATATTTATCAGTCAGGGGGTGACTTGCTAATATACATTGCATGATTAACTACCTCACATCCTTTTCTAAAATATTTAGTAGTTAATACATCCCTCTGCTGTGTTAAAGAGCCGAAATCCAATTAAATTTATAAGTTAATCCACTAATGATATTTTTGATTACGGAGAATATCTAACTCCTTAATTAAAAGGCATGTCTTCCCCATCATCTATTGGAGTCATATCTCCATTGCCGAAATAATCGGAAGGTATTCCTTGCTGCTGATATCCACCTTCGCTATTGTTGCTGCTATTGTTCTTACTATCCAGGAACTCTACTCCTTCAAACATATCTGCAACTACTTCCGTTACATAAACTTTTCCGTTCTTACCTTCATAGTTTCTAGTTTCAATGCTTCCTCTAACTAGAATTAAGCTACCTTTGCGAGTATAATTAGCTACTGCTTCTGCACTCTTTCCCCAAACTACTATTGGAATAAATGCAGTTTTCTTGTTATCTCCAAATCCTTTATCTACTGCTAATTTAAAACTTGTTACTGCAGTTCCTTTTCCTGCTGTAAACTTAAGCTCTGGATCAGCTGTTAATCTTCCTTTTAAGACTACTAAATTCATAAATACTACCTTCTTTCATTCTTATTTGATTTTCATATGATAATAGAATCTTATAACTATATAATTTTTAATTGTTGTATCCCACTATTCACATATCTTAAGTATTTATATATATGTTTTTCTCTTGTCACATCATAATGTTCATATTCTTTGTACCATTCATGAAATAACTTAGTACCTTTGCTGCAATTACAACTTTTACAAGAAGGTATAATATTGTTGACTGTCATTTCTCCACCTTTGCTTAATGGTATAAAATGCTCCATATGCAAAGGCAATTTTCTTCCACAATATGCACATTTGTTTTTAAAATCATTTTTAATTTGTATCCACTGTTCGTTAGTAATTGTAGCTGGTAGCTCACTAAGTTTAGTTCTCCTGCGTTGATTTTTAACTAATACTTTGCCTTTATTACATTCATACCACCTTTTAGATGAATTTCTTATTTTGTCTTTATTTTTATTTCTCCACATCTTAGCCTGTACTAATTCCTTTTCTTTATTGCTTTTATAATACTGCTTCCTTAGATTACTTAAATATTCCTTATTATTTTCACGATATTTTTTATGTTTTTCATCTAATTCAGCTTTATGTTTTTTATAATATTCTTGGTTATATCTAACTTCGCATTTCTTGCATTTTGTATTATAACCATCCTTATACCCTTTTCTTATGTTGAAACTTTCAATTGACAACTCTTTACCACACATCTTACATACTTTAGTTCTCATACATTAGCTCCAGTATAATTTAAAATAAGATCTCTTAATGAGAACACAGAATTATGACTGTGTCCTCATACAACCTCATTACCTACTTTTCAGCATAATTCATAATGTTTTTTATGACCATGTTAATGCTACCATCACCATTTCTTACAACTTCAAATTTACTTCTATCGTTATAAGATTCCTGGTTTAAATAAATATCTATATCTTTGTCAACCTTAAGTCTTATCCTTTTCAACTTTTTATCTACATAATGCTTGTCAACTTTAAATTCATTATCGCAGCTCTTAGCCATTTGCAGTAAATATCCTTCTTTTCCCTCACCCATAAGACTTGCAACCTCTTCTAGGTTAATTTCATCATCATGAGTAATCTTTTCTCTTATCTCTCGCCTAATCATTTCAGCCGTTTCAGCATCTTCTCTCACAAAACGTTGAATGAAATTTTCAGTACCTCTTAAGAAGTTCTTCGTATTGTCTCTATCATTGGTTATTATCTTGCATCCAAGGTAGTTATCCATGAAGTAATTGGCTCCATAATCCTCGCTATCCTTATTACTTTTCTTCTGCTTGTCTATTACTAATAAATCATATTTATTTTCACTGTTAAACGGTCTTATAAATGCACACTTTTGTATTTTTGCACTACTTGATGGTAATCCAGTAAATTGTGGTATTAGATTAATTCCTATATTGTCCTCTACAAACTCTACATTGTGCATATAATTCTTGATATAATCCATCTTGAATATTCCTATGAATGGTCCATGCTCTGTTGTAAAACCAACTGTTAACAAGTCACATGATGGAATATTCCCCTTTGATCTCATAAGAATAAACATTTGTCTTGCTAATTCTTTGGATACTCTAACTAAATCACATTCACCGCTTAAATATTCTTTAGCAACTTCCTTAACAATATTTCTCTCGTGGTTAAATACTGCATACCTTAATTCATCATCTCTTAAAGATCTTTGAACATGTTTAAACACAAATTCATATACTTCTTCAGTAAGTTGTAATAAATATTCATTTAGTATTGGTTCGTCTGCATTATTATCTAATACATGGATTGTTGCTTCCATTATATTAATCTCATTTATATACTCCATACTTCTTCCTCCTAAAATTTAATGTATTTTTTAGAACCACTATACAAGTCAATGTTATAAAGTTTTACACCATTCTTCTTTGCTAGTCTTGCTAGATACTCACCTGTCAGCATATCAGTATCATATTTACCAACCACATCTAAGAACTTTGTATATTCCATTTCTACTGGGAGTGTTTCGAACATTCTTACATCAAACTTTTTCAATCTTGGTTCATCCATGCTGCCTTTCATCTTATTTTCTTGCGCCTTAGCTTTGTACAAATCAACTATATAAGGCTTTTCTTCATAGACATCAGCTATATATTTATTTATGTTTGATATGATGCAAGTTGATGTAACATTGTATTTTTTAGCAACTACAACATAGCTACCTTCACTGAAATATTCAATCATTAAACGCTCTGCCAAATCTGCTTTCTGATATTTACTTACTAACTCATTCCACTCTTTAGAAAATCGTTTATTCATGACTTACACCTGCCTTACTTTTAATGGTGTGAATAATATCCTACCAGCTTCTTCTTTTACAGTTTTATTAATTTCTTTGGTACTACAATCTACCTTTTCTTGAATTTCTTTCGAAAGCTGATTACTCTGTATCTCTCTGCTATACTCTACACTCTTCCAATAGCCTTTCTGCTTGTCTAATCGCTCGCTCACGGCTTCTAACTTCTTTTTAAGAGTAATAACACTCATGA
>NZ_CCXK01000004.1 GCF_000821305.1 Clostridium culturomicium | reverse complement strand
AGGATCAAACTCTCAATTTAAAAAGTTTGAGCTGCGCTCTAATTGTTTCGCTGACTTGTTAAAGTCATTTATTGATAGATTATCTCTATCGAAATTAACTGGTTTTACCTTTATTTCTCTGTTTAATTTTCAAAGACCAATTCTTTTTCTTCGTCGATTTCTCTCGACTACTTTTATTATTTTATCAGAAGCCTTGGCATCTGTCAACAACTTTTTCAAGTTTTTTTTAATTTCTTTAAAACTTGTTTTAGTTGTTTGTCGTTTTTCATCACTACATTTCACAACGACAAGTCATATAATATCATGATTTATAAACACAATATATTATATATTTGCCATAAACATTAAATATAATACATATACTTTATATTT
This sequence comes from Clostridium culturomicium, assembly GCF_000821305.1. Taxonomy (GTDB): domain Bacteria; phylum Bacillota; class Clostridia; order Clostridiales; family Clostridiaceae; genus Clostridium_J; species Clostridium_J culturomicium. Next base: position 1,008 of record NZ_CCXK01000004.1, on the reverse strand, counting down.
CTTTAAATTTCTCTTTTTTTCTTATAATGATACACTTGGAGAAGTATCCTTTAAATATTTTATTTTATTCTTTGCTCTTCTTATAATATAGTATACCTTTATTATTTTCATTTGTATATTTTCTGGATATTGGTTATAATGATAATAAATATTAGTTAATTGTTTTTATTAATCTATAGAAAGGATGCGAATTATGGAAAATAATACACAGTTAAAACAAGGACCTGACTTTATATTACCTGGAAGTGATGAAAAAAATCACTCCTTAAAAGATTATTTAGGAAAAAATGTTGTACTTTACTTTTACCCAAAGGATAATACCCCTGGATGTACTATTGAAGCTTTAGATTTCAAGGCTCATATTGATGAATTCGATAAACTTAATACTGTAGTTTTAGGAATTAGTAAAGATAGTGTTAAATCTCATTGTAAATTTATTGATAAACATCAATTAAATTTTATCCTTCTTGCAGATGAAGAAAAACATGTGTGTTCTTTATATAATGTTTTAAAGGAAAAGACCATGTTTGGAAAGAAAACTATAGGCATTGAAAGAAGTACTTTTATAATAAACAAGGACGGTTACATAGTTAATGAATATAGAAAAGTTAAAGTTGCTGGACATGTTGAAGAAGTACTTAACTATATAAAGGATAATCTCATATAATATAACGAATAAAGGAGAGTATTAAAAATACTCTCCTTTCGTGCTACTTTTTTACTTTTAATCAAATAAAAAAGACCTAGATAAAAATCTAAGTCTTTTGGTGGCTCGAGCAGGAATCGAACCAGCGACACGAGGATTTTCAGTCCTCTGCTCTACCGACTGAGCTATCGAGCCACACCTGACCTGGCAACCACCTACCCTCCCACACAGCTTCCCGTGCAGTACTATCGGCCTCTTAATGCTTAACCTTCGTGTTCGGTATGGGAACGGGTGTATCCATTAAGAGCATCATCACCAGATTGTAAGAGAATATTCTCTCAAAATTACACAGTGAACATTGT
>NZ_CCXK01000003.1 GCF_000821305.1 Clostridium culturomicium | reverse complement strand
AAATGGCAAAAGCAAAATTTGAAAGAAGCAAACCGCACGTTAACATTGGAACTATAGGACACGTTGACCACGGTAAGACTACATTAACAGCTGCTATAACATCAGTATTAGCTAACAGAGGATATGCAGAAGCATTCAACTATGCTGATATCGATAAAGCACCAGAAGAAAAAGAAAGAGGAATAACAATCAACACTTCACACGTTGAGTATGAAACAGAAACAAGACACTATGCACACGTTGATTGTCCAGGACACGCTGACTATGTTAAGAACATGATCACAGGAGCTGCACAAATGGATGGAGCTATACTAGTTGTATCTGCAGCAGATGGTCCAATGCCTCAAACAAGAGAGCACATCCTACTAGCATCAAGAGTTGGAGTACAATACATAGTTGTATTCTTAAACAAAGCTGATATGGTAGACGATCCAGAATTATTAGAATTAGTAGAAATGGAAATCAGAGAATTATTATCTGAGTATGACTTCCCAGGTGATGATATTCCAATAATAACAGGATCAGCATTAAAAGCATTAGAAAACCCAACAGATGAAGAAGCATCTAAATGCATAATGGAGTTAATGGCAGCAGTAGATAGCTACATCCCAACTCCAGAGAGAGCAACAGATAAGCCATTCTTAATGCCAGTAGAGGACGTATTCACAATTACAGGAAGAGGAACAGTTGCAACAGGAAGAGTTGAAGCTGGAGTACTTCATGTAGGAGATGAAATCGAAATCGTTGGATTAAGCGAAGATAAGAGAAAAGTAGTATGTACAGGAGTAGAGATGTTCAGAAAACTTCTTGATGAAGCACAAGCTGGAGATAACATCGGAGCTCTATTAAGAGGAGTACAAAGAACAGACATCGAAAGAGGTCAAGTACTTTCAAAAGTAGGTTCAGTACACCCACACACAAAATTCGTAGGTCAAGTATACGTACTTAAAAAAGAAGAGGGTGGAAGACACACTCCATTCTTCGATGGATACAGACCACAATTCTACTTCAGAACAACTGACGTTACAGGATCAATCAAATTACCAGAAGGAATGGAAATGGTAATGCCTGGAGACCACATCGACATGAACGTTGAATTAATCACTCCAATCGCTATGGATGAAGGATTAAGATTCGCGATCAGAGAAGGTGGAAGAACTGTAGGTTCAGGAGTTGTTACTTCTAT
>NZ_CCXK01000002.1 GCF_000821305.1 Clostridium culturomicium | reverse complement strand
AGCCAGGATCAAACTCTCAATTTAAAAAGTTTGAGCTGCGCTCTAATTGTTTCGCTGACTTGTTAAAGTCATTTATTGATAGATTATCTCTATCGAAATTAACTGGTTTTACCTTTATTTCTCTGTTTAATTTTCAAAGACCAATTCTTTTTCTTCGTCGTTTACTTCCGACGACTTTTACTATTTTACCAGAGGCTTTCGCATCTGTCAACAACTTTTTTAAAACTTTTTAATAAGTTATTTCAAGTTTGTTGTTTTTGTTTTGCCACATCTCTCAGCGACAAGATTTATTCTATCATCGTTTAGACCACAACAATTCTATATTTACCAAAGTTATCGATAAATATACCTCATATACTTTATTTTTCATCATTAATCTCCATTTTTCATATATTGATACACTAGGAGAAGTAGTATATAAAAGGGACAAGATACCTGATAATATCTTGTCTCCTAATCATATATTCTAAATAATTGATATGTCTTAAGCTTCTATTTTAAACTTTGAACTAAATTATAACTCTTTGTCATTTACATTCTTTAAGTAATTATCTATAACATCTATAACAGAACTAACACATCCATCTTTAAATGGAGATATCAAGTTTGCATACTCTACTAACTCCCTAAACGATTTAGTTCCTCCAACTTGACAAAGCCTTAAATAATCACTCCAAGCTTCTTGGTGGTTTTCCTGATCCTTTTTCCAGAATTGAAGAGCACAGATTTGAGCTAATGTATAATCTATATAATAGAAAGGACTACTAAATATATGTCCTTGCTTAAACCACCATCCACCTCTTTCTAAAAACTCACACTCACTGTAATCTTTATGTGGAAGGTACTTTCTTTCTATTTCTCTCCATGCTGTTTTTCTTTCTGCTGGTGTAGCTTCTGGATTTTCATATACAAAATGCTGGAACTCATCTACTGTAACACCATATGGTATAAATTTAATTGCAGCACCCAAGTGAGTATATTTATACTTAGATTCCTCTTCTTTAAAAAATAGATTCATCCAAGGCCAAGTAAAGAATTCCATACTCATTGAATGTATCTCACAGCTTTCATAAGTAGGGAAGTTACATTCAGGTATTGTAATCCATCTGCTTCTGTAACATTGGAATGCATGTCCAGCTTCATGTGTTAATACATCTACATCTCCGGATGTACCATTAAAGTTTGAAAAAATAAATGGTGATTTATAGTCAGGTATATATGTACAATACCCGCCTGCTTGCTTACCCTTCTTAGTTACTAGATCTAATAGATCATTTGAGATCATGAACTCAAAGAACTCTTTTGTTTCTGGAGACAATTCTGAGTACATTTTTATACCATTCTCAACTATCCAAGCCGATTCCCCTTTTGGTTTTGCATTACCTGATAGAAACTCAAACTTTTCATCATAATAGCTAAGCTTATCTAAACCCAATCTTTCTCTTTGTCTTTCATATAGTTTGTTAGCTACAGGTACTATATATTCTTTTACCTGATTCCTGAAATTACTTACCATTTCGGCATTATAATCTGTTCTCAACATCCTTACATAGCCAAGCTGAACAAAGTTATCAAAACCAAGCTTCTTAGCCATCTTTGTCCTTACCTTCACCATATCATCATATATTCTATCAATAATATGTTCATTTTTAACAAAAAAGCCAAACATAGCTTCACTAGCACTTCTTCTCATATCCCTATCCTCGGATAAAACAAAAGGTGTTAGCCCTGATAGATTTCGCTCTTCCCCCTCAAACATTATCTTTGCTGAAGCAATAAGCTTATTATATTCCGAAACTAGTTTGTTTTCTAATTGCAGATCTTCAATAATCTCTGGTGCAAATGCTTTTAGGTTATACTCTGCAATACTAAAGAATTGCTTTCCAAAGTCTTTTTCCAATTCACTTCTAAATTTATTTGATACAAGCGCTTTATAGAATAGTGTATATACCTCATTATATAGCGGTTCATACTCATCCCAGTACTCTCTTTCCTTATCATAAAACTCATCTTCAGTGTTTATACTATTTCTTATACTTGCTAAAGTTCCCATTGTTACAACATTGTTTCTAACAACATTAATTTGATTAATAGTCTCCTTAACTTCCTCAATTAAATCATCTGTGCTTAATTTGTCAATCAGAAATATTAACTTTGCCTTAACCTCATCATAATTAGGTCTTACATAAGAAAAATCATTAAATCCCATAATATATGCACCTCCATGAACATTTTATCATTTAAGGTGCATTCTGTAAATATATTACATTTTATCTATCTCAAGTAATTAACTATAACTAAGAAAAGTACCCCCGGTATTCCTAAAAAACCTGCTATAAGAGCTGTAATTGCATTAATAGGTATAATTAGCCCAAATTTTGATCCTACTAAATTAATTAAAAATAATAGTACTCCTCCCATTATTCCATTAATAATTAGATTTAATAATATTTTAAATGGCCATGCAAATATTTTTCCAACAATAAATATAGCAAGCACAGCTATTATAAAATAAACAATATTACTCATTTAAATCCCTCCCTAATTTACTCTCTACAATATATTCAATCTATAGATATTATAGAAATACTATTTATATGTATATATTATAACCCATATATACCGTATAGTATATTACTGGAATATTATCATTCATTTACCACTTTGAGTAATACTCTAGATGCTCCACAATTGAATCTCCAACTACCCTTATATTTTTAGCTTTAGCTTGTGATAAGTAAAATGTATATTTAGACTTTGCCTCATCTTCTTTATGTATACATATATCTATTAAGTTTTTATCACTAACATTATCAAAAGCATTTTTAGCTACTTCTATTTCAAGCATTGCCTCTTCAATTCCTGATATGATTTCTTTTTCATCTTTTGAATAATGTTTATTACTTTTTATCATCTCAATTATTTTTCTTCTATCCATATAGCATACCTCCAATATAATTTATATTGAAATTTTTGACATCAATTGATTAATTTATACAAGCTATATGTTTTTTTAAATAAAAAAAGCAGATGAACTTAAATAAATCCATCTACTTAATAATTTAAATCTCTTTTCTGCCTTCAATTGCCTTAGATAAAGTAACCTCATCTGCATATTCTAAATCTCCGCCAACTGGTATTCCATGAGCTATTCTTGTTACCTTAACACCAAAAGGCTTTAAAATCTTTGATATATACATTGCTGTTGCTTCTCCTTCAATATTAGGGTTTGTAGCAACAATAACTTCTTTTAATTCGCTATTTATTCTAGTTACTAACTCTCTAAGCTTTATATCATCTGGCCCTCTTCCCTGCATTGGAGATATCGTTCCGTGAAGTACATGGTATACCCCATTGAATTCTCTAACCTTTTCGATAGTCATAATGTCCTTTGGCTGCTCAATTACACATATAGTGCTTTTATCCCTATTAGGATTAGAACATATTGCACAAGGATCACTATCTGTAAAGTTACCACACACTGAACAATACTTTATAGTCCCTCTCGCTTTTATAAGAGCATTTGCAAACTCTTCAACTTCTTCCTTAGGTAAATTTAAAACATGAAGAGTAAGTCTTTGTGCAGTCTTACTTCCTATACCAGGAAGTTTTCCAAACTCTTCTATTAATTTTTCTATAGCTATAGGATAAAAATCCAAGTTATTCACCTCAATTAAAACAATCCTGGTATGTTAAGTCCACCAGTTAGTTTACCCATAGATGCATTCGTTTCATCCTCTGCCTTCTTTAAAGCTTCATTTACAGCAGTTAAAACTAAGTCTTCTAACATTTCAACGTCATCTTCATCAACAACTTCTGGTTTAATTGAAACCTTAGTTAATACTTTCTTCCCTGTTACTGTAACAGTTACAGCTCCACCACCAACTGATGCCTCAAATTCTTTAGCCTCTAATGCTCTTTGAGCATCCTCCATTTGTTTTTGAAGCTTCTGTACCTGCTTCATCATGTTCATATTTCCGCCCATTCCTGGGAATCCGCCTCTTGCCATTCTAATATCCTCCTAAAATTATATATTCATTATAATTATGATTAACATATATAATATATTATAATGTAATACTTACCTTATTAAAATAAAAAAATTTTTATTCATCACATACTTCAACTATACCACTTGGAAACATATTTGATATTAACTTTTCCTTATCAACATCCTTTTCAGCTCCACTGCTCTCAATTTCATAAGAGACAATAACACGGTCTCTTAAAACCTCTGAAAAAGCTTCATTAACAATTCTTCTTTGTTCATCCTTTTCTAATCTCATCTTATGAAAATTATATTGCTTAGAAAATGCTATGGTTACTACTCCATTATTAAAGTTTTCGATTTTCCCCATCATAAGTGCACTTGCTAAAACCATGTTATTTCTTTGCTTAAGCATAGCTAATATATCTTTAAAAGACTTTCTTACCATATCTGTATTCAATTTGCTATCTTTGTTAGGTTCAAAATCAGTTTGAACCGATGGTCTGGTAACATGCGATAATGTTCTTTCATTCGATATGTTTGAAGCTTTGTTGCCTGCATTACCAATACTTTTAATTTCCTGAGTTGCACCTTGTATAGTAATGTTTCCAGATGCAATTTTCTCCTCAAGCTTATTTAATCTTGCAAGGACAGTTTCTACAGACGTGTCATATTTAATTTTACACATTTTTATTATAGCAAGCTCTAAATATATTCTAGCCTGTTTGGTCCCCTTAGATGAATCTTCAGCTTCTTGGAGTATACTTATACATCTCATTATCTCTTCAACTCTAATTTTACTGCTTTGTATCCTCAAACTCTCAATATTTTCTATAGACATATCGAGAACATCTTCTAAATTATTACTAACAGTAACCATAAGTAGATTTCTCATATGAGTTATAAGTTCCCTTATTAATAGACTTACATCTTTACCATCAGCTATAAGTTTGTTAACTATTCTTATACAACCTTCAGTATCTCTACCTATAATATTATCTACAATTGAAACCATACTATCATTAGTTGTTATCCCAAGCATATCGATTAAATCTTCATAAGTAACCTTATTGTTTATAGAAATTGCTTGGTCTAGTATAGATAATGCGTCTCTCATTGCTCCATCACACATTCTAGCTAACAATTTTAAACTCTCATCTTCTATATCGACGTTTAATGCCTCAGTTATTGTTTTTAATCTCAAAAATACATTTTCACTACTTATTCTTTTGAAATCAAATCTTTGACATCTAGATAATATAGTAATCGGAAGCTTTTGTGGATCAGTAGTTGCAAGAATAAATATTACCCTGCTAGGCGGCTCTTCTAGTGTCTTAAGAAAAGCATTTACTGCTCCAATAGAAAGCATATGAACCTCATCGATGATAAACACCTTATATTTTGCTCTTTGTGGTGGATATTGAACATCATCTATTATATCTCTAATATTATCAACACTGTTATGTGAAGCTGCATCAAGTTCTGTTACATCTATTGCAGTTCCTTGATTAATACTTAAACACATTTCACATTCATTGCAAGGCTCTCCCTCAATTGGATTAAGGCAGTTAACTGCCTTAGCAAGAATTTTAGCTGTAGAAGTCTTTCCCGTTCCTCTTGTACCACATAGCAGGTATGCATGAGCTATCCTATCGCTTTTAATTGCATTTTTTAATGTGGACGTTATATGTGATTGACCAACTACATCACTAAAAGATTTAGGTCTCCACTCCCTATAAAGCGCTTTATACCCCATGTAGCCTCACTCCTTATCCCTTATAATTTATACGTTATATTATATATTTTTTACTTTTCACTGTGAAGTAATCACCTGCAAAGTTCCTTTATAGCCTACAAATAAATTTTAACCCTAAAACCTGATTAAACTCTAGACTTTTAGTTATTTCTTTAATCTATATAAATTATATCATTAAATTAATTATTTTAATAAATTAAAGTTATTAATTTTTAATAATTATCATTTTGATTAATAAAAAAATATAAAAAAAAAGATGCCTAAACATCTTTATCTTATTAATTAAATAAAGCCGTACACCTTGCTTTGATAATTAATCTATACGCGTTACCTATCCAGTTAACTCAAACCAGGTTGACCCACGGCACATGAAAGGTCTCACTTATCGCTGCTTCCTTCCAGACCTGACGAGGTTCATGAGTTTTCATTGCGTGGGGCCCAATTCTCAACGCCACTTAAATAGGCCAGACCATACAGATTAAAACCTAAGCAAGGAATTCAATCCTGCTATAGCGGATTGCAGGTTACAGGGCACCGCTGACTCCCCATCTAGTACGACATGGCGGAGAAGAGGGGATTTGAACCCCTGATAGAGTTTCCCCTATACACGCTTTCCAGGCGTGCTCCTTAAGCCGCTCGGACACCTCTCCATATACTAAGCAATCAAATTATTATTAAATCTGATACTTCTACATTCTAACATAAATAATTATCTACTTCAATACTAAGAAATATAAAATCTTTTATACCTTATATATGTGTTTATAGTATAATTTTATGTATACATTATGAAAAATTTTAATAAATTTAATATAAAACTTAAAATACATGGAGGAATTTGTTATGTTAAACTATGAAATTAAAGGTGGCTCTATGCCCGTTGCAATCTGCTATCTTCAAAATGGTCAGAAACTAGTTTCGGAATCTGGTGCCATGGGCTGGATGAGCGATAATATAATTATGGATACAAACATGAGAGGTGGACTATTTAAAAGTATAGGAAGATCCCTTTCTGGAGAAAGCTTATTCTTAAATACTTTCACATCAGCAAACGGAATGGGTAAAATAGCTTTTCCTTGTTCCGTACCTGGTAAGATTATGGCTAAAGAGTTAAGTCATAATGAGTCAATAATATGTCAAAAAGGCGCTTTCATAGCAGCTGAAGACTCTGTTAGCCTTAATATTCATTTCCGAAAAAAACTATCTAGTGGCTTCTTCGGTGGTGAAGGTTTTATTCTTCAAAGAATCACTGGTCCTGGAACTGTTCTCTTAGAATTTGACGGTTATGTAGAAGAATTAACTTTAGCTCCTGGTGAGAGATTAAAAGTTGATACCGGCCACGTTGCAGCTTTTGACCCTACTGTTGCCTTTGATATTGAAATGGTTAAAGGACTAAAAAATATCTTCTTTGGTGGTGAGGGATTATTCCTGACAACTCTAACTGGACCTGGAAAAGTTTATTTACAGACTATGCCACTTCAAAATTTAGCAGGCAAATTATCAATGTACTTTGCTACAGCTAACACAAACATGAGAGATCATTAAAATTAAAAGCCATAAGCTTATAAAAGTATAAATATACTTTTAAATTCTTATGGCTTTCCTTAAGTCAATATCCAAATCTATCATTTGGTTAATATGAACTTACTCCTTTGAATGAATATGAAAAGGAGTTTCCTTTTTATTTTTTATAAATAGTTAATAGTATTTTTATTTCGCTTTTTTCTGTAAATAACAAATAAACCTACTAACCAGATAACCACTCCTGCTACACTTATAAGCTGAGCTGTTCTTAACCCCATTATCATAAGGCTATCTGTTCTAAGCCCTTCAATGAAAAATCTTCCTATAGAATATAATCCTACATAAGTTAAGAATACTACCCCATCTTCTTTTACTTTATGAAGCATATAGAATAGTATTGCAAACACAACTAAGTTCCAAATTGATTCATATAAAAAGGTTGGATGATAATATGTTCCATTAATGAGCATACCCTGCTGAATAAATTCTGGAAACTTACTAATAAATGCTTCTGTAACTGGTCCCCCATGAGCTTCCTGATTAAAGAAATTCCCCCATCTTCCTATAGCTTGAGCTAATATTACACATGGAGCAGTCATATCTAATGCTTTTAAAAACTTAATATTTTTCCACTTAGTTGCAAAGTACACTGTTATTACTGTTGCAATTAGTGCACCATGGATAGCTAATCCACCATTTCTAATATTGAACATTTCCCATAAGTTATCTTTATACTGACCAAACTCAAAGATAACATAATAAAGTCTCGCACCTACAATTGCAATCGGAAACGTTATTAAGAATATAGTTAATACATCATCATAATCTATACCTTTTACTTTACATGTATAGCTGCTTAATAATAGAGCTAATAATGTCCCTGAACAAATAATAATTCCGTACCACATTATATCTATACCAAATAAACTAAATGCCACTGAATTCATAATCTCCCCTCACTTTCTTTATCTTAATATTATAACTCACTATTTACTTTCTTTGTATTCTTTTATTAATTCGTTAACTTTACTTTTACATCTTGCTCCCTTGCAGCTTCCAGTACACGCCCCTGTTTTTTTGCTCACTTCTTCTACTGTAGTGGCCCCATCAGCTATAGCCTTTTTTATTGCAGCTCTTGTTACTACCTTGCAAGGACATACCTTTGTCATTTTATCTAACACCAATTCTCTTAATTGTTCCTCTTTAGATTTATTATCCATCTTTATTTCTCCTTTTCTCATAAAAAAACTCCTGCAGTAATTCACTGCACTCTTCATTATACAACCACTTAACATCAACCCAGTGATTTAAATGCTCGCTTTGCGTTATGTTAAATACAGTTCCACATCCCCCTGCCCTAGGGTCATATGTTCCTATATATAATTTGCTTATTCTGCTTTGGACAATAGCGCCAGCACACATGGTACATGGCTCTAATGTTACATACATCTCACACCCATTGAGTCTCCAGCTCCCCAAAACCTTTGCAGCTTCTCTTATTGCTATAATTTCTGCATGAGCTGTTGGATCATTTATAGACTCTTTTAAGTTGTATCCCGATGCTATTATTTCATTATTTTTCACTATTACTGCTCCCACTGGTACCTCATCCAATGATTTTGCCTTCATAGCTTCTTCAATAGCTTTTCTTAGAAATGAATCTTCCATAGTGGACTCCCTCATGAATTTATATATATTAATTATAATCAATATATAAATTATTATATAAAAAAAACTTAGTAAAGCAAAGCCTTACTAAGTTGGTGCGCGCGAGAGGAGTCGAACCTCCGGCCTTCCCCTTAGGAGGGGGATGCTCTATCCTGCTGAGCTACGAGCGCATATTCTTCACCTATTATTATAATAATATATCCAATTTACGTCAACAATATAATTAAAACAAAATTCTGTATTTATTTTTCTCAAGTACATATACTTAATTTGTTTATTCTATAAATTTTTATTTAGAATTATCGAAGTATATGGTATTATAATTGTATACAATCTTGATGATTTGTCAGAAAAATAACTGATGAATTGCAGATTTTTATTTTAAACTATGTTAAAATACTAGTATATTATGTTTTTGCAATAAAAAATTCAGAGGTGATTGAAAGAGATGAAAAAAATTAATATAACTGAAACCATCTTAAGAGATGCTAACCAATCTCTTATAGCTACAAGACTTCCTTTTGAAGACTTTGCACCAATTCTTCAAGATCTTGATAATGCAGGATACCATTCTTTAGAATGCTGGGGTGGTGCTACATTTGACTCATGTTTAAGATATTTAAATGAAGATCCATGGGAAAGACTTAAGAACATAAAGAAAATAGTAACTAAAACTCCTCTTCAAATGCTACTAAGAGGACAAAACATACTTGGATATAAACACTATCCTGATGACGTTGTTAGAGAGTTTATTAAAATGTCTGTATATCACGGAATGGATATATTAAGAATATTTGATGCTTTAAACGACTTCCAAAACATAGAAGTTGCTATGGACGAGACTAAAAAGCAAGGTGCTCATGCACAAGGAACTATCATATATACAGTAAGTCCAATTCACGATGTTAAAAACTATGCTAACTTAGCTAAGCAATTAGAAAACATGGGCGCAGATTCTATCTGTATAAAAGACATGGCTGGGCTTATAATGCCATCTTTAGCTTACGATATAGTTAAAAACATAAAAGAAACAGTTAAAATTCCTGTTTTCTTACACTCACACAGCACAAACGGTATAGCTGAAATGGCATACTTAAAGGCTGCTGAGGCTGGTGTAGATGGAATCGATACAGCTATATCTTCATTCTCAAGCGGTACTGCTCAACCACCTACTGAAACAATGTATCATGCTTTAGAAGCTGCTGGATTTACAACAAACTTAGATATAGATAAGGTAACACATATAAATAACTTCTTTAAGCCTGTTAGAGAGAGATTTATAGAAAGTGGAGTTATGGATCCAAAGGTATTGACTCCTCAGCCTGAAGGATTAAAGAACCAAATTCCTGGAGGAATGTTATCTAACATGATTTCTCAGCTTAAAGCTCAGAACTCTATCGATAAATTAGATGCAGTTCTTAATGAAGTTCCTAGAGTAAGAAAAGATCTAGGATATCCTCCACTAGTAACTCCAATTAGCCAAATGGTTGGAACTCAAGCTACAGTTAACGTATTAACTGGTGAGAGATATAAAATGGTTCTTAAAGAAGTTAAAGCTTACTGTAGAGGAGAATACGGTAAAGCTCCTGGCGAAATCGATGCAGAAGTTATGAAAAAAGCTCTAGGAAAAGACGAGCCAATCAAAGGAAGATTTGCTTCTTCATTAGAACCTGCTTTCGTTAAAACTAAGGAAGCGTTAAAAGATATTACTACTAGTGAAGAAGATGTATTATCTTACCTAGCATTCCCACAAATAGCTGAAGATTTCTTTAAAAAGAGAAGTGAAAAACCATCAAATGATGATATGAGAAAGCTTACTAATAGCGAAGTAATATAACAATAACTTAATTTAAAACTCACAAAGTTTAATTTTAACTTTGTGAGTTTTTTTATATAAAATCTCTCCAACCTCAAATCTTCTGATATAATATATTTTATAATTTAAATAGTGAGTTGGAGATGATTCTATGGTTAAATATTATAACCGCCAAACAAAACAATATGAAGAAGAAAATGTTGCAGGTAAGGGAGCAATCTCTTTAATATATAGTAACCCTATCGGTAATAACCTTCTGCCTAAACTAGCAAGTAAAAAAGTACTAACTGACTTTTATGGCAAATTTTGTAATCTTAAGTTAAGTAGAATATATATAAAAAAATTCGTAAAAAAATTTAATATTGATATGACTGAATACGAAAAGGATATTAAAGATTTTAAATCCTTTAATGATTTTTTCTATAGAGAGTTATCACCTAAAAGCCGTGTAATAAATAATAATAAAAGTGAATTTATATCACCTTGCGACGGTAAGCTTCTAGCTATTGAACATATGGATTCTAACTCAAGTTTCAGGGTAAAGGGCTTTAAATATACCCTTGATGATTTAATTCAGGATAAATCCCTTAGCAAACTCTATAAAAATGGAACTTGCTTAATATTTAGGCTTTGTCCTACTGATTATCATAGATTTCATTTTATTGATTCAGGAATCTGTACTTGTAGCTCTCATATTAATGGGCGATATTATTCAGTAAATCCTGTTGCCTTAAAAAACATAGATAAAGTATTTACTGAAAATAAACGTGAATACAGCATTTTAAAAAGTGATAATTTTGATGATATTATATATGTTGAGGTTGGTGCAACTTTTGTTGGATCCATAGTCCAAACCTATCAACCTGACATTAAGGTTACTAAAGGCTCTGAAAAAGGCTACTTTAAATTTGGTGGTTCTACAGTAATCCTTCTACTAAAAGAAGGCATTATTACTTTAGATAAAGATATTAAAACTCAAAGTATACTTGGAATTGAAACCTCAGTAAAACTTGGTGAAAAAATCGGAGTAAGACTTTAACCTCTTAAAAACTAACTTCATCTATTATAAATGATGAAGTTTTTTTTTATAAAAAAAATCACTGCAAAATGCAGTGATTTAATATGGCAGGGCGTGTAGGAATCGAACCCGCAATGTACGGTCCGTAGCCGTATGTTATATCCATTTAACTAACGCCCCATATGTTACTTTAAATAACTATTATATAATAACACATAACTCCATTAATTACAATAATAATTTCAATATATTCTTTATAACATTGTTCATTATAGTTTAAATTAAGAATTCTCTTTAAATCCATTCCATAATAAATTTATGTAACCTCATTTTACTTAATTTACCTTTTCCCGGGCAATTATTTAGTTTGCTATTCCTGATAAGCTAAAAGAGATAATTATTAATCTCTTAATAATTATCTCTTTCTCATCTTTTATGGCGGAGAGATAGGGATTCGAACCCTAGGTACGCTCACACGTACGCCGGTTTTCAAGACCGGTGCCTTAAACCAACTCGACCATCTCTCCAAAACAATTTGTTATTTGAAATCAGCAAATGATTTCTTATCTTTAGTTTATTATATTTTTAATCTTTAATGGCGGAGAAAGAGGGATTTGAACCCTCGCGACGGTTTCCCGACCTACGCCCTTAGCAGGGGCGCCTCTTCAGCCACTTGAGTATTTCTCCAAAAAGATAAAAAAATGGCGGAGAGATAGGGATTCGAACCCTAGGTACGCTCACACGTACGCCGGTTTTCAAGACCGGTGCCTTAAACCAACTCGACCATCTCTCCGTAACAATTTGTTACTTGAAATCAATAAATGATTTCTTATCTTTAGTTTTTAGTAATTTTATTTTTAAATTGGCGGAGAAAGAGGGATTTGAACCCTCGCGACGGTTAACCCGACCTACGCCCTTAGCAGGGGCGCCTCTTCAGCCACTTGAGTATTTCTCCAATTTAAAAATATGGCGGAGAGATAGGGATTCGAACCCTAGGTACGCTCACACGTACGCCGGTTTTCAAGACCGGTGCCTTAAACCAACTCGACCATCTCTCCAATTACCTACGAGAGTTATTTTATCAAGAATACTATTAAGTGTCAACACTATTTTAAAACTTTTTTTATTTTTTTATCTATTATCTTAACTTTTGTATTAATTTTACGCTTATATTATGTCTATATTGCTCGAATTTAATACTTAAACTAACTATTAAACTTTACATAATAAATCACTTTTAAGCACTTCTACTTAATATTTAATATATAGGTTTCTACTATAAATTAATTTTAGTAATTTATAATGCTTCTAGTGCATACTATATCTACTCCCGTATTCAATATATTTTTACATATGATGTCTCCTTTTGAGATTTGTCCACCAACATATATTCTTCCTATACATTTTGAACACTCAAGCCATAATGATTTATCAATAGGACCTGTACTCTTAACTGGAACTACCTTATGTGTATCAGACCCTTTTACCCTTACTACAGTCGTTAATATATCTTTATTTTTCATTTCAACACCCTCTACATTGTATCAAACTCTTTTATCCTAGAAGATAAAACTGTTGAGTCCTTAGAGTTATTTACAATTTCAATAATTCTTTTATCCATTTCTCTAGCTAAAATTTCTACTATCTTATCTTTACAATAACATCCATCACAGCTTCCATGACCTGCTCCAGTCCTTCTCTTTACCCCTGTAACAGTTCTTGCACCTAAAGGTCGTCTTATAGCATCTACAATTTCTCCCTCTGTTACCTTTTGACACTGGCATATAATATTTCCGTATTTATTATCAACTTTTATTAAGCTATTTCTCTCTTCATTAGATAACTCTCTAAACTTAAAATACTCTCTTCTTTTATCATTAAAATCTTTTCTTAACTTACAATTTAACTTTTCTACAACTTTTTGAGAAATACTTAAAGCTAGTGCTGGTGTCATTGTTACCATAGCATAGTGATTTACATTTAAGCTTAAGTATCCAGTTTCCATTATATCGCCTTGAAGATTTACTGGTTCATTTATAAACCTCCAATCTCTAACCATTTTTATATCTTTTTCCTTAATATGACCTGTTAATGGCTCAACCTTTTTAACAACATCATCATATGCGATATTTTCCCTTCTGCTATATGAAGCCATAGTTTCGTTATTTACAGTAGGTCTTACAAATATTCTCTCTTTATCGCCTACATTAAGTAAAATATTAGAGTATAGACTATCATACTTTTTGTCCATCACCATATACTTCATATATTTTTCTCTATCTTCTTTAGGCACATATCCATCTTCAAATTGAAGATTTAAATCCTTAGTTGTATCTATTACTATTTTAGACGTAAATTTATTCTTATTAGTTTTTATCTTAAAACCCTTACTAATATGTTCTATTGATTTAACTTCTTCTTCTAATTTAAAATTAACTCCGTTATCAAAAGCTATTTCACCATAAGCCAATGCGAAGTCATATGAAGCTACAACCCCTGTATTAGGTATATACAAAGATTTAATAACCTTACCTTTTATATTGGGTTCATATTTTAATATCTCATCGCCAATAATTAGTTTAACTTCATCTATTTTTTTATTCAGGGCTCTTTCATACATCTCATCTACTCTTTCAGCCTCTGAATCATCTCTTGCTATATATATAGTACCACAACGTTTATATGGCACCTTAAATCTATTCACATACTCTTCCATTAGCAAATTACCTTTTCTAATAAGCTTTGATGATACCTCATCTGAACACTCTAAACCATCATATATACTTTCAGTATTAATTGATGGCATATCATTGCATATGTCATAATCTTTTTCTATAACTGAAATATTTAGATTATATTTTGAAAGCTCATAAGCAATTGCACATCCTATAATGCCTCCACCTAAAACTAAAACATCGTAATCCATAAGCTCCTCCATCTTAAAAGGTAATATTTTTATAAGTTAACATTCAGGCCTTTAGCTTGATCACATAAACTTACTTAACTCAGTACTTGTCTGCCAAAGCATAAGGCATTGTTTCCATTTTATATTATAACCTATCTAAATAAGTTATAAAATATAAAGCCACCTTTATTTAAATAAAAATTAAAGGTGGCTCTCTATTAAAGTTATTTCTTAGTTTCCTAAATTATTTATAAGATTTCCTAATTCATTTATATATTCGCCATACTTAGCCCAATCTCCAGCCTTTTGAGCTTCAATTGCACTATTATAGGCATCCTTTACTTTTTCCATTAAGCTTGAATCAACCACATTTCCACCTTGCTCAGGAGTTGTAGTGTCACCTTCTGATTTTCCTTGCTCCTCCGTAGTAAAGTTAAATATTTCAGCAAGAGCAGTTCCAATGTCATTAGCTAAAACTATACTATCTCCGTATCCAACTATTACATTCTTCATTTCAGGTATACTATTCTCACCAGAAGCTCTTAAATATAATGGCTCAACATATAATAATGAATTTTCAATAGGTATAATTAAAACTTCTCCAAACTGTACTTCAGAACCACTTGTATCCCAAAGTGATAGCTGCTTAGATATATCAGGATCTTGTTTTATTTTCTGTTTAAATAACATCGGACTATATACAGTTCCACCAGTAGGGAATTTATATAAGAACATCTTTCCGTAATTATCTCCGTCCATTCTTACCCCATACATTCCTACCATATTATCTCTTCCTTTAGTATTAAAATACTCAAGGACAACCATCTCTTCACTCTCTTCCCCTGGAATCTTCATAGTTACATAAGATGATTCTGAAAGCTGGTTTTCCCCTTCTACACTTCCTGAATCTGAAGCAACAGACCAAACATCATCTCCATTATAAAATACGCCAGGATCAGAAACGTGGTATTTTTCTAATACCTTACACTGAATCTCAAATAAATCTTGAGGATATCTAAAGTGAGCCTTTAAATCATCTGATAAAGTACTTAAGTCAGTGAATAAATCAGGGAATATCTTAGCATAAGTTTGAACTATAGGATCTGATTCATCTGATATATAGAAGTTTGTTGTTCCATTATAAGCATCTATTACAACCTTAACAGAGTTTCTAACATAGTTTATATCTCCTACAGGCTGTGCGAATGGAAACTTATCACTTGTAGTATATGCGTCTATAATCCAAAATAATTTACCTTCACTGATCACTATATATGGATCCTCATCATAAGTTAGAAATGGTGCAATTTTATTAACTCTCTCCATTATATTTCTATGAAGTAATATCTTACTTTCATTTGTTATATCTTGAGATAATAAGAATTTACTATTTTGTTCTTTTATCGCAAACATTACTCTATTGAATAGGTTCATCGGAATTCCAGCTTCACCATCATAATTGCTAGTTACATTCTCTCCACCAACAGGATAGTCAATTTCTCCAAGCTTTGTGTTTACAATGCTATAATGATTAGTACCTTCGCCAAAGTATATTCTTGGATTGTCTAATGCTATATCAGTTTTATTTTCTAATGGTATATTACTCATAACAAAATCAGGTTGTCCTTCACTTGTAACTGAATTAACCTTACTCATTACAACCCCATAACCATGAGTATAAGAAAGATACTTATTTTGCCATGAAATAGAATTTTCATCTAATTTATCAAAATCAATTTCTCTTGGAGCTATAAACACTTGATTATAATTTCCATCGATAAGGTATCTATCAATATCTACATCATTAAAATTATAATAGTATCTAATATATTGGAATTGATTATAGAACTCTAATGCAGGCCTATATGAATTAACCTTTATATTAGATATAATATCATCATTTTTTTCAATATCTGCTGCAGTTAAATTATTTTGTATTTGGAAATTTTCTTCCTCAATTTCATCCATATTATAAGCTAATTTTGTATATTCAATATGCTTATTAATATAAGGTGCCTCTAAAGTTTTTTCATTTGAGTTAACTATAAATTGTTGAGTTAGTATTGAAGCAACACCTTCTCCAACAATTAACACTCCAATAATAATTACACAGAAAACTATAGGTTTAAACTTTTTAAGTATTATACTAAAGAATACTACAATAGCAAATACTATAGCAACTATAGCAATAACTTTATAAAACTTTAATGATACTGTAACATCTGTATAGCTTGCTCCGAAAACAACTCCTCTTGGAGAATATGATAATTCCCAAGTCTTTATCATATATGTTAATGAAACTAAAAGCATTACAAAAGAAGTAATTATAGCAAGTTGTCTGCCTGCAAATTTAGTTAATCCACTAGTTATCTCCTTAAATCCATGAGCTGCATGCCCCTCACCATCTACATAGCCACTTACCTTATCCTTTGCAGTTAATAAAAGATATACTATTAAAGTGCCTGCTATTAATAATATTAAAAGTGAAAAAGCGCTACTGCATAATGATTCTATTAATGGTAACTTAAATATAAAGAATGATAAATCTTTTTGATATAATGGATCTACAATTCCGAATTCTGTTGAATTTGTAAATTCTAATATCTTGTACCAATATATACTCGCAAAACCAAATGAAAATATTAAAGATATTAAAGCATCAATTGCCAAGAATATCTTAAACTTCTTCTTATAACCACTTTTATCAATGTCTACTACCTTACTTAACTTCTTAATATTTGGAGCCAAACTCTTATAATATAAAGCTAATGCTAAAAATATAATTATAAAAGCTGGGACCATAAGTTTTAATATAGCTACTATCTTTGTAAAGTAAATTGAAAGGTAACCTAATTCTTTAAACCATTGATAATCTATTATTATATTTATACTTGAAAAGCATACTAATAATAGTAATATCAAGACTGTAACTATACTTCCAAAAGCCTTCTTCTTCAAATTATTCACTCCCCCTAAATTATAGTATTATCTAAACCTTTAATGACCAACTAAAAACCCTTTTTTACTTAATTCTTTTGTTATGCTTTCAATCATTTCTTCATTTTCACAAACAATAGTATGTAAATGTACTCCATTAGTAAGTGCACTAAGTGGCTCTACTGAGTAATTTCTAAAACTATTGCAAAAATTCTCTACGTCATACATGTTTTTTAGCATAAGCATACCTCTAATTTCACCATATAAAGCATGCTCAACAATTACATCTTCAACGATAGCTCCATATTTAACAATAATCTTTAACTCATTCTCCATCTCCTCACGGTTATGGTTAACAGCAATTATAGTTCTTATATTTTTATGATCTTCCTTAAGTATCATATATCCCTTTGGTGTTGATATTATATCAATCCCCTCTGCTCTTAAAATTGCAATGTCCCTTACTATAACCTGTCTTGTAACTTCATAGGTAAAAGCTAGTTCTTGACCCGTTATCGGTTCTTTAGATGTTATTAATAGCTTTTTTATTTCATTTCTTCTTTCTATACTTGTCATACTCTCCTCCATAAAATTTATAAGAACAATAATGCAATTGTTTAGATAATAGTATATCACACAAATATATGTAACTTATATATATATTAAAATAGGTTAACACTTAATTAATTTGTAGTTCAAATTTTTAGTTTTTAATTTCTATCATCATACTTTCTTATTACTTCCAGCCATTTATTTGTTGTTCTATAATCATGATGATCTCTAATAATTTTTAAGAATTCCTCACTATAATCATTCCCTTTAATCATTTCATATCCTTCTTTTCCATGATTAAAATAAATATAAATCTTTCTACTTTTATCTTCAAACTTTTTAATTTTTCCCTTAGTAAATTTACTTAATAACACTAAAATTGATTTATCAATAGGATTTAACGGTTTATATGATTTACCTATATCGTGCAAAATTGCTGATTTAATTACTTCATTATAATCCAACCCAATTGCAGCCATACTTTTTTCTGATTCATTTAGCTTTATATCTCTTGCTACATTAATACAATGCTTTATATCATAAACTGGAAGATTGTACATTAATTTGCACTCGTCTCCACTTAAATACTCACTTATAAAATTTTTATCTTCATCTGTAAGCCTTGCCGTTATGCATTTGAAAAATTGATTAATTCTTCCCATATTATATATCCTTCTTAAATTCTTATATATTTTAATCCTTACCTATCTTATAATTTAATTATATCACAATGATTTTATTTTACATAAAAAAAGACACTGTAACAAATACAGTGTCTTAATGGTGGAGATAAAGAGATTCGAACTCTTGACCCCCTGCGTGCAAGGCAGGTGCTCTCCCAACTGAGCTATACCCCCAAATATGGTGGACCTTCAGGGACTCGAACCCCGGACCTACCGGTTATGAGCCGGTTGCTCTAACCAACTGAGCTAAAGATCCTCAGACCTGGCAACCACCTACCCTCCCACACAGCTTCCCGTGCAGTACTATCGGCCTCTTAATGCTTAACCTTCGTGTTCGGTATGGGAACGGGTGTATCCATTAAGAGCATCATCACCAGATTATCTTGGTTATAAGAGAAATATTCTCTCAAAATTACACA
>NZ_CCXK01000001.1 GCF_000821305.1 Clostridium culturomicium | reverse complement strand
AGGATCAAACTCTCAATTTAAAAAGTTTGAGCTGCGCTCTAATTGTTTCGCTGACTTGTTAAAGTCATTTATTGATAGATTATCTCTATCGAAATTAACTGGTTTTACCTTTATTTCTCTGTTTAATTTTCAAAGACCAATTCTTTTTCTTCGTCGATTTATCTCGATCACTTTTACTATTCTACCAGACTTTTTCAAATCTGTCAACAACTTTTTAAGTTTTTTTAATTTCTTTAAAACTTGTTTTGTTAAGTTGTCGTTTCTCGTCAGTGCTTACTGCAGCGACAAAACATATATTATCATTATTTTAGCTCCATATATTCTTATTTAAAACCATTTGCTCTACTGGTAATCATTTTTCTAATGGTTCCTTTAAATTGCTATGTTTTTCTTATGATGATACACTAGGACAAGTATTAATAATTATATTTTCATAACTATTAAACAAATATGATAAGATCTTAATCCTAACATTATAATTCAAATCTATAATTAAATTATGTACACTTTCATTTACACATTTAAGATTCTTGTATTACCCTATCTACTGTGTACATATTACCTTAAACATATCTTATCTCTTAAATATTCTCTTTTCTCTATAGTATAAAAGCTGTATTGGCATTATTCTTTTATTCCAATACAGCTTCCTATTACATTAATATTTATTTTTCTACTTATTATTCCTATAAAAAATCTTATGATCTCTCCATTTACCGTTAATAAGAAGATATTCCTTACAAACACCTAACTCTGTAAAGCCACAAGCCTCTAATACCCTTTGAGATCTTTCATTATCTAATAAAGTAGTTGCTTCTATTCTGTGAAGGCCAAATTCTTCATATGCATATTTTAATACAAGCTTTACAGCTTCTTTCATATATCCTTTACCTTGACACTTTTCATCAATAGAATATCCTATAAACGCACTCTTAAACACACCCTGAATAATATTGTTAATTCTTATTCTGCCTATCATTATATTATCTTTATATATTCCAAAGTGAGCTCCTTGTCCTTTGATAAACTCTCTATAGTTTTCTATTAAAGACTGCCTTTGTGTCTCTAATGTAAAAAATGTTTCATCTCTAAATGGTTCATACTTACTTAAAAAGCTTCTGTTTCTTACATAGTAATCTAACAGTTCATCTGCATTTTCTGATGATAAAACTCTTATTTCAATATTATCACCTTTTAAATATCCCTCTTTTATATAAGCATTATTATAATAATCTTCTTCTATCATTCCCATTATTAAATTGCCTTCGTATTTTGAATTAACCAAACTATTTTCTGCTATATATCCTTCTAATTGAAATCCTAAATTAGTAAATGGTGTTAAGCTGATAGTCTCATCACAAAGTATATTAACCTTATGAAGCCCATTACTTTTTATAAGAATCTGAAGCATAACTCTCAGAGCTTCTTCTAATATTGCTATACCTTCCTTTGAATCTTTAAAAAACTTCAATTTAATAAGTACCGATTTATTGTCATTATCTAGATCTATAATAGTAAACCTTCCTGTTATTATTCCAGATGCTTTTATAATATAGTTGTTTGCTTCATTTGTTGTATTTGTGATAGTAACATTGAGACCTTTACCCAATATTTTTGCCCCCTCTTTGAAACGCAGTATACTTTCCTCTATATATTATAATTACAAATATCATAGAAACAGTTAAGCTTGTTGGTATTAAGTAAAAGGTAATTGTTGTTCCTATAACATCATTTAATCTTCCCATTAGTAAATTTAGTATCATACTTATAGAACTTGCACCGGTTAAAATAATGCCCGTTATATATGCAGTGTTATCTTTAAATACCTTACTTATTGTTGCTACAATAGTTGGATATGTAATAGCAAAGAATAAACCTGTAATGCAAATTAATATTAACGCTTTATTACCAACAACTAGCGCTATTATTAATAATACAATTGCAATAGCCATTGATGCTATAACGGATTGAAGATATCCAAATTTTTCAGCGACAAATCCTCCAACTAATCTCCCAATGGTTAGTAATAAAAAGAAGACTGACAAAAATGTAGCTCCTGTACTGCTAGTGAAATTATAGCTCTCCATTAAAAAGTTAACAATCCAATTAGACATTCCCATCTCTGCAAATATATAAGTACCTAAGGCAAGAGCATAAATATAAACATACTTTTCTTTAAATACATCTTTATTCTTTATTTTTTCACCTGTTTCTTTATGTTCACTTTCAATTGATGGTATTTTAATCAAAAGAAATACTAAAACAACAATAACAAACATTGCTGCAATTCCATAAAAAACACTTCTCCATCCAATACCTGAATCTAATATCCTTCCTATTGTAAATTGTCCTATTGTAGAGCCAAATCCATAAGAACAATGAGCTATATTCATCATGATAGCTTGTATTGCAACAAATAAGGCTGGAATTAACGTATTTATGGCTATACATCCAAATGCAATTCCCATATTCAATAAAAACATTCCTACTAAAAGCA
This sequence comes from Clostridium culturomicium, assembly GCF_000821305.1. GTDB lineage: Bacteria > Bacillota > Clostridia > Clostridiales > Clostridiaceae > Clostridium_J > Clostridium_J culturomicium. The sequence goes on along the minus strand of NZ_CCXK01000001.1, from coordinate 12,541 downwards.
TTATATATATATTAGAAGAAGCAATCATTACTGTAGATCCAATAATAATAGTAAGTCCTAATAAAATAACCTTTCTTTGCCCTAGTTTCTCACAAAGAATACCTCCTACATAGGTAAATATTATATATCCTAAGGAGCATGATGAAAGCATTATTCCCATACTTGTATTGTTAGCATTAAAACTTTCCTTAAATACTGGGATGAATATGCCCTTAGTGTTATCAACAACGGCAATTGCGGCCATAATAACGAATATAACTACAATTATGGCAAGGTTTCTGTTTTTCCTCAAACGTATCACTCCCATTCTAAAATATTATATCATAATTAATTATTAAATTTATAAGTATGTATTGCTTATTTTAATAATATATTTCTTAGTCTATATAACTCTTCATACCCTATATTTTTCTTTTTAGTATTTCTATATTTTGCTATACTTATCATTGGTACACATTCTAACTAATACTACTTTACTATTATTTTAAGTTGTGTTTTTAGCAAATCCCACTATCTAAATCTTAAATTTAGATTTACATGTAGTTTTAGTGATTATAAGTTACCATATAGTTAATCTAAACAAATTTAAAAAAAAGAAGGTGCTGTTATGAATAAATCAAATATAAGCAAATTAAATTTATTTTTTATGGGATTACAAAATAGGTTTAATGAAAACATAGAAATTTTCAAACACATAAACTTTGAATTTACTTCTGGTTTAAAAAACTTCAAAGGTACAGCTTCTCTTGAAGAGAGTAAGCTTAAATTCAACTTTAATGGTATAACTAAAAAATCAAATATTGATGAATTTTTCAAATACCTTATAGATGAATGTTCTAATTATGAAGGTTTTTCACTTACATACAGTGAGCGCGGAGAAGTTCTTCTAATCACTGCTGATAACAAAAATGTGGCTATGAAAACAATAGATACTAATAATGATCTATCTGCATCTCCTACAGCTTCTAATAATAAAGTAAAAAAAGATATTACGCCTGCTGCAACTACCTCTACTCTGCTTAACAGAGATTATTATATCAAAGCTGGTGAGGCCGACGCCCTGTTAAAGGAAATTGGTATCATGAGTAAAGATGGAAAAATTAAAAATGATAAGATTAGAAAATATAATCAAATTGATCATTATGTAGAGCTGCTTGAAGATATTTTAGATGATCTTCCTAGAAACCAAGTAATAAACATTTTAGACTGCGGTTGTGGAAAATCCTATCTTTCCTTTGTCTTAAATCATTATTTAACTGATGTAAAAAAATACAAGTGCCATTTTATCGGCCTTGACCACTCTGAAACTGTAATAGAGAGCTCTAGAGCCATGGCTTCAAACTTAGGATATAGAAACATGGAATTTCATGCAGTTGACATCAATGAATATAAACCTTCAAAACATATAAATGTAGTAATTTCTCTTCATGCTTGCGATACCGCCACCGACATGGCTTTAGCTCTTGGTATAAAGGTTGAAGCTGACATTATTATTGCAGTTCCTTGCTGCCATAGAGAAATGCTTAGCCAATATTCTTACGCTCCATTTAAAAGTATACTAGACCAAGGTATTTTTAAAGCTAGAATGGCTGATATATTAACTGATGGAATGAGAACTCTTATGCTTAAAGCTAAAGGATATAAGGTATCTGTTGTTGAATATATATCTCCATTAGAGACTCCTAAAAATCTAATGATAAGGGCTATCAAAGAAACTGATGAAGATTTAGATGCTATGACTGAATATATGTCCCTAATGAGTAGCTTAAATGTTTATCCAGCCTTATATGATTATTTAAATCAATGGGAGTAATCTCTCTACTTAATAATATTCAAGTTGAGGAGGAAATCATGAATAATAAAGATATCATAAAGTCAAAAGTAAATGACCTTGTTCCTTACTTAGTAGAAGCAATTAAAGAAATTGTAAGTTATAGAAGTGTTCTTGATGAAACAGCTTCTAGTTATCCTTTTGGAAAGGAAATTGATGAATGTTTAAAAAGCACCCTTAATATCTGTAATTCTTTAGGCTTTAGAACCTATTACGATAAAGATGGATATTATGGTTATGCAGAAGTTGGTGAAGGTCCAGAGTTAATTGGCATTCTAGGACATCTTGATGTTGTCCCTGAAGGTGACCTTTCTGCCTGGTCTCATCCTCCATATAGGCTAACCATTGAAGATAATAAATTATATGGACGTGGAACCCAAGACGATAAAGGTCCAACACTTTCTTGCATATACGCCATAAAAGCTCTACTTAACTCTGGCGTTAAGCTTAATAAAAGAATAAGAGTTATTTTGGGAACTGATGAAGAAAACTTATGGAGGGGAATTACTCGATATAAGAGCAATGGCGAAGAGATTCCATCTATGGGTATTACTCCTGATAGTAAATTCTTCTGTATAAACTCTGAAAAAGGGCTTCTTCAAGCAAAGCTTACTTGCAAAAACACTAGTGATATGCTGCTTACTGCAGGTAATGCCTTTAACTCTGTTCCTGATAAAGCCATGTACGCTTGCTCTCATAAAGAACTACCTTCAATGAAAGAAATTCTTGATAATCTCACTTTTAAATATGATATTAAGGATAATAACATATATGTACTCGGAAAAGGTGTCCATTCTGCGAGCAGTGCAGATGGTATAAATGCAATTTCTAGACTCGCCATTGCTCTTAACAAGCTTGGCTACACTTCAAACTCAATAAGGTTTATAGCCGAAGTAATTGGTGAGAATGTTGCTCTTTCTAATCTTCTTCCAGACTGTGAAGACATCTCTGGAAAATTAACTGTAAATGTCGGTAAGATAGATATTACTAAAGATACCGAAACTATCTGTCTAGATATCCGAATTCCTGTTACTGCTGATAAAGACCAGATTATAGATGTAATTAAAGCTAAAGGTGAAGAATATGGTTTAAGCTATGAGGAATATGACTGGCTTGCCCCTAGTTACGTCCCTGAAGATCACTTCTTAATTAAAACACTCAAAGAAGTTTATGAAGCAGAAACTGGTCTTGAAGCCATACCTGAAGCTTCTGGCGGGGCAACCTATGCAAGAGCCATAGATAATTGTGTTGCCTTTGGAATGGTATTTCCTGACTCTGCAAAAACTGAACATCAACCTGACGAATACATTACTATGGATGATTTAGTTAAATCCACTGAAATTTACGCTTTAACTCTATATAAATTAGTAAAATAAATAATTAAAATACAGAAAATCCGTTAGTACTCTTTTTACTAACGGATTTCTTACATTAAATTAAACTTTAAATTTTTTAATTACTTAAAATTACTCCTTAGAATAAAAATAGGAGTAATTTTATTATTACTTATAGTTAAATGTCATATTTATCACAAAAGTTACTTCATTAAATCTTTTACAACTTCACTAGCAATTATCATCCCTGCTACTGGTGGTACAAAGGCAATACTTCCTGGTGTTTGTCTTTTTCTAGCTGCTTTAGTTGATTCCATCGTTAATCCTTCTGCTACTTCCCTGTATGGCTTTAACGGAAGCTCATCTGAAAATACTACTTTACATCCTTTAATTCTTCTTTTCTTTAACTCATGCCTCATAACCTTTGCAAGAGGACATACTGAGGTTTTATATACATCTGTAACTCTAAATCTTGATGGGTCTAACTTATTTCCTGTTCCCATAGAGCTTATGACATTAATATTATTTTCCTTACAATACTGAATTATATCTAGTTTTGATGTAACTGTATCTATAGCATCTACAACATAATCAGCCTCAGTTCCAATTATTTCTGCAACATTATCTGCATTTACGAAGGTTTCTTTAGTTATAACCTGACATTCAGGATTAATCTCTAATATCCTTGCTTTCATTGTTTCAACCTTACTTTTACCTAAGGTCTTTGTTGTCGCATGTATTTGTCTATTTATATTTGTAAGGCATATATCATCATTATCTACAAGGATTAATGTTCCAACACCACTTCTAGCTAAAGATTCAGTAGTGAAACTTCCTACCCCGCCTATTCCAAATATGATTACCTTACTCCCCTTTAATTTATTTAAACTATCAGTTCCTATTAATAATTCTGTTCTTGAAAAAATATGGTTAGCCATACTTACAACCTCCTATTGTTTTATTTTATAAGTGAAGACTAAAATTTATTCACTGCTTAAATATCATCACAATGAATACCTCAATTTTATATTCTTTAATATTATAATTCAACTGTTTTAATTATTTTTCCACTTTGATATAATTTATTCAAACTATTATGAATAAATGGGGGATATAAAATAGAAATAAAAACTTTATTGTAAACAATGAAAATTGCTGAAAACTTAAAAAATAATACCCGTCATTCTTGGACTTCAAGCGGAAGACACGAAAGCGTTGCAGAACACAGCTGGAGCCTTTCACTAATGGCTTACTTTATATCTGATGAATTTCCTGAAGCTGATATAAACAAAATTCTGCAAATGTGCATTTTTCACGACATAGGCGAAGCGTTCACTGGTGACATACCAGTTTTCCTTAAAACAGACGACCATGAAGTGGAAGAAACCAAGCAAATTAATAATTGGCTTAACTCCCTTCCTGCTCCATATCAATCTAAACTAAAAAATCTATTTGAAGAAATGGAATCTCAAGAAACACTAGAATCTAAGATTTATAAAGCTCTCGATAAAATGGAAGTCCTATTTCAACATAATCAGGCAGACATATCTACATGGCTTCCTCTAGAGTACAAACTTAATCTAGAACATGGAACTGAACAGGTAGAATTTTCTGATTACCTAAAGCAACTAAAATCTGTAATAAATGAAGAAAGTCGTAAAAAAATAAATGAAGCTAAATAAATTCACTTGTTCTTCTCTATAAAATAATAAAAAGCAGCACTAGGTAGTTGGAGTTTAAATACTCCATTTACCTATGCTGCTTTATTTTTAGAATTTTATCTTCTAATTATACTACACTATATTAAAAATACTAAATTATAGTACTTTAAGTTAACTCATGAACGAATATTCCACTTCTAAGTTTTGGTTCAAACCAAGTTGACTTAGGCGGCATTAATTTTCCTGCATCAGCAATATTCATAAGCTCCTCTATACTTGTAGGATACATAGCAAAAGCAACCTTCATACCTTCGGCTACTCTTCTTTCTAATTCCCCAAGACCTCTTATCCCTCCAACAAAATCTATTCTATCACTAGTTTTTGGATCATCAATTCCTAGTATTGGAGTGAGAACATTCTCTTGAAGAATAGAAACATCAAGACTCTTAACTGGATCAGCTGGATCATAAGTGCCTTCTTTAGCTGTTAACTTATACCACTTTCCATCTAAGTACATACCAACCATTGCTTTTCCTTCTGGTTTATATTGTCCTTCACCTACATATTCCTCAACATCAAATTTTTCATTTACTTTAGCCAAGAACTCTTCACTAGAATTATTATTCAAATCCTTAACAACCCTGTTATAGTCCATTATATAAAGATCATCTGCAGGAAATATAACTGATAAAAAGAAATTAAACTCCTCTTCCCCAGTATATTCTTTATTAGCTTCTCTTCTCATTTTACCAACATTAACAGCTGATGCTGCTCTATGGTGTCCATCTGCTATATAAAGATAATCTACTCCACTGAATAACTCTTCAAGTCTTTTTACATCAGAAGCATTATCTATAACCCATATAATATGAGAAATCCCATCTTCTGATACAAAATTATACTCAGGTTCTTCAGCTGTATATTTAGCTACTATCTCATCAATTTCTCCAACATTTCTATAGGTTAAGAATATTGGTCCTGTATTAGCGTTACAGTAATTAACATGGTTAATTCTATCCCTTTCCTTTTCGGCTCTTGTATTCTCATGTTTCTTTATGATGTTGTTCATATAGTCATCAATAGAAGTACATCCCACTATTCCAGTTTGAACTCTTCCATCCATAACTTGTCTATAAACATACATACATGGAGATCCATCTTGAATATAAGTCCCATTTTCCCTCATTTTATCTAGATTACCTCTAGCTGTATTGTAAACTATCTCATCATACTGATTAGTTTCAATTGGTAAGTCTATTTGGGCTTTATCAACATGAAGGAATGAATAAGGATTTTCCTTAACCATCTCTCTTGCTTCCTCTGTATTCATAACATCATAAGGAAGAGCTGCAACCTTATCAACTAATTCTTTCGTTGGTCTTATACCCTTAAAAGGTCTTACTACTGCCATATTACTATGTCCTCCTTAGATTTTATTATTTGTTGAAGAAGTCAAAGATAACTTGTACTATTTCAGCTCCAATTCTTGTTTGAGCTTCCTTAGTTGCTGCTCCAATATGTGGAGTAACAGAAACCTTTGGATGATTAATTAATGCAGTATTAGTCGCTGGCTCAACTTCAAATACATCAATTCCAGCTCCTCGAAGCTTTCCACTATCTAAGGCCTCAAGTAACGCAGCTTCATCTACAACCCCACCTCTAGCGCAGTTGATTAGAACAGCCCCATCCTTCATCATATCAAATTGAGCTTTACCAATCGTAGTTCCTTGCTCTTTAATAAATGGAATGTGAAGAGATACGAAATCAGCCTTTGTAAGTAACTCTTCTAAAGTACAGTATTCATATTGGTCATAGCCATCAACTTTTCCTTTTCTATTTGTATATATAACCTTCATGCCTAATGCACTAGCTTTTTCAGCAAGAGATTTAGAAATTCTTCCGAATCCAACAAGTCCTAGGGTTTTTCCTCCAATCTCTATGCCACTATATTTTTTCTTTTCCCATTTACCTTCTCTCATAGTTACATTTGATATATTAACAAATCTGCATACTGCAAACATATGAGCAAGAGCGAGCTCTGCAACAGAAGCACTACTTGAATTCGGGGTATTTGCAACTCTTATCCCCTTAGAAGTTGCATAAGCTACATCTATATTATCTACACCTACTCCACCACGGATTATAAGCTTTAATCTTCCTGATTCCATAGCCTTATCAATAATAGGTTGTCTAACTTTTGTAGCACTTCTAACCACAACTACATCAAAATCTTGTAATGCAGCTCCTAATTCATCTGGCTCATAAAATTTTTCAACTACCTCATAACCACTATCTCTTAAAGTAGCTATGCTGTCTTTATTCATACCATCAGTAACAAGTACTCTTACCATAACTAATCCCCCCTAAAAAATATTAATCCTCAAATCCTAATATTTCATCTATATTAGCTAATAACTCTTTTAACTCTTCAGGAGTTCTTTCAGCCATATGCGCTATTCTGAAGGTCTTGTCCTTAAGCTTTCCATAACCATTAGAAATTTGGAACCCTCTTTCACCAAGAGCTTTGTTTAAAGCAGCTATATCTATATTTCTAGTATTTTTTATGTTAGTTAATGTATTAGACATATAATTTTCATTTGGGAATATTTCGAAGTGCTTTCTAGCCCATGCTCTTACTATTTCAGCCCCTTCAATATGTCTGTCAAATCTATTTTGTAATCCTTCTTGATTTATAATCTTATCTAATTGATATTCAAGTGCAAACATATGAGATAATGATGGAGTAGAAGGATATTGATAATCTTTCTTTTGAATATACTCATATAATCCTAATAAATCTAAATATAAACCTCTATGAGGAACTGTTTTAGCTCTTTCTATAGCCTTCTTAGAGAATGAACACATTGACATTCCTGGAGGAAGACCTATAGCTTTTTGAGTTGATGTTATGCATATGTCTACTCCCCACTCATCTACTTTTAATTCAGTGCCGGCTGCTGAACTTACCGTATCGATACAGAATACTACATCTGGATACTTTCTTACTACTGCAGCGATTTCATCCATTGGATTCATAACACCAGTTGAAGTTTCATTTTGTGTTACAGTTATTAAATCATATTTACCTGTTGCTAACGCTTCGTCTACCATCTCTGGTGTAGTAGGTTGTCCCCATTCAGATTCAATCATATCTGCTGGAACATTATTTGCTACAGCCATTTCATACCATCTCTTACCAAAAGCACCTACTGCAAAAATTGCAGCTCTTTTAGCCGTACATGAACGAACAGCACCTTCCATAAGTCCACTACCTGAAGTAGTTGAAAGTAAAATTTCTTCCTTAGTATTAAAAACTATTCTCATATAATCACTAATTTGTCTTTGAATTCTTGAAGCTTCCTTGCTTCTGTGTCCAATCATTGGCATCGCCATTTTTTCTAATACATCTGGTGCAACATCTACAGGTCCTGGTATAAATAATTTCTTATGCATAATTAAACCTCCTAAAATAAGTAAATATTTTCATATAACTGACTTGTAATCAATTACATTTTAACATTTAAATAGAAGTTCATCAACTAAATATTTAAAATATTCTGTAAACACAATATGTAATTAGGCTTAATTAAGCCTAATATTTGTATAAATATCGTCAAGAACCTCTTTAATACAATGGCCTCTTACGAAATTTTGACAGTTATTGCAGCTTTGTTCTAACTGTAACAAAACTTTATCTGGATAATAACTTCTTTCATTATAAAAAGAACAATTTTGAGCTATCCTTTGTTTTATTTCACTAGTTAACCTCATATGCCACACTCCTAGAAAATATATTTTAAATATATAATCCTTCAATTAATGCCTTTTTATACGAGGTTATGTAAAATTCTAAAAATGGCATTTTATCAAATCAGATCTATAGATTAATTAATTTTACCTCATATAAATTATATGATAAGTTTTTAATTGTTAATAATCAAAGCAATCTAATACGGATTCGGTTTCTCTGCAGTATCGAACAATTAAACATTGACCTAAGTTCCTTGGACATTTTTGACACATACAACTTACTTCTTTTCCATCACATTTACCTTGCTTAAAATCAGGACATTTTTCACAATTAAATACTACTATATCCAATCCCATGTTTCTTTACCTCTTTCATACCTAAGTTTAATCTATAATTATTACGACTTTTATATCAATATTATATCTATTAACTGGTTAATTAAGATATAACCCATAAATTACCACGACTTTTCTTTTTAAACTAATATATTTTTATAGTTATACAACCATAAACTTGTTATAATAAACACGTAAAGCCTTATCGATACATTCTAACTATACACCTTAATCTTTACGGTGTAAACAATTCAAAGGAGCTGATTATTATAAAAGACTTTACTTCAAGAATTTCATTACCGTATAAATTATTTTTATACCTTAGTGTTATCTTAATACTTGTGGCATTTTTATTCAGTTCACCTAGTGAAGTTATATTAGGTTTAAAAGAAATTATTCTTAGTCCTGATATTCTTATAACTGACTATATGGCAGTAGGTGGAATTGGTGCTACTCTTATTAACTGTGCTCTGCTAATTATTATTTATGTAATATTAATGTTAGTTTTAGATGTAAAACCATCGGGTACAATAATTGCTGGTATATTTACCGTAGCAGGTTTTTCTCTGTTTGGTAAGAATATCTTTAATATATGGCCAATAATATTTGGTATATGGGTATACTCAAGAGTTCAGAAAGAAAACTTCTCTAAGTACATAGTTACGGCTATATTTGGTACAACTTTATCGCCAGCCTTTGTTCAAGTAATAGCAAATGGATCCATGTCAGGTTTTCCTGCTATAGCAATAGGATTTATAATAAGTTCTATTGTGGGGTTTTTACTTCCTCCTATAGCATCTGCCTGTATCAGACTTCATCAGGGTTACAGTCTATATAATGTTGGTTTAGCTGCAGGTCTTATCGGAACAGTCCTGATGTCATTACTTAGATCTATAGGCATTGACTTTGAAACTAGATTACTATGGTTAACTGGATATAACCTTCATTTTATTATTCTATTTTCATCACTATTTATATTAATGATTATTTTAGGATACATATTAAATGGAAAAAGTTTTGAACACATGAGGAAATTTAAAAAGTGCTCTGGTAAACTTATAACAGACTTTTATCTATTATTTGGAATAGGACCAACTTTAATGAATATGGGTATACTTGGATTATTCTCACTCTTCCTTGTAGCCGCTTTAGGTGGTGACTTAAATGGTCCTACACTTGGAGGTGTGCTTACTATTGTTGGTTTTGGAGCTTTTGGTAAACATCTTAGAAATATAATTCCTATAATGCTTGGTATTATATTGTGTACAACACTAAACATCTTCGACATTACCGCTCCAGGTGTTATGTTAGCACTTCTATTTGGTACAACTTTAGCACCAATCGCTGGTTCATTCGGTCCAATATGGGGAATTGTAGCTGGTATGCTTCATGCTGTAATAGTTATGAACACCTCATACCTACATGGCGGAATGATATTATATAATAATGGTTTTGCTGGGGGAATAGTATGTATGTTCCTTGTCCCATTAATTACTGCATTTAGAAAGGAAATTTAGTTATGAAACATCTTCGTCAAAGAAATATAAGTTTACTCAGTGAGTTTACAAGTTATTTAGTTAATTTAGGCTGTGACGATATACACATCGATTTTAAGACAAAAGATGACGCAATAACACTCAACTTCAGTGCAATTAACTCTGAACTTACAGAAAAAAATATTACTAAACTTACCTCACTTCTAAATACTCCGCGCAGACAGGATATAGAAGAATATTATTGGGAGTTAAACGGTAATGAAAATTTCTACTCAGAATTATCTTTAATTGGAATGATGATAGATGAAGCTGAAGTGTCTTATGTTGATAATGTACTTAATGTAAGCCTTATTAGATTAAAATCATAAAATAAATACCATTGATTATGTGAAGAGATTATCATTTATATATCTCAACCACATATCAATGGTATTTTTTGTTAATAATTATAAAATTAATAGTTATAAAATAATTTCAACCTTGTCTGTTAATTCTATAGATGTTTCCGTTACTTTACAAGAATAAGCAAAAATATCAACCCCATTTTCCTTTGCAAATCTTAACGCATCCCCAAATGCTTTATCTGTATCATCATTAGGTGAAAATGTAGTTATTCCTTCCATCTGTATAACAAAAATAACTCCTGCACCCTTTCTTGTGTTAACTACATCAATTAATTCCAGTAAATGCTTTCTTCCTCTTTCAGTTGGGGCATCTGGAAATCTACTATGTCCATTTTCTTCTAATGTAACCCCTTTTACCTCTAAATAATATTCCTCTCCATCATCATTAGAAAGTTTAAAATCAAATCTGCTTTTACCAAAAGTCTTTTCTCTACATATGTTATTATATTTCTCTAAGCCTTTAATCTTCTTATTTTTAAGCGCTTCATCAACAATTTTATTTGGTGCTTGAGAATCAATATTTATTAATTTATTACCTTTATAGCCTGCTATTAAGCTAAACCTAGTTTTTCTATTTGCTCCATCTTCAGCTCTCAATAAAACTTTACAGCCTGGAATTAATATTTCCTTACATCTTCCTGTGTTAGGAACATGAACTAACTCTTCTTCTCCATCAATCATTACATAACCTTGAAATCTATTAGGTCTTCTAACAAACTCTACAGTAGTAGTTTCCTTTTCGAAAATCATTTCTCTGCCTCCTCTAAATGTAATACACGTAAACTATATATTTATAATACAACAACTTATCCACACATGCTCACAAAAAATCTTTCTTTTGTGTACTATTTGCTAACAACTGTTGATAACTTTATACATCATTTCTAAACCTATTATATAGCTTTTATTTCTAATCTTCTATTCAAACTCAAAGTCTTTATTATTTATAAATCTTAAATGCCCTAAATATCAAAATTACTAGCCTTCACACCAAATCATTGAAACAAGTTTTATCGAACTAATATATTATGTAGAAATCTCTTAATTTTATTTATAAAAACAAAGTTAAAATAAAAAAAGCACTTCAATATGAAGTGCTTTTGGTGGCTCGCCGGGGGATCGAACCCCGGACACCATGATTAAAAGTCATGTGCTCTACCGACTGAGCTAGCGAACCATTTATGGGGTGAATGATGGGACTCGAACCCACGACAACCAGAACCACAATCTGGCGCTCTACCAACTGAACTACATTCACCATGTATGGTGCGTCTTAAGAGATTCGAACTCCTGGCCCACGCCTTAGAAGGGCGTTGCTCTATCCAGCTGAGCTAAAGACGCTTATTTGGAGCGGAAGACGAGATTCGAACTCGCGACGTTCACCTTGGCAAGGTGACGCTCTACCACTGAGCCACTCCCGCATATAAATTAATCTATAATAAACATAGTAACTCTTTAAAGTTAACTATAGTTACATAGGTTTGTTGGTGGCTCGCCGGGGGATCGAACCCCGGACACCATGATTAAAAGTCATGTGCTCTACCGACTGAGCTAGCGAACCATAAAAAAACCTGGCAACCACCTACCCTCCCACACAGCTTCCCGTGCAGTACTATCGGCCTCTTAATGCTTAACCTTCGTGTTCGGTATGGGAACGGGTGTATCCATTAAGAGCATCATCACCAGATTGTAAGAGAATATTCTCTCAAAATTACACAGTGAACATTGT